>JBCCGT010000052.1:0-2422 GCA_039029135.1 Pseudomonadota bacterium | reverse complement strand
TGGCCCCCGCACCAACATCCAGATCACGGGCGGTGAGCCCACACTGCGCCGGGCTGAAGATCTCGAGGCGATCACCCGACACATCAGAGGGCTGGGCATGCGTTCGGCCTTGTTCACCAACGGCATCCGGGCGCGCCGGCCATTGCTGGAGCGGCTTGCGAAGGCAGGGCTGAACGATGTCTGTTTCCATGTCGATCTGACGCAGGAGATCAAGGGCCATGCCAGCGAGGCGTCGCTGAACAAGGTGCGCGAATTCTGCCTAGCGAACGCCGACGGGCTGGGGCTGCGGGTCAATTTCAACACCACCGTCTTCGACGGCAATGTGGCCGAGATCCCCATGCTGGTGCGCTGGTTCACCGCCAACGCCGACCGCATCAACCTGGCCTCGTTTCAGATGCAGGCCGACACCGGCCGCGGTGTTCTGGGCGCACGGGACGATGGCCAAATCACTCAAGACTCGCTGATGGGAGCCATCCGAGACGCCACCGGCGGCGCAGCCGATTTCGGCGTGTTCCAGATCGGGCATCCGTCTTGCAATAAGCATGCATCGATCCTAACGGCAGGCGGGCGAACCGCTCCGCTCTATGCGGACACGGCGCTATTTCGTGAATTGTTCCACCGCGTCGCCGGACGAACGGACGATTGGAACCGCGACCGCGACGTGGTTCGCGCCTGCCTTGCTGCCTGTTTGCGACGACCCGGACTCGTGCTTCGAGCGCTTCGCGCGGCCTGGCGTAGCTTTTGGCCGCTTGCGCCGGCGCTGCTGCGCGGCCGTCGCCCCCACCGGCTGAGCTTTTTCATCCACAACTTCATGGCCGCGGACTCAATCGATCGCGAGCGCTGCGAGGCCTGCGTTTTCACCGTGATGACGCCGCGTGGCCCGATCTCCATGTGCGCGCACAATGCGGACCGCGACCGTTTCCTGTCCGGCGGCGACAGCCAAACCGCCCTCGCACAGCGCAAGACGGCGCTGGCGTTCAAACAACTTAAAGGCCGCCTGCGTGCCCAAGCGCTGGCCAAGGCCACTGCAGGAACAAGGAGAACAGCATCATGAGTTTCGTCACCAAAGTCACCGGCGCCGCCATGCTGGTCGCCCTCAGCGCCTGCGCCTCAATCGAGCGCGCCGCCATTCCGACCGCTCAAGTGACCGATAGCGACTGGCTCGCGTTCACACCGGGGTCTAGCGAGATTGTTGACCACAGCGCCTGGAATGCGTTTTTGAGCACCTATCGGGTGGAAGGGCTGGACGGGATCGCGCGCCTTCGCTACGCGGCCGTCACGGAAGCCGACCTTGCAGCCCTGGAGAGCTACATTAGTGCGCTAGAGCAGGTTGATGTCGCAGCGCTCGACCGGCCCGAACAACTCGCCTACTGGATCAATCTCTACAACGCCAAGACTGTCGCTCTCGTACTGCGCGACTACCCGGTCAACACCATCCGCCGAGTGGATGGCGGCCTGCTGGCGACCGGACCGTGGAACCGGGATGTGGTCGAGGTCGACGGACGGGCGCTGAGCCTTAACGATATCGAGCACACGATCGTTCGGCCGATTTGGCAGGATGCACGGGTGCACTATGCCTTCAACTGCGCGGCACTTGGCTGCCCGAACCTAATCGCCGAAGCTTACACGGGTGAGACCATCGATGAAGTGCTGGACGAAAATGCCCGTGCTTATGTGAATGACCCGCGCGGCTTTCATTTCGAGGGCGACCGTCTGACCGCCAGCCGCATCTATGTCTGGTTCGTCGAGGATTTCGGCGGCACCGAAGCCGGAGTGCTTGAGCACGCAGCGCGTTATGCCGAACCCGAACTCGGGGAACGCCTGCTCGAAGCCGGCCGGATCAACAGCTATGAGTACGATTGGGGCCTGAACGACGCGAGCTAGTCGTGCCTACCGCGACGCCAACCACGCCTTGAACATCGGGTCGGTGCGCTTAGCGAGGACGCCGCTGACGATCTCGCCGCTGTAAAACGGTGCAGCAATCGCCACGGTTGGGCTGTCGAGGGTGAGTTGGGGGAATCCGATATCGGTTAGCGTTCGGATCGAGGTGGCGTAGACGACGCGCGGGATGCGGTTCCAGACGATCGCGCTCATGCACATCGGGCAGGGCTCGCCTGTGGTGTACAGGGTCAGCCTGGTCCAATCGATCTCGGGATGCTCATTTCCGCAATTGATGATGGCGTCGACCTCGCCGTGATAAAGGCGGTTGTGGCCGCCTCTGTTGGCGCCGCTGCATTTCACCTGGTCGGTTTGGTGGTCGACAATCACCGCTCCGAAAGGAGAGCCATTGCCGCCTTCCGCAGCGGCAATGGCCATCTCCATAAAGCGCTCGTCACGCCGGCGTTGCTGCTCGCTGAGCGCATCGGCCGGCGTGACGACTATCCGACGATGGTTAGTCGCCGGCGCCATATTGGCCTTGAGG
>JBCCGT010000051.1:0-6349 GCA_039029135.1 Pseudomonadota bacterium | reverse complement strand
GCCGAGCTCGCGGGTGAAGTCCGCCAGGCGCTGCGGCTCGTTGGAGGCGATGGCGAACTCGTTGTTGCTCTGAAAACTTCGCTGGCTCATGTTCAGCGCACCACTTTTTGTGCGCGCAACGATTCGATGCGCGCCTGTTCGAAGCCGAACTCCTCGAGCACTTCGACGCTATGCTCGCCGAGCTCCGGCGAACAGCGAAAGATCTCGGCGGGCGTTTCCGAGAAGCGCGCGGGAGGGCGCGCCTGGCGCATCGGCCCAGCCCAGGGGTGCTCGAATTCCCAGAGCGCCTCTGTCGCCTTGACCTGCGGGTCATCGGGAACCTCTTCGCGCGCGTTGATCAGCGCGAACGGCACCTGATTGTCCTCTAGACGCCGCGCGGCATCGGCCGTCGTGAAGTTCAAGAAGGCGGCGTCGACGCGCGCGGCCACCTGCTCCGTGTCGATCCCCGCTTCGGTCTGCAGCGCTGGATCTAGCAGCAGGTTCGGCAGATCCAGCGCCTTGAACAGACCCAGCCATTCGTCCTGTTGCACCGGCATGATGCAGACGTAGCCATCCGCCGTCTGGCGCACGAAAACCGCATGATTCAGGGGTTCGGCGTAGTGCACGTCGTCGCCGACGAAGGTTTAGTTCAGCATGTTGTCCGGCCAGACGAAGAAGAGCGCCGCCTCGAGCATCGCGATGTCGATGCGCTGGCCGCGGCCGCTGCGTTCGCGCGCGAACAGCGCCGTGCTGATGGCCTGCGCAGAGGTCATCGACGTCAGCTTGTCGCAGATGAGGGAGTTCACCATGACCGGCCGCTCGGTCTTCGGATCGGCCTGCAGCGCGGCGATTCCTGACACGGACTGAATGATCGCGTCATATACCCGGCGGTTGGCGTAGGGTCCGCTGTGGCCCACGCCGTTGATGCTGGCGAAGATCAGGCCAGGATTGAGCTCGCGCAGCGCGTCGTAGCCGATGCCCAGGCGCTCCATGACGCCGGGTCGGTAGTTTTCGACGACCACGTCGGCCTTTATCACCATCTCGCGAAAGACGGCTTTGCCCTCTGCCGTTGTCAGGTCCAGCACCAGCGAGCGCTTGTTGCGATTCATCATCGCGAACGCGCCGCCGACGCCGTTGCGCTGGATCGCCAGCGCAGAGCGTATCCAGTCCCCTTCGGGCGATTCGATCTTGATCACGTCGGCACCCTGATCGCCGAGGATCGACGTGCAGATCGGTCCCGAATAGATCGTCGTGAGGTCGAGTATCTTCACCCCGTCGAGCGGTCCTGCCAAAGTAGCGTCCTCCCCGGTATGCGGCTGGCAGCGGTCAAACCATACCGCAAATGTGGCGCGGCGTTGTGTTTGTGTGATCTGTGTGCCCGCGAACGTTTGGCGATGGTGTCAGCGGTTCGATCGATGTACCGCTAACGGCTGCAACGCAACCACCGTTTACTTTAGCGGGGGCGTTTAAGGGTGCGCCGATCACCGAAAATTCGGCGCCGCGGTCGCGTTCTTACGTCAGTTTAGTTCACCGGATTTCACAACCTGATTACCTTTAATGATCTGTTCAGGGGGAGCACTACAAACCCCTGTGGGCAATTACATTATCGAACACCGCCCCGGAACCGTATCAGTACACTGCTAAGTCGCAATAGGTCATGAAATCAGGGCGGACAGGAACGGTCTGCCCGAAGTAGTACCGACACGGACTTTGGCTCGAATGGGACGGCAGTTCGATGTTGGTCAATCGTGTTTCTCTCTCGGTTGTGCTTTTGTGTACGGTGCTTTCGGCACCCGCTATGGCGCAAACCTTCACCGAGGTATCCGGTTCACTGGGCGTTAGCAGCTCTGGCGCGACATACGGCGCCTCGTGGGCGGACATCAACGGTGATGACCGGCCAGATCTCTGGCTTGGCAACCACGGTGCGGCGCCACAGCTGCTGTTGAACGGCGTCGGCGGTTTCAGCGCTGCTGGCGGCGTTAGCGGCCTGACCAACGAGATGTTTGGCGCGTCGTTCGCGGACATCGACAACGACGGCGACCAGGATCTGTTCGTCGCTGTCGGTGCCCAGGACGGCACGGGATCCGATCCGAATCTGCTGTTGATCAACGACGGCAGCGGTGGCTTCACGGATCAGGCCGCGAGCATGGGTCTCGATTATCCGATGGGCCGCGGTCGCCACGGCACCTGGTTCGATTGGAACGACGATGGCCGCCTGGACATCGCGGTGATCAACAACAACCGCCGCGCAGCCGCGCCGCACTTCGAGTCTGCGATCTTCACCTACGACGCACAAAGTGGCGCGTTTACGCTTGAGGACGACACTTTCACGTCCAAGCAGTTCACGTTCTACGCGCAGATTTCCGCCAGCAATGGCGCGGTTGCAGATCCCGCGCTGTTCGTGCAGCACAGCCAGACCAAATATCCGGACGGTGTCCTGAGCTTCGGCGCCAACGGCCTGTCGGATGTGCGCGGCGACTTCGGCTTTCCCAACATCAATCGCATCAGCGACTCGGCCATTGCTGACGTCAACAACGACGGCCTGCAGGACATCATTGCCGTCACCCCGAACGACGGCGGTTATCTGCTGCTACAGAACGCGACGGGCCTGATCAACGCGACCGGCACGTCCGGGATCGCGGGTATCGACGACGGGCAGTTCGTTGTCGCGGCGGACTTCGACAATGACAAGGACATCGACCTGTACGTCGCGCGCAGCGACCAGGGCAACGGCACCAACGTCGTCAACGAATTTTATGCGAACCAGGGCGACGGCTCTTTCGTGCTCGAGGCGAGCGCGCGCGGTGCCCAAGGCACCACGAGCGGTTTTGTCTCCGGCCTTGCAGCGGCTGACTTCAACAACGATGGCTTCATCGATCTGATCGCGACCAACAGCGAAGACATCAAGGCCATGGCCAGCGGCCCCGTAGAGCTGTTCGAAAACCAGGGCAACGGCAACAACTTCATCACGATCACGCTGGAAGGCGTTGCGTCTAACCGCGACGGTATCGGCGCGGTCGTCGCGCTAACCTCTGGCGGCACCACGCAGTACCGCGAGCGCAACGGCGGCATTCATAGTCGCTCGCAGGACGACGGCCGGCTGCACTTCGGGCTCGGTACGGATAGCTTGATCGACAGCATCGTAGTTACTTGGCCGGACGGTACGAGTCAGACGTTCACGAGCGTCGCGGTCAACGCCTTCATCACCATCAACCAGACGACCGGCATCGGCGGCGGGCCGATGAACGACGATCCGGTGGCCATGTTCACTGCCACGCCGATCGCGGGCACGACCGGTTTCAGCTTTGACGCTTCTGGTTCTTCGGACAGCGACGGCACCATCGTCAGCTACGACTGGGACTTCGGCGATGGCACGACGGGCAGTGGCGTTGGCGTTTCGCACGTCTTCCCGGGCCAGGGCATGTACAACGTGGCCCTGACGGTAACCGACGATCAGGGCGGCACCAGCGTGTTCTCCTCCAGCGTCAACGCGCAGCTCGACGTGGGTGTCGTCGCGGTCGGCGGCGGCGACGCCGAGGCCGGCAACATCCTCGATGAGCTCGGCAACGGCGGGCAGGATCTGAGCACGGCCTGGAACAGCGGCAGCGTGCTGGCCGACGCGTTCTTTACCGTCGACCTGGGATCGGTCATGCCGATCATCGGCATCGACATCGCGCCGCGCGGCGACCTGGCGTACAGCCTCGACATCAGTGCCGGTACGGCGCTCGCCGGCGAGGTTGCCGACGGCCCGGTCGTTGGTAGCTGCGCCATTCCCGGTGGCGGCAATCGCGCCCCCTCGGCCTTGGTCGAGTGTCCGGTGCCCGAGACGATGGCGCGCTATCTGACGATTCGCTCCACGAACGAGGCGGACTTCGAGGTCTATGGCTTCGACTATCGGCTGCCGCCCGAGATGATGGCGCCCGCGCCGCTGCCCGCGTTCATCGCGACGCCGATGTCTGCGAGCCAGGACGTCGCACTCGATGCCACACTCTCGACGGACCCGGAAGACAGCGCGCTTACGTTCCTGTGGAACCTGGGCGACGGCAACAGTTCCACCAACGCTGTGCTGACGCACACCTATGCTTCGACCGGCACCTATCGCGTCGAGCTGACCGCGACTAACGCCGCGGGCGAGAGCACCACAATCGGCGCTGACGTCGAAGTGGGCGCTGGCGGCGTGATCGGCGCTCTGCCGCTGGGCATTCTCAATGTGGGCTGGTCGTTCAACTCTTCCGACAACGCCATCGATACCCTGGCCAGCGGCGAGCAGCGCCTGCAGTCGCACTGGAAGAACTCCAATGGCCTGGTCGAAAGCGCCTGGATCACCTACGACCTGGGCGAGACGAGCGCCGTTGAAGAGGTGCGTCTTGCGCTGCGCAACAACCACGACTTCACGCTCGAGATTCAAATCGGCGATACGCCGGTGGACAACCAGATCGTCGATGGCCCGATCATCAACTGCAACGTCCCGGTTCAGGGCAGCGGCACAGCGCCGAGCGGCTTCTTCGCCTGCGCCGCGATGGGTACCGGCCGCTACGTGACGGTGCGCGAGACTATCCGCGCGCGTCTGCAGATATTCGGTACGGAGATCGACGGCATCGTTGCGGGCAACAACGTGGCGCCCACCGCGGCCTTCTCCAGCAGCCAGACGCTCAACACCCTGGATGTCACCTTCGACGCCAGCATGTCGTCGGATACCGACGGCACGGTAGATGCCTTCGCCTGGGACTTCGGCGGTGGCAGCACCGCAACCGGCGAGACGGTGACCCACACCTTCACGTCTGAGGGTGACTTCACGGTCGCCCTGGCGGTCACCGACAACGGCGGTGCCGTGAACGCGATCAGTCGCGTCGTTTCGGTCGATCCTCTGCCCACGCCGCCGTCGTTCGTAACGGATCCGCAGTCGCTGACCGTCGAGATTGGCGAGGCGGCGACCTTCATGGCCACCGTTGACGGCACTGCGCCGATCACGCTGCAGTGGCAGATGAACGGCAGCGATATCGCTGGCGCGACCGGTGCCAGCTATACCTTCGCGAACCCGCAGCTCGCCGACGACGGTGCGCAGATCAGCGTCGTTGCGACGAACGCGGCCGCGTCGGTCAGCTCTGCCGCGGCGACCTTGACCGTCCTGCCGCCGAACCAGCTTCCAGTGGCTGACATCGTCGCGACGCCCACCACGGGCTTCAACCCGCTGATCGTCGACTTCGACGCCTCAAACAGTGCGGACGCGGACGGCACGATTACGGCCTACGCCTGGGACTTTGGCGATGGCAACAGCGGCAACGGCGCGCTGGCCTCCAACGAGTACCTGATGCCCGGCACCTACACGGCAACGCTGACGGTAACGGACGACGACAGTGCGACCGGCACTGCGACTGTGTCCATCGTCGTTGATCAGTCGGCCGAGGTCATCATCGTTCAACAGCCGCAGTCCGTAGACGCGCTGGTCGGCGACAACGTCACCTTCGAGGTTGCCGTTACCGGCACGCCGGTCGTCGAGTATCAGTGGCGCAAGAACGGCGCGCCCGTCGCGGGCGCGACTGCGACCAGCCTGAACATTGGCGCGGCCACGCTCGCCCAATCCGGCGACGTCTACGACGTGGTCGTCACGAACCCGATCAATACGGTGACCTCGCAGCCGGCGACGCTGACGGTCAACGAACTGCCCGTGGCGAGCTTCACACAGGCGCCCTCAGCTGGTGTCGTGCCGTTCACGGTGTCCTTCGACGCGAGCGCCAGCACCGACAACGGCAGCATCGTCAGCTACGACTGGCTGTTCGGCGACGGCTCGACGGGTAGCGGTGTGCAGACGACGCACGAATACGTCAATGCCGGCGAGTTCGTCGTTACGCTGACGGTCACCGACGATCTCGGTGGCACCAGCATGACGACCCGCACCGTTAGCGCGAACGCGGCGCCCACGGCGGCCTTCTCCGTCGACACGGCGGTCGGCCTGACGCCGCGCACCGTACTGTTCGACGGCGGCGCCAGCGCCGACTCGAACGGCAGCATCGTCGACTACGCCTGGACGTTTGGCGACGGCGGCAGCGCTGGCGGCGCTGCGGCCAGCACGTCTTACCTGTACGTCACGCCGGGTGAATACACTGCGACGCTGATCGTAACCGACGATCAGGGCGCGACGGACACCACCTCGGCGACGGTTATCGCGAACACCGCTCCCGTGGCCGCTCTGACCGTCAACCCGGGCCTCGGCCTTGCTCCGTTGGCGGTGAACATGGACGCGAGCGGCAGCTCGGACGCCTTCGGCAACATCGTCGACTACACGTTCGACTTCGGTGACGGCAACGGCACGTCCGGCGCGAGCGCGACGGCGAGCCACAGCTACGCGAACCCGGGCGACTACACCGTG
>JBCCGT010000050.1:0-6671 GCA_039029135.1 Pseudomonadota bacterium | reverse complement strand
GGTGGGCGGCCGCGAGCGACTCCGCCTGCATCCACGCACCGCCGCCGCCCGGGGTATCGAAGACGGCGCGACCGTGCGCGTGTTCAACGATCGAGGTCAGTGCCTCGCCGGTGCCCAGTTCGACGACCGGCTGCGCGAGGACGTCGTCGAGCTGCCGACCGGCGCCTGGTTTGACCCCTGGACGGACGAGCGCGGCGAGACACTAGAGCTGGCGGGCAATCCCAACGTGCTGACGCGGGACATCGGCACATCGCAGCTCGCTCAGGGGCCGTCCGCGCATACCTGCCTCGTGCGGGTAGAGCCGTACGCGGGCAACGCTCCCGCCCCGCGTGTCTATGCGCCTCCAACCCTGCTAGGGCCCTGAGCGCAAACGGTAAAACACCGAGCCCGTCACGGAACGCAGCACCCCACTGCGTAGCCTGCTCAGGGGATAGAAGCTGAGGGGCAGCGCATGCGCAACGACAACACGACCAGCAGCGGAGCAGCGCACACCTCGCGGGGTTGGCTATTTGCGTTTTTCGGCGCCTGCGCCCTGACCGCCTATGGACACGCAGAGCCGACCGCGACGCCCGGCGTCGCGCCACAGGCCGCGTCCATATGCGTCGCGCCGCAGCGGCCGGCGGAGCCGATTCGGGACCCCGAGTGGCAGGCGTTTCTCAAGGGCGTCGACGGCTTCCGCGCCTGCATCGAGGCGACCAAGTCCGAACACGAGGCGGCCGCGGCCGCGCACAGCGCTTCTGCCCGGCGCGCCGTCGATCAGTGGAATCTGTTCGTCAGGACGAGTCTGAACGTGCCGGAAGATTTTCCGCACGAAGCCAACCAGCCGTAACGCAGCCGAACGCGGTAATAGTGCCCGCACGGCGACGTTGCAGTCAGGGCGCGAGCGCGACGCCGTCGACGCGGATCGCGTCGACCCTGTCCGAGTAAACGCCAAGCAGGTCCGCAATCCGCAGCACTTCGTCGAACGGCTCGGCGTAGTGCCAGAAGACGTCGCGACCCGATTCCACCGCGTCCGGACCGGCGCCATCCCGAAGCACTGAAAAGTAGCTCGCTTCGCCCTTGAATGGGCAGTAGGTGCGCATATCGCTGGCCGCGAGCTGCCGGCAGTCCGCGAGCGGCACATAGAGCGCGCGGGCATGTCGCGTCTCCAGCAGCCAGGTCGCTTTGGTCGTCGAGCAAACGACTTCATCCGCAACCACGATGTCCACTCGGCCCTCGAGCGCCTGTAGCTCGATGCGATAGTCGGGATACTTCAGGAAGCCCGGCGCGGGATTCGCCATGTCTGGATACCTCTTCGGCTGCACGCCCGAGCCTGCGCAAGGGCGGGTTTGCGGGCCAATTTAGCGCCGCGTAGGCTACCCACGCAAACGCACACAACAAAGCGCTGATTGGGCCGCGAGTTCACGCCAAAACGCGTCGACCGCGCCATACCCGAGCCGCAACAGAGGGGACACACGAATGAGCGAGCCGCTGTCAGAGCGCACCGCAACGCCGACCGAGCGAACGTTTCTGGGGCATCCCAGAGGCCTCGTCATCCTGTTTCTGACCGAGATGTGGGAGCGCTTCTCCTTTTACGGGATGCGCGGACTCTTGATCATCTACCTGACCCAGCACTTTCTCTTCAGCGATCAGAAGTCGGCGCTGATCTACGGTACCTATCTGGCGCTGGTGTACGTCATGACCATCATCGGCGGCACGCTCGCCGATCGCTATCTCGGCTCTCGCAAGGCCGTGACGTTCGGCGCCATCCTGCTGGTCCTCGGGCACTTCGGCATGGCCTTCGAGGGCGAAGGCTCGCGCGATCTCATCAACATCGGCGGCGTCGAGTACCAGCTCGCACTGGACGGTCGCGGCGGCGACGCGGGACGCGAACTGCGCGCGCCGAATGGCGCGATCACCGCCTATTCGTTGTCGGCGGATGGCAGCGCCCTGGAGCTTGAAAACCCGCAGGCCGTCGGTCTCCCTGCACGGATCGAACTGGACGAGACCACGAGACGAATCGAAGCCCAGCCCCTCTATCAGAACATCCTGTATCTGTCGCTTGCGCTAATCATCGCCGGCGTCGGCTATCTGAAGGCCAACATTTCGACCATCGTCGGCGCGCTGTACGAGGAGGGCGACGCGCGCCGCGATTCGGGTTTCACGATCTACTACATGGGCATCAATCTGGGATCCGCGCTCGCCTCGTTAGGCTGCGGCTATCTGGGCATCGTTTACGGGTGGAAGTGGGGATTCGGGCTGGCCGGGGTCGGCATGCTGCTGGGGCTTATCTTCTTTCTGGCCGGTCAGAGCTGGCTGGAGGGTCGCGCGGAGCCGCCCGATGCCGCCCGCCTGCGGGACCGCGTTCTGGGTCCGATCACGGTGGAGGCCGCCTGCTATCTGACCGGCATCGCGGTCATCGCCGTCGCAATGTTCTTCATCCTCAACCCGGAGAGTTTCGGCGGCGTGATGCTGCCGCTCGGCCTGCTGCTGCTCGGCTACATGCTGTACTACGCCCTGCGCAAGTGCGACACGGCGGAGCGCGACAGAATGCTGGCCGCACTCTACTTCATCCTCGCGCAGATCCCGTTCTGGGCGTTGTTCGAGCAGGCGGGTTCGTCGCTCAACTTATTCACGGACCGACTGGTCGATCGGGAGCTGCTGGGCTGGAGCGTACCCGCGCCGATCTTCCAGTCGATCAACGCAATCTTCATATTCACCTTCGCGCCGCTGCTCGCCTGGCTGTGGATCGCGCTGGACCGGCGCAAGCTGGATCCGTCCACACCCGTCAAGTTTGCGTTCGGCGTGCTGCTGGCGGGTCTCGGGTTTCTCGCGCTGGTCGCCGGGATGCGCGTGGGCGGCGCGGACGCGCTGACCCCCGTGATCTTTATCTTCCTCATTTACTGGATTCACACGATGGGCGAGCTGCTGGTGTCGCCCGTCGGCCTGTCGGCCGTGACCAAGCTCGCACCGGCCCGCGTGGTCGGCATGACCATGGGGGCCTGGTTTCTGTACGGCGGCTTCTCGAACTATCTGTCCGGCATCATCGCGCGCTCGACGGGCGCGGAAACCATCGGCGGTCAGATCACCAACATCGCCGCCGCCAAGGCGGGCTACGCCGAGGTGTACACCAACGTCGGCTACTGGGCGATCGGCATCAGCGCGGGGATGCTCCTGATCTCACCGGTGATCAAGCGCCTGATGCGAGGCGCCTGAGCGCACGGCAAACACGGCAAGGACCGGGAGGTCGGGACGCACAGCATGTGCGCGGGCTTCTGGCCGGGTTGGATCAGTCCGCGGTGTTCATCTCGATCATGGCGCTCTCCGGGCGCGCCAGACCGCGGCTGGAGGCCTCGATAAAATCGATGAGACGCGTGACGTGGGGGCGATCGCCAAACTCGTCGCGCAGCGCCGCCACTGCATCGTCGAGACGCATTTCGCGCAGAAACAGCATGCGGAACGCCTTGCGCACGTCGTTGATACAGTCGCCGGTATAGCCGGCACGCTCCATGCCGATCTTGTTGACGATCCGCATGTGCGCCGGAAAGCCCTCCGCGATCGTGTAGGGCAGCACGTCCTGAATCACGCGGCTCATGCCGGCGATCATGGCGGCGCGCCCCACCCGACAGTGCTGATGCACGGCCGACAGACCGCCGAGGTTCGCATAGTCGTCGACCTCGACGTGGCCGCCCAGAGTCGCGCTGTGGCTAAGCACGACGTGGTCGCCCATCGCGCAGTTGTGCGCGACATGAGAATGCGCGAGCAGCACGCAGTCGCTGCCGATGCGGGTTTGGCTGTCGGGATCGGTGCCTCGATGGACGCTGACAAACTCACGAATGACGTTGCGATCGCCGATGCGCGCGTAGGTCCGCGAGCCCTTCTCGTACTTCATGTCCTGGCTTTCGACGCCGAGCGTCACGTAGGGAAACACATCGCAGTCGGCGCCGATGGTCGTGTGCTCGTCGACGTAAACGTGCGCGCGCAGCTTGGTGCCCGGTCCGATCCGCACGTTGTCGGCAATCGTGCAATACGGGCCAATCACGCAGCCGTCACCAATCTCGGCACCTGGATTGACCACCGCCAGCTTGTCAATTTCTACGCTCATGAGTGTCCGTCAGTGAAACCTGTTGCGAGGCCCGCAACCTAGCAGGCCGAGCTGAACGTCGGCTAAATCGTTCCCAGGGCCGCCAAGTCACCTCGACTTCCTGCCGAACGCCGCGTATTGCCGCTAATTGTAGGCGCTATCGACCGACGACGCGCGCAGATTGCTGACCAAAGGCAATAGGATCAGGGTGGATTCAGCGCAATGTCGGCAAGCTGCCGGCGTGCACTTTCCCAGTCGTCGGGATCGATCGACCAGCTCGGCGGCCGATGCACATAGGTGGGATCGTCCAGCGTGTGTACGTCGACCTCCCAGAGCACGCTCGGCACCATCGCGTCAACGATGGCGTTCGCGGCATCCGGGTCGACTGCCCGGGCCAGCGCGAGGTACTTCATGTCCTGCAGACCGCGCCGCCACTGTTTCAGCCGCAAGCTCGCGATCGGACCGGCGAGCTCGCGGCTCTGTTCAGGAAACACGCGATCGGTGCCGGGATAGAACAGTACGCCATCCCCGTTGCTGTAGTTCCAGCCGGTCTCGCCGAAGGTCGCGTCGAAGCGGTCGTGGCCGCCGAACGTGTGGGCGCTCTTCCAGACATTGGTCTGCGCCCCGGCGCGATACTGCGGCCCCTCCGGATCGACCTGGGACAGGTCTCGGGTGGCCGGCCCACCCTGAAAATTGTTGTAGTAGGTGCTGTGCCAGAAGAACCAGCGCTCGATGCCCTTCTTCACCTGTCCCCAGGGCAGCTCGCGCAGCGCCACACCGTCGTCTTCGATCGCGAAGCTGCCGCTGGCGGGACGCCGGCCGTTGTACTGGAACAGACGTCGCTCGCCGGCTGTGGCGATGGCGTCCCAGGGCGCGGTCGGCGCCACGGCGTACCACGCCGCGAGAATGTCGGCAGACGGCAGCGCCGCCCCGAACTGAACCGCGTTAGCCGTAACGAAGCTGGCGAGGTTGCCCCCGGGCCCGGGGTTCGCGGCGAGGAAACCGGCGACCTGCTCGGTAAAGCCGAGTGACGCCTCCGGCTCATCGTCGACGTACAGAAAACGCTCGACGTCGGGCGCGTTGGCGGTGAACCAGTTCTCCCAGGCGTCGCTAAAATCATGAACGATGGCGCGCAGTTCGTCCGGGTCCGCATCGGGATCGAATTCCGGGCTGACCGGGTCGAAGCGGCGCACGCCCCACCAGTATGTCCAGGCGCTGTAACTGCCGATACTGAACACATCGTGTCCCAAACCGGCGCCCGGGCCGGCGTACCCGCGCGCCGCGCTGTACAGGGTCCCATCGAAGCGTGGCAGCCAGTCGACATGCGGCGTCTGGGTCGGGACCGCCGCATCCGGGAGCAGTTCGTTCAGGTCGATCAGGCTGATCCCGTGGCGCCAGCCAAGCTGAAAGTGGCGGTCCATAACCGCGCGAAAAGCGGACGCGTCTTCGGGGAGCAGCGTCCCGCCCGCGCCGGTGAAGTAGCGCTCCTTAATCTCGCGCGCTTCGATGTGCACCATTGTGGAGGCGCTTTGCGCATCGGGCAGCGTCAGATCCAGCACCTCCAACTCCACGGGAATGCGCGCGAGCACGGCGTCACCCGCGCGCACTACTGCCTCGCCGGAGAGCAGGCCCGATGGCGCCGACCTCGGCACGGCGACATCGATCCAGAACGACTGGCTTTCGTCCGGGGCGAGTTGAACCGCTCGCGCGATTTCCTGCGGCACGGCGATGTCGGGATAGGACAGATCGTGATGTGGACGATCGGACCAGCCGCCGATGCCGACGGCGGGCGCGATGGGCTGATAGTCGGTATACGGGCGCTGCAGATGCAGCGGCGTGTGCGTCTCGTCGTAGAGATCGTAGGAGAGTCGGCTCAGTCCGTGGATCTTCAGGTAGCGAACGACGAACACCTCGATCGGCCGGCTGCGCCAGTCGAACAGCGACTCACCGTCCGTTGTCGCGAGACGGTACCCGGGCGATTCGAGCTGCGAAAACTCGACGCGCACAGAGGACAACGCTTCGGAATCGAGATTGTCGACTACGAGATTGAAGGACACGATTTCGTTGCGCGCCGCAAACAAACGCACGGCGAGGCCGTCCCAGACGCTGTTGCGCGGCTCCTGATCGGCGCTGCGCGCGATTTCCTGCGGCACCTTGATCCCACCGTCGTGTGCCCAGACGGCGACGTCGAAGCGCGGCGGCGGCGCGACGGCACTCAGGCCGAGCCCGAGTCTCAGGTCTTTGCGCATCGAGCCCAGTCGAATGTCGGCAACCTGGCGAGTATGCGGTTCGAAGTCGCTGTCCTTGTCCGGATTGTCGCCGCTGCGCGGCGGCGTGATGTAGGGCTCGGGGTCGACAAGCTGCAGCGTGACGGGCTGTTCGCGAGGCACACCGTTGAAGCGATAGCGGCCCGTGCTCTTCGTCCGCGTCCGGTCAATTTCGATACTGACGTGGTCCAGCAACACGATCTCAAGACCGATCTCGACCGGTTCCTGTTTCTGGCGCACGCCATCGCCGTTGGTGTCGAACCACGCAGTGCCGCCGAGAATGCCATTCGCAGGGTAGTCATCTTCCGGTGGCGGGTCCTCGGGCGGGTCCTCGGGCGGGT
>JBCCGT010000049.1:0-6937 GCA_039029135.1 Pseudomonadota bacterium | reverse complement strand
CGGCCAGATATCGTCGATCGATGCGGACTCCGGACGCTTTCAGTTGCTCGAACCCAACCCCCGCGTCCATTAGGACACTGCTATCGCGCAATCTGCTGATCCTTCCAGATACCACGCTGGACCTCAACAGAACGCTCGAAAACATGGAGCGTATAACAAGCGAGGTCAAACCATTGCTGGTGTAGGGCGCATAACCAGCATTTCGGAAAGGCTGCGCGCTTGACCAAGCTCACCAATTCCAATGCCCGGCGATGCGCTCTGGTCGGTGCACGCCCTGAGGCCGCGTAGTTGGATGCGGCTTAGATCACCAAGCCACGCCTATTTTCACTAGTACCTGAATGTGCCGCCGTTTTCTCGCAGCACAAAGCCGGAGACAACACCCTCTCGCATGGATAATTCCATCCTTATGCCCGCTTGCGCAAAGCCGAAGGCGGATAGGCAGGATTACCCAACGGCGGCTCAACACCGGGCATTGGAGCAATTTGTCTCTAATAAACGCGCTCAATTCCAGGAACTCGCCGACCCGGTACGAACCGTGTTTCCGAGACTGACGGTGAGCGGCAGCTCTGGGTCGTTAGCGGCGGTAGCTATCGCGCTCTGTGGAACGTCCGCTTTGAATAACATCTGACAGCGTTGGTCAGTTCAGATCCGAGCTATCACAGCTAGTCCGCCTCGAAACGGGCGCGCAGTTGATCGACGTAAGGCGTCGCCGTGTTCGCGAACTTAACGAACGGGTCGCGCTCGGGGTCTTCGTTCCACTCGTACTCGGTCGATTGCGCGACCATGCGCGCGATGTCGACGCCGAAGAAGCGAGCGATGACCGCGAGGCTCATGTCGATGCCGGCGGAGACCCCCGATGATGTCACGAAGCGGCCGCTCTCGACCCAGCGCGCCTCGAGCTGCCAGTCCGCCTGTCCCTGACTCACCAAATAATCGAAGAACACTTTGTTGCCCGTGGCGCGCACATCCGTCAGCAGGCCGGCCTTCGCGTACAGCGCGGAACCCGTGCAGACCGACGTGGCGACGGCCACCTTGGGCACCGTCCGGCGCAGAAAATCGATCAGCGCCGGGTTGTCGACCTCGACCAGCGTGCCGATGCCGCCCGGTACCATTAGAACGTCGAGCGGTGGCGCGTTCTCGAACGAGTACTGCGCCTCGAGCCGCGGCGCCAGGGCCTTTGGATAGCTGGTGGTGGTCAGGACGACCGGACGCTGCCCCTCGGAAATCAGGTGTACCCGCGCGTTGTCCGGACCGAGATTCATCCACATCTCGAGCGGGCCGAACACATCGAGCGGTTCGGCGCCGTCGTAGAGCACCACGCCGATGTCCAGCGGCGGATCCCAGCGGTCGATGTGGCGTTCTGCGGGCAGCTCGAGTTGGAAAGCAACCTCGCCCGCGGCGTCGCCGGCGCGCCAGCGCATGCGATAGTCGCCGTCGGGCAGGTCGTCTTTCAGGATGCCCATCAGATCCTGCTGTCCCATCGAGTGGACCCCGTGCACGGCCGTGATCGTGCCGGACGCGTCGATCAGCTCAATGGTCGCGGCGTCTGCGGGCAGTTCGTCGAACCACAGACGCACGCTGCGCAGCGGCTCGCGCACAATCGCACCCTGGGCCGGCTCGCTGCGGACGACGCCCGCGCTCTGTGATGCGGGCGCAGACGCACAGCCGCCGAGCGCGCCCAGGCCCGCAACGAACAAGAGCGCGAGGGCGCGCACCCCAGGACGCTTCGCGGCCGGACCCTGGTCGGCGCCAGTGACGTTGGAAAGCAGGATGGATAGCGCTGTGTTCATCGGTAGGGATAGTCCTCTCATGATTTTGCGTTGCTGCCGTCGGGCTCGGCACCCCAGCGATCGTAGTAGGTGGAGGCGGCGGCCGGTTTGCGCCTCACCGGCCCGAAGTTGCCGAGCGGATAGCCGATGGGAATGGTTACGACGACGCCGTACTCGTGCGGTATCGCGAAGCGCTCGTGCAGCTCGTCCTCGAACACCTGGTGCATGGTCGTGAGCGCGGCACCTAGGCCGACGGCCCGACAGGCCAGCAGGATGTTCTGCACGCAGGGGTAGATTGCGCCGTAGTTGGGTGGCGCGAGGCCCACGCGCTCCTCCGGCGGCACCTTGAACGGCCAGTCGCGCAGGCCGCAGACGATCAGCAGCACGGGGAACTTGTGCATATGATCCATCTGATAGCGCAGCGCCCGTAGCTGGCGGTTGAGCTTCGTGCTCGGCGCGCTCGCGATCTTGTCGGCGTCGCTCATGTCGGGAAAGCGCGTCTCGATCGCGTCCTTGTAGCGCCGCGCGAACCAGGCCTTGCCGTCGCTCTCGCGCAGCACCAGGAACTTCCACGGCTGCGTGTTCTGACCGCTCGGGGCCTGTACGCCGGCCTCCAGCACCTGATCCAGCAGCGCCTGCGGTATCGGATCGGGCTTCAGCCGCCGCATGGCGCGCATGTCACCGACGAGGTCGAAAAAGCGCGGATTCGTGTCCGTGGGCGCCTGGCTCACGCGGTGTTCTCCCTGCTTGCTCTGTCCTTTGAAATCTCGCAATAGGTGCGCCCGAAGGATGCCGCGTCAGGCGTCGCCGCGCGCCGCCACCTCGCGTGCCGCCCGCACCGACTCGTTGGTTTGATTGAACAAGAGCTCGCGGCGCGCCTTTTCCTGCTCGGCCGTCAGCTTCTGCTCGCGCCATTCCAGATGCACGCTGCGACCCTTCTCGACCGCGGGGCGGGCGCCGACGCGATCGACCCAGGTTTTGACGTTGGGGAACGTCTGCCACAGGTCGTCATCACCCAGCAGCCCCTTGGCGAGAAACGCCCACGACCAGATGATCATGTCTGCGATGCTGTAGTCCGAACCCGCGAAGTAGGTATTCGCGCCGAGGTGCGCGTCCATGACGCCGAGCAGCCGGTCGACCTCGCCGACGAAGCGCTTGGTGCCGTATTCGAGCTGCTTGGGGTCGTCCGCGATGTTCTTGCCGTAGTTCTTGAAGTGGTTGGCGTTGCCCATCATTGGGCCGAGATTGGCCATCTGCCAATGTACCCACTGCAGCGCGCGATAGCGCGCAGGGCCCTCAGCCGCGAGAAACTGGCCCGTCTTGTCGGCGAGGTACTCCATGATCGCGCCGGACTCGAACAGCGCCAGCGGCTCGCCGCCGCCGATGGGATCGTGGTCGACGATGGCCGGCATGCGATTGTTCGGCGACAGGCGCAGGAATTCCGGCTTGAACTGGTCTCCGCCACCGATGTCGACCGGAACGACGTTGTACGGCAGTCCGCACTCCTCGAGCATGATGGTGACCTTCCAGCCGTTGGGCGTGGGCCAGTAGTGCAGATCGATCATGCGGTGTCTCCTGTCGTTCTCGTGGCGTTTTCGCGCGTTCGGCCATCACACTAACACGCCGCCTCGCGGTCTCCGACCGCGCTTCCGGTGTTGGCAGCCTGGGGCTGCTGTCGTTAGTCTGACCGGTCATAGCGAACACGTAAGGGGCGACATCATGGTGGACACTCAGTTTCTGGCGAGCGCGCCGGAGGAGGTGGGCGTATCCGCCGCCGCGGTGGACGAGCTCTTCGCCCGGGTGCGCAAAGAAGTCGACGAGGGCCTGCTACCGAGCTGTCAGGTCGCGCTGGCACGCGCGGGCAAGATTGCGGCCATGGCCAGCTTCGGCGATGCCACCAATGACAATCTGTACTGCGTGTTTTCCGCGACCAAGGCGATCACCTCTGCCGCCGGCTGGCTGGTGATACAGGACGGCCTGTTGGATGTCGGCGAGACGGTCGCGGACATCATTCCAGAATTCGGCAGCAACGGTAAGGACGGCATTACCGTGGAGATGCTGTTCACCCACACCGCGGGTTTTCCCCACGCGCCCTTTCGACCCACCGACTGGAACGATCGCGCGCGGCGGCTCGAACGCTTCTCGGACTGGCGTCTGACCTGGGAACCCGGCAGTCGCTATGAGTATCACCCGACCTCGACGATGTGGGTCATCGCCGAGATTATCGAGCGCAAGACCGGGCGTGACTTCAGCGAGTTCGTGCGCGAACGGATCGCGAAGCCGCTGGGACTGCCCGACCTGTATGTCGGCACCCCGGCGAGCGAACATTCGCGGGTCAAGGACGTTGTGCACGTCGGCGAGCCGATGACCGAGGCCGACTACGCGGCGCTGGGCATGCCCATGCCGCCGCAGACCGAGGTGACCCCTGAAGCGCTGCTGGCGTTCAACACGGCAGAAGTCCGTGAAGTACCGATCGGCGGCGGGGGCGGGATCATGTCCGCCGGCGAGCTCGCCCTGTTCTGGCAGGCGCTGATCAATGGCGGCCGCGCGCTAGCCGGCGAACCGATCTGGACGCAGCAGACCCTCGACTTCGCGTTCGAGGTGCGCAACCACTACCCCGATCTTCTGGGCGTTTCCGCCAACCGGGCGCTAGGCGTGATCATCGCCGGAGACAAGGCGCGCAACGGCCGAGGCTTTGGCCACACGAATTCCGAGCGCGCTGTCGGCCACAACGGCGCGGGCGGTCAGATCGCCTGGGGCGATCCCTCGACTGGCCTCTCGCTCGGCTATGTCACCAACGGCCACGACGCCCACGCGGTACGTCAGGCGCGTCGCGGCATCAGCATCTCTAATCGAGCGGCGGTGTGCGCGGGTGACTGATAGCGCGAGTGGCGCTGCAGCGGCGCCGCCCCTGCGGGTCGTCGAACTCGCGCGCATTCTCGCCGGTCCTTGGATCGGCCAAACGCTCGCGGACCTGGGCGCCGACGTCATCAAGGTCGAGAGTCCCGGCGGTGACGATACCCGCCACTGGGGGCCGCCGTTCGTCGAGCGCGACGGCGATCGCAGCGCCGCTTACTTTCACTCGTGCAACCGAGGCAAGCGTTCGGTCGTCGCGGACCTGAAGACCGACGACGGTATCCATTTCGTGCGCCGGCTGGTTGCCAGTGCTGACGTCTTTGTCGAGAACTTCAAGGTCGGCGGGCTCGCTAAGTACGGGCTGGATTATCCGAGTTTGCAGGCCATCAATCCGCGGCTGGTGTACTGCTCGGTGACTGGCTTCGGCCAAGACGGCCCGCGCGCGGCGCTGGCGGGCTACGACTTCATGATCCAGGGACTATCGGGAATCATGGATCTGACCGGCGAGCCGGACGGCGAGCCACAAAAGACGGGCGTCGCGTTCGCGGATCTGTTTACCGCGCTGTACGGTGTGATCGGCATTCAGCGGGCGCTGGCCGAGCGCGAGCGCACGGGGCAGGGCCAGCATATCGATATGGCACTGCTCGACTGCATGACCGCGGTGCTCGCCAATCAGGCGCAGAACTATCTCGCCACGAACGTCGCGCCGACGCGCATGGGCAACGCCCATCCCAACATCGCGCCCTACCAGACCCTGCCGGTGAGCGACGGCTTTTTCATCATCGCCTGCGGCAACGATCGGCAGTTCGCGAGTCTGTGCGAGCTGCTCGATCTCGACGAGCTGCCACAGGACGCTCGATTTGCCAGCAACGAGGCGCGCGTTGCGTCGCGCGATGATCTCGCGGAGCGGCTAGCGGAACGAACCCGCACGTTTCGTCGCGATGACCTGATTGCGCGACTCAACGACCGCGGCGTCCCGGCCGGTCCGATCAACACCGTGGAGGATGCGTTTGCCGATGCGCAGATTCGGCACCGCGGACTCGCGATACACCCGGAGGGCGTGCCGGGCGTGCGCACGCCTATCGTCTTCGACGGGCAGGCGCGCAGCGCCGCGAGCGCGGCGCCGCGGCTCGGCGAGCACACGCAGGCGCTGCGCGACGAACTGGACCTTTAGGAGATTTCTGAGGCGCGCAGAGTTCGGCCTCGCGCTCAGTCGCGTGGTCTCGTCGCCAGACTCTGCAGGCGCGCGAGGCGCGGATCGTCGATGCCCAGGTAGGTCGCGATCACGCCGCTGACGCGAGCGACGTCAAGCGTGCCGGCCGCCTGCATCTCCTCGAGGTCGGCCCAGTCCTTGGTGCGGTCAAAGAAGGTCTTGAACACCGCGAGATCGAGGCAGCTCAGAAATGGCAGCCGTCCACCGGCGAAGTCCTCCCAGCGGACGCGGCGGGCCACGGCCGCGTGATAGGGCGTGCTGTTGAAAAATAGATCGACGGGTGTGTGTCCCCACCACAGCCGGTGCTGCAGCTCGCGCCGCAGCGTCGCGCGGTCGGCGTCGTCGCACTCGATCTCTGCGGGAAGTGCGGCGAGCGCCGATTCGATCGAGGACGCACCCACGAATAGGTTCACGTCGATATCGATGGTCGCGCGCGCTGCCCCTGTGCACCACGCCAGGGCGAGCGCGCCGCCAAAGGCGTGCGGCACGTCGCCGTCGGCAAGCGCGGCGTGTAGCTGCAGGATCTTCGCGACCAGATCCACCGCGGCGACCTAGTCCGGTTCGCCGGTGCGCGGCTGCGGGAAGCGTGGAAACCGCGCCGGGCGGCGGGGTGGGGGCGGGTAGGCGTCCGCCAGTCGCAATACCGCCGCCAGCTCCTCGCCCCGCGCCAGCCCAGTTGCCGACGCGCGCACGCGCGGCGCGAGCTGCCAGTCCAGGGCAAAGCCACAGGCCTCCACAATGCGCGCGAGCGTCGCGACGCTTGGTACCTTGCGGGCGTGGAGGTAGGCCGACAGGGTCGCGTGCGACGTGCCGGCGCGGCGGGCGATGGAACGCAGGCTGAGGCCACTGTCGGCAACGGCCGCGCTCAGGATGGGCACGGTGGGGTGCGACATGGATCGGTCTCTTCTTGGTGGTGAGGAAGATGGTAGTAACCATGGTATTCAAATGGATACCATCTGTCCAACGAGTGCGCGGCCGGTGTCTCGCAGATGCCTGCTGGATTGTGCAGGCAAACTGGTCGAAGTATTCGAAAAAAAACTTATATGTTATTGTTTTTATTAATTATATTTTTCTCGAATTTGGCTGCCCGGAGCGACCT
>JBCCGT010000048.1:0-9176 GCA_039029135.1 Pseudomonadota bacterium | reverse complement strand
TCTCAAGACCGATCTCGACCGGTTCCTGTTTCTGGCGCACGCCATCGCCGTTGGTGTCGAACCACGCAGTGCCGCCGAGAATGCCATTCGCAGGGTAGTCATCTTCCGGTGGCGGGTCCTCGGGCGGGTCCTCGGGCGGGTCTTCAGGCGGAGGATCGACAGGATCGGCGTCCGCTATCAGACCGAAGTCGAGATGATTGAACCGTTCTGTGGCATCAACTTCGGTGCACTGCGACAGTCCGATGCGACCGATGTCGCCACCGTCGACGATCAGATGGGCGTCGCTATCGCGCGAGTTGGTGCTCGCGCCGGCGGGGCTGAACGCCACACCCGCCAACGGTCCCTGATCCTGCAGTACCCCGACACGATAGCGACCAGCAGCCAGCCGGCGAAACCGATAGCGGCCATCGGCCGCCGTCGCGGTCTCAT
This sequence comes from Pseudomonadota bacterium, assembly GCA_039029135.1. GTDB lineage: Bacteria > Pseudomonadota > Gammaproteobacteria > Pseudomonadales > Azotimanducaceae > JALZVT01. Next base: position 8,747 of record JBCCGT010000048.1, on the reverse strand, counting down.
CGAGCGTATCCAGGTCGCGGCAGCCGTAGAGACGCAGCCGAATGCCGGCCGGCGCCGCCGCCTCGTCCGCGTCTTGATGCCCGTTGCGGTTCGCGTCCAGCCAGACCAGGTTGCCGAGCTGGGCGCTGTCGGCAAAGGCGTTGCCCGGACCCAACGCAAGCAATAGGCATAGGCCGGCACAGGTCACGGCAAAAGACACGACAGGCGGCAAAGAGAGCAAACGATCGGGAGAGTGCACGGGGATCGCTCCTGTGGTGACGAAGCATTCGCCCGGCCGACGGACGTTTCCGCGGGCGCCGCAGCAGCCTGCGCGCAGGCGCGGCGTCCGGACGAGAACTACAGAGACTAGGCGACACGGCGATCGTTCGCTGTCGCGCACTGCACAGACTGCAAAGCGCGGGTCGCGACGCGCCCAACTAGGTCGTCGGCAAGGACCCGCGTGTGACGTCCGGCTCAGCCAAGCTGCGACATGGGCTAGAATTTGGCGGCCACGGACCTGGGTGAGAAGAACCGGAGGACATCGACCATGAAACGATCACAGCAACGGCGGCGCATCCGCACGACAACCGCCTTGGGGCTGGCCGCACTGCTCAGCGCGCTATGCCTTGGCGGTTGCACCGAGACGCCGATCACCCGGGCACCGGAGGCCGCCGGCGACGCGCTCGAGGGCTGGCGCCAGCCCCTGTTCCAGGGCCTGGGCGGCATCACGCTGCCGATCACGACGAGTTCGACCAAGGCGCGCGACTACTTCAATCAGGGCCTGCAGTTGGCCTTCGCCTTCAACCACGCGGCCGCCGACTTCGCCTTCACGGAGGCCACCGCTTACGACCCAGACTGCGCGATGTGCTACTGGGGCAGCGCGCTCGTGTTGGGTCCAAACGTCAACGCACCCATGGACCCGGGCAACGCACCCCGCGCGTTCGTACTGGCCACCCGCGCGAGCAACCTCGCAGCGAACGGCACCACCCCGTGGGAGCGCGCCCTGATCGATGCGCTGCTGGCGCGCTACGCCCCCGAGGCGCCGGAGGACCGCGCGCCGCTCGACGAAGCCTACGCCGACGCAATGCGCGATGTGTTCGCCGAGCATCCGGAAAACGCAACCATCGCCGCCCTTACGGGCGAGGCCCTGATGGACCTGCACCCCTGGGACTTCTGGGACGGCGACGGCACGCCGCGCCAGTGGACAACCGAGATCACCGATACGCTAGAGCACGCGCTCCAGAAAAATCCCGATCACGCCGGCGCGATTCACCTGTACATCCACGCAGTTGAACAGTCCCAAACCCCGGAGCGCGCGGAGCCCTACGCGGACCGATTGGCCGATCTGGCCCCCGCCGCGGGCCATCTGGTGCACATGCCGGCGCACATCTACATGCGCGTCGGTCGCTATCACGACTCCACGCTGAACAACATGCGTGCGACCGTTGCAGACGATGCGTTCATCGCCGCCTGCCGCTCCAACAGCCCGATTTATCTCGCGGGCTACATTCCGCACAACTGGCATTTCGGCTGGGTCACGGCCGCGATGGAAGGCTGGAAATCCAAAGCCTACGAACTGGCGGAGGGCACCGCCGCGCGGCTGACGAAGGATCTGCTGCGCGCGCCGGGTATGGCGGTCGCCCAGCAGTTTCTGATGCAGCCGACCTTCGCCCGCCTGCGGTTTTCGGACTGGCAGGCGCTGCTCGACGATCCGGAGCCGGACGAGGATCTGATCTATGCGCGCGGCATCTGGCACTACGGGCGCGGCCGCGCCTATGCCGCCCGCGGCGATCTCGCGGCTGCAGGTATCGAGCACGCGGCCCTGAAGACGCTGATGGCCGACCCCGCGATGGTGCAGCTCACGTTCTTCAATCGCGAGGGCGCGATGCCGCTTCTGGCCATTGCCGATCTGGCACTCGCCGGCGAGCTACAGGCCGCTCGCGGCGATCTGCAGGCGGCGCAGGCGACGCTCGGCGAGGCCGTGGCGAAAGAGGACGCGCTGCCGTACACGGAACCCCCCGAGTGGTTTCATCCGGTGCGGCACACGCTAGGCGAAGTACAGCTCGCCGCCGGTAAGCCCGGCGCGGCCGAGGTCACCTACCGCGAGGACCTGAAGATCATGCCGCGCAACGGCTGGGCGCTGCGCGGGCTGGTGAACGCGCTGGAAGCACAGGGCAAGCACGCCGAGGCTGACGCCACCCGCGCCGCCTTCGAAGACGCCTGGCAGCACGCGGAAATCGAGATCGAGGGTTCGCGTATCTAGACGGTATCTACCACCAGGGCGCCGAGCCCGGCGCCTTAGCCGCATATTCAACGCTCACTCAGCAACCAGGCAAGCTTCGGAACCGGCGCAGCGGTCGGGCCTTACCACCAGGGCGCCGAGCCCGGCGCCCCCTTGATCGGTCCCTTGAGTCCCGGCAGCACCCAGCCACCGTAGTAGCCGCCCGGCTGCGGCGCCGCGCGCACGCCGTCGACCAGGCACTCGACGCGCGCAGCGTAAAAGGCGCACCACCGATAGAGCGCCGCGAACTCCGCAAACATGCGCACGTAGCGCCAGCCGACATCGCGCTCGCCACCAGAGGCTGGCGCGCAGTGAATCGATTGCGCGACGCCCTTCCATTCGCACACCGAGCCACCGCCAGAGAAGATCAGCAGATCCTCGGCCACGTCCTCCGGCGGCAGATACACCGTCGGCGCGCCGGCCGTCTCGAGCACCCGTACGGCACGCCGGCTGGACGCCAGCAGATGGCCAGCGGCATAGACCTCAACCAGCGCATCGACCGACTCGGCGCGCGGCGGGCGCGGATAGTCCCAGACCGACTCCTCACCCGCAGCCGTGTCTTCCGCAAAGTCCGGGCGCGCGCTGCCGTCGAAGCGCCAATGTGTGCGCGCGGCGCGCACCGCGTCGTCAACGGCAATCAGGGGAACGTCAGGTTCATCCATAGCGCCTCCTCGGCCTGTGTTCCCTGCTAGCATAGGCCCTGCGCCAAGCGCTGGATTGCGCGGGCCGGACAGAACAAAGACAAGCAGACGAACGAACAGCGCAGATAGCGTCGCCAGCGTCTGCGCTAAAAAGACCACAACAAAGCCAACCAGAACCGGACCGGGAATCCCGATGAGTCGCAATCCATACGACAGCGCTTCGCTGCGCTACTACGTCCTTGGTCTGCTGACCATCGTCTACACCTTCAACTTCATCGATCGCCAGCTGCTGTCGATACTGCAGGAATCAATCAAGGCCGATCTGGGTCTGAGCGACGGCCAGCTCGGGCTGCTCACCGGTTTCGCGTTCGCGCTGTTTTATGTCACGGCGGGCATCCCGATCGCGCGCTGGGCGGATCGCAGCAATCGACGCAACATCATCGCGATCGCCATCGGTCTGTGGAGTTTCATGACGGCCATCAGCGGGCTGTGCCAGCAGTACTGGCAGCTCCTGCTGGCGCGCATCGGTGTCGGCGTCGGCGAGGCCGGCGGCAGCCCGCCTGCGCACTCGATCATCTCGGACGTGTTTCCGCCGACCACGCGCGCGAGCGCCCTGGCGTTCTATTCGACCGGCGTCAACATCGGCATCCTGTTCGGCTTTCTGCTGGGCGGCTGGCTAAACGAGTTTTTCGACTGGCGCGTCGCATTTTTCGTCGTCGGTCTGCCGGGCATTCTGGTCGCACTACTGGTTCGCTTCACCATCGTCGAACCCCAGCGCGGTGCGGCCGAGGCGCGCACCGCCTCTGAGAACATGGTGCCGTTGGGCGATGTCCTGCGAACGCTGTGGAGCCGGTCTTCTTTTCGGCACATCGCACTCGGCTGCGCGCTGAACGCGTTCGCGGGCTACTCGTCGTCGAACTGGACCGCGTCTTTCATGATTCGCAGCCACAACATGTCCACCGGTGAGTTGGGCACCTGGCTGGCAATGATTCTGGGCTTCGGCGGTGCCGTCGGTGTGCTGCTGGGCGGACTGCTCGCAGATCGTCTGGGTGCGCAGGACAGGCGCTGGCACATGTGGCTGCCCGCCCTTACCGGGACCATCTGCCTGCCGTTCATGGTGGCTACCTACCTGGCGGAGGGACCCTACACCGCGCTCATGCTGTCGATCGTGCCCGGCGTGCTGTTCAACGTGTATCTGGGCAACGCGCTGGCCATGACCCACGGTCTCGTCGGTTTGCGCATGCGCGCGCTGGCCTCTGCCATCCTGTTCTTTGTGCTCAACCTGATCGGCCTGGGTCTGGGGCCCAGCTTCGTCGGCTTCCTGAGCGATGCCCTGGAGCCACAGTTCGGCGTGCACTCACTGCGCTATGCGATGCTCTATGTCCTGCCGGTCGCGATGTCCTGGTCGGTAGTGCACTTCTGGCTCGCGGCACGTACGCTGCGCGAAGATCTTGCGCGGGCGCCGGACTGACACGCGGGCTCACCGTTGCGCCGCGGCGGCAACCTCAGTTGATTGGGTAAACCGTAATACGTTGACGCCCGCATCGTAGCCGGCGACGAACACCAGCCCGTTCGCGGCATTCATCTTGTCCGTAATCCCAGGCAACTGCAGCCGCGCTAGCTCGCGCGGCGCAGCCAGATCGCGCACATCGATCGCAATCACCCCGGAGTAGTCGCCGACGAAGGCGACGCCATCCTCAATCGCGACACTGCGCGCCGATTTCGGGGTGTCAAAGCGGCCGACGAACCGGGGGACGGCAGGGTTTTGCACGTCAACCGCGAGCAAACCCGCAGTGCCAGCCGCCAGATAGGCGATGCCATCGACGACCTGTACGTCGCGCACTTCCGCGTTGCTGTATCGAAACAGACCAAGCGGCTTAATAGCGCCCGACTCTCGAACATCGACGATTCGCAGTCCAGCCTTACCGTCTGCGATGTAGGCACGCGCGTCCTGCACGCGCACCGCATGGGCAAAGCCGGCCGTATCAAAACGTCCCAACAGCGTTGGATTTCGTGGCGTGCTGACGTCCAGAACACGCAAGCCACTGCCGCCATCGGCTACATAGGCGATCTCGTTCACGACCGTGATGCCGTACGCTTCCCCCGGCGTGTCTAGCCGGGCTAGCTGTTGCGGGCGCTCGGGTTCGCTGACATCGACCACGCGCAAACCGGCAGAGTCTTCGGCGAGATAGGCAAACCCGTCGCTCACCGCAACGTCCATAGCCCGGTAGGTGGGCGTTCGACTCACTTCCCGCAGTCCACCGGAGGCGGCAGGGGCAAGGATCCGCAGACCACCATAGCCGTTAGCGACGTACAGATGATCGCCGGCTTTTTGTACCGACCGTGCCTTGCCCGCCGCGTCGTGGTGGTTCACCACCGTTGGTCGGTGGGGACGCGCAATATCGATGATCTCCAGCCCCTCGTCGCCGTGAGCGAGAAACGCAAGTGAGCCTGACAGCTCGACAGATTCGGAGCAGGTCGGGCTGCCGTAGCTGCCCAGCGGTTTAGGCTTCGTTGGATCAGTCGCGTCGATGACGATCAATCCGGCGTCGTTGGCTACCCCCGCCAGATAGGCGATGTCATCACGAACGCGCACCCGCTCGGCACCATAGGCGACGTGGTGAGCACCGAGTTGCACTGGGCGATCGAGCGCACTGATATCGAAAATCGTGACCCCCGCCCCCTCGCCGTCATAAGCCTCGAGATTGACGATGTAGGCGCGCTCACCCTGACGGTATACACCGAACGCAATGCCGGGCAGCGCATGGTGACCCAGCTCTACGGGCGCGGCGGGATCGCGCACGTCGACGAGCGACAGTCCATTGTCCTTATAAGCGTTGGCAAGCAGAGCCACGCCGCCATCGGCGTAGGCATCCTGAACGTAACCGCGTGCCTTACTCACGCCGATAAGTCGCAGCGAGGCCGGATCCGCAACATCAACGAACACCATGCCTTGCCAACCGGCTGCCATCACGGCGGTTGTGCCACTAATCGACAGGGACATGACGGCTGCGGGCAGACGCACCCGATCGAGTTCGGTGATCGTCGGTGAGTTCGAGATATCGAAGCTGACGAGCAGACCCGCGTGATCGGCTGCATAGAGGACATCACCGTCGATGAGCAGATCCCGCAACACCCCGTAACCATCGATCTGCCCGGCCTGGTTCCAGCGGCGAGTCAGCGGGTCCTGGCGCAAAACACGCAGCGCACCGCCCAGTGAAAAATAGGCTGTCTCCCCGGCAGCGACGGCGTCATACACGGGACCCAGGTGCCAGCGGCCGGCGACGCTGAGCCCTTCAGCGATTTGTTCTGCTGGCACGGGAAACCAGCCCTGCTGCTGCGACGGCATTTGGCCCGCGCAGCCCGACACATGAATCCCCAGCAAAACACAGCACACTAACCACCCGTTTCTTCGCATCGTTGTTGCCCTGCTGCCGTTCTTCACAACACCAACAGTATCTCGCGCGATGCACAACAGATGGCGAGCGAAGTCATTGCTTGTGTCGCCTGCCCGACAGATCCGCCGCAAATTCGCATCCTCTTCGTCACTTTCGCCGTGATTGGCGCCCTGTTTGGCAGCGCAGTGGGCTCCGCGCTCGCCGGCTTGTCTAAACGCTCGTTACAGCAGTCGGCAGCGAGATCTGCGCCATGTGTCAGCGCGTTGACAGAAATCGCAGTGCTTGCGCGTTCACCATAGTGATGCGTCGACCGTCTCGAGCGGCGACGCCTCGGAGTGGGACCGGCAGCGAAACCAGCGATTCAGTCCCAACACACTGCGCCAGCATGGACACCAACGCAGATCAGCAATCTAGGACAGGGAACATGGCAGCAACTATTGGCTGCCAACATAAAAGGAGAGATACATGAAACGGAAACAACCGCCGTCGCTGCTCGCCAGCGTCGCGTTCCTCATGCTGGGGCTCGTCACCGGCACCGCCTATGCGGTACCCGCGCCGTTGACCCAGGACACTCACGTACGGGCAAACTCGACCGGAACCAATTACAGCAACAGCCCTCAGCTCATGGTCTACGAAAACGCGCCACGCCATGCGTTGGTGCAGTTCGACACCACCGGCTTCATGGGTACGGTGACGACGGCAGATCTCATGCTGCTGGTGGATCAACTTCCACGTACCGGCGAACTCGAGGTTCGGCGCCTGCTGGCCCCGTTCGATGAGACCACGGTCAATTTCAATACACAGCCGCCCTTCGACGCGATGGTCGACGGGACGCGAACCGTCATCCCCGCCGACGTCGGTCAGGTAATCACCGTCGACATCACGCCAGCCGTGCAGGCCTGGCTCGACGACCCTAGCAGCAACCACGGCCTCATTATTTTCGGCGTCAACGACCTGCGCGTGAAGTTCGCGTCCAGCCGTTCTGGCTCGGGTGGTCCCAGCCTGAACGTCGTGGCCGCCGTCATGCCAGCGCCCAACGATATCGTGATCGCGAACGTCAATGCCGACCTCGACACTGACACGCTCACCATCACCGGTGAGAACTTCGACAACGGCGCCGCGCCGACGGTCAATCTGTCGATGATCGGCGATCTGACCGTTACCAGTTCAAACGCCACGCAGATCATCGCGACCCTGCCTGCCGTGATCCCCGACGGTGATTACCTGCTGACCGTCACCACGGGTATGGACGACGGCCAGAGCGGCACATTCGACCTGACGATCGGTGCAACCGGTGAACAGGGTCCCCAGGGCAAAATGGGTCCGCCCGGTGCTGACGGCGCAGTAGGCGCACAGGGTCCGCAGGGCAAGATCGGCGCTACCGGTAACACTGGCGCACAGGGTCCTCAGGGGAAGATCGGCGCAACGGGCAACACCGGGGCACAGGGACCGCAGGGCAAAATCGGCGCCACTGGCGCTACCGGCGATGACGGCGCCCAGGGTCCCCAAGGCAAGATCGGAGCGACTGGTATGACTGGCGCACCGGGGCCTCAGGGTGTTGCCGGCGCAACGGGTGCGACCGGTGCCATGGGGCCACAAGGACCCCAAGGCAAAGTCGGCCCCGTAGGTCCGGCTGGACCGCCGGGATCCGGTGGCGGTGTACCCACGCTTCCGCTGCCGGCCGGCGGCAATCCGCCGATCATCACGGTGCCGAATGACGCGAACGCCGACACGCCGCATGCTGTAACGATCACCAGCCGAGTGCACTTCGCCCGCGTGGTGAACGAGGACCCGGGCCAGGATGCAGACATCTGCCGGATCGACGCACCGGGGATCACGCTTCGGGACGGCATGATTGTCCAGTTCATCACCGATCGGGATCCTGACCCCTCGTCACCGTCCGGCGGCGACGGCTGGCGCTTCCAGAACTACAGCGACACCGTCGACTGTGTGGGCATCTCGAATCCCAACATCATCGGCAGCCCGCTGCTGAACGACATCGACGAGTCCGCCTTCTGCACATTCGGCAGCAATATCATTCGCGACGGGTCCAGCACCCGCGCAGGTTGGGTCTGTCGATAGCAGCCGTGCCTCCTGCGGTGCTGCTGCGCTGGCAAACGCAGCGCCGCTTGAGGCCCGGCTCACGGCGTCGTCATCGTAAAAGACGATGCCGCTGAGTTGATTAGATGTGTGGAAATGAAAACGGGGCTCGTGGTTGAGCCCCGTTTTTCGTTACTCCATGCTCACAGCCGAGCGGTGGTGTCGCTCTCTAGCCGCATGTCGCCACACCTTTCAGGCCTGGCGCCAATCTTTATCTCCGTGTCGCCATGCCTTTCAGGCCTGGCGCCACTCTTCATCTCCGTGTCGCCATGCCTTTCAGGCCTGGCGCCACTCTTTATCTCCGTGTCGCCATGCCTTTCAGGCCTGGCGCCACTCTTCATCTCCGTG
>JBCCGT010000047.1:0-11514 GCA_039029135.1 Pseudomonadota bacterium | reverse complement strand
GGGGTTCTTGGGGGGGTTTTTTTTTTTGGGTGGGTTCCTGTGTGGGGGGGGGGATCTTTTATTTTAATCCCACCCCCACCATAACCCCCACCCCGGGCTCTGCGCCGCTACACCCTGGGGAACTCGATGACGTTGTCGGGAATCTCGTCGGGATTGTCGGTGGGCTGGGTGAGCTGCTCCGGGGCGACGATCGACGCCTGTAGCTGCGCGAGCGACTCACACATCATCTCCGACAGCTTGATGGTGGCTCCCAGCGGCGACGAGGAGCGCTCGCGCTCGGCGTCGATGCGAAACTGCAGCCCCTTTAGCCGTTTTTGTTGTTTCGGTGTGCGGGCCCCGTCGATGACGCCGCGGATCAGCGCGCTGCGCAGTTCCTCCAGCTTGTGCGGCTCGTGCCGCGCCATCTCCACCAGGACATCAAACTCTGGTAACGCCATTGCTATACTCCAAGCTACCGACTGCGTAACTCACGAGATGAATTCTGGGTTCCGGCGCCTCGCGGTGGTAGAAGCGCTGTGTGTCGAGCTGTGGCGCGAATTTGACCGCTGTAATCGCTTCCCGTACCGGTGTAAGCGCCTTGTGTGAATGCCGTTAAGTAAGGTGCGCTAGCCGCGCAACACTCACGAGGGACAAGGCTGCGCAGCAGGGGATAGTGGCAGTTGTTGTCGGCGTCGCCGCTTGGGCTTACATTGGCCCGCTTTAGCGACATTGCCGGGCAGGGGAGTCAGAGTGATCTATCAGCTCGAGGATCGGCGCGTAACCGCCGACGGGGAGTATTTTATTGCCGACAACGCCGTCGTCGTCGGCTCCGTGCGCCTGAAGAACAACGCCAGCGTCTGGTACGGCGCGACGATCAGGGGTGACAACGACACCATCGTCATCGGCGAAAACTCCAACATCCAGGACGGCTCGGTGCTGCACACCGACGCGGGCGTGCCGCTGACCGTTGGCGACAACGTCACCATCGGCCACATGGTGATGCTGCACGGCTGCAGCATCGGCGACGGTTCGCTCATTGGCATCGGCTCCGTGATCCTCAACGGCGCCAAGATCGGCAAGGGCTGCCTCGTCGGCGCCAACTCGCTGATCACGGAGGGCAAGGAGTTCCCCGACTATTCGATGATTCTCGGCTCGCCCGCAAAAGTCGTGCGCCAGCTCGACGAGAACGCCGTCGCCAGCCTGCAGATCAACGCCCGGGTCTACGTCAAGAACGCGCAGCGCTTCCGTAGCAGCCTGACGCCAATGTCCGCCGCCGACCCGCATCCGGGCGCCTGATGGTCGCCCTCGGGACCGCCCTGACACCGGGCGCCACGCGGGTCATGCTGCTGGGCTCGGGGGAGCTGGGCAAGGAGGTCGTCATCGAGCTGCAGCGGCTCGGCGTCGAGGTGATCGCCGTCGACCGCTACGCCAACGCGCCGGCGATGCAGGTCGCGCATCGCTCGCACGTCATCGACATGCGCGATGGCGCTGCTCTTGCGGCCGTGATTCGGGACGAGCGGCCCGATCTGGTGGTGCCCGAGATCGAGGCCATCGCGACGGACACCCTGGTGCAGCTCGAGGCCGCCGGGCAAACGATCATCCCCACCGCACGCGCGGCGCGGCTGACGATGAATCGCGAAGGCATACGGCGGCTAGCGGCGGAAGAGTTGGGTGTGCGCACCTCAGCCTATGAGTTTGTGGCGACGCGGGAGGCCTTCGATGCGGCCATCGACCGCATTGGCACGCCCTGTGTCGTCAAGCCGATCATGAGTTCGTCGGGGAAGGGGCAGTCGACCGTGCACAGCGCGGCCGATGCGGGCGGCGCTTGGGACTACGCGCAGGCCGGCGCACGCGGTGGCGCTGGCCGCGTCATCGTTGAGGGCTTCGTCGACTTCGACTACGAGATCACGCTGCTCACCGTTCGATATCGCGACGGCGTGAGTTTCTGTGCGCCGATCGGTCATCGCCAGGAGGGCGGGGACTATCAGGAATCCTGGCAGCCGCAGCCGATGTCAGCCGGCGCGCTGCGCGACTGTCAGTCGATTGCGTCGCGGGTCACCGAGGCGCTGGGTGGATACGGTCTGTTCGGCGTCGAGTTCTTCATCAAGGTCAAGGTCGATGCCGACGCCGATGACGACGTCGTCTATTTCAGCGAGGTCAGTCCGCGGCCGCACGATACCGGGCTGGTGACCCTCATCAGTCAGGACCTGTCCGAGTTTGCCCTGCATGCCCGCGCCATCCTGGGGCTGCCGGTGCCCAACATCGCCGCGCGCGGACCTGCCGCCTCGGCCGTGATTCTGGCGCACGGCGAGTCGCGCAACGTCACCTACCAGGGGCTGGACACAGCGCTCGCGCAGCCGGATACCCAGCTGCGCCTGTTCGGTAAGCCCGAGGTCGACGGCGAGCGACGCATGGGGGTGGCGCTGGCGCTGGGCGACTCCGTCGATGCCGCGCGCGAGAAGGCCACGCACGCCGCGGCGGCAGTGGTGCCGCGACTGGACTAGCGCCGCTCGACGTACTCGTCGGGACCTTTTGGTCGGCGTTCGCAGCCTGGGGCAATTAGCTGCTGATCAGCTCCGGATCAGCTCGCGTTCGAGTGCCCTTCGCCCGGCGGTTCTCTGGGGGCCTCGGCCCGTACGTTCAGGACGCGGTTGCGCTCGATGCCTAGGATCTCGAGCCGATAGCCGTCTACCTCCAAGCCGGCGTTGGCATCCGGGATGACGCCGAGGTGCTCTAGCACGAAGCCGTTCAGCGTTTTCGGACCGTCAGTGGGCAGCGTCCAGCCCAGCGCCTTGTTGATGTCGCGCAGCTGCGCCATGGCATCGATCTCGAAGCTGCCGTCGTCAAGCGGCGTGATCTCCTCGATCTGGCCGGCCAGGTCCGTCGTGAACTCGCCGACGATCTCTTCGAGAATATCCTCCAGCGTGACGATGCCCTCGATGTCGCCGTACTCGTCGACCACCAGGGCGATACGGCGCTTTTCCTTCTGGAAGTTCAGCAGCTGGGTGTTCAGCGGCGTCGCCTCGGGCACGAAGTAGGGCTCGCGCACCTGTTTCTCCACGTCCTGGATCGTCACGTTGTCGAGTTTCAGCAGCCGCACCGCGCGGCGCAGGTGCAGCACGCCGACGATGTCGTTGATGTTTTCTCGATACACGGGCAGGCGCGTGTGCTCGGAGCTGGCGAGCAGCGTGAGAATGTCCTCGATCGGATCATCGAGATCGATGCCGACGATCTCGGCGCGCGGCACCATGATGTCGTCGACCGTGACCTTCTCCAGGTCCAGCACGTTGAGCAGCATGTTCTGCCGCCGTTCTGGCAGCACCTCGTTTTCGTTGACCAGCGTGCGGATCTCGTCCTGCGTGAGCTGATCGCCGCCCGCGTCACTACCGTCGTCCGCGTGGCGGGCGAAGGGACTGACCACCAGGTTGCTGATGGTGTTGACGAACCACACGACCGGGTACAGCAGCTTCAGCAGCGGCCCCAGCACGTAGCTCGACGGAAAGGCGATCCGTTCGGGGAACTGGGCGGCGATGGTCTTCGGGGCCACCTCGGCGAAGATCAGAAACAAAAGCGTGAGCACGATCGGGGCGGCGGCGACGCCGATGTCGCCGAACAGCCGCAGGCCGATCACGGTGGCGACCGTCGCCGCCGAGAAATTCACCAGGTTGTTGCCGATCAGGATCACGCCGAGCAGTCGATCCGGCCGTGACAGCAGATCGTTGGTGCGCTTGGCTGCCGGATCGCCCTCCTGCTCCAGGTGGCGTAGGCGATAGCGGTTGACCGCCATCATCGCGGTTTCAGAACTGGAGAAATAGGCGGACAGCGCGACCATGCCCACTATCGTCAGCAGCAGAAACACCATCGGGGTTTCTTCGGCGCCCATCAGGCGAGCAACACCTCCAGTACGAACTTGCTGCCGTAGTAGCCGAGCAGCAGCAGGCTGAAGCCGACGAGCGTCCAGTGGGTGGCGGTGGTGCCGCGCCAGCCGAAGCGGTAGCGGCCGACGAGCAGGACGGCGAACGCCACCCAGGAGGCGAGTGCCAATACGGTGTGATGCACGATGCGCTGGGCGAACAGATCGTCGAGGAACACGAAGCCCGAGACGATGGCCGCGGTCAGCAGCAGTACGCCCCAGAGGATCCAGCGGAACAGCAGCTTCTCGCCAGTTTGCAGTGGTGGCAGCAGGGCCAGCAGCGCGATGTTGCGCCGCGCGCGCAGCGTGCGCTCCTGCAGAAGCAGCACCAATGACTGGCATGCGGCGAGCAATAACACGGCGTAGGCCGCCACGGACAGCAGGATATGCCACAGCAGCGGGCCCTCGGGCTCCGCGCCGATCGGTTCGGTCGGGGGCAGCAGCGTACCCAACATTACGCCGATCGCGCCCATGGGAAACACCAGAATAAACAGGTTGTTAAGCGGCTGATTGAAACTGGCGGTCAGGACCAGAGCGGACAGCACGAAGCTGATGGCGGCCACGCTGCTGGTCAGGCCGACGTTCAGTCCGTCGGTCGAGAAAGCCAGCAAGTAAGCGGTGGCGCCGTGCAGCAGTACCGCCGGAATACCGAACAGCAGCAGTCGACCGCGCTGAGTCGCGCGCCGATTACGGAAATCGCGGTACTGCAGATGGCTCCCAAGCAGATACAGCAGCGCGGCAAAGATGCCGGGTATGAGGGGGTTCATCGGACGCCGGGGCGTGCTTTGTAGGATTCGTTAGTGAGTGTGGCATAACGCATGGTCGCTCGAAAGGGCGGCGATGGATCGCGGCCTGTGCCCGTTGTTGTTCTCACTCGCGGACACCCGCGGACACCCGCGGACAGCCGCCGACCGAGCACGGCGGAAGGCGGAGGCGCAAGCGCGCTATAATCGAGGGTCACACCGCCGCCCGTTGTCACCATGTTTGAGAATCTCACCGATCGCCTGTCGCAGACCCTGAAGGGGATCGCCGGTCGCGCCAAGCTCACCGACGAGAACATCTCGGGGGCGATGCGCGATGTACGCATGGCGCTGCTCGAGGCCGACGTGGCCCTGCCCGTGGTCAAGGACTTCGTCGAGCGGGTGCGTGCCGCGGCGCTCGGCACCCAGGTCAGCAGTGCCCTGAACCCGGGCGAGCAGTTCGTCAAGATCGTGCACGGTGAGCTGGTGTCTCTGATGGGCACCTTCGAGCCGCTGAACCTCAACGCGCGTCCCCCCGTCATCATCCTGATGGCCGGGCTGCAGGGCGCGGGCAAGACGACGACGGTAGCGAAACTCGCCAAGCTGCTCGGCGAACGCGAAAAGAAGAAGGTCGCGGTGGTGAGCGCCGACGTCTACCGACCGGCGGCGATCGCGCAGCTGCAGACGCTGGCGGGGGAGGTCGGTGCGCGTTTCATCGCCAGTACCACCCAGGAGGCGCCGCTCGCCATTGCCCAGCGCGCCGTGGAGGATGCGGGCAAACAGTTCGACGACGTGCTGATCGTCGACACCGCCGGACGGCTGGCCATCGACGAGGACATGATGGCCGAGATTCGCGCGCTGCAGGCGGCGCTCAACCCGGCGGAGACCCTGTTCGTCGTCGATGCTATGACGGGCCAGGACGCCGCCAACACGGCGAAGGCGTTTAGCGATGCGCTGACGCTCACCGGCGTGGTGTTGGCCAAAGCGGACGGCGACGCGCGCGGCGGCGCCGCGCTCTCCGTGCGCGCGATCACCGAGAAGCCCATCAAGTTCATCGGCGTCGGCGAGAAGGTCGATGGCCTGGAGCCGTTTCACCCGGATCGGATCGCCTCGCGCATCCTCGGCATGGGCGACGTGCTGTCGCTGATCGAAGAGGCCGAGCGCAAGGTCGATAAGAAGCAGGCCCAGAAGCTCGCGCGCAAGATCGTCAAGGGCAAGAAGTTCGATCTCGAGGACTTTCAGGTTCAGCTCCAGCAGATGAAGAACATGGGTGGCCTGACCGGCATGCTCGACAAGCTGCCCGGCGTGGCCAACCTGCCGGCCCAGGCACGCGACCAGCTCGACGATCGGCAGTTCGTGCAGATGGAGGCCATCATTAACTCGATGACCATTCAGGAGCGCCGCTACCCGGATCTGCTGAACGGCTCGCGCAAGCGGCGAATCGCCGCCGGCAGCGGCACGCAGGTGCCCGACATCAACCGCCTGCTGAAGCAGCACAAGCAGATGCAGAAGATGATGGGGCGGATGAAAAAGAAGGGCGGTATGGCCAACATGATGCGCGGCATGGGCGGCATGCTGGGCGTCGGCGGACAGGGCGGCATGCCCGCTGGAATGCCGGGTGGCATGCCCGGTCTGGGCGGTGGTATGCGGATGCCGGGCGGTAAGAGCGGGGGCAAGAGCGGCGGCAAGCGCAAGAAGCGCTGATCGCACGGGTCGTCTGTGCCCGGCAAGCCGTTGGCGCTGTGTCGGTAGCCCGCCTCTAGCCCCCGCTAGCCCGAATCTAGGCCGCCGTCGGGCCGCGCCAGGTTGCCGCCGCGGCCCCCGGATTGCCGGTTGCATTCGCCGACCGTTACCCTAGAATGTCGCGCTCGCTGAATTTGGGGTCGTTGACTTAACCCCGCCGGCGCATTACTCCGCAGCATCACCCGGCAGCACCAACGGGAAGAGACAATGGTAACGATTCGACTGGCTCGCCACGGCGCCAAGAAAAACCCCTTCTACCACGTGACGGTGGCCGACCAAGCCGCTCGCCGCGATGGGCGCTTCATCGAGCGCGTAGGCTTCTTCAACCCGGTCGCCAAGGGGCAGGCGGAGACGCTGCGCATCGACCTCGCGCGCGTCGACCACTGGTTGTCCGTTGGCGCTCAACCCTCGGACCGCGTTAAGCGTCTCATCAGCCAGGCGCGCAAGTCGGCCGCTGCCGAGCCTGCTGCGGCCGCCGAATAGCGCGCTGCTCCAGCGGCCCGCTGGCCCGTCGCCACCGATGCCGCGCGACGACACGCCCAACAATCGCTCCGCAGCCGCGGACGTCGCTCTCGAAGACCCCGTTATCGTTGCCCGCATTGGCGCGCCCCACGGCGTGCGCGGTGACGTGCTGATCGCCTCCTTTACCGACCCGGTCGACAATCTCCTCGACTACGAGCCGCGCTATCTGCGGCTGCCCGCAACGGGGCGCCGCGCGGTCGAGGCGTGGCGGCCGCTACGCCTCGATGGGCTGCGGCCCTATAATGATCGCTTCCTCGCCCGCGTGCCCGGCTACGACCAGCGCGAGGACGTCGCGACGCTGCGCGGCGCCGAGATCGCGGTCGAACGGAACAGCCTGCCCGAACCCGAACCCGACGCGCACTACTGGCGCGATCTCAACGGCGCGCGCGTGGTGAATCGCGCGGGCGAGGTGCTGGGTACGGTTGCCGCCATGATGGAGACCGGATCGCACACCGTGCTCGTGGTGCGCGACCAAGACGGTGAGCGCCTGATCCCTTTCGTCGAGGACTACGTGGACAGCGTCGAGCCCGACGCCGCGGAGGAGGCCGCGCGTGCGCGACTGCTAGTGCGGGTCGACTGGCAGCGGGCCTGGGATGACTGACCGCACGAGCGCCGTCGGTAATGCAGCGGAGCCTGCCCTGTGGGTTGGGCTGGTGTCGCTCATTCCCGAGCTGCTGGCACCGCTGGCGGAATACGGCGTCAGCCGCCGCGCGTTCGATTCCGGCGCGCTCGCCTGGCAGATGTTCAATCCGCGCGCGTTCAGCGAACGCGCCGGCGGTAAGGTGGACGACAAACCCTACGGCGGTGGGCCGGGCATGGTGCTACAGGCGCAGCCGCTGTTGCGCGCCATCGAGGCGGCGGTCGCTGCGGCGCCGCGGCCGCCGCGGGTGTTGCTCACCAGCGCCCAGGGACGGCCGCTCGACCAGGCGCGTGTGCGCCAGTGGGTCGCCGCTGGTTCGTTGGTCGTAGTCTGTCCTCGTTATGAGGGGGTTGATGAACGGGTGCTCGACGTCGTTGACGAGGAGTTTTCCATCGGCGACTTCGTCCTTACGGGCGGCGAGCCCGCGGCCTTCGCGCTGCTCGACGCCGCCAGCCGCTGGTTGCCGGGGACCCTGGGCAATGACGCCTCAGCGCCGGCCGACAGCTTTGTCGATGGATTGCTCGAGGGGCCGCAGTGGACTCGTCCCGAGGTGCTACCCGGGTTTGCGACCGTGCCTGGGGCGCTCTTATCTGGCGACCATGCTCGAATCGAGCGTCACCGGCGCAAGGCGGCGCTGCGGCGGACGCTGTCGCGCCGCCCTGAACTGCTGCGGCGGCTGCAACTCGACGCCCGCGATCGCGACCTGCTGCGCGAAATTTTCGCAGCGGGCGTCGAATCGGAGGACGATTGATCGCGAGCGCCGATCCGACAAAAGAGCGCGAATTGGCCTACGCACGGCTCCCCAAGCCATGTACAATGAGCCGCTCGATTTTACTGGGGCCCGCCCGATGTCCGGCAAAAACAAGATTATTCAGGCACTCGAGGCGGAGCAGCTGCGCGCAGAGATCCCCGAGTTCGGCCCCGGTGATACGGTCACCGTCCAGGTCCGGGTTCGCGAGGGCAACCGCGAGCGCCTGCAGGCGTTCGAAGGCGTGGTGATTGGCAAGCGCAACCGGGGCCTGAACTCGGCCTTCACGGTGCGCAAGATCTCCCACGGCGTCGGCGTCGAGCGCACCTTTCAGACCCACAGTCCGCTGATCGCGGGCGTTGAGGTCAAGCGCCGCGGCGATGTGCGTCAGGCCAAGCTGTACTACCTGCGGGAACGCTCGGGACGCGCCGCGCGTATCAAGGAAAAGGTCTAGGAGCGCGGGGAGCGCGGGGAGCGCGGGGAACGCGGGCACCGCGGGCACCCGCCCGCGCGCAGCCGACTTCCCATCACCGATTGAGTCTCAGACGGCCTGCGGCGGTCTGGGGTCGCGGCACTTTGCCGCCTTCCCTGCCGTCTCTTCTCGATCTATTGCTCCAATGCTCAATGCTCCCGCGGGGAACCGCAGGGACCACTCTCTCGCGCGCGCCGCTTTGCTACAGTGTGGCGGCCGGAAACGGACGTTCACACTGCTGGCCGGTGCGAGAGAGAATCAGTGAGGAGACCGTAGAGAGGGAGAGAGAACCAGCCTGCCGAGTGGTCGGGGACCAAGGGGGAGGGGGAGAACTCACCCGGCAAGCTGGAGTACCGCGATTCGTGGAGAGAGACGAATCGCAGCAAGGTTTTACGAACAGCGGGGACAGCTGATACTTCCGTTAAACCCGAATGCTCTAATGCACGCCCCGTGCCAATAACGCATGCGCCGATTTTATTTCGTTAATATTCATAGGCTTACCGGTCTTATCGAAAATCGCTTTAGATTTTTTCGTCGATTTGGCGCGGGTCGCAAGCTGACGGCCTTGGTCACTTTGCGGCACCTATCGGCGGCAAATGTGACGCTTTTGGCACGCTCCTCGACGCTTGAGTCTCGACCCAAGCTGGCCTCAGGTCTCGGCGGCGCTGATGACTGATACCGACGCGGTGCCAGCCCGGCGCCGTCGCGTGGCGGTCGCCACCGATCCGCTGATCGAGGAATACCTGGAGGAGGTCTGGCTCGAGAAGGGGCTGGCCGCCAATACCCTGGCCGCCTATCGACGCGACCTTACCCAGTTCGCGGACTATCTCGCGCCCCGGCAACTGCTCGCAGCGCGCGAGAACGATCTGCAGCAGTTCTTCGCCTCCAGTCTTGCGGCCGGTCTCGCGCCCCGCTCGGTGGGCCGGCTCTTGTCCTGTCTGCGCGGCTACTACCGGCACGCCCTGCGGCGCGGCAGGATCGACGCCGACCCGACTGCCGGCGTTGCGCATCCGCGCCTGCCGCGGCGCCTGCCGCGCAGCCTGTCCGAGCGTGACGTCGAGCGGCTGCTGGCGAGTCCAGACGTCGAAACACCGCTGGGTCTGCGCGACCGGGCGATGCTGGAGCTGCTATACGCCACCGGCCTGCGAGTCAGCGAGCTGATCGGTCTGCGCGTCGAGTCCGTGAACCGGCGTCAGGGCGCGGTGCGCGTTGTCGGCAAGGGCGACAAAGAGCGGCTCGTGCCGATCGGCGTGGTCGCGCTCGACTGGCTGCTGCGCTACGAGCGGGAGGCGCTCGATGCGCTCGATCCCGAGCGCCGTGCGGGCGTGCTGTTCCCAAGCCGATTGGCCCGTCCCATGACGCGGCAGACGTTCTGGCACGCGATTCGTCGCTGGGCCAAGCTCGCTGGCCTGCGTGACCTGCCGTCGCCCCACACGCTGCGCCACGCGTTCGCGACCCACCTGCTGAATCACGGGGCGGATCTGCGCGCCGTGCAGATGATGCTGGGACACGCCGATCTGTCGACGACCCAGATCTACACCCACGTCGCCAAAGAGCGGCTGAAGCAACTGCACGCGACCCACCACCCGCGCGGCTGACGGCGCGCAGTACGCACGTTCGGCGGGCTCAGAGGCTGGAACACCACACAAGAATTGGGGTCTGAACGGGTTAGACTTAGTGGATTGTCTACAGGAGACCGCCATGACTGCCGACCCAGGCGCCGCCCGCAATACGATGAGCCGCAAGCTGCGAGCGACGATGGCGAGCGTGATTGTCGCGACCGCCGGCATGCTGCTGATCGCTGCCCCCACCCTTAGCGTGTCCGCCGACGAGAAGGCCGGCGAGGCCGAGCTGGGTGCGACGCTGGTGGCGAAACTGAAGCGCGCGCGCCCCGATATTCCCATCACCGGCGTGAGCGAATCGCCGGTGGCCGGCGTGCTCACCATCGAGCTTGAAGGCGGTCAGTCGGTCTACGGTACGGCAGACGGCAAGTACCTGTTCGCGGGCGATCTATACGCGATTGGTGCGGATCTCACGAACCTCGCCGAGGTGAAGCGCGAGGCGTATCGCAAGGACCTGCTCGCCGGCGTGTCGGTCGAGGACACCTGGGTGTTCAAGCCCACCGGTGCGACCAAGGCGGTCATCAACGTCTTCACGGATATCGACTGCGGTTACTGCCGCAAGCTGCACCAGGAGGTGCCGGAACTGAATCGCATGGGCGTCGAGGTGCGCTACCTGGCGTTTCCCCGCGCGGGCGTGGGCTCGGAGTCTTACAACACCATCGTGTCGGCCTGGTGTGCGAGCGATCGCTCGAAGGCGCTCACCGACGCCAAGGCCGGCCGTCAGATCAAGACCAGCAAGTGCGTGAATCCCGTGGCAGATCAGTACGAACTCGGCGGCCTCGTGGGCGTCACGGGCACGCCCGCCATCGTCACGGAAGCGGGCAAGCTGCTGCCGGGTTACATGCCGGCTAACGCGCTCGGCGCGACGCTGGGGCTCTAGCCGATACCACGGCGGGGCTGCGTGGCGGCCCCGCGCTTTCCCGCCCGGCGCTGGGTCCGCCTGCCCCGCGGCGTGCCTGGTTTTCGGCGCACTGTCTACATGACGCGCGCGAGTGGCACCACTCGTGCCATTCGCGCCACTCCCCCGGCTCCCCCGGCGGCCCCGGCGGCCCCCGGGGGGGGGGGGGGGGCAGCGCCGGCGGGGTTGTTTGGGACGGGCGCGGGGATGCCACGTGGGCGGGGGGGGCGCACCCGG
>JBCCGT010000046.1:0-12120 GCA_039029135.1 Pseudomonadota bacterium | reverse complement strand
GTGCTCTTCCGATCTCGCGCAATCGCGCGCCGCCGCGTCGGCATGGATGGAGCCGTATGAAAACGCAGACCGGAAACCTACTATGGCGGCCATGACGCCTGCCCAACCACTGCTACAGCGGATTGCCGAGGGCGATCGACGCGCCGTGGACGAGTGCATCGACCAGTACAGCGGTCTGATCTGGTCGCTGGCGCGACGCTTTCTGCGCAACGAAGCAGACGCGGAAGAGGCCGTGCAGGAGATCTTCATCGACATCTGGACATCAGCCGGCCGCTTCGACGCGACGAAATCCGCGGAGGCAACGTTTGTTTCTCTCCTCGCGCGGCGCCGCCTGATCGACCGCGCGCGTCACGCCGGACGCGAACCGCCGCGAGACTCGCTCGACGACCACGCCGCCGTACTGCACCGCGATGACCACCTGACCGTCGAGGCTGACGCCGAGAGCCGACGCGTGATGCGCGCGATCGATGCACTGAACACAGACCAGCAGCAGGTGCTGCGCATGTCCACCTGGCTCGGCATGTCGCACGCCGCCATCGCGGAGACAACCGCGATGCCGCTGGGAACGGTGAAGAGCCATCTGCGACGCGGCCTCGCTGCGGTTCGCAAACAGCTCGGCATCGCCTCTCCCAGCCACCTCGAAGAAGGAGGCCGATCATGAGCACGACTGACGACCGCCTGTATGAACTGCTCGTGCAGCGCACGCATCGAGACCTGTCAACACAGGAGCGCGCCGAGCTTGCGGAGCTGCTCGCGCTCGCAGGCGGTGCGACCGAGGCCGAGGTGGACCTCGCAATCGCAGCCGCCTGGCAGACGTTCGGACTCCGGGAGACCCCCATAGAACCGGCACCGACAGAACTGCGCGACAGGCTCGCCGCCGATGCGAGCGCGTTTTTCGACAGCGCTACGGTCACGCCAATCACGCGCGCAGCGAAGACCGCCGCCGCGGGGCCGCAGCAGCAAACAGGCTCGGCCCTGCTCTATCGGTTCGGCTGGGCGGCCGCGGCGCTGCTCGCCATCGCGCTGTTGTTCAGCGTTCGAACTGAAATGGAACAGGTCGCGCCAGCGCCGGATCCTGCGGCGCTACGCGCCGCTCTGCTGCGCGATGCAGCCGATGCCGTGCAACTGGCATGGGCCGTACCCGAATTGGAAGGCTACGAAAACGTCCGCGGCGATGTCGTCTGGAGCGATCGGCGCCAGGAGGGCTATCTGCTGCTATCCGGCCTGCCCGTTAACGACCCCGCGAAGAGCCAGTATCAGCTCTGGATCGTCGATCCGAATCGCGATGCCAATCCGGTGGACGGCGGCGTCTTCGACGTCAGCGACGCAGCGGGACAGACCGTCGTGGCCATCGATGCAAAGCTGGCCGTGGCCATTCCGGCGGCGTTCGCCATCACCCGCGAGCAGCCGGGCGGCGTGGTGGTCTCGAAGGGACCGCTGCTGGTCGTTGCGAGCGCGACGTAGAGTGGGGCCGGCGTTAAGGCGCCGGGGAACGAGTGCTCGCGACGCGATTAGGCGCGGCCACCTCGACCAGAACCTCGTTGCGACGCAAGAAGAAGGGGGTGAACGGGTCGTTGTAGCGCGCAAGCGACACGTCGCCCAGCACCGCAACGCCGTCGCGCCGCAGCGCATCGAGCAGCCGCGCTTCCTGCTCGCGCATGTGTCCTTCCAGCCAGCGGCCGCTGAAGCGTCGCGCCGCCATCAGCCGCCCGGGCACTTCGCGCAGTTGCACCGCCGGATCGAGCGGGCGCGGCAGCGTGTCCAGCGTGAACTTTCGCTCCATCACGAACTGATAGGTCCAACCTTCGCCGCCTTCGGCAGGGCCGCTGATCACCGGCGCCGTCATTTCCATGGTCGTCCCGACCGGCGCGCCCTGCGTTATCACGGGCGCGGTCATCGCCATCTCCTCGCTGCCCGTGTTACGGCCGAATATGTAGCCGGCGAGGCGCCGAAACGCGACGTTGCCCGAATTTCGAAACGCGCCGTCGACGCGCGTCTCGGCAACCGTAAAGGGATCGTAGCGCCGCAGCTCATAGTCGTCGGCCTCGGCGATAACCGTGAAGGTCGGCTGTTCGAGATTCGCGGTCAAGAACCACCAGTAGCCGACGAAGCCAGCCACGGCGGTTGCGAGCACGGCGAGTGCAATCTTCAGTATGCGCATGTGCGTAACGACTCGCGAAAGATCAGGGCGTGTCCTTGCAGCCTGTCGTGCACCCCGTGAACCGGCAGTGAAGCAGGGTGAACGCGTCGCGCCGTGGCGAACCAAGACGTCTCGCGCGATCAGCTAGGGTGCCGACGAGTGCGGTGAGCTCACCGCAAGATGCAGCGCCTCGAAGCCGCGAAAGAATGGATTCATGCTGCGTCGCGGCGGTTCAGCGTCAAGCGCGATAGACGGATAGCGCTCCAGCAGTCTCGTGATCGCGATGGACGCTTCGAGGCGGGCGAGGTGCGCGCCGATGCACAGATGTATGCCATGGCCGAAGGACACCTGTTTGATCGACTCGCGGGTGATGTCGAATCGATCCGGCTCCGCCATCACATCAGGATCGCGATTCGCGCCCGCGATGCTCACGAGCACGATATCACCACGGCGCAGATTCTGATCCGCAAGCGTGAGATCTTCGCGGACGAAGCGCTGCGTCGCCTGCACCGGGGGATCGAAGCGCAGGGTCTCCTCAACCAGGCCACTCATCAGGGCGGGCTCGTCGCGCAGACTCGCGAGCGCTTCGGGATGCGTCAGCAGCAGATGCACCGCGTTGCCGATCAGCCTCGTTGTGGTTTCGTGACCCGCGACCAAGAGCAGCAGGCAGTTGTTGTACAGCTCGACGGCGTTAAGCTTGTCGCCGGCCTCCTCCGCCGCCATCAGCAGCCCAATCAGATCATCCTGCGGCGGTTGGTCGCGACGCGAAGCGATGATGCGCTCGAAGTAGCGCAGCAGGGCTCGGTTCGCCCAGCTCCCATACTCTGCCTCCGGCAGGTTGGGATTCGCCGTGGCATCGATGAGCGCCTCCGACCAGACCTGAAACTGTTCATGATCCGCCTTGGGTAACCCCATCATCTCGGCAATGACGATGGCCGGCAGCGGCTTTGCCAGCACGTCGACCACATCGAAGCTCGGCTGATTGCCCACGCCGTCGAGGCAGGTGTCGACGATCAGTTCGATGCGCGGCGCGAGCGAGTCGATGAAGCGCCGCGTGAAGGCGCGGGTGGTCAGGCGCCGCACGCGGCCGTGCTCCGGCGGGTCCAGCGTCAGCATGCTGGGGTTGTCGAACGCCTGCAGATCGAGCGGATCGGTAAGCAGTCCGCGCGCCTGGGCGGCGTGCTTCGGATACGGCCGCACGTCCGCGCCGAAACGTTTATCCAATAGAACCGTCTGGACCGTCGCGAAATCGGTTGCCCAGTAGCCGCCGACAGACAGCGAGCGGGCAATGGGGCCCTTCTGTCGCAGACGCGCGAAATGCGGATAGGGGTCGGCCAGAAAGTTCGCCGCGGTCAGATTGATGACGCTGCCGGTGGCGAGCCGCTCCGCGAGGCAGCCCGCCTGATAGACGAACTGCCGCAGCCAGTATTTAGCTCGCGCCCAATTCATGATTCGTTCCCCGCCGCATGGCCGCGACGACTGGAATGCGCCGCGAGGCTACCCACATAGATTGTCAGGAGTCGGCACGATTCGCGACCGCCGCGCTGCTACACTGCGTCGCCCGAACCAAACGCCCGTACGCCGTGTGCCTGATTCTGTTCAGCCTGCAGCCTGATCGACCGATTCCACTTGTCGTCGCCGCCAATCGCGACGAGTTTTACGCCCGTCCCGCCGACGGCGCGCACGCCTGGACGGACGAGCCCACCATCTTTGCCGGTCGGGATCGAGAAGCGGGGGGCACCTGGCTGGGCGTCAGCACTAGCGGTCGGTTCGCGGCCGTCACCAACTTTTCAGCGGGCGATCCGCCGCGCAACTATCCGCAGTCGCGCGGCGAGCTGGTCGCCGGATTTCTGCGCGGCGACGCTAGCGCCCGCGCCTACGCCGACGGCCTTCGCGGGGACGACTACGCCGGCTTCAATCTGCTGGTCTTCGACGGCCAGGAGATGGTCTACACGAACAACAAAGGCTATCCGACAGAGCGGCTCGAACCCGGTCACTACGGGCTGTCAAACGCCGAACTGCGCGCCGGCTGGCCGAAGGCCGACGAAGGCGCGCAGGCGCTCGCCGCCGCCGATCCCGCGACGGCCAGCAACCGCGCCCTGCTCGACATCCTAGGCGACGACGTGCCGCCGCCGGACGAGCGCATCCCTTCGCGCCCGCACCTGGCGCAGGCGCCGCTGGAGGATCGACGCCTGCACGCGGCGCGCTTCATCGCCACAGGCGAGTACGGCACGCGGGCGATGACCATCGTGCGCATGGGTCCTGAGACCATCGACGTCCTCGAGCAGCAGATCGGCCCCCACGGCGTCCGCGGCGACGCCGTCATGGCGCGCGTCCCGAGGTCCCACTGAGCGTCGAGCCCACCAGCCGGCTGCGGCTGGCGACCTACAACTGCATGAACCTGTTCGCCTGGGACGAACCGTTCGGCTCCGCCGCCAATCCGCCCAAACCACAGCGCGAGCTGAAGGCGCTGGCCGGAACGCTGCAGCGGGTGGACCCGGACGTCGTGGCACTGCAGGAGGTGGGGTCACGGGAAGCCCTGAACGATGTTAACGGCCTGCTGGCAGACCCCTTTCCGCACGTTGTGCTCGCCGAGACCAACAGCGATCGCGGCATTCATCTCGGCTACCTGAGCCGCTGGCCGCTGCTGCTCACCCAGCATCGGGAGTGCCCACTGCTGGACGCGGACGGTGGTGCGCTGACCGACTATCCGCGCGGCGGAGCGGTCGATCCGCAGCCGCTACGCCTGTCTCGAGACCTTCCCTTTGCCCGCTTCGAAGTCGACGGCCAGGCGTTCGTCTTCGCCAACGTGCACCTGAAATCATCGGGCACCCGGGCCTGGCAGAGTCTGTCGTCGCTGACCATTCGCACGGCAGAAGTTCGCGTGCTGGCGGAACTGGTCGCCGAGCATCAGCGCAGGGAGCCATCGGTGCCGCTGCTGATCGCGGGCGACTTCAACGACAATCCCACCAGCGTGGCCTTCGCCCCGCTGGACGACCTGGATGATGCCCAGAGATTGTTCGATCCACTGCTGCGCGAGCTGGTGCCGAAAGAGCCCCGCGTCAGCACCTACTGGCCGCGACGGCGGGCGCGGATCGACCGCTTCCTGCTGAACCGCGCGGCCCGCGAGCGCTATCAAGCTCAGAGCATCCGGGTCTGGCGCGACACGCGAGCGGAGCGTGCATCCGACCACGTTCCGGTCAGCGTCGACATCCAGGTTCGCACCTGACGACGCGCTTCGGTATGGTCCCGGGCATCTCCAGCCCGGTCGCCCGTATCTATGCTCACGCCTATTTCTTCCCCGCAGAACTCCCCGCAGAGGTCCAATGCCAGCCTTTCCCGCACTCTGGCCAGCGTTCTACTACCCGCCGCCGTATCGCTCGCGCTCACGGCCGGCGCGCAGGCCGCCGAGCCTAAGCCCGCGCCGGACATCAGCCGCTTCGAACAGCTCGGCCAGACCCTGCCGACGCCCAACGTCTATCGCACCGCCTCCGGCGCGCCGGGTCACCAGTACTGGCAACAGCGCGCCGACTACCGCATCGACGCGACGCTGGACGAGGCGCAGCGGCGGGTCAGCGCGAACCTGCGCATCACCTACACCAATCGTTCGCCGGACACGCTGCCGTATCTGTGGCTGCAGCTCGATCAGAATCGCTTCCGGCGCGACTCGCTGGAGGAGCGCAGCCGTACCGGCAGCAAGGCCGACGACGGGGTCAGCGATGAGCTGAGCTTCGGCGAACTGCGACGCTACTACGCTAAACAGGACAGCGACTACGGCTTCAACCTGACGCGCCTGACCGACGGCAGCGGCCGGGCGCTCGACCATGCGGTCGTCGACACCATGCTGCGGGTGGATCTGCCGCGCCCCCTGAAGCCCGGCGCGCAGCAGGTGCTGGAGATCGACTGGAACTTCGCGATTCTCGACGAAGACGCCGTGGGCTCGCGAGGCGGCTACGAACACTTCCCCGACAACGACACCTACATCTACTTCCTCGCCCAGTGGTTCCCGCGCATGGCGGCCTACACCGACTACGTCGCCTGGCAGCACCATCAGTTCCTGGGCCGGGGGGAGTTCACGCTCGAGTTCGGTAACTACGACGTTTCGCTGACCGTGCCGCGCGATCACATCGTCTCCGCCAGCGGCGAACTGCTGAACGAGCGCGAGGTTCTGACGGCCGCGCAGCAGCGCAGGCTCGCGAACGCGCGTCGGGCCGACAAGCCGGTCTTCATCGTCACGCGCGAAGAGGCGCTTGAAAACGAAAAGAAGAAGACGAACGCGACCCAGACCTGGCGGTTCCGCGCAGAAAACGTGCGCGACTTCGCCTGGGCCAGTTCCCGCAAGTTCATCTGGGACGGCATGGTCCACAGGCAGCAGGGCGGCGAGTACGACGAGGTGCTGGCGATGTCCTTTTACCCCAACGAGGCCGAACCCATCTGGTCTCAGTACTCCACCCAGTCGGTCGTCCATACCATGGACGTGTACTCGCGCTTTTCGTTTCCCTATCCCTACCCGACCGCGCAGAGCGTCAACACCTGGAAACGCGGCGGCATGGAGTACCCGATGATCACCTTCAACGGCTATCGACCGACGCCGTATGAAGAAGACGAGGACAAAGAGAAGAAAGACAAAGGAGAGAACCGCGCGGATCGCAAGGGCGTAGACCCTGCGCTCGCGGCCCAGGACTACAGCTACTCGCGCAGCATCAAGCAGCGACTGATCGGCGTGATCATCCACGAGATCGGCCACATCTATTTTCCGATGGTGGTCAACTCCGACGAGCGCCAGTGGACGTGGATGGACGAGGGCATCAACAGTTTCCTCGAATACCTCGCGTCGCTGGAGTGGGAGGAAAACTATTTCGCCTACGAGGGCGACCTGTCGATACTCGCGCAGATCTCGAGCTACATGACCAGCGCGAATCAGGTGCCGATCATGACCCAGTCGGACTCGGTGCTGCAGTTTGGCCCCAACGCCTACACCAAGCCCGCCGCGGCGCTGGTGGTATTGCGCGAGACCGTCCTGGGCCGAGAGCTGTTTGACTTCGCGTTCCGGGAATACTCGCGGCGCTGGCGCTTCAAGCGACCAACGCCGGCGGATTTCTTTCGCACCATGGAGGACGCGTCGGGCCGGGATCTCGACTGGTTCTGGCGCGGCTGGTTTTACAGCACCGACCACGTGGACGTCGCTCTGAAGGCGATCCGCGAATATCGAATCAACAGCGGTGATCCGACCGTGGACTTGCCGGCGCAGCGGGCACTAGACAAGGCCTACACGCCCGAACCGATCGAGCAGCGACGCAATCGCGACGCGGGCATCGTGCCGCGCCTGGAGCGCGTCGATGGCTTAGGCGATTTCTACAACGACAACGACGTGTACACGCCGAGCAACGAGGAGCGAAACGCCTATCGGGCATTTCTCGATGACCTCGAGCCGAGCGAGCTCAAGGCGCTGCGGCGCGCCCAGGCCGGCAAGGAGTACGTCTATTTCGTCGATTTCGAAAACGAGGGCGGATTGCTGACGCCGCTGCCTCTCGCGATCAGTTACGCCGACGGCAGCGTGGAGCGGCTCGACATCCCCGCCGAGATCTGGCGCCGCAACAACGACGCGGTCACCAAGCTGCTGATTCGCGACAAGGCGATTACCGCGATCGAGCTCGATCCAGACCGGCAGACGGCCGACGTCGACATCAGCGACAACCGCTACCCGCGCCAAATTCAGCGTTCGCGCCTCGATCTGTACAAGTGGCCGGACGACACGCGCAACCTGATGAAGGGCATGATGGCGGAGCTCAAGTCGGACGATGAGGATCAGGCCAAGGTGCCGCTGCAGGCGCAATAACCGCGAGGCGCACCAGGGCATAAGACCGATCGCATGATCCGCGACTGCATCCGCTGCGTCCTGATCGCCTGGCTCGCGTTGCAGCCCGCCGGCGTCCACGCGCATCGGCTCAAGCTCAGCACCACCGACATCGAGTGGCGCGCGAGCGCGGGCACACTGGACGTCACGCACCAGCTTCATTTAGACGACGCGCTCACGCTGCTCGCGAGTCTCGGCGCGCCGGATGGCCTGATCGATCTCGAGGCCGCCGCGCGCCTGATGAACTACGTCGACAGCCACTTCGAGCTGCGCGGTACCAGCGCCATTCCGCTGGAACCCTTCGGTGCCCACATCGAGGGCAACACGCTGTGGGTCTATCAGCGTAGCGCGCCGATGGCGCTGCCAGCGGCGCTTGAGATCGAAAGCAGCCTGCTGCACGAATTGGTCGACGGCATGCGCAACGACCTGAACTGGCGCGTCGGCGATCTGGTGCGATCGACCACGACCGCCGCCGATCAGCCGCTGCGATGGCTTCGCCTGAGTCCCGAACCTCAGTGAAAATCCCGCGCGGCTGACGCGGCCAGATAAATCACTCTACTGCGGCAGCGAGCACAGCGTCCCTCATCGCATCAGAACGAGTACTTCAGCGCCCCGTACAAGCGTCTGCCGCGCGGATCGAACACCTGCAGATCCGTGCCGGCGCCGTTCTTCAACTGCGGCAGGTCCGCGTCGAACAGATCGATCGCGCCCAGCGTCAGCCGTACCTCACCGGTCTCGCCCACGGGCAGGCTGTAGTTGTAGCTGAGATCGAAGGCGTAGTAGGCGTCGAGGTCGCCGTCATCGATGATGTTGTTCGGCGCGCCGTTGTCCTCGTAGCTGCCGATGAAGCGCATGTTCATCCGCGCCATGTGCCGATTGCGCAGCCAGGTCAGTCCGAGATTGCCTTTCAGGTCGGGCATGGATCGCGTCAGGCGGCGGGTCGGATCGTTGTTGGTGAAACCGGCCGCATCGAAGTCCGGCTGGCCGCCGGGAAAGTCGCTGACCTTGAACTCGCGAATCCAGCTCAGACGGCCGTCGAGGACGAAGTTGCCGAGATCGGTGTCCCAAACGTAGTTGAGGTGGGCATCGATACCGTCCGTCTCTACTTTGCCGGCGTTGAGCGCGCCGCTGGAAATGATCTGCAGGTCGCGAGACACATCGACGCGGCGGGTGATCCTACCGCCGGCGAACTGAGAATTTTCCGGCGTGATGGCGTAGGCCGCGGGATTCACCTGGCAGACTTCGCCGCGCGGCTGGCCGGGGTCGAACTCCGCGGCGGTTGGATCGCAGGCCGCGCCGAAGTCGGGCTGTCCGGGGACGGCGATCACGAAGTCGTTGGCGGCCAGCGCCGCCTGAAAGAGCGCCATCTCCTCGGTCAGCAGCGACTGGGTCGGCACGTCGATGATTTTGTCTTCGAAGCTGATGTTGTAGTAATCGATGCCGAGCGTCAGGCCCTGCAAGGGACCATCGACCGGCGACCAGATCGCGCCGACGTTAAACGTGATCGCCTCCTCCGGCGCCAGATCGGGCGTCGGCTGACCCTGCTTGACGATGATGATGTTGGGCGACGATGCCGCATCCGGGATGGGACAGCGGCCGGTACGCACGCAGTTTTGACCGGCGGGGTTCACGCCCTCGCCCAGTGCGTCCGCCACGCCGAACTCCAGACTGAAGCCGGTGCCCTCCTCGATCTGTGCGAGCGCCGGACCGCGGAAGGAGCTGCTGACCGAACCGCGCAGCACGAGTGAATCCGTGGTCTGCCAGCGCACGCCCAGCTTCGGGTCAAAGGTCGAGCCTATGTCGCCGCCGTAGTCTTCGTAGCGCGCCGCGAGCTGCACGTCGACGTCTTCGTGGGGCGAGAGCTGGAACTCAAGGAAGGCGGCAACGACGTCCCGGTCTTCGTCGAAGTTGCGATTCTCTGACAGGCCCGCCACGGATTCCTGCCCGCTCAGTTGACCAAAACTGTTCACCGCGCCGATGGTCTTGGGATTGACGACCGTCTCGCGCCCTTCTTCCCGGTATTGAAAACCGATCGCCGCGGACACCGGCCCGGCGCCGAAGTCGAACAGCTCGCCAGCGAGCACGAAGTCAACGGCGGTGAGGAAGGTCTCCGATCGCTGCGCATCGTCCATCTCGACTTCCATCCAGCGCAGCAGCTCTTCGGAGTTACTGAGGCCAGGTAAACCGCTGGCCCGGGTGAGGTAAGGGTTGAAGAAGAAACAGCCCTGACTGTTGTCGCCGCGATTCGAACTGGTCATCGCCAGCACGACGTTGTCCGGGTTGATGAAGGGCTGACCGGGCACGGTGCCCATCAAGGCCTCGAAGGTGCCCTCCAGCGCACCAACTGCGCCGGGTGTCGACGCCGAGGAATCGAACACGCCGTCAGTGCCAGCGAGTAAGCCGCGCGCAAACGGATTGGCCAGATCGCCATCGGGGACGCAGTTCGGGCCACCCAGACCATAGTGCGCGAGTTCCAGACGATCGCTATCCAGACCAAGGAAATGAGTCGAGAACTCCGAGTCGCCGCGCGTGACTGACAGGTCGTAGTTGAAGGGCCGCTCCCCCAGCGTGATATCGCCGCGCAGGCCAAGCTGAAAGCGGGTCGTGGTCTGATCGTTGTGGGAATCGAAATCTCGATCGGCGTCAATCCCGGGGACGCGCACCTGGTAGTCAACCAACTCGAGCGGCAGGAACGGCGGGAAGGTGCTGCCGCCGTTCACGGCCAGCGAGGGATCGTTCGCGGGATCCGAGCCGATGCCGAAACCGGTCAGCGCATTCAGGATGCCGGGCAGCGCGTACTTCGGCTCGATCGGGCCGGCGTGTACCGGCCGACTCTCGCCGCTGCGCGAGTCGAACCAGGACGCCTGGCCATACACCTCGGCGGCTTCGCTGAAGGCGTGGGAGAAGGTCGCCATCACGCTGGCGCGTTCCTGCTCTGGTATCAGCAGGCCGGTCTCAAAGCCGTTGCGGTTACACGCGTTGGGGGCGGAGTCGAAGCCGTTGTTGACGAAGAATCCCGCCGTTTCGCAGCTCGCATCCGGGCCGTTGAAGGAGAGTGAATTGACGATGGTGGCGCCCTGTCGCGCGAACACGTCGCGCGTCAGATCGGTCCTGTCTATCGATTCCAGGTGGCCGCGATCGAAGTACTCGCCGCCGATAACAAAGTGTGTCGCCTTGCTTTCGCTGGCCCAGCCGAGGACCGCGCCGAAGGTCGCATCCGGCTGGGAGCCGCGATCGACATCCTGATACTTCGCGGAAATCTCGAAACCTTCGAAATCGGAGCGGGTGATGAAGTTGACGACGCCGGCGATAGCATCAGAACCATAGATCGCCGAGCCGCCGTCTTTTAGCACTTCGACCCGTTCGATCATGGTCACGGGAATGCTGTTGATGTCGACGAAGCGATCGCCGTCGGACAGCTTCTGCCCGGCGAAGGGCAGACGCTTGCCGTCCATTAGAACCAGCGTGGAGGTCGGCCCCACGCCGCGCAGGTTGACGTTCGCGAGCCCGGATCCCGAGTTGCCGTTGAAGCGCGTCGCATTCTGCGGCGCCGTATCTGATCCGGATGCGATCTCCAGGTTGCGAATCAGCTCCGCGACGTCGGAGACACCGGAACCGACGATGAAATCCCGATCGACAGTTTGAATGGGAGAGGGCGCGTCTTCCGGAGAGCCTTTGATGTAGGAGCCGGTTACGACGACCTCCTCCATCTGTCCCTGCTCCGCAAACGCAGGCGACAAAAATAGCGCAAGGCACCCAAGCAGCACGTTTGTTCTGGTCTTCAGGATCTCCTCCCCAGGTTGAGTGAATGTCAGCACTGTAGTCCGCTGCGCCAGTGTTACGCGGAATTCGTTGCAAGCACAAGCAGTGGCACCGATCGCTCACAGCAAGCTGTTCGACGAAAACATGGGGTCAGAGTCGGGGGGGGGGGGGGGGGGGGGGGGGCCCGCGCCCAACCCCCCCCAGAGCGGGCAGCCCCGCCCGGCCGGCCCCCAGACGCGCCCCCCCCCCCGCTCCCGCTCCACCCGTCGTGTCCTTGCTGTTCCCCCCGCCCGGGGGGCGTGGTCTGTTTCTGCGCGGTGGGGGGGGCCGGCGCGGGCCCCCCCCCCCCCCCCCCCCCCCC
>JBCCGT010000045.1:0-13360 GCA_039029135.1 Pseudomonadota bacterium | reverse complement strand
CGCGCATCCCCCCCAGATCGAGCGCGTCAGTTTCGTGGCGGGCGGCGCGGCCGCGCCGCCCGCCCAGCCCCAGCAACCCGGCCCCAGCGCCGTGCGCATTGCGCTGTCCGCGGCGCTGCCGCCCGGCGCCGACGTCGGCGCGGGCGTGGTCTTTGTCGTGGTGCGTCAGGAGGGCGTGATCATGCCTGTCGCCGTGCGCCGCCTTGCGCTGGGCGAGCTGCCGGTTGATATCGAGCTGACTGACGTGGACAGCATGCTGCCGTCGCGACCGCTGTCGAGCGCGCGCGACTATCGCGTGACCGCGCATCTCAGCCGCGCCGGCCAGGCGTCGCGCCAGCCGGGCGATTTCGATGGCGTGGTCGAGGCCGCGGGCGAACACGCGTATCGCGTGGTGCTGAGCGAGCCGGTTCCTTAGCCGCTTGTTGAAAAGCGGTTCTGCGCGCTGTTTTTTGAACGGCCTGCTAGGTCGTCTCGACTTCAAGGACGCGCAGCGGCCGATACTGATCGACGGGTTTGCCGCAGCTCGGCGGTGATTCGTAGACCGCTTCCCCCGGCCCCACCCGCAGCGTCTGCCGCTGTGCGTCGGCGCCGTCCGCGGATAGCTCGAAGGTGGCGCAATCGGCCTCGCAGGTCAGCAGCCGCGCACCCGGCGACGCGGCGCGCTCGGCGACCTGCGCCACCGCCGGGTAGGCTGTCGTGCCGCGCAGATAGTCCCACGCGATCTCGCCCGCCTCGATGGACGCAACGAGGCGCTCCACGTCGTCCGCGAACACGCGCCCGTAGAGGCGCGCGTCCGGCAGCGTCAGCACGTTGGGCGCGAACCGGTGGCCGCCCGTGTGCGTGGTCTGCCAAGCGCGGCCGCCGACGAGGGCGTGCAGCCGCGCGTAGGCCGGGCGGCCGAGGCGCGAGCAGCACAGGTCGCGCTTGGCGTTGGTGCAGACGAAGTACTGGGGCTCGTCGACGGTCTCTAGTGCATCCAGCGTGAGATCGAGGGCGTCGAACTCGGCGTAGTTGGTCGCGTCGAGGCGCGTCAGGCGCCCTCGGTCCGCGACGAACAGCGTCAGGTCGTGGTCCCTCTCCGGTCGACGAATGAACTGCACGCGCGCCTTCTTGCCCAGCGCGGTGTAGCGCTCCACGGTGGCGCTCAGCCAATGCTGTGTGGACGCGGGCAGAGAGTTGTGGTCGGTCGCCTTGGCATGCCAGGCCAGGCGGTATTCCAGCATCAGCCAGACGTCGACGTTGATCGCGCTGCCCAGCATCGGCTCGCCGCTGGCGAGGCAGGCCTCCGCGCAGCGTGCCGGTGCGTCTGCCACGGCGGCGGCGCTAGTTTTGCTGTGAACCGAAGCGCAGGCCCACCGCCAGCACCGCATCGGTCTCGTCGGTGCTGGAGATGCCGAACTGGAAGGCCGCGCGCGGCGCGAACCAGTAGCGCATGTTCGCGCCGTAGCTGAGCACGGTGCTGTCGACGTCGAAGAGGTGGTTGACGCCGGCGCTGACGCCGACCTCGAAGTCGGGCGCGATCCAGAAGCGGCCGGTGACGGCGGCGACGGCGCCCTGCTCCGAAGAATCGAAGTCGCCGACATCGACGCGCACGTTGGTAAAGCCGATGTCGGCGGTGACGTTCACGCGGTCGCTCGGCCGCGCGATCCAGCCGGTGCCCAGGGACGCGGTGGTGACCTTGACGTCGCCTTCCTTGTCATAGCTGAGGCTGCCGAACAGGCGGGCGTTGCGGTGGTACTGCCAGGAGCCGAAGGCCGCGCCGGCGTCGATGTCGTCGCCGGACAGATAGGAGGCATCCAGATAGCTGTACCAGAGTTCGGCGCCGTGCGCCGACAGGGCGCAGCCCAGGCTGAGGATTGCCGCCGCCAGACGGCTGAGGCCGGTATGGGCTGATCGGGATGACGTCATGTCTGCTCCTGCTGCGTGCCGCGCGCGTCCGGTATGGCGCGCGGGGGGCTATTGTAGACGCTCGTGTGCGCCCGTTGCGTGACGTACTGCGTTCGCGCCGGGGTTCGTAGCAGGAGGCACGCCAGCGGCGCGTATTCTGATTCGGCGCCAGGGGCGCCTTTGCCGTTACGGCGCCCGCTTAAGGGGCGAGTGGCGCCGAGTTGCGTAATCCCTTGGCCTGCGCCACATAGCCGCGATTCCAGGTCGGGCTGATCGTCAGTTCATTGATGCAGACGTGTGGCGGCAGGGCGGCGAGAAAGCGGACGAGATCGCCGCAGTCTTCGGGCTGCACCATCTGCGCGCGGTCCTCGGCAGACACCGGCACCGGGCGGTTATCCAGAATGGGTGTCGCGACCTCACCGGGACAGATCGCGCAGGCGCGCACGCCGTGGATGCCGTTCTCCATGTTGATGCTCTCGGTCATCGCGTTCATCGCGTGCTTGGCCGCCGTGTACGCCGGTCCCGTTACCACGCTGACGTGGCGACCCGCCCAGGACGAGACGTTGAGGATCAGGCCGCCGCCCTGCTCGATCATCTGCGGCAGCACCGCCTTGCAGCAGTAGAACGCGCCGTCCAGATCGATGCGGATGACGCGGTCCCAGTCCTCAAGCGAGACGTTGTGCCAGTTGCGCGCCTTGACGTTGATGCCCGCGCTTGCGACCAGCACGTCGAGTTGCCCGTGGGTGGCAACGATGCGCGCGGCCACGGCGCTGACCGCATCCTTGTCGGCGACGTCGAGCGGTTCGACGCTGGCCGCCTCGCCGAGTTCGGTCGCGAGCGCCTGCAGCGGCTCGACCCGCCGGCCGGACAGCACCACGCGCATGCCCGCCGCGACGAGCGAGCGCGCTGCACCCTCGCCGATGCCCGTACCCGCGCCGGTGATCCAGGCCACCTGGCCGGTTAAATCCTGTAGTGCCATGTCGCCTCCCGCTGAGTCCCTCGGTGGTTTCCCTCGATCGTTGCCGCGCGCTGGCGCTGTGCCGCGCGCCCGGCGATTTTGCCAAAGCCCTCGGCGGGGCGGTACGCTCTGGTGTCATGAGCACTCTCGCTACACCCTCCGCCACGCCGGCGCGGCTCGATGCCATCGAGCGCGACGGCTATTGCGTGATCGAGGGGGCGCTGACGTCGGCGCAGTGCGCGCGCGTGAAAGCCGAGCTCGCGCCCTATCTGCAGCGCGAGAAGATGGGCCGCAACGACTTCGAGGGCGAACATTCGGAGCGCGTCTATGCGCTGCTCGCCAAGGCGCCGGTGATCGCGGAGCTGATCGAACACGTCGCCATCCTGCCGCTGTTGGATGCGCTACTGGCGCCCAACTATCTGCTGTCGGCCGCGCTTGCCATCAACGTCCATCCGGGCGAGACACCGCAGCCGTTCCATATCGACGACGGGGCCGGTAGCCGCATGCTGCCCAAGCCGCG
Source organism: Pseudomonadota bacterium (assembly GCA_039029135.1). Lineage (GTDB taxonomy): Bacteria > Pseudomonadota > Gammaproteobacteria > Pseudomonadales > Azotimanducaceae > JALZVT01. Next base: position 9,995 of record JBCCGT010000045.1, on the reverse strand, counting down.
GCCGGCCTACGGCGTGTCGACCATCTGGGCGATCGACGACTTCACGGCCGACAACGGTGCAACCGAGGTGGCGCCCGGCAGTCATCGCTGGGCGGAAGGGCGCGAGCCGCGCGCTGATGAGGTCGTGCCGGTCATCATGCCCGCCGGATCCGTGCTGGTCTTCGCAGGCAGCCTCGTGCATCGCGGCGGCGCAAACCGTTCCAATGGCAGTCGGCTGGCCATCACGCCGCAGTACTGCATGCCCTGGCTGCGGCAGATCGAAAACATGGTGCTTGCCGTGCCGCCGGAATTGGCGGCCCGCTACAGCGCGACGATTCAGGGAATGCTGGGCTATAGCGTGATCGACCCGGGCTTCACGGGGTACGTCGATGGCATGCATCCGCGTCGACTGATCAATCCGGCGTATCGCGGTCGTAAACGTCGCGCCGATCTGCCGTCGTAGCACGCGCGAACCTTGCCGTGCGATGGTTGTGTCCTACCTGGATTGCGGGGCGATAGCAGGCGCGTTTGTCACTTTCGTTGTCGGCAGCGCGCGCTCAATTTTGTGCGCTGATCGACACAATGCCGTGACTGCGTGTTCGGGACGGGGTAGGTCGCCACGCACGCATGGTCTCGTGCGTGACCATCGCGTATAACGGGCGCGTTCCCGCTACAGGACACGCCCGATGCGACAGTCTTCGCGCCCCGTTTCGCACCCGTTTTCGTTGTCACGTTTATTGCGCGCAGCCGCGTCCGGGCTCGCGCTGGGCCTGGCGAGCGCCGCTGCGGCGACAACGCTGGTTACCCCGCAGGGTGAACTGCAGGGCGAGCTGTCGCCGCGCAGCGGCGAGGTGCGTGTCTTTAAGCACATACCCTATGCAAAGCCGCCGCTCGGCGAGCGGCGCTGGCGACACGCCGAGGCGGCGCCCGCTTGGCAGGGCATTCGCCGCGCCACCGACTTCAGCCCCGCGTGCATGCAGCCGCCGTATCCGAGCGAATCGTTTTATGCGCGCGCCGCGGCACCGACGTCCGAGGACTGTCTGTATCTGAATGTCTGGAGCCCGGTCGAGGCCAAGCGCCTGCCCGTGATGGTGTGGATCCACGGCGGCGCGCTGCGGCGCGGCTCTGGTAGCTCGCCGTTTTACGACGGCACCGAGCTTGCGAAAAAGGGCGTCGTGCTGGTCACGATCAACTATCGCCTGGGGGTGTTTGGGTATTTGACCCACGCAGAGGCGGCGGGCGAGGCGAACGGGGCGTCGGGTAACTACGGGCTGTCGGATCAGGTAATGGCGCTGAACTGGGTGCGCGACAACATCGCGGCCTTTGGCGGCAATCCGGAAAACGTGACGATCTTCGGCGAGTCCGCGGGCTCGTGGAGCGTGTTCCAACTGGTTGCGAGCCCGCAGGCTAAGGGTCTGTTCCACCGTGCCATCGGCCAGAGCGGCGCGCGTTTCGACTACATGCGCGACGTCAAGACGGCGTCCCGGGAGGGCGACGCGCTGCAAGACGCTCTGGGCGTTGAGTCGCTCGCAGAACTGCGGCGACTGGACGCGGCGGCCGTGCTGGCGGCGGCACCTCCGGGCCGTTTGCTGCCGACGCTGGACGGACTGTTCTTCAAGGAGCAGCTCTTCGCGCAGTTTGCCGCGGGTCGCCACAACCTGGTGCCGACGATTGTTGGTTACACCAAGGACGAGGGCACGACGTTGGGCGCCATGAGTCGCGCCCCGAAGGACAGCGGGGAATACGAGACCCAGCTAAAGAAGATCTATCCCCAGCATCTGGAGGCGATGCTGGCGGCCTATCCCAGCAGCACGCCGCGCGCGTCCTGGCTGGCCGCCTTTCGTGACGGCTCTTTCGGCTGGGGCATGCGCACCTGGGCGCTGCATAACTCGACGGCCGGCGCCGACACCTATCTGTATCGCTTCGATCACGCGCCCTTCGGCGAACCGCTGGGTGCTTACCATGCGGCCGAGATCCCCTATGTGTTCAATAACACCCGTTACAGCGAGCGCGAGCTGACGAAGCGCGATCACCAGCTCGCCGAACTGATGAGCGACTATTGGGTGTCCTTCGCCGAGAACGGCAAGCCGCGCGTGCGCCGCGGTGCGCCCTGGCGCGGCTATAACCGCAAGGCGCGGCAGCACGTCGCGTTCGATGCCCCCCGCGCGCGCCGCGGCAAAGGCCTGATGGACGAAAGCTACGCGGTCTGGAGCGACATCCGCGCCGCCGAGCGCCGCGCCGCGAACCGCTAGACCGTCGGGACCAACCTGACTAGATCGCCGCCGTAAGGTAACTTTAGTCCCTGATTACCAGACAGGGAGAGGCGCGATGGGAGTCGCTCTACCGAGCTCGGCCAACTGGGCCGAGAGCTGCAATGCCGACGGCGAGTTCAGGGAGGCCGCGCGCCTCTGGAACGGCGGCCTGAAGCTGAGTATTGGCGAGCGCGAGCTTGCCATGTCGATCGACGACGGCGTGGCGGCCGAAGGCAGTCCCGATGCGGGCACCGGCGTGCTGCACTACGAGGGCGACGACGACATCTGGAGCAAGCTGCTCGCCGCCGTGCCGCCGCGCTTTCACACCGACATATTCGCCACGGCCAATCAGGGCCTGGGTGTGCGCGCGACCGGTGACGATACCGCGCACGCGCAGTACTACGCGGCCGCGATGCGGGCGATGGAGATCCTGCGCCCGCCGGCGCCGGCTCGGAATCCGATTCGCGCCGAGGCCAAGTCGGCGCAGGCCGAGATTTTCGACGCGCCGGTCGGGCGCTATGTGCATCTCGATCTCGACGGTCACGACCATCGCATCTACTTCGAGGAGGCGGGCCAGGGGATACCGCTGTTGGTGCAGCACACGGCGGGTGCGCATGGCGCCCAGTGGCGGCACCTGTTCGAGTACCCGGAGATTACCGACCACTTCCGGCTGATTGCCTACGATCTGCCGTTCCACGGCAAGTCGATGCCGCCGCCGACCAAAGACTGGTGGACCGAACGCTACAACCTGGGCGCCGAGTTCTTGCGCAGCGTGCCGGTCAAACTGGCTGCGGCGCTGGGTCTCGAGCGGCCTGCGTTCATGGGCTGTTCCGTCGGCGGCCTGTTGGCGCTGGATCTCGCGTACCACGAGGCCGACAAGTTTCGCGCCGTGGTGGCCGTGGAGGGCACGCTGAACATTGAGGGCTCGCAGGGCGCTCTGGGTGCGCTGTCCAGCCCGCAGATTGGCAATGACTATAAGGCGCGGGCCATGGAGGGAATGACGGCGCCGTCCTCGCCGCTGCCCTATGTGAAGGAAACCGGGTTTCACTACGCGAGCGGCTGGCCGCAGCTATTCCTCGGTGATCTGCACTACTACATAGAGGATTATGACCTGCGCAATTCGGCTGCGGCGATTGATACGGACAGAACGGCCGTGCACATCATGGCCGGCGAGTACGATCACAGCGGCACGTTGGAGCTCGCACGGGAGGCGCATGAGGCGATTCGCGGCTCAACCTTCACCGAGATGAAGGGCGTGGGGCACTTTCCTATGTGCGAAGATCCAGAGACCTTCATGAAGTACCTGGGTCCCGTTCTTGCGGAGATCAGGGCGGCTTAGGAAAAGCCGCCCTTCTGCTTCAGGCCTATTTGGTGCCGCGAACCTTGGCCGTCGCGCACTTGTCGGGGAGCTGCGCGAAATCGCCGGGATCGCTTGAGATGGCGATGGTTGTGCTGCGCATCGTGTAAAAACTGCGCAGCTCGCCGGCCTTGGGCGCGGACTTCTTCGCGGCGTTTTTCGCCGCATCGCGGGCGGCATCTTCGGCTGCGTCCTGCGCCTCGCGCTTAGCCGCGCCCGCGACCCGATCCTTCAGGCCGCCCAGGCCACCGCCGATACCGCTGCCGATGTTGCCCAGACCGAAGCGCCGCTTCTTTTTCGGCTCGCCGCCCGCGGCGTCCGCTGCGCTGCTCGCGCTGCCGGTCGGTTGCGTCGGTGCCGCCACCAGGAACTCGACCTCCATCTCGACGGAGAGCTCGTCGTTGCTGTCGGTGACCCTGGAGAGCTCCTCGTTCATGCGACCGAGTATGGGTGCCTGAGCGAAGGCTTTTTGCAACTGCTCGCGCATGTCGCCCTCGAAGCCGATGGCCTCAACGTAGCGCTGCTGCCAGTCGGCGACCGCTTCGCTCGCCGCGCGCGTCTCTGCCGTGTGCCGGGTGGTGACGTTGTTACCCCGCGCCACCGCGATTTTGGTTCGCTCGCCGCCGTTGTTGGGTACTTGCCACGCGGTTAGGACGAACTCCGTGACGTTGCCGGTTGGAAAATCGCCGACCTTTTTGGTGCCGGCTTTCTTCGCCTCGAAGTCCACCTCGACCGTGAAGTCTGGATTGTCGCCGCCCGCACCAGTCGGGCTGTTGCCGCCACGAAAATCGAGATCCTGCAGCGCCGCCATGGCCTCTTGGATAGACTCCAGCGACTGTGCCTTGCAGCGTCGTCCTTTGGTGTCGAACGTGTACTGCACGCCCTTGTCGAGATCGATGCCGACCCGCTGCTTGCCCGTCGCGGTGACCTGGATCGCGCCCGCGACGCCCACCTTGCTGCTGTCGGAACGATTCATGAAGCGCTTGGCCATCCCCATGGCGTCGCCGCCGCGCATCTGCGTTTCCGTGTGCAGAAAAGCCGTATCGGCCGCGCCTGCGATAGGTGCGAGCGAGAGGCTGAGGGCGCCAATCAGCGCGCGCTTGCAGGTTCTTTGGTACAGGTCAGGCATGGCGATTCCTTGCGTCGCAGTCAGTCGGATCGGCCGCGGCGCGACTTGTTCGGCTGCGGTCGGGTGACGGTATTCTAACGTTCAGGTGTCGCGGTTGCAGTCGCGACCCTACAATGGCGTTCGGCTGCAGAATTCAGCCGACAGGCGCACGGTGAACAGGGAGTGCTGCAGGTTTGGCATGGCGAATTTGGAAAACTACCCGCGGCGGAATGAACGCAGCGATGATCGTCGCCTGCCTCGCGGCCTGTCAGCCGCCGCCCGACGATCCCGTTCCCTATCGACTGGTGCTTGATGAGCACGAGCTTATGGCCCATGTGCTCGATCCTGCCGCCGACGTGATCTGGTCATCTGCGGGAGCCGTGATAACCGCGCAAGGAGAAACCGATCTCGCGCCGACCACGGACGAAGGCTGGCTGGCGGTTGAGAACGCGGCGGCGACTCTGATGGAGGCAGGCAATCTGCTGATGTTGCCCGGCCGCGCCGCCGACGATGGTGCTTGGCGCGAGTACAGCCGCGCGCTTTCCCGTACCGCCGAGCGTGCGTTGGCCGCCGCGGATGCCCGCGACGCCGACGCGCTGTTCGATATCGGTGGGGAGCTGTACAACGTGTGCCTCGCTTGTCACCAGGCCTATGACGACATGGCCGGCGATGCGTCGACCAACCCTTAGCATCGTCGTGTTGCTGTGCGCGCTCTGCGTCGCGAGCGACGCGAGCGCACACAACGTCAGCGAAACCAGCGCGGGCTATCTGGCGGGATTGAATGAGGCCGCCTTTCCGCTGTTCATGTATCTCGGTGCGAAACACATGGTCACCGGCGTCGACCATGTGCTGTATCTCTTTGCGGTGGTGTTCCTGCTGTACGTGCCCCGTGATGTCCTGCGCCTCGTGACGCTGTTTGCGCTGGGTCACAGCCTGACGCTGATCTCGGGGATGCTGTTCAACTGGCAGGTCAATGCGAGTGCCGTTGATGCGCTGATCGGTCTGTCCATCGTCTATAAGGGGTTCGAGAATCTGAATGGTTGGCGGACGTTGTTTGGATTGACGCCGCCCGTGGGGATCGCGGTGTTTGCGTTTGGCCTGTGCCACGGACTTGGTCTGGCAACGAAGCTGGGTGCGGTCTATGAGCGTGGCGAGGGGTTCGTCGTGAACCTGATCGGTTTCAACGTCGGTGTCGAAGTCGGTCAGCTGATCGCGCTGATGCCTCTGTTGCTGTTGCTAGCGTGGTGGCGGCAGCGCGCAGGATTCGCGCGCTACAGCGGCGCGGTGAACACCGTGCTGATGGGCGCCGGATTTGCGTTCGCCGGCTATCACGCCTTGGGCGCAGTTTTGGGTCCGGCGGTCGCGTGAGTCGAACCGGTATCATCGCTGCCATCGGTTGCGCGCTCGCGTTAGCCGTGCTGTTGCTGGTCAGCGTCGTGCTGCCCGCCGAGTACGGCATCGACCCGCTGGGTACCGGTCGCCTGTTGGGCCTGAGCGAGCTCGGCGCGCGCGCCCAGCAGGACGATTTAGGTCGCGTGGTTTCGGGCTCGGCGGACAATCGGCACCAGGAAGAGCGCGTCCGGTTCGAACTGGCCCCATTCGAGTCAGTCGAACACAGCTATCGTATGATGGCGGGGGACGTGCTGGTGTTTAGCTGGCAGGCAGACGCTGAGGTTGTGTTCAATCTGCACGCCGTTCCGGACGGTGCGCCGGGCGACTACGCTGTAGGAATTCGGGATGGGCGCGAGCCCGGCGATGCCGGCGCTTACCGCGCACGTTTCAACGGTCGCCACGGCTGGTTCTGGGAGAACCGTACGGAACGCGTACTGAGCATCGAGTTGGTCGTTGCCGGATTTGTCAGTGAGCCGCTGACGGAAAGCGCGAGTTTCAGCCAGCCGGGAACGCTGAAGGATGCCCTATAGACGGGGTTCGCGCTGCGCGGACAGATCGATTCAACGAGAAGGGGGAGAGGGGGCGTGTCGTTGTTGTCGTTTGCGCAGTGGTTGGACGAGCAGGCGCTGAGCACCGCACTGCATGAGTCGCTGTATGCGTATCCGCTGATCGAAACCACCCACGTGCTGACCCTCTGCCTGTTTGTCGGTACTGTGCTGATGGTCGACCTGAGGTTGTTGGGTGTCGCCTTCCGAGACGTGCCCGTGTCTGTGATGACGAGCCGGGTGCTGCCGTACTCCGTAGCCGGTTTCGTCGTGATGTTCATCACCGGTCTGCTGCTTTTCTACGCCATTCCGGTGCGTACCACCCAGAGCATTTTCTTTCGGGTCAAGGTGCTGATGTTGATCGGCGCCGCGATCAACGTGTGGTTCTTTCATCGCCGGGTCAAGCGAGACCGCGTGTCCTGGGATAGCGCCCCGCGACCGCCTGTGAGCGCACGCATCTCAGCAGCCGTTTCCATCGTGCTTTGGAGCGGCGTCATCGTGACCGGGCGCATGATCGCCTACAACTGGTTCGACTGTGATCGCCAACCCCAGCCGGAGTGGTTGAACTGGGCGGTCGGCTGCGTCGTGGAGGCCGCATGAGCCCCTGGATGGAAGACTTTCTGTGGTGGTGTGACGAGAGCTGGATCAGCCAGACGATTCAAAATTCGCTGTGGTTGTTCCCGGTCATCGAAGCCGTGCACCTGTTGGGCCTTGCGCTGCTGGGTGGTGCTGTACTGGTCACCGATCTGCGTTTGACGGGTGCTGCGCTGCGATCTGTACCGATCGCTCGGATTGGTCGCAGCGCCTGGCGGTTCATGGGCGCGGGTATCGTCATCATGCTGGCAACCGGCATACCGCTGTTCATGTCCGAGGCTTTCAAGTGTTACGGCAACACTTCTTTTCGGGTCAAGATGATTGGCCTGATCGTGATTCTGCTGCTTACATTTACCTTGAAACGACGTCATCTCTTTCATCGCATCAACGCCCAAGAGGTACGCGTTTCCGCGATGAGCTTCGCCGTCGGCGGCGTGTCTATGCTGTCATGGTTTGTCGTCGCCGCCGCGGGGCGTTGGGTCGGGTTTTCGTAACGGTCGGTGCGTTGGTGGCGGCGTCATTGGTGCCATAGGGGTGTCAGTACGGCTGCGTTAGTATTCGTTGCGGTCGGAAACGGTTGATTTGGGGGGAGAAGGGCAGTGAGCGTAACCGGACACTGTTTATGCGGCGCCGTCACTTACAGCGCAGACACCGTGGACAGTCACTATCACGCCTGTCACTGCGACATGTGCCGCCGCTGGAGCGGCGGGCCAGGTATGGGCGTGCGGGCGGACAACGTCGTGTTCAATGACGACGCCAAGGTGAAGGCTTACCAGTCTTCGGAATGGGCCGAACGGGGATTCTGCATCGAGTGCGGTTCCAACCTGTTCTATCGGATGCCCAGCATGGGAATGACGATACTGTGGTCGGGCACGCTGGATGACCAACAGGCACTGGAGATGTCAGGTGAGATCTACGTTGATGAGAAGCCTGCTAGCTACTGCTTCGCCGGCGATCATCCTCGCCAGACGGGGGCAGAGTTTCTGGCATCCATGGGTGTCGCCCCGGACGGCTAGCGCCGATCGTCGTCGAGCGGACTGCGTACCGCATTCGCGCCGCGACCCAGAACGTGGGTATAGATCTGGGTCGTGCTGATGTCCTTGTGGCCAAGCAGCTCTTGCACCGTGCGGATGTCATAGCCGCTATCCAGTAGGTGTGTCGCAAAGCTGTGTCGCAAGGTGTGGCAGGACGCGCGCCGGTCGAGCCCAGATGACATGACCGCGTTCTTCACCGCGCGCTGAACCGTGCTTTCGTGTATGTGATGACGTTGCTCGACACCTGAACGTGGATCGACGCTGCGGCGTGGGGCCGGAAACACGTACTGCCAGCGCCAGTCCTTTTCGGCTGCCCTGTATTTTCGCCGCAGGGCGTTCGGTAGGTATACCGCACCGAAGCCAGCCTCCAGATCGCGGACATGGATCATCCTTGCGTGCTCCAACTGCGCGCGCAACTCAAGATGCAGTCGCCGAGGGAACAGCGTGCGCCGACTGACGCCCCCCTTGCCCATCAGGACGGTGACTTCGGTTCGCTCGAAGTCCAAGTCTTTGACGCGAAGGCGCAAACACTCGAGCAGTCGCATACCGGAGCCATACAGCAGGCTGGCGATGGTAGCGTGTATGCCCTGCAGATGAGTGAGCAAGCGGTCGATGTCCGATCGACTAAGAACGACAGGCAGATTGGTCTGCAGCTTTGGGCGGCGCACGTTGGTCAGCCAGGGGAGTTCCTGATTGAGTACCTCGCGGTAGAGAAACAATATCGCGGATAGCGCCTGATTCTGAGTTGAAGTTGTCACACGGTGGGTGTCCGCGAGATCTGTGAGGAAGCGCTCTACGTCAGTCTTGCCTAGCATTGTTGGGTGACGCTTGCCGTTCGCTAGGATGAATCGTTTGATCCAACTGACATATGCCTGTTCAGTGCGTTTTGCCATGCCCAGGCGACGCGTTCTGGCTCTGACCTGGTCGAGCAGCTTGGGTGGATTGTTCGACGGCATGATGTCCGGAGTGGGTCGGAAATGGGCGGTAGCGGACCGTCCTGTATAGAACCATCACAGGAGTTATACAGAACGATTACACTGAATGATTCGGCTGACTATCGGTGATCGGCTCGGAGGTCTGCACGTCTTTCTTACTGGACAGCGTAGGAATTAGACTGGGGTTTTACGCAGATAATGTGTGGATATAAGCTCTATCCACTTGATGTTAGGCGGCAGCGATTCGATCTTCGAGACGGCGGAGAGCCATGAAGGTGTCTTGGACTAAGAGAGCGGCAGATTCCATCAGCTCTGATGACCTAGAGCCTTCATCGGGAACACTGTTGGTTGACACCAATACGATCCAATTAGGAACGGAGGTTCTATCGTTTTCTGAAATAGATTCCGTGATCCGATTTGTAAAGTACTCATTCCTTCGCCCGCACAGCTATGTCGGGATTATGTCTTCTGGGTATATCTACACGGTATACGGTGTTCCTAACGATTTTGCATGGCCAGCTGACCTTAACTTTCATGAAGATATCGATAAGCCATTCATGGAAAACACCGGACTAATCGTTGTTAGTGTACTCGTTGCGCTTGTTCTTCTAATTCAACTACTCCGATGACCAGGAGGCGAGTTTTCGGTTGCCTTGACTGCCGCCTAACTGTGCTATGCAGTGGAGACTTTACCCGCTGACTCGTTTGGCTGCGCCAAGCCTCGCCATCGCGTAAAGTTCCACTGATATCTGTGTTAGGCGGACACTGGATGGATTCTCGCTAAGCGGACTTGATGCTG
>JBCCGT010000044.1:0-13603 GCA_039029135.1 Pseudomonadota bacterium | reverse complement strand
CGGTTCTACGCCGTCGCGCTCGAACGCTTGCAGATTTTCCGCCAGCGCGTTTATACAGCCGGCCGCGTGCTCGTGGCGAGACACGCCGGGCAGAAATTCGTGGGCGTCCGCGATGGGCTGATCGATCGCGGACGCGGCCAAGGCGCGGCTGCCATGATTGATGCCGAATCCTATGACCGCGAGAAAACAGTCTTCAACCTGTTGCAGCTCGACCAGAATGCCGCAGAGCTTGCCCCAGTTGCTTGCCCGGGCGGCCACATCCCGTTCGGCCGTCCTGGCCTCGCGGTCCATGGGCACGAGCAGATCGTTCGGCCACTTCAGTCGCGCGTCGCGAATGCCGAGCGTCTGCACGGCATCAACCAGCGCGAGACCAACAACCAGAGACAATCCGGCGAACGACTCGAACCCGCCATCCGACTCCCAAACCAGCGAGATCGCCAGGTTGCGCCCGATGGGACTGATCCAGCGACGGCCGCGACGGCCGCGGCCGGATGACTGAAACTCCGTCGTCAGCAGTCGCCCGGATGCGTCGCGGCCCTCGCCCAAGAGCTGCGTGTTTGTTGAAGGACAGAGCGATCTGATTTCCCGACGCGGCCACGCGTCGCGCGCCCGTTCGCTCAGCAGCCGACTCAGACGCTTAGCGCACAGCGGCTCTACAGAGGTCGGCAGCCGCGCGCCATGCGCATCGAGCAGCAGACCATACTGCGTCGAATTTTCGACAACGTCAGCGTTCAGCTCCGCCGTCGGAACGGACATCCCCGCCAACAACTGTTCGACCTGCTTTGCGCTGATCACCGACTCGCTCATGGTGGCGCATCCTCGCGAACTTCGCGGCAACATTCCACCAAAATGCGAGCGGTACGCCGTTCATTCCAGCAAGCGCGGGGAGCCTGGCAGAATCGGCCGCCCGTTCGCCTCGGGCAACTGCTCAAAACCGATCGCGCGATCGACCAGATAGAGCGGTCGCTGCTTCACCTCGTGAAAAATTCGGCCGATGTATTCGCCCAGCACGCCTAGCCCGATCATGTTTACACCGCTCAGGAACAGTACTGCCAGCAACACCGTAGTCGAGCCGGGCATATCGGCGCCGCGCATGAGAGTAGTGAGCACGATGTAGAGTCCAAGCAGCCCCGACATGCCCGACACGAACACACCGACATAGGTCCAGATTCGCAGCGGTAGCGTCGTGAAGGAAAAGATGCCGTCCAGCGCGAAGTTCCACAGCCGCCAGTAGCGCCACTTGGTCTTTCCCGCGACGCGCTCCGGACGCTCGTAGTACAGAAAGGTCGGGTTAGTGCCAACCCAGGCATACAGCCCTTTCATAAAGCGACTGCGTTCGGGCAGCCTGCGCAGCGCATCGACCAGCTTGCGATCTAACAGGCGAAAGTCCCCGGCGTTCGGCGGCACGTCAACCGCTGACACCTGGCCCATCACCCGATAGAACATGGACGCGGACCAGCGCTTCGGCCGCGACTCCTGCGAGCGATCAGAGCGCACGCCTATGACGGTGTCATAGCCCTCGCGCCACTTCGCGACCATATCCGCGATCAGCTCTGGGGGATCCTGCAGATCGGCGTCGATAGGCACGACCGCCGCGCCCCGGGCGTAGTCGATTCCAGCCATGAGCGCGGGATCCTTGCCAAAGTTGCGGCTCAGGCTGAGGACCTTGATGCGCGGCTCGTCGCGGCGACGACGCATCAGCGTTTCCAGCGTCCCATCGCGACTGCCATCGTCGACGCAGACGACCTCGAAGTCGGCCGTGATCGACGCAAGTATCGGCAGCAGCCGATCGAAGAAGACGTCACAGACCTCTTCCTCGTTGTACACAGGCGTGACGATGCTCAGCATGATGTCTGATCCGGACACCCACACCTCCAACGCGCGACGGTGAATCGAATAATACTGGCCAACCCTGCAGCCTAGTCCGGGCTCGCGACAAGTAGCGAGCAACGTCGGAACAGAAGAAACGGGGCAAGGCACCTAGTATGGGTTTAGCGTGCTTCCGGGCTCGTGGCAAGGAGCACGCGCAGGCGAGGAAGGCCAATCAACCAGCGCAGGGAAAGCTGGGCCGCGGCCGCCACGATGACCAGATAGGCGCCAACCAGCATGCGATCCTTCTGGTCTGGAAAGACAAGCCAGTGCGCGCCCATATAGGCGAGCAGCGCGAGCAGCGGCCACAGCCAGCGCGTGCGAACCGCAAGCAACGTGAGGCCACCCCCCAGCGCCAGAAACCAGAAAAACTGACGCGTGTGCCCAAACTGTGACCAATAGATCTGCAGAAGCTCGGAGAGACCCACCCGCTGCAGCGCCCATCGAGGATAGGGGTCATAGTCGACGAAGCTGTAGTGCATCAGCGTCAGCCAGCCATAGTTGCCGCTTAGTGTCGATTGCGCGAAGAAACAGAGCGCGCCAATCAAGGCCGCGGATGCGGCTACGCGCCACGATACGCAGCCGCCGATCGCCAGCACTGCGGCGATAGGCAACAGCAGCAGCAGACTGTCCGGACGCACAAGCACGGCGAAAACGAAGAACACCAGCGCGCTAACATACCTTGGCCGCGACACCGTCAAAGCGACCATGCCGGCGACCAGCAGCGCGGCACACCAGGAGTCGGGCGTCGCGAAGCCGCCGAGAGCGCGCACCATGGGCAGCGCCATGAACACGCCCAACAGGCCAAGCGCAACCCAAAGCCTGAAACTGACCCGCAGAAGCGCAAACAGCGCGAGTCCAAGCGCAAACCAGCCGGCCACACTAATCGCAAACGCAGCCCGAACGGGTTCCAGACCAATCGCGACCAGGCCCCGAATCGCCAGGGGATAGGCGGGTTTGACGGCGTAAAAAGGTAGCTGCTGCTCGAGCGCGATGGGGTCCTCCGCAACGCGGCGGCGAAACTGCAGGATGTCTCCGGAGCGCTCACCCGCATCAGGCGCGACCGCGCCGCGCAATAGCGCCAGATGCGTACCCGGCACGGCGCTCGCGAGGTCACGCCAGGTCTGTTCGTGCCAGGCCCGCGACGTGGTCTCGTCGCGCTCACCGGCAAGGGCAACGTAGGGCACCAGGTCCCAGTTGTAGCTCGGCGCAATGGTCGTCGACAGCAGCCCAAGCAGCAGCAGGCAAGCGCACCAGCCCGCGAGAGCGGACAGGAGGTCTCGGGGCGAGGCGTAAATCCGTTCAATGGCCGCCTCATCGGCGGCATTGCTTCGGGGCGACCGAATCAGAATCGTCATCGCTCGCATTGTCCGAAAGCGACCCGTCAGGAACCCTGCGGTGGCTCACATCTAGGCTGGTCGCGATCGCTTTGTCGCGGCCCACGACCAGTGCGTTCGAGGGCGCGGGGCTATGCAGCACAAAGTGTGACGCCGTTCACAAGCGGCTTTCGTCCGGCACCGTTTGTAAGTGAGATGTGTCCGACTCGTAAGCTTTTTGCGAACTCCGCCACGGTTAAAACGGACTCAATGCATACCATCGATTCGCAGGGGACAAGACCTTCCTCACTGTCGAAACCCGCGAACCGTCTACTCGGGACAGCTATGACGGAACTCGCGATCGTTGGTTGGAGAGCCAGTGATGCACGACGAGAGTTTGGGCTTCCGCGCACGCCAGTGCGCGTTAGCTACCGCGCTGCTGCTTGGGGGCTGTGGCGCACCGCTTGATCTCGCACCAGATGCGGCACCCGAAATCGATACACCGCCCGCGGCCGACAACGCCGTCAGCGATGTCGACACGATCGATCCAAACGCTACCGGTATGCCCGTTAAGGGTCTGGCACTGCAGCTCGAAGCCGATGCCGGTGTCACCTCATCCCAAGGGATAGTCACAGACTGGTGGGACCAGTCCGGCCGCGACAACTCCCTGAGTTCGGTCGGAGCACCGCGGCTTGTAGAGAACGCCCTGAATCGCAAGCCCATGATCGATTTCGACGGTCAGGCGAGCCGCCTGGAGCGCGTCACCGACGTCGACCTGCCCGAAGGCAACGACGATCGCACGGTAATGGTCCTCGCCGACTATCGCACCAAGGGCCGCACCGGCGTTGGCTATGGCAGCAACAACTGCAACAGCGGCTTCGCCGCCGGCACCAGCAATGCCGGCAGCAGCACAGTGAAGCCGGGCTGCAGTTCCAGCGTCAACGGCGCGGAAACGCGTCGCCGGGGTGCCAACTCGGGCTGGTTCATTCATACGGCGATCTTGCAGTCCTCGACGCTGCGTCAATTTCGCAACCATGAACTGATCGACGAGCGTTCAGAAAGCTACCAGACCATCGCGGATCGCCTGGTCATCGGCGCTGACCTCGAGAACGCGAAATTCACGCGCATGCGGTTGGCGGCCGTCTTCATTTGGCCGCGAGCGCTCAGGGACAACGAGTTCGAAGCCGCCCTCGCCTATTTGCTGGAAAAGTACCTGCCCGAGACCAATGAGCAGGCCGGCAATGCGCTCCCCGCGGTCGAACCCGTCGCGCCGGCACCGAACCCCGCCACTCCGGAGCCGACCGAGGAGCCGAGCGCGCCGAGGCCTGCGCCCGCACCTGCGCCTGCGCCCGCTCCCGCACCAGCCCCCTCAGTCGATCCGATCGAGCCCGCGCCGGCGCCTGCGCCCGCACCTGCGCCCGCAACCGATCCGATCGCGCCTGCGCCGGCACCAGCGCCGGATCCCATTGCACCCGCTCCGCGGCCCGAAGAGCCCGGCCCGGTCGCCGACGTACCGCTGCCGACGGTCGAGATGAGCTTCGATCGCGTCGAGAGCAACTGGGGTTACCTCCGCTGGAGCTCGGCAAACAGCGACGGCGGCTGTGTCGCGAGCGGCGCTTGGGAGGGCACCAAGTTTCGTAACGGCTCGCGCAAGGTATTCGAACTGGGCGAGACCTATACGCTGACCTGCCGCAACGACACGGGTTCCAGCTCCGCATCCATTCAGATCGGCACGCCTACCGTCGGCGAGCCGGTAGTAGGCGCTCCGAACCCGCCGGTCGACACGCTGCCGGTCGAACCGCCGGTCGAGGAGCCGAGCGATCCGGCCCCTGATCCGGTGCCGGAGGAAGAGGAAGAAGACGCGGTCGCGGAAGTACTGCCCCCGGCACCGGAGGTATCGATTTCCTATGAGCACCGCGACACCGGCAAGCTACGCCTGAACTGGGACTCTGAGCACGCGGACAGCTGCGTGGCCTCGGGCGCTTGGTCAGGAGAGCAGTTCCTGCGTGGCAAGAGCCGCCTGCCGTCGCCCGACATTGGCAGCACCTACGTGCTGACCTGCAGCAACGCGGCCGGCTCGGCGATGTCGATGGTCACGGTGACGGACAAGGCGCTGCGCCTGACCTGGCAGCCGCCGAGCGACACGCTGGACGCCAAGACCTACCAGATTCACTACGGGGATCGCAGCGGGCGATACAACGGCGCGATCTCGGTGAACAAGAACGCGAAGTACCAAACGCTGGTCGTTGAACCGGGCGACGTGTACATCGCCATGACGGCGACCAACGAGGACGGCGAGACCAGCGACTACTCGAACGAACTGATGGTCGCCGTTCGCTAACCGACAAGCCGCCGATCGGCGCAGCGTTCGCCCTGGTGCGGCCGCACGCAGTTCGGATTCAGGCAAGACTACCGCGGGCACCTACGGGTGCCCGCAGTTTTTTTCAAGGCAGGGAAAGCGCGCCGCAACGCGGCCGCTGTCTACTGGGCGCTGAAGCGTGCGATGTCTATGCCGTGACTGGTCAGCACCGACTCGCGAAGCTTGCTGGCGCATTCGCTGCGCTGCAGGCGATTGAAGTAGCTGAGACTGACCTTCTTTGACAGCAGGACCTTCTTCACGACCTTGATGTCGATCGTCTCAAGCGACTCACCGAAGCCGTAGACCAGCGCCAGATCGCACAGACTGTTGATCAGGCGCGGTATACCCAGACTGTGAAAATAGACGGTCGCGCGAGAGAGATAGTCGATGAGTTCCGGCCGCCCGCCGTAGAGACTCAGCCGATAGCTGATGTACTCGTCAGTGGTCTCGAAATCGAAGGGCTCCAGCTTGAAGTCCAGCGCGATGCGCTGAGCCAGATCATGCACTGCCGCCTGGGCCAGCTTCTCCTCGAGTGTGGGCTGGCCCACGAGCACGAACTGTATGCCCCGTGCATCGCTCGTATTCAGATTGGTCAACAGGCGCAACTCTTCGAGCGCGCTCAGGCTCAGGTTATGCGCCTCGTCGATGATCACGACGACGCGTTTGTCGGCCTCCGACTGTTTGTCGACGAACCGCTCCAGCGCTTCAAAAATCTCGACCGCGTCGGTGCCGTTTGTAGACAGCTCCAGAGACGAGGCCACCCACGGCAGAATGCTGCCGAAATCGCTGTGCGTGTTGGCGATATTGCCGATGACCAGCGTGTCGTCGAGGTTCGACATCACGCGCCGTACCAGCAGCGTCTTGCCGGTGCCGGATTCTCCCGTCACCAGCGTCAATCCGGCGCTCGTGAGCAGCGAATATTGCAATACGGCCAGGGCCTGGGCGTGCTGCGGGCTCATGAAAAAGCAGGCCGCGTCCGCCGACAGTGAGAACGGCTTAGCCAGAAATTTGTAGAAATCTTCGTACATGGTAGCGAGCGGCGTTCGACTCAAACTCTGGCTGGGGACATGGCTGTGGATTGGCGCGCCAAGGGCTATTCGGCGGGCGCCGCCGGAGTGTAGCAATCCGTCGGCAGGGATTCTTGCACTGGATCTCAGGGAAAGTGGACGACGCGTCCGAACCGCAGCCGAACCCAGAGCAGGGCCTCAACCAGCGAGCAACACCCACCGGTGGGGAGAGCTGGGCAAAATCAGGATCAGTAGACGTTCTTGCGGTTGGCGAACAGCGCAAACGGCGTGCGCAGCAGGATCCACAGGTCGTGCAGCAGCGACCAGTTGTTGATGTACTGCAGGTCGTAGGCAACCCGCCTGCGCATCTTGTCGACCGTGTCTGTCTCACCCCGCAGGCCGTGGATCTGGGCGAGGCCGGTGATGCCTGGTTTGATCCGATGGCGCGACATATAGGTGCGTATCTTCCCGGAGTAGTCGAGGTTGTGCTGCAGCGCGTGGGGGCGCGGACCGACCAAGGACATGGTGCCGTTGAGCACGTTGAATAGCTGTGGCAGCTCGTCGATGCTGGTGCGGCGCAGGAAGCGTCCGATCGGGGTGACGCGCGGATCGCCCTTGGTCGCCTGCACCACGCAAGCCTCAGGTTCTCCAGCGGGTTCGTCGTACATGCTGCGGAACTTGAGAATCTCGAACACGCTGCCGTCCCAGCCCAGGCGTCGCTGGCGATAGAAGACGTCACCGGGGGAGCTCAGTTTCACAGCGATAGCGGCACACACCATGATGGGTGCGGCGAGCAGCAGACAAATGCCAGCAATGACGACATCGAACAGCGACTTTGCATAAGCGCTGCCGACAGAGCTTAGCGGTCCTTCCGACAGCGACAACAGCGGCAGACCTGACATCTCCCGCACGGTCAGATTCAGCAGATCCAGCGAACAGACATCCGGCACCCAGGTCACGTCGACATTGAGCGCTTCCAGCTGCCGCTGGGTGTCTGCCAGTTCACCGCACTCGTCCCAGTCCAGCGCGAGATACACCTTGTCCGCACCCCTCGCTGCCACGGTTTGCAGCAAGCGATCGGTGCTGCCGACAAAAGGCACGTCCTGACCCATAGCGAACCGCAAACTCGAGTGAATCGCGTTGGGCTCTTCGACGACCACGCCGATGACGTCTTCAGACAAATAGGGATTGCGGCGAATCGCCGCGAGCAGCCGGCCGGCGTGCTTGCCCGAACCGACGATCAACACCGGCACCCGCCCTGCCGGCAGATGCTGCAAGACGCGGAACAGCCAATAGCTTACGACCACCAGCAGGCACTGCGCTCCCGCAGCGAGCAGCAGCCAGTTCCACAGCAGCGGATCGCGCCAGGGTGCACCGAGCCCAATGAACCAGGCACCGGCCGACACGCAGGCGGCCACGCTGAGCCAGGCGAGAACGATCGTCATGGCCGCACCGGGCAGGGTCCTAAGGCGACGAAACAACCCGAAGCGGGGGTAGAGCAGTGGCAGCGCGAGCGTCGCGAGCGCGCCGATAGCACGCTGGGCCTGGGTGAGCTCGACCGCCATCGCCGAGGCCACCAGCAGGAGACTGCCCGGCACCACGAGCAACAGGGCCGCCCACTGCAACCAGAAACTCAACGGCGCGTGGGCCCGGCTGAGTCGCCGCGCCCGGGTGATCATGCCGTTGCGCGATGTTCCTCTAAGGCCTGCCGAGTTGCCCGGCCGGCCAGCCACCGCGCCGATATCGCCGAGGCGTTGTGCCGGAGAACGGGTCGCATCAGCGCCGGTGCTCGCCATCACTTAGTCTCGAACGCGTCTGCAGCCATAACCGCCTGGCTCAGGCTTCGGCATCCAGGCCGGCGGCGAGGGCCGAATAGCGGCTGCGCCGGCGCTTGCGAGAATTGACCCCGGCCAGAACGAGCACGCCGCCGAGGGCGAGCCAAACCGGGCCACTGAACTCGGCTGCGGCGTCGACTTCTTCGGTGGTTGTCGGCGCAGCCAGCGCGGCTTCCTGTTCCGCGGCTGCCGCACTGCTGACCAGCAGCAGCGCAGCAGAAATAAGCATCTTGCTTGTCATACGAATCGTCCTTCCCCTTGACGTACCGCTTCGCGCACTCCGTTTCCGGACTCCGCGCGTCGCCCAGCCTTCTCAAGGCCAGGTAGGTGTCGACAACGCCATCCACTGTCGTGTCCACTACCAAGTGTCCTATAAACCGTCAAACAGTTTGCCTTCAATGAATACACTTAGGCAAGTAATCTGGGTAAATTCCGTGTGAAAATCGTTCCAGCCGGATCTTCGATGAACGAAGCGCGCCGCAAGGCCTGCACTGACACCCGCCGTGCCGCTCGGAAGCTGCGACGGGCGGAGGCGCACGGTGCGACCCGCGGCAGCCAGAATTTCGGCCACCACCGATATTGTGCAGAGAATCCTGTCCGCCAAAGTAAGATGTTGTAACTTGAACGTGACCGGTTTACGGCTGGTTCGACACCCGCGTGGGGCAACCTGGCCCTGCCGCCGGCCGCCTCGGCCGTGAACAAGGACTCCGCTGCATGCACTCGATCGAAAAAGCGGTCGCCAAGGCCATAGCACGGCGCCGCGAGCGCGCCGAGCCGCCGCTGCTGCTGACTGTCGCCGAGGCGAACGCCGGCAGCCGATCGACTCCGTCCCCGAGTCCAAACCCTGGCCATGCCCGGCCCGAGTTGGCCGGTCGCGCCCGTTTCGAACCCGGGCTGCCGCCGTTCCAGCCCGGCGACTTCGCAGAACGCCTGCGCAGCCAGCTGCGAGAGGCGATCAGCGTCGACGAAGCACTCGAAGCCACGCCGCCTGCGGTCGAGAGCCCCGCCGCGCCCGGCGATCGCGATACGGCGGAACTCGACCCGGCGCCTGAGGGCACCGCCGACCCCGTCGACGACCCGAGTATCGAGGAACCGACCGCCCAGGACAGCCAGGTCGCGGCCACTCCGGCCATCGACGAAGCCCCGCAATCTGCAGGGCCGGTGCTCGATGACGACCCAGGGAGCGACCCCGATCTCCCTGCCGAGACCGACGATGAGGGCGCAGACGAGGGCGCAATTGGCGCTACAGACGCTGCGTTCGCAGAGGCGATAGAGCCGGATCCGATAACAGTGAGCGACGAGGTTGCGGCTGCGCCTGAGGAGGACGCCGCGCCGACATCCATTCTCTCGAACGTGCAGCCGGCCGCCAGCGGGCCCGCGGACGCCTTCGCGGCCCTTATGGGCGGCTCGGCGAGCGCGAGTCGCGTCGGATTTGGCGTTGCGGACCGGGACGCGGAAGACGCTCCTCGGGAACGGCGCCGACCGCGCGCGGCCGAAGCGGACGGCGGCACCAGCCTGCGCAGCTGGTTTAACCCGGAACGCAGCGACAGCGAAGCCGGGGCAGACGAGCGCGCGGCGAAAGGCGACTAGCCACACCGCCTACTCCCGGACCACGATGACGAGGTAGTTGCGCCCGGCGCCGCTATTTGCGCTGTCCAGCCCGCCCAGCGTGACCGGACCCACGACGCCGTTCTGGACGAACAGATCCATGACCTCGGTGCCGTCCGTGCGCAGCTCGAGCTGCGTCGGCGCATAGGCTGCGAGCCACGCCGGGGGCGCCGTGACCGCGCGATCCACGGCCACATAGACCGTCGCCGCCTCTGGCACCGTGAAGGACAGATAGTCGGCGTTTGCCAGCGTCCGGTCGCCGCTGCGGGTCTGCAGCCAGCGCCCCTCGGGCAGCGGCGCAGGAACTCCCGATGACGTGTCGAACAGACCGTCCAGTCGCAGGACCGACTCCGCGTCCTCGGCGTAGAGCCGATCGCCCGGCTCGAGCAGATTCTGCTTGTACGGCAGGGGCTGGGTGCAGGCGGCACCCGCGCTTTCGCGCAGGCACAGGTCGGTCACGAAAAAGGGCATCTCGGTACCGCCGCCGATCGCGTTGTCCCAAAGCACGGCCATCGCGTGATAGCCCAGCGCGTTGGGGTGCAGATTGGTCTGGTAGAGATAGAAGCGGTTCTCGGGCCCCAGGAAGAAGTCGAAGAAGTCGGGACCCGGCTGCGTGCCGTTCAGCTCGGTCGCGATAACCTCGTTGTAAGCGGCGATGTGTAATTCGTTCTGAGGATGCGTGCGCGGCAACGGGTGCGGCGCGGCCAGTCCGGAATCACCGAACCGCGGCGGCGCCTTGGCCACGTATACCGTCTGACCGGCCGCTATGGCCGCATCTGCAATGGTCTGGATATTGTCCTTGAACGACCCGTCGTACCCCTGATCGCCCGGATTCAAACCGGTGCCGCTGGCGGTAATCAGCGTGCCGCCGGCGTCGTTCACACCCGCCAGCAGCAGGAGACGATTGGCGTCGCCGTGCCGCTGCAGGAAGCCGGCGAGCCGCTCGCTGACCATCTGATCGGAGGTGTCGCCCGGCACGCCGCCGTTGTGGAACACCGTCGGTTGCGCGCCGCTCAGTCGATCCGAGAGGATGGCCTGCACGCCCTGCACGCCAACAATCCTGCCGTCTGCCGAGATCGCGTCGTTCGCCGTGCGATCGTCCAGGCCGGCGGTGATGCTGTCGCCCAGCATCGCGAAGTTGTCACCGACCCCGACCGCCGCACGCGTGTCCTGCTGTAGCTGGGCGTCGTCGCCATCGAACAAGGTCGCGGTCACGTCGTACTCGCCGCTAGCCACGACGCTGCACTCGGCCTCGAACAGCCCCGGCTGGGTCTCGCTCGCGGCGGCGCAGTCCTGGCCGGCCACCTGAAACTCGACGCTCGCCCCGGTCGGTGGATTCAGCACCACCGCACTCGCGGTGAAGGTCAGATCGGGCACCACGGAGAAGGCCGCAGGCGAGGCAATCCACAGCTCTGTCGCCGTCGGCGGCGAGCTGAGTTCGGCGTCCAGGAAGGCGCATAGGTCGCGGCAGTAGAGGCCCGCGCTGCCGGTCGTGAGGGTTGCATCGAATCCCGCAAAGCGTTTGATGCCGTTCACCGCGACGGTGACGATCGGCCCGCTGACGACCAGCTCGATGTCCAGCATATCCCCGGGCAGCAGGCCGCGGGTGTCCTTGCTGAGGGTCGCGAACACGCCGCCGTCGCTAACCTCCAGTCGGCCGAAACTGTTCGCACCGCTGAACGAGACCCGATAGTAGGAATCCGTCAGCGGATTGACACGCGCCATCACCCCGACGTCGAGCGCGCTCGTCGCGTCCGCACGGGTGAGCACGCGCAGCTTGTAGTCGCCAAGCTGCATGCCAGCCGGCAGATAGGCGTAGGTACCCACGTGCGCGGCGCCGCGCATCGAGGCGCCGTTGTAACCCATGAAGCGGGTCTGGCCGTACTCGCCGCCGTTGGCGCTCCAGTCGCCGTTGGTCTCGCCGTCGTTGACCACCGCCCAGTCCGCGGCGTTACCGGAGAAGTCATCGATGAACGGCAGCGCCAGCGGTGCGACCGCGATCAGCGCCGCCGCGTCGAGACCGACGAGGGAGGTGCCGCCACTGAACGTGCCCGTCATCACGAGCTCCACCGTCAGCGTCGTTCCAGGGTTCGGGGCGCTGTAGCTCAGGGCGACCACATAGCCGTCCGAGTTGCCGTCGCGCACCAGGGTCGCGCTGACCGGCGGCGCGCTGTCGTCGCTCAGCGTCGCGCTGAGCTGCGCCGTCGCGTGTGCGACCGTAATGAACACTCGCAGCACGCGCTCCAGCGGTCCGGCATCAACGGTAAACGAGAATCCCTTGTCGACCCCGAACACGCGCACGCCGCGATCTTCGTCGCTGGCGCTGCCGGTCGGCGCGCCGTCAGACCAGTTGTAGCCGGTCGCCGCGTTGCCCGCGGACGGCGTCGCCCCGCCGAGCACGGCGTAGTCGGAAATCTGCGCCGTGACGTTCGCCTTGCGGTTGACCGCCGTCGGCGAATCCAGGCCCCAGTGGACCCAGTCCGACGGGCCGAGCGCGGTCAGGTTCACCTCAGGATTGGCCTCGTCCTCCTGTATCGACAAGGCGCCGACGCCGCTGGAGCCATCGGGCACCACGTCGACGACGATGGTCTCGGTGTCGCTGGCATCGCCGTCGAAAACGCTGACATCGATGCTGTACGGCGAGCCGCCGGCCGCATCCGGCGGCGATTCCCACTCCACCGAGGCGGTGCCGTCGCCGTTGTCCGTCAGCACGTCCGGATCACCCGGCAGCGTGGACGTCGCGGTGAAGGTCAGCGCCGCGGGACCCATGTCGGGATCGCTGGCGGTGACGGTAAACTGCAGCGTCTCGCCGGCGGTGATGGTCTGATCGGCGACCGGGTCGATCTCTGGTGGCAGATTCGCCGGCGGCGCGGCGCCGGTGAGCGCCGCCGACTCCAGCGATATCCAGGCCGCATTCGGATCGGCCTCGGACTGCAGCACATAGTCGATGTCGAGGCTCTGACCTGCACTCGCCGCCGTGAAGTTCAGCGTCACGACGAACGCGCGCTTGGCCCCGGCCACGACGTCGATCGTGACCGGCGGTGCGCTGTTGTCGCTGAGCGTCGCGGTGATGCGTCCGGTTGCCTGCTTTGCACCGACGTACAGCCGCAGGGTCCGCGCGGTGGCGTCCGCCGGGGTGCTCAGACTAAAGCCGAGAGCCGCGTTGAAGACTCGCAAACCGGTATCCGTGCCCGACTCGCTAGTCGTCGGCGTCCCGCCGTTCCAGCCGTAGTCAGTCTTGGATGACGCGTAGCGCGACGGCGAACCGCTGCCGATGGTCGTGTAGTCGGAAATCTGGGCCTGCACCCCCGCCCTGCGATCGAGATCAGCCGCGTCCTGACGCGCCCAGTGCACCCAGTCGTCCGGGCCGACCGTGGGCAGATCGACCGTGGCCGGCGCGACCACAAAGCTGCCGCCGAGCGAGCCGCCGCCAGAGCCGAACGGCAGCACGGTGACGGGAACGATCTCGTCCTCGCTTGCGCCGGCCTGATCAGCCACCGAAATCGTCAGCTCGTACAATAATCCTTTAAGGCGCGCCGTGTCTCGCCCATGCGCCACACCTGCCAAACGTTCGATAACATGGCGGGAAACACCACCAAGGGAATGGCG
>JBCCGT010000043.1:0-21606 GCA_039029135.1 Pseudomonadota bacterium | reverse complement strand
CGCCGCCCACCCCCCACCCCCGTTTCGTTTTAGCGCCCGCGCGTGGGTTGGGCGGCGACTGCGTCCGCAGTCGCTTCCGCGTTCGCGGAATGGTCCGGGCTTTGCGGGCGCTTTGTTTATGCCAGCGCTTCGCGCTGGCGGCGACTGCGTCCGCAGTCGCTTCCGCGTTCGCGGAATGGTCGATGTTATGCGGGCGCGTTGGTTTCGGGCTGCATAGGTTTCGGGGCGCACGGCTGGGGACAACGCTTTGCAGCCGTTCAGACCGGCACTTGTGTCCTAAAGGCGTTCTCGTGCTCGGCTCCATTAGCAGTACACTCCTAGCACCGGAACAGCAGAGACAGACGATGGCAGAGCAGTCACAGGCGGCAAACAACGAGGAGCTGGAAGGCTACGCCCGCAGCAACGCCGAGGCGGCTGCCGAGTGGACGCTCGATCCGCACATCGACCCCTACGACGTGCCGCTGGCCGAGCTCAATCCGGCGCACCCGGCTTGGTTCGAGGCCAACACCATGCTCCCCGTGTTCGAACGGCTGCGCGCCGAGGCGCCGGTGCATCGCTGCGAAGCGAGTCAGTTCGGCCCCTACTGGAGCGTCTGTACCTATCGCGACATCATGGCCACGGACACCAATCACGACGTGTTCTCCTCTGACATTCGCAACGGCGGCATTCGACTCGGCGGGCGGATTCGCGACCCCGACGAACCCGACACCATGTTCGACCTGCCAATGTTCATCATGCAAGATCGGCCCGTTCACGATCAGCAGCGACAGGTGGTCGCGCCTAAATTCGATCCGCGCAATCTCGCGCAGATGGAGACGCTGATCCGGGAGCGCGCGGCAGACATTCTCGACGGCCTGCCCGTCGGCGAGACCTTCGACTGGGTATACAACGTCTCAGTCGAACTGACCGGGCAGATGCTGGCGACGCTCTTCGATGTGCCGCAAGAGGATCGCCACCTGCTGATTCACTGGTCAGACACCGTCGAGCGTATCGGCGATCCGCGCTATTTCGCGACGCCTGAAGAAGGCTTTCAGGAGCTGTGGAAGTGCTGGGAGTACTTCGATGCGCTGTGGAAAGAACGCGCGAAGGACAAGACGCCGGGAACCGACTTGATCTCGATGCTGGTCCACGGCGAGTCGACCCGCAACATGCCGCCGAACGAGTACCTCGGCAACATTCTGCTGCTGATCGTCGGCGGCAACGACACGACGCGCAACTCCATCAGCGGCGGCCTGCTGGCGCTGAATCAGCACCCGGCACAGTACGACAAACTGAAACAAGACCCAGCGGTGATCCCCAACATGGTCTCGGAGATCGTCCGCTGGCAGTCGCCCGTGGCCCACATGTGCCGCACCGCGCTGGAAGACACGGAGATCGGCGGCCAATCGATCAAGCGCCACGACAAGGTAGTGATGTGGTATCTGTCGGGCAACCGCGATGAGACCATGATCGAACGCGCCAACGAATTCCTGATCGATCGGCCGAAAGCGCGCCAGCACCTGTCGTTTGGTTTTGGCATTCATCGCTGCCTGGGCAACCGGCTCGGCGAAATGCAGCTGCGCATCGTCTGGGAAGAGATCCTGAAGCGCTTCGAGCACATAGAGGTGGTCGGCGAGCCGACCTACCTGGCGTCGAGCTTTATCCGCGGCATTCGCGAGCTGCCGGTGCGCGTGCATCCGCGTTAGCGGATCGCCCGAGCCACCGTCCGAAGGGGCGCGCGTTGCCTCAAGACTCGTCTCTATAGCGCAAGACGCCGCGCAGCAGTCGCTCGGCGATGCGCCAGCCGCCCGGCGTGCGGACAAACAGGTCTTCGTAGGCACCCACGATGGCGAATCCTTCCACCGGCGCCGGGACGCCGGCGCTCGCTTCGTCGTCACCGGCAACATAAACAGTGACGTAACTCGTGCCCCTTGCGCGCGACGCACCTTCCGGTCGGATGTGAATGGTGCTGATCAGATGCATGGTCGTTGGCCCGCTGGCCGCAGAACGCGTCCGCGCCTCGATTTGTTCGCGGCCGACAACGGTCTCGCCGCGCACCGTCATGCGAGCGTCGTCCGTAAACAGCGAACCGACTGCAGGCCCGTCCGCGCGGTCACGATAGTAGGCGTAGTCGAGGACGAGCTGTGTACACACAGCCCTAATCTCGGAATCGTTGCGCGTCCCCGCGTCGTGTGCGCAGCCCGCGAACGAAAAAAAAGCGAACGGCACAACGAAACGCGACAGGAAGCGAACCGTCCATCGGCTTCTACGGGCGAGCGTTCTAGTCATCGAGCTCGGTCGCGACGCACAGCGCCTGTACCCAGGGCTCGCGAAACAGACTAGCCGCCGTCTCTTCAACGTCGCGCTGCGCGCCGGCGCGGCTGCGACGGCGGGCGGCGACGAAGGCCGACGTGCCGTGGGCGATGTGCACCATGTTCGCCGCCATGGTCCGCAGGGGGATCATTCGCGTACTGAAGCCAAGGTCCCACAGGCGCTGGCTGATCGCATAGCCGCCGCCCTCACCCTGCGGTATCGGCGCGCCGACGGGGCGCGGCAGAAAGCTGAGGTCGTGTTCGAGCAGGACGCTGCGCCGATACAGCCCGGCATAGTCGCGCGGAAACCGCAGCCGCCGCCAGCGAATCACCCGTTTGCGTCCGAACAGACTCTTCAGCGCCGAGAGCGCGGTACCGAAGACGTGCTTTTGCCACTCGTACAAAGCCCGCGTCAGAGACGGCTCCGTCAGCTTCCAGCCCCCGACCGCGGCCACTTCCGGCGCCTCCTGGATGCGCTCGAGATAGGGACGCAACCAACCGTCCCGACGTATGAAGACATCGGAGTGCATGGTTAGGACGTACTCGCCCTGAGCCGCGCGGACCCCCAGATCCCAGGCCTGGAACACGTTGTACGGCCAGGTCCGATTGTCGGTTTCGATGAGCCGGATCCACCGAAGCGAGCGCAGATAATCAAGGCTGTCGTCGCGCGAACCGTTGTCGACGACGATCACCTCGATAGGTACGTCTTGTGTGTGTTTGCGAATCGAGCGCAAACAGACCTGCATCAGCTCCGCCACCTCAAAGTGCGGGATGCAGATCGAGACGAGCGGAGCGGACACGGTCGGCGGCTAGTCGATCAGGGACTGATAGGTCGCGACTCGCAGATCCGAGCGGTAGGTGTCGATGCCACCCATGAGCTGCATCAGGCCCACCACCACAATGTCCTCGACCGGATCGATCCAGAACACCGTGCCCGCGGCGCCGCCCCAGGCGTACTCGCCCTTGCTGCCGAAGATTCCCGCCGCCACCGGATCGGTCAGCACACTGAAGCCAAGACCAAAGCCGACGCCCGGCCGACCGTCACCCAATGTCGGCTGCTCGCCCGTTGCGCCCGCGCCGGTCGTCGAGCCCAGGTGATTCTGTCGAATGAAGTCGACGGTGCGGGAACCCAGAATGCGGTTCCCGTCGAGCGTTCCGCCCGCGCGCATCGCCTCGGCAAAGCGCAGGTAATCGCGCAGCGAGGAAATCAGACCGCCGCCCCCAGAGAACAGCGTGACCTCGTCGTAGTCGCACATGGCTTCGCAGCCGCCGGTGAGCGCGATCGCCGATTCGCGCGACATCTGCACCATCTTGCCGCTGCGTGGATCGATCGCGTGGTTGGGCAGGAATCGCTCCGCCTTGTCGGCCGGCACCTCGAAGAACGTATCGACCATGTCGAGCGGGCCGAAGATGTGCTCCTGCAGGTACTCATCGAAGCGCTGGCCGGACAGGCGCTGCACCACGAGCCCGGTGATGTCGACGGCGACGGAGTAGTGCCAGCGCTCGCCCGGCTCGAACTTCAACGGCAACTTCGCGATCGCCGTAGCGAACGCATCAAGATCCTTCTCTGCCCAGATGTTGGCCTCGCGATAGGCCTGGTCCACGGGATCGCGCGGATCAAAGCCGTACGAGAGTCCGGTGGTGTGCGTCAGCAGCTGGTGCATCGTCATCTGTTTCTCCGCCGGCACGGGTCCGTCCGGTGTCCAGACCGAGAGCTCCGCGAACTCCGGCACAAACTTCGATACGGGATCAGACAGCTGAAACTTGCCCTGCTCAAAAAGCTGCATGGCCGCGACGGCGGTGATCGGTTTGGACATGGAGTAGATTCGAAACAGATCGTCCGCCGCGAGCGGCCGCGCATCTTCCAGCCCCTTGTTGCCCACCGTGTTGGTGTAGACGATGCGACCGTTGCGCGCGACCACCGTTGCCAGTCCGACGACCTTGCCGGCCGCCACCAGCCGGGCGTTCAATTCGCCGATGCGCTCGAGCCGTTCGCTGGAGAAGCCCTCGCGCTCGGCTCGCACGGCGCTAATTTCGCGCGCCAGCGATAGCGGCGCGATCAGCACGCCAATCAGCGCGAAGACCCCAAGCCAAAGCCTGCCTTTGTTCGAATCGTTGCTTGCGTTGCCCATCGTTCGTGGATTCCCGTATGCGAGAGGGTGACTGACCTGCGGCGTCCGTTGCGATCACCGGCGGATAAGGGGTTCACTATACGGCTCGCGTTTGGCCTTCGCGACTGCGCTGCGCCTTAGAGTTACAGGCGCGGGACCCGACACAACGTGACTACAGGACACCACCATGCCAGCCAGCGACCCGCCCTACATTCTGTACGGCTCGTACGCGTCGTACTACACGGCCAAGACGCGCGCCTGCCTGCGCAAGAAGGCCATTCCCTTCGTGGAACATCTGCCGAGCGATCCTGAGTTCAAGGCCAGGGTCAGGCCCACTTCCGGCAGCCATCGCATCCCGCAGCTACTCGCGCCGGACGGCACGGTCGTGCAGGACAGCGTCGAGATCCAGGACTATCTGGAGGCGCACCACCCCGAGCGGCCCGCGATACCCTCCGGGCCGCGACAGCGCGTCTATGTCCACCTGATGGAACTGCTCGCGAGCGAGGGCCTGGTGCGGCTCGCGTGGCTGCACCGCTGGGTCTTTCCGGAGAACAGGTCCTTCGTGATTCGGGACTTTGGCCGGTCTTTTCGTCCCCAGGGGGACGACGAGACGCTCGTCCACTACGGCGAGCTGATTGCCGAGCGCATGATGAGCTACGGCCTGCCGGAATCGACCCCGGCCCTGCGCGAGACGCTGGATCGCGAGTTGATCGAGCTGCTGCATACCTTCGAGCGGCACCTGATCGATCACCCGTATTGCCTGGGCGGGCATCCGAGCGCCGCCGACTACGCCCTTATGGGTGCGCTGCATGCTCATCTCGGCCGCGATCCGGCGGGTCTGCGGGTGATGCAGGACCACGCACCTCGCGTGTTCCGCTGGGTCGAGCACATGCAGGTCGAGAGCATCGCCGCGCCGGAATTTCACAACCGCCCCGCCGCCTTCGCCGCGGACGATAATGTACCGGCGACCGCCGTGGCGCTGCTTGCGCACATCGCCGAGCGCTACGCCGAGCCGTTTGTCCTCGGCGCGCTGGCCTTCAACCGGGCGCTGACGCGCAGCGCGGCGACGGCCGGGCACGTGATCGATGCAGAGCAGGATCAGCCCCTGCTGGCGGCGGAGACGCTGAAGTACCGGGGGGAACAGAAAGTACATCGCTGCAACGTCTACGCAGAGTGGCTGGCACAGCGTGCTCGACGCTATTTTCAGTCGCTTGCCGCCGCCGAGCAGGACAGCGTCCGCCATATGCTGGGCGCTGGACACGCGCAGGAACTGCTGGATATTCCGGTCGCTGTGCCGCTGGCGCGGAGGGCGCAGCGGTTGGTGATTGGCTGACGGGTACTTGCCGCCTCTAGGAGTAAAGAGCAGGGCACAAAGAGCGGTGAGCGGGCGCGTTTGGCGTCAATTTTTCGGCACCGGCTTATAGAACTGGCCGGCGATCCCGGGAAAGCGCACCGCAGAAGCGCATCCCACCCTCCGTGGCAGCGATGCCTTCTGCGGTGCATTCGTAATCTAGCGCGCCAACCTCTGGACACCGACGGTAGAGCTACCTAGATTTCGCGCCCCGAGGTGCCCAATTTTGGCGATTTGAGGCAAGCTCAACCGGATGCTGATTGACCGACAAGATTCGCTCGACAGGCTCCACGATGCGGTGCGGGCCGCCGCCGCGGGGCGCGGCAGCGTGGCGCTGATCAGCGGCGAGGCCGGGATCGGCAAGTCGAGTCTGGTCAACGCTCTGCGGCGCGATCTGCTCTCTGCAACACCGATGGCGGCGCCCGCAGCGCCGCACGAGCGCAACGCCGAGGTGTTGTGGGGCGCCTGCGAGGCCCTCTTCACGCCGCGCACCCTCGGTCCGCTTCACGACATGGGCGGCGCGCTTGGCGCCGAAGTCGTCGCCGCGCTCGGTGACCCCGATCAGCATCCGGACCTGTTCGGCTGCGTGCTGCGGGCGCTCGGCAACCGCGAGGCTGCGGCGACCGTGCTTGTGGTGGAAGACATCCACTGGGCAGACCACGCGACGCTGGATCTGCTGAAATTTCTCGCCCGGCGCGTCGGCCTGCTGCCGGTCGTGCTGATCCTCACCTACCGCGACGACGAGATCACGCGCGAGCATCCGCTGCTGCAATTGGTCGGCGACCTGCCCGCCGGTACGACCGCACGCATCGCGCTGCGACCGCTATCGAACGACGCCGTCGAGGCACTCGCCCGCGCGGCAGGTGTCGAACCGCGCCCCGACCTGCACGCGATCACGGGCGGCAATCCGTTCTTCGCCAACGAGTACCTCGCCCAAGGTCAGTCCGACGCCGTGCCCGCCTCGGTACAGGATGCGATCGCGGTGCGCCTGGGCCGATTGGCCGCCACCGAGCGCGAGGCGCTCGAACGCCTCAGCCCCCACCCGGGCGCGCTGCCGCGCGAACTTGCCCAACGGCTGCTGGACGACGACGTGGCCCATCTCGACCAGGCGCTGAAACTGCGGCTGCTGATCGAGGACGACGGCGGCATTCGCTTTCGGCACGAACTGGTACGGCTCGCGGTGCTCGGTGCCATCAGCGAGACCCGCCGGCGAGCGCTGCATAGCGAACTGTTAACGACGCAGCAGGATGTGCGAAGCGAGCTGCCGCTGGACACGCTCATGCACCACGCCGTCGCGGCGCAGGACGCCGCCGCCGTCCTCAAGTTCGCGCCCGCGGCGGCGAACAGCGCGGCGGCCGTCGGCGGCCACCGCGACGCGGCGGCACACCTGGCCAACGCCCTGCGCTTTATCGATGCGGCAACGCCCGAGCAGGCGGCCGCGCTGCAGGAACAGTGGTCGTTCGAAGCACACCTGGCGCACGGTACCGACGACGCTGTGCTCGCCGCCCGCAGCCGGGCAATCGTGCTATGGCGAAAGTTGGGGCGACTCGACAAGGTCGGCGACAACCTCCGCTGGCTGTCGCGCATGCACTGGTATCGGGGCGAGGCGGAGGCGGCGAATCGCCACGCGGACGAAGCGATCGAGGTGCTGGAGAGCCTGCCGGCCTCCGTGGAGCAGGCCAGCGCCTACAGCCTGCGCTCGCAGCTCAACATGCTGAACGATCGCATGGCCGCAGCGATCGACTGGGGCAGCAAGGCGATCGCCATCGCACGCTCGCTGGACGCCCGGGCGACGCTGAGCCACGCGCTGAACAACGTCGGTACCGCCCAGGTATTCCGCGGCGACAACGCCGGTCTGCCGCTGCTGCAAGAGAGTCTGGAGATTGCGCTGGCGCTCGATCACCACGAGCACGCCGCCAGGGCCTATACCAACCTGGCCGAGTACGGCGTTGAGTTTCGCGACTACGAACTGGCCGAGCGCACGCTGGGCTCGGCGATTCCCTACGTGACGCAGCGCGACATGGACGGCTGGACGCACTACTTGACAGGGCGGCTTGCGCAGCTGCGTCTGGGTCAGGGACGGGTGCAGGATGCGATCACCATCGCTGCCGGTGTGCGCGGGCTACAGCATCTGACGCTGCTGATCCGTCTGCCCGCCGGCATCGTGCTGGCAGGCGCCCAGTCCCGGGCAGGCGAGTTCGACGCCGCCGCGCGCACGACGGCGGAGACACTCGCGGACGCGCACTCGCTGGGGGAACTGCAGTACATCGTGCCGCTGCATCTGCGCGCGTTGGAAGCCGCGTGGCTGCAAGGCGCCGAGGCCGACGCACGGGCGTGTCTGGACGAGCTGTTTAGCGTCGGCGCGCAGGCGATGCACGATTGGAACCGGGCGAGCGTCGCCGTGTGGGCTCGACGCCTGGACGCCGCAGCGCCGGCGGGATTCGACGCGGACGCGCCGACGCCTTGTCGGCTGGAGCTGGCAGGCGATCTGCGCGGCGCTGCAGACGCGTGGCAGGCACTGGGCGATCCGCTCGGTGCGGCGCTCACACTGCTGCAGGTACGCGGTGCGGCGCGCGTCGCGGCCATCGGCGACGCCCGGGACATCGCGACGGACGCCGGCGCGCAGGGCATCGCCGCGGCGGCGCAGCGTTTAGCACGGGAAGGCGGCACGCGACTGAGCAGTCGCCGCGGACCCTACGGCCCTGCCCGCTCGCACCCGCTGGGTTTAACCAGGCGCGAGCAGGAGGTCCTGCGCGAGATGTCGACCGGCGCCAGCAATCAGGAGATTTCGCACGCGCTGTCGCGTTCACGACGCACGATCGAGCACCACGTGTCGGCGGTCCTCGCCAAGCTCAACGTCGGCAATCGTATGGAGGCCGCGCTGCGCGTGCAGAACGAGCCCTGGTTGATTCAGTCCGCCGACTCGCCGAGCACGCACACCGAGTAGCGCCGGCACAGAAAACCGCGGTATTCAGGCTGTACGTCCTCGAATCGCGAGCCGCGGACCAGCGCGCGCTCGAAGCGCTCGAGTTTGCGCCGCACGGTCGCCAGCAGCCGCGCCCGAGTCGGCGCGTCGACGAAGCCGTAGCTGATCGAGTTTTCGATCAGCAGCCGAACCTCGACCCAGCTCAGATCGAACTCCCGCACGGCCACGAAAAATTCGTCGGTCATGGTCGAGTCCCACATGCCGCGGTCGTCGGTCGACAGCGCGACCGGAATACCCGTGCGCAGATATTCGGGGAACGGATGCTGGTCGTAGTCGCTGACGTACTCGAGCAGCAGGTTCGAGATAAGGTTGATCTCGATCAGATAGGGGCCATGACGCATGAGTCGCATGGTGTCGGGATCGTGAATCAGGTTGATGCCATGGCCGATGCGACGCGCTCCCAGCAGCAGCGTGTCGCGCACGTTGGAGTTGGGTTCGTCGACCTCACCGGCGTGAATGGACAGATCGAGCGCGCCCTGGCTGCGACGCAGCGCCCTCAGCGTTGGCAGAAAGCGCAGCGGATGCCCCTTGTCGTTGTCTTCGCGCCCGACCAGATTCACCGCGAGAATCTCCGGCTGCTCAGTGGCAAACGTGTAGGCCTGCACCAGGGCCTGCTCGGCGCTCGGCGGGAAGCGCAGCACGGCAACCTGATAGCGCACGGTGACGCCGCTGGCGCGCGCGTCGCTGTCATTCAGACGCGCTCGATAGACCGCAAGCGCGTCTTCCGGCGATATGGCATCGCCGGTTGGCGTGCGAAACTGAAACAGCGGTATCTGGGTTTCCAGATAGTGCAGTCCCTCTCGCCCGAAAGAACGCATGTTGCGAACCAGCGCATCGGCGGACAGACGCGGATCGACCAACAGTCCCTGCAGCCTGCTCCATTGGGCCTCGAAGAATTCGGCCCGGCCTTCGAACGGCTTGTCCAGATAGAGCGCGCGCTGCCACGCATCCCGGGTCTGCGCGTCGAGCGTCAGGAGCGGCACATACTCGCCCCGCTCGCAGTCGTCGAATTGGTCCAACACAAACTGCGGGACCACGCGATACAGCAACAGGTAGCGGGCAGCGCCGAATTCGTTGCCGCCCGCCCGACAGTTGTCGATGCGCGTCTTAACGTAATAACGATAGCCGCGCGCCTCGGACGCGCGCGCCAGATCGATCAGCCAGTCAGGGTGAATCGACCCCGAAGCATGGTTGTGCAGATCGCCACCTTTGGGCAGCGCGTAGAGAACGCGGTGCAGCTCGGTCGCTGTCGCGGTCGCCTTGAGTCGCTCGAACGCGGCGTCCGGTGAGGCGACGACGGGTGCGCTGACCCACAGCCAGAACGCAAGAAGCGTAGCGGCGTTGAAGCCGGTGCGGAGGCAGCGGCAGGCGCGAGCGTGCCTGCCGACATGGAGAAGTTGAACGCAGCGACCCACCGCTCGCGCAAGCGCGAAGCCGCAGGCCGCCACATTCGCTACACGCACTAGAACCGGTATTGGACCGTCGCGGTGTAGTTGCGCGGCAGTTCGGGCAGCACGATGTTGGTGCCGAACAGGTTCGGGAAGTTCGCGCGGTAGTAGTCTTCGTTGCCGACGTTCTTGACGTTCACGCCTAAGAGCCAGTGATCGGTCTGGTAGAGCGCGCCGAGATTGACGAGCGTATACGAGGGCAGCCGCACGGTGCCCGAGAAGCTCGAGTTCACCGCATCCGCGCGCACGACGCTGCCGTGAACGGCAAAGTTCGGTGTGAACTCATAGGTACCGTTGAACGAGTAGATGTTCTCGGGCATCCCGGAACGGCGCGCACCCTCTTCACCCGAGCGGAAGACAATGGCGCCCAGCGTCCCTCCGTAGAGCGTCTCGGGCGCTACACCCGGGAGGTCTTCCGAACCGACGAAGCTGAAGCGAGACCCGTTCTCGAGCGTGTTCAGGTTCGTGACTTCGATCTTCGACCAGCCAGCGGCCAGCAGCAGCTTGTCGGTCACCGCCCAGCGCAGCTCAAACTCTGCGCCTTCGGTTTCCGTTGACTGGTTCGTGACGATGGACTGCGCCGAGAAATCGGTGCGTTCCTGTTTATAGAAGGACAGCGCGAAATAGAGCTTGTCCTCTAGCAGACTGCCCTTCAGGCCACCTTCGAGCAGCTCAGAGGTATCGAACACGCCGCCGCTCGCGATATTGCCAGGATCGAGCTCGGCGCCTTGACCCGCAATGATCGTGGACTGCTCGGCCAGGGTGATGTATGGCCGCAGACCGATTGGCGTCTCAAAGCTCGCACTCACTGACCAAGACCAACCGTCTACCGTGTCTTTCTCCCGGACATCGGGCCCGGAGAACAGCAGCAGATCGCCGGGGGTGCGGCTATCGAGATCCAGCGTGTCCCAGCGGAGGCCTGCTGTGATGTTCAGACCGAACTCAAAGTCCAGATCGACCAGACCGGCGACGCCGAAGTTGGTGTAGTCGCCAATGGCGTAGGTCGAATAGTCGTCGTCGATGCGTGTGGACAGCAGTCGTCGATCGAGCGCCGAGGACTCTTGCGTCACGTCGCGGCGATCGAAGTACTCGTTGATGAAGTCGTCGCCGTGTTTGAAATCAGTGTAGCGAATGGACGGCGATAGCTGCCAGGAAATCTGCGCCGCATCGGTCTCGTGCGTCTTGGAAATGACCAGCTTGTCCTCGATCACGAAGGTGTCGTGGAACTGCGAGAACCCGTACGCGTTCTCGTTCAGGTTGTCGTATTGCTCGTAGTAGAGCTGGTTCTTGATCTCTACGCCGTTGTCGAGCGCATAGATGAAGTCGAAATACAGCACGATGTCTTCGTTTTCCAGCGTATCGTCGGGTGCGACCAGCACCTGGCTGCCTTTGAGCTGAGTGGTGCCGACGTTCTGCAACGTCATGCGCGCGAGTATCTCCTCGCCTGCTACGGCGTCGCCGCCACCCACGATGCCGGCGAGGGCCGCGCGATCAATCGCGGCGGTGGCAGGGTCATCCGGTGCGAGACCGAAAAAGAACGGGTTGACGTTCTGGGCCAGGTACTCCTGATGGGAAATCGATCCGTCGCCATCCGTGTCGAGACCGATCGACTGGCCGGTGACATAGGTACCGTTGTCAATCAGATCCTGAGTCAGACGGTTCCAGCCGGCGACCTGATTGCCCTTGAAGTCGTGGTACATGCCGCCCCACTGCAAACGCAGTCTGTCGTTCACATCCATGTCGAAGGACGCCTGGATCAGCGTCTGGTCGACCGAGCTGTTGTCGTAATAGCTACCCGAGTCCTCGACTTCCCCGTACAGGTAGTAGCCGAAGTCGCGACCGCCGATGGTGCCTGGTCCGCCAACTTCAGCTGTCAGCACGCTCTTATCCCAGCTGCCGCCGGTGAACGAGATTGCGCCTTCGTTGCTGTCGAGGTACTGCCCGGAATCCGCCCGCGCAGACTTGGGTACGAAGTTCAGGAAGCCACCGATCTTGGCGGGCCCGAAGATGGGCGACGCCGGACCCCGCACGATGTCGACGCGATCGGCCGCGCCGATGGGCGTCGGATAGTTGCCAGGGTTGTCGAGGCGACGGATGCCGCGAAAGTAGGTCTCGCCCGGCGTACCGCGCACGTCCAGCGAGCCGGCGACGCCAAAGAACGACTGCGTGAAGGTACCCGGCGCCAGCGCGACGAGTTCGTCGATGTCCTTGATGTTGAAGCGCTCGATCTGCTCCCAGGACACCGTCGATGCGGAGCGCGGCAGCTCCAGCAGCGACTTCTGGAAGCCGAAGACCGACTCGACGTTCTCGCCGGGCAGTGACCGCAGATCACCGACGACGACGATTTCCTCGACGATCTGATCGTCGCTCTCTTCCGCCGCAAGCGGCGCAGCCAACCCGAGGCTCAGCGCGGCGCCGAGCAGCAGCGAGCCCATTGACGCCCGACGCAACGGCCGGGTCTTAAAAGACCTGTGTCTGGTGATCACTGTGTCCCCCATCAGTTTATAGATGTGTCGTCTTATAGATGTGTCGTCGACCGAGACGCCTTTCGGCAACGCCGAAGGAGATCCAGTCAACCACTGCCCGACGCAAAGCCGGTGTCCGCGGCGCACCTACTGCTTTCCTGTGCGAAAACACACGAAAAGACGCGAGCGATCGAGCGAGCGCAATTCTGCCCTACGGCGGTGCGTAACGCACCGCTTGTCAGGCGAAAAACGCACCGATTCGGGTACGGCCGGCTCGACAGAGGTCGGCACGCCCGGACAACCCGCAACGCTCAGTCCGCGAACCGGCCCGAAGATGCAAAATCGGTTCCTGATCGGACGAACGGATCACAGCGCCGGAGGTGGTAACCTGCCTGATCCCAGCGCCCGGCGGCAGCGGCGCCACCCAGCGACAACCAAGAGCGGACAATGCAGGTACCGGCAGCATGACAAACCGAGACCGGCAGCCGACGGGACCGCTGGCCGGCGTTCGCGTGTTGGACCTGTCTTCCGTGGTCTCAGGCCCCATGACGGCCATGGTGCTGGCCGATCAGGGGGCCGACGTCATCAAGGTCGAACCTCCGGGCTGGGGCGACGGCATCCGCTACCTGGGCGCGACCCACCGCGGCGTGAGCGCGATCTTCTGCATGATCAATCGCAACAAGCGCAGCCTGGCCTTGAACTGGAAGGCGCCAGCCGGCGCCGCACTGGTCCGGCGCCTGGCCGCCGAGCACGACGTCGTACTGCAGAACTACCGCCCGGGCAAGCTGGAACGCGCCGGACTCGGCTACGCCGACCTCTGCGTCGACAACCCGGGCCTGATCTACGCCTCCATCAGCGGCATGGGCGAGGTGGGACCGCTGGCGGAGCAGAAAGTCTTCGACTACGTCATTCAGGGCATATCCGGTGCGACGGACGCCCAGGGACCGGAATCCCCGGCGATGATTCGCACCATTGTCTACGACAAGGTCACCGCGCTGACCGCAGCTCAGGCGATCACCGCGGCGCTCTATGCCCGCAGCCAGGACCCTGCCGGGAACGGGCAGCACCTGCGGCTGTCGATGTTGGACGCCGCGCTGCAGTTCAACTGGCCTGAATTGATGTGGAACCACAGCTTCGTTGACGACTCGCCGGCGATCGAGCGCGCCGGCGACCTGGCGGACATGTACGCGGTCAGCCCTACCAGCGACGGCGCGGTGGTATCCCACAGGCTAGGCGGTGACACGCGCGAGTACAGCACAGACACGCTGATGGAACTGTTCGCGACGCACGACGTACCCATCGCCCGCGCCAACAAGCGCAGGGAAGTGGCGAGTGATCCGCAGGTCGTGGCCAGCGGCGCACTGGAAGAGTACGCGCATCGTCGGGCCGGCCGGCTGCGGCAGCCGCGCAGCGCTGCCCGCTTCGAGGGCACGCCGGTCGGCACCCTACACCCGGCGCCGGAAGTAGGCGAGCACACGATCGACATCATCGAGGAACTGGGACTGACCGAAGACGAGATCAGGGACCTGGTGACGCAGGGCGCACTGGGCTAGCGCTGCAGCCCTATCGACGGCAAGGCGCACAGCAGAGGCAGCGCTGACCGACCGGCGGAGGTCTGAAACAGAGCGAAGAGCAGATGGTCGGGACGGCAGGATTTGAACCTGCGACCACCACACCCCCAGTGTGGTGCGCTACCAGACTGCGCTACGCCCCGAGGCGGCGGATCATACAACAGCCGGGCGACCGACCACAGTCCGCCCGGCCGCTTTTTCGTCGCTAGACGCGCTCGATGATCGTGCCGGTGCCCAGCCCTCCCCCACAGCACATGGCGATCAGACCGTATTGGCCGTCGCGCCGCTCCAGCTCGTGCAGCGCGCTCGTAATCAGGCGCGCGCCCGTCGAGCCGGTGGGATGACCGAGCGCGATGGCGCCGCCGTTGGGATTCACCCGACTCGCATCGGCGCCCACCGCCTGCTGCCAGGCAAGCACGACCGACGCGAACGCCTCGTTGACCTCGAATACGTCGATGTCGTCGATCTCGAGCCCGGTGTCGCCCAGCACTTTTTCGGTTGCCGGTATCGGCCCCTTCAGCATAGTGACCGGATCGCAGCCGACGAGCGTGGTTGAGCGGATCTTGGCGCGCGGCGTCAGGCCATATTTGTCGATGGCCGCCTGGCTCGCGAGCAGCACGACCGCGGCGCCGTCGGAGACCTGCGAGCTGGAGCCTGCCGTGTGGATCTCCTGGCCCGGCACCGGCTGCAGGCCACCCAGCGCATCCATGGAGGTGGCACGCAGGCCTTCGTCTTTCTCGACCGTGCGGGTCTCGCCGGTCGGCTCGCCGTCCTCGCCGAGAACGGGCGCCTCGATCGGGATGATCTCGCGATCGAAGTGACCGGCCTCCCAGGCGGCGATGGCCTTCTCCTGGCTCGCGAGCCCGAAGGCATCCGTGTCCTGGCGCGTGATCTGAAACTCTTCGGCGATCATCGCCGCGCCCTGAAACTGGCTCGTGGGCTCGTAGTTCTCAAAGTAGCTTTCGCCCATCGGCGCACCGCCGGCCATGTTGGAGCCCAGCGGGATGACAGACATCATCTCGACGCCGCAGGCCATGACGATCTCTTCCATGCCCGAGCCCACCATGGCGGCGCCCAGAGAAGTGGCCTGCTGGCTCGAACCGCATTGGGAATCGATGGTGGTCGCTGCGACGTGCTCGGGAAAGCCTTGCGACAGCCAGGCAACGCGGGCGATGTTGAAGGACTGCTGATTGATCTGCGATACACATCCGCCGACGACCTGCCCGACGTTGCCCGGCTCGACGCCGGCACGCTCCAGCGCGCCGCGCTGCACCTTGCCCAGCAGATCTGCAGGCATCAAACCCGCGAGGCCCTTACCCCTTTTCCCAATCGGGCTGCGCGCGGCGCCGACGATGAACACGTCCTGCATGAAGGTCTCTCCGAAAAAGTTAACTGTTAATGAAAGTGTACTCGAAGCGCGACGTGTCAGCCGTCTGCTTCAACAAGCCGCGCACGACGCGCAAACACTGCGCTGCCTAGATCGTGCGCGGCGCCGCCGATCAGACAGGCGCAGAGGAAAACCAGCGCGCGAGCATCGACAAAAAAAGCGCCGACCAGCGCGGGACCCGGGCAGTAGCCACTTAAGCCCCAGCCCACCCCGAAGAGCGCCGCACCGCCCAGCAGGGCCGGGTCGATGTCCCGGCGCGCCGGAATCGTAAACCCATCCGCGAACAGCGGGTGTGCCCTGCGCAGCACCCAGCGATAGCCCAATGCCGCCACCGCTAGCGCGCTGCCCATGACCAAAATCAGCGCCGGGTTCCACGCCGCGTCGAGCGTCAGGAACGCGAGCACGTTGCGAGGATCCACCATGCCCGAGACGGTGAGGCCAACGCCAAACACAACGCCCGCAAGCGCCGCCGCTAACGCCTTCATGCGAACACCCCGGCAATCAGCGTCGCCGTCAGCATCCCGACGCCGACGAAGGTGCAGGTCGCGACGAGAGAGCGCGGGGAAAAGCGCGCGATACCGCACACGCCGTGGCCGCTGGTGCAACCCGCACCCAGCCGAGTACCAAAACCCACCAGCAGACCACCCACCACCATCGCTGGCGGCCACGAGCCCAGGGAACTCACGACATCAATGGAATCAACCGGCAGGAGCCCACGCGCCAACCAGCCCCCCGCCCCCAGGCCGAGCAGGAACATCCACGCCCAGACGGCGCCGCCGGGGTTACGAAACGCGGTGGCGACGATGCCGCTGATGCCAGCGACGCGGCCCAGACTCCACATCATCCAAACGGCAGAGCAGCCAATCAGCAGGCCGCCCACGATGGCATTGGTCACGACGATTTCTCCCCCAAAGTTCAGACGCGAAGAATAAGCCGGTTACGCACGGTGCGCGTCAGCCGGTCACAGCCGACAGCAGAATCGCTGCGGACAACACGACCAAAGACCAGGCGAAGACGCGCTCCAATACAGCCCGCGGCAAATAATCCGCGAGTTGCGCGCCCGCCAGACTGCCCAGCGTGCCGATGAGCGCGACGGCGCCGATCACGTGCCACTGAATCTGTTCACCGGCCGCCGTCAATAGCTGGTGATAGGTTGCGAATCCCAGCAGCGATTTCATGGCGATGATCGCAAGACTCGTGGCAACCGCACGATGCATGGCAAGCCCACCCAACACCACGAGCGCGGGCACGATCAAAAAGCCCCCGCCTACCCCCACGAAGCCCGTCACCGCACCGACGGCCAGGCCATCGCTGCCGATCTGCCAGAACGGTCGAGCCACCGGAGCTGGCTCGACGACGCGCGGCCGCAGCATCTGCCACGCCGCCAGCGCCATGACTACCGCAAACGCGGCCAATTGAACGCCGGGCGTCACCACCACGGATGCCCGCGCACCTACGAACGTGCCCAGCATGCCGGGAAAACCGAAGA
Organism: Pseudomonadota bacterium; assembly: GCA_039029135.1. Lineage (GTDB taxonomy): Bacteria > Pseudomonadota > Gammaproteobacteria > Pseudomonadales > Azotimanducaceae > JALZVT01. Next base: position 4,507 of record JBCCGT010000043.1, on the reverse strand, counting down.
AGATGACGCTGCGCCAGCAGATGAGACCGGTGTGCAGATTGCGCAGCGTGCCTGCGCTCGCAATGGCACCCACAATCGCAAGCGAACCCGCAATCGCCTGACGCTCGTCCTGCCCCAAAAGATAGATCAGCACGGGAACCGTCAGGATCGATCCGCCGGAACCAAGCAGACCGAGGCTCAACCCGATGGCGAGCGCCCCGGGCCACATGAGGAAGGCCACGCGCTAACCGATCGACAGCGGTATCTTGAAATAGCTTTCGCCGTTGTCCTCGGGCGGCGGGTAGGCGCCTGCGCGCATATTGAACTGCACGGCGGGATACAGCAGCGCGGGCACGCGCAGGCCGCGATCGCGCTGCTCGCGTGCCGCAACAAAGCTCTCTTCACAGGTGCCGGTCCGAACGAACGTGTTCGCCGCTCGTTCGTGGGCCACGCTGGTGACATTGCAGCACTCACGGCGTCCCGATGCGCCATAGTCATGGCACAGATACAGCCGCGTAGCGTCCGGTAACGCCAGTATGCGCTGTATGGATCGGTACAACGTGCGCGCGTCGCCGCCCGGGAAATCGCAGCGTGCGGTCCCCAGGTCGGGCATGAAAATCGTGTCGCCAACGAAGGCGCAGCCATCGAACACGTAGGTCACGCAGGCCGGCGTATGACCGGGGGTTTCCATGATGTGAAAACGCTGCTCGCCCAGCGCCACCTGCTCCCCATCCGCAAACAGCGCATCCCACTGACTGCCGTCGCGAGCAAAGCTGGACTCCGCGTTGAAGCACTGACCGAAGGTCTGCTGCACCTGCGCAACGCCGCGGCCAATCCCGAGTCGCCCGCCCAATCGCTCGCGCAGGTAGGCGGCAGCGGAAAGATGATCGGCGTGGATGTGTGTCTCCAGAATCCAGGCGACGCGCAAGTCCCGCGCCCGTACGCAGTCGATCAAACGCTCGGCCGGTTCATGGCCGATAGAGCCGGCGGCAGGATCAAAGTCCAGCACCGGATCGATGATCGCGGCCTCGCCGGTGGCCGCATCAGCCACCAGATAGGAATAGGTGTTCGACGTCGGATCGAAAAAGCTGTCTACCTTCAGGTTAGCCACAGGAGAAGCAGCTTGAGCGGTAGCGCCTGCAGAAGACGTGCTGGTCACAGGGGCGTTTGCGGCCATGGAATTGCGTACGCTCCGCATCTTAGTCAATACGGTTCTATGGTTATTCCAAAAAGCTACTAACGCAAGTGGAATCGCCTCAGTCTGTGCGCAAGGTGGTCGAGAGGCGGCGAAAGAAGGCAGCCACGTCAGCCACCGGGCACCCTGAGGTCGCCGCCTCGTGCCAGTGCCAGGGCATCCAGGGCCTGCGCCTGCAGCCCGGGTGACTTGAAAAACCACACCGCGGCGCGCCCCAACAGCGGTTCGGCGCGGGCAAACTCTCCCTGGCGCCGCAGGCTTTCGCCTAGCGCCAGATTCAGCGCCGGCGACCAGGGCGCATGGGCATGCGCCTGCTCGAGATGGGTCGTCGCCTCGCGAAGGCGTCCAGCCTGCAGCAGCGTGACACCCAGGGTCGCGAGGTAACGCGGGTTGTCTGGTGCCAGCGCCAACGCCCGGCGGTAACCCTCCAGGGCCGTTTCACGTAGCCGAGCGCAGTCGAGTGCGTCGTCCGCAATCTGCAGTCGCCGCCGCTGCAGCGCCCGACGGCTGCGGCACACCTCGATCAGGGTATCTGCATACTCGAACTGCGCCGCGCTGGACTCTGCAACACCCGCAGCCCGCGCGCCGATGTCGAGGGCATCCTGCAGTCGTCCTGCCCTGCGCCGCGCCATGCCAAGCCCCGTCAAAGCGGCCGTCGAATTCCGGTTTAGCCGCAAGACACGCTGGAACAACCGCCCTGCCGTTTGTGGACTGAGCGGCGCGGCGAGCCCCCCCAGACGCAGCAGCATGGCCTCTTCATCAACGGCCACGCGGCGGTAGCGGGGGTCATAGTCGAAGGCTTCGATTGGCAGTTCCAGGCGCGGGTAGCGATGCGCAAGCTTCGCGATGTACTTCTTAAGATCTCGCTCTAGCTGCTTGTAATCGTTACTAAAATTCTTCGAATACGCCGAATCGAAGCCGTAGCCTTGCGCCACATCGGTGACATAGTCGGCGAGCTGAAAGTCGCGCCGCTCGTGGCCGCTGCGATGCCCGAGCAGCAGCATGTGCATCAGCGACCAGGACTGGGAGTAAAAGTCGGCCTGGGTCATCAGCCGCGGCAGACCCGCGGCGTGAACGTGCCCGCCCCACACGGAGAGGTTGGTTTGCCCGATGCCGCTGCCCCTCGGCAGATCGAGATTCAGCGGATAGCCCGCCGTCATCACCTCTTCGACGGCCAGGCCGTGTGCGTCGCGTAGCTGCCGCACGCGCAGCTTATTGACGTTGCCGATGACCAGCACGTTGTCGCGAATCTGGGTCATGGCGAAGAACTCAGCCAACCCCTCTTCGTACCAGGGCGGCAGGTGAGTGTGGCCCACGTTACGTAGCAGGTAGTGCACGTACTCGTGAAACGCCACATCGTTGGGCGATGCGCTGCCATAAACGGGGGCGATAACCATGAGGCTGCGGTCCAGGCCGGGGCGCATGAAACCGTAGACATCGGTGGAATTGAAGATGCGGATCATGTGCGCGCGGCGACTGAACAGATAGACCTCGAGTCGCGGCGTCGCGGCCGCTTGGCCCTCGACCCCGGCGAGCCCCATGGCGTCATGTACAAAGGCGCGAAACAGCTCCAGATCCTGGATGCGTTTGGCCGCGACCGCCTCCGGATAGTCGCTGTAGACCACGAAGTGCTCGGTTTCGTACGCGTACCAGGGGCGCTGCGCGACACCGGTGGGACCACCGAGCGCATGTGCCGACTGCGAAGTCACCGCAATCAGGCAAACCATCAAGCAAACCATCACGCAAACGAGGGCCCCGCGAAGGAGACGGCGACCCTGGTTAGCGCCGGCCAGGCTGCTCGACATCAACAACGTCATGCCCAATCGTCTACACATGCTGCACTCGACACCACGCCCAAAGAGCTAGCCACAGGACAACGAATCACGATCGCTCCCACTATGCATCGATACCGCTGCGAGAATAACCCGGCATTGCACCGGCCCACACGGTTTGCAGGCGTAATCCCGCAGCCGCGGGCTAGTAGTCGGACAAAACCCGGCCGCTAGTACGCCGACGCAGTCACCCGCGACTCCACCCAAGCAACGCTTACCGCAGTTTTTCACTTTCGTGCCAATCGCTACCGGCCGCGGATTGCGTGCCCTATCTCGAGGTGCGATGCTCGAAAGTCGCAGTTTTCGCGGGACCAAAGGGACACAGCATGAAGTGGCGAGGCGGCCGACGCAGCACGAATATCGAAGATCGACGCGGCAGTCGCGCACCCACGGGACGCGGCGTGAAGATGGGCGGCGGCATCGGCGGTATGGGCATCATCCTGCTGATCATTGTGTTTCTGACCGGCGGCGATCCGATGCAGCTGCTCGGCGACATGCTGGGCGGCGGCGGCGCCGTGCAGCAATCGCAGCAGGCGCCAACCCGGTCACAGCCGGGGAATGACGAGGCCTCCGAATTCGTGCGCGTCATACTGGGGGATACCGAGGACACCTGGCGATCGATCTTCGCCAGCCGCGGCGCCCGCTATCGCGACCCGGTGCTGGTCCTGTACAACGACATGGTGCAATCGGCCTGCGGCATGAACAGCGCGGCCTCCGGGCCCTTCTACTGCCCAGGTGACTACAAGGTGTATCTGGAGCTCGGCTTCTTCAAACAGCTCGAACGCATGGGGGCCCCGGGCGACTTCGCCCAGGCCTATGTGATCGCCCATGAAGTCGCGCACCACGTGCAGAACCTGCAGGGCATCTCTATGGAGGTCCAGCGCCTGCAGCGGCAGGTCTCCAAGACCCAGGCCAATCAGCTATCCGTGCTCACTGAGCTGCAGGCCGACTGCCTCGCCGGCGTCTGGGCCCATCACGCGGCCCGTCAGCGCAATCTGCTGGAGCGCGGGGACATCGAGGAAGGACTGCGCGCGGCCGCCAGCATCGGCGACGACCATCTGCAGCGCCAGGCCGGTCGCGCGGTGCGGCCCGAGAGCTTCACACACGGCAGTTCTGAGCAGCGCATGGACTGGTTCAAACGAGGTCTAACGAGCGGAGATATGGATCAGTGCGACACCTTTGCCGCGGCGCGCAGAAGCTAGATCGCGAAACTAGGCGCGCAGTACCCGCAGCACGTCTTCGAGTTCGGACACCATCTGCTTGATGAGCAGCCGATACTGCGTGACGTCCTCTTTGGCTTCCTCACCCTGCAGGCGCTTGCTGGCGCCGCTAATTGTAAAGCCCTGATCATAGAGCAGCGCCCGGATTTGGCGGATGATGATGACGTCCTGACGCTGATAGTAGCGCCGATTGCCCTTGCGCTTGACCGGCTTGAGTTGGGGAAACTCCTGCTCCCAATAACGCAGCACATGCGGCTTGACGTCGCACAGCGTGCTGACTT
>JBCCGT010000042.1:0-27899 GCA_039029135.1 Pseudomonadota bacterium | reverse complement strand
TTTTTGGGGGGGGGGGGGGTTTCTCGGGGGGCTCTTTTTTTGGGCTGTGTTGGGGCTCCCCTGCCCCCCCCCCCCCCCAAACCCGCACCCCAGGTCTCTCCGCTGAACGCAGGCTAGTCCGAACCCTAGATCCTCAAGGCGGCTAGCGCCCCTTCATCGAGTTAAAGAACTCTTCATTCGTCTTGAAGTCCTTCAACTTATCGATCATGAACTCGATGGCGTTCAGATCGTCCATGTCGTGCAGCAGCTTGCGCAGGATCCACACGCGCTGTAGCTCTTCCTCACCCATCAGCAATTCTTCGCGGCGCGTCGCACTGCGGCGAATGTTGATGGCGGGATAGACGCGCTTCTCCGCGATCTTCCGTTCCAGGTGCAGTTCCTGGTTACCCGTGCCCTTGAACTCTTCGTAGATGACCTCGTCCATCTTCGAGCCGGTGTCGATCAAGGCGGTCGCGACGATGGTCAGGCTGCCGCCCTCTTCGATGTTGCGCGCCGCACCGAAGAAACGCTTCGGTCTTTCCAGCGCGTGGGCGTCGACACCACCGGTCAGGACCTTGCCGGATGACGGCACGATCGTGTTGTAGGCGCGCGCGAGACGCGTGATGGAGTCGAGCAGAATGACGACGTCCTTCTGGTGCTCGACCAGACGCTTGGCCTTTTCGATCACCATCTCGGCGACCTGCACGTGGCGTGAGGGCGGCTCGTCGAAGGTGCTGGCAACCACCTCGCCGCGCACGCTGCGCTGCATCTCGGTGACTTCTTCCGGACGTTCGTCGATCAGCAGCACGATCAGTACGACGTCGGGATTGTTGGCGACGATGGACTGCGCGATGTTCTGCAGCATCAGCGTCTTACCGGCCTTCGGCGGCGACACAACCAGCGCCCGCTGGCCCTTGCCGATCGGCGCGATCAGATCGACGACCCGGGCGGAGATGTCTTCGGTGCTGCCGTTGCCGCGCTCGAGCACCATGCGCTCGTTCGGGAACAGCGGCGTCAGGTTTTCGAACAGAATCTTGTGTTTCTTGGTGTTCGGTTCGCTGAAGTTGATCTCGTCAACCTTCAGCAGCGCGAAGTAGCGCTCGCCGTCTTTCGGCGGCCGGATCTTGCCGGCGATGCTGTCGCCCGTGCGCAGATTGAAGCGGCGAATCTGGCTGGGAGAGACGTAGATGTCGTCCGGGCCGGCAAGATAGGAGCTGTCGGCAGAGCGCAAAAACCCGAATCCGTCCTGCAGGATCTCCAGCGTGCCGTCGCCGTAGATGTCCTCGCCGCTCTTGGCCTGCTTGCGCAGGATCGCTGCGATCACTTCCTGCTTGCGCGTCCGCGCGAGGTTCTCTAGCCCGAGTTCCTTCGCCATGTCGATCAGTTCGCCGATCGGCTTGCGTTTCAGGTCGGTCAGATTCATGGGTTGTCTCTCCGCTCTTGGTTGCTGCTGGCTGCTCTCGCCAGCTTGGGCGCCCCTGGGAAGGGGTGCCGCGTGTGGGTATCTCCGGTCGATCGCCGGCTGTGTTGTGTGACGATCGCAGTCTGCGATCTGCTGATTTGTGCGTTGCGCTCGACCGGGGTCGTGCGCATGAGTTTCTCGCCCTGCCTACTGGCTATCGTTTTTCTTATTCGCTGTTCTTGTGCGTTTTGCTTGTTGTTCTGATTGTTCTTTTAGTTGCAGGTGTCGCTGTGCGTGCGCCGGCTGTTGTTGCGGTCACCGACTGGCTATCGGCCGCCCCATCCAACGTCCCGGGCGCTGTTGCCCCTTCGCTGTTTGCCTCTCCTCAAGCGGGTTCGTTCGATCGGGACGTCGTCTGCCGGTCACGGCGATCCGGGTGACCTTTGCCGATAAACCTTCGACCTATGACGTTTAACCTCGGCCGCAGGTGTCGTGGTTGGCCTGCGCGTCGGCGGTCGTGTTTACGCTCCTGGAGCGCCCCGCGAGGTCAGGACATGGTCAACAAGGGGATCGAACGAGTCGCGAAGGGCACGCGACATTCCTAGTGTAGTCAATGGTTAAGCGCCGTCAAGTGGGGTCTGACGGCGCTTGGAGCCCGGTCAAGGGCCGCAGCAGCGACCCGTGGAACGGCCGTTTGTCGGTCAGCGCTCAGGCGTTGGCGTCGAGAAACTCGGCCAGCTGGGACTTCGACAGCGCGCCGACCTTGGTGGCCTGCAGCTCGCCGTTCTTGAACAGCATCAGGGTCGGTATGCCGCGGATGCCGTACTTCTGCGGCGTCTGCTTGTTGGCGTCGATGTCCATCTTGCAGACCTTCACCTTGTCGGTGTACTCGCCTGCGATCTCATCCAGAATCGGCGCGATCATCTTGCAGGGGCCGCACCACTCTGCCCAGTAGTCGACGAGCACCGGCAGCTCGGCTTCGAGCACGTCGGCGCCGAAGGCATCATCGGTGGTGTGGGTGATGTTGTCGCTCATGCGGCACCTCTTGTCTGCGTGTTGTCTGCGTGTCTTTGCTGTCTGCGTGTCTTTGCGCGACCCGGCGCACAGGGCGCGTCGGCGTCGAAGATATAATAGTGGGGATGCGCCCGGAGTGATTCAAGTCGTCTGCGAGCATATCGATATGCTGGCCGGACGCCGGGCGAGGGCCGGATTGTCGGGGTAGCAACGTCCGCCGAGTCTGGTGCGGGCGCGCTATGAGGAACACAGCTTGGTTGCGAAAGCCGTACTCGACCTCGGGTCCAACAGTTTCAAAGTGCTGATCGCCGAGGCGCGCGACGGCCAGCTGCTGGTGCGCGAACGCCTCAAAGATCGCGTTCAGCTACTGCGCGGTTTCAGCGACGGCCGCCTGGACGGCGCCGCGATCGAACGCGGACTGGAATGCATGCGCAGCTATCGGCAGCGACTGGTGGCGGTCGAGCGGCAGGACATTCGCGTCTGCGGCACCCAGGCGCTGCGGCAGGGATCGAACAGCGCCGAGTTTGTCGACGCCGCCGAAGAGCTGCTGAATGTGCCGATACAGGTGATCAGCGGCGATGAAGAGGCCCGGCTGATCTACGGCGGCGTCATGCGCCACGTGCCGGTCAGCACCAACAAGCGGCTGGTGATCGACGTCGGCGGCGGCAGCACCGAGCTCGCGCTGGGCGAGGGCTTCGCGCCGAGCGTGACGGGGTCGATCGACATCGGCTGCGTCGCGCACACGGAAGCCTTCTTCCCCGACGACACGATCTCGGATCTGGCGCTGGAGCGCGCGCGCGGCTACGCCGGCAGCCGACTGCGCGAGCTGCTGTCGCAGCGCGAGTTCGTGCTCGAACCCGCGGTCGAGGTCATCGGCACCTCGGGCACCGCCGAATCACTTTGCGCCGTGGCGGACGCGAACGGCTGGGCCTCGCCCGGCGAGCTGAACGCCGCCAGCCTGCGCGAGCTGCGCGCCGCGGTCTGCGATCAGCGCTGGGTGCCCGGGGTGGGCTTGCCTGGGCTGGCCCCCGATCGGGTCGATATCTTCCCGGCCGGCGTCGCGCTCATGAGCGCGCTGTTCGATGCGCTGGGCATAGAGCGCCTGCGCTTTGTGGACGCGTCCATGCAGGAGGGCATGCTGTACGACGGCGTGCAGCGCCGGGTCGAGGACGTGCAGTGGCGCTCGGTGCGCGATCTCGGCGCGCGGTTCGGCGTCGATGCGCAGCAGGTGCGGCGCGTGCGGCAGACGGCCGATCGTCTGTGGGCGGCCACCGCCGAGGCCTGGTTCGGTCGCTCGGAGGAGTATCGCCGCCTGCTCGGCTGGGCGAGCGAGGTGCACGAGATCGGTCTGCAGGTCGGCGCCCGGCACTATCACCGCCACGGCTCCTACATCATCAACAACAGCGCGCTGCGCGGCTTCTCTCGCCAGGAGCAGTGGGAGCTATCGCTGCTGGTGCGCGGTCATCGGCGGGGGTTTCCGGCGCTTGCCTTCGGTCAGTTCGAGGCCGTCCACGGTCTGCGCCTGATGCGCCTGGCTGCGCTGCTGCGCGTGGCCGTCGTGCTGGAGCGCTCGCGCTTCGACGCCGACAGCCCGCAGGCGCTTGAGGCCGAATCGACCGCCGGTGGCGGCCTGCACATTCGCCTGCCGAACGCCTGGCTGGACGAGCACGCGCTGTCGCGCCGCGAGCTGAACACCGAGATCGATCAGGTCAAGGCGGCGACGGTGGCGCTGACTTATTCCTAAGCCGTTCCTGGACTCTGTTCCCGAGTCCGTCAGTCCTCAAGCAGCTGCTTCGCGAAATAGGTCAGGATGCCGTCGGCCCCCGCGCGCTTCATGCACAGCAGGCTCTCCGCGATCACGGCCTCCGACAGCCAGCCGTTCTCGATCGCGGCCATGTGCATCGCGTACTCGCCGCTAACCTGATAGACGAAGGTTGGCACGCCCAGCTCGGTCTTCACCCGGCGCACGATGTCGAGATACGGCATGCCGGGCTTAACCATGACCATGTCCGCGCCCTCGTCGATGTCGAGTTTGACCTCGGCAATCGCCTCGTCGGTATTGGCGGGATCCATCTGATAGCTGTACTTGTCGCCGCCGCCCAGCGTCTGATCGGAGCCGACGGCCTCGCGGAATGGGCCGTAGTAGCTGGACGCGTACTTGGCGGAATAGGCCATGATCGCGACGTTGATGAAGCCGCGCTCGTCGAGGCTGGCGCGGATCGCGCCGACGCGACCGTCCATCATGTCCGAGGGCGCGATGATGTCGGCGCCCGCCGCCGCACACACCGCCGCCTGGCGCTGCAGGGCCGCGACCGTCTCGTCGTTCAGCACATAACCCGAGCTGTCCAGCACGCCGTCCTGGCCGTGCGACGTGTACGGGTCCAGCGCCGCATCGGTGATGATGCCGAGATCGGGCACGTCGCGCTTCAGCGCGCGCACCGCTTTGGCGATCAGCCCCTGCTCGTTCCACGCCTCGACGCCGTCGGGCGTGCGCAGGCTGGGCTCGAGCTGCGGGAACAGCGCCACGACCGGTATCCCCAGCTCATAGGCACGCGCGGCCTCGGCCACCAGCAGGTCAACGGACAGGCGCTCGATGCCCGGCATGGACTGCACGGCCTGGCGCTCGTTGTGACCGTCGACGACGAACATCGGGTAGATCAGGTCGTCGGTCGCGAGCGCGTTCTCGCGCACCAGGCGACGGAGGAACTCGTGGCGGCGATTGCGCCGCATGCGGGTGGTCGGGAATTGGCGCTGGGTCATGCTGGGCCTCGACTTTGGAGGCTCATGGTAACCGGCCGTTCAGGCGGGCTCTATCGCTGCATACCGTCCATGCGCTCGACGCCCTGCGGCGCCCGCCGCGCCGATCGGACAAGGATGTCGGCCGGCTGTGTTTCAGTTTCCGTCGAACGCGTCGGCCAGCTCTTTCTTCAGGCGTTTGCAGGTGCGGCGGAAGCTCTCGTCCTCGGGCTCCAGCCGGTCGAGGGCCAGGCTGCCGTACAGTCGGGCCAGCACGCTGCGGGCCAGGTGGCGGGCGGACTTCTTGCCGGCGCCTGCGTCGCGCAGGGTGGACTCGAGCAGTGCCCGCCATTCCTGTTGTCGGGCGCCCAAGGCGTCGCCCAGCAGCTCCGGCGTCGTGGCGCTCAGCACCCCCAGCAGGCAGTTGCGGCGGCCGCCGTCGGTGTACGCCGCGAAGCCGTCGATGAACCGCCGCAGGCGGCGGGGCGGGTCGGCGTCGCGTCGCAGGTGGCCGTAGGCGAGGGTCTCCAGCCGCTCGGCCGAGTGCCGGATCAGCAGGTCGAGCATCTCCCGCTTGCCGCCCGGGAAGTGGTGATACAGGCTCGCCTTGCCGCGACCGCAGCCGCGCGCGAGATCGGTCAGCGAGGCGCCGTGATAGCCCTGGCGAACGAACACCTCGTACAGCGGGGCAAGCAGCGCGACCTGCCCCGCGGAGCCGGCGGATGGGGTCGCCTGATGGTCGGGTTGGGGGTCGTCAACTTGGCCGGCCGAACGTTCGTTCTGGTCATCGGCCGCGCCCAACACCTGCCCTGATGATTCTTCGCCGGTGCCGTCTGAGGCCTGCCCGGAGGCCTGTTCCTCGCTCATCGTCATGGACGCGGATGTTCGCACAAGTCCCGCGCTCACAGAACGAACGTTCGGTTACTTTTTGATCAGATCGAACAGCCTTGCGTGACAGGGTTCGCGAATCGCGTCCGCACAAGTGAGTCACATGTGAGCCGCAGGCCGCCCTAGCGAACCGTCCCGGCGAGCCTGGACGGTGTGCCGGGCGCCGAAGCTGCTGCTCAACTAGGTGGCAGGATCGTCCGACCCCGCGGCGTTCGCTGCGGCTGCCAGTGCGCCGATGTCCACTGGTTCAACTGCGATCGCTGGTAGGTGAGCGCTTACTTTGACGCGCGCTTCGCCGCTAGCGCCGTGGCGCAGCAGATCGACGACCTCGGCGGCCATCACGTCCGTCGACATGACCTCCAGGTCCGCCATCCCGCGAAACGCATCGGGCACGATCGGCGTGTCGACCACGCCGGGACAGATCGCGTTGATGCGCACCGGGTGGTCGGCGTTCGCCGCCGCGACCCCGCGCATCAGCCCGAGGGCGGCGTACTTGGTCGTCGCATACAGCGGGTCGATCGCCAGCCGGCTGAACGCGGCGGTCGAGGCGGTCAGGGTGATGGCGCCGGTGGTCTCGCGCACCACGGGCAGCAGCGCCTTCAGGCCGTGAAACAGTCCATCGAGATTGATGCCCAGGATGCGCTGGTACTGCGCGAGCGAGACCTCCTCGATGGCGAGGTACGGGGCGTCCGGCGCGACCGTCATCACCCCGGCATTCAGGTGGACGAATTGGGGCGCGCCCCACTCCGCGACCACGCGCGCGACGGCGGCGCTCATGCTGTCGAAGTCGCTGACGTCGCACTCGATGAACAGCCCGTCCAGCTCCGCGGCCAGTGCCCCGCCCCGGGTGGTGTCGACGTCACAGATGGCGACCCGCACCCCCTCGGCGGTCAGCCGGCGCGCCACGGCGGCGCCGATGCCGCTGGCCGCGCCGGTCAGAAAGGCGGTCTCTGTGCTCATTGGGTTCCTCCCGGTTCGTGCATCGTCGCGGCTAAAGATAGACAGACAGGCAGGCACGCCGCGACGCCTAAGCACGGTACGCTATGACCGCCGAAGCTCGCCACTAGTGCACCGCGCCTGACCCGGATCGGCCTGCCCCTCGACAGCGGCCGCAAGGGCGAGGAAGGTAAGCCCAGGGCAGGCATGCAGGGTGGGGGATGGCGGTGTCCCCAACGGGTAAACAAGGAGCGCCGACATGAAGATCGAGTTTTCGCCGGCCGACGAGGCCTTTCGCACCGAGGTGCGAGACTTTCTGGCCGCACGGCTGACCCCGGAGATGCGCGAGCGGGCGTCCAAGACCACCACGGTCTTCGCGGATCGCGATCTTGCGCTCGCCTGGCAGGAGGTGCTGGTCGAGAAGGGCTGGGCGGTGCCGTCCTGGCCCACAGAGCACGGCGGCACGGGCTGGTCCATCACCCAGAAGTACATCTGGAACGAAGAGAACGCCCGGGTCGGGGCGCCCGGCCTGATACCGCTCGGCCTGCGCATGCTCGCGCCGGTGCTGTTCAAGTACGGCACGCCAGAGCAGCTGCGCGAGTACATCCCGAAGATGCTGTCCGGCGAGCACTACTGGTGTCAGGGCTATTCGGAGCCGGGTTCGGGTTCGGACCTCGCGAGCCTCAAGACCCGCGCCGTCAAGGACGGCGATGACTACGTCGTCAACGGCACCAAGATCTGGACGACCCACGCGCAGTTCGCGGACCACATCTTTTGTCTCGTGCGCACCGATCCCGACGTTAAGCCGCAGGCCGGCATCAGCTTCCTGCTGATCCCCATGGACACGCCCGGGGTGTCGGTCGCGCCGATCATCACCATGGCCGGGGATCACGAGGTGAATCAGGTGTTCCTGGAAGACGTGCGCGTGTCCCAGAGCATGCGCGTGGGGCCGGAGAACGAAGGCTGGACAGTGGCGAAGTACCTGCTCGAGTTCGAGCGCGGCGGCGGCGCGGCCTCGGCCGGGCTGAAGATCGCGCTGGAAGAGCTGAAGGCCGTGGCGCGCACTGAGCAGGCCGAAGGCGGCTGCCTCTATGACGATCCGGGTTTCCGCGGCCGCATCAGCGAACTCGAGATCCGCACCCAGTCGCTCGAACTAACCGAACTGCAGACGCTCGCGCGGCTGTCCCGCGGCGAGAGCCCCGGCCCAGGATCGTCGCTGGTTAAGAACACCTCCGTCGACATCAAGCAGGGCATTTCGGAGCTGAAGGTCGAGGCCGTGCATCACTACTCGATGCCGCACGCCAACTTCATCTCGCTCAACGGCTACAACGAGGCGTGGGTCGGGCCCGGCTACGCGGAGACGGCGACCGCGAAGTACCTGAACGACCGCGCCGCGTCCGTGTTCGGCGGCTCGCGCGAAGTGCAGAAGAACGTGGTCGCCAAGGCGGTGCTGGGGCTCTAGTCAGCCTCGCTGCTGCGCCCTTTTCCTCGGCGCGCTTAGGGCTGCAGCGTCAGCCAGGCGCGCAGCTGATGGTCGGGTGACGCGCCGTTCAGCCCGGCGAGATAGCCCACCACAAGCTGCCAGCGCCTGCCGACGTTCATCGCGAACGTTGGCCCCAACTGCTGAGCGCGTTTGCCCACGCCGAAGTCGTCGGTGTCGCCCAGATTCGCGAACAGCGACAGCGAGGCCATCGTGCCGGGTGCCAGTCGCCGGTTGAGGCTGCCACGCGTCTGCAGGATCAGCGCGTCGCGATCGTTGTCGCCAAACTGCAGCACGCTCAGCGCCAGCGCGCGGAGCATCCAGTCGCCGCCGAGCTCGATGTCGTGCATCCAATTCAGCCCGACCTGCTGCGGCCGGTCGCCGTCGCGCAGGCGCAGGTCGAAGCGCAGGCCCTGCTGCCAGCCGGGCCGCAGATCGCCGAGCTGCCAGAACAGCTCGCCCTGTACATAGTCGAACTCCTGGTCTGCGTTCGCGGTGGCGCGCCGAGTCTGTGCCACCACGCGCCACATGAAGTCGTCGTCGATGGAACGCTGATAGTGGATGCGCTGGGCCAGGGCCTCGGTGTCGGTGTCCACGGCGATGCGGTACTGCCAGGAGCGGTGGCCCTCTTCCACGACCGGACCGAACACGCCGCCGGTGTTGTCGGCGGCCGCCGTACCCGGCAGCGCGCACAGCAGCGCGAGCGCGGCGAACAGGCCCCGGCGCACGGCGTGGGTGCGCGCCCGCGACCTTCGTCTCGCGCTCGTGCCACCGTCAACTTGTCGCTTTTGGTCCGCTCGGTGCATTCGGGTTTCCGCCGTTGCCACGCTTTGTCGCAAAGTCGCGCTTAGCCTGCCGCACGACGGCGCGTCCGTCGACGAACGCATCGGCAGATTCCGCGGTTGCTGCGTCGAATGCGCGAAGGCGCGGTTACACTGTCCGTTGCGTGTGTCCGCTGGGTGTGGAGGAGGCGTTGATCGACGTGCGAGCGAACTCGGGGCTGCGATCGAAACACAACGAGGCGGCGACGCTGGTGGCGCAGATGACGCTGGAGGAAAAGGCGCGGCTCGCCTCCGGTCGTGACTTCTGGCACCTCGATGGCTGCGAGCGGCTGGGACTGGCGCCGGTGATGGTGACGGACGGCCCGCACGGCCTGCGCAAGCAGGCGACGGGCGGCGACCACGTCGGCCTGAATCGCGCCGTGCCCGCCACCTGTTTCCCCACCGCCAGCGGTCTTGCGGCGACCTGGGACCTCGGGCTGCTGCACGAGATCGGCGTCGCGCTAGGCGAGCAGTGCGTGGCCGAGGACGTGGCCGTGCTGCTGGGGCCCGGCATGAACATCAAGCGTCACCCGCTGTGCGGTCGCAACTTCGAGTACTTCTCCGAAGATCCTCTGCTAACCGGCGAGCTGGCCGCCGCGCTGGTGAACGGTGTGCAGTCCCAGGGCGTCGGCACCAGCATCAAGCACTTTGCGGTCAACAATCAGGAGCTCGGCCGTATGTACGTCGACGCCATCGTCGACGAACGCACCCTGCGGGAAATCTATCTGCGCGGCTTCGAGATTGCGGTTAAAAAGGCGCAACCCTGGACAGTGATGTGCGCGTACAACCGCGTCAACGGTGTCTACTGCGGCGAGCACGACTGGCTGCTGAATCGCGTGCTGCGCGACGAGTGGGGCTTCGAGGGCCTGGTGGTGACGGATTGGGGCGCGACGAACGATCGCGTCGCGGGCGTGACCTCTGGCCTCGATCTTGAGATGCCGGCCAGTGGCGGTATCAACGACCGGCGCATCGTGCGCGCGGTGACGAACGGCGAGCTTGCCGAGTCCGATCTCGATCGCATGATTGAGCGCAACGTTGCGCTCGCGCTGTGCGGCGCGGACACGGTCGCGCGGCGCGCGCCGGTCGATCACGACGCCCACCACGCGCTCGCGCGCCGGGCCGCGACTCAGTCCGCTGTGCTGCTGACCAACGACGGCGTGCTGCCGCTCGCGCCTGCGGCGCGCATCTCGGTGATCGGCGCCTTTGCGAAGACGCCGCGCTATCAGGGCACTGGCAGCTCGCAGGTGAACCCCACGCGCCTCGACTGCGCGTTCGACGCGCTGGCGGCGGCGCTGCCGGAGGCTGAACTGAACTACGCGCCCGGCTATGAGGCGGAGTTCTCGCCCGAGGACGCGGCTTTGATCAATGCGGCGGCGACCACCGCGAGTGACGCGGACGTCGCGATCGTCTTCGCGGGCCTGCCGGTGACCTTTGAGTCCGAAGGCTTCGATCGTTCGCACATGGACATGCCGGCGCAGCACAACCGGCTGATCGAGGCGGTCTGCGCGGCGCAGCCCAACACCGTCGTGGTGTTGGCCAACGGCGCGCCGGTGGCAATGCCCTGGGTCGAGCAACCGCGCGCGATTCTGGAGGCGTATCTCGGCGGTCAGGCCGGCGGCAGCGCGGTTGTCGATTTGCTGCTCGGCGTCGCCAATCCCAGCGGCAAGCTGGCCGAGACCTTTCCGCTGGCGCAGAGCGACGTGCCTGCGGACAAGCACTTCCCCGGCGCCAACCGACAGGTGCAATACCGCGAGGGTCTGTACGTCGGCTATCGCTATTTCGATACCGCGGGCGCCGACGTGCTGTTTCCGTTCGGTCACGGGCTTAGCTACACAACGTTCGAATTCGACGCCCTGGACGTGGCGCAGATCGACGATGCGCTGCAGGTGAGCTTCGCGCTGCGCAACGCGGGCGCGCGCGTCGGCGCCGAGGTCGCGCAGGTTTTCGTGCACAAGGTCGACGACGAGGCGCGCGTTTGGCGACCGCAGCAGGAGCTGAAGGCGTTCGCGCGCTGCGAGCTCGCGCCGGACGAACGAGAAGACCTGCGGCTCGCGATTCCCCTCGAGCGGCTGGCGATCTTCGATCCGGGTCAGTCGTGCTGGATGCTGCAGCCGGGCGAATACGAGATTCGCGTCGGCGCGTCCAGTCGCGACATACGCCTGACCGCCCGCGTGACGCTGCACTCCGAACACGCGCCCTCGGCCGCCCTGACGATTCCCGGACCGCGACTGGCGCCCGGCGCTTTTGACGTGGGTGACGAGACCTTCGCCGCGATGCTGGGCAAGTCGGTGCCGCCGCCCGAGCCGGAGCGTCCGTATCACATGAACTCCTCGCTGCTGGAGATCGGCAACCAGGGCTGGTTCGGGCGCCGCTTCAAGGCGCGCGTCGTGACGGAGTTTCGCCGTAACATGGGCATCAGCGACGGCGCGGACCCCACGCTCGCCCGCATGTTCGAAGAGATCGCGAATCATATGCCGCTGCGGTCGCTTGCGCTGTTCAGCGGCGGCAAGATGAATTTCGAACAGCTTGAGATGGTGCTGTCGGTATTGAACGGCCGGTACCTGCGCGCGCTGCGTCAGGCGTTTGCCTCCCGCAGCGAATCGCGCGGCGAATCCCGCGATAGCGCGCGGGTAGACCGCGATAAAAGGGAGTCTGGGGAATGAAGAACTTCGAAGGTTCATCGGTCTGGCGGCTGCGCGCCGCCGCTGCGTTCGGGGCAGTGTTATTGGCGGCAGGCTGTAGCGTCGTTGATACACCGCCGGAGCGCATCCCCGCTGAATCAGAAACGTTGCCGCCGCCGAACATCGTCATTCTGTACGCCGACGATCTCGGTTACGGCGATCTCGGCAGCTACGGCCATCCGAACATTCGCACGCCCAACCTGGATCGGCTGGCGCGCGAGGGGCAGCGCTGGACGGACTTCTACGCGGCCGCGCCGGTGTGCTCGCCAAGTCGCGGTGCGCTGCTGACCGGCATGCTGCCGGTGCGCACCGGCCTGTACGGCAAACGCATCGGCGTGTTCTTTCCCAACTCGCCGACGGGCATGCCAACGGCCGAGCGCACCCTGCCGGAGGCGCTGGCAGAACGCGGCTATCGCAGCGCCATCATCGGCAAGTGGCATCTGGGCGACAAACCCCAGTTTCTGCCGACGCGCCACGGCTTCGACTACTGGCACGGCATTCCCTATTCCAACGACATGGACTGGGCGGACGGCAAAAACTTCGACGAGCTGATCGGGATGAGCCTGCAGGGCGACACTGAGTCGCTGCAGCGCGTCATCGCCGCGCGGCGGCCGCTGTACTTCGCTCCGCAGATTGACTACTGGCGGGTGCCGCTCATGCGCAGCACGCGCGGTGACGACGGTTTCAGCGATGAAGAGCTGGAGCGGCCGGCACAGCAAACCGAGCTGACGCAGCGCGCCACGGACGAGGCAGTGCGTTTCATGCAAGCGCACCGGCAAGCGCATCCGGAGCAGGCGTTTCTGCTGTACGTGCCCTACAGCATGCCGCACACGCCGATCTTTCGCAGCGCGGCATTTGCGGGCAAGAGTCTCGGCGGTCGCTACGGCGACGTGATCGAAGAGCTCGACTTCAGCGTCGGCGAGATCGTCGGCGCGCTGGAACGACTCGGGCTCGCGGACAACACGCTCGTTGTCTTCACCAGCGACAACGGACCCTGGCTGACGATGAACGAATACGGCGGCAGCGCCGGTTTGTTACGACACGGCAAGGGCACCACCTTCGAGGGTGGCATGCGGGTGCCGACGATCTTCTGGGGACCGCGATTCGTGCAACCCGGCGTGGTCAGCGACATCGGCTCGCAGCTCGATCTGTACGCGACCGCGCTGTCGCTCGCCGGCGCCACGCCGACGCCCGACATCGACGGCCAGGATCTCAGCGCGCGGCTCGCGGGCGCGGCCGAGGGTACACGGCGTCAGATCTTCTTTTACCGCCAGGGCGATCTGCGCGCGCTGCGTTCCGGCGACTTCAAACTGCACCTGACCATCGAGGGTGCCTACGGCCAGCCACCAGAACTCAGCACGCCGGAGACCCCGCTGTTGTACAACCTGCGCGACGATCCGGCGGAACGCTTCGACGTCGCGGCGCGCCACCCCGAGGTGGTGGCGCGGCTGCTGGCAGAGATCGAAGCGCATCGCGCAACTTTGGAGATGAAGCCGCCGCTGTTCGACGCGCGGCTCGCGCAGTTCGCCTCGCCCTAGCCGCCGATTTCTTCGAGCAGGTCACGGTAGGCCGACGCGTGCGAGCCGCCGTGATTGTCGTAGCCCGGCTGCGTCAGGCAGCCCTTCGGCGGGACATAGCTGTCGATGCGCCGGATCGGGGCTGACGACCAGCTGATGTTGAACGCGGCCAGTTTCGGAAAGAAGAACATCTTCGAATAGCCGGGCACCTGATCGTGTATCCACCAGGCGAGCGCCGACCAGTCGCCCGTGCGCTCGAAGTAGGGAACGAAGCGGTTGACGACGATGCACGCCGTCGCGCCGACGGAGCCGTCCGCGCGCGCGTAGTCCCAGATGTGCTCGCCGTAGTTGGCCTCGTTGCGCGAACAGTTGTACTGGTTCTTGTTTGCCGCGCCGATCTCGTTGACCGCGGGCGCGCGATAGGCAGACCGAATGCTGATCTTGCCAAACCGAGCCTGGATGGGTTCCAGCACCTGCGTGCACAGCTCCTTGCCGACGGCGATTGCCCGGTCGGGAAAGTCCGGGACGTTCGGTATGCGCTCGATCTGCGCGATCTCCGAATACAGAAAGTCGCGCATGAAGAAGTTCGGCGACAGCGCCACCCGGCCGAGATTTTCCAGCGTTTTGACGCTTTCGGGTTTGCGCATGTCTCAGAGCTACTCTAGAGCTAAAGCGCGCAACCCATTCTGTTTTCGGGCGGCACGCCGTGCGCCTCCGGTATGGGCGCGCGGGACTGGACCAGCAGCTCCAGTCCCTGCGAACGATAGAACTCGACGGCTGGATTGTCGGAGAGCACGTCGAGCTGAAAGCGCTGGTGACCGGCGTCGCGGCCGCGCTGCATCGCGTTCTGCAGCAGCAAAGCGCCTATGCGTTTGCCGCGCTGGGTTGGTTTCACGGCCAGGGCGTGCACGTACTGCGTGCCCGGCTGGATCATGGGATTGAGCCAGCTCGCGTGGTCCGAGTTCGCAATGATCTGAGCGACGTCCGACTCGGTAAACGCACCCTGCGCCAGCAAGTCGGCCCAGGCGGGACCGAGCGTACGCTGGCGCTCGCGAAACTGTGGACCCTCGAACCCGATCTCGATGCCGAGCAGTTCGTCGTCCTCTACCGCCAGGCGGGTCGCGTCCCATGCGAACAGCGTTTCGGGCTGCAGCCACGATCGGCTGACGAGCGCGTCGAATAGGTCTCGGCTGGTGAAGATGTATTCGTACGACGCCGGGCCGGTCGACCACACCAGATCCGGTATCTCTGCCGCGTAGCGCTGCGCCAGCGCCTGCGTTGCCTCGACGATCTGCACGCTACAAATCCCCCAGATCGCAGCCGCGGCGTACGAGCAGCGGGCGCAGCTCACGATACGCCTGCGGCGTCAGTCGCAGCGGAATCTTCGGATACAGGTGATGCACGATGTGATACTGCATGCCGGCAGAAACTACGTTGCCGAAGCGCGAGCGAAACGCGCGCGTGTCCGCGTAGCGGCCCTGCTTCTCCGCCGGCGTGTGGGGCTCGCGCGCGAGGTAATAGAACGTGTGGTACAGGCCGATCATCCTCGGCAGCCACCACAGCAAGGCGGCCTCTATCGCGTAGCCGGTCCAGGCCATCGTGAACAGCACCAGCAGATACGCGATCTCAAACAGCGCCTGTTCGAAGATGAGTTCCGGCTGTCCAATCCGCTGCAGGCACACACCGTACGCGTCGTTGCGCTTAGAGCTCGGCTGCAGCTGTTTCAGATACGTCAGAAAGTAACCGCGCTCCGGGGCCTCGTGAATGTCGTAGTCAGGATCCAGCTCTGGGTCGTTGGTGTGCGCGTGGTGCTGCATGTGCGTAGCGCGCAGCGCGCGATAGGAAAACGCGAGCGGCAGCGGGGAGACGTGCCCCACCAGTTCGTTCAGCCAGCGCAGCGGCGCGCCCCGGGCGGCGATGATGTTGTGCTGTGCTTCGTGCGACGGCAGATACGCGAGCATGATGCACAGCGTCGCGATCGGAAACGCGACCCACTCCGAGATCGCATCGAACAGCACCAGCGGAAACAGCGCGAAGAACAGGACGCAGTTCAGCAATCCCCACACGACCGCGCTCCAGGGCACGACGCGCATGAACTTGCCAGCGATCTGGCGCTCGAGCAGGTCGAGCTGCGAATCGCTGAGCTGGTCGATGTTGTCGACGCTGAGCGCTACCGTAGCCATATCCAGCTCCCCCGGAAGTGGGCCATCAGTGTGAACGGCAGCACGATCAGCGCGCCGACGAGCCAGACGCTGGGTCCTGGCGTCATCAGTTCTGCCCGCTGCAGCACCTGCACGGCGAGCGGCCAAAGAAAACCGATGGCAAAAGCTGCGGGCGACAGCAATAGCCGCAGTACGTATTCCATGAGACTCCCCTCTCTTCCGCGATGGCCCGCGTTCGTCCGCGTCGGTCTCGGCGTCGGACGCACGCGTGCTGTGTTAAACGCGCGTTCGCGCCGCCAGCTTGGATAGCGCGTCGACCGAGAGTACGCTTTCCGGCCCCGCCGAACCACTCCGTCACAGGGACCCCGAATGAGTGCTCGCGACATCGATCCGCTGACCAAACCCGACGAACACCTGAACCCTGAGGTCGCCGCCAACTACGACGCGGGCGTCGCCGATCGCGCGACCGACGCGGTGCTCGAGCCCACGCTGGACGTGCTGGCCGGATTTGCTGGGGATGCCGGCGCGCTGGAGTTTGCGATCGGCACGGGGCGCGTCGCGCTGCCGCTCGCGGCGCGCGGGGTGGACGTCGAAGGCGTCGATTTTTCCGCGGCCATGCTGGCTGAATTCGCGCGCAAAGCGGGCGCCGAACGTCTGCGCGTTATCGAGGGAGACATGACGACGACCGACATGGGGCGCCGCTATGGCCTCGTGTATCTCGTGTTCAACACCATCATGAATCTGCGCGATCAGGACGCGCAGGTGGCTGCATTCGTCAACGCGGCGCGGCATCTCGAGCCGGGCGGTCGCTTCGTCGTCGAGGTCATCGTGCCGAGCCTGCACGCGCTGCCGCCGGGGGAACGGTTTCGGCCCTTCGACGTCAGCGACAAGCACCTGGGCTTCGATGAGTATCTGGATCGCGCCCGGCAGATCCTGGTGTCACATCACTGGTATCGCGCGGCTGATGATCGGCTGCGGCAGATCTCGGGCGCGTTTCGCTATGTTTGGCCGGCGGAGCTGGATCTGATGGCCCGTATCGCCGGCATGACGTTCGAGTCCCGCTGGGCCGACTGGGATCGCTCGCCGTTCACCGACGACAGCCCGTCTCACGTGTCGGTCTGGCGCCTCGCGACCAGCAACAACAGCGCGAGCAGCGCGTAGCACGCGCTGCTGAACTGCAGCGCCGACAGCTCGCTGCCCAGCTCCACGATCCGACTGGTCAGCCAGGGGCTGGCGGCCGTGCCGCCCGTGGCGCCGAACAGCAATGCCGACACGGCGGCGGGCGTCGGCGCGTGTAGCGTTAGGGTCCCGAGCGTCAGCACCGTTTTCAGCAGCCCCAGATTCGCGAATCCCCACAGCAGCGCAAGCCACGGCAAAAGGTCGACGTCGCGCACGAGCCACAGCGGCAGCGACGCCAGCACCGTCGTCAGCGAGCCGATGGTTACCAGGTTGCGCACGCCGACGCGGTACACCCACCACGCGACGAACAGCTGCGCGCAGAGCATCCCGGTCCAGAAGCGGCCGACGACGCTGCCGGCCAGCTCGGGTGCAACACCGTAGTCGTTGGTCAGATAGTTCGGCAGCCACCAGAGCATGGCGTACTGGCCGAGCGTGTACAGGAATAGGCCGACGATGCACAGCCACAACCCGAGCGGCCAGGCGCCGCTCACGCTCGGCGGCGTGTCCGGCTCGTCGACCGCGGTTTCCGGCAGACGGACGAGTGCTGCGATGATCGCGATTGCGCAGCAGACGCCGGCGACGATCAGATAGGTCGACGACCAGTGCGCGCCCGCGGCGATGAAGCGCACCGCGCAGGCCGCGATCACGGTGCCCGCGATGCTGAAGCAGGCGTCGGTCACGACCAGCATCGACGCACGCGACTCTGCCGCGTACAGGCGACTGATCGTCAGCGCGGCACCGGCGAGGCCGATGCCGAAACAGGTGCCGACCACGCCCAGCGCTGGCCAGATCAGCGCCGGCGCGTCGATCGCGCGCAGGCTGAACAGCGCGATAGCGGCGAGCGCATACATCCCGCCCAATAGGCGACGCAGGGGCCACAGCGTCAGCACCACCAAAGCAAGCGCAGAACCGGCGAGAATACCCAGCGTCAGCCAGCTAAAGTTCGCGGTCGTGGCGGTCAGCGTCAGGTCGAGCGATTCGGCGAGCACCGGCGTGATCAGTCCGATCGGCGCGAGCATTCCCGACATCGCGAAGTAGGCGAGAAACGCGGCCCCGGTGCCGCCGACGCGCACCGCGCGTGGGTCAGGCATCCAGCAGCGTCGTCATGATGAGATCCAGCACCGCGTCCGCGCGAACGTCGACGCACGCGTGCTGCTCCTGCAAATCCTGCCAGCCCGGAATCGGGTAGGTCTTGCCGGCCGGCGCGAGCACGGTCTGGCCGTACGCCAGACCCTCAGTCATCACGCGCAGACCGCCGGCCTCGGTCTTGAACAGGTCGGGCGCGAGCAGATAGGCGACGGCGGAAGAGTCGTGCACGGCGAAGCCCTCGAGGCCGTGATTGTCCTTGTAGAACTTCTGATAGAACCGCGTGATGGCGTAGATGAACTCGCCCGTCTCCCCGCCGTTGTCGCGCAGGTCCTCGACCAGGCCCTGCATCATCACCGTCTGCATGGTGACGTCCAGGCCGACCATCACCACCGGCCAGGCGGCGCGCAGCACTCGGTCGGCGGCGTGCGGATCGCCGATGACGTTCGCCTCGGCCACCGGCGTCACGTTGCCGCCGAAACCGCCGCGGCCGAGCGCGCCGCCCATGATCACGACCGACTTCACGAGATCGACGATGTCGGGCGCGCGCGCCAGCGCCAGCGCCAGGTTCGTCAGGCGGCCGATCGCGACCACCGTGATCTCGCCCGGATGCGCCCTGAGCTGATCGATCAGGAACTGTACGCCGTCGCCCGCGTCGCCGGCGACGTCCGGTATCACGAGCCCTGCCTGCCCCAGTCCGTCAGAGCCGTGAACGAAGTCGGCCGGGGGATCGAGATCGGCAAACAGCGGCCGCGCCGCGCCCGTGTGCACGGGGGCACCGAGATCGAAGCGCTCGTTGAGATAGTGCGCGTTGCGCGTCGTCTGATCGATCAGCGCGTTGCCGAAGGTGGTCGTGATACCGACGAGGTCGATCTGCGGCGCGCGCGCGGCGAACAACAGCGCCATCGCGTCGTCGATGCCGGGGTCGGTGTCGATGATGATCTTGTTGGGCATGGCGATGAGCTTCTGGTGACGGACCGAGCCTTGGGCGGTTCAGAACAAGTATCGCACGCTCAGCGCGAGACTGATTCAGCGGTTCCCTGTCACCCGCCCTCGTTAGGGCTGAGCATCGTGCTCCGGACCGTGCGCGTCTGCAGTGAGCGTTTGCCAGGCCGTATACGCGCGCGTCGCTGCGGTGACGAAACACATCGCGGCGAAGCCGCTCGCGAGCCAGGGAAACGCCGCGGGAAACAAGCAGCACAGCGCGAACAGCGCGATCGTCTCGGTGCCCTCGGTCAGTCCGCCGAGATAGAAGAACGCCTTACCGCGACCGCGCGCGTCGGAGCGAATGTCGCGCCGCGCGGCGATGGCGGCATAGGCGAGAAACGTGGTGGCTGTCGCCATGAAACCGAACAGCAGGAGGGCGGCAAAGGGCGCGTGCGCGGTCTCGCGAAATGCAAAGCCTACGGGTACGGCGGCGTAGAACAGAAAGTCGCAGATCGCGTCGAGATAGCCGCCCAGTTCCGTCGGCCCGCTGTGCCGCGCGATGGCGCCGTCCAGACCGTCGCAGAGCCGATTTGCGGCGATCAGCAGCAGCGCGAGCGTAAGCTCATCCGCGGCGATGGCGGGCAGCGCGGCGAGACCGACGAGCGCGCCAAAAAGCGTGACCTGATTGGCACTGAACGTTCTACCTGCCGTCTGCCCGATGCGATCGAGCCAGGGGTCGAGCAGCCGCCGGGCGAGCGGGTCCAGCACGTTGGCGGTGCCCGAATGCCCGGCCGCGTTGTCCTAGCGGGTCATCACCGTGCAGCCGGACAATCCGGGTGCGCCGTAGACGTGGGTGTAACCGACCTTGGGATCGTTCGGCACCTGGCGTTTGCCGGCCTCGCCGCGTAGCTGCAGCGCAATCTCGTAGACCTGCCGCAGCCCCGATGCGCCGACCGGTTCGCCGTTCGCGATGCAGCCGCCGTCGGTGTTCACGGGCAGCTTGCCGTCGATCTCGGTCCAGCCCTCTGCGAGCCACTTTTCCTGTTCGCCGTCGGCACAGAAACCGTTTTCCGACATGTGCATGATCTCGGCGCCGGACTCGGTGTCCTGAAGCTGCGCGACCTGCACGTCTTCCGGCCCCAGGCCCGCCATCTCGAACGCGGCCTGCGAGGCCTCGACGGTCGGCGCGTTCGCGCGATCGAGCGCCTGATTCTGCGAGAAGACCTCGAACGAACCGAAGCTGCGCGTGCAGATCTTCACACCCTTGAGATACACGGGCTTGGAGACCAGCTCTTTTGCCTTGTCCGCCCGACACAGGATCATCGCGCAGCCGCCTTCCGCCGGTGAGCAGAACATGTACTTGCGCAGCGGCGAACACACCATCGGCGAGTTGATGATGTCGTCGAAACTGAATGCTTCCTGGCGCCAGGCGTTCGGGTTCATCGAGCCGTACTTGAAGTTCTTCACTGCGACGCGCGCGAGCGTCTCTTCGCTGATGCCGAACTCGTGCATGTAGCGCTGAATCTTCATGCCGAAGAACTGCGGCGTCAGCGCCATGCCGACGTCGCCGTACCACTTGCCCAGTCCGCTTTCTTCGGGCTTGACCTCGAAGGCACCGCGCGGGTGCTTGTCAAAGCCGACGGCCATGCCCATATCGAACATGCCCGATTTGATCGCCATGTATGCCGACTGCAGCGCGCTGCCGCCGGTGGCGCAGCCGTTCGAGACGTTGATGAACTGCAGGCCCGTGAGCCCGAGGCTCGACACCATGGTGTCCGGCTTTTCGGCCGCGCTGGTGCCGCCGTAGGCGAACTGCATGTCGCCCCAGTCGAGGCCGGCATCCTTCAGCGCCTCGCGCGCGGCGTGAATGCCTTGTTCTATGCCGGTAACGCCGTCGGTGCGGCCGAATTTATGAATGCCGATACCAATGATCGCGACGTCCATGATGATCTCCCCGTTTGGTTGCGCCCGAACGAATCAGTCGATTTCGTCGACGGGCTGAAAGAAATAGGCGACGATGTCTTTGCCGTCGCGCTCGATGTATTTCTCGACGACCAGTTCCAGCGTCATGCCGATCCTGAGCTTGCTGATGTCGTCGGTCTTGATGCGTGCCTGCACGCGCGTCTGTCCCGGCAGCTCGACGTAGCCGACGGCGAAGGGCTTGAAGGTCTCGGGCGTTTCCGGACCGTCGTAGGGCGGGCTCTTCGGATAGAAGCACTGCTCGGTGTAGGTCCACAGCGTGCCGCGGCGTTCGAGCTCGATGGTCTCGGTGTCCACGCCGGAGCAGGCGGGGCAGCTGTTCTTGGCGGGGAAGGTAATGACCCCGCAGTTGTTGCAGCGGCTGCCGAGCAGCCGCGGGTCGTTCGATGGCCAGGTGAACAGACCTTTCGCGATCGGCTCCTGATTGCTGACGAGTGAACTCACGCCAATGCTCCCCTTTCTATTCTTTCCCCGCGCGCTCTTCCCCGCGCACAGATCCGCCGCGTTCCCCGTGCGCCGGTCCGCCGCCTGCGCTACTTCCGCGGAGACCTATTGAGCGCCTCGGTGCTAACGGTCCACAGTGATGGTGCGGCGCGGCCCCTTCGCGGGTCAATGCCGAGTGTACCGAACCTGCGCCCGGTCAATATTAGTACATGCTTCAGTATTGATCGCGCCAACCGCGGGTTATGATGGTCAATCAATAATCCGGATCCCGAAGCAGATCCGGGCAGCCGGCCGTGCCGGCGATGTGCTCACGCACTCAGTAATCAGCAGGAAGGGGGAGACGCCGTGCAGGCCGTATTAAATGAGGACGCCATTCGCGACATGCATAACCGCATGGTGCGGATCCGTCGGTTCGAGGAGACGGCGGGCAAACTGATGGAGAGCGGCAAGATACCCGGCGCCCTGCATCTGTACGTCGGGGAGGAGGCAGTCGCCGCCGGCGTCATGGTGCACCTCACCGACCAGGACCAGATCACCAGCACCCACCGCGGGCACGGTCACCTCGTCGCCAAGGGTGGCGAGTTCCACAAGATGTTCGCGGAGCTGTACGGCAAGTCGACGGGCTACTGCAAGGGCAAGGGCGGCAGCATGCATATCTCCAATATGGAGGTCGGCATGCTCGGCGCCAACGGCATCGTCGGCGGCGGGCCGCCGATCGCAATGGGGGCCGCGTTCTCTAACAAGTTCAAGGGCAACGATCGCGTGGCCGCGTGTTTCTTCGGCGACGGCGCCAGCAACGAGGGCGCGTTTCACGAGGCGGCCAACATGGCGGGCCTGTACAAGCTGCCTTTGATTCTCGTCTGCGAGAACAATGGCTACGGCGAATACACCGCCCAGCGCAATCACCAGGCGATCGAGGACATCGCCGATCGGGCGCAGGGCTACGGCATGCCCGGCGTCATCTGCGACGGAATGGATGCCTACGCCGTGTTCGAGGCCGCGGGGGACGCGATCGAGCGCGCGCGCGGCGGCGAGGGCCCGACGCTGTTGGAGTGCAAGACCTATCGGTTCTTCGATCACGTCGGTATTCGCGGCATGGGGCTTTCGTATCGCACCGACGAAGAGGTCGAGGAGTGGCAAAAGCGCGATCCGATCAAGCTGATCGAGGCGCGCATTCTTGGCGACAACATCATGAGCGAGGACGAGATCGAGGCGCTGCACGCCGCTGTGCAGGCCGACATCGAAAAGGCGATTGAGTTTGCTGACGAAAGCCCACTGCCGTCGCCCGAGAGTGTCACCGAAGACGTCTATGCCTGAGCACACTTGGGGGACAGACGAGCGAAGCCGCCAAGCAAAGCCGCCAAACAAAAAAGAACAACGACAAGGAATACAGCCATGGCAGAAGCCGCAGTACCCAGCGAAGCGCGCACCTTGCCTTACGTGTCCGCCATCAACGAGGGAATTCGAACCGTTCTAGAGGAACAGCCCGACGCGTTCGCGGCGGGTGAAGACATCGGCGGCGCGGGCAGCGTCTACGGCTACTTTAACGGTCTGCAGAAACAGTTCGGCGAGCATCGAGTGATCGACACGCCGATCTCGGAAGAAGGGATCGTCGGTCTGGGCGTCGGCGCGGCGGCAACCGGCTGTCGGCCGATCATCGATCTGATGTTCATGGACTTTCTGGGCGAGTGCATGGACGAGGTCGCGAATCAGCTGGCCAAGATGCGCTACATGTTCGGCGGCCGCGCGACGCTACCGGTGACCATGCTGACGATGGCGGGTGCGGGTGCAAGCCTGGCGGCGCAGCACAGCCAGAGTCTGGAGGCCTGGATCTGTCATCTGCCGGGCTTAAAGGTTGTGATGGCGTCCTCGCCGCGCGACGCGAAGGGGCTGATCATCAGCGCTGCGCGCGACGACAATCCGGTCATCGTCGTGATGCTGAAGACCCTGCTCGCGCTGCAGGGCGAGGTGCCCGAAGAGGCCTACGAGATTCCCATCGGCGAGGCGAACGTCCTGCGTCCGGGCAGCAACTTCACCATCGTCTCCTGGGGCCGCATGGTGCACGAGTCGCTGAAGGCGGCGGAGACGCTGAAAGCGCAGGGCATCGATACCGAGGTGATCGACGCGCGCTCGCTGCAGCCGTTCGACACCGACACCGTCGTGCAGTCGGTGAAAAAGACGCACCGCGTGATGGTCGTGCACGAGGCCGTGCGCTTCGGCGGCTTTGGCGGCGAGGTCGCGGCGCAGATTCAGGAGCATGCGTTCGACTATCTGGACGCGCCCGTCACGCGCGTGGGCGCGCCCTTCTCCCCGGTCCCGTTTTCGCCGGCGCTTGAGGCCGTATACGTGCCGAACGCGGAGCGCATCGTTGCCGAAGCCAAAACGCAGCTCGGCCTGTAGTCAGCGCCGACCGCGATAACAACAACGATCAGCAGCAAGTCTGGGGAGGCGCTGGATGCCCACTGAGATCTATCTCGTCAAGGTCGGCATGAACATGACCGAGGGCGTCGTGGAAGAGTGGTACGTCGCGGACGGCGAGCGCGTCGAAGCGGGCGCACTGCTGTATCGGCTGGAAACCGAGAAGGTAAACCTCGACGTCGATGCCGAGGCCACCGGCGTCGTCAAGCACAGCGTGGAGACAGGCGTCGCGATGGAGCCGGGTGACATCGTCGGCTACATCTATGCCGATGGGGAGTCGATTCCCGACGCGCTGCCTGCGGCAAGCGGCGCGGGCAGCGAAAGCGCACCGGCACCGCCGCCCGAAGTGTCGCCGACCCCGGCTTCGGTCGCCGCGCCTACTACGGGCGACGGCGGTCGCCTGCTGTCATCCCCGGCCGCGCGCCGTCTGGCGCGCGAACTCGGCCTGGAGATCACCGCCGTCGGCGGCACGGGGCCCGGCGGTCGCATCGTCGAGGCGGACGTTCAGGCTGCGGCCGCGCGGCTGCCGCAGCGGGTTGGCGATGGCCCCTCCGCTGCGGTCGATGACGGTCGGTCTTCGCCAGCGGCGCGGCGCCGAGCGCGTGAGCTGGATGTTGACCTGACGCAGGTGCGCGGCACCGGTCCGGGCGGTCGCGTGACCAAGGACGATATCGACAGCTTCGCCCGCACGGCTCCCGGCTCGACTCCGGCGGCGCCGAGCAGCGCTGACTCGACCGTCCCTGTGACCGGGATGCGGCGCACGATCGCCGCGCGCATGCATGAGAGCCTGCAGTCCAGCGCGCAGCTCACGATGAACATGGACGTCGACATGGACGACGCCGTGAAGATGCGCGGCCAGCTTGTCGAGGAATGGACGAACGACGGCGTGAAGCCATCGTTTACCGACGTGGTGATGCGCGCCGTCGTCAAGGCGCTGGCGGAGCATCCGCTGATGAACGCGGTCTGGGGCGATAAAGAAATCACCGTGCCGGGCGATATCAATCTTGGCATGGCGGTCGCGCTGCCCGCGGGCCTAGTGGTGCCGGTGGTGCGGGGTGCGGCGCGCCTGAGCCTGAAGGAGCTCGCGGCCGAGACCAGTCGCCTCGCCCAGGCGGCGATCGATCAGCGGCTGACGATGGACGACTTCGACGGCGGCACGTTTACGGTGTCGGCGCTGGGCATGTTCGGCGTCGATTCGTTCACGCCGATCATCAATTCGCCGCAGACCGGCATTCTGGGCGTCAACCGGCTGCGCGACGACGTCGCGTGGGACGGCGATCGACCGATTAAAGTCGCGCGCATGAATCTGTCGCTAACCTGGGATCATCGCGTCGTCGACGGCGCCCCGGCCGCCGAGTTCCTGCGCTGTGTGAAGCAGTTTCTGGAGGCGCCGTATCGGTTGTTGGTGTAGCTCTATAGCTCGTTCGTCGAACGGCACATCGCAGCGATCGTGAGCGATCTCGAGGGTTCAGCCCGCAAACTTGGTTTCGGCGTGAAGCTGGCCTTTGGCGTTGGCGCGATCGGCGAGGCGGCCTACCTCGGCATGTTCAACACCTTTGTCACGATCTACTACAACCAGGCGATCGGCCTCTCCAACACGCTCATCGGCCTCGCGATCATGCTGGCGCTGATCGCGGACGCGATCACCGATCCGTTCGTGGGACTGGTGTCCGATCGCCATCGATCTCGGTTGGGGCGTCGCCACCCTTTTCTGTGGGCCGCGCCGCTGCCGCTCGCAATCGCGCTGGTCGCGATATTCAAACCGCCGTCGGCGCTGCTCGGCAACGATCTCGGACTGTTTGTCTGGGTGGCCGTCTGGACCATTGTGTCGCGCGCCTGTGTCACGCTGTTCAACGTCCCGCACCTCGCGCTGGGCGGCGAGCTGTCGAAACAGCAGCACGAGCGCTCGCAGCTATTCAGCGCGAACACGATCTTCACCTATCTGGCGGGTTCGGGCTTCGCGTTCTTTGCCTGGACTTTCTTTCAGGGCGATCGCGTCCGCGCGAGCGACGGCGCTATGGTGCCCGGGCAACTCGATCCGGCGTCCTATCTGCCGCTGGTGCTCGCGGTGTGCGCGGTGATTCTGATCTCCATATGGACCTGTGCGGCGGGAACGGCCCGTGCCGCGCAGCGACTGCCGCAGGGGCCGGCGGATCAACCCCGGTTTACGCTGGGCTATTTCTTCAAGACGCTGCTGCGCACGCTGCAAAACCGCAACTACCTGATGCTGCTGTGCGGATATTTCTTTTTCATGATCGCCAGCGGCATCTACGACACGCTCAACGTGTTTCTGCACACCTACTTCTGGGAGCTGCAGCCGGATCAGATCCGCTGGTTCGGGTTGGTCGGCGCGCCTGCGGCGATCCTGGGAGCCGTTTGCTCGCCGCTGCTGATGAAACGATTCGACCGGAAGCCGGTGATGCTCGGCTCGCTCGTGGGAACGGTCCTGTTCGCGCAATTGGTCGTCAATCTGCGACTGCTTGGATTGCTGCCTGAGAACGGGGACCCGGCGCTGTTGCCCTGTCTGCTGGCCAATGCCGTCGGCTTTCTGTTCAGCCTGGGCGTCGGCGGCGTCGCCATCTATTCGATGATCGGCGACGTCATCGACGAAAACGAGCTGGAGACCGGACTGCGCGAGGACGGCCTGTTCTACTCCGCGCGCGCGTTCTTCGCGAAGGCCTCCTACTCGTTCGGGCACTTCGCGGCCGGCGTCATGCTGGATCTGTTTGTGCGGCTGCCCTTCGAGGCCGTGCCAGGAGAGCTCGAACAGGATGTGCTCATCCGCATGGGCGTGCTGGCCGGACCGATCATGGGTGGCTCGGCGTTGATTGCGCTCGTGATCTACTCGCGCTACCGCCTCGATCGGGCGCGACATGCGCAGATTCTGGCGCAGATCGAAGCGCGTCGTGAGCCGGCGACCCGGCCGTGACGGTTGGGACTGCGCGAACCTAGGACACGCGCTAACCTGTGGCTGTCAGTGTGGCGCGAGTAGAAACGAACAGATACAAACAGATACAAACAGAGGGGGGAGTGGTTATGGCCATCAAGAATGTGTTTGCAGAGACCGAACAGCTCAAGCAGCAGATCGAGAATCTCTCGGTTGACGCGCTGCAGGCGGAGATGGAGGCCGACAAGGAGATGTTGCTCGTCGACCTGCGCGAGATTCAGGAGGTCGTCGATCTCGGCACCATTCCCGGCGCGAAGAACGTGGCCCGCGGCATGCTCGAGTTCTGGGCTGATCCGGCGAGCCCCTACTTTCGCGACTACTTCGCGGAAGACAAGCGCATCGTGACTTTCTGTGCCGGCGGGGGCCGGTCGGTGTATGCGACGCTGGCGTTGAAGGACATGGGCTACCAGAACGTTGCTCATCTGGAAGTCGGCTTCAACGGTTGGAAGAAGGCGGGCGGTGCGGTTGAAGACGTATCGGCGACGTCGAAGTGGGTCCGACGCGAGACAACATAGGCTTGGGTCCGTTTCTGCGGAATCGCCGAAGAGTTGCCTTTCGTTAAGAAACCATCGTCATGAAAAGGGCGCTGCTAGCTGGCTTGCTTGGTCTGGTTCTTTTGGTAGGCGGCATAGTGGCCTATCTTTTCCTCTGGCCGCGCCCGCCGGACACGACATCGCCCTGGGTGTTTAGCGGGGACGGCGTTGAGTTGAACTACTGTAATCCCCCAGAGCTCGACGGCCGGGGCGCTATAGCAGATGAGATTCCGAAGGCATACACACCCCACTGTGGTTTTACGCGGATGCCGATGCCCATCTTGCAGGCGTGCCGTGAGCCTCTCGCGGCCGGTGTCCCCGATATGCGCGGTCTATGGTTGGCCGAATCGGGGTTTATCGGGCATATCGAGCGGGTAGAGCAGTGCGGCAACAGAATGGTCGTCACAACGGCGGGCCTCATCCACGACTTTCGGATGGATGGCACCCTCAAGAATGGCGCGCGAGACGTTCAGACTAACTGCACCAATCTCGCCAGCGCTATCAAGGTCGATGAACAGAGCAGAGTGATCTTCAGACTATTCGATCTCTTCGACACCGTCAGTCGGCACCTGGAAGGCGATACTATGATCTTCACGTTCATAGACGGAACGGAAACCCGTATGAGACGAATTTGCTATCTGCCTGAAGAGAGCGACGGCATGTATGCGGCTGGCTTCTAGACGAGCGCCAGGGTCAGAGTCGTTACTCTGAACCAGGCGCCCGGCATTGTGGTGGCACCCCGTTATTGCCAAGGAACCCGGGAGTCGAT
>JBCCGT010000041.1:0-29345 GCA_039029135.1 Pseudomonadota bacterium | reverse complement strand
GAGCCTGCCTGCGACGCAAGAGACGCCCTCCCAGGAATCAGAGGTTCCGACTGCCGAGCGCCCGGCGCCGGACGCCGGTAACGCCGCGCCCCTTGCCGCGTTGCCAGCCGCCGCCGTCGCCGCGATGAACGCCGCGCCGACGGCGGCCGACGCGGCAGCGGAATCGCAGGACGCGCCGTCACGCATTGCCGTGGTCTGGAAGCCGTTTCACTCGCGGGTGTCCGCCGACGGCTTTGCGCGTCGGCTGAGCACGCAGCTCGGCACCCCGTTTCGAACCGTGAAGCAGGGGGCTGCCAAGTACTATGTAGTGTTCGATTACGTCGAGGATGCGGAGCGGGAACTGCTGCGCGGTCAGGTGGCGTCATTGACGGGTTTCGCGGCGCCATGAGGCTCGCTGCCGTCATGCTGCTGGTTGCGGCCTGTGTTCCGGCCATCGCCGTGGCCCGCGTGCCGTACAACCACTGTTTTCAGAAGTCGGCCGAGCGCCACGATATGCCCGTGTCCCTGCTGCGGGCCGTCGCGGCCGTGGAGAGCAACTTCAATCCGCGCGCCCGATCACACGCGAACGCGCACGGGTTGATGCAAATCCAGTGGCCCGGCACCGCGCGGCATCTCGGCGTGCGGCGCATCAGCGAGCTGTACGATCCCTGTCGCAACGTTGACCTGGGCGCGAAGTATCTGCGCGAGCTGCACGGTCGCTATGGCGGCGACACGCGACGCGCGCTGGCGGCGTACAACTACGGACCCGGGCGGATCAAGACGAGCGGCAGCATTCCCCGCGGCGCCAGCCGCTATGCGCAGAAGGTGCGGGCGAAGCAGGCGCGGCTCGGCGGCACGCCGACTCGGGTGATCGCCGGTCGAAATGCCGCGCCCGGCCCGACCACCAAGCGTCGACCCGGCGTTCGCGAGCCGCTGCTGGACGTGGGTACACGCGCTCGCGCCCAGCGCTACGTGAAGCTGCTCGAGCGCCGCGTCGTCAGCGCCCAGTTCGGCTATCGCCGACGCGGTTCGCGCTACGAAATCTGGGTCGACAGCGGGGCCAACGGACTGTCGAAGAACGATCGCATTGTGCTGGAGTCGCTGGGATGGAAACGCAGTTGAACGATGAACTCGCCAAAGGTGCCCTTGCCACGGCCGCCCGAGCGCTCGTGATCGCGTGTGTGATGACGAGCCCTGTGACGCTCGCGAGAGAGGTTAGCGTCCTGGCGCCGGTCGTAGACGTAGAGCCGGTGTACGCCGCGCCCGAACGACGCTGCGACGTGCCACCGCCGGAACGATCGAACGGCCTCGCCGCGCGGCTCGCTTGGGATCTGCGCGACCGCTGTCGGGCGGTCGCCACCGTCGCGACGGCGCCGGAGTCCTACCGGGTCGTGTACGAATGGGACGGACGACGCTTCGCGACCCTGACGGACGAGCCGCCGGGCGACACGGTGCAGCTGTACATCGATATCGAATAGGGGCAGTGGCGTTTGCCCTCCTTACTTACCTTGCCGCTCTTCAAGATGCGACTCATCTGCCAGCGCATGGCCTCACGGCTTTTGGCAGCCAACCCCGGCGCTTCGGCGCTCAGCATCAACGGGCGCAAAGCAAGGGCGAACGCCACACCGCTCGCCAGTTCCGCCGCGTCGGGCCTACCCAACGCTGAAAATTCTGCGGGCGGTTCCTACGTTTCCGAGCTGGGAGCCGCGCAGGATCATCGATTATGCGCTAGTGTCAGAAGCGCTATCGATCGATGCGCACGACGTGCTCGATTGTTGTTTATCTGGTCACCGGCCCCTGCCGGTGACCATCACCGCGCCTTAGAACCTGCGGCCGATGGATGCTGCGAAGCTGCCGCGTCCTATTTTGCCGGCACGAATTCGATGGTGCCGGTGAACCCCTGGCCCTCGACGCTACCGTTCGAAACGAACCAGACCAGGGTCTGCTCGCTCCAGCTCGTCAACAGCGGTGGAATATCGTTTCCGCTGAACGCGGCCATCAAACCATCCTGTTGGGTTGTTGAGCCATCGAAGAAATACAGCGCATCGGTTCGCGATTCGGTGTCGAACGCTTCGAAGCGAAAGCGGATGCGTTGTCCCGCCGGAGCCCGAATGACCCACTTGCAGTCGCTGCGTGCCGCGTAGGGTTTGTCGCCGCTGCCGTCGACGAGTCGGCCGGGACGAGTCAGTGTTTTGGTGCCTGCGCAAAATCGGGTGCGCAGGTCGATCATCTCGAGGTCGAATGCGAGTAGCGCGTCGTCGCGTTTTGATTTGGAGCGATAGGTCACGTGTGCCGCGTCGCCTGGAACGAACAGCATTTGCGAGAACTCGTCGAGCCTCGTCGTCGCGATTGGCTCCGCGTTCGCTTGCTGGCGGAACTCGATGGTGCCGCGAGCTTTGCCGGCTCGCGGGATCGGTTTGAACCGATAGCCTTTCGCCCTGACCGGCTCGGCGTTCGCCGCCAGCGGGCCATGCTTGAGCTGCCAGCTCAGCGTCTGGCCGCCGCGAGCCTGTAGCCGCAGGTGCCCTTTGGGCTGCGTGCGAACCGTAGCGGTTGTTTGTTGATCATTGTCTGCGCGTTGTTGGGATCGCTTGTCTGTGAGCAACGCGCAGTCCACTGCGGCCGCGATGTTCAGAGCGCCCGCCCCGCGCCGCCCGTACAGCGAGTCGGCCTGGGCCGGTTGCTTGCTGCCCGCAAGCAGACAGGCGCGCACCTCCGCTGCGCCGAGCCGTGGATTGCTCGCCCGTACGATCGCAGCCGCGCCGGCGACGATCGCCGCCGCGTAGGAGGTGCCGCTGCGGGCCTGCTGCATGTCGTCCTTGCGCCAGCTGGCGCCGACGATATCGAAGCCCGGGGCACGCAGGTCGACAAAGTCGCCGTAGTTCGACAGCCGCCAAAGTCTCCCCTGGCGATCGGTGGCCGCGACCCCGATCACGGAATCCATCGCCGCCGGATAGCGCGGTAGTTCCTCGGGTTCGTTGCCCGCGGCGCCGACAACCACAACCCCTTGTGCTGCGGCGCGCTTCAGGATGGCAGCGTCAGCGTCCGCCAGGTGCGCCTGATTCCAGGCGGCGAGCACCACGTCTGCTTGGCGTGTGAGCGCGTAATCGATCCCGGCGTAGGCGTGTTTTAGTTCGCCGCGTGGCGCGTCGTCGGCGAGGACCTTAACCGGCAGCAGTTGAATGCGCTCCGCCGCCGCAGAGCCGAAGGCGCGCCTCGCCATGCGCGCGATGATACCGGCCAGGTGCGTACCGTGATAGAAATCGGCGTTGCCTGTAGGTGGTGCCGGGTCTGCGTCGTTGTCAGCCAGGTCCCAGCCGACAGCATCATC
Source organism: Pseudomonadota bacterium (assembly GCA_039029135.1). Taxonomy (GTDB): domain Bacteria; phylum Pseudomonadota; class Gammaproteobacteria; order Pseudomonadales; family Azotimanducaceae; genus JALZVT01. Next base: position 26,035 of record JBCCGT010000041.1, on the reverse strand, counting down.
GATGAAACCATTGCCGTCTTCGTCGACATTGTTTCCCGGTTTTTCGTCAGGGTTCGTCGCGATTAAGCCGGCAACGTCGGCGTGGGTCAGGCGCACCCCATCGTCGACAATCGCAACAACGACGGGTGGCGCTGAACCGCGCAGGTCGGTTGGCGCGTTTACCGCATCGAGATGCCACCACGCATCGGTGGCTGACGCGTGAGCCGAGGTGCCCGTCGCCAGGAATCCTGCGAGAACCACGGAGGCGCACCGCAATGCGCTCGCGCGCGGTGGGTTCATGAGCGCGCCGAGCTCGGCGCGCTCATGAACGGCTTGGCCACACTAATACTCAGTGCCGCTCCGAGCCGCCCTTGGCGCCGATTGCGCGTGGCGTCAGCCCGGGACCGCTGCCTATGCCAATCGGTGCACGACCACGCAGGTCGGGCAAGGCGAAAGTCGTGCGGCCGTCGCCGCCGTACATCGTTCCGAGCAGAGAGAACAGCGCCGTGTTTTGGCTGATAGGCAGCAGTCGACCGTCGCAAAACGCCCAGCCGCGCGGCGCAAAGTTCCCGCCGAACATGACGATTTCCCCGAGGAACGGCTCGCTGCCGCTGCGCGAGGGATAGATGCCCTGTAGCGCGATGATGTAGTTCATGCCGATAAACGGCTGCATCTTGTCGGCGTTGGAGTTGTTTACAACCACGGAGGGTGGTGTCGCTACATAAGCGTCCCCGTTCCAGGCGAGCACCGAACCAACTGGCGGCCCCTCGCTCATGATCTCGAGTGTCGGACTGACGGGTCCGTCGCTGGAGCCGAAGCGGGCCCGCAGTCCATCCGTGCCGACCAGGATGAAACCGAAGTTCGTGGCAGGTGCGTTGTACCAGGCCTGCACGGCGGGCGTGACGTCGATCGTGACGTCCGTGCCGACGTCCGCGTTGGTCAGCGTGCGCATCCCGTCTACGGCGGCGCCGACCGCGGGCTGGGTGTCATAGGTCACGGTGTCCTCATCCCAGGCGCCGAGCAGTCGGCGCACCTCCAGCGTACCGGCGCTAGGCAGCGTCTCCAGCCGGATCGTCAGGAAGGCGCTCTGGATAGCCCCCTCGACAGCGGGCATGGCGAACTGCAGCAGAGAAGTCCTCTCCGAACCCGCCGGGTCGTAAGTGAAGAGGCGGGCATTGCTGCCGTAGTTGGTGCCGCTTCTGCCGCCGGCGCGGTTGTGGGTATCGCCGACCATGGTGGCGAACTCGGCGTAAGCGCCCGCACTCAGCAGGCTAATGGACAGGAAAACGAGGAGTTTTCGGATGGGGCGGGATAGTTTCATGGCGTACATGCTCCTTGATTGCCGGTGTGTCCATAGTTGGACAATTGCGTCGGCGTAGACGTCCGGTGTCAGCAGGCCGATTAAGTATGACTTTCTGGTCTGACGTTGATAGCGCCAGATTGTAAAACGGGCGTCCGGGGGATGAGTGTCTGGTGGTTGACAGTTCGGGACCGAAAGTTCCGAGAGAGGGTAAGCGGTTGATCAGCAGCGCCCCGTCCCAACTGGCGGGGTGGGGTGCGACTAATGCGGTGAGCTGTGCGGGGAAGGGTGACCGCCCGGCGAATCGTCGAAGCAGTCCGTTTCGCGATTTTGGTTTCGCTATTCCGAAGCGGTGCCGGCCGCACTCGTTGCTCGACCCGCGCGAAGCGACGTTATCGCTTGCGCCGTTCGTATAATGCAACAACCCTGCGTGCCGCTGCGGAATAGCGAGCATCTGAGAACTGCTGGTCAGCCAGTATCAACGCCTCAACCACGTGGCCCACATCGACGTCTTTTTGCGTGCCCAAAAAAGACTTGCCGTCTGCTACAGGGATCACGCGGCTGTTGCCCTGGGTACTCACCTCGCCGCTCTTCGAGATGCGACTCATCTGCCAGCGCATGGCCGCTCGGCTTTTGGCAGTTAACCTTGGCGCTTCGGCGCCCAGCATCAACAGGCGCAACGCGAGGGCTGATGCCACAGCGTTGTAGCTGGAGTCATAGCCGCCTGCCTCGTAGAGGCGGCGACCCTTGCGACCGAAGGTCGAAAGGATGCTCGGGGCGGTAGACCGAATACGGCATGGGCGAAACCGTGCCACCGCTCTTTCAACCGGATTGTCAGCTCTCGAGCTGCACCGGATCCAGTTCCGTGCCCGGCAGATAGTTGTCCGCGATCTGGTACATACCGTCGATCGTAATCGCGGCGCTTAGCGTCAGCGCGCCATCCGTCGCGTCCTCCGTGGGTACTAGCGTCGCGATCGCGCAGCGGTTGTCTTCAAGCTGTGCGTCTTGCACCGTCAGCACGAGTTCATCGCCCTCGACCTCGACGCAAAGCGCCGACAACGTCGACTTCAGCATGCCGCCGTGCGCCTCGAAGGTCACGGTGCCCTGAAAGCGCTGCGAGCCGCTCGCCTGTCCGTCCGCGGCAATGCTGAGGTCGCCGTCGGGCAGCGCCTCGAACACGATGCTGCCGTCTGCTGCGCGCGTCGCGCCGTCGCTCACGGTGATCGTACCCTCGGCGGCCTCGACGTAGGCGCGGAAGCTCGCCTTCACCCCCCAGTTGAGCTTCTTGAAGTTCATTGCTTTCCCCTTAAACAGTCGTCCCGAGTGGGCCGACTCACCACATCTTCGGCCGTGCGTAGTCGGCGTAGCGCGCGTCGTATTCGGTCGCGTCCTCGATCGCGTCGACCTCCTTTAAGAAGTCGCCCGCGCTGGGCACGTCAGCCGCGACGTCCGGGTTCCACAGCTCAGAGCGCATCAGGGCCTTCGCGCACTGGAAGTACAGCTCTTCGATCGTGATCACCATGACGCTGCGCGGATGCTTGTCGCGCTGCGTGAAAGTCTCGGTGACGCTCGGGTCCATGGTCACAACACCGAGACCGTTGACGCGCACAACGTTGTTGCTGCCGGGCACCATGAACATGAGGCTCACCCGCCCATCGCGAACGATGTTGCGCAGCGAATCCATGCGATTGTTGCCGCGCCAGTCGGGAATCATCAGCGTGCGGTCGTCGACGATGCGTGCGACCGGTCCCGCGTCGCCGCGCGGGCTCGCGTCAGTGCCTTCTGGACCGACGGTCGTCAGCACGACGAAGCGTGCAGCCTCGATCCAGCGCCGGTACTGCGGCGTGAGCGCTGGCTTGACCTTGGTCAGCGAGCCGCCCACGGCCTCGCCGTACACCGCTTCCAGTTCGGCAACGTTGGCTACGATCTTCATCAGCGCTTCTCCCTGGGCTGCTTCCACTGGACGCCGCGTCGATGCGGCGGCGGCTTATTCGGTGACGTCCGCGATGCTTAAGAACTCGCCGTCGGCGCCGCGCGCGACGGCATGCGCCTGCAGCACGGCGTCGGGGTGCAGACCGCCGTGAATGTGCGGGAACAGCTCGTCGGTCGCCCCCTCGAAGTCGGGTTGTTTGTCGCCGACCGGCGCGGTGCCCTCGAACACCGTCGTCACCCCCGTCGCCTGCAGGCTCGCGACCGTCATGCGCAGGCAGTACCAGTCGCCCGGGACGTCGGGATAAAAGTGATTGGCGACGGCCAGCAGCTTCTGCGGATTCGACGTGCCGTGCGTGAAGCCGTCCTGTTCGTACGTGGGCGGGTAGTAGGTGGTGCCGTCGGCGACCGCCTGATCCCACAGCGTCGCCTGTACGAGATGAAAGACGTAGGGATGATCGGGCATGGGCAGTCGCTTCTCGTCAGAATTTAGTTCGTTCGCGGCGTCGCCGTCCGCGGGCGTCGACGGATCGGCGCCGCACCCGGCGAGGAGTGCCGCGCACAGCAGCCACGCGACGCGCGGACTCATGTTGCGACACCCGCAAAGGCGGCGAGCGCATCCAGCACGGCGTTCGGCGCCTCGCTGAGCATGGAGTGGCCGCAGTCGGGCAGCGTGACCTGCGTGCAGTTTGGCAGACCGGCCGCGACCTTGATTCCGGCCTTAGGCGGCGTCATCTGATCCTTTGCGCCGGCGATCACCAGCGCCGGCGTCGTCGACTCGACGGCGGGAAACGCGGCCTGATCGAAGCCGTTGCAGGCCGCGAGATCGGCGTGATACACGCCCGGCGCACTGCGTTCCAACAGGCGCAGCCCGCTCATCAGGTTCCAGGTGCCGGGCGTGCCGCCACGACCGAGGCGACCGGTCGGGCTGTGGCTCCAGGTATTGCCCATAGCGAACGCGGCCGGATGGTCGTCGGCTGCGGCGCCCAGCAGGGCATCCGAGACGGGCATGGGGGCCGAGGTGCCGAGCAGCGCGACCTTGTCGATTCGCTGCGGATGGCTGGCCGCGGTCGCGTAGGCGATCAGCGAACCCATGCTGTGGCCGACTAGCACGCAGCGGTCGATGGCGAGCGCGTCGAGCAGCGCCGCGATCCAGTCGGCGTAGTCGGCGACGCTGTCGATGGCCGGCGGCGCGCTCAGCCCGTGGCCCGGCAGGTCGGGCGCGATGACGCGATAGCCGTGGCGGGCGAAGAAGCGTGCCGGCATGACCCACACGGAGTGATCCATGCCGGCGCCGTGTACGAACAGGATGACCGGCGCATCGGCGGCCGGGTGCCCGGTGCCGGTGGCGTACGCGACGCTGTTGCCGTTGACCTCGATGTTCTTCATGCCGCCGCCACCTTTGCCGCGCGGCGCAGGCCGCGCTTCAGGTCGCCGATCAGATCGCGCGGGTCCTCCAGGCCGATCGACAGTCGGATCAGGCCCTCGCCGATACCCGCGGCCGCCAGCGCGTCGCTGTCCATGCGATGGTGCGTGGTGCTGGCGGGATGGATGACCAGCGACTTCGCATCGCCGACATTGGCGAGATGGGAAAACAGCTCCAGCGCTTCGATGAACGCGCGACCGGCGCCACGGCCGCCGGCGATCTCAAAGCCGAAGATTGCGCCCGCGCCCTTCGGCAGCAAGGTCTTCGCGAGCGCGTGATCGGGATGCGTGTCCAGTTCGGGATAGTTGACGGCGACGACGCCGTCCGCGCCGGCCAGAAACTCCGCAACGGCGCGCGCGTTGTCGACGTGGCGCGTCATGCGCAGCGGCAGGGTCTCCAGTCCCTGCAGCACCTGAAACGCGGTCATCGGCGCCATGCAGGCGCCGAAGTCGCGGATGCCTTCTTTGCGCGCCCGCGTGATAAAGGCCTGCGGGCCGAACTCGTCGGCGAACACCAGATTGTGGAAGCCGGTGTAGGGCTCGGTCAGCGTCGGAAAGCGATCGCTCGAGCGCCAGTCGAAGGTGCCACCGTCGATCAGCACGCCGCCGATGACCACGCCGTGGCCGGACAGAAACTTGGTCGCGCTGTGAACGACGATGTCGGCGCCGTGCTCGATCGGCCGACACAGGTAGGGGGTTGCGAAAGTCGCATCAACCATCAGCGGCAGGCCGGCCGCGTGGGCAACCGCCGCCAGACGCGGTATGTCCAGAACCTCCAGCCCCGGGTTGCCCAGCACCTCGCCGAACACCAGCTTTGTGTTGTCGCGGATCGCGCCTGCGAACGCGTCCATGTCGCGCGGATCCACGAAGGTGGTCTCGATGCCGAAGCGCGGCAGCGTGTACTCCAGCAAGTTGTGGGTGCCGCCGTACAGCGATCGCGACGCGACGATGTGGTCGCCCGCACCCATCAGAGTGCTGATGCCGAGATGGATTGCCGCCTGGCCACTGGCCGTCGCAATCGCACCCACGCCGCCGTCCAGCGCCGCCATCCGCTCTTCCAGGACCGCGTTGGTTGGATTCGACAGCCGCGAGTAGACGTGGCCGGCGCGCTCGATGTTGAACAGGCCCACCGCGTGATCGCTGTCCGGAAACACGAACGAGGCCGACTGGAAGATCGGCGTCGCGCGCGCGCCCGTGGTCGGGTCAGGCGACTGGCCGGCGTGCAGCGCCAGCGTGTCGAAGCCCGTCTGCGGCGGTCCTCTGTGCTCTCCTGTCATTCGCTGCCGTTCCCGCCTCAGGCGCCCATGCGCATGTTGCCCAGAAAGTCGCGCTTGCCGAGCGGCACGCCCCGGTGGCGCAGAATGTCGTAGGCGGTCGTGGCGTGGAAATAGAAGTTGGGCAGCGAAAAAGACTGGATGAAGTTCTCTGCCGTGAATGGGATCTCCGCCTCGCCCAGCTTGAAGACCATGGCTTTGCCCGCCAGCGCGTTGACGGCGTCCGCGTCCAGGGCGGCCAGCCCTTCGCGGGCGCCGGCGACGCGCGCGGTCAGCGCATCAAAGCCCTCGTCGGCGACCTGCGGCGGCGGCGTGAACACGCCGCTTTGGACGCCCTCGAGCGCGCCCAGCGAGTGGTGCGCGACAGACACGAGTTGAAACCGCAGCGGCAGCATGTCGTCGTGCAGGCTGGTCTCGACCAGCGACTGGGGATCCATATCCGCGGACTCGCAGTGGCTCTTGCCCTTGGCCAGAAAGCCACCGACAGAATCCAGGATCTGCAGGTAGTTGGGCACGGTGAGTTCGTACAGGGTCGTCATTGCTCGGCTCCGATCGATGCGCGCGGGCTGCGCGCCTTTCGATCAGTCTAACCGAGTGATCGCCGCGTCGTCGCTGGCCGCGTGGTTAGCGACCGAAGCGGTAGCGCAGCTTGACGACGAACACGTCGATGACCGGGTTCGTCAGCGCGTCGGTAAACAGCTCGCCGTACTCATCGCTGATGTCGTTCGCGACGTTGCTGCCGCGGGTGTAGACGACGAACAGATCGGACAGCGGCGCGATCTGCCAGCGGTAGCGTAGCTGGGCGGTCATGCGGTTGATGACGAAGCTTTCGCTGCCCGCCGGCGTTGCGCGGGTGAACAGGTCGCCGTCGTCGAGCGGTACTCGCAGATACTCGTCGTCGCTTGCCTTGATGGCCGCCCACTGCATGGTGAGGCGTAGCTGCTGGCGGGCGCTGAAGAATAGATCCATCGCCAGCCGCGGCTGAAAATCGTGGGCGTCGTATGTGGTGAAATCCTGCCCGCCGCGGCTCAGCACCCAGCCGTGGCGACGCCGATAGTTGAGATCCAGATCGAGTGAGAAGCGATCGTTGGGCTTGTAGGTAAAGCCGAGCGCGGTCGTGTAGGTCCAGTCGCCCAACTCCTCGTTGCGCGCGCCGATGCGGCCGCTGAAGGCCAGCGCCCGCGTCGTGTTGGTGCCGAATGCCACGTCGAACACCCAGCGATCGTCGAGTCGGTAGGCGCCGTTGCCGTTGCTCTCCAGATCTTCCCAGCGGCGCGGAAAATAGTCGACTTCGGTGCGCAGCTCGAAATAGTTCTTGAAGGTGAAGCTGTTGCGCAGGAAGCCGCCGGTGCGCACGGCCTGGCCGTCGGCGTTTTGCCAATAGGTCAGGAACACGCTGCTGCGGCGACTGCGCAGCATGCGCAGGCCCTGCGTCTTCGTGACCGCGTACTGATAGGTGCCGCCGTAGAAGTCGTTGCGGCGCAGGAAGCCCAGATCGCTGATGTCGAGATTCGAATCCAGTGCGTCCAGTCGCACCTGGTGCTGCACGCCGCGGCGCGGCGTGTAGTCGAAGTTGATCAGCGCACCGTGGCCGACCTCCCCGAGCTTGTCGCTGGCGACGTACTGAATGTCGGTCGAGAAGCGGCCGTTCGGACTCAGGTAGTGCGCGTCCACGCCGTGCACGTAGGCGTCGAAGAACGGCGTGTCGGCGATGGTACCCATATAGCCGATCGACTGGCGGCCGTTGACGGCGCGCTCCAGCAGCACGCGGCCGACGCCGAAGTTGCGGCCGTCGCCCTCGACGCGCACCTCCTCGCCCGTGGCCGTCTCGCCGCGCCAGACAGGGTCGTCCTCCGCCGCGCCGAGGAAGCCATAGCGCATTGGGCCCGCCTGCCCAGTAACCTTGAGCGCGCCGATCAGCTCGGTCGGGGTCGACTGTTCGAAGCCGGCGACGGTGACGTCGGTGGGTACGACGATGTTGGCGGCGCCGCCGATGCGGCGGGTGTTGAGCAGCTGGGTCGGCTCGCCGGTAAACAGCGACGGCGTGCGGCGCGATCCCGTCAGGCGCCCGCCCTGGGACTGCGGCCGCGTGCGCGGGGTCGTGTTGAAGATCTCGTTGCCTTCCAGGAAGAACAGGCGTCGTTCCGGAAAGAACGCCTCGGTGGCCGTCAAGTTGATCACGACATCGTCGGCCTCGACCGAGCCGAAGTCTGGCGTGATGGTTGCCGACACCTGGACGTTGGTCGATGGGCGCCAGAAGACGTCCGCGCCCGCGCGCCCGTCGACGTCCTCGCGCTGCGCGTCGAAGGTGCTCGAGGCGTAGGGGTAGACGTCGAGCTGCTGGCGCGGTTTGACGCCCGGCAGCTCCGTCGGCTGCAGCGCCGACATGAAGCGGGCGCCGGTGCTCGGCAATGCGGGGAAGGCGTGGCGCTCGTCGCGATAACCGAGCTGGCGCGACGCGTAGACGCCGATGCTGCGAACGCTCTCCGTACTGCGCGGCATCGCCATCATCGACCAGGGCAGTCGCATCTCCGCGTACCAGGCGTCGTCCTCCCTATGCGTGCGACCATCCCAGGGACCGTCCCATTCTCGAGTGAACTGGCGCTCTGGTGCGACCTTGCCGTCCGCGAGCGAGCCGCCGAGTGCTACGCTGAACCAGTACCCGTACAGCCCCTCACCGGACGTGTCGAGCGTGATGCTGAAGCTATCGCGATTGAAGAAATCGTCGCGGCCCGACAGGCGCTGCGACTGGGTCTGCAGGGGCTGCTCGGCGCGCATACCGACATAGAGCGCGTCCTTGGTGTAGAACAACCGCACCTCGGTCTCGTGGTCTGGTGCCACCAGCGTGTCGGGTTCGATGACGGTGAAGGTGCTGAAGCGCGCGGCGCGTTCCCACACGGCCTCGTTGAGCTGGCCGTTGAGCTGAAACGAAGCCGCCGCCAGCGGTTCTTCGGGAATCAAAATCGGCTCGCCGGCCGCCCCGCGCGTGCTGATCACGACCGGCGCCGGCGATGGTTCTATGGGTGATGGTTCCGCCGGCGCTGGCTCGGGCTCGGCGGGCTCCGGTGTCGCGGCCAGCTCGGTACCGAGGGGCTGCTCGGCGGGCGCTGGCATGGGCCGCAGCGTGTCCGCCAGATCGCGCGGGTCCGCCGCCAGGAACCAGGCGCCTTCGATGCCCAGCGCTCGGGCTCGGGCCGCCAGCGCGCGGGCGTCGTCCGGACTCATGCCGCGCGGGCCCAACAGGCGCACCAGGGTGCGGCCCTGCAGCCGGGTTGGGTAGAGATCCGGCGTGACGCCGAGCAGCCGCGCCACCCTCGCGCCCTGACGCTCGGCGTTTAGATCGCTCTCGAAGGTGCCGAACACGGCGGTGCCGGCGTACGTGGCGGGGCAGCAGGCGATACTTAGCCACAGCAGCGAGCGCAGGTACCGGGCGCGCCAGGTGCCTTGCCATCGCCGGGCAGCCGCCGCAGCGACGCCGGCTGGTGCGTCTGTGGATGTTAGCTGGCGGCCGCAGATCCCGCTGCGCCGCCCGGAGCCTCGGCTCATCGAAAGTCCTCCGTAGCCCGCCAGTATATCGGCCCAACGGGTGTTCAGAGGGCGTTGGCTCTCGATTCGGGTTGGCTTTGCGTCACAGGGCGTGCGATCGGGGCACGGTTTTGGACTGGGCCTGCCCGCAGAAACGGTTTCATCGGGCTCGCCGAACTCCGCTCTTGCGGGCGCCCTGCGGCTCTGCGACCTTGGCGCCCTAGCCGAGACGAGCGAAAACCCATGGATACGACCAGCGATACGAACCCGGAACCGGCGGGGCCCCTGGCATCGATGCCGGTCGCCGACGACGTGGTCGGCCTGCTCGAGGGCCTTGCGACCACGCGGGCGATTCGCCGCTACGCCGACGAGCCCATCCCAGAACACGCACTGCGCGACATGCTGTTCGCCGCGACCCGCGCGCCCAGTGGCTCCAACCGCCAGCCCTTTCGCTTCGTCGTGTTGCAGCACGGCGAACGCGCCGCCCAGGCCAAGGCCCTGATCGCGGGCGCCGCGCAGCGGATCTGGAACGGCAAGCGCCGGGACGACGGCTATGCGCAGGGTTCCGGTGCCCGCGCGGATTCGCCGAAGGCGCGGATGGCACGGACGATGGACCAGTACGTGGAGCGTCTGGCGCAGGCGCCGGTGCTGGTACTGCCCTGCCTGGTGCGCTATCGGGAGCCGAGCCCGATGGAAGGCGCGTCCGTGTATCCCGCCGTGCAGAACCTGCTGTTGGCGGCCCGCGGCCTGGGCTACGGCGGGGTGATTACCGGGTTTCACGGTCCCGTCGACGGCGAGCTGAAGGTGCTACTCGGCATCCCGGAGGAGGTGTTCATCGCCGCCACTATTACCTTGGGGCGGCCCGCGGGCAGTCATGGCCCCGTGCGCCGGCGGCCGCTGGCGGAGCTGGTTTACGGCGACGATTGGGGCGAGGCTCCGGACTGGGCGATCGACCCACCGGGAACGAACTACACGAGCGCCGGTCCACCCAAAAAGCGCTGACGTCCGCCCCGGCTCGCGCTAGCCGCGTGCGGGAGGTATCGTCTGGACGCTGACTCGAGCGCGTGAGCGGCGACTTTGTCAGGCCGCGGCAACGCCACTGTGGGGAAACAAGATCGACCGATTAGCGCGTGCAGGACACCTGCGCAGGAGGTACCGATGACGGATTCGACGCTCGACCTGAACCGACGCAGGCTCTTGAAGGCCGGTGCCATTGGCGGCATCGCCGCCCCCGGTTTCTATGTGCCCGCGCACGCCGAGGAGCCGACGGCGCCACCCGCCGACGACTCGGTCCGCCGCTACGCGCGGCTCGGCAAGACGGGCTATGAGATCAGTGACATTTCCTTCGGCAGCTCGCGTCTGCGCAGCGGCGAGGAACGCCTGGTGCACTACGCGTTGGATCGCGGCGTGAACTACATCGACACGGCAGAGAGCTACACCAGCGGCCAGAGCGAGACGGTCATCGGCAACGCGCTCAAGGGCCGGCGCGACAAGGTCATCCTCGCCTCCAAGCAGTGGGCCAGCGCAGACACAACGCGCGCCGAGATGATGCACGAGCTGGAGGCGTCGCTGCGGCGGCTGCAGACCGACCACATCGAGATTTATTTCAATCACGCGGTCAACGCGGTCGACCGGCTGGAGAATCCGGAGTGGCACGAGTTCGTCGCCCAGGCCAAGGCCCAGGGCAAGATTGCGTACACCGGCCTGTCGGGTCATGCGGGACGGCTCGCCGACGTGCTCGAGGTCGCGATCGACAAGTCGCTCGTCGACGTCGTGCTGGTTGGCTACAACTTTGGTCAGGATCCGAAGTTCTATGAGCGCATCACGCGATCCTTCGACTTCGTCGCTCGTCAACCCGAGCTGCCGCGGCTGCTCAAGAAGGCCAAAGACAAGGGCATCGGCGTCGTCGCCATGAAAACCCTGATGGGCGCGCGCCTGAACGACATGCGCGCCTATGAGGCGAGCGGCTCGACCTATGCGCAGGCGGCGTTTCGCTGGACGTTGGGCAACGCGGACGTCGACGCGCTGGTCGTATCGATGACCGACGAGGCGCAGATCAGCGAGTATCTGGGTGCCTCGGGCGCCAAGGCGTTGGCACAGGGCGACATGGATCTGCTGCGACGCTACGCCGTGCTCAATGGCGCCACCTACTGCAAGCACGCCTGCAACGACTGCAGCGGCGCCTGCCCTGTCGACGTGCCGATCAGCGACGTTCTGCGCACGCGCATGTACGCGACCGACTACCAGGACATCGACTTCGCCCGCTCTGAGTATCGCGCGCTGGCGACCAATGCCTCGGCGTGTCTCGGCTGTAGCGGCGCCCCCTGTGCGGGCGCCTGCCCGCACGGGATCGACATCTCGGCGCTGTGCGCGCCGACCCATCAGCTGCTGGCCTGACGAGCCACGTGAGCCAGGATCTCGGGCACACAACGGTCGACCTGGAACGCGCGGCACGCACGGGTGCGCCGGAGGTGATCTACGGCTCGGGCAAAAGCGCGCAGGAAGTCATCGACATCGCGCGGGCCCTGTACGAGGCCGGGCAGGACGTCCTGGCGACGCGCATCGATGCAGACAAGGCGGCGACGGTACGGCAATCGCTGGACTGGCTCGCCTTCAACCCGCACGGCCGCCTGCTGAGTTTTCTGCAACCTGACTCGCCGAATCGACCCGGACAGCGCGAGATCGCCACCAGCATCGCCGTCGTGTCCGCCGGGACGTCGGACGGCGCCGTCGCGGAAGAGGCGGCGGCGACCTGCGAGTTTTACGGTCACCCGGTGCTGCGCGTGAACGACGTCGGTGTCGCCGGGCTGCACAGGCTGCTGGCGCGCATTGACGAGATTCGCACGGCGCGGGTGATCGTCGTCGTCGCGGGCATGGAGGGCGCGCTACCCAGCGTCCTCGGCGGTCTGGTCGATAAGCCCGTGATCGCGGTGCCGACCAGCATCGGCTACGGCGCCGCGTTCGGCGGCCTCGCGGCGCTGCTGGGCATGCTCAACACCTGTGCGTCCGGCGTCAGCGTGGTCAACATCGATAACGGGTTTGGGGCCGGCTATCTCGCGAGTATGATCAATGCTCTGTAGTTCGCACGGGCGCCGATGACGCTATCCACCCAGGTCGCAGCCAAGTACGACGCGGTCCGCTCGGACCTGCGCGCGCTCGACAACTGCGTCGTCGCGTTTTCCGGCGGCGTCGACAGCTCGCTGGTGGCTTTCATCGCGGGACAGGAGCTCGGCGAGCGCGCGGTGGCCGTGACGTCCGGATCGCGCAGCCTGAAGCGCAGCGATCTGGCCCTGGCCGAGTCGCTGGCGCGCAGCTGGGGCCTCGCTCACCGGGTCATCTACACGGACGAGCTATCGAAGCCCGACTATCGCGCCAACCCGACCAATCGCTGCTTTCACTGCAAGACGTCGCTGTACGAGGCGCTGAGCGCGATCGCCCAGCGCGAGGGCATCGGCGTGATACTGAACGGCACCAACGTCGATGACTTGGGCGATCATCGGCCCGGGCTCGTTGCGGCCGACAACTACGAGGTGCACTCGCCGCTGGTCGACGCGGGCATGAGCAAGGCGGACATCCGCGAGCTCGCGGCACACCTGGGATTGGAGAACGCGCAGAAGCCCCAGTCCGCGTGCCTGTCGAGCCGGTTTCCCTATGGCACGGCCATCGACGAAGACAAGCTCGCGCAGGTCGAGGCCGCAGAAGAAGCGTTGGCCGCTGTGGGCTTCACCCAGTTTCGCGTGCGCCACCACGGCGAGGTGGCGCGCCTAGAGCTGCTGCCCGCGGAGTTTGCGCTCGCGTTCGAACACCACGATCGCATCAACGCAGAGCTGACTGCGCTCGGCTATCGCTTTGTCTCTCTTGACCTCAAGGGCTTTCGCTCTGGCAGCATGAACGAGGGCCTCGCCGCCGTGGACGTCGTCCGCATCGTCGAACCCGCAAAGGAAAACTCATGATCGAACGCATTCCCTTTGGCCGTACCGGCCACGACAGCTCGCGGGCGATTTTTGGTGCGGCGGCACTCGGCGCCATGAAGCAGGAGCGCGCCGACCGCACGCTGGAGCTGCTGGATATCTATGGCGTGAACCATATCGATACCGCGGCGAGCTACGGCGAGTCCGAGCTGCGCCTCGCGCCGTTCCTCCGCGATCGACGCGGCGATTTCTTTCTGGCGACCAAGACGGGCGAGCGGACCTACCGGCGTGCCCGCGATCAGTTCCATCGCAGCCTCGAACGACTGGGCGTCGATCACGTCGACCTGATCCAGATGCACAACCTGGCGCAGCCGGCTCAGTGGGAGATGGCGATGGGTCCTGGTGGTGCGCTGGAGGCGCTGGTCGAGGCGCGCGACGCGGGCCTCGTCAGTCACATCGGTGTGACGGGGCACGGAACTTACATCGCTGAGATGCACCTGCGCAGCCTCGGCAAGTTCGACTTCGCCTCGATCCTGTGCCCCTACAACTACAGCATGCAGAAGTCGCCGGAATACAGCCGCGACTTCGAGGCGCTGTACGCGCTCTGTCAGGAGCGCGGCGTCGCCATACAGACCATCAAGTCGATCGCCCGACGCCGGTGGCGCGAGGACTCGACCGATCCCCGCTATAGCTGGTACGAGCCCATCAAGGACGAAGACGCGCTGCGCCGCGCGGTGAACTACGTGTTCGATCGCCCGGGGCTGTTCCTGAACACATCCAGCGACGCGACGCTGTTGGAACGGGTGTTGAAGCTCGCCAGCGAGCCGCGCGAGACGCCGACTGATGAACAGATGCAGGCGGATCAGCTCGCGCAGGGCGTCGAGCCGCTGTTTATTCGCGACTACTCGGACGACGTGCTGCTGTAGCGGTAGCCGGGCGCGGGCGCGCCTAGTACACCGAGACCTTGTTGATGCGCATCAGAAAGGTCGCCAGCGCATTCTCCAGACGACGGATCTTGCCGTCGAGGTGCAGCGTCTCGGGCATGAACCCGGGCATGTCGCCGGTCAGGTTACGGATGCGGACGCTGCAGTCTAGGTTGCTGCACAGCATGCTGCCGATGGTCCGGCGACCATCGCTGCCCTCGACCGTCGCGCTGAACATCGCGGCGCCGCGAGAGCGATGCACGAAGTTGCACCAGGCGCACATCTGGCTGTGCGGCCGCCGCGGTCGCAGGTGCGAGCGCCGCAGCACCAGGCCGTGGAGCTCGCCCGCACACGGCACGACGGCAAAGCCGGTGTGTCCGGCGGGATGCACCCAGCCGAGATAGTCCAGCACGCCCCAATCCACGCCGATCGGATCGGGCGCTGCCAGTTCGTTACCGCGATGGTTCGGGAACAGCGCGCGCAGTTGCTCGGTCGTGAGGGCTTGCATCCAGGACAGCTTACCGGGTCGTACCCACGAAGCAAAAAGGCGGTCTGCGCCTGGTCCAATGTCGTTGGGGACGCCGATTCGAGACCCTGATGTTAGCTTGCCGGCCTCGATCAGCACGCCATAATGAGGCCAGACGCACAGGGGAGGGGTCCCATGACCGACGCAACCGCACTCGATGACTTTCGCGCGGAGACGCGCGCGTGGCTAAAGAAGAACTGCCCACCGGGCGCTCGCGGCCCAGGGCCGGTATCGAACGGCAGCACCAAGATCAAGATCACCGATCGGGACACCCTGCTGTGGCTCGATCGCATGATCGAGAAGGGCTGGACGGTGCCCAACTGGCCCAAGGCCTATGGGGGCGGCGGTCTGGCGAAGGACGAATACGTCGTGCTGCTGGAAGAGATGCGGGCGATTCGCGCGCGCCCGGCGCTGTCGAGCTTCGGCACGTCGATGATCGGACCGACGCTGCTCGACATGGGCACCGAGGCGCAGAAGCAGACGCACCTGCCCCGGATTGCCCGCGCAGAGGTCGAGTGGTGCCAGGGCTACAGCGAACCGGGCTCCGGCAGTGACCTGGCGAGTCTGCGTACCCGCGCGGAAGACCAGGGCGACCACTTCATCATCAACGGCCAGAAGATCTGGACGTCGGGCGCCCACAACGCGGACTGGATGTTCTGTCTGGTGCGCACCGACCCGGACGCGCCCAAGCATCTGGGGATCAGCTTTCTGCTGCTGCCCATGGACCAGCCGGGCGTCACCGTAAAACCTATCGTTATGATCAGCGGCGAGTCGCCGTTTAACGAGACCTTCTTCGACAACGCGATTGCGCAGAAAGAGGATCTGGTAGGCGAGCTCAACAAGGGCTGGACGGTCGGCAAGCGGCTGCTGCAGCACGAACGCTCGGGTATGGAGTCGCTGGTGCAGGGCAGCGCGAGCGGCAGCGCGATGAGTCTGGTCGACGAGGCGAAGCGCACGCTGGGCGATGACCGCGGCCGCATCGCAGACGATGAACTGCGCAATCGGGTGCTCAAGTACGAGATGGACAACGCGGTGTATCGACTGGCGCAGCGGCGCGCGGTGCAAGAGTCCGACGGCGGCACGCCGGGACCGGTGACGTCGATCTTCAAGGTCTATGGGACCGAGTTGCAGCAGCAGTACTACGACCTCACCACCCTGATGCGCGGTTCCCGCGGCGTGGGCGTCGACGAAGACGCGTTCACCGAAGCGGAGCTCGAGACCGGCCGACGCTGGCTGTACTATCGCGCCGCGTCGATCTACAGCGGCAGCAACGAGGTGCAGCGCAACATCATCGCCAAGCGAGTGTTGGGACTACCGGACTGAGCCGCGGTAGGGCAGGCGCGCGGTACACCGTCGCCGAGACGGTGCGCGCATTTGTCCGTTGCATAAGCGAAGAACGCGGTCTTGAGGGGGGCACATGCGCGCGCTGAACGTTGACACCAATCTGTTGGACCCATCGCTGATACCCGAACTGGGCGGTCCGCCGCATGAGCTTTTCGATCTCTGGCGAGCCGAGGAACGCATCCACTGGAACCCGCCGACGCCGGACTACGATCCGCCGGGCGTGGGCACCTCGCTGACCCAGGGGTTCTGGGTGCTGACCCGGCATCAGGACGTGTTCGATGTGTCCCGCAATCAAACGCTGTTTTCGTCGCACGACGGCGGACCTGTGATCTGGGACTTCGAGCCCGAACAGCTCGCCATGCAGCAGGCCAATCTGATGGGCGCGCCGCCCGAGCGGCACGCGGCGATCAAGCGCGTGGTCGTGCCCGCCTTCGGTCCCAAGGCGCTGGCCGATTTCTGGCCTGAAGTCGATCGCGTCGCCAAAGAGATCGTGGATGCCATCGCGCAGCGCGGTGAGTGTGAGTTCGTCTTCGACGTCGCCTCGAAGCTGCCGGTCTTTACGTTCTGCACGCTGATGGGCATTCCGGAAGCGCTGCATCAGCGTGTATTCGAGCTGGGCAACGCGACGGCCGACACCGAGAACCCGGCGCGCTCTGATGCGGACGCGTCCGCCGCGATACAGCTGCTCATGCTCGGCGCCGAGCAGGCGCAGCTCAAACGGGCGCAGCCGGACGACTCGTTGTTCAGCCGACTGATCCACGCGAAGGTCGATGGCGAGAGCCTGGACGAGATGACCGTCAACATGTTCTTTCTGACCATCGCGATCGCGGGACACGAGACGACGCGCAGCACCGCCGTGCACTTCCTGCGGCTGATGCACGAGCACCCGGCGCAGTTCGAACTGCTGATGAGCGATCTGGATCGCTACCTGCCGAATGCGATCGAGGAAGTGCTGCGCTACTCGCCGCCGGTGGTGAAGTTTCGGCGCACCGTAACCCAAGACACCGTTGTGGCGGGGCAGTCCATGGCCAGGGGCGACAAAGTGTATCTGTCCTATCCCGCCGCCAATCGCGACCCCGAGGTCTTCGACGACCCGCACACCTTCGACATCACGCGCGCCAATGCCAGCAAGCACCTCGCCTTTGGCACCGGCCCGCACGTGTGCATCGGCGCCCGCCTGGCGCGCTATCAGCTGCAGGCCATGCTGCGCGAGCTGCTGACGCGGCTGCCCGATATCCGCCCGGTGGGCGACAAGAAGATGCTCAACAGCATCTGGTTCAACGCGGTGATGGAGATGCCGGTCGCCTTCACGCCGGAG
Organism: Pseudomonadota bacterium; assembly: GCA_039029135.1. GTDB lineage: Bacteria > Pseudomonadota > Gammaproteobacteria > Pseudomonadales > Azotimanducaceae > JALZVT01. The sequence continues at coordinate 8,581 of JBCCGT010000041.1, read as the reverse complement.
AACTAGCCGTGACGTTCGAACCCGTCGGCATCATCGGCTGCGGTCCCATAGGACTCGCGGGCGCGCTGTTGCTCGACCGGCTGGGTGTGCCCAGCCTGCTGTTGGAGCGCCGCAGCGAGCTGAACCCGCACCCGCGGTCGCGCTTCGTCGACGTGGGCACGATGGAGCTGATGCGGGTGCTCGGCGTCGAGCAGGCCGTCGAGGCTACGGGACTCGGGCCGGACTGGACGGCGTGCAATCGCTGGCTGTCGTCGCTGGTCGGCGACGAGCACGCCGCGATCGCCGCGCCCACCTTTCACACGGTGCCGGGACCGAACAGTCCCTGTCTGCCGGTCATGACGTGCCAGGATTATGTCGAGCGCGAACTGCTGCAGGCGGTCAGGCGCAGCAAGCTGATCGACTGCCGTTTTTCCACCGAGGTCCGCGGCCTCGAACGCCTCAATGACGGCGTGTCGCTGCGGCTGCGCGACCTGACTCAGGAGACGGAGTCCACGGTGATCTGCTCCTATCTCATCGGCGCCGACGGACCGCGCAGCCCGACGCGCAAGTTCATCGGCAGCACGCTCGAAACCGATCCGCTCGCAAACTATTCGCAGGACGTCATCTTCAAGGCGGATCTGGCGGCGCACGTCGGCGAACGCAAGGCGCCGCTCCTGTACTGCATGACGGAGGCGGGTGTGTGTGTCTTTCAGCCGCTCGACGGCAAGCAGCGCTGGCGCATCCAGTTGTTCAAGCCCCAGCCCGAAGAGCTGACGGAGGCGGAGATTCTGCAGCGCATAAGGCTTGCTATCGGCGACGATAGCGTCGATATCGAGCTCACCAGCATCGGCCACTGGCAGCCGACGCCGGGCTGCGCGACGACGATGCGCGACGGGCGCATCTTCCTCGCGGGCGACGCGGCCCACGTCTCGGTGCCGACCGGTGGCATGGGCAACAACATCGGTTTCTGGGGGATACGCAATCTGGCGTGGAAGCTCGCGTATACGCTGCATGGGCTCGCGACCGACGCGATACTCGCGACCTACGAAGAGGAGCTTCGCCCCGCCGCGACCCAGCGCATCGCGCATGGCGTCAACATCAGTCGCGGCATGGGCGTGCTGATCAGGGGCATTTACAGCGGCGCGGATCTGGCCGACGGCATAGCGGCGACCCGCTATTACGCCGACTACGACAACGTGATTCTCGGCCAGGAAATTTCGTCCTCGCTGGTTGCCGACGAGAAGGCGCCCGCGCCGACCGGCGATCCGGTAGCCGGTTTTGAGCCTTGCGTGCGCGGCGGCCGACGCGCCCCCCACGTGTGGCTGGACGCGCAGCAGTCCAGGTCGCTGCTGGATGAGTTTCTGACGCGCTACACCCTGGTCGCGGGGGCAGGGGTCGACCAGCAGCGCTGGCAGCGCGCGATCGATGCGCGTGACGAAGGCGCGCGCGTGGCCGTTGTCGGACTGTCCCCGCAGGTCGACTCAACGATCTATGCGCGCGATGCGCTCGTGCTGGTGCGCCCGGACGGCGTGATCGCTGACCACTGGCGCGACGGCGACGTCAGTGACGACGACGCGTTCGAGCGGTTGGCCCGCACGCTGCCTACGAAGGCCCCAACCTGGACGCCGCTAAACACGGGTACAGATCATGGCGCCCGTTGAGGTCGTAAAGCGATGGGTCGAGGCGTTCAACGCCGCGGACGCCGATGCCTTGGCCGCGCTGTATGCCGAAGACGCGGTGAACCATCAGGTCGCCAACGAGCCCGTGGTGGGCCGGGCGGCGATTCGGGCGATGCTGCAGGCCGAGTTCGCCGCTGCCACCATGGTGTGCATCGTCGAGAATCTGTTCAGCGACGGCGACTGGGCGATCATGGAGTGGCGAGACCCGAAGGGCCTGCGCGGCTGCGGCTTCTTTCGGGTCGAGGACGGCCTGATCAGGCTGCAGAGGGGGTACTGGGATAGGCTGACGTTCCTGCGCGCGAATGGCTTGCCGGTAGCCGCCAGCGACGACTGACTAGCGCGGTGCGGCGCGTCGATTTGCCGCCGGCGACGGCGTCCAACCCGGGTTTTGGAGAGCTGTATTCGTCGAGTACTGCTGCCAACTCGTCTCGCCTGAGGCTGGCGTCTGGCGCGGATTCGTAATACGTTACAACGTATCAAGAGAGGACCCGGGAATGGCACCCAAACACAGCGGCGAGCCGCGATCGACTGACCGCTCGGGTCCTTGGGACCTGCTGGCGGCTGGCCTGTCTTCGCTGTGCGTGCTGCACTGCCTTGGCCTGCCCGTGCTGGCCGCCGTGTTTTCGGTCGCGGCCATGGGTTTCGACGCCCACGAGCTGCATTTGGTCATGGTTGCGTTTGCGGTGCCCATATCGCTGCGCGTCGTGTGGCTCGAAGGCTGGGCGGATTCCCGCGCCGCGCGATTTTCGCTGCTGGTTGTCATCGGTCTCGCGCTGCTGATCAGCGCCCTGATCTTCGCCAGCAACGAACGCGCCGAGACTGTGCTGACGCTGGCCGGAGGCTCGGTGCTGGCGAGCGCCCATATTTGGCGCTGGCGACGCGACAAGAAGGCGCGCAGGGATCAGGATCAGGCGCGGATGGGCGAGCTGCGCTCGTCGGTGGAACAGGGGTGAGTCCTTGCGGACCCGACGGTAGACCCTGGGACGGTATGAGGAGCCCGCGGTGAACCGTCGCGCCGGATCCCGCACCCCGGGCACCACGAAGACCAAGCGGGTGCCGGGACTGACCGCGTCCCAGCAGCGACTGGCGGAAGACCAGTGCGCTGATCTCGGTGAACGACTCACGCCTGCACGTCTGGCTGCCTACGCGGAAGTGCGCTCTCACGATCGGCCGCTGTCGGCGTACGAGCTGATCGCGAAGCTGGAACGCCGCGAGCAGCGCAAGATCGCGCCGCTGACCGTCTATCGACACCTCGACTTTCTGATCAGAGTCGGCCTCGTGCATCGACTCGAATCGCGGCAGGCCTACGTCGCGTGTGATCACCCGGAACATCAGCACGACAGTCAATACCTGCTGTGCTCGGAGTGCGGCCGCGCGGACGAACTCGAGTCCAAACAGCTCTGGAGTCTGCTCGGTCGGCTGACCGACCAGCAGGGCTTTCACGCCGTGAACACGGTCGTCGAGGTTACCGGTCTGTGCAGCGACTGCAGACCGCAACCTGCTGGCACCTGAGCGCCTAGCAACATCACGCGGCCGCAAGTCTCATAGGTCTGGCCGCAGGCGCACCTCGGTAGCTGTCTCGGCAGCGAGCGGCCAGCGTCGGGCGCCGACGGCGCTCACGAAGCGCGCGTCGTGGCTCACCAGAATCAGGGCGCACGGGCAGTTGCGCAGGGCACCCTCCAGCGCCTCGATCGACGGCAGGTCCAGATGATTGGTGGGCTCGTCCAGCACAATCACGTGGGGCGCGCGCAGGATGCCGAGTGCAAGCAGCAGCTTGCGCGCCTCGCCGGGGCTGGGCTCGTCGCTCGCCAGCAGGCGATCCGGTCTCGAGTTCAGCCGACTGACGATGCTCAAGACCATTCCCTGTTTATCGTTGGGTAGGTCGCGAATCTGTGCCAGCAGATCCCTCGATGCATGCGCGCTGATTTCCTGAGGCAGGTAGACGATGCGCTCCGCTGGCGCGTTCAGGTCGCCCAGCCAGCGGTTGAGCAGGGTGGTCTTGCCGGCGCCATTGGCACCGACTAAGGCGATTCGATCCTGCGCTGCGATGCGAACAGCAGGCCACACGAGTCGTCGCTGGCCGTCGAGCGCGCACGCCCCGGCGTCGACCTGCAGAACGAAGTCACGCTGCGAGTGCGTCGTCTCGAGCCAGACGCCGGTCTCGTGCACCTTGGCCGTTCGCGTCGCGTCGAACTCTTCCTGCTTGCGCTGCAGCGCGCTCGAGATGCGCTTCAGCGGCGCGGCCGCGCCGCCGTCGGTCACCCGCGCGCGGTCGATTTTTTCCTTGGCATCGTGATCGCCGCGATCGATGCCGCGCTTAGAGCGCCGAGCGTGCTCGCCGGCCGCCCGCTGCCGGCGCCTGACCTGCTCTTCCCGCAGGCGTTGAGTTTCCTTGCGCAGCTTCTCTCGGCTGCGCGCGATGGACTCCGTCGCTTCTGCGCGCAGCGCGCGGCTGCGGTCGTAGCTACCGGGCGTGACGATCACGCCGGGCGGCTCAATCCACACGCACTGCGCGACCAGCGCATCGAGCAGTTCGCGATCGTGGCTGACGATGACGCCGACTCCGCGATAGCGGGCGAGCGCGTCGATCAACAGATCTCGCGCCCCGGCGTCGATGTGGTTGGTGGGTTCATCCAACGCCAGCAGATCGGGTTCGCGCCACAGTGCCTGCGCAATCTGCGCGCGCTTGCGCTCGCCGTGACTCAGGCTGTGCCAGCGATCGAGCCAGTCGGTCTCGACGCCGAGCTTGCCGCGTAGCGCGCAGGCCTCACCCGACCAATCGTCGAGAAACGCGCGCAGCGTCTGCGGCGGCTCGTCGGTGCGCTGGGGGCAGTACCAGGTATGTTCCGGGCGTTCGATGCGGCCGCCGTCGGGCTGCAGCCGACCCAACAGCAGTTGCAGCAGCGTGGTTTTGCCGCTGCCGTTTGCGCCGATGACCCCGGTGAAGCCCGGCGGAAGCTGCACGCTGACGTTGGCGAACAGCGGGCGCTCGCTCGCGTCGTAGGCGAAACTGAGGTCGCGGATAGCGACGTGGGTTCGGGCATCGGTCGGGTCCGATGGCTTGGGTCTGCGGGGCATGACAACACCTTTCTTTAGCGAGCTCTTGGGCGATCAGCGCTAGGCTGATCAGCTCTTGATCGCTGGACCCGAGTGCCTCAACCACGGTGCGTGGTATGGGCTCGTGGGGACTCAACGTTCCTGCGCGCAATGAGACGGCACGAAACCGATTCACTGGCGCCGAGGTGTTAGCGATGCATGCGGATGCGGGCTCCTGAGGGGCGGGGGATCGCCGCTTGAGGGCGCACTATAGTCGCGCCGTTAGCGTCGTGCCAGCTGAAGCGAATCAGGCCAGAAAGACCGAATGGCCGCAGCTAGCGGTTGGGAAGCGCTGCGAATCCAGATTGAGGGCTCAGAGTCCGGGGTCAGAGTAAACTGATCTGTTTGCTGGCTCCGTCTTCATGTTGGCCTATGCCAGAAGGAACCCTCAGTGCAAACTGAGGATCCAGCGGCGTCTGCGTAGTGAACGCTATTGGACGAGGGAATGGGACATGATGAAAACCGTTTGCGCGCCTCTTGCCCTTGCTACGATTCTCTTTGGTTGTGTGTCCGCACCATCGCTCGAAGGGAGGTTGACGCAGTACGTTGGGCTCAGCGAGGCCGAGGTTGTGAAGAAGCTGGGTGCGCCAACTGTCACGAGCCTCGACGAGAAAGGCCGGCGTGTACTGACTTTTGGGAAGCGGGGACTCTTTCAACATCCTGACTGTGTGGCAACAGTCGTGCTGAATGAAAATGAGCGCGTACTGTCCTGGAATTGGAGCGGCAGGCACTGTGAGACATTCTCGGAGCCCGTCGACTAGGCGTTTCAGGCGCGGAATCTGCGCTTCTCAGATCGGCCAGAATCGGACACTTTCACTTCGCGCCCACGAAGTTTAACGTTCTCGAATCCGGCGAACCGTCCAGATCACCCAGCCAGAGACAGTGGTCACTAAACCGAGCAGAAACAATCCTGTTTTGAGCGGCGTCAGAATTGCTTTCGCGTCAACGAAATCCGCAGTATCCGTCAAGGCCAATACTTGAACTACGCCCTCTAACAGATCAGTAGGCACGACTGCGAGCAAAAGGAGCGCAATGTACCGCCCGAAACGCTCGTAAAACGCGTAGGCCGAACCGATGAACAAGGCACCGTATGCCAACGGATATGCGACATCTAGCGTAGCCGTGACCCACGCGTGAACGACCCGCTGATCGGGAGTCATATCGGTAATCGCTCGCCGAACTGCGGCCGGATCAGACATTGCGTCTATAAAGGAGATTCCCCAAATCGACGCGGCAACCGGGAACGCGATCGTAATAAGGATTGTCGAGACGAAGGCAATCCAAAGTGATCTTCTGTTAGCAAGGAACCTGAACATAGTTGCCCTTTTTTGTTGTTTTTCGGCGGTCAGAATCTCAGTTTCTCGTAAATCCGGCAATTGTCCGTTCTGGGTCGAATTCAGACGGCGTGGCTCCAGTCCTCGAAGCCTGCTTTCGGTTAATCAGTCAGTGTCCGTCCGATTGGGTACTGATTGTCTCTACTACTCGCTCCTAAGTAGCCTGACTACACCCTGACCCTCTGCCTTCTGATGCGTGGCCGCAGAAGTTCGCGGCGCTCGCTTCGCTGAGGAGGTCAGTCGAGAATGATTTCCTCCGCGAGCGAGAGCGCCCTTTTCAAGTAGCGCTTACGAGGAATGCGCTCGCTGCGCTCCGCGTCGACCACCATCGACACGCCCTCAATTAGGGCGATGACCAAATCCGCGCGGATGGCGCTTTCCGCCGAAGTCAGATCAGGGCGAATCATGCCGACGAAGCGGGTGATGTTCGTGCTGTAACTTGCACAGAAGCGTTCATAGAGCGGGCTGACGCTCTCGTCGATGGCTGCCAGCGCCCGAAATTGAATCTCGAACCGATAGACGGTGTCCTCGCCTTCATCGTCACTCAACAGCGCTTGCAATACCCGTCGCAATGCGCCTCGTGGATCGGTTTCTGCGGTGCTGATCATCTGCTCCAGCCCCTCGCGGTACTGCAAGCTTAGGTATGCCACCGCAAGATGGACAAGCTCGCGCTTGGTAGGCACGTGATACTGCAGCGAGGCGAGTTTGATGCCCAACTCGCTCGCAACGCGGCGCATGCTTAGCGCTGCGTAGCCCTCAGTCGCAATGAGTACCCGGGCGACAGTCGCGATCTCTTTTTGTCGCTCCGTCAGTTCCACAGCATCGGCCGAAGCGCTCTCAGAGGGAACACCGGCGTCAGTTTTGGCGCCCTCTGCTCGCTTGCTCGAAACACGAACTGTCATGTGATTCAGGCCCCGTTGATGATCGTCGCATATTGACTGCCTGTCGCTTGACAGGCAACCTGTCGCGTGACAGATTAGCTGTCGAGTGACAGATTGGGCAGTCCGAACCTCGACGCAGCGACCGTTGAGCTGAGGGCTGCGTTCCGTGCATTGGTAAACCCGTAGACAGTCAGCGTGGGAGAATCATGAGTAGTACACCCAACCGAAGGCAGTTCCTGTCAACGAGCCGCAGCATTGGCTTGGCAGGTGCATCCATTGGACTGATAGGCAATGCGGCTTGTTCGGCAGCCGAAGTGGCGGAGGAGCGCGGCGCCAGCACCGTCGTGCCAGACCCTTCGATCACCAATGCAGCGCTCCAACAGGCTGCGAGCACACGCGTCATCATCGTTGGCGCCGGTCCGGCTGGCATGACCGCCACCCACCAACTGCGGCAGCTAGGCGTGAACGTTTCGGTTTATGAGGCATCTGGCCGCATTGGCGGACGCATCCGCCACGACACGGGCTTCACCGACTTTCCGATCGCCCTGGGCGGTGAGTGGATTCACGTCGGCGTCGACATTCTCGATGAGATTGTGAATGACCCAGGCATAGATGTTGCCACTCCCACGCGTGGATACGCGCCTAACGATACGGTGGGTCGCTTCAACGGCAGGCGCCTGAAGACTGCTCGGATCGGACGTGCGTTCGCTGATCGCGTGTTCGTAAACGGCTCTTGGTTTGAGTTTTTCGAGCGGCTGATCCTGCCCGGCATCAGAGATCGAATCGAGCTGAACGCGGCCGTGACTGTCGTCGATTCGCGTGGCTCTGACGTGCAGTTGCATTTAGCCGACGGCCGAATAGAGAGCGCCGATCATGTGATCGTGACCGCCCCGCTGCAGATGCTTAAGGACGACACGATCGAGTTTCTCCCGCGACTGTCGAATAGGGCCTTGCGCGCCGTCGATCGCGCGCGCGTGTGGAGCGGGTTCAAGGCGTTCTTTGAGTTCTCGGACGCGTTCTATCCCACCTTTCTGGAGTTTCGAGACAGCGAAACCGCCAGAGGCCAGCGCGTCTACTACGACGCGGCGTACGGCCGAAACACCGAAGCGAACGTGTTGGGGCTGTTCGCTGTAGGTAAGCAGGCCGAACAATATCAGCGGCTGGACGACAACCAGCTCCGCGCTTACGTGCTGGCGGAGCTCGATCGCGTGTTCAAGGGCCAGGCGACGCCGCGCTACATCAGACACATCAGCCAGGACTGGGGAGCAGAGCCCTACATTCGCCAAGCCTATCTGGCGGACGTCGCGCGCGTCTCGACCTCTCGCCAGCTCTTTCAGGCGCGAACCAATAAGGTTCTGTTTGCCGGTGACGCATACACGCTCCAAAACGACTGGGGCAGCGTTCACATGGCAGCGCGCTCTGCGCGAGACGCAGTGAAAAGGATCGGTGCGCTAGTCGCTGGAAAAGCCGCCGCTCCGTTGTCGCTGTAAAGCGTGGGGTCAGAGTCGGGGGGGGGGGGTTGGGGGGGGAGGTGGGACACGGAGGACCGACGCAAAAACACCCGGAGAGGGGCGCGGGCCGGGGGGGGGGCGCGCGCCGGGGGTGGGGGCGG
>JBCCGT010000040.1:0-33757 GCA_039029135.1 Pseudomonadota bacterium | reverse complement strand
CGACTCTGACCCCTTACTCTGACCCCCGGTTTAGGCAGCGCGTACCGGGGGGCGACCGCTGCGCTTATTGCCGCGCAGCCTCAAACTGCACCCAGCCCGTCATGCCATCTTCGGTCAGCGCTTCCACGAACAGCTCGACGCGTAGCTCGGTCGCCGTGTCCGCCTGGTAGGCGACGTCGACTGCGTGGCTCGCGATCGTATTGCCGCGCTCATCGATCAGTATCTCGACCGGCGCTGCGCTGTCATCGGCGAGGCTCAGCCGGACCTTCGCCAGCGCGTCCTGTACGCCGACGAACACCCGCAGCGTTCGGGCGGTCGTGTCTGCCTCCACGCCGAAGCGCATGCCGGCAGGAGCCGCGTTGAACACACGGTTGCCGCCCTTGATCTTGGTGCCGTTCGCCGGCGTTGCGTTCGTGTAGCTGTACTTCGCGTCGCCCTTGCTTGAGTAGCTCGCGACGGCATCGCCCAGCGGTTCTAGTGCGCTGAATGGATTCGGACCGGTCGCGTTGCGCGCATCTGGCGTCGATGCGTTGGGCTGGAACTTGATGAAGCTGTCGGCAAGGTTGATGGTGCCGCCGACGGCGACCGTGGTGGCCGTGATCGAGCCGCTGCCGCTGCCCAACGGCTGGACCGTGACCGGCACCACGACGGATGTGCTCTTATCGTCGGCATCGGTCACGGTCAGCGTGAAGCTCCAGCTACCGACGTCGCCCATGGCGCTGTCCCACGCCACGCTTGCCAGACCGCCTCCCGGTTCCGTGAGCACCGGTGTCGCGTTCGGCAGCGTGTGCTGCAACGTGAAATCCAGTTCCGTGCCCTCGGGATCGACGGCGCTGAATTCGCTGAACAGCGAGTCGCCCTCGATCAGCGTGATCGGCGCGCCGCCCTCCAGCGTGGGGGGCTGGTTGGATGCGCTCGGATCGCCGCCGGTCATCTTGATGGCGTCCAGGCCGACGAAGCTGCCGGCGTTTTTGACGATCGATACGGTCAGGGTTTCCCCGTCTGCAAGGGCTGCGTAGTTGAAGACCACCCGCTGACCCTGTTTCTGGTTTGAGTCGTCCGTGAGGTTGACGGCCACGTCAGCGCTGCTGCCATCGCTGATGCTCGCCGTGACGTCGGCGTCGAAAGACTGCGCCGCGCCCTTGCTCGTGATCCACAGCGTCAGCTCTCGCGGCACGGTTCCGGCCGCGGCGCTGAACTGCAGCCCGTTGTTGTCCGCGAAAACGCGCAAGCCACTCTTGACGTTGTTGCCGGTCGGCGTGGGGTCGCCGTCGTTCCACTGTTGGCCCACCTTGGCACCGTTGTAGGTGAGGCCGTCCGTGTCGCCGATGCCGGATACGGCCGAGATCTGTTGGCCGACGTTGGCGCGCCGCACCGGAACAGCGCCCGGCTTCAAATAGTCGGCCGCGCCCAGCGACAGATCGGCGTTGGCCGGCGCGTTCAGGACCTGCGCGTCGAGCTGCGGGCCCTGATCCCGATAGCCGGTTTCCCAGGGGCCGAACTCGCTGCAGCCAGCGGCGCTGCAGGCGCGCACTCGATAGGCGTAATCGACCAGCGGTACCGCGCTGGTGTCGTCGTAGGCCGTTGTTGCCACGGTCGCGATGACCGCGCCCTCGGCGGGTGGATCGAGGTCGCGTGCGACCTCGTAGCTCGTGGCATCGATCGACGGATCCCAGGAGAGCGCCACCTTGTCGGTGTGGGTGCCGTCGCTCGCGCTCAGGCCGGTCGGAACGGCCGGCGGTGGCAGCGGCGGCGATCCGCCGGCGGGCGCGAAGATATCGATGCGGTCGATCAACGGCTGGCCGTTCAGCCCCCCGGCCTTGCCGATCTTCAGCTTGATGGTGTTCTTGGTTGCCGAGGTCAGCGGCGCGAGGAAGTCGATTGAACCGTAGATACCGCGGCGTCCGGTGGCCGGCGGGGTGACGGCGTTGATGTTCTGGCCGTTGATCTGCAGCGTGATGGGACGCAGGAAACCCTCCCAGGAATAGCGCACGCTGATCACGCGATCGCCGCCGCCCGGTACGTTGCGCCAGATGATGATCGCGTTGTTTTCTTCGACGTCGACATAGCCCGTACCGGTGAAATCGAGCTCCTCGCTGTGCACGCTGGCTTTGCGAATCTTGTCCGCGTCCTCCGCCTGCAGCGTATCCAGCAGCGCGCCGCGGAGCGGGTGATCGACCGGCTCGGCGAGCAGGTCATCCCAGTACGTCTGCCCGGCCGTGTTGTGGGACCAGGTGCGGACGCCGATCTGAAAACGATTGCCGCCGGCAGGCACCTGGAAGCGCATGCCCATGCCCTCGTTCGTATAGTCGTAGGTGCCGTCATCCCAGGGGGCCCAGCGAAAACCCTGTATGGGCACGCCGGGAAAGCGCACGACGAGCAGCGGTGTGTCGCCGGGTCCCGAAGGGCCGGCGACCAGTCCGGTCGCCTTGACCCACGCACTGGCGTCGAACTCGCTACCGGGCGCGGCGTCGACGGCCGTCGACCATGTCGTATAGGAGCTTTCGCCCCCAGTGCTCGTCAGCCGTAGCGCCTGACCGCCGCTGCGCGCGTTGGCGCTGTCGAGCGCGTGGTTCGCGGCGATCGACCAGTCGCTGGCGCCGGCTTCGAAGCCCGGATTCAGCAGTACGTTCGCCAGCGCCGAGCCGCTGACCAGCAGCAACCCAGATAGCGCGGCGCGTAGTACGCCGGTACTCCGGCGGGCCGGCTGTATTCGTCTGGTGGCCGGAGTGGTCGCCGTGAGGGGGCGCAGTCGGGCGACCCGCTGACCCGGCCGGGTCGGCAGTGTGTGCTGGCGCATCATCAGTCCCTGTCTGAGTGCTAAACGCGCGTTATGTTAGCGTCCGCACGGCGCCAGCCGGGGCCAGGTTGTAGCCGATTTGTAGCGCTGATGTTGCGTTCAGGTAAAAACCGGCCCTTGGCGTTGCTCGCTCAGTTCGGCAGCCCGTCCGCGAGACGGTCGACGATCTCGGCGGTCGAAGCGGCGCGAGCGTCCGGGTAAGACTGGCCGGCCCACATCGGCGTCAGGCCGTGATCACCGCGCGCCTCTGCCGCCGCGACGAGTGACTTTACGACCCCGTACGCCCGCGGATAGTCGATCGGCGGCAGCGTCGCAAAGCTCTCGACGAAGCGGTTGCGCAGGCCCCGCGCGGCTCGGCCGGAAAAGCCCGCCGTCATGACCGTGTCCTGTTCACCGGCCGCGAGCGCGGCTCTGTACGCGGGGGCAGCCGCCGATTCCGGGGTGGGAACGAACGCGGTGCCGCACTGCACGCCCTGGGCACCCGCTGCGAATGCGGCCGCCACGCCCGCACCGTCGACGATGCCACCGGCTGCGATGATGGGGAGATCCACGGCGCCTCGCAGCCGGCGCAGGAGCGACAGCGTGCCGAGCTGTTCGTCGGGTGCGCTGGTGAAGTTGCCGCGGTGGCCGCCGGCCTCCCAGCCTTGGGCGACGATGACGTCGATGCCGGCGGCGGCAAGAACCCGAGCCTCCGAGGCGCAGGTCGCTGTGGCAAACAGGCACACGCCAGCGCGCTTGAGGCGCGCGAGCGTGCGTGCCTTCGGCAGACCGAAGTGAAAGCTCGCGACGCGGACGCGATAGTCCAGGATCAGATCGATCAGCTCAGGCCGCTCGTCGAAGCTCTCGTAGGGCGTCGTTACTTCGGACGGTGCGCTCGCGCCCTGCTGCTCAAAGGCGTCCTGCAGCGCCGCCAGCCAGCGCTGTTCCTCATCGGCATCGTCCCGCGGCCTGGGGTGACAGAAGAAGTTGGCCATCACGGCCGCGCTCGCGAGCGCGCTTGTTTCTCGCAGCGCGCCTTCGACGGCAGTGGCGCTCTGGGCGCCAACCGCCAGAGCGCCCAGTGCGCCTGCGCTGGTGACGGCGTCGGCCAGCGGTGGCGTCGATACGCCGGCCATGGGGGCCGCGACGATGGGGTGTTTGAGATCGAGTTGCCGGTGCCAGTCGTTCAGTTTCGCCTCCACTTGACGGTGTTGTGGCCCGCCGGTGGCGGGATTGCTTTTCGGGCGCAGCCAGCCGCCACTGATTGGACGGGGCTGATCGGACAGGCGTCAGTCGGAGCCCGGCAGAATCGCGAGACTAGACTAAGCTGGCGCAGTCGTCGGCGCATCAACGCGGCACCGCTCCGACGCCATCAATAGTTTCTAATGCGGAATATATTAGTAATAAAATATTCCATTTTAAGGATAAAAAACCCCTGTTAGAGTGCCGCGATCCTGAGACCTGTGCGTTGGCTCAGGGGCGAATGGCGCGCGTTCGGACTCCAATGGCAACCCGCCGCTATCACGAATAAAAGTATGGGAAACAAGCAACTATGACTGGTTACCTCGAACAGGTCGAAGCTGTCAAAAGCGAACTGGCCGGCCACAACGACTGGGGGGCGATCAGCCCGGAGTACGCGGTACGCATGCGCCTGCAAAATCGCTTTCGTACCGGCGTCGAAATCGCCCAGTTCACCGCGGACATCATGCGTCGCGACATGGCGGACTATGATCGGGATGCCGCGAACTACACGCAGTCGCTGGGCTGTTGGCACGGTTTCGTGGCCCAGCAGATGGCCATGGCGGTCAAGCGCCATCAGGGCACGCTGAACAAATCCTACGTCTACCTCTCCGGCTGGATGGTCGCCGCGCTGCGCTCGCAGTTCGGACCGCTGCCCGATCAGTCGATGCACGAGAAGACCTCCGTGCCTGACCTGATCAACGAGATCTATACCTTTCTGAAGCAGGCCGACGCGCGCGAGTTGCGCCACATCTTCGTCGAACTGGACGAGGCCCGGGCGCGCGGCGACGACACGAGCGAGATCATCGCCCGCATCGACAACTTCGAGACCCACGTCGTGCCGATCATCGCCGACATCGACGCCGGTTTCGGTAACGAAGAGGCCACCTATCTGCTGGCCAAGCGCATGATCGAGGCGGGCGCGTGCGCCATCCAGATCGAAAACCAGGTCTCTGACGCGAAGCAGTGCGGCCACCAGGCCGGCAAGGTCACCGTCCCGCACGAAGACTTCGTGTCCAAGATCAATGCCGTGCGCTACGCGTTCCTGGAACTCGGCATCAACAACGGCATCATCGTCGCGCGCACCGACTCTCTCGGCGCAGGGCTGACCCAGAAGATTCCGGTCTCCAAGGAACCGGGCGATCTCGGCGCCAAGTACTGCGACTTCCTGCAGACGACCCCGGTCACCGATCTGGGCGCGCTGAGCGACGGCGACATCACGATTCACCAGAACGGCGTTGTCTGTAAGCCGGAGCGGCTCGACAACGGGCTGTACGCGTTCAAGGAAGACACCGGTTTCGATCGCGTGGTACTGGACTGCATCACCAGTCTCGAGCACGGCGCCGATCTGCTGTGGATCGAGACCGAGCGGCCCAACGTCGCCCAGATCGCCGGCATGGTGAATGAGATTCGCAAGGTGCGGCCCGATGCCAAGCTGGTCTATAACAACTCGCCCAGCTTCAACTGGACGCTTTCGTTCCGCGAGCAGGTCTACGGCGAATGGAAGGCCACGGGCAAGGACGTCTCCGCCTATCCCGATCCGGCGGAGGTCGAGAAGGGTCTGATGGCCGCAGAGTTCGACGGCTCTGAGCTCGCGGAAGCCGCGGACGCGCTGGTGCAGCAGTTCCAGAAAGATGCCTCGCGCGAGGCCGGCATCTTCCATCATTTGATTACGCTGCCGACCTATCACGAGACGGCGCTGGGCACCGACATACTCGCAGAAGGCTACTTCGGCAATCTCGGCATGCTCGCCTATGTGCGCGACATTCAGCGTCAGGAAATCCGTCGCGATCAGGCGTCGGTGAAGCACCAGGATCTGGCCGGTTCAAACATCGGCGACGATCACAAGGAGTACTTCCTGGGCGAGAAGGCGCTGCTGGCCGGCGGCGCGGCGAATACGATGAATCAGTTCTGATCGACGACTGACCAACATCGATTCGAACCCCGGCTCGGCCTCAGGCGGAGCCGGGGTTTCTTTTTGCGGTGGATCATCCACACTGGCGAAGCAATGTGGAGAGATTACCGATGAGCGCAGCACGCACCCTGGCCGACTACACCTGCGAGCCCTTCACGTTCGCGCCCTGGACGCGCGATGTTTATCGCAAGGGCAGTGGACCGGCCGTGATCATCATGCACGAGATGCCGGGCATGCACCCTCTGGTCATACGCTTCGCCGACCGGGTGGCGGCCGCCGGTATGACCGCGTATCTGCCCAGCCTGTTCGGAACGCCGGAGCGAGAGATCACGCCGGGCTACACCGCACGCGAGATCTTCAAGGGTGTGTGCATACGCCGTGAGTTCACGACCTGGCGCGCGGGTCGCTCCAGCAGGATCGTCGATTGGCTGCGCGCGCTGGCCCGTCAAGCGCACAAAGACTGCGGCGGCGCCGGGGTCGGCGCCGTGGGGATGTGCTTCACCGGCGGGTTCGCGCTGGCGATGATGACCGAGCCTGCGGTCGTCGCGCCGGTCTTGTCGCAGCCTTCGCTGCCCTTACCCCTCGGACCCGGCGCGGCAAAACGAGCGGCCTCCATCGACGCCTGGCCGGACGAGATCCGTTGTGCTCGCGAGCGCATGGAAAAAGAAGACCTGACCATGCTGGGTCTGCGTTTCAAAAGCGACAAAATGGTGCCAAAGGCGCGCTTTGATTATCTCGAGCAGGAGTTCGGCCCGCGCTTCGTTCGTCATGAGTTGGAGGATAAGGACGCGGCGGACTATCCCGACATGGATCCCCATTCGGTGCTCACGGTGCATCTGGACGATACGGATCCGCAAGGAAAAACCCGTCGTCTGGAGGCGGAGGTCATCGAGTTTTTCGCCAATCGGGTAGGCGCCTAGACAGACAGCGTGCGCTTCAACCTAAGCGCCGGCTGGCCGACGTCGTGAGTGCTCCGGCGGAGGGCAAAAGCGGCGTCGAACTGCCGTCGATAACGAAGTCGAAGGCGTTTATTTACGGATCGCTCAGCATGCCGATCGCGATGCTCGGCTATCCGATCGGCGCCTATATTCCCCGCCTGTACTCGACCGAGATGGGCATCGATCTCGCCATGATCGGGTTGGTCATCATGGCAGCGGCGATCTTCGATGCGATCACCGATCCCGCGATGGGTCACTTCAGCGATCGCTGGCGCTCGCGCTGGGGGCGCCGGCGCCCCGGGATCGTCGTCGGCATACCGCTGTGGCTGACCACCGTCTACATGCTGCTGAATCCCAGCCAGGGCATCACGGTTGCCTATCTCGCCTTCTTCTATCTGGCGATGCGCGGCACGCTGACGCTGCTGCTGGTGCCCTACGGCGCGTGGGGCATCGAGCTGTCCAGCGAGTATCACGCACGCACGCTGATTCAGTCGGCGCGCGAAAAATTTGTGCTCGCCGGGTTAGTTGCGTCCGCGGCAATGGTGGCGTTTTCCGAGGAGATCTTCGGCCGCAATGAGGCGAGTTTTATTCTCGCGAACATCTCCCTGGTGGTCATCGTCCTGGTACCTGCCGCCGCGGCGATTGTGCTTGCGAAGATTCCCGAGGTTCCCACGTTCAACGCGCCGCGCGTGTCCTTCGCTGCGGGCGTCAGTCGCATGCGCAAGAACAGGCTGTTCCTGCGCCTGCTGCTGATGGAACTGCTGATTGCGGGTGGCGAGCATTTCCGCAACACGCTGTCGCTGTTGTTTCTGCAGGACTACATCGGCATGACCGGCGTTGGTCGCGCGCTGGTCCTATACTTTGGCGCCGGTTTGCTCGCCATACCGTTCTGGGATCTGCTCGCGCGGCGGTTTGGAAAACACATCTCTCTAGCCTGTGCGATGGTGCTTGTAGGGGCGGTATCGCTGGGCGTGCTGACGCAGATGCACAACCCGGGTCCGCTGTTCTATCTGTTGTTCGGCCTGAAGGGCTTTTGCTTCGGCGCGTTTGCGTATCTGCCGCGCGCGATGCTGGCGGACGTCGTCGATCTGGACACGCTGCGCAGCGGCGCGGCCAGGCCGGCGAGCTATTTTGCCCTGCACGGCTTCGTGACCAAGTGCGCGGCATCCTTCGGTGGGCTGTCGCTGCCCATTCTCGCGTTTGTCGGCTACTCGGCGGCTGCGGGTGCCACGAACACGCCCGACGATCTGGTCTGGCTCGGGGTGCTGTATGGCGTGGTGCCGACCGCGGTGTTCGTCTTCGCGTTCTACCTGTGTGTGACCTGGCCGCTGACCGATCGGCTGCACGAAAAAGTGCTGCGCCTGGTCGAGAAACGCTACAGCCGGCAGATGGCTCGGCGCGCCGAAGGCTGAGCTGGCGCCGGCGATTGGACATCGACTGTCGCGCGGACGTGCCGTTTGACGATCCGTCTCTCTGGGAGATGACGAGGGACTTCATCCGGCTGATACTCGACGGGCGGGGCAGGCGACCGTAGCCGGTCCCAGGGTGCGGACACCGAAGCCGCGACACGGAGGACCCCAAGAATGACCGCAGCCAATCTCACTCGTCTCGGACCGCTAGCGTTGGCGGCGGGCGCCAACGACAGCCATGAGTTCAGCGCCTGCGCGGGGGAGGGGGTCGTGCGCTTGCAGCAGCGCGGCGCTGGAGGCATTCGTCTCCTGCTCAACGGTGAGCCCATCCGCGTACCGGATGATGACGCATCGGAGATCGCGGTATCGCTGCAGCCGGCGAACACGCTGACGGTGAGCACAGCGGCCGAACGGGGCGGAGGCGCCACGACGCTGCGCGTCACGCAGCAGGTGGAAGCCGATCTGGGTCTCCAGCGGCAGGGTTACTTCGGTCTCAACACCTGCGACATGGCGCGCCAGCGCGAGTTTTATAAAGTGCTGGGCTTTCGTGGCGAGATCTATCCCGCCGGACCCGAGACGAGCACGTCGTTCGCCCGATCGATGGGCTTCGAGGACGATTACCTGATCTACGTGTCGCTGCACAGTCTGATCGATCCGCCCGAAATGCCGTTTGTCGACACGGTGCAGTTTCGCGGCGACTCTTTCCGGGATGAGCCGCCCTATGCCGCGCTGAATCATCTCGGCATGACCTACGCGACCTACGCGACGACCGATCTGGAGCGCGACTATGACTTTCTGCGCGCACGCGGCGTCGAGTTTCTCTCCGCGCCCGCCACGGCTGCGGACGGCGAGCGCTTTGTTTTCCTCCGAGAACCGGATGGTGCCTTTTGGAAACTGATTCAGGAGGGCGAGCCGGGCGCAGCCGCAAAGACCCCAAACTTCACCAGATTGGTGAACACCAACGTCAACGTCGCGGATCTGGAGCGATCGCGGGAGTTCTATCGCCTGCTGGGCTTCACAGAGTCGCTGCCGCGATCGCTCCAAGCCGCGGGCGAGGTCGCTGCCGCGCACGGTTTTACGCAGCCGATCGAATTCAGCGGCGAAGACGTGTCCCTTGGAGCCGGCACCGACGGCGCCACGCTGCAGCTGCGCCAGTGGCGAACGCCGTTCGATCCGGCCCCTCCCTATGCACCGCCGGTGAATCATCTGGGCATCGACCGCATCAACTTCTATGTCGACGACCTGACGGCAACGATCGAGACGATGACGCAGCTTGGGTTTCGCCAGCTCGGTCCGATCGGCGGCTGGCCGCAGCTCGGCATCGTGTTTTTCTTCGACCCCGATGGGGTCAAGGTGCAGTTTGCCGGCCCGCAAAGCGATGCGTAACGTAAGCAGCCGCTCGATCTACCAGGACCGCCGTGACAGATAACCCGCTAGCGCCGACCGAACGATTTACGCGCGCGCTCGTGCGGCGACCGGCTCGGTCCCTGATTCGCGGGCTGACCGAGGCCGATCTCGGCATCCCGGACTATGCGCTGGCCTGCCAGCAGTTCGAGGCCTATGTGCGGGCGCTGCGGGCGCTGGACGTGGTGGTCACCGAAGTCGCCGCGGACGAGGCCTGTCCGGACTGCGTGTTCATCGAAGATACGGCGCTCGTCACGCCGGGAGTTGCGATCTTGACCCGGCCGGGTGCGCCCAGTCGGCGCGCGGAAGTGCCGGCCGTGCGCGAGGCGCTGTCGCAACAGATGCCCGTACGCGAGATTAGTTCGCCCGGCATGCTGGACGCCGGCGACGTCATGAACGTCGACGGCTTTCACTACATTGGCCTGTCGAGCCGCACCAACTCCGACGGCGCACGGCAGCTCATCGCGGCATTGCGCGACGTCGGCCTGGATGGCCAGACGGTTGCGATGCCCGAGTCGCTGCACTTCAAGACGGGCGTGAACTATCTGGACGCCGGACGGCTGCTGGTTGCGACCGAGTTTCTGACCTTTCTGCGCGCGAACGACACGGGCTTTCCGCTGGATCGCTTCGAGGTGCTGGAGGTGTCGCAGCGCGAGGCCTACGCCGCAAACTCGCTGTGGATCAACGGCACGGTGCTGGTCCCGGCGGGCTTTCCGGAAACCGCGGCGATGATCGAGCAATTTGGTTATCCGGTCGTGACGCTGGCAACGGACGAGTTTCGCAAGCTGGACGGCGGCCTGAGCTGCCTGTCGCTGCGCTACTGAGGGCAGCGTGTGGCGGAGTCAGCGCTCGCCGAGAACGAAGCGAGCGCCGCGTTCCGCGATCATCACAGTTGGCGCGTTTGTGTTGCCCGAGGTGATCGTCGGCATGATCGAGGCGTCGATCACGCGCAGCCTGGCGACGCCGTGCACCCGCAGCTCATCGTCGACCACCGCGTTCGCATCGCGGCCCATCTTGCAGGTGCCGACGGGGTGGAAGATGGTGGTGCCGAGCTCGCGCGCGGCGTCGAGCAGCTCGGTATCGGACTGCAGCGTTGGCCCCGGTTTCCACTCTTCGGGTGCATACGGACGCAGCGCCTCGGCGGCCATGATGCGGCGCGTGTAGCGCAGGCCAGCGACGGCGATGGCCTCGTCGTCGGCGCTAGACAGATAGTTCGGTGCGATCGCCGGAGCCGCCAGCGGATCGGGGCTGCGCAGCTTTACGGTACCGCGACTCGACGGGCGCAGGTTGCAGACGCTGGGCGTGATGGCGTTGAAGCGGTGCAGCGGGTCACCGAACTTGTCCAGCGACAAGGGCTGGACGTGCCACTCGATGTTGGCGGATGTCTGCGACGCATCGCTTTTCGCGAACGCGCCAAGCTGTGAGGGCGGCATCGTCAGCGGACCGGTCTTGCGCAAGAAGTACTCGAGTCCCATGGCCGCCCGACCGAACAGCGAGTTGGCGCGCTGGTTCAGGGTCTTGGTGTTGCTGACCTTGTAGACGCTGCGAACCTGCAGGTGATCCTGCAGGTTCGCGCCCACGCCCGGCAGCGCGTGACTCACCGCGATGTCGTGCTCGGCGAGCCACTCGGGGTTGCCGATGCCGGACAGCTGCAGCAGCTGCGGGGAACCGATAGAGCCGCTCGCCAGCAGGACCTCACCGCGGGCACGGAAGGTCTCCGCGCCGGACTTGGTCTGCACGTTGACACCCTTCGCTGCGAGACGGCCGTCCTCTTCTTCCAGCAGCAGTCCGGTCGTGTGGGCGTCGGTGAGCACCGTCAGATTGCTGCGTTCCAGCACGGGGCGCAGGAACGCGCGCGTGCCGCTCCACCGTTCGCCGCGCTTCTGGTTCATCTGAAAGTAGGCGTTGCCCAGGTTGTCGCCGCGATTGAACTCCTCGATCTTCGGTATGCCGCACTCAGCGGCCGCATCGCGCCAGGCATCGAGGATCTCCCAATTGACACGACGCTCCTCGACGCGCAGTTCTCCGCCAGCACCGTGGTAGTCGTCGGCGCCGTGCTGGTAGTCCTCGTGCGACTTGAAGATCGGCAGCACGTCGTCCCAGCCCCAGCCGCGATTGCCTAGCTGGGCCCAGTGATCGTAGTCGGATCTCTGGCCGCGCATGTAGATCATGGCGTTGATCGACGAGCAGCCCCCCAGCACCTTGCCGCGCGCGTAGCCGATGCTGCGACCAGCGAGGCCCGGGTCGGGCTCGGTGGCGAAGCACCAGTCGGTGCGCGGGTTGCCGATCGTGTATAGATAACCGACGGGCACGTTGATCCAGAAGTAGTCGTCCTTGCCGCCGGCTTCGAGCAGCAGCACGCGGTGCTGGGGGTTGGCGCTCAGTCGGTTGGCTAGGACGCAGCCCGCCGTGCCGGCGCCCACGATGATGTAGTCAAAGTCGCGGTCCAACGGCCACGCGCTCCAGTCGCATCTGTGACCGTGCAGCTTAATGCCTGTGAGCAGCGGGTGACAGATTCGGTTACCCTCGATGCCCTGCACGGGGAATGTTTGGTGTGGGGGATCTATGAGTCTGGTGGCCTGGTCGTGGCTGTTTTTGTGTCTGTACATTGCGCTGATGATCGGCATTGGCATTGTCGCTCAGCGTCGCGTGCGCCATGCCGACGACTTCGCGACCGCGCGCGGTTCCTACGGTCCGGTGTTCCTCGCGTTTGCCTTCGCCGCCTCAACCGCCAGCGGCGCGACCTTCCTCGGCAGTCCCGCGCTCTCCTACGAGTTCGGGCTTGCGGCCAACTGGGGCAACGTGCTCTATCCAGTCGGCCTGTATTTCGGTGTGCTGATCTGCATGCGTCTGGTCGCGAGCTCCGGTCACAAGTTCGGTAACCGCTCCATTCCCGAGTACCTGGGCGATCGCTATCAGAGCGACGGCATACGCGTGCTGGTGTCGCTGATGTCGCTGATCCTGTTTTTCTATCTCGCGGGGCAGCTCGTGTCCGGACTCGTGATGTTCGAGATCATGCTGGGCCTGTCGCCCGGCTGGGCGCTCATCATCACCACGCTGGTGCTGCTGTTTTACGTCGTGCTGGGTGGGGCGCACGCCGATATTCTCACCGACGGCGTCCAGGGTTTCATGATGCTCTGTCTGGCCGTGATCGTGATTGTGCTGGTGATGTTCGGTGTCGGCGTCGACGGCGGCTTCTGGGGCATGTGGGAAAACCTCGCCGCCCAGGATGCAAAGCTTGCGACGCCGCTGAACGACAGCACGCCGCTGTACCATTCGTGGTGGTCGATCGTCGCGATCATCTTTGCGCACATGCCGCTGGGGCTGCTGCCCCATCTGGGTAATAAGCTGTGGGCCCTGAAAGGCACCGAGGGCCAGCTGCCGTTCGTGCGTCTGGCTTTTCTGTTCGGACTGACTATGGCGATGCTCGGTCTTGCCGGCCTGCTGACGCGCGCGCTGTTGGGCGATGCCCTGTATCAGGACGGTATGAACCCGAACGCGTCGCTGCCCATGCTGTTCGTCGAGCTGTTTCCGACCTGGTTGGCGGCGCTCATCGGCGTTGGCGTACTGGCCGCCATCATGAGCACCGCCGATGGGCTGGTCGTGTCCTCGTCGCAGATCATCGCCAACGATCTCTATCGCCGCACGCTCGCACCCAAGCTCGCGCCGGACCTTAGTGAAGAGGCGCTGGACAGGCGTGTCCTGTTTATCAGTCGGGTCGCGACGGTGGTCGTGCTGCTGTTGTGTATGGGCATGGCCTGGTTGCTCGTCGATCGCAACATCGCGCTGATCGTCTGGATTGGCAGCGGCGGCATGATGGCCGCCTTCGCCGGACCGCTGGTGGTCGGGGCGCTGTGGCGCGGCGTGACGGCGAAGGGCGCCTACGCGGGACTGATTGCGGGCTTCGGGGCCTTCCTGACTTTGCACACCGGGGCGCTGGATCCCGGCTGGCTGTCACCTGGCCCGTTGCAGGACGTGCTGATCTGGCTGGCAGGCGAGGCGCCGAATCCCTACTCCTGCGCGGCACTCGGCGAATTCATCGGTGTCGCGGTGACGGTCGTGGTGTCAAAGCTCACGCAGCCTCTCGCTCAGGATCACCTGGAGCAGCTGTTTCCTTCCGCCGATGAGCGGGGCGCGGGTCAGGCCGCCTGAGGCACGGCGTGTCGGATTCGGCGGTCAAGGCACGGACGAAGCCGTTCTACGGCTACTGGCTCGCGGGGTATTCGTTCGTCGCGCTCTTCGCCGCCGCGAGCTTCTTCCTCCACGCTCGCGGAATCTTCCTGCCGCAGTGGATGGCGGACTTCGACGTGTCCCGCGCCGAGATATCGTTCGCCATTTCGATGACGCTGTTCACGGGCTCCTGCTTGGCGCCCTTTACCGGCTATCTGCTCGACCGGTTTCCGGTGCGTCGGCTGATTGCGTTCGGCTGGTGCTGGCTCGCCATCGGCTATCTGGTCGTTATCAACGCACCCAGCTTCGGCTATTTCCTCGCGACGCTGATTCTGTTTCAGGGCGCCGGCTGGACGTTCATAGGGCCGCTTGCACAGACCAAGCTGATGGTGAGTTGGTTTTCGCGGCATCGGGGCATGGCGCTGGGTATCGCCATCATGGGTATCTCCGTTGCGGGGATCGCCATGCCGATCGTCAACACCTGGCTGGCCGAAACGGTCGGGTGGCGCGGCGCTTATCAGGTGTACGCGGGCGCGATCGTACTGGTCCTGCTGCCGCTCACCTGGCTGGTCGTGCGGAATCGACCCGAAGACTACGGCCTGTGGCCGGACGGCGCGACGGACCCTCCTGTAGCGCAACCGGCCGCCGAGTCTGTACCGAAGGGAGAGGGGCGCTTCGCCCTGGTGTACGCGACCTACCGCGAGTTTCTGGCGAGCAGGGCGTTCTGGAGCGTGGTCATCACGTTTGGCCTGATGAACGGTGTCTACAGCGCCATGATCACGCACCTGCCGAGCTATCTGACATCGGAGCACGGCTATTCGCTGGGCGAGGCGGCGCTTGCGCTGACCTGTGCCGGGGGTGCCGCTATCGGCGGCAAGATTCTCATGGGCTGGATGATGGATAACTGGCCTGCGAAGGTCACCGTCATGCTGTCGGTTGCGTCTTACTTCGTGTCGACGCTGGTTTTCTTGCACGCCGGCGCGTTCGCGCTGATCGTCGTTGCGGCCTGTCTGTTCGGGCTTGCGTTCGGCGGCATGGTGCCGGTGCGCAGCGTGCTGCTGTCGCGACTGTTCGGTACCGCGAAGTTCTCGAGAGTGAACGGACTGCTGTCGTTCTTTCTCGCGCCGGCGACGTTTTGGGTAGCAATCACCGGCTGGCTTGCCGACTACAGCGGTACCTACCAAAGCGCGTTCATGGTGTGGGCGGTGGCCTTCGTGCTGGCCGGTATCATCAGCGCGATCGTGAAGCTTCCGGATCCGCAGGATGCGGTGGCGTAGCCGGTGCCTTACGTCCGCCGTTGCCAGTCGGTCGCGCTTAGCGCGTAGCACTGCCAGATGACGCCGTCCGCCGACAAGCTATTGACCTCATCGCGTACGTAGCTCGCGCCGAGCTTCATTGTTGCTTTCTGGGATCGCAGATTCGACGGGGCGATGTGAAACCAGACCTTGTCGAAGGAGCGGAAGGCGTGATCGAGCATCAGGGTCTTGATCGCGCGATTGTACGCGCCGCCCCAATAGTCGAGACCGATAAACGTGAAGCCGATGCAGATGTCTGTGGGTTCGGTGTCCACCTTGTAGTAGCGCGACGAGCCGATGATCTCGTCGCTGTTGGCACGCAAGAACACCAGCGCCCGGTTCTCTTGTCCATCCGCGAACCAGCGTTCGAACACGTCGCGCTGATAGCGATCCTTGGCCGGATGGTCCGCCCAGACGCGTGGGTCCGAGGCGGGTGCGTAGAGCCCCTCGAGGTCCGTCGCCTCGATAGGTCGTATCGAGACGAGGTCACTCGTCAGGGTCGGCTGGTCGTCGAAGGCGTTCATGATCGCGGCCCTAGGTGATCTCGGTTCACCCCTTGGAGCCAGCCGCCGCGCTACTTGGAACGCCGGTTCGGCAATTCGACAAAATCGCCCGCGCGCTTTTCCTTGTTGGCGACCATCGCCTCCTGCATCTCTGCGGGCTGCAGCATCGAGGCGTTCCACACTGCGATGTAGTCGAGCCCGTCGGCCGTCGAGTGATCGCGCGCATAGGTAATCATGCGCTTGCTGCCGAACACCGCGAGCGGCGGCTTGGTGGCAATCTCGCGGGCGACGGCCATGACCGCATCGATCATGGTCGCCTGATCGGCGTAAACCTGATTGATCAGCCCGGCGTCTTTCGCCTCCGCAGCGGGCATGCGCCGACCGGTGTACGCCAGCTCGCGAACGATGCCTTCCGGTATCAGCTTGACCAGGCGCGGGAAGGTGCCGACGTCGGCGGTCATGCCGATGTTGATCTCCTGTATGCACAGGAACGCATCTTCCGTCGCGTAGCGCATGTCACAGGCGGTCACGAGGTCGACGCCGCCGCCAAGACAACCGCCTTGAATCGCTGCGATCACCGGAATACGGCAGTCTTCGAGCGCGCTGAAGCTGCGCTGGAAGTGGCTGGCCGTGTCCATGAAAGAAGCGCCGCGGCTGAGCTGGGCTGCGCGCGCGGCCTGCTCGTTGCCGCTCGCCAGAACGGGGTTCTGCTGGAACGCCGCCAGATCCATACCCGAGGTGAAGTGCGGGCCGGTGGAGGAAATCACGATCACGCGCGCGGCTGCCGTGCCGTCGATGTGGCGCACGATTTCCGGAAGTTCGGTCCAGAAGCTTGGAATCATGCTGTTGCGTTTGTCGGGGCGCTTCATCGTCAGGTGCGCGACCTGATCGCTGATGCTGACGTCAAAGCACTCGTAGTCGTTGCGTAAGCTACTCATCTTTAGTCCTCCTGCAGTTCGACGATGGCTTCTACCTCGACGGCCACGCCCAGCGGCAGCGAAGACGAGCCGACGGCCGCGCGCGCGTGCTTGCCGGCCTCGCCGAATACCTCTGCGAACAGGTCCGAGGCGCCGTTGATTACCTGCGGATGCTGGGTGAAGTCGCCGGTCGAGTTTACGAATCCCGTCACCTTGACGAGGCGCGCCACGCGATTCAGATCGCCACAGGCGGTCTGCACCTGGGCGATGATGTTCAGGGCGCACAGCCGCGCCGCCTTCTGTCCCTCTTCTACGGACATGTTCTCGCCCAGTTTGCCCCGTACCAGGCCATTGGCATCCATCGCCACCTGACCGGAGACGAACAGCAGGTTGCCGCTGCGCACGGCGGGCACGTAGTTGGCCGCGGGTGCAGGTGCGTCGGGCAGGGCGATGTCGAGTTCCTTCAGACGAGCGTTGACGTCGTTACTCATAGGTCGGGGTTCTGCGTATGGGGATCGCGCTATTGTAGGCGCTAGGGCCGCAGCGCGAAGGCTTGAAAATTTCGCGGAGCTGGGTTCCGGATCGAACCCGGTTGGGGATAACTTGGGCCGCTTTACTCAGGCGGCCCGGCAGGCCGCCTCGCTCAGTCGGCCCGGCAGGTCGGCTCCGTTAAGCGGCCCAGCGGCGGGCCGCCTCGCTAAGGATCGGCTCTAGCGCCTGTTCCTTAAGCACGCCCGCGACCCGGGCGTCTTCGGTCAGCTCCCAGGGGGCGATACGGCCGAGCAGCAGCGATTCCCAGAAGGTATCCGCGGCCCGCTGCACCTGACCACAGGCCGCGTAGAAGAAGCCGCTCTCAAGCAGGAAACTGAAGCTGCCGTGGCCGCGGGAGCGGGCGGCCTCGATCATGCGCTCGCCGCGCTCGCGCCAGTATTTGACGCGCTGGTTGTCGCCCTGCTGCTTGTAGGCGTGCAGCAGATGGCTCGCCATATAGAGCGTGAGCGAAGGATCGACCTTCTCTGGCACGCGGCGCAGAGCGAGTTCGAACTGTTCTGCCGCCTCGTCGTAGCGCTCCTCGGTCAGGGCCAGCAGCCCCTCGGCGGTGGCGACGGCCGATACGCTCATCGGCTTGGGTGCGTGCGTGCGCAGATCCGCGAGCAGCGCCCGCACCACGGGACCGTTGCCCGAGGCGGCATAGTGGAACGCAGCCTCGGCAGCGAAATCGTGCACTAGCTGACCGTCGGCGCGGGCGTCGGCCAGGATGCGCTCGGCCTCTTCCGTCTCGCCGCGGCGGGCGTGCATGGTCCAGAGGGCGTGATAGGCCGAGTAGCGGGTCTTCTCTTCGGTCTGCGCCATTGCGGACTCGGCGAGATAGCGAACCTCTGAGAACTCGCCCAGCTCGGACGCCATCCACAGCTTCGATTTGCGTGCCCGCGCCTCGTCGTCGAGGTTCTCGAGCACGGTCCACGCCTCTTCGTATTCGCCGATGGTCGCGTAGGAGATGGCCGTGTTCTGCGCGGCCACGGGATGCATGGGATCGAGCTCGTAGGCGCGGGTATAGAAACCGTGCGCCTCTTTGACGTTGCCGGTGTGGGCGACGGCGGAGCCGAGCCACATCAGCGCCATCTGGTTGTTGGGATTCAGGCGCACGGCCTCGCGCAGCGCCGCCTCCGCCTTGTCGTTTTCGTCGCGATACAGGTGCAGGATGCCGAGCGACGCGTGCGCCTCGGGGAGGTCTGGATTGAGTTCCAGCGCCTTCTTCACCAGCGGTTCGGCGCTGCCGCTCGCGGCCTCGCGATCGAGCCCCCCGTAGTCCGTCTGCAGCAGATAGGTATCGCCCAGGCCGCTGTAAGCGATCGCCATATTCGGATCGGTGTCGATCGCCTGTTTGAAGAAGTGCGCGGCCCGCTCCAGCGACTGGGCTGTGCGTTGGTGCCAGTGATGGCGGCCGAGCAAATAGTAGTCGTACGCCGCCATGTCGCTCGACAGGCGTGCGACCCGCACGGGCTGGGTCAGCTCCAGCTTCAGCGCGCCGACGATGGCCGCCGCGATCTCGTCCTGAATCGCGAACAGGTCCGTCAGCGGCCGTTCGAACTGCTCTGCCCAGATGTGGAACCCGTCACTCCCATCGACGAGCTGGGCATTGACGCGAATGCGATCATCAAACTTGCGCACGCTGCCGCGCAGGACGGTGGTCACGCCGAGCTTGCGGGCGATCTTGGTGACATCGGTGTCGCCCGACGCCTCGGCGACGGCGGCGCGCGAGGCGACCCGGAGCCCCGGCACCTGTACCAGGGCGTTCACCAGCTCCTCGGCGAGACCCGCGCCGAAGTAGCCGGCGGCCGGATCGCTGCCATCGTCGAGATTGTCGAAGGCCAGCACGGCGAGCGCGGGATCCTCCTGCGCAACGACGTTCTGTGCCGCGATCGACTGGCCCTGCGGGCGCACCCAGTAGACGCCGGCCACGAACACGACCAGCAGGGCAGCGGCGGCCAGGGCCGCCAGCGGATTGGTTTTGCGCTTGCGGCCCTCGTTAACCGCGAGCGGGCGAGGTGTCTCCAGCAGTCGATAGCCCCGCTTGGGCAGCGTCTGCACGTAGCGGGGTGCTTTCGCGCTGTCGCCCAGGGCGTGGCGCAGCTCTGAGATGCAGCGCGTGACGACCTCGTCGGTCACGACGGTGCCGGTCCAGACGTCGTCCAGCAGCGTCTGGCGCTTGACGACCTCGCCGGGCTCGCGGGCGAGCCGCTGCAACACGGCCATGACTTTGGGTTCCACGTGTTGGGGACCGCTCGGCAGGTCGAGCCGCGACTGGCTCGGGTGAACGATCACATCGTCACCGAGTCGGAAAGGCTGCTCCAGATTCACCATGACTGGGGTGATGCCTTGTGCTGGGATTGAAGGGGAAGCTTTAGTGTAGATCGCCGCATTGGCCTTACGTTCGCTCCAGGATCGCCGGTTTAGTGAAAAAAAACGAAGCCTCAGGAATCCGAAGCTTTCCGAAGGCGCCAATATCGAGCTGGCGCACTCTAATGAGGCACAGTAGCGCTCGCAATATCATTGACCGGGTTTGTTTTGCATGTCGGACGATTCTGGCAAGGCGCGTAAGCGCCCTGCCGATCTGGTCAAGGATGTGCCGAACAACGGCGTCGAGCGCGGTAGACTGATCGGGTAGTACGGGCGGAACAGGGCGTGGCTGAGACGGGGCTCGATGGGGACGTTGGCGCGGATGTGCTGGTGGTGGGCGCGGGCAGCGCGGGCTGCGCGATCGCGGCCCGGGCGAGCGAGGACCCGCGACGCTCGGTGCTTGTGGTGGAGGCCGGCCCCGACTATCCCGACCCGCGTGAGCTGCCGTTCGATCTGATCAACAGCCACAACAACTCCTACCGCGCGCACGACTGGGGACTGCGGCACGAGCCGTCGCGCGGCCGCGAGGTCGACTTCCCGCGGGGTCGGGTGGTGGGCGGCTCCAGCGCCGTCAATACGACCATCGCCCTGCGCGGCGTACCCGAAGACTACGACGAATGGGCGTCGCTGGGGGCGGACGGCTGGGCCTGGCAGGACGTGCTGCCCGCCTTCAAACGGCTGGAGCGGGATCTCGATTTCGGCGCCGCGGACTATCACGGCGACGCCGGTCCGATCAGCATTCGACGCTATCGCGATGACGAACTGCTGCCCCAGCATCAGGCATTTCTGGCGGCCGCAGAACGGCTCGACTATCCGGCTTGCCCTGATGCCAACCGGCCGGACGACTACGGCGCCGGGCCGCAGCCGATGAACAAGCTCGGACGGCTGCGGATCTCCTGCGCGCTCGGCTATCTCGCGCCGGCCCGAGCGCGACCGAATCTGCGCATTCGCCCCGACACGCTGGTGCGCCGCCTGCTGCTGGAACGCGGCCGCTGCGTCGGCGTCGAGATCGAGGCTACCGGGACGGCCGGCGAGCGCGAGGTGCGCACGCTCAAGGCGCCGCTGGTGGTGCTGGCTGCGGGCGCGTTGATGTCGCCGGCGATCCTGCTGCGCTCCGGTCTCGGTCCGCGCACTGAGCTGCAGCGGCACGGCATCGAGGTCGTGCGCGACCTGCCGGGGGTGGGCGCCAATCTGCGCGACCATCCGGCGCTGTCGGTCGCGGCGCGCGTCCGCGACGGTGTAGCGATCGATCACGACGCGCCGATCATTCAGACGATCCTGCGCTATACCTGCGACGGCTCGGACAAGCGCAACGACCTGCAGATCGAACAGCTCAGCTTCGCCGGGCGACGTTCCGGCGAGGCGGCGTTTGCGATTGCGGCGGTGCTCGAGTACCAATTCGGCGCCGGCGAGCTGCGGCTCGCCAGCGCCGACCCGGCCGCGGCGCCGATCGTGGATAATCGCTTCTGCGAAGACCCGCGCGACATGGCGCGGCTGGTACGCTGCTATCGCGACGCGCTGGCGTTCGCAGCCGCGTCGCCGCTGGCCGACATGATCGACGCGATCGTGTTTCCGCGGGAGGCAGCCGCGCTCACTGACGCGGACATCGAGCGGCTGATCCACCGTTTTGCCGGCAGCGGCTATCACCCCAGCGGCACCGTGAAGATGGGTGCGGAAGGGGACCCGATGGCGGTGGTCGACGCCCGCTGCCGCGCCCATCAGGTGCCCGGGCTGGTCGTCGCCGACGCGTCGATCATGCCTACGGTCCCGCGCGCCAACACCAACCTGACGTCGATCATGATCGGCGAGCGGGTCGGCGAGTGGCTGCGCACCGATGCTGCAGGGTACGGGCTATGAATAAAAGCGGGCGGCGTGTGGATCGAGGCGCGACGTTCCGTCCGCAGGAAAAACCACAGCAAACACGACAGCAGCGACGACAGGACGACAAATGCTGGACCTAGCTATCCGCAACGCGAACATTCTGGACGGCACCGGCAGCCCCGCGCGCGCGGGGGATGTCGGTGTGGACGGCGATCGGATCGCCGAGATCGGCACCGTGGGTCCGGCGCGCAGCGAAATCGATGCGCGGGGCGCGGTGCTGGCGCCCGGCTTCATCGACACGCATGCGCACGACGACGGCGCGTTCCTTCGCTATCCGGGCATGGAGTTCAAGCTGGCCCAGGGCGTGACGTCCGTTGTATCGGGCAATTGCGGGTTTTCCGCCGTACCCCGGGATCCGGCCGCCGACCAGGCGGCGGCGAGCGGCGGCATATTGGCCGGTCTCAAGGGTGACTTCACCGATCTGGACGGCTATTTCGATGCGGTGCTGGAACGCCGACCGGCGCTGAACAACATGATGCTGGTCGGTCACAACACGGTGCGTTCGCTGACGATGGGCAACGAGCGACGCGCGCCCAGCGCGAGCGAGCTGGCGACCATGCGCGATCACGTGGCGCTGGCGCTGGAGCAGGGGGCGTGCGGCTTTTCTTCGGGCCTGATCTATCGGCCGGGTCGCTACAGCCAGACTGAAGAGGTAACCGAGCTCGCTGCGGCCGCTGCGCCCTTTGATGCGCTGTACGCGACCCACATGCGCAACGAGGGCGATCGACTGCTCGAGGCCGTCGACGAAAGCCTCACGATCGCCAGAAACAGCGGCACGCACCTGCATATTTCGCATCACAAGTCGGCCGGGCGCGCGAACTGGGGGAAGGTGGGTGAGTCGCTGGCCAAGGTCAACGCCGCCCTGGCCGCCGGGCAAAAGGTCACGCTGGATGTCTATCCCTACACCGCAGGCAGCGGTCGCATGATCGAGTACTTCAATCTCGACAACGTCAATCGAGAGCTGGCGGAGGCGATTCGTATCGCCAGTTGCCCGGCGTTCCGCGACTATGAGGGTCGTATGTTGAAGGACATCGCGACCGAGCGCGGGATGCCCATCGAGGAACTGGTCGTCGAGCTGCTGACCGCGGAGAAAGGCGATCGCACGATCTGTATCCAGTTCATCATCGATGAGGCCGACATCGAGACCAATCTGCGGCACGAGGACATGATGGTCGGCTCGGACGGCATTCCCAACTTGAACGGCCGCCCGCATCCGCGCCTGTTCGGGACTTTCCCCCGGGTGCTCGCCCGCTACGTGCGCGAACGCGGTCTGCTGTCGCTGCCGGAGGCCGTGCGGCGCATGACCTCGGTCGCCGCGCGCACCTTTGGCATGACCGACAGGGGCGAAATTCGGCTGGGCTATCACGCGGATCTGGTGCTGTTCGATCCGACGCTGGTTCAGGACGAGGCCACCTACGACGACCCGAAGCGCGAACCGAGCGGTATTCATGCGGTCATCGTCAACGGCGCCGTTGCCTTCGACCGCGGTCGGCACACGGGCGCCGGGGCGGGACGAATGCTGCGCTATCGACGCGAGGCGTACGCGGGGTCCTGATGTTTGGCTGGCTGAGACGGCGGATTCGCGGCCAGGTCCAGCAGGCGGTCCATCTGGTCGATGTCGGCGTGCACGAGCCGCGCGCACTGCCAGGGATGCTGCGCAGCGCGCTGATCTCGGTCTGGGGCGCGCGCGGCGGCGGTCTGTTTGGTCTTGGCTACGCCGTCACCTTTGTCGTGCTGGAGATCCGCACGCTGATCGGCAATGCCGCGGAACTCGTTGGGTCGGGGCAAGGCGTGATGGCAGAGATGCTGTCGTACCTGCTGCGGCTCGGCTACGAATCCTTGCTGAACATGCTGTTTGCGTTCATCTGGCCGGCGCTCGCCGTGCAGTGGGGCGGCAGCGCGATGTTCTGGGCCCTGGTGCTGGCCTTCATCGTGTTCGAGTGGGGCGTGCGGCCGCTGGTCGAGCGTCGCATTCCAGAGCTGCGCCGGCAGCCAAAGCGCAAACGCAAACGGGGCGGCGATGCGGACGAACGCCCCACGCAGGATCCGGAAGCTTCGCATGGCGAGACCGATCCCGCACAATTGACGCTGAAAGAACCAAACAAGAGAGAGTCGACATGAAACTGGGACTGGGCATTGGACCCTTGGGCGCCGCCGGCGGCGAACGCATCATCAAGCTCGCGCAGGAGGCCGAGAATCTCGGCTACGACACCATCTGGTGTCCCGAGATCTACGGCGCCGACTGTTTCACGCCGCTGGCCTGGGTCGGCGCCCATACGTCGAGGATCAATCTCGGCACCTCGATCATGC
The DNA here is from genome assembly GCA_039029135.1 of Pseudomonadota bacterium. GTDB lineage: Bacteria > Pseudomonadota > Gammaproteobacteria > Pseudomonadales > Azotimanducaceae > JALZVT01. The sequence goes on along the minus strand of JBCCGT010000040.1, from coordinate 10,096 downwards.
AGATCTCCGCCCGCACGCCGGCGAGTGCCGCCATGCACGCGGTGGCGCTCGACTATCTCTCCAACGGCCGGCTGATACTGGGCATAGGCGTCTCGGGTCCGCAGGTGGTGGAAGGCTGGTACGGCCAGCCCTATCCGAAGCCGCTGGCGCGGACGCGCGAGTGGATGCAGATCTTCCGCAAGATCGTCTCTCGCGAAGAGCCCGTGGCCTTCGACGGCGATCACTATCAGCTGCCGCTGCAGGGTGGCACCGGACTCGGCAAGCCGCTGAAGCTGATCCAGCATCCCGTTCGCGATCACATCCCGGTGTATCTGGGGGCCGAGGGTCCAAAGAACGTGGCGCTGTCGGCGGAGATCTGCGACGGCTGGATTCCCATGTTCCTGTCGCCCTATCGTATGGCGGACCAGTACGCGGACATGATGCGCATCCGGGCGCCGGACTTCGAGATCGCGGCCGCCGTGCCGGTCGTGATTGACGATGACTTGGAGAAAGCGCGGGCGCAGATCAAGCAGAACGTTGGCTTTTATGTCGGCGGCATGGGGGCGAAGACCTTCAACGTCCACAAGGACCACGTCAGCCGCATGGGCTATGGCGACGCCGCCGAAGAGATCCAGCGGCTGTTCATGTCGGGCCAGCGCGACCAGGCGTTCGCCGCGGTACCCGACGAACTCGTCGACGAGATCGCGCTGGTGGGTCCCAAGGCGCGCATCCGCGAGCGTCTGGACGGCTGGAAGAACAGCCCCGTCACCCAGCTCAACGTGGGCACGGCGGACCCGGACACCCTGCGCTTTTTTGCCGAAGAACTGCTGTAGGCCGCGTTCGCTGATCACGGTTTAAACGCCTATGGCGCAAGCGCAGGCCGCGGAGCCCGCCGAACCAGCCGGAACCTTCGCGCCCCTGGGCGTCGCGGTCTTTCGGCGCTTTTGGTTCGCCAACGTAGCGTCCAACTTCGGCAGCCTGATTCAGGCGGTCGGCGCGGCGTGGCTGATGACCCTGATTGCGAGCAGCGACACCCAGGTCGCGCTGGTGCAGGCGTCGACCACGCTACCCGTCATGATGCTGTCGCTCGTCACGGGCGCGATGGCGGATCGCTACGACCGGCGCCGACTGATGCTATGGAGCACGCTGTTCATGCTCTCGGTGTCGGTGGCGCTGACCGTGTGCGCCTATCTCGATCTCCTGAGTGCCTGGGGACTGCTCGGTTTCACCTTTCTGATCGGCTGCGGCTTCGCGGTTCACAATCCGGCGTGGCAGGCCTCCGTACGCGACTTCGTCGGCATGCGCATGTTGCCGCAGGCGGTGCTGCTGAACGGCATGGGCTTCAATGTGACGCGCAGCGTGGCCCCGGCGCTCGGCGGCATCGTCGTGGCGACGCTGGGTGCCGCGGTCGCGTTCGCGATCAACGCGGCGAGCTATCTGGGACTGTTGTTCGCGATCTTTCGCTGGTCCGGTTCGGAAGGCGACGAGCGGCGCGATCTACAGCCCGAGGGGCTGCGCGCGGCGATTCGCGCCGGCGTGCGCTATGCGGGCTCGTCGCCCCATCTGCTGCGGCTGTATTCGCGCGGCTTTGCTTTCGGCGCCGGCGCCATCGCGCTGCTCGCGCTGCTGCCGCTCGTCGCGCGGGATCAGCTTGGCGGCGACTCGCTGACCTTCGGACTGCTGCTGGGTGCCTTCGGACTCGGCGCCGTCGGCGGCGGTCTGGTGTCGAATGCGCTCCGCAAGCGTTTGACCAGCGAGCAGATGGTGCGCCTCGCGTTCATTGTGCTCGTGTTCGTCCTGCTGCTAGTCAGCCTGAGTCGGTGGCTGCTCCTGTCGATGCCGATCGTCGCGCTCGGCGGTGGCGCCTGGGTCCTGGCGCTCGCGTTCTTCAACACCTCGGTGCAGCTTTCCACGCCGCGCTGGGTGGTGGGCCGGGCGCTGTCGCTGTATCAGATGACGACCTTTGGTGGCATGGCGCTCGGTAGCTGGGTCTGGGGGTTGTGGGTGACCCACTACTCGCTGCCCATCGCGCTGCAGATTGCTGCGGGTGCGCTGCTCATCGGCCTGTCGCTCGGCTTTCGCTGGCCGCTGACGGACCGCACGGCGCTGAATCTCGATCCGCTGGATCGCTGGCGCGAACCTGACGTCGCGCTCGATATCGTGCCCCGCTCGGGGCCCATCGCGCTTGCGATCGAGTACCTGATCGATCCCGACGACGTGCCGGAATTCATGGCGGCCATGCAGGAGCGCCAGCGCATCCGGCGCCGCGACGGCGCGCGCATGTGGAAGCTGTACCGCGATCTGGAGCGCACCGAGCTGTGGATCGAACGCTTCGAGCTGCCCACCTGGGCCGACTACGTGCGCTTTCACAGCAGAACGACTCAGGAAGACGGCGAGGTGTTGGATCGCGCGCGTGCGCTGCATCGCGGCGAGGCGCGCCCGCGGGTGCGACGGATGCTGGTGCGCGATCCCGGTGACACGCGGTTCGGCCGGCCCGGCGAGACGCCGGATCTGGGCGCGCTGGCGCTCACGGACCGCTCGCCTTAGCGTGGTCTGCACGACGCGGAAACAGCCGCGGCACGGGCGCGGTATGCGACGGCAAGGGTTGAACAGGGACAGAAGCGAAGAGGACACAGCATGACGGCACTATCCGCCTTTCGGCGCGACACCCGCGCCTGGTTGAGCAAACACTGCCCGCGCAGCATGCGTCGGCGCATGGTTCCCGGCGAGCACATGAACGGCGGCCGCCAGAATCAGAATCCGGATCCCGCCGCACTTGAGTGGCAGCAGAAGATGGCCGAACGCGGCTGGACCGCGCCGACCTGGCCACAGGAATACGGCGGCGCCGGGCTCTCTGCCGAAGAGTTTGTCGTTCTGCTCGAAGAGCTTGCCCGTATCAAGGCGCGGCCGCCCTTGGGCGGCATGGGCGTCACCATGATCGGACCGACGCTGCTCGAGTACGGCAACGATGAGCAGCGGCGGCGGCATCTGCCGCAGATCGCGCGCGGCGAGGTGTCGTGGTGTCAGGGCTATAGCGAGCCGGGGGCGGGCTCGGACCTCGCGAGCCTGAAGACCGCGGCGGACGATCACGGCGATCACTACTTGGTGAACGGCTCGAAGATCTGGACCTCGGGCGCGCACACGGCGGACTGGATTTTTTGCCTGGTACGCACCGATCGCGATGCGCCAAAGCACCGCGGCATCAGCTTCCTGCTGTTCTCGATGGACAGCCCCGGCGTCACGACCCGCCCGATCGAAATGCTCAACGGCAACTCGCCCTTCTGCCAGACGTTCTTCGACAACGTCGAGGTACCGAAGGTCGATCTCGTGCACAGGGAGAACGAAGGGTGGAGCGTCGCGAAACGCCTGCTGCAGCACGAACGCTCCGGACTCGCGGCGCTCGCCAGCGGCGCGACGGCCGGAGCGCTGGAACGCATCAAGCCGTCCGTTGCCTTGCCCGAATTGGCGCGACGCTATGTCGGGGATCTCGCGGACAGCGACCCCGCGCTGCGCGACGAGATCCTGGCCAACGAGATGACGTTGGCGGCCTATCTGCTGACGCAGGCCCGCACGATCGAAGAGCGCGCGACCGAGACCCCAGGGCCGGCGACCTCGATCTTCAAGTATGTGGAGGCGAACTACGTGAAGCGCCAGCTCGAGCTGCAGTTACGTCTGCGGGGGTCGCAGGGCCTGGGCTGGGAAGGACCGCAGTTCGACGACGAGGAGAAGTCGATGTGCCGACTGTGGCTGGAGGCGAAGTCGATCTCGATCGCCGGTGGCTCGAACGAGGTGCAGCTCAACATCATCGCAAAGCGGGTGCTCGGCCTGCCGGATTAACGCAGACTCCGTTGGCGATAACTCGTTGGTGCTGGCGGGAGGCGGCGAAGGGATTGCTGGCTCGCGGGTGCGGGCCGATGGCAGCGAACGCTCGGACGGGCTGAGGCCGTCCGAGCGTGGTTGTTGGGTTAGCCGAAGACTTTGCTGTAGACCTCTTCGTTGAAGCCGATGAGCAGGGTCTTGCCGGCTCTGATGGCCGGCGCGCGAAGATTGCCGGTCGGTCCGAGCATGGCCGCGACGGCGTCGTCGCCGCTGGCATTCTTGCCCTTAAACTCCGTGACCTTTTTGCCCTTTGCGACGATCAGGGTCGACGCCTTATCGAGCAGCTCCGCCGCGTCGCTGGCCTGCAGCTTGGCGTTTGCGGACTGGCGGTCTTTCACCGCGATGTTACTGGCCTCCAAGAACTTGGTGGCTCGGGTGCAGCTGGTTCAGCCGCCGCGGTAGTAGTACCAATCGACCTTTTTTGCCATGAGTGTGTCCTCGCTGGATGATCGCCGCTAAGGTAGCACAGCCTGCGGTGAATCCGCTGTGAGGCTCGGGCTTTGCGTTCGCGCGGCACGGACCCGGGCGTGAGAGGCGAGCTTGAAGGAGGCGAAAGGAGGCGGGCATGCAGCTAAGTCGATTCGGAGCGCCTCTGGGCGCGACAGTAGAAGGCGTCGATGTGCGCACGCTGGCCGACGCGGACTGGCAGAGGATTAACGATTGGTTTTGCGAGTACCACGTGCTCGTGTTTCCCGAGCAACAGCTCGAGCCAGAAGATCAGATGGCCTTCGCGCGCCGCTGGGGGCAACTGGTGCGCCATCCCTATGCCGGCATGGACGATTATCCGGAGATCATCCGGCTCAAGAATGTCGGCAAGCGACGCGACGTCAATCAGCACTGGCACACCGACATGAGCTACAACGCGGCGCCACCGAAGCTGACCATGCTGTACGCGCTGGAGGCGCCGGAGATCGGCGGCGATACGGCGTTCGCCAATCAGCAGCTCGCCTACGCGGCGCTTTCCGACGGCCTGAAGGCCACGCTGAGTGGCATGCAGGCACAACACACCGCCCGCGGACTCGCCGGAATCTACGGCGAGAATCCGGACCAGGCGCCGTCTGCGGTCCATCCGGTGGTGCGCACGCACGACGAGACAGGGGAGGCGGCCCTCTATGTCTGTCGCGCCTTTACGGATCGATTCGTCGGCTGGAGCCGGCAGGAGAGCGCGGCGCTCCTCGAGTATTTGTATCAGCACAGCGTCCGGCCCGAGTTCCAGGCGCGGCACCGGTGGCGCCGCCGCGATCTCGTCATGTGGGACAACCGCTGCCTGCTGCACTTCGCCGTGCACGATCACGCCGACGATCAGCAGCGACTGATCCATCGACTGCAGGTCGAGGGCAGCACCACCCACTAACGGTAGTGATGGTCTAAGCAGGACTTTGGCGAGATGAAACCCTTCTGGGCGCTCCTCGGTGGAGGCGCGCTGAACAGCACCGGCCGCTGGCTGGAGATGCTCGTAATTGCCGTTTTCGTGCTCGAGCAGACCGGCTCGGCGCTGATGGTCGCGTCGATGATGATGCTGCGCATGCTGCCCATGGGATTGTTCGGGCTATTCGCCGGCCTGCTCGCGCGTCGCATCGACCGCTGGCTGCTGCTGAAGCTTGGCTGCGTAGTCGTGACCGCGATGGCACTGTGGATGGCGTGGCTGGCCGCGCGTGGCTCGGTGACCGTAGCGTGGACCGGGGCCGCGGCGTTCGCCTCGGGACTGGTGTGGACGTTCGACTTTTCCGCCCGCCGCACGCTAATGGCCGAGATCGTCGGGCAGGCGCGCGTCAGCCGGGCGATGAGTCTCGATATCCTCGCTGGCTCCAGTACCCGCTTCATCGGTCCGCTGCTGGGCGGCACGCTCTACGCGTTGGTTGGATTCGACGGCGCGTTCCTGATCTCTGCCGCGCTCTATCTGCTGGCGCTCGCTGCCTTCGTGTTGCTGGGTAGCGCGGAAGCGCCGCGGGGCAGCGACGGCATGACGGTCACACGCGACATCGCGGAAGGCTTTCGCGAGGTGCTGGAACACCCGCGTTTACCGGGCATCCTCGCCGTCACGCTGGTGTTCAACATCCTCGTCTTTCCGTTTTATTCCATGGTGCCGGTCATCGGCCGCGAGATCTTTGCACTCAGCGAGATCGGCGTCGGCGCGCTCGTCAGCATGGAGGGGCTCGGCAGCCTGATCGGCGCGGCGGCGCTCGCGCTGCTGGCCCGCAACGATCGCGCGCTCGCGTGGTACCTGCTGTCCGTGATCGGCTACTGCGCCATGGCGATCGTGTTCGCGGCGACACCCGGAGTGTGGCTCGCGGCGCCCGTGCTGCTGTTGATCGGCCTCATCAGCGCCGGTTTCGGCGCGATGCAGAGCGCGATCGTGCTGCTGGAGGCGCCGGACGGTAGCGAGCAGCGGGCGATGGGCGTGCTCTCGGTCTGCATCGGCACCGCGCCGCTCGGCTTTCTGCATATCGGCCTGATGGCCGAATGGCTGGGACCGCTCGCCGCCTGCGTGCTGCTCGCCACCGAGGGATTGCTCGCTATGGCGCTGATCCTATGGCACTGGCCGGAACTGCGGGCTAGCCTGCGGCTCGGCGGGCCGCCGGCGCGGTTGTGATAGCTCAGATCTGATCTGACATTTAGTGTCAGACTCGGTGGGAGCTAGCCTTCAAAGCAGACTTTTGAATTGACTCTATTTGAGCGTTCTGGACGGCTCAGATCGGCCAACACCGGACGGTCGCAATCTAGTTGCTCAACAGTAGGTTGGTTATTGGGACAGTGATGCACGCTTGGGTGTCTGCCAACTGTTTGTTGCCAACGATCCCTTGAAACCAGGTGCTACTAGTCAAATCGCTGAAGTACTGACTACCGGGGTAGTAGACCAACATGGCTTGGTCAAACGCGTGACCGTGTTCCAACGATACGGTCGTGCCGATGTGCATCGGGCCGTAACGTAGGTCAGCCATCAATCCAAGCATCTCGGAGGCGTAGGATGCATTTGCTTCCTGCTCCTCAGCACCGCCGTTACGAGCCAAATTGACAACCAAAATCGCATCTTTTCCCAGATCGGTTGCGTGCTGTAGCAGTGCGTGAGAGGTGTCGATAGGCTGCGGCGTCGAGCTGCGCTCGAAGGGTAAGATGTTAGGTGCGAACGTCACCGCTCGCCAAAACCTTATCGCCAGGAGCATCTGGTGCAGCAACAGGTTGATACTGGAAGATCGCTTAAATCCGTGTGTGTAACTCACCGCAAACTGTGCCAACGCCGCCTCGATCTTTGGGCGATTCAAATAACTCTGATAGGCTTCTTGGCTATCGAACTGCTGTAACAGTATGGCTTGCCACTCTGGGGTGCCGCCAAAGGTCTCTGAAATCTGCCGGGATCGGAGACCTGTATGGATCACCTGACCGGCATAGATGAGTTGGGCCTCAGTTTCTGCAGCGGTGTTCACTAACGCTGTCAGCGGCGTCATGTAACTCTGATCTTCTTGGGTGCGCACGAATGTCAGGACGTGAAAGACATCGCCGTGGAGCGCTTCTTGATAGTCCTGCACCACATTCAGTCGCGTATCCATATAGTGGCTGTGCTGGTTGATCATAAGGGTCACAACAACCAGCAGGGACGCGAGACTAATTAGACCTAGCTTTTTCAAAAAGGGGCATCGCCTGTCTGTACGAAACGGGCTGCCGTAGATCGGCGCGATACGTCCCCGCGCGGCAGCTTCGCATCTTGAAAGCTCATCTTGGTGATCAAGCGCCGGCTTATCGATTCGATCGGTACGAAGTGCACAACAGAATATCGGAAGCTGGATGTCCGCTTCGGATTGACAACAGACGTTAGCGCACTCGAGAAATGTATACACCACCTCGGGGGAACCTCGCTGAATGGAAGTTCAATATCGTGCTCGTCTGGTTCTTGTTTATAGTGAGTCAATCGCCCCGCAGACCGTTTTTCACTTCGTTCATGCATCCCCTAGCTTCTTCATAGTCTTTTGAGTCAAGTAACCGTATCGTCTCGTCCGCTAGTTGACACGGGTTAAGGAGCGAATCACCTTCAATGAGCGAGCCCGGGTAGTGATGGCCAGGATGTTTTATCACAGCTCGATTTTAGGTGTCAGAGAATATCTCAACCTCTTGTTTTCGCATGTTTGGCTCTTCCTTTGGACATTTTGTTGGACGCTTGCGGTCGACTGCAATGGGTCGCTGAGAGACGCTCGACGCAAGAATGCTCGCAGGCGGCTCTCGGCCAAATGATCTCGCACGGTTGTACAGTGACCGATCAGATATGACCTGGCGGGTTTTCGTGGAACATCGGAATTTCCGGGACCAGTGTGTGCCAGCTTTGCGCATGCTTCGAGAACGCCTCAGACCACGGTTGAAACGAGCTGGGATCGTCAAGACTTTCCGCTTTGAAAAGACAAACCTCGTTTTCACGATCCGGTCCTTCGCGCGCCAGCATGTGAGTGCTGCATCTCGCATAAAACCATGTTTCAACCGCGGTGAATGACGTGGCGAACCCAATTTTGGCCTTCTGCCGTTTGCCGGAATGGATGATAGAGGTGAACGTGAAAAATCCCGCAATTCGCACAATCGCTGACCGAGATATGGTCAGGAGCTCTGAGGCATCGCCTCGAATCCTACCGCGTCTGGCCCCAGCCCCTTACCCAGTACTGCCAAGGTTCTGATCAACAGGGCTCGTTCATTGAGATAGTCCGGGTCACTGGTAACCGGCAAAAAATCGACCCCTTCCAGTTCCACCGCCTTATGCAGCAACTCGAGTCGCTCGTTGACATCCTCAACAGGTAGGTGATCCCAGTAGGCGTGATACTCGTCGTGAGAGTGAGCAGCCCGAATTGCGGTCATGATGTACAACCGATAAACACCCAGAGCGGGCTCAAGCGACAGCCCTGAGGCCATTACCGCGTTTATCACTCGAACAAACACCCGCATCTGCTCCAGATCAGAGATACCGGCACTCAGAAAGTAACGCGCCCTGCCAGGCCTTTTTACCAGCGCATCGAACAGGTTCAGTGAATAACGCGACAGGACCTCCTGCCAGTCGCCTTCTAGTGGCTCATAGTCAAACTGGGCTGCGGTCCTTGCGAAAAGCGCTCTCACCAGGTCATCGCGCGTGCGAAAGTAATAGTAGATCGCGCCATCACTCACCTTAAGCTTGCGCGCGATCTGCACGACGGAAAGTTCGTCAAGGCTTATCTTTGTGGCCACGTCGAGAATTTTCTCCCGCGACAAAGCAGCGGGACGACCTCGCGAACCCATAGCGAATCTCCAGAATTTCTTCTATCAGAGTCTAACCATAACGGGTTTGAATAATATTTGAGACCCCTCAATAAAAATTGCACCTCGCTACCGCTACTGACAAACTCAACTCTCTGTAATCGCTTCTTTGCAAAGCAGTCAGCGAGACAGACAGGAGATATGCATGCGCTTGGCCCAACTGCTCAACACCGGGACCCTGCAGCCCAACAACACGCACCAGCCACTGCACGATGCGGTCACCTACACTCACGCGGCTGAGAATTTTGGCTGGGCCTTTTTTTAGACGTTGAGCCTGTTTGCGAAATGATTCTGCCAACTCTTGTCTACGGAGGTGCTGGAGGACTTTGTTGGAGTAGATGCAGTCAAACTGACGCTGGGTATCCAGCGAAGCAGCATCTAGCAGAAGCAGATCTGCCTTTGGGTTTTGTGCCCGGTAGCGTTCAATGAAAGCTGGAGACATATCAGAACCAGTTGCTAGGTAGTGCTTGCTTAATAAGTCCAAATCCTTCCCTGGCCCCATGCCTAACTCTAATACGCTTGAGCCATCAGATAAGTATGTACGAAGGACTTTGATCAATTCGCTGCCATCATAGCCGTCGGCCATTTGAACATACTGCTCAACATTTTGGGCATCATCGTAGTAAGACATATGTAAAATTCCTTAACTCTATAGCATGGTGAACAATGATTGATATTGAACGAATTCAGACCCAACTTCGAGTCAGTGCAAGGGCAAATCTAGAGGAAGTAACTATACCACCCTTTACTTGTTTCTTCCATCCAGATGAATCGGGTACTTGGAGTAACTATGCTATTCCAGATATACCGATCACGGATGCGCCACATACGGCGTTGGAGAAACTTGCCCTATGCTTCCGGGAGCAAGAGCGGATTCCTCGTTTTGAATATCTAGCAGGCTTTGCTCCCGAGTTAGCAGAAATTTTAGAGAAGCATGGATATCAGCTTGAGATGCCAACTGAGCTTCTTG
>JBCCGT010000039.1:0-36504 GCA_039029135.1 Pseudomonadota bacterium | reverse complement strand
GTCGCCATCGTCAACGTCGTTCGCCGTGATGAGGTAGCTGTACAGCACATCCTCAGTGGCGGAGGTGATCGCCGAAGAGGTGAATGTCGGCGCCTCGTTGATATCGTTGATGTCGATGGTGACGGTCTCGCTGACCGTCGCAACGCCATCACTGACCTCAACCGTCAGTGTGTACTGATCGCTGCCTTCGTGGTTGAGGTTGGTCGTATCGGCGATAGTGATCTCGCCGGTGCCGGCATTAATCGCGAACACGCCATCGCCATTGCCGGCGGTGATTGTCCACCCGGAGAGCGAGCCGATAGTATCAAGATCGGTCGCTGCGACCGTGCCGACGCTGTCGCTGACGCTCGCACTCTCGTCGATGTCGAACATCTGCCCCGGTGTGATCACCGGGGCGTTGTCATTTGCGTCTGTGACAGTAACGGTGACGCTCTGTGTAACGATTCCGCCGCTGCCATCGTCGACCTGGACGGTGAGCTGATAGTCGTTGTCGGTGTTTCCATCCGCCGGCGTCTCAAAGTCCGGCGCGGCGTCGAAACTCAGCGCACCCGTGTTGATGTCGATGCTGAACAGCGTATCGTCGTCGCTGCCGACGAGCGTGTATTGCGGTGTGCCGCCGTCGAAGTCACTCGTGGTGACGACGCCTACCGCAGTTAGATTTTCGGCCACGGAAAAGCTGTTCGATGAGGTGAACACCGGGTCATCGTTGACCGGGTTGATCGTGATGGTCACCGTGGCCTGGTCGGTGTTGCCGTTGCCGTCGTCGACTTCGTAGACGAACGTATCTGTACTTGCCTCCGAGCCGTCGTGGTTGTAAGTGAACGACCCATCGGAGTTGAGTGTGAACCCAGAATCGTAGCTGGGTCCGCTGATCAGCGTGGCCGTCAAGGTGTCGCCCTGAGGATCACTGTCGTTCGCTAACACGCCATTGGCAGCGCTTACCACCAGAGTGCCGCCTTCGGCAACGGCATAGCCGCCGGTCAAGCCTGCGTTGTATAGAGAACTTGCCTGGGAAGCCGTCAACGCTTGGGAAAAAATCGCAAACTCATCTATCCGGCCGTCGAAATACCAAGTTCCCGGCAAAACGCTGCCAGCAGAACTTCCCTGGGTAGACATTCCGAGCGCGATGGGTTCGCTGTTGCCTGACAGTCCTATCGTGTGCGAGCTGTCGTTGATGATTTCCGTGCCGTCGAGATAGAGCCGCACACCGCTGGCATCGAAAGAAACGGTCAGGTGGTACCAAGTGTTTGTGGATAGAGTCGGACCGCCGCCGATGTTGACCGTCGATGAACTGGTTTGGGCGCGGAATTCGATGTCACCGTCGTGTATGCGGACTTCGAAGTGTCCGTCGCCGTTGCCGTTGGCATCCTTGGAAAACAGCGTGGTGTAGCCGCTCAGGTCATCGGCGTTGAACCAGAGCTGGAACGATCCCTCTGCCAGGTCGTATGCGGCGTCGTGGGGGATTTCGACGTAGTCGTTGGTGCCGTCGAAGTCGTAGGCCGTGTCCGTGTCGCCGGACAAAGCGCCTACCGCCCCCGTCGAGGGTCCGTTGCGGGTGCCATCGTTGTTCAGGCTGCCGATGTCATCGACAGCCCCGCTGGATTCACCCAGACGCAAGTAGCTCAGGGGTGCGAGATCGAGCACGCTGTCTGAGTAGCCATCCCCGTCATCTCGGGCTGTCGGCGCAACCGATGTGACTGACTGGCTCGGTCCTAGCTGCGAGGAGGAGCCGAGATTGCCGCCGCCGAGATCGACCGTCGCGACCGCCGTGACGTATTCGCCGCCGCTCGTCGTCTCTGCCAGGTTGACGTCGTAGCTCGCGTCTCCTGAGCCGTCCGTGGTCACAGTTGTGAATCCGAGGTGCCGCTCGGCATCATTCGCGCCACCGGCGGCATAAAAGTCGATGCGGATTGTGGTCGAAGGATTGGTGTTGAGTGTGCCGACGATACGTGTGCTAGTGGATTGGGCCTCGGCGCTAGTGATCAGCGGATAGTTCTGGCCGTCGTTGGCAACTCCGAAGTCCACGTCTTGAACATCATTCGTGGTCGTCCCCACCAGATCTATCCCGAGCTGGTCATTGTCGTAGATCGAATTGCCGACAACGGAGTTGTCATCGGAACTGGACCCATTGATTTCGACCCCATCGCCGCCATTGAATGCGATGGTGTTGCTGGTGCTTACTGACGTGCCGCCGACTAGCGCGCTGGCGCCGTTTACGATGTAGATGCCGGAGAGCGTGTTGCCTTGATCGGTTACGCCATCGGGATCGACGCCGATCAGGTTGCCTTCGATCACGGCGTTTTCGCTCTGGACGTAGATGCCGCGGCTGTTGTTGTTGACGATGACATTGCCGTCATTGGCGCCCGCGCCACCAATTTGCACATCGTGGCCGCGAACGTCGACGCCCGAGCCGCCATTGCCTTCTGTTGTCGAGCCGATGGCGCTCGTGCCAATCCAGTTGCCCTGTATAGCAACGTTGGTGGCGCCGATTGTTATCGATATCCCATCATCCGGCATGTTGATGATGGCGAGTCCGCGTACTGTGGAATTGTCTGCTGAGCCGCCAATCGTCAAGCCATCGCCGCTGCCCTGGCTGCTACCGTCCAAGACGACCACGGGAGTGCCCGAGTATCCGGGTGCCCCGGTTGCGTCGATGTTTACGGTTTCGTTTATCTGCGGGAGAGCCGAGGTGAGGCTGATCGTCCCTGCGACCGAGAACGTGATGGTGTGGGAACCTGACGCGCTATTTGCGTTGGCGATTGCTTGACGCAACGACCCGGCGCCGCTGTCGTTGAGGTTCGAAACGTCGAAGGTGGCTAGGACCGAGCTGTAGGCCTGCTGCAATGCCTTGCCGACGGCCAGCTCCGTTTCGATGCTGCCCGTCGCCGCCTCCAATTCCCAATCACCGCCGAGCACGGCGGAGCCGGTCTTGTCTTCTGAGGCCGCGACGTCAGCGCCGGTGAGTGTCGCCAGCGTGTTGATGAAGTTGACGCCGGCCTCGCTGCCAGCGAGATCACAGCCGTAGAGCAGGATGTCGGCGTCTTTGGTAAAGCGATCCTGCCATCCGTTTAGTGCTGTGGCGTTCGCGAACAGGTCGGAGAGTCCCACTGTCGCCGCGCCGAGCTGCAGTGCGCCGTCGCTGCCGTGGCTGAAGAGATGCAGCGCCTCGATGTTCGTATAGGTACTCAGGATGGCGTCGAGCGCCGCCAGGCCGTCGTTGCCGGCGTCGAGCACGTGGACCCGCAGGCTGGCGTCGCCCCTGGACGTCAGATCGGCCAGCACGAGGTCGAGATCGGGGATGTTGGCGTCGACGATAACGACGCTGACCGGCGCCTGATCTGTCGCCGTCGCCGCCGCGTCCACATGCTCGGTTTCCATCGCGATGAACGCGTCGGGCACGTGCTGGAGCAGGCGTTCCTGCGGGTTCAGGCCGACGGCGATATCCGCAAAGGGATTATCCGCAGAAAACAGTGTCCGCGTTTCGAGCGCCTCTGCGCGCAGGGAAGCGCGGCGCTTGCGTGCGAGCGCGCGCTGGCGACGCGTGCTGGCAACGGCAGGACGTCGCCGACGACTCATCCGCTGATCGCGCGCGTTCGGGAAAGGTGGGAACCCTGCACTGCTACTACTCCGTGCTCAGGCGGCCTTTATACGCCGATCGCTGCGAGCAGGCCGTGACGGATTGCGCGAGGGGTAGCCGGGTACCGACGACCGGCGCGCTGTCGCGTTTCAGCTGTGCGCGGGTTCCATCGGGCTTGTGCGCTGTATCACAGCGACGGCGTCGGTGATGGCGGCAACGGGTTATGCAAGCAGGCCGGCACCGTCGGGAAATTGCCGGTGAATTTCACTGGCGCCGCTATTTCGGTGCGTTCGCGTCGCAGTCCTCGTCGGCCGTGAAATCAGGTGACCCGTTCGCGGCGGTGTTGGCGGGTTCCGGGTGACGCCAAATGAAGAAGGCGACAAAGCACAGTGCGCAAGCCTGCAGGCCGAGAATTAGCGGATCAGCCCGAAACGCGATCGACAGGCTGAGCGCGATCAGCAGGCTGACGGAGCTCACCCATTTGGTTCTGCGGCTGATTGCGCGCTGGGTCTGGTAGTTCTTGATCATGGGGCCGAAGGTCGGGTGTGACATCAGCCAGTGGTGCAGCGGTTCGGAACCGCGGGCGAAGCAGATGGCGGCGAGCAGCAGGAACGGCGTCGTTGGCAGCAGCGGCAGCGGGATGCCCAGCACCCCAAGGCCGAGCGAGCACCAGCCAACGCCGAGGTACGCCCACCGTCTGGTCGCCGCCAGCACGTCAGAGGCCGCGGTCGGCTGCGCTGAGGTGGACGGTCAAAACTGCCAGCGGATCGTCTTCGGCAGCGTCAGCACTTGAAAGGTCATTTCCTGTGCCCCGTCTGCGGTCAGGCCGGGTACGAAGCACGCCTGGCGACTCCAGCGCTTAAAGTCGTCAGCCTTGGAGCGAGCCTTGCGGGCCTTCGTCAGCAGCTGCCAGTCGCTGATCGTCCCGTCAGCGGCAATGGTCAGGCGCTTGGGTTGATAGGTGTTCGAATAGGAGTAGTCCGTGCCGCCATCGATGTCGTTGCTGCCGAGCAGGTACTGGGGCGCAATGTACATTGCCCCATAGCTCTCCGCGTTCCAACCGATATTGGGCAGCGCGTAGATCTGGGATTTGCCCTCCTTGCGCTGGTAGACCGCGGTGACCTGCATCAGCGCCACTTTCGGCTTGCCATCGACGCGGGCGGGTATGAAGCGCGCCTTGCCGGCGGCCTTGACGAAGGCGTCCATGAACGGAGCACTCTTCACGTCACTCGTCGTGTCCATCTTGCAGCCAGCCTCGCGAGCGCGACCGCGCTTGCTGACCATAAAGTTGCAGTGCAGGGCGACGCGAAAGTCTCCGTCTGGTGCCTTGCCGGGCATGCGCAGCAGCTTGTGTAAGGCCCTGTCAGATTGTCCGTAGCGCGCCGGCGACTTTTCTGCGCTCGCGCAGTCGGCGGCCAGCGCGCTCGCGCTTGCGAGCAGCGACAGCGCGACAATCGCGGCTCCCAGCAGACTGGCTGCGGGTCTCGACGTGAACGCCGCGACGTCTCTGGTCCCCTGTGCTGTTCCTTGTGAATGCCCGATCGGGGCTGATAGTGCGCTCATGCCTGCCTCCGGTTACTCTCCTGCCTGTTTTATCACAAGTGGAAACCGACTATGCACAGCGCGGGTTCTGGCGGGCCGCTGAGCGGCTACAGGATTGTCGACATGTCGAGGGTGCTCAGCGGCCCGATCGCCACGGTGCTGCTGGCGGATCAGGGCGCCGATGTCATCAAGATCGAGCCGCCGGGTGGCGATATCGTGCGCCAGATGGGGGGTGGCAAGATCGGTCCGGGGTTTGTGGCGGCCAATCGCGGTAAGCGCTCGGTGGCACTGGACCTGAAGACCGACGCCGGCATCGACGTCGTGAAGCGGCTGGTCGCCGACGCCGACGTGTTCGTGCAGAACTTTCGTCCGGGCGCCATCGAGGGCATGGGGCTCAGTTACGAGGTGCTGCGCGAGATCAATCCTAAGCTGCTGTATGTGTCGATCAGCGGTTTCGGCGAAACGGGTCCCTATGCGCACAAGCGGGTCTATGATCCGGTCATCCAGGCGCTGTCGGGTATGGCGGATATCCAGGCGAACGATGCCAACGACCGGCCGCGGATGATGCGCACGGTGATCCCAGACAAGACCACCGGGCTGACGGTGGCTCAGGCGATTACCGCGGGTCTGCTGGAACGCGAGCGCAGCGGCAGGGGACAACAGATCAAGGTGGCGATGCTGGATGCCGTGATTTCGTTTTTGTGGCCCGAGGGGCTCGCGGGCCTCACGGTCGTCGGCAACGAGGCCAACGTTCGCACTGGTCAGCTGGCCCAGGACCTGATCTTTCAGACACAGGACGGCTACATCACCTGCGGCGCGGTCTCGGACAGCGAGTGGCAGGGGATGTGCGAGGCGCTGGACAAGCCGGAGTGGCTGACAGATGAGCGCTTCAACACGGCGCGTGGGCGCGTCGTCAATGCGCCCGCTCGACTGCAGGCGACCGGCGAGGTGATCGCAACCCAAACCACCGCCGAGTGGCTCGAACGGCTGGACTCGCGCGGCGTGCCCTGCGCACCGGTCCTGACGCGGCCGCAGATTCTCGAGCACGAACAGGTTATCGAAAACGGCATCATCACAGAGTACGACCACCCGGGCCTCGGCCGCATCCGCCAGCCGCGGCCAGCGGCCCGCTTCGAGACCACCCCGGCGGCGACCGAGCGCGTGGCGCCCGCGCTGGGAGCAGACGGTGCCGACGTCTTGGCGCAGGCCGGCTTCGCCGCCGATGAGATCGACAGTCTTGTGCGCCAAGGCGTGCTGCACGAAGCTGCCGACGATGACTGATCGCTTCAACCAGCCGCTGGGCGGCAACGCGATGCCGCGCTTCGCCGGTCCAGGCACGATGTTTCGGCTGCCCGAAGCGACGAGCGCGGCGGGTCTCGATATCGCGATCGCCGGTGTGCCGCTCGATATCGGCACCAGCAACCGGCCCGGTGCCCGCTTCGGTCCCCGTGGCGTGCGGGGCGAAAGCGTGCTCGTGCGTCCGTATGGCATGTATACGGGTGCTGCGCCCTTCGACAGCTTTCAGATCGCCGACATCGGCGACGTTGCGCTAAACACGTTCAACCTGGCCGAGTCGATCGACATCATCGAGCGCTTCTATGTCGACGTTTTGGACGCCGGCGCGGCGCCCGTCTCGGTCGGCGGCGATCACACGATCGCGCTGCCCATCCTGCGGGCCGTCGCGCGCACGCACGGGCCGGTTGCCTTGGTGCACGTCGACGCCCATGCCGATATCAACGACGAGATGTTCGGCGAGCGCATCACGCACGGCACGATCTTTCGGCGCGCCATCGAGGAGGGTCTGGTCGACCCGCACAAGATGACGCAGATCGGACTGCGCGCCACGGGCTATGCCGCCGACGATTTCGACTGGGCGCGGCGTCAGGGCGTACAGGTCGTGCAGGCCGAGGCCTGCTGGTACCAGTCGCTCGAGCCGCTGATGGACGAGGTGCGCACGCGCATTGGCCCCGACACACCCACCTATCTGACGTTTGACATCGACGGGCTGGACCCCAGCGTTGCGCCGGGAACGGGCACGCCGGAACCCGCCGGTCTGACCGCGAGTCAGGGACTTGAGATTATTCGCGGCGCCTGGGGCCTGAATCTGGTCGGCTGTGATCTGGTGGAAGTCGCGCCGCAGTACGATACGAGCGGCAACACCGCGCTGTTGGCGGCGAATCTACTGTTCGAGATGCTCTGCAGCTTTCCGGGCTGTCTGCGCCGCTAGCGCAGCCGGCGCACGGCGGCGGCGACGGTCAGCGCCTCGACCAGAAAACCGCCGAGCAACGTCAGCGCGGCCCCGCGGTGATCCAGCAAATCGAGCAGGAACAGCGCCTGCGCTAAGAGAGCGATACAGCCGACCCGCAGCACCCCGCCGACCGCCATGCCGTTGGTGCGCTGCCGCACCATCAGGATGCCATGGTAGTAGTTGCGCCAGACGATCAGCGTCGGCAGCGCACACATAATCAGGATCACCTCTAGCGCCGGCCGCAGCACGCTCGGCTGGCCGCCGAGCAGGTTGGCCAGTATCCGGGTGTTCGCGGGCGTCAGCGCCAGCAGCAGCATCGCGGCGGTGATGCCCAGCGCCATATAGCGCATGAAGCGGCGCTTGGCGACCATGTCGCCGAGACCGTAGGTGACCCAGAAGCTGCGAAACTGATTGGCGGCCTGCTGGAACAGCATGCTGAAATCGAAGCCGATGCGCAGCGCGGCGATGTTGACGAACGCCTCGGGCGTACGCGCGACGAAGGCGTACAGCACCGGGCGCGAGACCGCGAACATCACGCCGGTCCAGGTCACGGGCAGAAAGAAGCGCGTCAGTTCGGCGTAGCTGATGGCCGTGTGTTCGCGCTCTTCCGGCAGGGCGTAGCGCGCCCGGCGCACCGCGATGCCTGCGACCCAGTGCATCACGCCCGCGGCGAACTGGGCGCCGCAGAGCGTGTAGACGGCGCCCCAGCCGAGCGTGAACCCGAGCAGCAGGAACGCGATCGTGCAGACGAGGAACAGCGTGTTGAGTGCCGTGACCCAGCCGGTTAGGCGAGCCTGCACGAGCTGACCGTTGACAAAAAAGCGCTGGCCGGTCACCAGGAGCGAGGGCGCGAGCCACAGCAGGTACGCGCAAACTCGGTCGAGCAATTCCCCGTCCAGATCGTACACGCCGGCCAGCAAGCTGCGTCCGGGCGTCGTGCCGCCGACGGCGAGCACGCACAGCATGGCGAGCACGGATACGGTCGTCAGAAAGCGATGTGCCTTGCGCGTGCCGTGGTCGCTGCGCGCGAACAGATTGCTGAGCTGGCCGGTAAAATTCAGCGTCGCGCCGAATAGCATGAAGGTCGACAGGGCGATCGCGAATACCGCCAGTTCCGTCACCGCATCGGGAAAGCGCGCGAGCGTTGCGTTCTGAAACTGCACGGCCAGCACCATCGCGAGACCGGTCAGCATCAGCGGCCAGTAGAACTGCCAGTACTCGCGCATCTTGTCTGCGTCGTTCTGCGCGGCTGATGGGGTTACATGGTTGGATTTTTGCGGCAAACGGTCGATCTTCGATGAGTCCGGCAACCCTCGCTTCGCGACGGCAAGGGGGAGTTCGAGAGAGCTGGTCCGCCGGAGTGTAGCGCGCCGCCTGCCGCGTTGCTGCGGGTCCAACGAACGCGAACGTCGGGCATACTTCGCCGATGGGGTGCTGTGGTTTATCGAGTCGACCGGCGCGCTGGTACGCGCTGTGCGCGCTCCTGGCGTGCGTGATTGTGTCCGCACACGCGGAGGGCTCTGAACGGGTACATCTGCTGGTACCGGGTGCCGCCGGCGGCGGTTGGGATACGACGGCGCGCGGCGTCGGGGCCGCGCTGCGCGAGGCGGGGCTGGCGGATGTCGTGTCGTTCGAGAATATGTCCGGGGCCAGCGGTGCGCGCGCCGTCACCAGCCTGGTAGAGGGCGCGGCGCAGAAGCGCCACGTGCTGATGGTGAGTTCGACGCCGATCGTTGTGCGATCGCTGATGCCTGTCTTCCAGCAGAACTGGCGGGACCTGACCCCGATCGCCGCGGTGGTCGGCGACTACGGCATCGTGGCCGTCCGCAGCGATTCACCCTTCACCACGCTGGAAGGGCTGCTGAACGCCTTTCGCGAAGATCCGCGACGTTTGAAGATCGCCGGTGGTTCTAACCGCGGCGGCATGGACCATCTGATCGCGGGGCTGATGCTGCAGGCGGCGGGTCTCGATCCGCGCGCCGCGCGCTACGTGCCATACGACGCCGGCGGACGTGCGCTGCTGGCGCTGCTCGGCGGCGAAACCCCGGTCATGACGGCGACCCTGGGTGACGCGCTGACGACGGTGCGCGCGGGACGGGTGCGACTGTTGGCGCTCGCTGCTCCCGAGCGATCTCCCGATGTGCCCGACGTGCCGACGTTCAGAGAACTGGGCTATGACGTCGCGTTCGTGAACTGGCGGGGCTTCTTCGGCCCACCAGGGCTGCCCGCGGATCTGCGCGATCGACACGCCCAGATGCTGCTGGCGCTGGAACCGACCGCCGCCTGGGAGCGGGTGCGCGCGCGGCACGGTTGGGTCAACAACTTCATCGGAGGCGAGGCGTTCGCAGAATACCTGGTCGAGCAGGAGGCGCAAACCGCGACGCTGATGCGGCGTCTGGGTTTTCTCGAGTCGTCGAGCGCAGCGGGGCGACTTTAGTGGGCGGTCTGACGCAATCGCGGCTCGGAGGGCTGGTGTTTCTGGTGCTCAGCGTGCTGTTTGGCTGGCAGGCGCTTGGCATCGCGACCCTGCCCATCGACGCCGAAGAGTCGATGAGCGCCCGCACGCTGCCGCTGTTCCTGGCCGTGGCCGGAGTAGTGCTGGCGCTCTTACAGATTTTGCGAGGCGGCCCGGGAACCGACACGGCTGCCGTCAGCGCACGCGACGCCTGGCTCGCCGGCGCGCTGCTCGCATTGATCGTGCTGTACGCGCTCGCGCTGCCGCGGATCGGTTTTGGCATGGCGACGCTGCTGTTTCTGCTGGCGAGCTTCCGGCTGCTCGGTGAACGTCGGCCGGGACTGACCGTGGGCGTCGCGTTGGCCACCAGCCTGATCTTCACCTTCCTCCTGCGCGTCGCGCTGGGCGTGTACCTCGCACCGGGTGCGTGGTGGGTTGCGCTGGGACTGGCGCATGTTTGAGGGCATCAGCAACGGCCTGGCGACCGCGCTGGCGCCGTTCAACCTGCTGATGGTCACTGCGGGCTGCTTTGCGGGTACCTTCATCGGCATGCTGCCCGGGCTCGGGCCGATCAGCGCGGTGGCTTTGATGATCCCGCTGACCTACGGGCTGGATCCGGCGTCGGGTCTGATCCTGATGGCCGGGGTCTATTATGGCGCCGTGTTCGGTGGTTCTACCGCGTCGATTCTCATCAACGCGCCCGGCACGGCGAGCACGGTGGCGACGACCTTCGACGGCTATCCGCTGGCGCGTGCGGGGCAGGCGGGCAGGGCGCTGGCGCTGGCGGCCTACGCCTCGTTCACCGGCGGCACGCTCGGCGCCGTGGGGTTGCTGGTCGCCGCGCCGCTGCTGGCCAACCTGGCTCTCGGGTTTCAGTCGCCGGAGTATTTCGCGCTGATGGTGCTTGGTCTGACCGCGGTGACGGCTTTCACCGAGCGCGGTCGCGTGCTGCCTGCCTGCATGATGACGGTACTGGGCATGATGCTCGGTACGGTTGGGGCGGACACGATCTCGGGCCTGCCGCGACTGCATCTCGGACGCCTGGATCTCATCGACGGCTTCAGCTTTCTGCTCCTGGCTATGGCGATGTTTGCGCTGGCGGAGGTCGTTGCCAGCGTGCTCGACGGTCGCTTTCGATCGAGTGCCGCGGGCACCGATCGGAATCTTGGAACGATGCGACTCACACGCGCCGAGGTCCGGGAGGTCGCGCCGGTCACGGGTCGTTCGAGTGTGCTTGGGTTTTTGATCGGCGTCCTACCGGGCGTTGGCGCCACGCTCGCGTCGTTCCTGGTCTATGGCTTCGAGCGCAATCTGGCGCGGGGCGCTGACAGAGAACGCTTCGGGCGCGGCAGCCTGCGCGGGCTCGCAGCACCGGAGGCCGCGAACAACGCGGCATCCACCGGTTCGTTTGTGCCGCTTTTGACCCTGGGTATCCCAGGATCGGGAACGACGGCGATACTGCTAGGTGCGCTGATCGCATACGGCATCCAGCCGGGACCGCGACTGTTCGTCGAGCACCCGGACGTGTTCTGGTCCGTCATCGTGTCGATGTATGTGGGCAACGTCGTCTTGTTGCTGCTCAACCTGCCGCTGATTCCCTACTTTGCCCGCCTGCTGCGCGTGCCCGGGCAACTGCTGGTACCGCTGGTGATTCTGTTTTGCGTGACCGGCGTGTATCTCGTGAGTTTCAACACGGTCGACATCCTGATCATGGTCGCGATCTGCGTGGTCGCGCTGGTGCTCAAAGCCCTCGGATTTCCGCTCGCGCCGGTGCTGCTCGGTTTCATCCTCGGCGACTATCTTGAGGCGAACCTGCAGCGCTCGCTGATTCTGTACGACGGCAGTTTTCGTTTTCTCTGGGAGCGACCCGCGTGTCTCGTCATCATGCTCGTCACGCTGGCGGTGGCGGTTGCGGCGGTGGGGCGCGGGGGTAGGCGACTGGACGATGTTGGTGAGCCTGACTGAATGGGACCCGCGCGTCGGCGGCGCTCGGTGAACGCACCTGTGAGAACGGGCATTCCACGCCGCGGCCGACGGTCGCGTAGACTCAGGCTCGTTTTACTTTTCGAAGCGCACCTATGGGAATTCAGGACGTCGACATCGTTGGCCACCGACCAGAGTACGCGCTGGAGCTGGTCAAGATGTGGCGACAGTCTTTCCAGCGGGCGATGGGTTTGCCGGAACAGAATCGCAGCGACGATCTGATCGGCCAGCTGGACTATTTCTGCACTATCGATCCGGCGGCGATTCAGGTGGCCATCGATACGTCGTCCAGCACGATTGCGGGCTTCTCCGTTCTGCAAGCCGGGGAGCTGGACCACCTGTACGTCAACGTGCGTTATCAGGGGCAGGGACTCGGCTCAAAGCTGTTGTACGACGCCAAGTCGCGCGCGCCGAACGGCGTCAAACTGTACACCTTTCAGAAAAACACCCGTGCCCAGGCGTTCTATTTGTCTCATGGGTTTGTAGAGCTTGAACGCGGCTTCGCGGATTTCGAGGGCAATCCCTGGGCGTCTTCGAAAGAGGAACTCGCGGATATCAGGTACGGGTGGACGCCTTAGGGAGTGGGCGGGGGCTGACCCCATGTCTCGCCGTCCCAAGCTCTCCCAAGCCCCTAGTCCGCGTGGATGATCTGGCCCAGTAGCTGGACGGCCTCCGCGTGGCGCTGCGTCTCCGACGGGCCAAAGTCGATGCATGGGGCGCCGCGTAGCTCGAAGTGACCGAAGCGATCCTTGCCGGCAGCAAGCACCGCGGTGTCGCGGCCTTTTGTCTGGCGGACGTCCGTTCTGCAGTAGCGTGCCACCATGCCGATACGTCGGTCGTCGGTCTCGTTGGGGCCGCTGCCGTGGATCAGCCGCACGTGATGCAGCGACATCTCGCCTGCCGCCAGAGGCGCGCTGACCGCGCGGGACTCGTCGATTGGCGCTGCGATCGTCTGCCCGCGGCTCAGCAGGTTGTGTGGTGCGAAGGTATTGTCGTGCTCGAACAGCACGCCTCTATGTGTGCCGGGCAGGAAGCGCATCGGCCCCGTCGCTTCAGAGGCATCCGACAGCGCGATCCAGGCCGTCAGCACCTCGTGTGGCTCGAGTCCCCAGTAGTTGGCGTCCTGATGCAGGCTGACGAAGTCGCCGCTGCGCGGTTCCTTAATGAACCAGTTCAGCGACCACAGCAGCACGTCCGGTCCCAGCAGATCGACCACCGGCTGCATGACCTCCGGGCTGACCAGAATCTCCCAGGCCCAGCGCTCAGCTAGGTGCAGATCGGTGCGCAGCGCGACCGACCGCTCCCCCGATCGCGCCTCGAACGCCTCGAATCGACGGCGCCAGGCGTTCGCCGTCGTGGACGAGGCAATGCGTATCGGGCTGAGGAAGCCGTCCCGCTGATAGCGCTCGAGCTGGGTCTGCGTCAGGTGGGCCATTTCCCCAGTATGGCACGATCGGAAAATCGAGCCTGCGCGTTGCAAGGCTGCGCCGTTTCTGACGCTCGAACTTGGTTTGGTCGGAGGGGCTGCATCGACAGTCAGGTCTGCCTGTCCATCCCAACGCTCCATCCCAACGTCCATCCCAACGATGGTCAAACCCAATGATGCTTGGAGATAGCGCTTACACCATCCCGCTGATAAGTTTTGGCTTCATGATGTGACTCATCAATTTACAGATCATCGTGACCACATGCGACTACAGCTAACCTATCTGCTCGGCCCGTGCATCGCGGTGATGGCGCTGCTTGTCGGGTGTGCGACTGATGCCCGCCATCCCTTGCATGGGCGCGCTGCCGCGGTCGTTGAACACAAGATCGTGAACGCCCACATGCATGCGTCTCGCATTGGCGATGACGACGCGTCGTATCGAAACACCGTTATCGCCGAGATGGCCCAACATGGGATTGAGACCACGGTGCTGCATCTCAATGAGCCGTCCGATGTGGAGGATTGGGTACAGGCGGCTCCGGGTCGGTTTTTTGCTGGGCCCGCATTTCCTTGCGTCGTGCGCAATACAGCCGGGCAGCCGATGTGTCGCTGGGATGGAGGCGCCTGGCCCAGTCTTGACTGGATTCGTCGAGAGGTTGCACGCGGACATGTGCGCATGCTCGGGGAATTGCTGCTCGTGTACGCCGGCGTTCCGCCAACCTCCGAACGCATGGCGCCTTACTGGGCATTGGCCGAAGAGCTCGATCTGCCGGTCGCTATTCATATCAATCGCGGACCACCACCAGGCACGCCGAGTCGGCCGACGGGTTGTTGTCCTGAGTTTGATCCCGATCTCGGTGACCCGGCGCTGCTCGTTCCTGTCCTGGAGCGTCACCCAGGATTGCGCTTGATCCTGCAACACGCAGGCTTTCCGGCCCTTCCGAATCTCGGTGACATCTCCTATCTGGAAGCCACATTCGAACTGCTTGCGGCCTATCCAAACTTGTATGTCGATATGACTGCCTTAAATGCCGTGCCTCCTGCGCCGATTCATATAGGCGCGGTCCGTGAGTTTCGTCGGCGCGGCTTTATCGATCGACTCATGGTGGGAACGGACAATTGGCCTGCTGGTCCGATCATCGAACGTTATAGAGAGATCGACTTTCTGACCGATGCCGAACTCATGGGCGTGCTAGGTGACAATGCGCGGCGTTTCTTTCGTTTAGACGAGGCAGGATCGCTGTAGATCGGCCAGGACTTTCGCGGAATCCTCCTTACTCTGACCCCAGATCTGCGTCGCTACAGAGCGAGTGCGGTCTCAGTAGGTCGGCTGCCGCGACCATCATGCCGATCGTGCTCTCGCTTGGGTTGTCCCGAGGTGTGCGTCTGATCAGCGTGGCGCGACCGAGACATCGAGCCCGCGCGGGGCCACCAATACTCGACGGGTCGCCAGCAGCGAGTAGACTGTTCCACTAATCACAACGAACTCTCAGGGGAGGGCATCTTTGGGTTCGCAGATTTCGGATTCGATCAGCGCCGACCAACCGTACGCCTCGGCGCGAGCGCCCGTGTGCGCGCGCAATCTGGTCGCCTCATCGCAACCCCTTGCGGTGCAGGCGGGCGTCGATGCCCTACGCCGTGGCGGAAACGCGGTCGACGCAGCACTCGCCACGGCGATCACGCTGACCGTCGTCGAGCCGAACAACAACGGTGTCGGCAGCGACGCGTTCGCAATCCTGTGGGACGGCGCGACTCTGCATGGTCTGAACGCCTCCGGTCGCGCGCCTACAGGCGTCGATCTGCAAAAGTTTGGCAATCGCAAGACGGTACCGGCGCTGGGCTGGGGCGCGGTCACGGTCCCGGGTGCCGTCAGCGCCTGGGTGGCGCTGTCCGAGCGCTTTGGCCGGCTGCGGTTTGCAGAGCTGTTCGAGGCCGCGATCCACTATGCGCGCGACGGCTTTCAGGTGGGTCCGAAGACTGCGTACTACTGGCACCGTGCAGCGCAGACCTATGCGGACTTTCCGCACTTCGTCGAGCACTTCCTGCCCGCGCCCGCGGCGGGTGCCGTGTTTCGGCGCCCGGATCTCGCGCACACGCTAGAGCGCATCTGCGAGTCGAATGGCGAGGCGTTTTACCGCGGTGAGCTTGCCATGGCGATGGACACCGCCGCACGAGACGAAGGCGGCGCCCTTCGTGCGAG
This sequence comes from Pseudomonadota bacterium, assembly GCA_039029135.1. Taxonomy (GTDB): domain Bacteria; phylum Pseudomonadota; class Gammaproteobacteria; order Pseudomonadales; family Azotimanducaceae; genus JALZVT01. Next base: position 21,073 of record JBCCGT010000039.1, on the reverse strand, counting down.
CGATCTTGCCGAGCATCAATGCGATTGGGTGACGCCGACCGCCCAGGACTATCGCGACGTGACGCTGCACGAGATTCCGCCGAATGGGCAGGGCTTGGCCGCACAGATCGCGCTGGGCATCCTGCGGCACCTCGAGGCGCCCGATCCCGACACGGCCGCGGGCAAACACGTGCAGATTGAGGCAATGAAGATCGCGATTCGCGCGGCCTTCGATCATTTCGCCGATCCGCGCTCGATGCGGGTCGCGCCCGAGGAACTGCTGGCGCCGGGCATGCTGGAGTCGTTGGCTCGGCAGATCGATGACCATGCGGCACCGCTGCCACCCGTCGCGCTGCCGACGAGCCAAGACACGGTCTATCTGACCACGGCCGACGCCGACGGCATGATGGTCTCGTTTATCCAGTCGAACTATATGGGCTTCGGGTCCGGCGTCGTCATACCGAAGACGGGCATCGCGCTGCAGAATCGCGGCCGCGGCTTCTCGCTGGAGCCGGGTCACCCGAACCAGCTCGCGCCCGGCAAACGACCATTCCACACGATCATCCCGGGGTTTGTGACTGGGGCCGGCAAGCCGTTGCTCAGCTTTGGCGTCATGGGTGGCCACATGCAGCATCAGGGGCATGTGCAGATGGTCAATCGGCTATTCGATGCCGGGCAGAATCCGCAGGCCGCGAGCGACGCGCCGCGCTGGCATGTCTACGAAGACTTCTCTGTTGGCCTGGAAGTCGGGACGCCGGAAGCCGTGCTCGAAGACCTGGCGGGGCGTGGACACGACGTCAGGTTTGATACCGCCGAGCACGTGTTCGGCGGTGCTCAGCTCATTCAGCGGCTTGCCGACGGCTACGCCGCGGGCTCCGATCATCGCAAGGAAGGTCAGGCCGCCGGGTTTTAACGCGGCCTCGGTTCGCACGTGGAGGGAATGTCCATGGACGCAGCGCTGTATTCCGCGCTCAAGCTAGATCGCATACGGACGGAGTATTCGACGCGCCGGATCAACGGCCGCAGCAACCTCGAGATTCTTGGGGCCCTGGACACGCCCGGCGATGCGCACTACCACCCTTGTCCTGAAGCGTTCTTTTCCCAGGATGAGGGCGACGGAGGCAGCGGACGAGTCGAGCGGGTGCGCAACTGGGCCGGCAGCGCGGTCTTCGCCGACACCATTCGCGATGTTTGGGTCTATGTGTCGCCGGGGGGCGAGGGCGAGCGTGACTTGCCCCTGCTGGTCTTCAACGACGGCGCGGGCTACCTGGATCCCAACGGCCCGGTACGCGCAACGCGCGTCCTCGACGCGCTGGTGGCCACCGGCGAGCTGCCGCCGGTTGCCGCAGTGTTCGTCATGCCCGGACGACCGCCCGACATCGAGCGGCCGCATCGCCCGGGCGAGCGCCCCGATCCCCGCGCCAACGACCAGCGCAGTTTCGAATATGACAGCCTGACGGATGACTATGCGCGCTTCGTGATCGACGAACTGCTGCCGATGGCGGCGGCGCTTGTGGACGTTCGCTTTACCGAGGATCCGGCCTGGCGCGCGATGATCGGTATCTCAAGTGGTGGCATATGCGCGTTCAACGTCGCATGGCATCGACCGGACCAATTCGGCCGGGTGGTCAGCCACTGCGGTTCGTTCGTGGCGATTCGCGGCGGTCACGAATATCCCGTGCTCATTCGACACAGCGAGCGCAAGCCGATCCGCGTGTTCCTGCAGAGCGGAGAACGGGATGCCGATATCCTGTTTGGTAACTGGGCGCTCGCCAATCAGACGATGGCAGCCGCGCTCGAGTTCGCAGGCTACGAGGCGCGCTTCGAATTCGGGACCGGCGGACACAACTTGCGACACGGCGGCGCGCTGTTCGCCGACACGCTGCGCTGGCTGTTCGCGACCAATGACGGCGACGACCCGCAGACCGGGCAGGAGTAACGACGATGACGTTTCCGCTCGAAGGTGTTCGCGTGCTCGATCTCGGGCAAATTTATAACGGCCCCTACGCCGGCTTCCTGCTCGCCATGGCCGGTGCCGACGTCATCAAGGTAGAGCCGCCGACCGGCGACAAGCTGCGTGGGCCCAAAGGCAAGACGCCGATGGCGTTCGCCATGCTGAACTCCAACAAGCGCAGCATCGCTATTGATCTCAAGAGCGAGGGCGGTCAGGCGCTGTTCAAATCGCTCGTGCCGCAGGTTGACGTGGTGCTAGAGAACTTCGCGCCGGGGGTTATGGACAAGCTCGGCATTGGCTACAAGGTTCTCAAGTCGCTGCACCCGCAGCTTATCTATGCCTCCGGGTCGGGATACGGCCTGACCGGACCTTCCAAGGATCAGCTCGCGATGGATCACACGATCCAGGCGGTGTCTGGGATGATGAGCGTCACCGGGTTCGAGGACGGACCGCCGCTGCGCGCGGGCGGCGCACCGATCGACATTCTGGGCGGCACGCACCTGTACGCCGGGATCGCGACCGCCATCGCCCGCAAGGCCCTGCACGGGGAGGGCGGGCTGGTCGAGGTTTCCATGCTGGAGTCGATGTACTTCGTGTTCAGCTCAGACTTCACCGCGTTCCACGCCACGGGCAAGCTGCCGGAGCGCAAGGGCAACCGTTCGCCGGCCGGCGTGGTCCCTTACAGCGTCTATCCGTGCAGCGATGGCTACATCGCGCTGATCGTCGTCGCTGAACATCACTGGGAGCGGTTGTGCGAGCTGATCGGTCGCAGCGACTTGTTGCGCGATCCGGACATGAGTACGCGCGCGGGTCGTCTGAAGCGCGAGGGCGAGCTCAACGACATCATCGGCGCGTGGACCGCCAAGCGAACGCGACAGGAGGCATTCGACGCCATGCGCGAAGCGCGTCTGCCGATCGCGCCCGTACGGGATCTGGACGAGCTGCGCAACGATCCGCACCTCATTGAGCGCGGCATGGTCGAGTGGCGCGAGCATCCCGACATGGGACGCATCGCGCTCGCGAACTCGCCGCTGCGATTTCCTGATGCTGGTATGCAGGACATTCGCTTCTTTCCGGAACTCGGTGAACATACCGATGCCGTGCTCGAGGAGCTGTTGGGGCTGGATGCGCGGGCCATTGAGGAGCTACGTGCGACGGAAATTTGTTAGGTTTGGAAGTTATCTGCCGTGTAAGACGGAGCTGGAAAGCCCGATAGGATACGTTCGCGCTATAGATGGTGGGGCGTCGCTGTTCGACCGACAACAGCAGTTGATCCCGCAATCACTTAGTCCAAAAGTGATGGACATCCAAGGTATCGGAGAGACGAAATCAACATACCAGACAAGATGAGAGCTGCATTGTTGATCGGACACGGTGGACCTGATCAGTTGGTGTGCCGAGACGATGTGCCCGTTCCTCTGCCGGGTCCAGGCGACGTCCTTGTTCGCGTGCAAGCTGCGGCTGTAAATAACACTGATATCAATACGCGAATGGCTTGGTACTCGAAAGGTGAGCAGGATTCCGTGGACGCGAGCTGGTCTGGGAATCCACTGCATTTTCCTCGCGTTCAAGGCGCCGATGTATGTGGAGAGATCGTCCACGCGGGCACTGAAGTTGGCAATCACCGTGTCGGTGAACGGGTACTTATTGAGCCTTGCATTCGAGAAGCGAATGGTCAGATTCTTCAGAATCCCTGGTATTTCGGTTCCGAATGCGACGGGGGATTCGCGGAATACGCTGTGGTGGCTTCCCGACATGCACATACAATCGAAAGCACCTTAACCAGCATTGATTTGGCTTCTTTCCCGTGTGCGTACTCCACCGCAGAGAACATGCTCACACGAGCGTTCGTCAGCGATGAAGATCGGGTTCTGATTACGAGTGCATCTGGTGGGGTTGGGTCAGCGGCGATACAACTCGCGAAAGCGCGGGGGGCCGAGGTGTTCGCCGTAACACGAGAGTCAAAGTTCTCAGGCCTCCTTGAGATTGGCGCAGATGGGACGGCAGAAAGAGAAAGCGACCTGATTTCTCGCTTTGGAAAGAACAGCTTTGATGTGGTCATTGACCTGGTTGCCGGACCGACCTGGTCGACATTGTTGGACCTACTGCGGCCCGGTGGTCGATACACTGTTTCAGGAGCGATCGCTGGTTCGATTATTGAGCTTGATGTGAGGACGCTGTACTTAAAGGACCTGAACTTGTTTGGCTGTACAGTTTTGGCTCCTGAGGTTTTCAAGAATCTAGTCGACCATATTGAGAAACGACGAGTAGTGCCATTGGTCGCTGAGGTCTATCCGCTCTCCCAGATAGCTCAAGCGCAGAAATCCTTTGAATCTAAACAACACATTGGCAAGATCGTGCTGGATATTGCGACGCGAACTTGAATGGTCTGCCAGTGGCTGGTCGGCGACGAACTAAGTGTTTGTCAGTCGCTGTTTAGACTGTCCGCTTTTGAAGACTAGGTGCTGCTACGTGGCACGCCACAGCGATCAGAACGAGTCGGAGCCATCACAGCGGGACACCAGCCGTCTGCACGGACCATCAATCGCTGCCCACTACCCACAGGTCATGCACCTCTAACCGCGCACGATCCCAATACAAATCGTGATGGCGATTTTCTAGCCAGCTCGGGTACTGATTTGTCGTGAGCTGGCTGTCCGGTCGTGCGCTGTTGCCGCCGCCGATCACAAACCTGGATTGTTCCGGCTGCGCGAGATCGACCACCAATCGATAGGCCGGCCCCAGCCAGACCCGGAAAGCGGGCTCGCCGGGTCGTCGTTCGCTGCCCGGTCCGGAGCCCGCGTGTGCCGCCATCGCGAGCGTGTTCGCGCTGCCGCCCACGCCGTCGGGTCCCTGCTGCAGGTGCGACCAGTCGGGCTGCCCGGCGAGCGCGTGCGCATAGGCCACCTGATGCAGCGCGTCCCAGCGCCACTCGGCCTCGTCGTCGCCCAGCTCGCGCCGTACGTTTGTCACGGCCTGCCGCATCGCATCGCAAACGGTCTTGACGAGCAGCGAACGGTCAGTGGTCCAGGGGCTGCCCGGTTCCAGAAAACGCGCCACATTCCACAGGTTGAGACCGGGTGCGCCGCTGGGCAGCACTTTCAGCGCGTCGTCGCCGAGCACGGTGTGCATGAAGCGTCCCGGCCAGAAGAGGTCCTGGAACGCGTAGTACAGGCAGGCTGCGGCCGACGCCGGCGTTGCGTGTCCGTCCCAGCGACCCAACAGCCGCGCGGCCATTTGCAGGTCGGGATCCTGCGTCTCGGCGAGTAGGGCCAACACATCGGGCAATGCGCGGATCGCGGCGAGGTCCTTAAGGTCCGCCTGCATCGCCTCGAAGTCAGCGCTCGTGAATGATTCGCCCGTGTCGAGTAGCTCGCGGATGCGGTCCGCCCGGGCGGGATTCACTGGAAAATTGTGGATGGGAAACGCGCCGCGCGATCCCATGGTGTCGCTGTTCGCCGTCAGCGCGAATCCCTGCGGCGGATCGACTTCCACGGTGAGTTGGCGCTCGGTCGTCTGCGCGAAGTCGTAGCCTGGCTCCCAGCCGGGCTCCCAACCGGGCAGAGGGACGCTGCCGGTGACCGATTCTCTGACGGGCAGGCTTGCGGCGATAAAACGCCGCAGATGGTTGTCCCGGTCGACGCAGATGATGTTGTTGACGAGCGGGCAGCTATCGTCCTCGAACAGGGTCGCGCCGAACGCCTCGGCGGACGTGGCTAGCGGTAGACAGGCCAGCGCCCCGGGTGCGGTCGGCAGATCGGCGAGCGACCAGCGCAACGCTAGCCGGTATTCGCGCGCGTTCGCGTTTGCCGGCGCCTCCGGCGAGAGCGCGTCGAGTAGGTCATCCAACAGCGGACCGCGACGCGTCGCGCGAATCGGCACGTCGCGGTGACCGCCGCCCTTGACCGGAATGGACTCGATGCGGGTTTCGACGGGGCGCCATCCATCTGACGTCTCATACTCGTCGCCGCGCATGCGTTCTACGTAGACGTCGTAGTTGTCGACCATTCCGGTCGTGAGCCCCCAGGCGATATCGCGGGTGTACCCCATCATGAAATAGGGCACGCCGGGAAACGCCGTGCCGAACGCGTCCCAATCCGGCGTTGAGAGATGCGCGTAGAAAAACGGGTTGGGAATCGCGTGGGCCTGGTGCGGATCCATCGCCAGCAGCGGCTTTCCTGAGGCGCTCAGGGCGCCTGTCACGGCCCAGTTGTTGCTGCCGGCGAGCCCCTCGCGCGCCTTCGGTGTCATCAGCGGTTGGGCGAGCGGTAGGGCCGTGAGCGACAACTCGGCGTAGATCGCTGCGTGCTCGGTAACGATGCGTTCGTCGGCTGCCGAAAAGTGCAGCACGTGGCGCCGGAAGCGATCCGCGCCGTGACGTCCCATCAGGCGGCCCAACAGAATCTTCTCGCTCCAACTGCGGTGCTGAAACCAGTTGGTGAAGCGATAGCGGGCGGCGATGTCGGAACGGGTAAAGTGCCTGGGCACTACGCCGGCGTGCACGAATTCCGGTGGCACCTCGTCCAGGCCGTCGACCGCGGCGTTAAGCCCGTCGAGATACGCATCGACAATCCAGTCGCCGGCGCTGGTTGGCAGCTCGGCCGCGAAGCGCGCGCCCGGCGCATTGCAGGCACGGGCGAGCGCGTCCTGTGCGACGAAGCGTTCGCCGAGCAGTGCGGCCGCCTCGCCGTTGGCGTAGGCGCAGGACAGATGGATCTGCCACAGGCGCTCGCGGCCGGCCGCGTAGCCCATGCCGCGATAGGCGTCGGCCTTGCTCTGGGCGTAGACGTGGGCCACGCCGATGTCGTCCCAGACGATGTCGAGCGGCGCCTCGGCGCCGGCGATTCGATGCCGAGCCACTAGCGCGCACGCTCGGCGACGGACCGTGTATCGAATCGCTGCGCTATCGCGAGCTCAGCCAAAGTAGCTGCCGCCATCGGTGTTCCGCAGCTTGTCCCGTGCGATCACCATGCGGTGTACTTCGCTGGGCCCCTCGCCGATGCGCTTGACGCGCAACTCGCGGTACCAGCGCTCCAGGGGCATTTCCTTGGCGACGCCCATACCGCCAAACATCTGGATCGCGCGATCGACGACGCGACCGGCGGTCTCGGTGCCGTACAGCTTGCATATCGACGCGTCGACCTTGGCGCGCTCGCCGCTGTCGACTTTCTGTGCCGCGTCGTAGACCAGGTAGCGGGCGGCGCGCAGCTCGACTTCCGAGTCGGCGATCATCCACTGCATCGCCTGTTTGTCGGCGAGCAGTCCGCCGCGGACCTGGCGCTGCTTGATCCAGCCGCAGGCCATGTCCAGCGCCTCCTGGGCCATGCCGATGCAGCCCGCGGCGTAGGGGATGCGCGCGTCCACCAACCAGGACTGCGCGACGTTGAAGCCTTTGCCGACCTCACCGAGCACGTTGTCGTCCGGGACCTCGCACTCGTCCAGCACGATCTCATAGGGCGACAGGGCGCGAATCACCTTGATCTCGTTGAACTCGATGCCCTTGAAGTGGGGCTCGACGATGAACGCGGTAATCTGCGGCGGCCGCTTGTAGTCGCCGTCGTCGGTGCGGGCGAAGATGACGCCCCAATCGGCGCCGGCGGCGCCCGTGATCCACATCTTGCGCCCGGTGAGATACCAGCTATCGCCGCGCTTTACCGCGCGCGTGGTGATGTTGTTGCGCGGATCCGACCCGCCCGTCGGTTCGGTGATCGCCACGAACGCGCGCTTCTTGCCATCGACGCACGGCAGGCCGAAGCGTTCGATCTGATCGGCCGTCCCGCCCCAGATAATGTTGGGTGGCCCGCCGCCGAAGGCGCCCAGCGCCGGGTTGTAGCCGCCGAGCCGGCACTTCGCCGATTCCTCAGCGATGATGACGCGCATCATCGCCGACACCGGGTTGCCGCCGTACTCCTCGGGCACGGTGAGTCGCGTCAGTCCCAGCGCCTCGGCCTTGGCCTTCAGTAGCGCTTTGTCCTCGGCGCTGCAGCCGGTGGCGTCGTGGGGCAGCTGATCTTCGATCGGCTTGACCTCTTCGCGCATGAATCGGCGAATCTGATCGCGTACCAGGATGAGTTCTTCGGTTAGCGCGAACCCATGATGATTAGCCCCTTCCGTCGCAGTCATAACGCCCCTCGCGTTTGCCCGTTGATATCCCTCGTCTCGATCATGCAGCAATCGCCGTGCGCGCGACAGGGGGCGCGTGCGGCTCTCCCCACCGTGCCAGTGGACTCAGAGGTTGACGTCTGCGTAGAACTTTTCGCGCACGTCAGGGTGCGCGCGCAGACGGATCTTCAGCGTGTTCATGCCGAAGCTGGCGTGGATTGGATCCTGGGTGGAACGTTCGGGCGCAGGTCGAGCCCGCGCCGCCAGCTCAGCCGGCAACTCGACGGGTTCGAGTACGGCGTCGAGTCGTGGGTTGTAGAAGAACGCGAGCGATATGCGTTCAGTACCATCGGGTGGCACCAGCACGCGATGTGGCGTCGCGATCAAATAATCGGCCGACAGGGCCTGCATCATCTCGCCCAGATTCAGCACCAGCGTGCCCGGCCGCGGCGGCACGGGAATGACATTGCCGTCGGCCGCGTGTACTTCGAGACCGGACGCCTCGTCCTGCAGGATAAACGTCAGCAGGCCAGAATCGTGGTGCAGACCGACGCCCTGCATCGGGTCGGTTTGCGGCGCCGTCGCCGGCCGACCCGGATAGCGGATGATCTTGGTCTTCGGGTGCGCCTCGCTCGTCACGTAGTCGTCGAACCGATTCGCGCGCTGGCCCAGGCCCACGGCCAGGCCGCGCAGCACGGCGAGTCCGACGTCCTGCATGGCGGCCATCCACTCGAGAACGGTCGGCGCCATATCGGGTAGCGCCGACGGCCACTGGTTGGGACCGTTGAGGCGCTGCCAGGGCGGCTCGTCCGCGCGCGGCGCCTGGGCCACGCCCTCGACGCCGACGTCGAGCTGCTCGCGATAGTCGCTTGCGCCGTTGGTGTGTTCGTCGCCGAGCAGGGTGTAGCCGCGAAAGTGGGCGGAGTTGGATATCGCGATCGCCTCGCGGGCCGCACGCGGCAGCGCGAAGAAGTCGCGCGCTACGCGCTGCGCGCGTTGTTCGAGCCGGGCGTCGACGCCGTGATCGGTCAGATAGCAGAAGCCCGGATCGTGGCAGGCGGCGGTCAGCGCCTCGGCCGTCGCGCGCGCATCGGGGTGCTGGCCGGACGCGGCGAGCGGCGCGAGTGAGATGGTCGGCAGCACGGCTCAGCGGCTGTGCTTGTCGCCGGTTGCCTCATAGACCCACACGCGTCCGGTGCGCTTGTTCAGCGCGTCGCTCTGCTCGCGCTCTTGGCGTCGCGCACCCAGGTCCTGCAGGATCTCTTCGGCGCTGTCGCCGTGGGTTTCGTACACCGCGAGGTACGGCAGCGGCGCGCCTTCGCCCAGCTCTGCCACCAGCTTGAAGCGCTCGGCAGAATCGAAGCCCGTCGTGGCGATGACCTCGCGCAGATGCGTGTTCTCGTAGTAGTCGTTGAAGCGCGCCTCGTTGCCTTCCGTCGGTTCGGTCAGCACCAGTACCAGGTGGCGTGTGCTCATTGCGGGTTCTCCCTATCGCCTAGAAATGTTGCTCCGACTCGTCGCCCCGAAATTCCATGGCGGGCTCGGGGAGCTATCGCGTGCGACCCAGAATACCCGAATCCCTGTGCGGTCATGCTAGCGCGCGTTTTCGGTGGAAAAAAACAAACGCCCGGCGGATGCCGGGCGTTTGTGGACGCGTTGGTCCGGGATAGCGATCAGCCTTCGCTGTCGCTCTGCTCTTCCTGAGCGAGCAGCGCGGGATCCGCGAAGATGAAGCCGGCGCGTTTGGCGACGAAAGTCTGCTCGTCCGTCTGGCTCGCGCCGTGGGCGGAGAACTGAGCCAGCACGTAGCCGGCGGCCAGCTGCTCGTCGAGTTCAGCGGTCAGTTCGGCGAAAGAGCGGAACACGTGGAGCTGTTGCGCGCCGCGCACCTTGACCGAGTAAGCGCCGTTGTCGTCTTCCGGCGCCAGCAGCGTGACGGCCTCGAGCGGGTTGGTTACGGCTGCGGGTATGCCGCGCAGCTTCAGTGCCGAGCGTGAGCCTTCCAGGTTGATCTCCAGCGCGCTCGTCGACTGGCTGAGGAACGGCTCAGACGAGCCGCCGCTTTGCACCCAGTTCACGATCAGGTTGGCAGCGCGGCTGTCGGTTTCGAAATCGATGATCGTGCGTGCGTTGAAGTCCGGGGCAGCGAAGCCAAACGGTGCGACCAGGCCGCCGATGCGAACGTAGTCGCCCTCAACCAGATCCGCGTTGAAGGACACCACGTCGACCTCGTAGTTGCTCGGGTCGGCGTCCTGATCGGCGCTGACGCCCGTACCGGTGAAGTCGAAGGCGTCGACCTTGCGCTTGGCCAGCGTCGCGAGCTCAACCGCGAAGGGCGCGGTCGAGACCACGGTGCCGGACAGGCGCGACTGCTCGATGCGCACGCGGCCCTCGCTGGCGTCCAGCGTGCTGTCGTCGACGATGCTGCCGATGGCGCTGATGCGGCTGCCGACAGAGATGGCGTCTATGCCCAGCTCGACGTCCTGACCCAGCGTCGACACGCCCGTGGTCGGGGCGACCAGCAGCGTGACCTCGCCGCGGAAGGCGGTCCCGTCGGCGCGATCGACGATGGCGCCGGAGACCGTCACGCTGTTGTCGCTGCGGGCCGTGACCGTGCCGCGCAGGCCCTCGACGTCCGCCCAGGGAACGCTGCTGCCCGCCACGACTCGCTGCGCGAGCAGTCCGTCGTCGGCGATGCTGCCGGCCGCGGTGATAGGTGCGTTCGCCTCGAGCAACGCCAGCGCGTCCAGACCGGCCACGCCAGAGAGCATCTCGCCGTTGATGTCGTATTCGGTCGCCTCGTCAGTCGCGATCGTCAGCTCGCCGAAGTCGCCGTCGCGGTGCCGGAAGGGACGAATCTGAATCGTGAAGCTGCCGCTTGCGCTATCGACCGAGTCGAGCAGACCGCGCACACGGTGCTCGCGGTCGGTCTCCAGTTCCGGCGTCGCGAGCAGGAAGGGCTCGACCGTGACTACCGGCGGCGACGTTTCGAGATCGATGCTGTTCGACGCGTCGAGATCGAAGTCCAGACTGAACAGCGCTGGGCGGCCGGGCGCGACCCGGATGTTGTCGCGTTCGGCGAGCATCAGTTCCAGCGTGACGACGTCAGCCGGATTGCCCTCGCTGTCGACGACCGTCGCGGCCACGTCCGCGCCGGCCGCATCCTGAACGACGACGTTCGCGTCCGTAAAGTCGATGGTCATCTCGACCCGGTCGTAGGTCGCGGCGGGCACGGTGGCGAGCGTGAAGAATTCGCTGACCTCGGTGAGCTGATTGAAGTCGATGCGGGTCGATAGCGGGGCGGTTTCGACCGCGTCGCCGTTGGCACGGATCAGCTTGATCGAGGTCACGTCGACCTCGTAGGCCGAGAAGTCGCCCTCGGCGTCCGTGATGGCGAGCAGTATCTCGCCCTGTTCGGCGGCGCTCGGTGGTGGCGTGCTGGACGCATCCTCCGCCGGCGCTGCCGCGCTAGCGCCGCCGCCACCGCAGGCCTGCAGCAGCAGGGTGAGGGCGAGCAGCGTGCCGCCGACGGCCGCGCTCTTGAACGCGCTGAAGCCTCGGCGTTCGCGGTACACGAGCGCCTTGTTGGATGTTCGCAGGGGAGAGGTCGCAATGCTCATATCGATAACTCCTGTCGTCTCGATGCAATCGAGGATTGAGGTGATAGACACAGGAGCGCTAACGCGCGTACCGAGCTGCGGTTGACGTCCGAACGCCAAAAAGTGAGTTTTTTGTGGCGTCGGCCGGATTGTGTGACCTGGGTCACAGTGGCCTGTGCTCGAACGGCTCGTCTCGCGGCCGCGCTGGCGGATCTGTCGTAGCCGGGTATCCCGGTAGTCGAAGGAGGAGCGTCAGCTCCGGGACAGCACCAGCTTGCCGCGGATGCGGCCCGCGAGTTGGTCTTCCAGTGCCGCGACAAAGTCGCTGGCTGGGCGCTCCGCGACCGGCGCCAGGCGCAGCGCGCCGGAGCCGATCAGGCCCTGGAGGCGTTCCACGAGGCCTGCGTTGAGCTCGGGGTTGGCGCGGGCGTCGCCGCCCCAGTCCACGCCAACGGCGGACGCGCGCTTCAGCAGCGCCAGGTTCAGCGGCAGCCTGGGTATGGCGCCGCTGGCGAAGCCGACCACCAGCAGCCGACCGCCCGGGGCCAGACTGCGGAAGGCGGTTTCCGTCGCGTCGCCACCCACCGGGTCATACACCAGATCGAGGCCCGCTGGCGCCAGAGCGCGCAGCGCATCGCGCCAGTCCGCCTGGGTATAGTCGACGACCTCGTCGGCGCCGGCCGCGCGCGCGAGCGCGCGCTTGTCTTCGCTCGACGCGGCGCCGATGACCCTGAGGCCCAGCGCCTTGGCCACCGCGATCGCCGCGGAGCCGACGCCGCCTGCGGCGCCGAGCACCAGCATGGTTTCGCCGGCGCGCACGCTGTTGCAGCGTTCCAGGCCGTAGACCGCGGTGAGATAGTTGATGAACAGGCTGGCCGCCTGCGTGTCCTTGAGCTCGGCGGGCGTGGCAAAGCAGTTGGCGGCACGGGTACACACATAGTCAGCCAGCGCGCCGCCGGCGCTGCCGAAGACCCGGTCGCCGACCGCGAAATGGTCGACCTGGGCGCCCACCGCGGCGACGCTGCCCGCGAACTCATTGCCGGGATAGAAGGGCAGGGGCGGCTTGACCTGGTATTTGCCCTGAACCAGCAGCCCGTCGACGAAGCCGATGCCCGTTGCGGCGACCTGGACCAATACGTCGTCAGGCCCGGGCTCGGGGCGGGCTATGTTGACCTCGCGAAGCTCGCTGGGTGGCCCAAAGCGCTCGCAGACGACGGCCCGCATCAGCTGCGCAGCTGCGCCTGTGCGGCCGCGAGGCGCGCGACGGGAACCCGAAACGGACTGCAGCTCACGTAGTCGAGGCCCGCCGCATCGCAGAACGCGATGGATGCCGGATCACCGCCGTGTTCGCCGCAGATACCGAGCTTCAGCGTCGGATCGACGCTGCGGCCGTTCTTTACCCCCAGCTCGATGAGTTGCCCCACGCCGCGCGTGTCCAGCGATTGGAACGGATCGTTCGGCACGATCTTCTGATCGATGTAATCGACCAAAAAGCCGGCGACGTCGTCGCGGCTGTAGCCGAACGTCATCTGCGTCAGATCGTTAGTGCCGAAGCTGAAGAAGTCGGCGTGACGCGCGATCTCGTCGGCGCGCAGGGCCGCGCGCGGGACTTCGATCATCGTGCCGATCTTGACGGCGAGCTTGCCGGTGAAGTTCTTCGCGGCGCGAGTCGTCGCGATCTTCGCCTCGATCCGCGAACGCAGCAGCGCGAGTTCCGGTCCCGTGCCGATCATCGGAATCATGATCTCGGGCAGCACCCGGATGCGTCGGCGCGCGCAGTCGATGGCCGCCTCCATAATCGCCTGCACCTGCATCTCGAGGATCTCCGGGTAGGAGACCGACAGGCGACAGCCGCGGTGGCCCAGCATCGGATTGGCCTCCTTCAGAGCCTCCGCGCGGCGCTTGATCTCCCCCGGGCGAACGCCCAATTCCAGCGCTACCTCGCGTTGGGCCGCGGAGTCGTGCGGCAGGAATTCGTGCAGCGGCGGATCGAGCAGCCTGATCGTCACCGGCAGCCCGCGCATGGCTTCGAAAATACTGCGAAAGTCGCTGCGCTGAAACGGCAGCAGTTTCTCGAGTGCTGCGCGCCGGTCGCTCTCGTCCTGGGCGAGGATCATCGCGCGCATGTAGCGGATCCGGTCGGATTCGAAAAACATGTGCTCGGTGCGGCACAGGCCGATGCCCTGGGCGCCGAAGTCGCGGGCGCGTTTGCTGTCGGCCGCGGAATCCGCGTTGGTGCGAATTTTCAGACGCCGATACTTGTCGGCCCACTTCATGAGTCGGGCGAAGTCGCCCGAGAGTTTCGGTGCCTGGGTATCGACCGCGCCGGCCATGACCTCGCCGGTGGTGCCGTCGATGCTGATGGTGTCTTTCTCACCGAAGCTGCGGCCCGAGACGCGGATCTTTTTCGCCTTCTCGTCGATGTGGATGTCGCTCGCGCCGGCCACGCAGCATTTGCCCCAGCCGCGCGCGACGACGGCGGCGTGACTGGTCGCACCGCCCGTGCTCGTGAGAATGCCTGCGGCGGACGACATGCCCTCGACGTCTTCCGGGCTGGTCTCCTGGCGCACGAGGATGACGGTTTCGCCGGCGGCGTTCCGCCGCTTGGCGTCGTCCGACGTGAATGCCAGCTTGCCAACCGCGGCGCCGGGCGATGCGTTTAATCCTCGGCAGAGGACATTGGCCTTAGCGCGGGCCGAGGGATTGAAGCTCGGCAGCAAACAGTGCGTTAGGTCTGCGGCCGGTACGCGCAGCACGGCCTCGCGCTCGTCGAGTAACCCTTCCTTCACCATGTCGCAGGCAATCTTCACGGCGGCGATGCCGTTTCGTTTGCCCGTACGCGTCTGCAGCATGAAGAGCTGGCCGCGCTCTATCGTGAACTCGATGTCCTGCATTTCGCGATAGTGGGTCTCGAGCGTTTTCTTGATATCCAGCAGCTGGCGGTAGACGCTGCGATTCCAGCGACCGAGCTCTGCTACCGGGGCTGGCGTGCGTATACCGGCGACCACGTCCTCGCCCTGCGCGTTCACCAGAAATTCGCCGAAGAAACGATTGACGCCCGTGTTCGGGTCGCGGGTAAAGCCGACGCCGGTCGCCGAGTCGTCGCCCATGTTGCCGTACACCATCGCCTGCACATTGACGGCCGTGCCGAGCAGATCGTTGATAGCGGTATTGCCCTTGGCGGCCTCGATGCGCCGGTAGCTGATGGCGCGATCGGTGTTCCACGAGCCGAATACGGCTTCGATAGACTGTTCGAGTTGGCGGGCCGGATCCTGCGGAAACTCGTGGCCGGTGGCGTTGCGGTAGACGACCTTGTACGCATCGCATAGCCGCTTCAGACCCTCAGCGGGCACTTCGGTGTCGTCGCTGACCTTGTAGGCCCGCTTGATCTTGTCGAAAGCGGCCTCGAAGTGGTGGTGCTCGATCCCCGCGACCACGTCGCCGTACATGTTAATCAGCCGTCGATAGGCGTCGTATGCAAATCGCTCGTTGCCGGTCGCGGCGGCGAGGCCGGCCGTGGACTCGTCGTTCAGCCCCAGATTCAAAATGGTGTTCAGCATGCCGGGCATCGAAATCGCTGCACCAGAACGCACGCTCACGAGCAGCGGGTTGTCCGCGTTACCGAAGCGCTTGCCGAGCTCTTTTTCTAATGTCGCGATCGACTTCTGTACCTCGCCCATAAGATCGCCGGGCAGGCGCATGCCGCCGCGATAGTAACGGTCGCAGACGTCCGTGGTGATCGTGAAGCCGGGAGGGACAGGCAAGCCGATGGCCGTCATTTCCGCGAGGTTCTTGCCCTTGCCGCCAAGCAACTCCTTGCTGGCACGGTTGCCGTCGGTTCGCGTACGGCCAAAGTAGTAGACCATGCGCGCGGCGCCGCGTTTACCCGCGACGCGTGTTTTGGTCTTTGCCTTGACCGCTTTTTTGGCTCTCGCCCGGGTGTTCCGCATGCCCAAGGTAGCCTCTCCCTAATCGTGTTACGTGTCTTGCGATTACGCCCTGTGCCAGCGCGCTTCGTTGCTAGCTCATCGTCGCGCGATTGGCGCAGCCGCAAGAGACAGCTAAACGCCTATGTAACCAAACCGCATCAGCCTTGCGTAGCCGGGTTGTGCAACGGAAGTGTAGGCAAGTTGCAACGCCGCGGTACACTTACCTGACACTGTTGTCCCTCCGACACCGCCGTCTCAGCCATTCGCAGGCATCAGGCGGGTGGTCGGCTTACCCAGCATACTGTCCGAGATGATGCGCAGCTGAATCTCCGAGGTGCCCTCGAAGATCTTAGTTAACCGTGCATCGCGCCAGTAGCGCTCGATCGGATGCAGTTTGGTATAGCCGGCGCCGCCGAAGATCTGCAGCGCATCGGAGGTCACACGCTCAGCCATTTCCGAGGCGAACCACTTAATCATCGAGGCTTCCTTATCCGAACCGCGACCGGCGTCGATCTCGCTGGCGACGTGATACATGAGCTGTCGCGCGGCTTCGATTTCAGATGCCATGCGAGCCAGCTTGAAGCGCGTTTCCTGAAAGTCGGAGATCGGCACGCCGAACTGCACCCGCTCCTGAGAGTAGGCCGTCGCGTCTTCGAGTGCACCGCGCGCCAGGCCGATCGAACGTGCGGCGGTGTGCACGCGCGGTATCGACAGCGCCGCCAGCCGGTTCGCGTTGCCGCCGGTCGACGGTGCCGGGCGCTCGCCCGGCAGCGTGCCGACCATGTTCTCTTTCGGGACGCGGACGCCTTCGAAACGCAGCTCCCAGGTTTTCCAGCCGAAATAGCCGATTTTCGGTATCGGCGCGCCGCTGCAGTTTTCGGGGAGCTCGCCGGGGGGCTTCTCCACGGCGATGCTGCGGATGCCGCGCTTGCCGGGTATGCCATCGACGCGGCACAGCACGTTGATCACATCGGCGCCGTCGGCGAACGTGCACCAGTACTTGTTGCCCGTGATGACCCACTCATCGCCGTCGAGTACGGCTCGCGTCTTGATCCCCCCGTAGAGATCTGAGCCTGTGTCCGGTTCCGACAGCGCGCCCGCGTGCAGGTATTCGCCGACGGCGGCCTTGCGGGTCAGCTCGATCCGGCGCTCTATGGGCCAGTTGACCATGTGCATCATCGAGCCCGCCCGGGCAATGATGCTGGCGCAGCTCATCCAGCCGCGGGCGATTTCTTCGCTGAGCATCGCATACTCGAAAACGCCGAGCCCGAGACCGCCGTAGTCTTCGGGGATGCGGATGCCGAAGTAGCCCATTTCGCCCATCTTGCGCCGCAGGCTCATTGGAATCTCGCCCTCCACGGGGTCGAGTTCGTTGGCGACCGGCAGGATCTCGCGGGCGACGAAGTCCCGCGCGGCCTCCTGCATCATCAGCCGCTCTTCGGTCATATAGATACCGTCGGCCACGCTGGTCCTCCCTTGGACGTGAACGTCAAAGTCTAAGCGAAGTGACGCAGGCTGACATCCGGGCAGCGACGTATGCCCGACCAAATCCGCGTCGTCGGGTGGGTGCGGCGGCACCGGACTTGATGTTTGCGGCGGTCGGTCTTATTTTGCGGTCATAAAATAACTAACGTGCGCTGGACGATAGGGGACGAGAGGCGGCGAGAGGGGCGGAAGTCTGGATGGGGACCAGGGGCGCTCGCCGACAGGGTTGCCTCGACGCGGGCCTTAAGACGCAGGCGACCAAAGCGAAAGCAACATAGCCGATTGCAGGAGGGGGCGTGAGCGAGATCGAAACGATCATGAACGACGCTGTGCTGCGCAAGCGTGGCCAGGGCTATCACGACTTCGAGGTCGGCGAGGTCATTCACCATCATTGGGGACGGACGATCACGGAGGCTGACGCGATCGCATTCGCGCACCTCACGCTTGCCTATAACCCGCTGTATTTCAATCGCGAGTACGCGAAGGCCCACGGCCACCCGGACATCGTGGTCAACCCGCAGCTCGTCTTCAACGTCATTCTCGGCCTGTCTGTTGAGATCTGCTCAGAGGGTCTGGGCGGGCCGTTTCTGGGCGTCTATGACCTTAAGTATCTGGAGCCGGTGTACCCCGGCGACACCCTCACCGCGGTCTCGACGACCGAGGCCAAGCGGCTTTCCGAGTCGAGCGAAGGCCGTGGCGTCGTCACCTGGTTTAACGAGGGCTTCAATCAAAAGGGCAGCAAAGTCATCGAGTACCGGCGCTCTAATCTCGCCATCTGGCGCGGGCAGATCGGCGGCAAGAAGATGGCGAAAGCAAAGCCGGAAGGGGCGGGTGACGCATGAGCGAGAATGACGTGGACGATGCCCCCGGGCCGCTCGCCCGCCTGACGAGCCCGGACAACTACTTCGAGGACTTCGAGGTCGGGCAGGTCATTCGCCACGCCCGCGGCAAGACGATGACGAATCTGGAGAACGTGAACATCACCAACATGGTGATGAACACGGCGCAGGGCCATTTCAATGAGCACCAGATGAGCAAGACACCGCTCGGCAAGATTCTGTGCTACGGCGGCGTTAATTTCTCTCTTGTATTGGGGCTCGCCTCCCAGGACACGGTAGAGAACGCGTTGGCGGAGCTTGGCCTCGACAACATATCGCTGAAGACGATGGTGTTTCACGGCGACACGCTCTATGCCTACACGAAGGTGCTCGATAAGCGCCCCAGCGATCGCGAGGACGCCGGCATCGTGGTGTTCAAACACTACGGCGTCAATCAGAACAAGGAACTCGTCGCCGAGGTCGAACGAACCGCGCTGATCAAGCGCAAGAGCCACTGGTTCCACCGCTGAGCGCTGATATTCCGGCCGGTTACCGAACATTGAGCCCCTGAGGAGGGAAGGCATGACGATGGTCAACAAACACGGGCAACCCCGCCGCCGGCGTCGCTGCGAGCTGTCGGTGCCCGCGAGCAACACCCGGATGATCGAGAAGGCGGCAACCAGCGGTGCCGATCATGTGTTTCTCGATTTAGAGGACGCCTGCGCACCGAATCAGAAAGAGAGCGCGCGCGGCAACATCGTCGCAGCGTTTAACGAGATGGACTGGGGCGACACCGTGCGCTGCGTGCGTATCAACGATACGGGCACGCCCTGGTGCCACGGGGACGTGATCGAGGTCGTCGAGGGTGCCCGGGAGAACCTGGACGTCATCATGATCCCCAAGCCCGAGAACGCTGCGGATGTGCTGTTCGTCGACAAGCTTCTTAACCAGCTCGAGCAGCGCCTCGGACTGAAGAAGAAGATTGGGCTGGAGCTGTTGATCGAAGAGACGCTGGGTTTGCAGAACATCGTCGAGATCGCCAATTCGACGCCGCGGCTGGAGGCCATGATCTTCGGCATGGGCGATTACACCGCGAGTCAGGGCATGGATCTGTCGCTGATGGGTGGCGAGCGCGGCTATCCCGGTGACATCTTTCACTATTCGCGTTTTCGTGTCGCGATGGCGGCTCGTGCGGCCGGTATCGACGCCATCGACGGGCCCTACGGCGCGATCCATAACGAGGCCGGCTATCGCAAGACCTGCCTGCAGGCGCGAGCGCTCGGCATGGTGGGTAAGTGGGCGCTGCATCCAAAGCAGATTCCCCACGCACAGGAGACGTTTACGCCAGAGGCGGAGGCGATCGAAGACGCGCGCAAGCTCACGGCGGCCTACGAGGAGTCGATGGCGCGCGGCGAAGGCGCCGCCATGATCGACGGTAAGTTCGCGGATGCGGCCACCGTGCGGCTGTTGGCGAACACCCTCGATCTCGCGCAGCTCTACGACCTGTAGCGTATGCTGCGGGCCTCGCCGCGAAGCGGATTTCAGCGACTATGTCTGCCAAACGAAAGCCAGCCTCAGCGCGCAAACCGTCAAAGGCGCAGTTGCAGCCCAACGCGACGGGCGCTGGCGAAGGGCGCAACAAGGCCGCTCGCTCGACCCCACGCAGCCAGGTGCAGCGCAAGGCGGAATCTGAGCGCCTGCTGCTGCGTGCCGCCCGCCGGCTGTTCGCCCGCCAGGGGTATCTGCGAACCACCGTCAACCAGGTCGGCGAAGAGGCGGGCTACACGGGGCCGCTGGTCAACGCCCGGTTTGGCTCGAAAGAGGGGCTGCTGCGCGCGGTGGTGAAACGCCTGGCGGGTTCGTTTCGAAACGATCAGCTCGATCCCGTGCTCGACGAGGCCAGCGCCACGGCGACCATGAACAACTATATCGAGACCTATCTGCTCGAGATCACCAAACGCGAAAGCCACATTCGCGCGCTCTATTCGATCATGGGTGAATCGATCAGCGCGGTGCCAGAGATCAGGGGTGAGGTCGCGGCGCTATCTCGGGATCTGCGCCGCAACGTGTGCCAGCTCATTGAGCGCGGCATCGCCGACGGCGATTTTCGCGCCGACCTCGATCCGGCCGAGGCGGCGACAATGATCGTCGGCATCCTGCGCGGCATCACCATGCAGGCGCTGCTCGACCCGCGCGAGGTCAAGGTCGCCCGACTGGTGCGGCCCGTGCAGGAACAGGTGATGTTGGGCCTGACCGCCTCACGGTAGTCGGCATGCGGACGAGGTTGGTCCGCGCCCCCTCAAGACCTGCGCCAGAAGTTGCCGCGTGTGGCGCTGAGCGCGCGATACTTGTTTTGAAGTTTCCTTGGAGAGGTGAGGGCGATGAACTATAAGCAGGCCTGGGATCGTTTCGGAGGACTCACCTGGGACGATCTACCCAGCGACG
The DNA here is from genome assembly GCA_039029135.1 of Pseudomonadota bacterium. GTDB lineage: Bacteria > Pseudomonadota > Gammaproteobacteria > Pseudomonadales > Azotimanducaceae > JALZVT01. The sequence goes on along the minus strand of JBCCGT010000039.1, from coordinate 762 downwards.
TCCAGACCCTCGCGCAGCAGTGCGCTCTCGACTGGTACGGCTGCGCGCTGGCCGGCGCCCGGGAGCCGCTAGCCGGGCTGTTGCGCGACGAGTTCGCCCATCGGGGCGGCGACTGCGGCGTGATCGGCGCCGACATTAAGTTGGAGCCTGCGACCGCGGCGCTGCTCAACGGCGCCAGCGGCCACGCGCTGGACTTCGACGAGACCAATCCCGGCGTTGGCTGCCACGCGGTGGCGCCCGTGCTGCCCGCCGTCCTGGCCGCCGCGCAGGCGGCCGGCGCGAGCGGTGCGCGTCTATTGACGGCCTTCGTGGTGGGTTTGGAGATTGAGGGCCGCGTCGGGATGTCCATCGGCGGTCGGCACTATTTGCGCGGCTGGCATACGACGGCGACCTTCGGCACCTTTGGCGCGGCGGCTGGGGTCGCTCACGTGCTCGGACTCGACCAGGCAGGCTACGAGACCGCGATGGCGCTGGCCGCATCGTCCGCGGCGGGCGTGAAGGCCAACTTCGGCACGATGACGAAGCCCTATCACGCAGGGCAGTCGGCCGAGCGCGGCCTGATCGCGGCGCGGCTCGCCGCGCGCGGCTTTACCGCCAATCGCGACGCCGTAGAGGGAAATCAGGGTTATCTCCACGCCGCCGGCGATGGCGATAACAACCACGCCGAGGCGCTGGCCGCCAAAGCCGATAGCTGGTTGATTCGTGATGCGTTGTTCAAATACCACGCGGCTTGCCATCTCACACACGCGTCAATCGAAAACG
>JBCCGT010000038.1:0-37790 GCA_039029135.1 Pseudomonadota bacterium | reverse complement strand
TTTCGCGTTGTGTCTGTTTTTTGGTTGTCCAACAGATGGGCGTGGGTCAGAGTCTGGGGTCAGTGTCGCGACTCTGACCCCATTCTGCGCTACATCCCGCGCTAGACGCTGGTGCAGATCGTCAGGCGCCTCGGAATCTTCATCGCCCACTGGTCGTTCAAGTCTTCGTAGTGGTTCGTGGGCAGCATGGGTTCGAGCAGCTTGGTGATCTGATGTCCGGCCGCGGTCAGACTGTTGATGTACGTCGACAGCATGCGATGAAAGGCGCCCATGTGGCCGCGAACGCCGGTGCCGCCGGAATGCCACAGGCCCTCGTCTGTGTAGCGCATGACGCGGCACGCGACGAAGTTTTGGTTCTCGTCTTGTTCCACCAGTCCTCCCGTCGAGTCGTCGAATGGCGTCTCGAAGCAAGGGTGAAGTACGGTCAGGAAGAAGCGGCCGCCGGACCGCAAGACGCGTCGAACCGTTCTAAACAGCGCATCGATGTCGGGTATGTCCATGATCGCCATGTGGCAGATGACGATGTCGAACCTGTCATCTTCAACACCTGGCAAGTGCTGCGCGTCGCCTACTTCGAACTGAATGGCGTCGCCTGATCGTTGTCTTGCTGTTTCGACCAGCTCTCTAGAGGCATCGTAGCCGTGCACTCTGGCGCCGCGTTGCGCGAGCAATCGAGACAGGAATCCTTCGCCACACGCCAGATCGCAGACGTTCAGATCTCGAACGTTGCCTAACTCTTCGAAGATCGCGTCTATGCTGACCTGAAACGCGGGCGTATCGCGCACTCCGTCGATGAAACCAACGTAGAAGTCCGCATGTTCGTCATACACCGTCAACGTGGTCATGTGGTGCGCCCATAGATCGACATCGATGCGAATCTAGTTGTTCTTGCAGTGGCTCGCAAAAGAGCTGATTGCTTATCGCACGGCGGCGGAAGCTGCCGCCTGGTCGCCGATCAGCGATTCGGGCCGGCGAGCGACAGAAGCGTGTCGAACGCATCGTCCGCGGTAGCGTCGAGCTGCCTTTGGTTCGTCTTTGCCAATGATGCTTCGAGTACGCCGGCAAATTCGAGCGTTCGCTGTAGGAATGCGTCGACCAGGGCGCGTCGCGCGGAGGTCATTTCCGTGTACGCGCTGTTTCGCTTGATGCGCTCCTCGATGACATGGTCGGACGCCGTCAGCCAAACCGCGTCGATTCGTGAGTGCTGCGCGGCAGATGCCTGCTGGGGCAGAACTGCAGAACCTTCGATCACCATGGCGCTATCGAATGGGTTTTGCAGTCGAGCGTTGACCGTCGCCTGAACGATGGGCCAGACGTTGCGCCGATAGTGCTGCAGCACGGCGTCCGTCAGCTCTGGCACGGTCAGATCGGCGTAGTGTGCGATCACGTCATCTGGGAGTTGAAGGTCGCCGGCCCTCCACGGTCGGCCGGGATGCCGGGCGAGCTGATCGGTGGAGAGGAAATCCCACCCTAACTCTTCCGCCAGTTTTCGGCCCAGCGTGGACTTGCCGACATGGGAGGTGCCGCCGATCAGGATGACCTTGATGTCGGCCACCAGAGCCCGTGCCTAGGCGACTAGTCCTGGCTCTGCGCTCGGCCGCGCGCCTGAATCGCGGCTCGGCGCTCGGCCACCTTGTCCGCGCGGGCGGATCCCTCGCGGCGGGCGTGGGCCCGACTCGCGTCGCGCTCCAGCGTCAGCCCGTCGCCGAGCGTCGCGTCCCAGCCGGCGTCCATGATTCGCTTGATTTCGTCGCGGGTCTCGCGCTCGGTGCTCATGATGTCGCCCGCGAGATCGATGCAGGTTGGCAGCAGCTTGTCGGCCGGCACGATGCGATTGACCAGCCCCCAGTCGAGCGCCTGTTCCGCGTCGAGAAAGTTGCCCGTCAGCGACAGCTCCTTCGCGCGATTGATGCCGATCAATCGCGGCAGGCGCTGCGACAGCCCCCAGCCGGGCACGACCCCGACGCGACCATGGGTGTCGGCGAAGCGTGCCTCGGGCGTTGCGATCAGAAAGTCACACAACAGCGCGATTTCGAAGCCGCCGGTGATGGCGTAGCCGTTGACGGCGCCGATGATGGGTTGGGGCGTTGCGAGCATCGCATCGCTGAGATCGCCCTCTGCCGCTGAGGCGCTGGCCTGACCGCCGCCCAGCTCCTTCAGATCCAGCCCGACCGTGAACGCGCGTCCGGCGCCGGTGAGCACGATGACTTCGCAGGTCGAGTCCGTGGCCAGTTCGGAGAAGGTACGCACCAGCGCATTGCGCAGTTCCAGCGACAGGGCGTTTAGAGCGTCCGGTCGGTTCAGCGTAACGATGGCGAGGCCGTCGCGGCGTTCGGTTAGTACAACATCGGTCATTTTAGTCCCCAGCGCGTAGCGCTGGGGGCGAACGCCTCCGCGTTCGCTTCCGCTCTCGCGGAATGCCAGACGCTCATTGTTTTCGGCGCATAGCGCCGAGGCGAACGCCTCCGCGTTCGCGTTCCGCTTCGCGGAATGCTGCAGTCTATTTCAGCATGCAGCGCCTATGTTGACGCCTCCGCGCTCGGCCCCGGTTCCGCTTTCGCGGATTCTCATACGCTGTATATGCTGCCAGTTATTCGAGTCGGACTCGATAGCGCAGTTCGAAGCTGGGGTCGCCGCCGCTGACGGTGCTGGCCGCGAACGCGCCGCGGAGCCGCGCCTGAAAGTGGGTGACGTTGGGGTCGAAGCCGGCCGTTGGCACATAGGTATAGGTCGCGCCGCCGTCGCTGGAGAAGAACAGATCGGCGCTGCCGTCGAACGCAAGCGTCGATGCCGGCGAGCCTTCGCTGAACGTCACGGCGTCGCTGCCATCGCCGCTGGTGCCCGCATAGAACACGGTGTCCGCCGGCACCGCGTCGGTGACGATCACCGAATCGGAATCCGACAGTCCGCGTCCCGTGTTCACGACGCCGATGCGATATTCGACATCCGCGCCGGGGATCGACTTGGGGTTCGCCACGCTGACGCCGTCGATCAGCGCGTTCGAGGTCGCGGTCACGACGATGTTGGCGATCAGCGGGCTCCACTCGAACGCACCTTCGAAGGCGACAACGGCCACGTCCTCTGCGATGTGACTGCGCTCGCTGTCGCTCGTCTGGTCTTCGTCGTGGTGCGCCTGCAGAGCGCTCGCGCCGTTGCCGCAGCGGCGCGCCCAGCCGCCATTGCCACCGTTGCGCGTCGTGGCCTGCGCGACGGCCAGCGGCGCGGCTCCGAACGGCGCGGTATAGGGCAGGCTAAAACAGCCGTTGTCGAAGCCGCTGTAGCCGTTGGCATGCACGCGCGCGTCGTACTCGATCAGGCCGTCCGTCAGGTCGGTCAGCTGACCGTGGATCGCGGCCTGGAACGCAAACAGGCCGATGGTCTCCGGCACGCTGACGGATCCGGGCGTCGCCTCGGCGCGCTCCAGCGCGACGCTGGCGCCGGCGGCTGTCAGGTTATCGATGGCGACTGCCAAGAAGGGTACGGACACGGTACTGGGATCCAGCCCAGGCTCGTTGGCGAGCGACTGGATCTGTGCGACCACGGCAGGCGGCGTGGCGTAGCTGTGCAGGAAGCTCGCGGCCTCCCAACCCGTTGAACCGCTGCTGGCCTGGAACAGGCTGGTCGCGATGCTCTGCGCCTCGAAGCGCGTGCCGTCCTCCAGCGTGTGTGCGCCCGGCAGCACGGCGATGTAATCCACGGTGATCGACGGGTGGGCGCCGGGGCTGTTGGTGGGCTCGACCGCGGCGATCTGGAAACCGTTTGTGGTGACGTTGCGCAGTCGCAGCGTCGCCGGATTCAGGTCCCCTTCCGTCACCAGGCTGAAGATCAGCGGCGGGGCGCTGAAGGCATTCGCAAACAGCACCTGCGTGAAGTTGGCAGAACCGGGCGACACCGCGTTCACTGTCGCGCTGTCCGCCTCTAGCGCGCCCGCCGGCAGCGCGCCGTCGAAGGCGCGGTCGAAGGCGATGACGCTCGCCTCCTCTGTCGTGTGGCTGCGCTCGGTGTCTGTCGCCGTGTCCTCGTCGATGACCAGTCCCACCGTGCTGGTGCTCAGCGCGCAGCGTCGCAGCCAGCCGCCGTCGATGCCGTCGCGCGACGCCTTGGTGGCCAGCGCGATCGGCGTGGTCAGGGTCGTGCCGAAGGCGATGTTCTGGCACGTCCCCCAGCCGGTTATGCTGTCGCTGCTCGCCAGCGACGTCATGCGCACGCTCGCGCCCAGCGCGTCGGTCAGCGCGTTGCTGACGCCGCGGTCGATGGCCAGATAGGCCACAGACTCCGCCGCGGCGATGCTGCCGGTGGTGACCTCGGCGCGGTCGAGCGCAAAATCGGCGCCGCTGGCATCCAGGTTGTTGGTCGCGACGGTCAGCCAGGGCGTCGGGTTGGTGCCTGGCACCAGCGTTGCGTTGGCGCTTCCCTGTATCTCCATCAGCACGGCCGGCGTCGCGCCGAAGGTGCTCGCGAAGGTCAGCCGGTCCCAGCTCGAGCCCCCCAGCAGGCGGGACTGGAAGGCGGTGGTGCTAGTCAGTCCCGCCTCCATTAGCGTGCCATCGCCAAGCGTGTACTGGCCCGGCAGGATCGCCACATAGTCGAAGTCGAGCGCGCCGTGCTGTCCGTTCGCGCTCGTGGCCTCGAACGCTTCGGCATCAAAGCCCGTGGTCGTGACGTTGGTGATGCGGATGCGGGTGGGATCGGGGTTGCCGGCGCGGGTCATCACAAACACCAGCGGCGGGCTGGCGTAGGTGCGGCGAAAGTCGACGCGGGTGAAACTGGCGCTGCCCATGCCCGGCGGACTCAGGGTTACCCGATCGACCTTGAGCACCGGCGGCTCCGCGCGCAGCGGGTCGGCGTAGCCTGCGAGCAGCAGCAGACCGAGCAGGCCGAGGTGGAGGGCGCGCTCACGCCAATTAGGCAAAAAAGATGTCATCATGGTCGGTGTCGCCACTGGAGCGCAGGCGTGGGCCAGCAAGACCAGTCGCTACCATTGCATGCCATGAAACCCATTAAGAACCAGACACTACCCGAGCCGACGCTCTCCGTCGCGGAACGGGTGATCAGCGAGGCGCTGGCCCGCAACATTGACGGGCTGCGGCTGTGTCGCGAGCTGCCGGCCGACGGCTGCGTCGCGGCGCAGCTCACCTGTCTCGGTCAGCAGGATCGACTGGCGCAAATCACCCGTGACCTCGGCGGCTATTGGCGTGTGGTGCATCCTCTGCTTGAGCGGCGCGCGTACGGCGACGCCCGGGTGCGAGTCGAGACGCTGCGCTCGGCGTTGGCGATCGACACGGCGCTGCACGCGTATCTGGCCAAGCTGCAGCTTGAGCGCACACCGAAGAAACGACTGCTGCGCAGCCTGCAGCGCGCGCTTGCGGTGCCGCGCGAGACGGATACGCCGACGCTGCGCGAACTCGAGCACGCCTTCAACGCCGACTCTCATGCCTGGGTGCGGATGGACCCAGAGCGCATGGAGCTGCGTGACCTCGAGAAGGGCATGCTCCGGACCTATCGCCGCTCGCGTAGCTGGGGTGTCAGGGCGCTCAAGGGCGAGGCCCGAGACGCCCGGGCCGTGGCCCGTTGGCGCGACTGGCTGGGCAGCTCCGAGGTGCAGCTAGCGCTGCTCGCCGACCGTTACGACGCCGAACTGCGCAGCCTGCACGGGCGGATTCGCCGGCTGTCGATTGTGGTCCAGGACCTGTATTGCCAGGTGGCGCTCGAGGCGCTGGCCGCGCGCGCCGAAGAGGTGCCGGCCCAGGGACTGCTCGCGAAGGCGCGCAAGCCACTCGTGAAGCGCGCCCGCGCCCTGTCCCAGCGCGCCTATGGCGTTGACAAGGCCGGCGCTCGCTCGCTGATTCGACGCGCGCTGGAGACCCCGCTGGAGAACTAGGCGCACTGCGCAGAACGAGGCGCGGGCGGAGGCAGTCGCGCGAATCCGTGGTATAAGGCGCATCGAATGATCCGTGACGAAGGAGCGCACGAACGATCGTGAGCAGGTCTGTTAGAAAGCTCTTCAGCAATCCCCACCGTAGACAGCGCCAGCGACCGGACGCCGCTGCGGCTGCATCTGGTATTAGGGTGGCCAGCAGCAAGTGGCGCCCGGCGCGGGTTGCGTTGCTCGCCTGTGCCCTCTCCGCGGTCGCTGCGGGCTGCGGCGATTCCACGGGTTCAGCAGGCGCCGCGGCCGACGCCGCCGACAGTCAGCTCAGCGTGGCCAGCATTCCGGCCGGTTCCTACGCCGCCGCCTGGGGCCCGGAGCTGGGTGGCAAGGTGCCGCTGTTAAGCGCGGGCGACCACAGCGGCGAGAGCCGGAACCTCCAAACACTGGCCGGTGAAAATGGGCTGCTGCTGATCTTCAGCCGGTCCACGGTGTGGTGACCCTTCTGCAAACGCCAGTTCGTGCAACTGGCTGATTGGCAGGAGCGGTTTGCGGCGCTGGGCGTTAACGTTGCGGGCATGACCTATGACGAGGCGGCCAAGACAGCCGACTTCATCGCGCAGGAAGGCCTCGGCTATCCCATTCTTCAGGACGAAGACGCACAGCACGTCAACGCGTTCGGTATTCGCAACGTCGACTACGAGCCCGATTCGCGGTTCTACGGCATTCCCTATCCGGGGATTCTGTTCATCGCACCCGACGGCACCGTGCGTGGCAAATACGCTGAGCCGGGTTACCGCTCGCGGCCGGAGTTCGAAGCGGTGCTGGCTTCGGTCGCGGGGCTCGTCGCCGGCTGATTCAGGGCGCCGACGCTCGCCGTCCGCGCTTTGTCGTTGACGTGCCGACGACGTGCCGCCGGGGATTGGCGGCAGCTTCACACTTTTTACGTTTAAAATGCGCCCGCATTCAGGGTCCCCTCAGCTTCGCTCGATTCCAATGTACGGAGGAGAGCCGGATGAGCGCGCAGCGTTCGGGACCGAGACAGAGGCCCACACCACCATGCGGTCGGGCCCGTCGTCAGCGGAGACTAATTCGTGCGATTGATCAGCATCCGGCCTTCGAACCGTCGCCAGCGCCGCTTTTGGGGCGCTGGGCGATCGCGCACGCGCTCTTTTGGCGAGGAGTCGCTTCTGGAGCCACAAATAGAGGCGGCGAATAGACCGAGAAAAGTGTTTACGCGCTGTTTGCAGCTGCTGGCGCTGACGGGCTCCGCCCTGCTCGCGGGCTGTGCGAGCATCGTGGGCAACCTGACGCAGGGCTTTGCCGACGATCTGTCTGCGGTGGTGCTGAACTCCGAAGACCCCGCGCTGGTACGCGACGGCGCGCCCGCGTTCCTGCTGCTGATGGACGGGCTGCTGGGCGACGATTCCAAGAACGCCGATCTGCTGGCCTCGGCCGCCGCCCTGAACAGCGCCTACGCGACGGCGTTCGTTGCCGACGAGACGCGACAGAAGCTGTTCGCCGTCAAGGCGCTGCGGCTGGCGGAGCGCAGCGCCTGCGTCGGCTTGAAGAACGCCTGTGATCTTCGCGAGCGCGAGTTTGACCGCTACGAGGCCTGGGTTGCGACCCTCGGCGAACGCGATGTGCCGCTGGCTTATGGCCTCGCGACCGCCTGGGCAGGGTGGATTCAGGCGCACGCGGACGATTGGGGCGCGATCGCAGAATTGGGCCGGGTTAAGACGCTGATGGCGCGCGTCGCCGAAATCGATCCGGGCTATGAGTACGGCGGCCCGGAGCTGTACCTCGGCGTGTTCGAGACGCTGCTGCCGCCCGCGCTGGGCGGCCGACCGGAGGTCGGGCGTAAACATTTTGAAAACGCCATCGAGCTCGCGGAAGGTCGATTTCTGCCGGCGAAGGTCTTCTTCGCGTCGCAGTACGCGCGCCTGGTATTCGATCGCGAGTTGCACGATGAGCTGTTGAACGACGTATTGGGATCGGATCCCAAATACGATGGTCTAACCCTGATCAACCTCATTGCGAAGGAACAGGCCCGTGAATTGCTGGAGTCCGCTGATGAGTATTTTTAGCCGCACGCTGCGCGCCTTTTCTTTTCTAGCGTTGGCGCTCGCGCTTGCGCTGCCTGCCCATGCGGTCACGCTGAAGCTTGCGACCGTCTCCCCGGAGGGCTCCGGCTGGATGAAGGTGTTGCGCAAGGCCGGCAAAGAGATCGCGGAGCGCACGGATTCGCGCGTGAAGCTGAAGTTTTATCCGGGCGGCGTGATGGGCGACGACAAGGCGGTCATGCGCAAGATTCGCATTGGCCAGCTACACGGCGCCGTGCTGACGACCGGGCCGCTGATCTCGCACTACAAAGACATACAGATCTTCAACCTCACCATGGCGTTTCGCAGCCTGGAGGAGATCGACTACGTGCGCGAGCGGCTCGACGCGAAGGTGCTCGCGGGTCTCGAAGACAACGGCTTCACCGCGTTCGGATTTGCGGAGGTCGGCTTTGCCTACGCGTTCGGCGCCAATCCTGGTACCAGCGTCGATTTCGCCCGCCAGCAAAAGGTCTGGATTCCGGAGGGCGACGCCGCGGCGGCGCAGGCGATCAGCGCGTTCGGCATCACGCCCGTGCCGCTGTCAATCACCGACGTTCTAGCGGGTCTGCAGACCGGCCTCATCAACGGCGTGGCCTCGCCGCCGATCGCGACGCTGGCCCTGCAGTGGCACACACAGCTCAAGCACGCGATCGACCTGCCGCTGCTGTACGTCTACGGAATGCTCGCGCTGAACAACAAGAGCTTCAATAAGCTGTCCGCCGAGGATCAGGCGGTGCTGCGCGACGTGCTGGGCAAGGCCGTGGACGAGGTCAACGCGACCAGCCGCTCCGATCACGAACAGGCGCTCGCTGTTATGAAGAAGCAGGGCATCCAGTTCGCGACGCCCAGCGCGACCGAGGTCGAGGTGTGGCGCGCCGCCGGAGAGGAGGCGAATCAGGGCATGGTCGACGAAGGCCTGCTGAGCCCCGAGATGTACGCCGAGGTCATGAAGCTGCTCGCCGAGTATCGGGCGACCAGCGGATGATGAACCGGGCGCTCGCCTGGTTGCAGCGCCTGGAATCGGCGCTGCTGGCGCTGCTGCTGTTCGCGATGATCGCCCTGGCGGCGTATCAGGTGTTCGCGCGCAACCTGTTCGATACCGGCTTTACCTGGGGCGACGGCTTCGTCCGCGTCGCGGTGCTATGGGTCACGGTCATCGGTGCGATGGTCGCCTCGCGCAGCGACGATCACATTCGCATGGACGTCCTGGCCCGTTACTTCTCTACCGGAACGCTGGTGCTCGTCCGGCGCGCGACGGCGCTCTTCACGGCGCTCGTCTCTTTCGGCGTCGCCTGGTCCAGCATTGGCTTTGTACAGTTCGAACGCGAGGACGGCACGTTGGCGTTCGGCGCCGTACCGGCCTGGTGGTGCGAGGTGATTCTGCCGGTCGGCTTCGCCGTCATCGGCTTGCGCTACCTGCTGCGCGCCTTCGTGCTGAGCGCAGAGCAGGTGCTCGACGACGAGGGCGATCAGGGCGGCAGTTACAGCGATCTGGACGGCGACGGCGTCGATGCGGACGGGGATCGCGCGCCATGATGCTGCTCGGCACTCTGGCGATCCTTGCGTTCGCGTTTCTCGGCGCGCCGCTGTTTGCCGTCGTGTTGGCGGCCGCCATGCTCGGCTTCTATGCCTCCGAGATCGACCTCGCCGTCATCGGCATCGAGCTGTACCGCCTGACCAGCACGCCGCTGCTGGTCGCGCTACCGCTGTTCACCTTTAGCGGCTATCTGCTGAGCGAGTCCAACACATCGAAGCGCCTCGTCGACGTGATGCAAAGCCTGGTCGGCTGGCTGCCGTCGGGGCTCGCGCTGGTCGGGTTCGTGGCCTGCGCGGTATTCACAGCGCTCACCGGCGCGTCGGGCGTCACCATCGTCGCGCTGGGTGCGCTGCTGCTGCCCGCGCTGGTGCGCAGCGGCTACAGCGAACGCTTCGGGCTCGGACTGGTCACCGCGTCGGGCAGCCTGGGGCTGCTGTTGGCGCCGTCGGTGCCGCTGATCCTCTACGGCATCGTCGCCCAGCAGCTCGACGTCGGCGAGCCGTTCACGATTCAGGATCTATTCGTCGCTGGCATTCTGCCGGCGCTGCTGATGATCGTGCTGCTGACGCTGTACTCGCTGTGGCTGCATCGGGGAGGCGCCATTCCGCGCGTGGCGTTCGCGTGGTCCAACCTCGGCCGGGCCCTGTGGGCCGCGCGCTGGGAGCTGCCGCTGCCGTTCTTCGTGCTCGGCGGCATCTATGGCGGCTTCTTCGCCGTCAGCGAGGCCGCCGCGATGACCGCGCTGTACGTGCTGGTCGTCGAGGTGTTCCTGTACCGCGAGATCTCCGTGCGGCGGCTGCCCTCGGTCATGGTCGATTCGATGGTGATGGTCGGTGGGATCCTCTTGATCCTGGGCGCGGCGCTCGCCTTCACCAACTATCTCGTCGACGCCGAGGTGCCGCAGCGCCTGTTCGAGTTCACCAAGGAACACATCGAAAGCCCGATCACCTTCCTGATTCTGCTGAATATTTTGCTGCTGGTGCTGGGCGCGGTGCTCGATATCTTCTCGGCGCTGGTCATCATGGTGCCGCTGCTGCTGCCGATGGCGGTGGGCTACGGCATCCATCCCGTGCACCTCGGCATCATCTTCCTCGCCAACATGCAGATCGGCTACTTCACGCCGCCGATTGGCATGAACCTGTTCATCGCCAGCTACCGTTTCAAGAAGCCGATTCTGGAGCTGTACGCGGCCTGCCTCCCCTTCATGCTGGTGTTGCTGGTCGCGCTGTTGATCATCACCTACGTTCCCGCGCTGTCTCTCGGCCCCGTCGAGTGGCTGCGCGGCGACTAGCTGGCGAGTAGGGGGCGATAAGAGATGCGACAAGAAACGATCGTGCCACGCCGACTCTCGATAGCCCGATGCCTCGCCGCCGTGCTGCTTGTGCTCGCCGGCGCCTGGCTGCCGGTTGCCGCGGCCGAGACCGACGGCCCGCAGGCGCAGGTCGAGCGGTTTCACGCGGCCCTGCTCGGCGCCATGCGCGACGAACGCAGCTTCGATACCCGTGCGCGCGCGCTGACCGCCGTGATGGCGCAAACGTTCGATTTCTCGACCATCGCGAGGATCTGCCTGGGCAAAACCTGGCGCGAGCTCGACGACGCCCAGCGCGCCGAGTTCGAGACCGTCCTGAGTGAACTGATCGTCGCGACCTACGTCGATCGCTTCGACGCCGATCGGGGTCAGCGTTTCGAGACGGTCGAGGTGAACGTCGACAAACCCAATCGTTCGCTGGTCCGGGCGCGCGTCGTTCGCGCCAGCGGCGAAGCGGTCGCGTTGGATTACTACTTTCGCGATGCGCGCGTCTTCAACGTCGTGGCCGACGGCGTTTCCGATCTGTCGCTGCGACGCGCTGACTACAACGCGGTCCTGAAGGCAGACGGCTACGCGCATCTGCTCAACGACCTGCGCCGGCAGGTGGCCGAGACGCGCGCAAACTTCGCCGAGGTCGATGGCTGAGCGTTCGGCTGGCCGGGCGGGCAGAGGCAATCCGCGCCTGCGCTCGCTCCTGATCGTCGGGCTGCTCGTCGCCGGCGCCGGCTGCGCCAGCGTTCCCGCAGACAAGCGCGACGCGCGGGACCCCTGGGAGGCCGCGAACCGGCCGCTGTTCGCCGTCGCCGAGGGCGTCGATCGGGGATTGGTTCGACCGCTTGCCCGCGGCTATCGCGCCGTCGTGCCGAGACCCGTGCGGGCGGGTGTCAGCAACTTTTTCAGTAACCTCGCCGACATCGACGCTGCGGTGAACGCGCTGTTGCAGGGCAAGCCGCGGGCGGCACTGCAGGATGTCGGCCGGGTGTTCATCAATACGACCCTTGGACTCGGTGGACTGCTGGACCCGGCGACGCCGTCCGGCCTCGAGTCCAGCGAGGAGGATCTCGGTCAGACGCTGGCGGTCTGGGGCGTCGGCGCCGGACCCTATCTGTATCTGCCCGTGCTTGGACCCGTGACGCTGCGCGATACGCCGCGTATCGCGACGCAGCTCGCGATCCCGTCGGTTCTATTCGACGACTCGGCGCGGCCCTATGCCGTACCGCTGCAGATACTCTCTGGGCGCGCCGATGCGCTGGATCTGACGGATGCCCGCGACGCCAGCGCGCTGGATCGCTATGCCTTTACTCGCGAGGCGTATTTGCAGCGGCGGCGCTTCGACATCGACGACGGCGCGCCGCCGGCCGCGAGCGACGAGTTCGATGATCTGCTCGACGAGTTCGACGACGAGTTGGACGACGAGCCCGACGCGCCGGAGTCGCCGCGTTGACCAGCAGCGCGCGACTCGAGGGCTGGGTGGCGGGCTGGGTGCGGCTGGTGCTCGCGGCGCCGCGCGCGTTCTGGCTGCTGCTGGTGCTGCTGACGGCCGGCGCGGCGTGGCTGTCGGTCGAGCGCTACTCGCTGAATTCTCGCCTCGCGGACCTCGTGCAGATGGATTCGGACTGGCGCACCGATTGGGATGCCTACCGCGCCGCGTTTCCGCAGATCATCGATACGGCGGTCATCGCCGTGCGCGGCGACAGCTTCGGCGCGGTGGAGGAGGCCGCGCTGGGACTGGAAGCCGCGGTGCGCGAACGCAGCGATCTGTTCACGGACGTGTTCGCGCCGGCGAACTCCGCGCTGCTGCGCGATCACGCGTTTCTGTTCATGGATCTCGATCAGCTCGACGACGTGGGCGACAACCTAGCAGCCGCGCAGCCCCTGCTGACCGCCGCCGCGGAAGACCCCAGCCTGCGCGGCCTGCTGGGCGTGCTCGCGACCGCGATCGACAACGGCAGCGCTGCCGAGCTCGACCGCGTCGTTCCGCGGCTGCTCGCCTCGGCGCAGGCGCAGCTTGCGGGTGCCGACGCCAGGGTGCGCTGGAGCGATGAGTTCTTCGCCGCCGACGGTGAGGCGAGCGCGTCTTTCTACCGCCTGATCTTCATGCGCGGCGTACAGAATTTCGGCGAGGCGCTGCCAAACGCCGTCGTCGTGCAGCATCTGCGTGAGCTGATCGCGGACTTTCCCGCCCCAGAGGGCGTGCGCGTATCGCTGACGGGCGAGGCGGCGCTGCAGCACGAAGAGTTCGAGGCCGCGATTGGCGGCGTGCAGCTTGCGGGCTCGGCGGCGTTCGTCTTGCTGGCCATCGTGCTCGCGCTTGGCGTGCGCTCGGCGCGTATCGTGCTCGCGACGCTGACGCTGCTGCTGGTGGGCGTGACCTGGACCACCGGGCTCGCCATGCTGACCGTCGGCGAATTCAACACGCTGTCGCTGATCTTTCTGGTCATGTTCTTTGGCCTGGGCGTCGACTTCGCCATTCATTTTTCCCTGCGCCTGCAGGAGGGGCTGGGATCGGCGGAGGCGCCCGGCGACGACGCCCTCGCCGCCGCGCTGCTCGGTGCCGCGCGCGGCGTCGGTCCGGCGATCGCGCTCTGCTCTGTTACCACGGCGATCGGCTTTCTGGGCTTTGCGCCGACGGACTACGCGGGGCTTGCAGACCTCGGCGTGATCTCGGCGGGCGGCATGCTGGTCGCGGGATTACTGACGTTTACGCTGCTGCCGCTGTTCTATTCGACGTTCGGCGCGCCCGGCCCGCTGCGCGGCGGACTCCGCATGGGCGCTGCGTCGCCGCGCCTCTCTCGCGGCGTGACCGTCGCGGTGACCCTGGCGCTGCTGCTGGGCGGCGCTGCGATGGTCAGCCGCACCAGCTTCGACTTCAGCGTGCTCGCCCTGCGCGACCCGGACTCGGAGTCGATGCGTACGCTGCGTGAACTGCAGGCCGAAAAGCAGCTCACCGACTATGTCCTGTTCACGTTGACCGATCGGGATCGCCTCGACGACATCAGCGCACTCGCCGACCTGCCCGCCGTGGAGTCCGTGCGCACGCCGCTCGACTGGGTGCCCGACGAGCAGGACGACAAGTTGTTCGCGCTGGAAGACCTGCAGGCAGTGCTTTGGAGCGCCCTCGAACCCGCCGACGTTCGAGCCGCCGCCACGACGGGCGACAACCGTGCGGCGATCGAGGCGCTGGCGGCGGGCATAGAGGCGCGCGGCGAAGCCGGCGACGCGCTCGACGAACTCGGCCGAGCGCTGCGCCAGATTGCGGCGCTGGATGACGCCGGCATCGGTGCGTGGCAGGCGGCGGCCACGGACAACCTGGTGGCCGAACTCGAGTGGCTGCGGCGCGCGCTGACGGTCGATGCGCTGGCCTTCGAAGATCTGCCGGCGGACCTGCGCCGCCGCCTGGTCGCGCCGGACGGCCGCTACTCCAGCCATCTGATACCGGCGCAGGACATCTCCGGGGTGCGGGAACTGAACGAGTTCATCGCCAGCGTGCGCGAACGCGTGCCGAGCGGCACGGGGCGGCCGGTGGTGGAGTGGGGCGTCGGCGGCATCATTGTCGAGGCGTTTCAGCAGGCGCTGGCGCTCGCGGTGATCGGCATCGCGCTCGTGCTGCTGTTCGCGCTGCGCAGCGTAGTCGATACGCTGCTGGTGCTGCTGCCGCTCGGACTCGCGGCGGGATTGGCGCTCGGCGCGAACGCGATCGCGGGCGTGCCGCTGAACATGGCGAGCGTGCTGGTGCTGCCGCTGGTCTTCGGCCTCGGGGTCGACAACGGCATACACGTTGTGGAGCGCTTTCGGCGCGACGGCAACGACCCGGACGCCTATCGGCGCTCCAGCACGCCGCGCGCCGTGATGCTGAGCGCGCTCACAACGATCGGCACCTTCGCGGCGCTGATGCTGTCGCCGCACCGCGGCACGTCGTCGATCGGGGAACTGCTGGCGCTGGCGGTGGGGCTGCTGTTGCTGCTGACCCTGTTTCTGCTGCCGTCGCTGCTAGCCCTGACCGGCGGCGGTGCTGGCGGCGCCGCCGGTGGCGATAGCGGGGACGGGCGCGCGGCTGCTGACCAGCCGGCGTAGATCATCGAGCGGCATGGGCTTGCCGAACAGGTAGCCCTGGGCGTACTCGCAGTTCTGTGAACGCAGGAAGTTGAGCTGTTCCGGCGTTTCCACGCCCTCGGCCACCACGCGCATGTTGAGCTGGTGCGCCATCGCGATGACCGCAGACGTGATCGCGACGTCGTCCTCGCTCTGCGGGATGTCCATGACGAAACTGCGATCGACCTTCACGGTGTTGATCGGGAATTTCTTCAGGTAGTTCAGCGACGAATAGCCGGTGCC
The DNA here is from genome assembly GCA_039029135.1 of Pseudomonadota bacterium. Classification (GTDB taxonomy): domain Bacteria; phylum Pseudomonadota; class Gammaproteobacteria; order Pseudomonadales; family Azotimanducaceae; genus JALZVT01. The sequence goes on along the minus strand of JBCCGT010000038.1, from coordinate 22,638 downwards.
GAAGTCGTCGATCGCCAGCAGCACGCCGATCTCGGTGATGCGCTGCACTGTCTGGCTCGCGGCCTCGATGTCCTGCATCAGCATGGTCTCGGTAATCTCGATCTCGAGCGCCTCCGGCGGCAGGCCCGTTTCGCGCAGCGCTCGGCGAACCGTGGACACTAGATTCGGATCGCGGAATTGGCGCGGGGAGATGTTGGCGGCGATGGTAAAGGTCTGGCCGAAGATCTCGCGTAGCTGTTTGCCGATGCGGCTGGCCTCTTCGATCACCCAGGCGCCGATCTCGACTATCACGCCCGTGTCTTCGGCGATCTCGATGAACGCGGCCGGATTCAGCAGGCCGCGATCCGGATGGTTCCACCGAATCAGGCACTCTACGCCCGTGAACGCGTGGTCCTTCAGCCGCACCTTGGGCTGATAGAACAGCTCGAACTCGTTGCGCTTCAGCGCCTCGCGCAGCTCGCTTTCGATCTTCAGGCGATTCATCGCCTCTTGGTTCATGTCTTCGAAGAAGAACTGATAGTTGTTGCGGCCGCGCTCCTTCGCTTTGTACATCGCCATGTCGGCGTTGCGCATCAGCGTCTGCACGTCGTTGCTGTCCTGAGGCACCATCGTGATGCCAATGCTGGTGGTGACGACGAGCTGCTGACCCGAGATGAATATCGGCTTGGCCAACTCTGCCAGGATCTTTTCGGCAACCGTGCTGGCGTCGCTGATGGTCGAAATGTCGTGCAGGATGATCGTGAATTCGTCGCCGCCGGGCCGCGCCACCGTGTCCGATTTGCGCACGCATTTCTGCAGCCGCAGCGAGACGTGTTTCAGTAGCGCATCGCCCGCGTCGTGCCCCAGCGTGTCGTTGACGCGCTTGAACTGATCCAGGTCCAGGTACATCAGCGCGGCCGACTTCTTGCTGCGATCTGCGCGCTTCACCGCCTGATTGAGCCGATCGTTAAACAGGCGTCGATTCGCGAGGCCGGTGAGCGTGTCGTAGAACGCGAGGCGCTCCATGCGCTCCTGGCTGTGCTTGGAGTCCGTGATGTCCTCCATCTGAATGATGAAGTACAGCGGGTTGCCGTCCTCGCCGCGCTGCAGCACGACGTGCAGGTTTACCCAGATCTCCACGCCCGCCTGGCTGACCAGTCGGCGTTCGGTGTGCGACTGCTCGATGTCACCGGACATGAGCTGTTCCAGCGCGGTCAGCAGATTGCCTCGGTCGCGCGACGGCAGCAGCCGCGACAGGTGCACGCCCGGCAGCGTGGTCTCCTCGTACGCGAGCATGTCTGCCGCAAATCGGTTGGCGCGGAAGATGTGACCGCTGACGTCTGCCAGCAGCATGCCGAGCGGCGCGTTCTCGAAGGTGCCGCGGAAGCGCTGTTCGCTGCGCCGCAGCTTGATCTCAGTCTGCCGCAGATGCTGGATGTCTTTGGCGATGCACAGCAGCACGGGCACGCCGCCCAGCTCGATAGAGGAGATCGACAGCAGCGACGGCTGGCGCTCCTGGGTGGCGTTCACCAGATCGATCTCGACGTTCAGTACGCTGCCTGACTGCAGCACCTGTTCCGCGGCGTCGCGCAGTCGCTCCTCGTTCGCCACGAACTGCGCCATGTCCGCGCCGACCGCGCGCTCTCTGTCGATGCTGACGCAGGCCGCGAAGCGCTTGTTCGCCTCGATGATGCGCATCGTCTGGCTGTCGAAGATCGCGATGCCGTCGGGGCTGTCGGCAAAGATGCGAGAAAACTTGGCCTCGCTCTCGCGCAGCGCCTGCTGCGCCTCGTGGCGCGCGGTGATGTCGCGGAAGAACAGGAAGTACACCGCGCGACCCTCGCGCTCGCCGGTGCGCAGCGAAAACTCGGCGCGGCGCTCGGTGCCCTGCGTGTCCAGAATCGTCGCTTCGCTGTCGCGGATCTGGCGCCGGGCCAGCATCGTCTGCTGCAACCGTTCGCTCTCGATCTCGCTGGCGAAGACGCGGCACGCGTGCAGCGACTTGCCAATCAGCTCCTCGCTGGCGTAGCCCAGCAGATCGAGCGCGGTCTTGTTGGCCTCCAGCACCCCGCCGCTGGCCTCTTCCAGAACCAGCAGCCCGGCGGGCGAGCTTTGCATGATCTGCGCGCGGAACGCTCGCTCGTCTGCCAGCGTCGCCAGCGCCTTCAACTCGAGGCTCATGTCCCGGGCCGCCAGCAGCAGGCGCGTGCCGTCGAGCGGCTGTATCTGGGCTCGCAGGCGCACGGCGGGGTCCTGCGTGAGCGCGAGCTCTATCGCGGGTGACGGCTTGTCGGTCTCGAGCACCGCGGCGCACAGCTCCTGCAGGCTCTCGCCCGACGCGACCTCGAACAGACGGTCGACGGGCGTGGTGCCCATCACCAGCGAACGCGCGTAGCGCTCCCGTACCGCGGCATTCGCCCAGACGATCTGGGCGGACGCGTTGAGCGTCAGCAACAGGTCGTTGGAGCTGTCCAGCAGGCGGGTGAAATCGTCGGTCCGCTTGCGTGCGGCAATCTGGGCCTTGAGCTGGCCGTCGCGGCGGCTGAGCTGGATCAGATTGTAGTTGACGCCGCGCCAGTCCATACGCCGCGCGGTCATGCCCAGCATCGCCTTGGTGTTGCGCTGCAGGCAGTGCACGCGATGGGGCTTGTCGTCGAAGTTCGAGCGCGGCGTCTGGCCGTCCAGAAACTCGCTCAGCGGCTTGCAGTGCAGCGCGCGGGTGATCGGGTTGCCGGCCAGGCGCGGGTGCCCGACCAGGCGTCCGGCGGTGGAGTTGGCGTACAGGATCACCTGCGCTTCATCGAGCAGGATGAAGCCCGTGTCGGCCCGCGACACCAGCATGTCGAGCAGCTCCGCCATGTGCGCGGTGTTGTGATCCTGTGGCCGCAGCCACCAGGCGCTCGCGGCGATCAGCGCGACGCCGCCGAATGCGCCCGCGAGGGCGGTCCAGGGCGCGCCGGTTAGCAGTCCGACAACGCCGTGTAACAACAGCGCGCCGGCGCCGACGATGGCGGTGGGCAGGGGCCGATGGGCGAGCCAGACGGCGGCCAGCAGCGGAATGACGGCGAGCCAAGTGAGCTCGATCGCGGGCGGCCACATATCGAGTCCGTGGACGCGCGCGAGCGCCCCCAAACCGCCGGTTAAGGCCAGCGTGGCTGCGATGTCGTGCTGCAAACCCCAGCGGGTATGAGCAGTCCTGGCTCGAGTGCGTTTGCGGGGCATCAAATAGGTCTGGCGCACGCGCGGACGCGTGGCAAACTGCTAGTCCATGAACAATCGATTCAATGTACAAACGCGGGGTCAGGGCCTCTATGACATCACGCACAAAGTGATGGAAGCCGCACGCAGTTACGAAATCGATGAGGCCTTGGTCACAGTTTTCATTCGGCACACTTCGGCGAGTCTGCTAATACAGGAGAACGCGGATCCGGCGGTGCAGCGCGACCTGCAGAACTGGCTGAGCCGCCTGGTACCCGAGGATGACGCCCTGTACACCCACGTCGAGGAAGGCCCGGACGACATGCCGGCTCACGTCAAGGCGGCGCTGACTCAGACGCATCTGAACATTCCGTTGTGCGACGGCGCGCTTGCGCTGGGTACCTGGCAGGGGGTGTATCTGTGGGAGCACCGCCATGCCGACCACACGCGCGAGGTGATCGTCAGCGCGGTGGGCGTTCTTTAGACGTTCTTTGAGCGCTCTTCAGGCGCTCCTCATGTGAAAGACGCTAGCTGTCGAGCTGGTCGCGGAGGTCGTCAGACCAGCGCTTGTGGCCCTCCGGGTCGAGAATCATCGAGCTGAAATACAGCAGCATGTCGCGATGGTTGCTGGAAACCTTCGCCGCCTGCATGGCGCGCTCGCCTTGCTTGGAGGTGATGAACTGAAAGCAGCTCTTCAGACTCGCCTCGGGGCCCAGATCCTGCTGCAGCTCGCGCGTGATCTCGTCGTGGACGAGCTCCAGATCGTCCTCGTCGATGCCGGCGTCTTCCGGGTTCAGCACGAGATTCGACCACACGGTGCAGACGAGGATCTGGTAGCGCTCGCGATCGATAAAGCGCTCGGCGATGGCCGCCTGACCGCGAATCTCCGAGAAGATCGCGTCGAGTCGTATCTCTCTCGCCTCACCCATGGTCGGCCTGCGTCGCTCCTCGTCGTTTTGCCCGATTACCGCCGCGGCGGCTCGCGGCGCGGCAGGCATTGCGCCCTGCGTTCTGCCCGCCTACTTTACCCGCCTTCGCGAGCTGTGTGGGGCCGTTAATGGCGCTGGTCGATGTCGGCGTGATCGTTGTGATGCTGGTGCTGGTGACCTGGATGGGTCACCGGCTGAGCGGGCACGCCACCAACCGCAGCGACTTCTTCACAGGTGGCGCGGGCGTGCCGTGGTGGGCGGTGTCGGCGTCGATCATCGCGACGGTCGTCAGCTCCGTAACTTTTATCTCCGTGCCAGCGGCCGTGTTCAGGATCGGCGGCGACCTGACCTATTTTCAGATGATCCTCGGGCTAGCGCTGGGCAAGGTGCTGACGGCTTGGCTGTTTGCCCGGCCGTATTACGAAAGCCGCAGTGTCGCCACGACCTATGACTATATCGGCGCGCGCATGGCGCCCGCCGTGGGTCGAGCCTCGCTGGGGCTGGGCCTGGCGCTGAACCTGATCAACACGGCGGTGAAGCTGTTGACCACCGCGCTGGTGCTGTCCGTCATGACCGACTGGTCGCTTGCGCTGTGCGCGTTGGTGATCATCGCCTTCAGCGTGCTGTGGAGCGCGCTCGCCGGCCTGAAGACCGTCATCTGGACCGACTTTCTGCTGTTCGTCGTGTTCGCGCTCGGCGCGGTGTACGCGCTGCTGTTTATCTATGCGGAGATCGACCTGCCGCTGGTCGACGCCTGGCAGCAGCTCGACCGCAATGCCAAGACCGCGCTGTTTGATCTGTCGGTAGACCCCGGCGTGACCTACACGCTGTGGGCGGGGATCGTCGGTTCGCTGGCGTTGAGCGTATCGATCGCGGGGAACCAGGGCACGCTGCAGCGGGTGCGCGCGTGCCGCAGCGTTCGCGATGCGAAGAAGGCGTTCAACTATTCGGCGCTGTTTTATGCGCTGCACGTGCTGATTCTGGGCGTCGGCTGCGCGCTGTGGCTGTTCTATTCGACCGGCGGCGTCCCCCACGCGGACGTGCCTGCGGAGCTTGCGGCGCAGCTACAGACGCAGCCGGATCGCATCTTTCCGCACTTCATCATGACCGAGATTCCGGTTGGCGTATCGGGGTTGCTGATCGCCGCGATCTTTGCGGCGGGCATCTCGACGCTCGATTCGGCGCTGGCCGAGGTGGCGGACGTGAGCGTCGCGAGCGTTTACGAGCCGCTGCGGCCGGGCATGAGCGATGCGCACTATCTGCTGGCCTCGCGCCTGTCGCTGGCGCTGTGGGCCGTCGCGTTCTTCGCCGCTGCCATGTTCTTCAGCCGTTTCCAGGCCGAGGGCCTGCTGAACCTGACCTTCAAGCTGCCGAACTACCTGACCGGCGCGATGTTCGGCACGATCCTGCTCGCGCGCCTGCGCATCGGCGGCTGGCTGGAGTTTTGCGTGGGCTTTGCGGTGGCCTGCGCCGTGGTCTGGCTGTTGCAGGATCGCGGCGTCGCCTTCCTGTGGTGGTGTCCGGCCTCTGGGGCGGCGATGTTCGCCGTTTCTTGTGCCATTGCCCGCTCACGCGGGCGCTGGCGGCCGGAGCTGAGCGGCGTGCTGGCGGCGGACGGCGAGTCGTCTGCTGCCGCCGTCCGCGGCGTGGCCTAGACCATCTTTGCTCAGGCGGCGCCCGTGAATGCCGACGGACGGCGCAGCTCCGGCGCCAGTCCTTCACCCATCATGTCGATGAAGTTCTCGGCGAAGAACGCCTCCTGAGCAGGCTCGGACACGCCCTCCAACGATTCGCCGAAGCGCTTCATGGGGTTGCGGCCGCCCTCGACGTGTGGGTAGTCGGTGGAGAACAGACACATCTCCTCGAACGAGTTGCGAATGATCCAGCCCGTATCCTCGTGCGGATAGGGCGTGACGCGCAGTTGCCGGCGCGCGATCTCTGACGGCTTGGCGGACAGCTTCTGCAGGCGCTCTTCGTTTCTGACGAAGGCGTGCGCGGCCGAGTCGAGATTACGCAGCCAGCCCGGCAGCCAGGATGCGCCCAGCTCGATCGCGCCCCACTTGAGTGTCGGAAACGCATCGAACACGCCGTCAATGATCAGCGTCGCGAGCGTCTGCTGCACCGAGGTTGAGATCGGCAGATAGGTGATGCTGGTGAAGTTCGCGTCGCCGCCGTGAAAGTCGGGCACCGCCGGCAGGCCGTTGTTCTTGAAGGTCGGGTTGAGCTTTTCTTCGCCGCCGACGTGGAACAGGATCGGAATTCCGGCCTCTTGTGCCATCGCCCAGACCGGATGCAGATCGATGTGGCTGGGGCTGTGATTTTGCGGGCACCACGACGGCACCATCAGCGCCTTGGCGCCCATGTCGATCGCCTGCCGGGCGGTCTCCTTGGCGCGCTCGAAATCCTCCAGCGGCACGTAGGCGGTCGCCAACAGTCGTTTATCGACCGAACAGAAATCGACCATCATGCGGTTGTGCGCGGTCGCGGTGCCGTAGCAAAGCGCCATGTCGTCCGTCTGATCGAAGCCGAAGTTGCCCAGACAGAAGGTGGTGAACACGAGCTGGCTCGCGACGCCGATGTGATCCACAGCCTGCGGCCGATCCTCCGGCAGGAACGCGCCCTGGGCGTCGTAGTTCTTGCGCAGCATGATGTTGTCGGCCGCGCCCGCGCGAAACGCATCGTCGCGCTGGCGGGCCTGCGCCTCTTCCACCGCCAACCGGCTACCGACGCGAACGCCCAGATTCGGATGCTCGAGAAAGCGGTTCAGCAGCGCGCTCTCGAAATAGGGGTTCAGGCAATCCGACATCTCCATCAGGTGACTGTCGGCGTCGTGTACCAGGCGACCTTCGATATAGGACATGACACACCTCTTGTTGCTGGCGCGGTTGGTTGGCGGACGCGCAGGTTCGGCTGACGACGAATCTGCGCGCGGGTCGTTACGTTCGCGGGCGAGCGCTGCGAAGCGAGTGTTTGAAAAGTAACGCGGCGGCGTCAACGTCGGCTCTGGCGCCGGAATACACAAGGCGAACGCCGCATCACGACATCGTATGCCGTCGAACAGATCGCGCCGTAGTTTTGCTCCCCCGCAGACTATCGCAGCCTCGGCGCCCGCTTTTCAACTGTCGGAAGAAGCGCCGCCCGCTTGCTGGCGGGCTGGCGCGGTGCTTCACTGCCGGGGTGTGGGGTTGGATTGGGGATCAGCGATGAGTGCGATAGCGGCCAGCTTGCCGGACGACGTGGCGGCGGCGCGTGACGGGATCGTCGCCTTCGCGGAAGCGGAAGTGATGCCGCGGCACGACAAGCATCAGGCGTTGTTCGAAGATCCCCGCCGGCTGTACGAGGCCGACGGCCGCTTCTCTGCCGAGCTGCTCGGCCTGATCAATGAGGTCCGCACGGCTTCCGCCGCGGCGGGCTTCTACCAGATGTGCGTCCCAGAGGAACTGGGCGGCGGCGGCCTGTCGCACCTCGCCTACTACGTTGCCTGGGAGGCGCTGTTCCATCGCTGCGGGCCGCACAACTGGCTGATGCTGTATGTGCTCGCGCACTGGGCCTTCGGACCCAGCAAGCTGCTCAGTCAGGTCACCGACGAGGCACAAAATCGCATCCTGCCGGGCCTCATGAGCGGCGAAGAGTCGATGTGCTTCGGCCTGTCCGAACCGAACGCGGGAAGCGACGCCAGTATGATCAGCACGCGCGCGGACGCGGTGGACGGCGGCTGGCTGTTGAACGGCCGCAAGATCTGGACGACGAACGCGCCGGTCGCGGACTACTGCATCGTGTTTGCGGTGACGCGATCCGAGGCCGAGTCGTCGGGCATCAGCGCGTTCTTAGTGCCGACAAAGACGCCGGGCTTCAACGTGCAGCGCATCATTAAGCTGTTCGGCCACATCGGCGGCGACGAGGCCGAGATCGCGCTGGAAGACGTTCGGGTCGAACCCTGGCAGCTCGTCGGGCGCGAAGGGCACGGCTTCGCGGCCGCGCTGTACGGCGTGTCGCTGGGGCGCATCTATAACTCCGCGCGCTCCGTCGGCTACGGCCGCTGGGCCTTAGAGCTGTCGCTCGACTATGCGCAGACGCGCGAGGCGTTCGGTCAGGCGATCGCCAACTATCAGGGCGTCAGCTTTCCGCTTGCCGAGAGCGCGACGGAGCTGCACGCGGCCCACCTGATGGGTCTGAACGTCGCGCAGCTCTTGGACGCGGGGGAAACAGCGGTCAAGGAACTCAGCATGACCAAGGGGTACTCCGTGCAGGTCGGACTTCGCGCGGTCGATCGTGCCATGCAGACGCATGGCGCCATGGGGTTCACCAATGAGATCGGCCTGACCCACGCCTGGCACGCGCTGCGCATGGTTAACGTGGCCGATGGCACCAACGAGATTCTTAATCGCACGATCGCGCAGCGGCTGTTGAAAGGGGATACGCAGCTCTAGTCTGTCGGCGCGTCCCGGTCGCTTTAGCGTTCGCCGCCGGCGCGAACTAGCTGACCGGCTGCAGAGTGAACACGGTGATCTCGCAGCGCGTGCCGAGGCGCAGCGTTGGCCCCCAGGTGCCGGTACCCTGATTCACGTACAGCAGCGTGTCGCCGTTGGGCGCGCGATGCGCGCCGTGCAGATACTTGAACTGCAGGCGCACGGCGGCATCGAACGGCTTGATCTGGCCGTTGTGGGTGTGGCCACTGATCATCAGGTCGATGTCATGATCGGCCGCGTGTTCCAGACCGGTCGGGCGGTGGTACATCAGCAGCTTGAAGGCGTCGGCGTCGAGCGGAAGCTGCGGCAGCACCGTCTGCAGCCGGTCGGGATGATCGTGATCGTCCACGCCGATGATCTGGATGGCGCCCTGCTGCGCGGTCGCCTGGCGCAGAACGCGCACGCCCAGATTGGTCAGTCGTTCCAGGATCGCGTCGAGGTCTTCGTAGAACTCGTGATTGCCGGTGGAAAAGTACACCGCGCCATCGAAACGGCCGATGGGCGCGAGCTGCTCTTGCGTGATGCCAACCTGGTCGACCAGGTCGCCGGTGATGCAGAGAAAGTCGGGCTTGGCCGCCTGCACGCGCGCCATCACGCGCTCCAGAAACGCGCCGCTGCGCGAACCGATGTGCACATCGGAGATTTGCGCGAAACGCACCGGCGCGTCCAGCTTACTGCTCGGCACGGTGATCTCGACGATCTCCGGCGTGCGGGCGCGCAGCGCACCGTACAGCGCCGCGGCCAGCGTACCCAGCAGCACCAGATTGGCGACCCAGAACGGGCTGAGCGCGCCGGTCCACAGGACGACCTCGCCCGCCAGCACCAATACAAGCAGCACCGGGCTGATGCCCAGCAGACCGTCCAGGGCCTGGCGCGCGAAGCGCGCGGGAGCGCGCGTCGGATTGCGCAGCGCGAAGCGCGAGATGAACTGGGAGGCGAAACCGAACGCGCACACGCCGGTCACGACGCCGCCGGGCCACTGCCACCAGGCGCCGAGCCGCGCGAGCGGATAAACGAAAAAGATCAGCGCCAATACGCCGATGACGACGCTGACGATAAAAAGAAATCTGGCTCTGACGATGCTGCCCTTTACTACCGGTGAATGCTCACGGTGGAGGCGTTGCGTCAGGCCATGGTCAGCAGGTTATGTGCGCCCAGCGTGCGCTCTTGTATCGGTATGCCCTCTGGACATCCCCCGGCGCAGGGCGCGCTGCAGTCGACACAGGCCGCCGCGTTGACGGCCAGCTTCGCATAGCCCTCCATCGCCTGCTTCTCGTCGCCGTAGTCTTCGAAGTACATGCGATGGCGCAGGACGTCGTGGATCGGCACGCCGGCGGGGCAGCTGCTTTGGCAGGAATTGCAGTGCTGGAAGCAGTGGGTGCCCGCGATCAGCTCGTCGTATTTTTCGAGGATGGCGAGGTCCTGCATCTCCAGCGACTTGCCACTGGCGTACAGGTACTCGTCCAGATGCTGATTTTCGAACACGGATATCACGAGGTTCGAGACATCGGGATTCGCCAGCACCCACTTGAACGCGGCCTGGGTGTAGCTGTCTGCCTCGTCGCGAAACTCCATCAGTCCCTTGTGCTTCGCGCCCTTCAGCGTCTTCATCGCGACGATGCCGATGCCCTCGCGCGCGGCGCGGTGCACGATGCTGCGCAGGTTCGGCCAGGCGCCGTGGTGGTAGGCCAGCATCATCACGTCGAAGCGGCCGCTGTCGATCGCCGTGTTGGCGACCAGCTCCAGATCCGGCGTGTGGGTCGACACGCCCATGAAGCGCACCTTGCCCTGTTCGCGCAGCCGATCGACGGCCTCGTGAACGTTCGGGTCCATCAGTCGGTTGATCGTGTCGCACGCGTGAATGTGGGCGACGTCCAGATAGTCGGTGCCGAGCCGGGTCAGCGCACCCTCCGCCGCGCCGATGTACTGATCGACGCTGTGGCCGGCGCGCACGTGACCCTCGTGCGTGCAGAACTTCGAGGCGATGACCAGCTTCGAGCGATCGCGGCCTTTGATGGCGGCCTTGATGATCTGTTCGCTCTCTGGCGCGTAGTCAGGGGACGCGTCGATGTAGTTGATGCACCGATCGAGCGCTGCGTTCAGCAGCCCGACTGGGTCCGGATTCTGGTGCAGGCGCGTCGAGCCGAGCGAGATGTCGGAGACCATCAGGCCCGTCTTGCCCAGCGGTCGATAGCTCTCAACCGTCGCATCGCGCCAGTCGGTGCGCGGATTAGGCGAGGTCTGCTCGGTCTGTACCCTGAGCGCCGGACCGGTCACGCGGGCCCAGCCCTCGACGCGGGCGATGGTGGCGCCGGCGACGCCGAGCGCACCGCCGGTCAGCGCGGCACCGCCGGTCAGAAACTTGCGCCGCCCGCTAGCGGGTGTCGGTTGGGAGTCGTCGTCATTACGCTGCAGGCGCAGCGCCCAGCGAATCGTCAGCACGATGGCCACCAGCACCAGCACAGCCAGTATCCCGACCGGCCACAGCGGCACGCCTGCGACGCCCTCCAGACGCTCGCCCAGATGCGGGCCGATGACCAGCACGCCCAGCAGCATCGCCGCCGCCCAGGCGCCGAACACCAGCCAGCCGTTTGCGGGATCTCTCGCGTCAAGCCCCTGAGCATCCGCCATGTCGCCTCCGTCGCGCTGTTTCCGCGTGTGCGGACCAAATTGAGCCAGCACCTGACCCGCCGATTGCATTGCCGTCGGGCCGTCGCTTAAGTTGGGTCTGACCCAGATTAGATGTGATCCCAGCTCATGTTGCAATTTCAGCAGATTCGGCTGCCCGAGCAGGCCGAGGCGCTGCGCGGCGAGGTGCGCGAGTTCCTGCGCGAAGCCTATCCCGCCGGCCGGCGGCGCAACTCTGACTTCACGTCGGGGCACGATCCCGCGTTCTCCGCGGCGCTCGGCGCGCAGGGCTGGCTGGGCATGACCTGGCCCAGCGAGTACGGCGGCGCCGCGCGCACGTTCTTCGAGCGCTATGTCGTGACGGAGGAGATACTCGCGGCCGGCGCACCCGTGTCGGCGCACTGGATCGCCGACCGGCAGAGCGGACCGCTGTTGCTGCGCTACGGCAGCGAGGCGCAGCGGCGGAAGTATCTGCCTGGCATCATCAAGGGCGAGTCCTATTTCTCGATCGGCATGAGCGAGCCCAACTCCGGCAGCGATCTCGCTAGCGTGCGCACGATGGCCAAGCCCGTCGACGGTGGCTGGGCGATCAACGGCACCAAGCTGTGGTCGACCGACGCGCATCGCAACCACTACATGATCGCGCTGGTCCGCACCGAGCCGCCCGGCGACAACCGCCACGCGGGCATGAGCCAGTTCATCATCGACCTGCGTCGCGATGAAGGCATCACCGTGCGGCCCATCCGCAACATGTCCGGCTCTGAAGACTTCAACGAGGTCGTGTTTCAGGACTACTTCGTCACGCCCGACGACATGGTGGGCGAGCCCGGCAATGGCTGGACCCAGGTCACCAGCGAACTCTCGTACGAGCGCAGCGGCCCCGAACGGTTTCTGTCCGCGTTCCGGATTCTGGTGGAGCTCGCGCGCTGCCTGGAAGGCGGCTCGTCGGCCGCGCAGGCGGAGCTGGGCAAACTGGTCGCCAATCTGATCACCCTGCGACGCATGTCCATCTCGGTGGCCGGCATGTTGGAAAACGGCGACAGCCCGTCGGTCGAGGCGGCGCTGGTGAAAGAGCTGGGCAACAACTATGAAAAGCTGGTGCCTGAGGTCGCGCGCCTGGCGCTGCCGGTCGTGCAGCGCTCGCCGGACCTGACCGCGGCGCTGACCGACACGCTGCTGCTGTCGCCTTCTTTTACCCTGCGGGGTGGCACGCGCGAGATTCTGCGCGGCGTGATCGCGCGCGGACTGGGGCTGCGCTGATGAGTGAATCGCAACTGATTGTCGAGACCGCGGAACGCATATTCGCGGACCACTGCCCCCCAGAGGTGGTGCAGGGCGCGGAAGAGGGCCGCTACCCGAGCGCATTGGAGACGACACTGGTCGAGAGCGGGCTGAACGGGATCGGCCTGCCGGACAGCGGCACGGCCTGGCCCGAGCTGTTCGAGGTACTTCGCGTGGCGGGTCGCTACGCGGCCCCGCTGCCGCTTTACGAGCGGCTGATCGCCCAGGCTCTGCTGGGCCGGGAGGCGGCGGGTCTCGGTCTGGGCGTCTGGCAGGACGGGCGTGTTAGCGTCGCCTGGCCCGAACAGCACGAGCAGGTGCTGCTGGTCGATGCCGCCGCGGAGCGCGGCGCGATCGTCGCGACCGGCGCGCTCGATCTGCAGCCGGGTCACAGCATCGCCGGCGAACCGCTCGCGACCGGCAGCGCCGCGGCGCCGGACGAGCTGGCCGTGACCGGCGTCGGCGACATCCTCGCGTTGGGGCGCGTCGCGCAGATGTGCGGCGCGCTGGAGCGCGTGCTGGAACTGGCGATTGGCTACACGAGCGAACGCGAGCAGTTCGGGCGCACGCTGTCGAAGTTTCAGGCGATTCAGCATTCGCTGGCCGTGCTGGCGGCCGAGGTTGCGGCGGCGCAGCGCGCGACGGACGCGGCGATCGCGGGCTGCGATCCGCTGCCCCGCTGGACGGATGTGGCGGTTGCGAAGGTGCGCGTCGGCGAGGCCGCCGGTGTCTGCGCCGAGAGCGCGCATCAGGCGCACGGCGCGATGGGCTTCACGCAGGAACACCGGCTGCACCACTTCACCCGCCGTCTGTGGGCGTGGCGCGACGACGCCGGCGCGGAAGGCGAGTGGGCCGCGCGACTGGGCGCCGAGATCGTCGCCAACGGCGCCGACAATCTCTGGTCGTTCGTCACCAGCCATGCCTGAGCCGACCGGGGCGTCGCCTGCGCGCGCCCCGGGTGCAGAGATACCGGCGCGCCCCGAGCCGCCGCTGCCGATCGCGATCAGCGACTGCCTGACCGGTGCCGAGGTGCGCTTCGACGGCGGCCACAAACGCAGCTCGTTTCCCTACGCGAGCTTCAACGATCTGTTCACCTACCGCGGACTATGCCCGGAGATGGCGGCCGGCCTCGGCGTGCCGCGCGTCACGCTGCAGCTCGTGGGATCGGCCGAGGCGCCGCGCGTCATCGAAAACTCGGACGAACGCCGCGACCTGACGGAGCGCATCGCGAGTCAGGCGGACGCCGTGCGCGATCAGCTAGACGACGTCGTCGGCTATGTGTTCATGAAGAACTCGCCGAGCTGCGGGCTGTTCCGGGTCAAGGTGTATCCCGACAGCGGCATTCCGCTGCCGGAGAGTCGCGGCGTCTATGCGGCGCGCGTCGCCGAGCTGTTTCCGGCGCTGCCGCTGGAAGAGTGCGGGCGGCTGAAGGATCCGCTGCTGGCAGAAAATTTCGTAACCCGCGTGTTCGCCTTTGCGCACTTCAAGGCGCTGCTGGCCGATGGGCTGACGGCGGCCAGGCTGATCGCGTTTCACAGCCGCTACAAGTATCTGCTGATGGCGCACAGCGTCAGCGCGTATCGCGAGGCGGGCAAGCTGCTGAGTAATCTGAAGGGCGATCTCGATGCGCTGGCCGGGCGCTATCTGACGCTGCTGATGGACGGCGTGTCGCGACCGGCGTCGCGCGGCGGCAACGCCAACGTGCTGCAGCATCTGCAGGGCTATGTGAAGCACGCGCTGGACGGCCGCGACCGGCAGGAGCTGGCGGCGAGCATCGACGACTATCGCCGCGGCGACCTGCCGCTGCTGGCGCCGCTGACGTTGCTGCGCCATCACCTGCAGCGGCACGCCACCGACTACGCGCTGCAGCAGTTCTATCTCGAGCCGCATCCTGCCGCGACGCTGCGCCGCCCGCTGTAAGCGGGCGGCCGGTGCGACTCAGCGCGCGGCGTTTCCAGCCCTAGAAACGCTAGGCGCTGGCGCGGTCCTCGATCTGCAGCTTCACCTCGGGTCGGTTCAGCGGCAGCCGTCGTACGCGAACGCCGGTCGCATCGAACACGGCGTTCGCGAGCGCGGGTGCGACGCCCGGCGTGCCGGGCTCGCCCGCACCGCCGACCGGCGCGTAGCTGTCGATGATGTGCGTCTCGATCGATGGCGCGTCCGGCATGCGCAGCGCCGGATAGTCGTGGAAGTTGCTCTGCTTGACCGCGCCGTTTTCGATGGTGATCTCGCCGTACATCGCGGCGGTCAGGCCGTAGGCGATGCCGGATTCGATCTGCGCAGACAGGCCGTCGGGCGACACGGCGAAGCCGGCGTCCACCGCGGCGACCACGCGATCGACCCGGGTCTCACCGTTTTCCACCGTGACCTCGACCACCTGTGCGACCAGCGAGCCGAACGACTCCTGCAGCGAGATCCCGCGACCGCGGCCCTTGCCCAGCGGCGTGCCCCAGTCGGCGGCCTCGGCCGCCTTCTTCAGCACCGCCAGATGCCGCGGCTTGTCTTTCAGCCGATCGGCGCGGTACGCGTACGGGTCTTCGCCCGCGGCATGCGCGACCTCGTCGATGAACGACTCGGTAAAGAAGCCGTGCTGCGAGTGGTCGACGCTGCGCCACGCGCCGAAGGGCACGTGGGTGGGGCTGGCGACGTGGCCGATGTCCTGTGCCGCGACGGCGTAGGGAATCAGCGGCGCCTCCGCCGGTTCGTGTTTGTCGACGTAGGTGTTTTCCCAGCCGATCAGGTCGCCCGACTCGTCCAGCGCCGCGCGAAACTGGCTGGCGATCGCGGGGCGATAGCGGTCCTGGCGAATGTCCTCTTCCCGGGACCAGATGAGCTGCACGGGTTTGCCGGTTGCTTGCGATAGCTGCGCGGCCTGCACGGCATAGTCGGCGACCGCCTTGCGGCCGAAGCCACCGCCCAGCAGACAGTTGTGCACCTGCACCTGGTCGACGTCCAGCCCCAGCGTTTTCGCGACCTCGCCGCGAAAGCCCAGCGGGTTCTGGCTGCCGACCCAGATCTCACAGCGACCGTCGGCGACCGACGCCGTCGCGTTCAGGGGCTCCATGCAGGAGTGCGCCAGGTAGGGCACCTGGTAATCCGCCTCGACGGTCAGCGTCGCCGAACTCATCGCGCCGGCGAGATCGCCCTGTTCCACATCGCTTGCACGATCCGTGCGCGCGGCGATGTCGCGCGCGAACTGCGCGAAGATGTCGTCGCTGGACAGCGCCTGTTGCGCGGTTTGGCTCCAGGTGATGTCGAGCGCGGCCAGTCCGTTCTTCGCGGTCCAGTAGCTGTCCGCGACGACCGCGACGGATTCGGGGACGGCGTAGGCGCCGACGATGCCGCCGCCCTCCGCGGCCGGCAGTCGAATGACGTCCACGACGCCGGCCATCTCGCGCGCCCGCGCATCATCCAGACGCTCGATCCCGCCGCCGAAGGTCGGCGCGCGCTGGACCGTGGCGTACAGCATGCCGGGAAGCTGCACGTCCATCGCGAACTGCGCGCTGCCGTCGACCTTGGCGGGAATGTCGTGACGCTCGACGTGGGTGCCCATGATGGTGAACTGGTCGGGCTTCTTCAGCGTGGGCTTCACAGGCGGGGCGATGTCCGCCGCGGCGGTCGCGAACTCCGCGTAGGGTGCCGAGCGGCCGCTGGCCTGGTGATACAGGTGGCTGCTGCGCGCGGTGATGTCGTCTGCGGACACCTGCCAGGCGTCGGCCGCGGCGGTCTTCAGCATCTGTTTGACGGCAGCGCCGGCCGTGCGCATGCCGTACTCGCCTGTGGTGCGTACGCTCAGACTGCCGCCCGTGATCTGCAGGTCCAACGCCTGCGCGGCCTTGATCATCAGCCCGTCGGCCGATGGCACGATCATGTCGGGCAGATCCGCGCCCGCCAGCAGCATGCCATGCCCCATGGAGTGGTTGGCGAAGTCCTCGATGGCGGGAGCCTCTTCGAAGGTCACCAGATTCCAGTCGGCGTCCATCTCGTCCGCCAGCATCTGCGCCAGCGCAGTACCCGCGCCCTGGCCCATTTCGGAGTGGGGCACGATCACCTTGATGCCGTTGTCCTCACCGAGCATGACCCAGGTGTTCAGCAGGGTGTCGCCGTCGCCGGCGACGTGCTTCGCGAGGCCCGGCAGGCGATTGCCCGGCCGCAGCGCAATGCCGATACCCAGCCCGCCGCCCGCGAGTGCGGCGGTGGTCAGAAAGCCGCGTCTTGTCCACTTACCCACCGGTCACCTCCTGCCCAGCCTGCTCGGCGGGATCGAAGAAGCCGACGGTTGCGGCGGTCTGCGCCTGTGAGGCTGCCGCGGTTTTGATCGCCGACTTGATGCGGCCGTACATGCCGCAGCGGCAGATGTTGCCGGCCATCGCGGCGTCGATGTCTTCGTCCGTGGGATTGGGGTTCTGCGCCAGCAGGGCGGAGGCCGACATGAGCTGGCCGGACTGGCAGTAGCCGCACTGGGGCACCTGATGTTCGATCCAGGCGCTCTGCAGCGGGTGCAGTTCGTCCTCGGACGGTGCCAGTCCCTCGATGGTGGTGATTTCCTGGCCCGCCGCCGCCGCGATGGGCGTGACGCACGAGCGAATGGCTGTGCCGTTGAGCTGCACGGTGCAGGCGCCGCACTGCGCCACGCCGCAGCCAAAGCGGGTGCCGGTGAGAGAGAGTTGTTCGCGAATTGCCCACAGCAGCGGCGTGGAGGGGTCGACCTCCAAACGCCGATTCTGCCCGTTCACTGTCAGTTCGATCACGGTGAATGCCTCAATTTTGCTCCACCCTCACAGTAAGGAGCGGACGAGACATGTCAACGCCGCGTTAGACGCCTCTGCTGGCGTTCAGATTTTCCTTAGATCGTGATCGTGGCGCGCACGGCGTGATAGCACAGCACGATCAGGCAGACGTTCGACAGCGCGAAGATTACGAAGCGAACCGGCACGGTGTTCACCAGGCTTTGCCACAGGCTGTGAAGCACCCGTAAGGCGAGATAGCCCCAGGCCCAGAGCGCGCCGGTTCCCGGCTCGGTGGTCAGCGCCAGCACCCCGACCACGGCGTAGAAGATGGTCGGCTGTTCCATCAGGTGATTGGCGTTGTGCCCCACCCAGTTCACGCGCGCGGGCATCTGGGACTCGGCGTCCACGTAGCGGCCGCCGGGTTCGGACCCCAGATCGATGCCCGCCTTGCCGAACGCCGGAAAGCGCTTGGCCACGGTCCAGAACATCATTACCAGCGACCAGGCAATCAGCAGGGCGGCCGGGGCGAGCACTTCGAGATTCAGCGGTGTCATGGTTGTTTCCTCCGGGGGCTGTTGGTTTGTGGAGAGTTGGATTGTGACCGCGACTGGGCGTCGTCAATGCGCGACCGGTTGGCCTGGGAATGCGTCACCAGTCTAGATCGCTCCAGTCGAGGCCCTCCATGATCACGTCCAGCACCAGCACCTTCTGGTTGTTGATGGTCGTCCAGGCGTTGCGCTCCACGCGATACTTCATCTGCAGCGGGAAATTGAACTCCGTTGTACCGGGGTTGAGCGAGAAGGGCGTGATGTCTGCCCCGGCCGGCCAGTACGCCGCCCCCGGCGGCGGCTTCGCCCGCACGATGATGCCCTGCTGCCAGATCCGCGCGCCGGCTACAGAGTCGCTGAAGCTCCAGCAGGTCTTGGGCCGGAAGGTCGCGCCGGGATAGAACAGCTCGACGCGGGCCTCTTCCAGCGGAATCTCGAGCGGCGCAGCGGCCATCGTGTTGCCCGAGAACTCCAGCATCTGGGCCCCGAACCGATCGCGGGTCGAGGTCCCCTTGCGCACCGCCATAGGCATCGCGCCGCGGTACAGCATGGGGTGGTCCCGCGTAGAGATCGGCGGCAGATCCAGCACGGCCTGGGTAAACACCTTGAATTCAGAAATCACCAGCGGGCGCAGGATGTTGGCGTAGGCCGGCGTCATCATCTCACGCAGCTCCTGCAGCGACTGCACCGGCGGCAGACCGAACATGTGCATGAAATCGGCGTCGGTCGCGAAGTAGCTGGGCGGGTAGTAGCAGTCCCAGATCAGCGCGGTGATGCGGTCGACGTCGAGCGGAAGGTTCGGCAGTCCTGTGTACACAAACTGTGTAAACAGGTTGAACCGCACGAAATCTGACGTCGTCCAGTCGTAGATCGACTCCGCCTGAAACAATCGGTAGGGGCTGTTGGGGAAGTAGCGTTCACCCAGATCCTGCAATTCCTGGACGCTTTTCGGCGTACCCGTCGGCACGTTGCGATAGGGAATCATCTTCTCGTTGAGGAGCAACTCGAAGTTCTTGACGTCCTGCGCCGTGATGTTCGAATTGGTCATGTGTACTTCCCCCGGACTCGCGGTACGACTGTAGCGCGATTTGAGATTCGGTGGTGATGGTTCGGCGGGGCGCAGTGCGCGATCTGCTGTTTACACCTGTATCGATGCGATTGCTTGCTCGTTCCGCACTCTGCGCCACGGCATAGCGGCGACGAGTTCGACAAACCCGGACGGGTAAGGACGTCAGGCTGCGGGCGGCCGTGCCCTGTGGTTTCATCATGCGCCCTGTGACGCTGCGGACCGAAGCATGACCCAACTGGTCTGGTTCAGAAACGACCTGCGGGTTGAGGACAACCCCGCCCTGAGTACGGCGATGCGCGCCGGCCCGACGGCCGCCTGTTTCGTGCTGTCGCCGGCGCAGTGGCGGGAGCACGACGTCGGCGACAATCGCCTCTCTTTTCTCTTGCGCTGTCTGCAGTCGCTGCAGGCAGAGCTGACTGCGTTGAACGTACCGCTCACGGTCCTAAACGCCGAACGCTTCGCGGACGTTCCCGAAACGCTCGGTCGGTTCGTGGCCCGCAATAAGATCGACGCGCTGTACCTGAACCACGAATACCCGTGGAACGAGGCGCGGCGTGATCGCGCGGTCATGGGCGAGATGGATGGATTGGGCGTTGCGGTGCACGGTTTTCACGGCAGCGTCGTCCACCCGCCGGGCACGGTGCTGACCGAGAAGGGCGCGCCCTACGGGGTGTTCACGCCGTTCAAGCGACGCTGGCTAGGATTGTTGACCGAGTCCGCGGCGAAGCCGATCGCAAAGCCCAGGCGGCAGCCGCAGGCGCCGCAGGTCGCGGAGAAGGCGCTGCCCAAGAAGATCGATGGGGTGAGCGATGCGGTGCTTGCGGATCTATGGCCGGGCGGCACCGCAGAGGCCCGCAAACGCCTGCGCGCTTTTTGTCGTGGGCCGGTGATGGACTACAACGCGCAGCGCGACCTGCCGGCCGAGCCAGGCACCAGCTCGCTGTCGCCTTATCTGTCGATCGGCGCGATCGGCCCACGGACGTGTTTGCAGGCGATCGGGGCTAGTGAGACACACCGCGCGAACGGATTGGAAGAAGGCCCGGCGACCTGGCTGTCGGAGCTGATCTGGCGTGAGTTCTATCGTCACGTCACCGCGCAGTTCCCGCACGTCTCGCGCGGCCTGCCCTTCAAGCGGGACACAGACTGCATCCCCTGGCGCGACGCGCCGGACGAGTTTGCGGCCTGGTGCGAGGGGCACACAGGCTATCCATTGGTGGATGCCGGGATGCGTCAGCTCGTACAGACCGGCTGGATGCACAACCGGGTGCGCATGGTGACGGCCATGTTCCTGTCGAAGCACCTGCTGATCGACTGGCGGCAGGGCGAGGCGTTCTTCATGCAGCATCTTGTGGACGGCGATTTCGCGGCCAACAATGGGGGCTGGCAGTGGAGTGCGTCGACCGGTACCGATGCGGCGCCGTACTTTCGGATTTTCAATCCGGAGAGTCAGGCGAAGAAGTGCGATCGCAGTGGTGTTTACATTCGTAGCTATGTGCCGGAGCTGGCTGATGCGGAAGTGCAGGGTGGGGCAGGGTCGTTGACGCCGGGATATCCGCAGCCGATTGTGGAGCATCGGCTGGCGCGGGAGAGGGCGTTGGCGGCGTTTAAGGGTGGGTAGTTGTTCGACTGCGTGACACTGCAATGGTTGGAGCGGTTTTTCTTTACGCATGAAGGATTACGCAGACGGGCGTGACAAGGGCATGAATGCCTGGAAAGCGTAGCGAACGAATGATGTTATCGCCGGTGGTTTTGCGTGGGAGTTTTGGCCCGTAGATGTCAGTCGACCTTTTGGTGGGCGGCAAGCCCGGGAAGCCCAGCATTTGGTAGATTGAATCCAAACATTGGCTGCTACCAATCGTACAACGCTTGACAATAATTGGCGGACGGAGCCGCAGAAACATGGAGTTCGAGAATCCGAATACTGTTGCCTTAGTGTCTGCGGGAATAGCCGCGCTTGCTTTGATTTGGGCAGTCTACTCCCACATGAGCACAAGAAAAGTATCCAAGCTCACTTATGAGCTTACTGAACTTGCGGATTTCGGCGTCCCTGCTGAGTTCTTGTGTGGCATAACACACTCGCCTGTCGTACTGACGATTACCAGCCGTGGCAACGCTGCGACTGAGAACATCGTGTTGAACCTAGAGACAACTACCCTGATCGAGGAGTGCGACGTTCGTCCGAAGAGTGCTGTAGTCTCCTGGACGGAACGCGAATTGTCACTAAGCGCGAACAAACTGAATCCATCACAACAGATTGTGGTATCGCTTAAATGCGATGGGAATCCTGCGCAATCGCAAGTATGTTCGCTTAAGTTGTCTCATTCAGGAGGAGCCGGGTTGCCGAAGACTGATGCCGCTTTTTCGATCGAATTGTTAGGCATCGAGTTGCAATACGATCCGGTAAATCTTGCAACGAAACTGGTTAGCATAGGACCGATCTCGTTTCGATAGTAAAGAGGACTCGAAGGGAAATTCTTGGGGCTGAGATCAGTGCCGCCTAGGGTTTCGTTGCAGCGGGCGCTAGCGCTTTGAATTCGTTTGGCTGCCCCAAGCCGAAAGCGCTGCCGAACTCTGTTGTTAAGCGGCAACGATAGCCATCTTCAGCAGCTTGCAGGAATAGTATGCTGGCGAAGCGCTGTCGTGCGTTTGCTCAGCCTAAAGATGGAAGTGAACACAAGGATATCAAGGTAAATGGGATTACCGAAAAGCTATACGCAAGCTTACAGCATGTTCAACGATTTTTTTGGACGGATTCGAGATGCTCAAGCGCCTGATAAGTTCACCCAGCAGCAGTTGAAGGATTGGGGATACAAGTCAAAAAACCATCGGCCATTCATACCTCTGCTAAAAGCGCTAGGTTTCTTGTCTTCAGACGGAACACCAACGCTCAGATACCATGAGTACAGAAACCACTCTCAATCTAAAGCAATCATGGGCGACGCTTTAAAAGAGGCCTACAGCGACATATTCCTGATAAAGGCCTTGCCAACACAGGCTGACAAAGACCTAATTCAAGGAAAATTCAAGAGTTACCACAATGCAAGCGACAATGTAGCGAAACTGCATACGAATACGTTCTTCGCCCTGTTAGAGATGGCCGATGTCGAAGCTAGAGGTGCCCAACCTGTTCTGAGCAATCCTCCGGAAAATTCCTCGCTTTCTCCAGAGCCTCTGCCTAGTAAACCAACCGGAGCGCTTCCGTCGGAATTGTTGGGATTGCACTACAACATACAGATTCATCTGCCGGCGACCAAGGACTTAGAAGTCTATAACGCGATCTTCAAATCACTAAAAGAGCATCTAATTGACTAAGAGAAAGGACATCCGTGACTTCTTTTTCAGAGGACTCATGTTTGAATCTGAAGCAGCTGGATTTCAAAACGCAGGCATTCGAATAGGAGCTGATGCGCAACAGTCCGAAAAAGAGCTTCTTGCGGAAGCGCTCTCTCCCTTTGGCGTGGCTAGAAGAAATGACGCGCTTGAAATGGCGCGGCTATACGCGGTAGTGAACTGTTTTGAAAACGAGTTGCGTACCTTCATTCGAGAAACGCTGGAGGAGGATGAAGGTTTGGATTGGTGGGATAAGCTACCGCCGAAAATGAAGGGTCATGCGGAAAGCAGGCACGCAGATGCTCTAAAGGATTCTTGGCTTGAAGGCGAGAAAAGGGGTTCTACCCAGATATTTCGGACACATCCATTTAGGCCGACAATGGCCTCAGGAGGTGTCACATGGGAAAGCGCAGGAGGAAGTTCTCTGCGGAGTTCAAACGGGAGGCAGTCGAGCTGTCTTACCGATCTGGAACCACG
>JBCCGT010000037.1:0-41973 GCA_039029135.1 Pseudomonadota bacterium | reverse complement strand
GTTGGCCACCTCGATCGGCTACGGCGCCGTGCAGATGACCGGCGGGCTGGACTATCTGTTCGGACTGTCCGCAGGCACAGGGACCCAAGTGTTGGCGATCGCGGCAATCGTGGGCATCGCGCTGATATCGGTGGTTGCCGGTTTGGACAAGGGCGTTAAGCGGCTCAGCGGGATCAACATGGGCATGGCGGCCGCGCTGTGGGTATACGTGCTCATCGCGGGCCCCACCCTCGCGCTGCTGGCGATCACCGCCAACTCCTTCGTTGACTACTTCACTCACCTGCCTGCGCTCAACGCGTGGATCGGGCGCGAGGACACCGCGTTCGTGCGCGACTGGACCGTGCTCTACTGGGCGTGGTGGGTGTCCTGGGCACCCTTCGTCGGCATGTTCATCGCGCGCATCAGCTACGGGCGCACCGTGCGCGAGTTCATCACCTGGGTGCTGGTGATCCCCACCCTCATCGGCATGCTGTGGATGTCGGTGCTGGGCGGCACCGCGCTGGAGCAGGTCTACAACGAAGGCTACCTGGGCGTCGCGAACGCGGCGTCGGAACTGGCGCTGTTCAAGATGCTGGAGCTGCTGCCGTTCGGCGGTGCCGTGTCGATCATCTGCATGCTGCTGATCGCCATCTTCCTCATCACGTCGGCCGACTCAGGCGCTTTAGTCATGGACACCATCACCGCGGGTGGCAAGCTCAATTCGCCTACACGCCAGCGGGTGTTCTGGTGTCTGCTCGCGGGCAGCGTCGCCACCGCGCTCATGGTCGGCGGCGGCATGGCCTCCATGCAGGCACTGACGATATCTATCGGTCTGCCGTTCGCGATCGTGCTGGTCGTCATGTGTGTCGGGTTGCTCAAGGGATTGCTCGAGGAACGCCAGCAGCAGGAACACTCGGACTAGCTCAGCGGCGTCCACACCGGCCGCGGACAGCGCTGCGTATCGCAGTCCATGCCTTCGCGCTCGGGTGCGACGATTGCCGGGGCGACGTGCAGCTCGCGGCGGGCCTTTTCATAGTCGGCGGCGAACGCATCGATAATGGCCAGCAGCTCTTCGGCTAGCCACAGGCCCTTGTTGGGGCAGCTCTCGGGGGCCGTGGTCTGAAAGTTGCCGCCGCCGCCCCAGGTGCCAAGCCGAAACTTGTAGGCCGGATTAGACGTCACGCGGGCGGCCTGGGTGAGGTTGGCCCAAAACCCAACCGTGCAGCAATCCGGTTTCGCGCTAGGCCAGATATCGAACTGCGCCTGCGCAGGGTCGGCCTCCATCTGGTCCTTGGTCTGCATCCGGAAGCCAACGGCATCCAGCCTGCGCTGCATCTCGGCGACCAGATCGACGGCCTCGGTCAGCTCCTCGTTTTCTATGAAGCGTCGCAGATTGGCCAGTTCGAAGTAGGCGCCGGTGAGCCGCGCCAGCGTGTGGTGCTTTGGATTGTAGTGGGTCTCGCCGATACGGATCGTCTGCCAGCCGCCGGTGCCGGACGCCGCGGCGTCATCCGCATCCGCCCGCGGCGATGCGAGGTGCAGCAACAGTACGAGTAGCACAAGGCCCGGCGATTTCGACATCGGGTGAGATCAAACGAGGGATCGCACAAAGCCTAGTCGGCGGGACCAGAACCGCCGGCCCGATGTGCGAGAACTGCGACGTCGATCGCTATTCGGCGCGCGCACAGGTTCCACCCGACGCCTGCCGCGGCACCCTTCAGTCGCCGCATTAGCGCGATCAGGCGCGCAGTCGCGCGCGCGGCAGACCCAGACCCATGATGCGCAGCGGCAAGCGCCGTAGCCCAGGTGTCGCGAGTACCAGCCGGGCGAACGCCGGCAGCTCGAACTCGCCGTCGGCCAGCGCGCGAGACACAATGACGCGCTGGACGTTCGACTGCACGGCCTGAATGATGCGCGTCGGCAACATGCGCCGACGCTGGATCTCGGCGAGCTGCGCCAACGTCGGTCGCGCGTGGGCGAGCCAGGGATTGTCCGGCCGGGCGAGCACGTTCGCCGTCTCTACGGCGTCGCCGATTGCAACGTTGATACCGACGCCGCCCACGGGGGTCATCACGTGAGCCGCATCGCCGATGAAGAGCAGGCCGTCGAGATACCACTGTTGCAGGCGATCGCCGCGCACGTTAAGCAGATGTACGTCGTGAAAATCTTCGATCGCCTGTACGCGTTCGCCCAGCCAGGGCGCGACCCCGCGAATGGCAGCCCGCAGCGCCTCTATGCCCGCCTTCTTCAGCTCAGCAAAACCTCCTTTGGGGAACACGTAGCCGCACTGCCAGGTGTCGCTGCGCCCAAGCACGACTAGCATCTGTCCCGCACCGACGAAAAATCCGCCGCCCTCGTAGCCGTCGCCCGTCTTGCGAGGCAGGCGAAACCACGCGACGTCCATCGGCGCGCCGAGACTGTCGGCCGTCCCGCCCGCGAGCTTCCGCAGGCGGGAGAAGCGACCGTCCGCAGCGACCACTAATCTGGCATCGAGCCGACTCTCCTCACCGTCCTGACGTAGTTTCACTCCGGTGATTCGATCGCTGCGCTCGTCGTCTCGCAGCAGATCGACAACCCCGCAGCCGAAGCGGCACTCGAAATTGGGATAGCGGCTCGCCTCGTCGCACAGAAACTGCAGAAAGCGAGCCTGCGGCATCACGGCGACATAGCGGAAGCGCGACGGCAACAGCGACAGATCCAACAGACGCAACGCCCGAGTCGCGGTGTGCAGCTCGAGCATGCGCAGCTTCGTGTGGGGCAGCGCCAGGGCTCGCTGCGCCAGTCCGAGCTGATCCAGAACCTCAAGCGTCGACGCATGCACCGTGTCGCCGCGAAAGTCGCGATCGAAATCCCGTTGCGCCTCGCAGACGACGACGCGCACCCCGGTGCGAGCCAGGAGCAGGCCGAGCATCATGCCTGCCGGCCCGCCACCGACGATGCAGCAGTCGGTGTTCACACCGCGATCGACGTCAGCTCGAGCACGCCGTCGTGAAGAAAACACGCCTTGTCGATCGCGCCGAGCTCGAACGGGTTGTTGCGCCGCACGTGTTCGATCCGCGGACAGCGCAGTCCGGACTGTTCGAACTCGCGCACGACCTGTGAGATCAGAACAACGATCACGCCTCGCTCCCGCGCCAGGGCGCGAAACTCGGGCAACTGGCGTTCGAGCGGCGGCTTGTCACGCCTATAATCGAGCGCCTGCAGAAAGTCGATGACCACCACATCACCGGCGAGCGCGCCTTCGATTCCGGTGCGCACGCTGGCGGCCGACATCGACTCGCTGGGATCGAAGTGAAACTGCGGGCCGAACCGCTCCGGCGTCGCGTCGTGCGCCGCGAATAGGTCAAGGACGTGAGACTCTGCGCAGTCCACGCTGAACAACCAGCCGCCCCGCCCCGCCGTCATCGCTGCCAGCAGCAGCCCGAAGGCGAGCTGCGTCTTGCCGTGACCCGGTCGAGCGCCGAGCAGCAACAGCTCGCCCGGTGCTAGCGCGGCCAGCAGCTTCTCTGCGGGTTCGGCCTGCGTCAGCCGGGCAGCGAGCAGACTCCAGGAATTAAAGCCCTCGGCGCGCGCAATTCGGTCGAGCGCCGCAGACAGGGAGATGTGTTGGTCGCGGGCGAGCAGACGTGCGCGCCGCTTGAGTCGAAAGATGGGTGCTGATAACCGCATGTTGAGGTTCCTCTCAGTTTGGTCTGTCAGCATTCCCTCCTTTTGCCTTTTGCCTTTTGCCCTTTGCAGACTCGTGAGCTACCGACTCGTTTGCTATTGAGCGGTAGGCCAGCGATTCAGTGCCGCCGATCGGTTTGCAATCAATCGGCGATAAGCCCGACACGTTGCGTGCTTTCCCAATGGAGGGGGGTGGCGCGGGTCACGCCCAGCTTGAGTATGCACCCGAGGCACAGGACACTCAACGCACGGCCTATACACAGCACTCTCGATTGAAGCTACTCATCAAAAACGCCGAAATACTCGACACCGCGACCGCGACAACGCGAAGCGCGGATGCGTTGATCGAGCACGGCCGCATTCGCGCCCTGGGCGCTTCGATCGAGGCGCACGACGCTCGGCTGCTGGATGCACGGGGCGGGCTGCTGCTGCCGGGCCTGAGCGATCACCACCTGCACCTGTTCGCCAGCGCGGCCGCGCTAAAGTCGATCGACTGCAGCCCCGAACGCAACCTCGACGAGGCCGGCCTGGCTGACCGACTGCGCGCGGCGCCCGGCGGGGACTGGCTGCGCGGCACCGGCTATGAGGACCGCCGGGCCGGCCCGCTCGATCGCCGACGTCTCGACGAGTGGCTGCCGCAGCGACCGCTGCGCATTCAGCACGCGAGCGGCAAGATGTGGTTTCTCAACGGCGCCGCGCTCGCGCTGCTGAACGTCGACGCGCTGGACGACCCCGGCGTCGAACGCGATCGCGACGGGAAACCGAGCGGCCGGCTGTTCCGGCTCGACGGCTGGCTGCGCGCGGCGCTGGCCGCGACCCCGCCTTCGCTCGCCGACCTGTCACATGCGCTCGCCCGCTTCGGCGTCACTGCGCTCACCGATGCGTCGCCCGACAACGATGCGGACACGGCGAGACTGTTCGCCGCCCGCCAGGCCAGCGGCGAGCTGCGCCAGCGTCTGCGCCTGATGGGCAACGAGGCGCTGTTGGCCTTCGATACGCCAATGCTCGCAAGCGGCGAGCTTAAGGTGCTGCTGGACGAGGCCGCGCTGCCGGAACTCGACGTCCTGATCGAGCGGCTGCGCGCCGCGCGCGACGCAGGACGCCGCGCCGCCTTTCACTGCGTCACGCCGACAGAGACGACGTTCGCGCTGGCCGCGCTGGACGGCGCCGGCGTGCTGACCGGCGATCGGCTGGAACATGCCTCGCGGCTGCCGCTGCCGCAGCTCGACGCCATCGCCGAACGCGAGCTGACGGTGGTGACGCAGCCGGTACTCATCCACGACCGCGGCGATCGCTACAGACGCAGCCACGAACCCGAACAGCTCGCGCAGCTTTATCGCGCCGCCAGCCATGCGGCCCAGGGGACCGCGCTCGCCTTCGCATCCGATGCGCCCTATGGGTCGCTCGATCCGTGGCTTGGCATGCGCGCGGCAGTCACGCGGCTGACCAGCTCGGGCGAGACGTTAGGCCGGGAGGAAGCGGTCAGTCCCGAGACCGCCCTGCGAGCCTATCTGGGCGACCCTACTGCCCCAGGCACGCCAAAAGAACTTCGCATCGGCGGCTCCGCAGACCTGTGTTTGCTGCACGAACCGTGGCGCGTGGCCCGCGAGCGCCTGCACGCCGATCTGGTCAGGGCAACCTTTGTGGACGGCGAGCAAATCGCCTAACTGAAGCAAGCCGAACACCGCGGAGTGCGGCGCTGATCAGGGTTGCAGCAGTTCCGCCAGAATCTCTTCGCGGTGTTCGTCGAGAGTCGGCGCGCGGCGACTGATCGCCCACGGGCTGGCGGGCAACAGATAGGGCGCGCCCGGATAGCGCAGCGTGCGCCCAAGTTCGGCATGCTCGACCGGCACCTGAAATCCCCGCGCGATGAAGTGCTCGTCCTCGAACGCCTCTTCCGGTGCGTTCACCGGACCGGCCGCGAGGCCGGCACGCTGACAGCCGACGAAGAAGGCCTGCGCGCTGCTGCGGCTCGCGAGCAGGCGCATGGCGTCGCGCCCGGCGCCGAAGATGGCGGTGATGGTGTCGTCCTTGCCCAGCAGGCTCAGGTCGAACGGGCCTTCCCAGTTAGCGCCCATCTCGACGAAGACGGCCTCGGGCAGCTCGGCCTCCAGTCCCGACTCGCGCAGCCACGCCAGCAGCCGGGCAAACTCCTCGGGACGCCGCGGCGGCACGCCCGTATTCGCGTAGCGACCGTCGCCGCAGCGCATCTGGGTCTCGCCAGTCGGGGCCACCGCCGCGTGCCGCCCGGTTTGACGTTGCACCGTTTCCCCCGCAACCAGATGCGTGTAGCTCGCGGCTTCCGTCGTGACAGAGCAGGCCGCGGCCATGCTCACGTCGATGAACTGCCCGCCGCTGTCGCGGCCCAGCAGACCCGTCAGGATGCTCATGAGAGCAAAGTGGCACGCCGTGTGATAACCCTGATTACCCCAGCCGCGAACGGGCGGCAGGTCGTGATCGTCATAGCCGCAGCTCCAGGGCGGGCCGCCCGCCGCGAGGATGGTCAGGTCGACCTCCGGCAGGTCACTGCGCGGGTCGTCGCGCCCATACGGGGTAACCGCAACGTGCAGCAGGTTTTCGTTGCGCGCGCGCAGCGCGCCGCGATCCACGCCAAGCTGCGCGAGCCGCGTCGTCGGCTCGGATTCCAGCAGCACGTCGGCACGATCGACAAGGCGCAGAAACGCGGCCAGGTCGTCGGCCGCGTCGAGATCGAGCACCAGAGCGCGCTTACTGGTGTTGTAGTGCCACCAGTACAGGCTGCGGTCCGTGCCAGGTTCGTCATCGACGAACGGCGGGTAGCCGCGCGACGGACAGCCGCCGGGGGGTTCGACGAGCACCACGTCCGCCCCCATGTCCGCGAGCAGTTTGCCCGCGAAAGCGATCCGCGGTCGCGCGAGTTCCACAACGCGTACGCCTCGCAGCGCGGTCATACCACGCCCTCGTCGCGCAGGTTCGCGACGTCCGCCGCGGACAGGCCAAGCAGCTCACCCAGAACCGCCTCCGTATGCTCGCCCAGGCAGGGTCCCGCGCGCTCGTAAGACCAATCGGTCTTCGAAAAGCGCACCGGCTGGCCGTCTACGCGCACCTCGCCCATAGCGCTGTGGGTGACGGTAGGCCAGAGCGCATCGCCCCCGACCGCATGCTCGCCGTCGATGCGTTCGGCCGGCTTCATCACGGCGGCAACGGGGATCGGCAGCGCCCGCAGCCGGGCCTGCAGATCGAACTTGTCCTGCTGCGCGCACCAACCGCCGATGAGCGCATCGAGTGCGTCCTGATCGGCGACGCGCCCGGCGCTGGCGCGCCAGTCCGCGCGCGCCGCTTCCGCTCCGATCAGCGAGACGAGCAGCTGCCAGTCGTCATCGTCGCGACACGCAAGCGCGATCCAGTCGTCCTCGCCAGCGCAAGGATAGATGCCGTGCGGTGCCATCGGCTGCCACTGGCTGCGGTTGCTGTTGAGTCCGCCCTCGGACCGCGTGCCGCGTCCGTTGACGACGTGATTCAACAGCGCGGGACCGTGCAGCGTCAGCGCGCTCTCGGTGCACGCCAGATCAACCCACTGTCCCTCGCCGGTGCGGCGCCGATGCAACAGCGCCAGCATGATGGCCATGGCCATGTAGTAGCCGCCGGTGTGGTCCATGTAGGAATAGCCCCAGCCGGCGGGCGGTTGGTCGGGCAGCGCAGAAGTGTGGGTCAGTCCGGACACGGCCTGCACGATCGGCCCCCAGGTCTTGAAAGCGGCGTAGGGCCCGGTGTGGCCGAAGCCGCAGTTGGACACGTAGACGATGTCGGGTTTCAGCGCCTTCAGCCGCTCATAGCCAAAGCCCCAGCGCTCGAGCACGCCGGCGGCGAAGTTCTCGGTCACCGCATCACAGCGCTTGATGATCTCGGCTAAGAGTTCCTTACCCCGTTCGGTGCGCACGTTCAGCGTGATGCCGCGCTTGCCGACGTTGTGATTGTTGAACGCCCCGCCCATGTCGATGCCGCGACGCTCGTCTTTGAAGGGCGCGTTGCCGCGCAGAATATCCCAGCGACCCTGTCGCTCGGGGTCTTCGATGCGTATCACGTCGGCGCCAAACGCCGCCAACCATTTCGTCGCGCCCGCGCCGGCAAGCTGGCCGGTGAAGTCGCAGATGCGGATGCCGCCGAGAGCTGTGTTGAGCAAGGCCGCGCGCCTCCTTTGCCAAGCGTGCTGCGCTGGCGCCGTTAGCCGGGCTGCCAGGGACCCGCGACGAATTCCACCTCGCCGTCGGCATCAATCGTATCCCAGCCGGGCACGGTCGTGGCAACGATCTCCAAGTCGAGCGCACCCGCGCGGAACTGAAACGCGGTGCCCGACGGAATGATCAGGGAAACGCCTGGTCGCAGGGGCGTGTTCTGCTCGTCGTCCCCCAGACGACGCCAGATCTCACCGTCGCCCGAGTACACGAACCAGTAGTCGCTGACGCTGCGATGCCGAACCGCACGCGACACGCCGTGGCCGGGCAGGCGAAAGATCGCCATGCTCGCGCGCTCGTCTCGCGCGAGTTCGTGCACCTCGCTGCCGTCCGGCGCCGGTGTCACGATGGCATCTGGCAGCGCTATCGAGTGCAGGCGCGACGTCATGCCGGGTCCAGGTCGCAGCCGGCCGCCGTCAAGAGCTCCGCGATCGCGGCTTCCGTTGCGGCGCCTTGCGCGCGGTAACAGGCGATCATCGGCTCGGCCGCCGGATCGGTCACCAGCAGCACCTGGATCTGCTCGTCATCCGCATCCGCCGCCAGGCGCCGCCACGGTTCGTGGTGCTTATGCACGATCACGAAGCGCTCGTGCAGCGCCTTTGGCACATCGCCGCGAATACCGCGCACGACCATGCGCCGCACGAAGCCAGGTGCGCCGGCGAGCACCACGACGGGAAAGACCGGCACCTCGAATCCCGCGTCATCGAGTTCCCGCAGCCAGGCTTCGCTCTGGCTACCCGCCGCCCGCGTGAAGCTGATCAGCATGACGTGCGCGGCATCGTGCAGCGGCAGTCGCACGTCGTCACCCGCCAGGGTCGTGCCGGTTCTACCCTCATCGTCGGCGACAGCCAGACCGGGCGCCAGCAAGCAAGCGAGCGCAGCCAGAAAAAAAATGCGTCTCCACATCGCCGCAGAATAAGCAGGCTCGATCAAGGTTGCCACCCGGCAGCGAACCAATCCGGGCGTTAGAAACAAAGTCCCGACCGCTGTCCACCAAATTGTCCAGCGCTGCTATATTCTCCGCACCGCAATCAATCTGCGGCAAATTCAACTGCAAAAGAGACAAGAGCGATGGCAGGAAAGTTTGAACTCTATAAGGACAAGGCGGGCAAGCACCGCTGGCGTTTGAAGGCCGGCAATGGCGAGATCATCCTCGCGAGCCAGGGCTACGCATCCAAGGCGGGGGCAAAGAACGGTATCGAGTCTGTGCGCAAGAATTCGGCGGACGCGAAGCGCTTTCGCGTAGCGCAGACGAAAAACAAAAAGCACTGCTTCACGCTCGTCGCCGGCAATTCGCAGGTCGTTGGCACCAGCCAGACCTACGACACAGAGGCATCCTGCAAGGCGGGCATCAAGAGCGTGGCGCGCAACGCGCCCAAGGCCAAGCTGGTCGACGCCTAAGCACCCCAGCCTGCGAGCCCTGCCGCACCGTCGGCAGGCTCGCAGATGACGGAAACGCGGCGCTTAGCCCGCGATTCCGGCAATCAGGATCACGGCGATCGCCGGGACCACCAGATAGCGCACCAGGTTGCGCCACAGGGAAAACACCCCGCCGGAAAGCCGCAGCTGCGCGTTGGCGGTATCCGCACTGACCCGCCAGCCCACAAACAGCGCGATCAGCAGACCACCAAGGGGCAGAAATACCTGATTGGGTACAAAATCCAGCGCGCTTCCCAGCCCCGTACCGAACAGCGTGACCTGCGACCAGAGGTTGTAGCTCAGCACGCTGACTAGACTGCCGGCAAAGACCGCGCCGAGCGCGACCAGCGTCGCGACGCGGCGCGCGAGCGCCAGGCGCTCCTGCAGCCAGCGAACGATGGGCTCGATAAGGCCCACCAGCGAAGTGACCGCGGCGACGGCGAGCAGCAGAAAAAACAGGGCGCCAACGATGCGGCCACCGGGCATGGCCGCAAAGGCCGGGGGCAGCGTCTCGAATATGAGTCCAGGACCGCCCGCCGGATCCAGACCAAGGCGAAAGACAATGGGGAAAATCACTAGACCCGCGACGACCGCTACCACCGTGTCGGCGAGCGCGATGATCACCGAGCTCCGCGGCAGGGCCACCTCGTCGGGCAGATAGGCGCCGAATGTCATCATCCCGGCCATGGCCACGCCGATCGAAAAAAACGCCTGACCAACGGCTGCCAGCAGCACCGGTCCGCTGACCTTGGAAAAGTCGGGCGTGAACAGATACTCGAGCGCCGCGCCGAAGCCGGGCGTCAGGGCGTTGTAGATCGCGAGGCCCAGCAGCAGAACGAACAGCAGCGGCATCAGCACGCGGACCGCGGGCTCGATGCCGTTCTCGACGCCCCAGTACAGGATCAGACCGACGCAGCACAGTCCGAGCAGCGTCCAGCCGATGAGCTGGCCGGGACTCGCCTGCAGCGCATCGAACGCCGCGGCCGTCGCCTGCGCATCGACGCTGAAGCCACCCGTCACGGCCAGCCAGAGATAAAACAGCACCCAGCCTGCGACAACGCAATAGGCGACATCAATGAGATAGGCCGTGAGCACCGTCAGCGAGCCGACGCCGCGCCAGCGCGGCGATACGCCCTCGGCGGCGGCCACGGCGGCCATCGATGCAGGTGCGCTGCCGCGTCCACGGCGCCCGAGGAGCAGCTCGCACATGAGCACGGGAATGCCGATCGCAAGCACGCACAGCACGTAGACCAGCATGAACGCGGCGCCACCGTTTTCGCCCAGCACGTAGGGGAACCGCCAGATGTTGCCGAGCCCGACGGCGAAACCGATCGCGGCGAGCAGAAACCCGCTGCGCGTCGACCACCGCGGTCCCTGCGATGAAGACGAAGCTGTACCAACCATGCGCGCAGCCTACGCGCTGGGGCGGCGGGAGACTACCGCCGCGACTAACCGGCCGGGTGCTCGGTGAGCGTAAAGCTGGAGCCGGGCGTGCCGATGACCTGCAGCAGACAGCTGCCTTCATCGTTGTGCAGCCGATACAAGGTCTCGGGTTTGTGGATGAAGCCTCGATAGCCCCGCGAGCAGTGCAGGCGCAGCTCCGCGACGTCGCCGTCCACGCGATCGATCGAGAACGCCTTGCGTTCCAATGGAATGTAAGCCCGATCGTCGCGATCAATCTGGTGCCGGTGGCTGAACACGTCGTCGCGGTCGACATAGTCGTTCACGGCCGCCTCCAATCGGTCGATCGAGTCAGACTGCTTGGGACTCAGCTCCCGCTCGCGTAGGGTCGCGATGGACTGTCGCGCCTCGCCGATGTAGTTCAGTCGCAGCTCCAGCTGCAGCCGCACGAGCAGCATCGACGTCATAAAGTTGTCGGGCAGAAAGCCGCGTCCTTTGTCCATGTACGTCGCTTCGTTCAACGCCTGCAGCTTCGCAACATCATCGTCGCCGCGTTCCAGCATCTGGTAGCGGGACACGTTGAGAAAGGCACTCTCGTAGAGATTGTTCGTGTTCGCCTCGAGCGAGCGAACCTGCTCTTCCATCGCGGCAACATCGCCTTCGTCGCGTGCACGCTGAAACCGCTTGAGATGCGCGATGAACTGCCGCCGTGCGCCCACCTGACCGTCGATCTCGAAGGTGATGCGTACCACCTGACTGGCGTCGATGTCCCGGCCGTCAAACTTGGCGGGCTCGTAGCGCGCAGAGCGCGTCGCACGCAGCGCCGCGCGTCCGAAAGGCGCCGCACTGGCTCGCGCGACGGTCTCATCGTAGGTACGGCCATCCGGCCCCACCATGAAGTTCACGATCGCCCAGCCTTCCTGGCCCCGAACGTACTCTCGATGCGGAAACTTCGGCGGATTGAACTTGATCCGCTTGGGCGGCACAAAGGTTTCAATCAGCGCGGGTTCGTCCGCCGCGGCGACAAACCCGGGCAGGAAGAGAGCAACCAGCGCGACCCACAGTGACATTCGACTCATCGTTTCCCTCCTGGAGCCCGATCCGCCGCGCGATACTTATTCAGAGTTTCCCTAGGACTTGCCCAACGCTCGCGCCACCCGGGCACCGAGCTTCACGAGCGATGCGATATTGCCGCGCGGCAAGGTCAGCATCTCGCTGTACCAGCCGCTCAGCTCGGCCACGAACTTATCCATCTGCGCGAGCCGCTCGCGCGCGATCGGGCTAACGCCGTCGTCCGCCCGGGCCTGCTGCGCGCACTCGCTCAGCACGTCGTGAATCGGATCGATCTCGCGCGCCTTGCGGCCGGCAGCAATGCGCAGGGCGACCTCCCACAGGTCCGTCTCGGCCTCGAAGTGATCGCGCCGATCACCCTTTATGGGCACGCGACGAATCAGGTTCCAGCCCTGCAGCTCCTTTAAGGAGTTGCTGACGTTCGAACGCGCGACGTTCAGCGTCGCCGCAATGTCCTCGGCGTTGAGCGGCTTGTCCGCGACGTAGAGCAGCGCGTGAATCTGCGCAATGGTGCGATTCACACCCCAGATGCTGCCCAGATCGCCCCACTGCAGGATGAATCGCTCGACCGGCTCCGGCAGCGGCGGTCGATCATCCGCGGCGACGGCGTTTTTGTCGGACAAAGGCTCGTTCATGGCGATTTCGCTGGGGCTGGGCCCCGACGTTAGGCGAACTGACGGGTTTTTCAAGCCGCCGGCACCCGCTCCGCTTCGGACCGTTCCGGCACATCGTAGCCGTGTGCCCGGATGCACGCCCGGCCGGCCGCGCCGCGCAGATAAGCAAGCCAGGCGCGGGCAGCCGGGTTGGCGGCACCGCGGGCCAGCAGGATTGCATCCTGGCGGATCGGTTCGTGCAGCGTGACCGGCACCGGGAGGCTCGCGCCGTGCGCCAGCGCGCGCGCGGTCAGGACGTGGGAAGCGTTGCCGGTGCTCGCCAGCGCGTGAGCCTGACCGACGTTCTCGCCATAGACGAGCCTGGGCGCAAGGGCACCGCTCAGACCCAACGACGCCAGCGTCTGAGTGGCCGCGAGCCCGTAGGGCGCGAGCCGGGGATTGGCCAGCGCTAGTCGCCGCGCGCCAGACAGCTCTGCCGCGAGGTTCGCCTCGGGCGCGATCGGCTCGCGAGACCACAGGACAAGCCGCCCCAGGGCGTAGGTGAAGCGGGTTTGGGCGACGGCGAAGCGGCCCTGCGCCTCCAGCAGCGCCGGGCGGCGCGCGTCGGCAGCGAGCAGCACGTCGAATGGAGCACCGCGCTCGATCTGGGCGTAGAGCTTTCCCGTCGAGCCACTCACCGAGCGAATCCGGTGCGGCGTCGCCGCAGCAAACTCCGCCGCCAGCGCATCGAGCGCCGGAGCGAAGTTCGTGGCCACCGCCACGAGGGCGGTCTCGGCCTGGACGCCGGTTGCCGCGCCAATCCACAGAAGCAGCGCGGGCAGCAGGCGCCGGCCGTGCGTTCGCAGCGCGGCGCGCTCCCGCCAAGAACTATTAGCGCTCACCCACCGCTCCGCGTCGAATCTGTGAGCGCCGCGAGCAGCGGCGCGAAGCGCTCACCCATGCGGACGTAGCCGGCTGCGTTGGGGTGCAGGTCGTCCGGCAGATCGTCCGCGTCCTCGGCGCCAAAGAGCGTCAGACCGTCGACATAGGACAGCGCCGCATCGCCCGCCGCGCGCCGGCGCTCGACGACGTCGCGGATCAGCTCGCGCACGCGCGTCAGGCTCATGCAGCCGTCGCGAATCGATTCGTGCCCGGGCTGCGTCACGAAACGTCCGCGGCTGTTCCGCAGGGTGGGACCAGGCGTGTCTTCGGCGGAGGGACAGAAAATTGGTGAGATCAGCGCTATCGGCGTCGCGGGCTGCGCCTCTCGAATCGTGTCGAGAAAGCCGTGCAGCGCCGGGGCGAAGACGCGCTCGCGCATGGTGTCGCCGTTTACCACGTTGATGCCGACCTTCAGGCTGATGACGTCAGCGCGGGTGTCGCGAATGACCCGCGCCAGAAACTGATCGAGATGGCATTGACCGCCGAAGCCAAAGCTATGCAGCGCAAATCCCGCTTGCCGGGCAGCGACCGCGGGCCAGATGTACGCGGGCTCGTCCGCCTCCATGCAGTGGCTGATCGAACTGCCGTAGTGCACCCAGCGCGGCCGTGCGTCCGCTGTGGGACCGAAGATCGCCGCACCGTCGTTCAGGTGCAGATCGCGCAGCTCGACGAACGCGTTGTGAGGCAGCCACAGCTCACAGCGCTTGGTACCGGTGCCGAGATCATCGAACCAAACCGTGTCGGGTTCGCCGCGCAAGAGCTCAAACTCTCCCGGCGACTCCGGGTTCAGGACGATGCGATTACCCGCGTCGGAGCGGGCTCCGCGCACCTCGCCACCGATTTCGAGATTGAAGGCAATGCGACACGGCGACTCGGGCGGCGTGACCATTTTGGTGGCGTGGAAGCTGATGCCGATGCGCGCGGCATCGGTCGAAAATCGCAGCCGCACGCCAGAAGGCATGCGCGCGACCACATCGAACGGCTGCGGCAGCTGCAGCCGCGTCCAGTCCGGCAGCCGGCGCGGCGCCAGGCCGTGCGGGCGCTGATCAAAGTCGAGTGCGCCAAAAGCCTCGACGGTGCCGGGGATCAGGTCTTTCAGTGCGAGCGTCGTCACGGCATGCTCCTTGAGCGTCTGGTCCGAGAGGCGGCGAGGCCGCCCATTAAACCGCAGGAGCCTGCCATGGCACACACCGACGAGGTGGCACTGATCGAGCGCGCGACGCGCTTCGCCCACGAACGCGTACTGCCAGACGCAGCCCGCTGGGAGATCGAACGGCGGCAGCCGCGCGAGCGGCTCGCCGAAGCCGCGTTCCTCTCCGGACTGCTGGTGCCGGCGTCGCTGGGCGGCGCGGGCGTGAGCTTGACCGCTTTTGCGCGCATCGCCGCGGCGCTCGCGAGCGCCGATCTTGGCTTCGCATTCGCACTGGTGGTGCACAACAACCTGATGAAAGCGATCGCGACACACGGCGGTCCCGCCCAGCAGCGGCTACTGCCGTCGATGCAGACACTGAAGACGCTCGGCGCGTTCCTGCTAACCGAGGACAACGGCGGGTCCGACCCCGCCAAGCTGCAAACGCACGCCGAGCGCACCGCCAGCGGCTGGCGGCTGAACGGCAGCAAGGCCTGGGTAACCAACGCCGCAAACGCCGACATACTCTCCGTGTACGCACAGACGCAACCGGGTTCAGGCGCCAGCGGCATCGCCGCTTTTCTGGTCGCTGCCGACCAGGCCGGCGTAACACGATCGGCACCGTACGAGTTGATCGGCTGTCACTCCATGGGTACGGGCGGCTTCACTTTCAGCGACTGCGAAGTCGACGACGATGCGCTGCTGGTCCCGCCGGGCGGCGGCTTTAAGGCGGCGCTGTCCGGCATCGACCTAGCGCGCGCCGTCGTCGCGGCCATGAGCGGCGGCATGCTAAACGCCTCGCTCCAATACGCCGTCGACGCAGCGCGGCAGCGCGAGCTGTTCGGCAAGCCACTGGCCGAACAGCAGGGCATGCAGTGGCAGCTCGCTGACGTCGCGACGGACGCGCACGCCATAGAGCTGCTAGCCTATCACGCGACCGCATTGCTGGACGCGGGCACACCAGCGACCATCGCCGCCGCACACGCCAAAAAATTCGCCACGCGGGCGCTGCTTGCGGGCGTCGCGCAGTGTTTGCAGAGTCTGGGCGCGAATGGGCTGCGTCAAGACACGCCGATTGCGCGGCACTATGCCGCCGCAAAAGTAGCGCAGTACATCGACGGCACCACCGAAATTCAGAACGTTGTCATCGCGCGCGGCCTGCTGCGGGACGCAGATACGGCATAGGCGCTCAGTAGCGCTACTACACCTCCGCCGGTAGCGCTATGAATGCCGACGGCCACTTCACATTTAGGTTGCAACTTCTTAACGGACGCGCGCATTCCGCGATCATCGTCACGGCGCTACCGGTAGCGCTTTGCCAGTATTGCTCTCGTTTTCGCAAGCGCACAAATGCCGACGCGAAACCCCCCAATGGAGAGAAAAACCAATGATCAAACTACCGCTTCGCGGCGTACTGTGCGCTGCCCTGCTTTCTACCGCCGCCGCTGCCAATGCCGACACGTCGGTTCAGTACAAGGCTTCTGAGCTGTCGACCGAACAAGGCGTTGCCGCAGTCTACGAGCGCATTCGCAAGAGCGCTCGCAAGGCGTGCCTGCGCGCCGGTGGCCGCGACCTGAAGGTCGTATCCGTGTGCCGTCGTGACGTCACGAGCGAGCTGGTAGCGAACGTTGCCAACGATCGCCTGACGCAGTTCGCGCAGCGCAACGGCATGGACAAGCCCGTCATGGTCGCTCAGTCCAGCTAAGCGCGTCGCCGGGCATCGCCGACGGCGATGCCCGGTCCGCTTTCTATCTCTTCGCGCAGCGTAGTCTTCTATCGTCGCGCAATTGCCGCGCCAACGGCACATCCAAGAACATCTCGCCTCGCCGGCAGGCGCCAACCAGAGTTGCCCTCAGCGCGAGTACCAAGAGCAGCGATCCCTAGCTGCGACCGTGCTCATCTCTTTGTTCAACGAAACGCCGTCCTGCTGCGCGAAGTACGGCCGTGAGCGCGGTCAGGGTAACGCCGGACCCGCATCGAGTAGCCAGTCGCCTCCCGCACAGCTCAGCGCAACGATCGCCCCGTCCTGGCGCCAGCGCAGGATAGGTAGAGCGTCTGTCGCAGCGCGATCCGTTTCTTCCCCGAGCGTTGACTCGAATCGAATCGTCGCGGGTCCCTCGAACTCGTAAGGATCATCACAATCGAGGCCGTCGACGGGCACGACGCGATAGCCCTGTCGCCGGCCATCCGCTCGCGGTGCCGGCTTGAAGCCTGCATCCGGCGCACCCTCAGTCCCGACCCGATAATCGCCCGCGGCACGCGTATCGACCGCGCGTGATCCCATGTCCGGGAGCGCAAACGTGCAGATCGCTCGCACCGGCGGTTGGCCGGGTTCACAGTCCAGCGGCAGCTCGCTCCCCGCAGGGTCGGCGACGGTTTGTACGCCCGCCTTTCGACGACTACTCATCAGCCGACCGAACAGACCAGAGCGTCGGCGACTTTCGGGGGCGTCGGGTGCGTCCGCTGCGATCTCGGGGTCGGCTGCCGCGGGCTCCCCAGTCGATGGTGTCGATTGCAGAATCGGCCGCGGCGGCACGAGCGGCTCCGGCACGGCGGCGGGTGCGGCGACGGGCGCCGCAGCGCCGCGCGCGAGTTCTTCGCTCGCGGCATCGCCCACCTCGCTGCGGGTATCCGCGTTGTACGCGTCAATGGCCTCGGCTTCGGGCGGCGCCGTCAGCGACTCGGTGCTGACGGGCGCCTCGGGGCGCTGTGCCAAAGCGGACCTTTCCGGCAACGCCGCAGCCGGCGATCGAGCGGTCGCTGAGTCCGCTAGCTCGGTCGTCGCGGCATCGAAGGTAATCTGCCCGTTTGGCGGACCCGCGTCGGGCGCCGCGAAAGCGGACACCTGCGCCGCCTCCGTGACTTCGACCTCGCGACCTGCGCTCGGCGTTGGCGCGGCGACGTCGTGCGAAGGTCCGGGCGAGACATCCCGCGCGCTATCCGGCAGGCGCAGCGTGATGCCAACGGCAAGCACCAGCGCGGCGGCTGTCGCAAGCCCAACGCTCCAGGGGCGGGACCATCGCGGCGCTGCTTCGCGAGCCGCCGCATCGCGAGCCGCCGCGCGAATGGCGTCATCGATGTCCGCAGGTGACTGCGCATTCGGCAGCTGCCCGTAGAGATCATCCAGGCGATCAGAACTCGACATCGTGCATCTCCTGCGCGAGCGCGTCCGCGAGTTTCCCCCGCGCGTAGCGCAGACGGCTCTTCACGGTTTCCACGGAGGCCCCGGTTGCAGTGGCAATGTCTGCATAGCTCAACCCGGCTTCCTGCTGCATGACAAACGCATCGCGCTGGTCGATCGGTAGACGGCCGAGCGCCGCAGAGATCGCCGCCGCGAGGCGCTCCAGACGTGCGGCGCGCCTCGGTTCACCAGCGCCCGCAGCCGGCAACTCGTCAGTATCGAGCGTCTGCTCGACCAACGTCATTGTCTTACGCTGAGCATCCACCAGAACGCTGCGCGCAACGCTGAACAAATAGGCGGCGAAACGACCCTGTGGCCGATACTGCGCGCGTCGATCCACAATCTTCAGCCAGGCATCCTGCTGAGCGTCGCGCGCCCGCTCTTCACCGAGCTGGCGAAGAAAGTAACGCCAGGTGCGATCCTTGTAGCGCCCGTAGAGTGCGTCAAACGCCGCCGCATCGCCCGACACATAGCGAGCCATGAGTTCATCGTCGTCGGCTTCGATCGCTTGCATCCACAGAATTTTAAATGAAGTTCAACTTCTTCCCGCTCCGCGCCTGCATCGACTTGCACCGAAATGGGGCTTCCAGCGCATTGCCGCCGAAGCGCCGAACGAATACGCGCGCGGCGTGTCCAATTGGCGCTGGAACATTGTCGATCGTACCGGTATGTTCCGCCACCCCTCCAACCAGCCTGACAGGGAGAGCTTTCAGGTATGCAGTTAGTGTTAGAAAAAAATAGAGACCGCCTTAAACCCAGCCTTTGCTTCGCACTGTGCGTTGCACTGAGCACCATTGTCCCCGCCGCGTTCTACGCGGCAGACGCCAATGCCGCCGAAGAGCGACAGGTCGTCATCGAAGAAGTCATTGTCACCGCCACCAAGCGGGAAGAATCTGCTCAGGACGTGCCGCTCGCGGTAACCGCGCTGAGCGCCGAGACGCTGGATCGAGCCGGCGTGTTCGATCTGCGCGATCTGTCGACAGTGGCTGGCAGCTTCAACATGAACAGCTCGCAGACCGAATCCCAGGGCACGACTCTGCGCATTCGCGGCGTGGGTACAACCGGCAACAACATCGGTTTGGAAAGTGCCGTGGGCGTGTTCCTCGACGGCGTGTACCTCAGCCGGCCGGGCGTTGCACTGTCGGACCTCGCGGACATCGAGTCCATCGAAGTCCTGCGCGGACCGCAGGGCACGCTGTTCGGTCGCAACACCAGCGCGGGCGCGCTGAATGTGCGCACCAAGGGACCGAACTTTGAAGAAAGCGAATACTTCTTCAACGCGACCGCCGGTAATTTCGGTCTGACCAATTTTCAGGCCGGCGCATCCGGTCCGCTCGCAGATAATGTCGCGTACCGACTGACCGGCGCGGTTCGCAATCGCAACGGCTACGTTCGCAGCGAAATCAACGATTCCGAATCCTATACGCGCGACCGCTGGATGCTGCGCGGCCAGCTCGCGTTCGATCCGACCGACACGCTGTCGTTTCGGGTCATCGCGGACTACTCCGAAACCGACGAAGAATGCTGCGACGCGGCGATTCTCAGCCAGGGCCTCGCAGCCGCCACCAACGGCTACGCGCGCGCGGGCCTGCGCCCCGACGGCGGCGTGCTGTCGTTCGGCGACGAAGGCTTCAATGGCCGCAACTCCAACGCCGAAGGTTTTTTCAACGACAGCGAACAGTGGGGCCTGTCGATCGAGGCGAACTGGGACCTCAGCGACAGCGCAACGCTCACGTATATCGCGTCCTATCGCGACTTTGACGCGGGTTCGGTGCAGTCCGACTTCGTCGGTCTGAATCTGTACGCCGTGTCGCCGGAAGAGGCGAACGGCACCGAGACCTTCGACCGCCTGAAGACGTTCACACAAGAGCTGCGCATCGCCGGCGAGACCGAGCGCGTCAGCTGGCTGGTGGGCGCTTACTATTCCGACGAAGAGATCCGCGAAGTGCAGGGACTGGGGCTGAGCTCCGATCTCGCGGCGTTCATCGACGCGCAGGTGTTCTTCGGCCTGGCAACCGCCAACATGCTGGAAGGTCCGGCGGCACTGCTTGGTGGCGTCCCGCTGGCTACCGGCGGCACCTTCGGAGACGTACTGGCCGCGACGTCGCCGACTGCTGCGTTTGCGGGCGGCGCCAATCTTGACGACGCCTACGCGCGCAACATCTTCGATCAGGAGGGCACGTCCTGGTCCGTGTTCACGCACAACAGCTTCCACCTGACGCCGCAGCTCGACCTGGTCGTCGGCCTGCGCTGGACGGACGAGAAGAAAGACGGCTCCTATGCGCAGCCCGAAGGCACGAACGACGCCTGCCTCAACGTGCTGGCCAACTCCGGCGCGCTGAACGCCGGCGCCGCCGGCACCGGCCTCGAGGCCGTCGCCGGTCTCTATACCAGCCTCGTGCCCGCATTCGCGTGCTTCCCGTTCGCGTCGCCCGCGGACACCGGGGTTCCGATCCTGCCGGTGACCTTCGACGATACGTTTGAGGACGACGAACTGGTCTACACCGGTAAGCTGGTCTACGCCTTCACCGACGACATCAGCGCGTACGTGAGCTACACCCACGGCTTCAAGGCCGGCGGCTTCAACCTCGACGCCACTGCCGCGATCGGCGGCGCCAGCCCCGCGTTCAACTCGGAGACGATCGATAGCTGGGAAGTCGGTCTGAAGTCGGACTGGTTCGATCGACGCCTGCGCGTCAACGTCGCCGCGTTCGACTATGACATCGAGGACTTTCAGGTGCTCGAGTTCACCGGCGTGCAGTTCCAGACGTTCAACGTCCCCAGCGCCGAGAGCCGTGGACTCGAGATCGAGACGACCGCGCTCTTGACGCCGGGCCTGATGGCGACGCTGAACTACACGCTGGCCGACAGCCGCTATCCGAACGGCTGTGCCCCGGCGAGCGCGCCCGCGAACGTCACCAGCCTGTGCGGCGCCGACCTGACGAACGCACCGCTGCACGTCGTGACCGGCTCCGTGAACTACGACGGCTACATCAACGACGCCCTGCGCTGGTTCGCGACCAGCAACTTCCGCTGGGAAGACGATCGCCGCACCAGCACGCAGCCCAACCTCGAATTCGACATTCAGGAAGACAACATCAAGGTGAACGCGCGCGTAGGTATCGGCAGCGCGGACGAGCGCTGGACCTTCGAGGTCTGGGGCAACAACATCTTCGATGAGCTGACCAAGAACGTCACGTTCAACACGCCGCTGCGCGTCGGCTCGAGGGGCACCTTCCTCGAACAGCCGGCGACCTACGGTGCCACCCTTAGAATGATCTTCTGATACGGCGCACCGCGCAAAGGCCAGACCCATCGCGGTCTGGCCTTTGCCTTTGGTCTGGCCTTTGCCTTTTCTGAGCCACCTCAGCGTCTCTGGGCTCATCGCGACGCGAGCGGGTCCTGCAGCGCGTCCAGCGACTGTGCCGTGCGCACGAGCTGTAAAAACTCGGACCGATATCCGCTGCGATCACGTCCGCGAGCGGGCTCGGCAAGCGCCGCCAGCTCTGCATAGCCGAAGTCGCCGAGATAGGGCGCGCCGCGCAGCAACTCCGCAAATCCCGCGGCAGCGGCCGCAAAGCGCAGGTTGCGACTCGCTCCGTCCAGCCTGATCGCCGCGGCGTCACGCGTGACCGCGCGCTCCAGCAGCCGACTCGAACCGCCCCCGGGGGCCTTGTAGCGCAGCTTCACGTAGGCGAGTTCTTCGCCCGCGAACGCCCGCTTCGCATCCGCCGCGCCATAGCGAAGATCGTCGATGGACGGATTGGCCGCGCCGCTGAGCGTGAGTTCATACAGCGCCGTCACGGCATGCCCCGCACCGATGTCACCGGCATCAACCGCATCGTTGTTGAAGTCCTCGCGCGCCAGCATGCGGGTCTCGTAGCCGAGCAGCCGGTACTCGCGCACCGCACCAGGATTGAATTCGACCTGGATCTTCACGTCCTTGGCGATCGTCTGCAGCGTGCCGCCCAATTCATCCACCAACACCCTGCGGGCCTCAGCGATCGAGTCGATGTAGGCCGCGTTGCCGTCGCCGATCTGCGCGAGTTCCTGCATCAGGGCATCGTTGTAGTTGCCCGCGCCGAATCCCAGCACCGTCAGCGAGATGCCCGCGCGGCGCTTGCGCTCCACCAGCCGCCGCAGCGCGTCCTGATCGGTCGTGCCGACGTTGAAGTCGCCGTCGGTGGCGAGGATCACGCGATTGATCGCCTCCGGGTCGTGGTGACTGCCCGCGAGGCGATAGGCGAGCTCGATGCCCGCGCCACCGTTCGTGGAGCCGCCGGCACGCAGTTCGGCGATCGCATC
Source organism: Pseudomonadota bacterium (assembly GCA_039029135.1). Lineage (GTDB taxonomy): Bacteria > Pseudomonadota > Gammaproteobacteria > Pseudomonadales > Azotimanducaceae > JALZVT01. The sequence goes on along the minus strand of JBCCGT010000037.1, from coordinate 20,073 downwards.
GCGTATCCGTCGTGTCTCGTCGCCCGCGGTCGGCGCCAGCACCTCGCCCGCGGCGCCCGCATAGGCCACGATCGACACGCGATCGCGCTCGCCCAGTTCCCGAGTCAGCAGCTCGAGCGACTTCTGCAGCAGCGGCAGTTTGTTCGCGGCGTTCATCGAACCGGACACGTCGACGAGAAACACGAGGTTGGCGGGCTTACGCTCGCCCGGCGCAAGCCTCAGCCCCTGCAGGCCGACGAGCAGGAGGGAACGATCGTCGTTCCAGGGACTCGGCGCGACCTCCGTGGTCACGCTGAAGGGTGCATCGCCCTGAGGCTGCGGGTAGTCATAGGAGAAATAGTTGATGAACTCCTCCACCCGCACCGCGTCCGGCGTCGGCAGCGATCCGCCAGTCAGTAGGCGCCGGACGTTCGCGTAGGCGGCGCTGTCGACGTCGATGGAGAACGTCGAGACCGGGTCGTCTCGCACCAGCTTGACGGGATTCGGGTCGGCATCGGGATAGCGTTCGCGCTGCTCTGTGCGGGGATAGGCGGGGCTCGGCGCCGGGTGCCAGTGGCCCAGGGGCGCGCTAAGCGCGGGCGCCGCAAGTGCCTTGTCCTGGAAGGCGGCCCTGCGAACCGCCGTCTCAGCCGCGACATCGTCCACGCGCGTCGCCGCGGACTCGTTCGATGCGACAGACGACACGCCGGCGGCATCGGGCGGCGGCGCCCCCGCCTGCGTGTCCTGGCTTTGCGGGCTGTGACAGCCCAAGACCAGCAGCAGGCCCATGCCGAGCAGCGTCAAGCCGCGGCGGCGGCCAAAGCAGTGGCTAGAACTGTGCTTAAAGGGAAGATGGGGAGCGGGCATGCACGCCTCCTGTCGGGGATGTTCACAGACAGGAACGCAGCCGCGTTGAAAAAGGGGTTAAGCGAAGGCGGCGACAGCCAAGATTGTCTGACGACAGCCGCGAACGGCCACGGGTGCGCCGCGCTTCCAGATCCCGACGGCTAGTCCTCGCGACGCTCAATCCGCTTCCGGATCGGGCCCGGATCATCGCCGCGGGACGCGCGCGCCTCGGCCAACTCAGCGGGCAACGCACAGAGCGCCTGGCAGAGTTCCAACAGCACGTCCGCATGCGAACGGACGAGCGCGTCGTAGCCGGCGTCGCGCCGGGTGAGCGCGAAGCGCAGACCGGCGCGGGCATCCACGGCACCCGCGTCGTCGCGCAGTACGACCTCGGTTTCCAGCACCGTGTCACCGGCCTCTTCGCCGTGCAGCGTTTCGATGTTGAGTTCGGCCGCGTGGTCGGCGCTCGCTGCAAGGCAGCTTCGCAGCACGCGCTCTACGCCGTCCGCCAGCGGCTCTGCCCAGCGGTGCTGCAGCGCCGGCACGATCTCGTAGTCGCCCGCCAGCAGCACGATGTTGTTCCGCTGCAGATACGCGGGCAGGCGGACAGCGCCGAGTCGCACGGCGCAGGCATCGCGGACCTCGGACGTCGGCTGCGCGTTCAGCAGGTAATAGCGCGTCGCCGGCTTGGCGCTGGCGCACCCGTACAGCGCGAGTACCACAACCGCGGCCAGCAGGCCGCACACGAAACGCCGGGAAGCCGAAATCAATGGGTGGGTCACGGGCTGTTCGCTCCTCGCGGCTGGGGATCGATCGGCTGCCTGGCGGGGAAGACAAACGCGTTCGGCTGCCGTTCGTAGGTCTGAATCACGGCGTCCGCGTCAGCGAGCACCTCCTTGAGTTCGCGAATCACGCCGATCGCCTCCCGCTGCAGCGGGGCGTCGGGGCCAAGCCCGCGCAGCGCATCGCGGGCGTCGGTCAGCGTGCCGACGACCTCCTGCGGCAGCGCCGAGACCCCTGGAGATCCCAGCAGCGTCGTTAGCGAGTCGATGGTCGCGCGGGCCTCTTCGGCAGCGCCGCCAATACCCGCGAGCGCGGTGCTGGCGCTGTCGAGGGTCGCTTCGATAGGCAGCTCCTGCAGCTTGCTGAGAAAGGCGGCGACCTTGCCCTCGATCTCTTCCAGACCGGAGGCGACGGTCGGCAGGTGCCGCTCGCCGCCGATAGTGACGATCTCGGCGGGTGCGGCCTCGGGGTGAAAATCCAGCGACACATATAGACTGCCAGTCAGCAGGTTGCCGATCGCGAGCGACGCGCGCAGCCCGTCGCGCACCGCGCTCGTCAGCGAGTCCGCAAACTCGTCCGCCGCCCGGCCGCTATCCTCACCCAGCCAGCCGGGTTCCAGATGTATCTCCACGGGCATGCGACCGCCCGCGTCGCCACCGCGCCACAGCTCGTGAAAATCATCGATGCCCACGGACATCACGGTCCCGACGCGCATGCCGAGGTAATCGACCGGCGCGCCGACTTCCAGACCGCGTACCGACGTCTCGAATTCCAGTTGGTAGGGGGTGGCGTGGACGTGCGGGTTTTCCGTGAGCGCGCCGATGTTGTCGTAGAAGTAAAAGTTGGCGCCGCTGCTGACGGGCTGACCGCGACCGAGCCCGTCGGGGATGGAGAAGGTCACGCCACCGGTCAGCAGCGACTCCAGGCTCTCGGTGCGGACATCGAAGCCGTCGACGGACGCGGACAGGCTGATGCCGCTGGCGTTCCAGAACCGCGTCGTCGAGCGCACCAGCTCGTCATAGGGCGCATCGATGAAGGCGGTGTAGCGTGTCTGCCCGCTATCGGTGTCCAGCGCCACGCTCTCCACCCGTCCGACGCGGTAGCCGCGATAGAGCACCGGACTGCCGACGCTCATCGAGCCGGCGTTATCGGCGAGCAGTCTGACCTGCAGGCCAGGCGTCGACGGCGGTGTGACCGGCGCCTGATCAAGGCCGCGAAACTCGCGCGCCCCAGGACTGCCGCTGCCGGGCGTTAGCTGGATGTAGGCGCCGGACAGGATGGTCGAAAGGCCCGAGATTCCCTGCGCCCCGATCTGCGGCCGCACCACCCAGAGCTGCGCGTCCTCGGTCAACAGCGGCGCCGCCTTGCGATCCAGCTTGATGAGCGCGGTCACGGAACCGAAGTCGTCGGCGAGCCGCACCTGCTCGACCACGCCAACCTCGACCTCGAGCGTCTTGACCTTGGTCTCGCCTGCGACCAGCCCCTCGGCGGTAGAAAATCGCACCTCGATCTCCGGGCCCTGATCGAGGTACGCGCGCACAAGCGTCCAGGTACCGATCGCGAGCGCGACCAGCGGCACGATCCAGACCGGCGACCAGCGCCGGGCGGGGCGAACTTCCGCTTCGTTCACTTCTGCCTGGTTCATAGCCGCGTCCCCGCACAGGCGTAGCGAAGAAAGTGTCGAACCGTCTGCATGGGTCAACGAGCCTCCTGAGTCCTGAGGTTGGCGGCGGGCGTGTCGGCCACCCGATCCCAGATCAGCCGCGTGTCAAAGGCGTCGGCCGCAAGCATGGTCGCCACCACCATGCCGCAGAAAGACAGCGCGGCGGAGCCGGGCTGAATGGTCAGCACGCCGGTGATCTGCACGAGCGCCACCAGCAACGCGACGACGAACACATCGACCATCGACCAGCGACCGACAAACTCGACGACGCCATACAAGCGCTGCCTGCGCCGCGGTCCCCAGGCACTGCCGCGCGCCACGCCCCAGACGAGCCAGGTCAACGCGATGATCTTAGCGATCGGCACCATGACCGAGGCGACAAAGATGACGAGCGCCGTCGGGTATGAGCCGTGATGCATAAGCAGCAGCACGCCACCAAGAATGGTGGAGTCATTGCTGGAGCCAAACTGCACCGTCCGCATGATCGGCAGGCTGTATGCCGGAACGAACAGCACTACGCTGGTTACGAGCAGCGCAAGCGTTTGCTGCAGCGAGTGTTCGACGCGCAGGCTCAGTCGCTTGCCGCACAGCGCGCAACGCGCCTGCGTGGCCGGCGCGAGACGACCGCAGCGCGCGCAGGACTGCAGCCCGGCAGCAGCCGCCGTGCCGCTGGGATAACCGCTCGTCGCGGCATTGTCCGCGCGCCCGCTCAACGCCCAAGCACCGCGTCGATCTCACGCCAAAGCTGCACCCGGTCGAGCGAGGCAACGGCGGCAACCGTGCACAGCGTAAAGCCCACGAACGCCCAGAACGCGTAGCCTAGATGAATGGTCGCGAGCGAAGAGATCTTCACGAGACTGACCAACGTACCGATCAGGAACACCTCCACCATGTTCCACGCCGTCAGCCAATGCACGATGCGCGCGAACGCCGGCAGCGCGACCAGCGGGAGTCGCCGGCGCAGCGCGTAGAGCAGCACGATCAGCGCGCCCAGCAAACAAATCGGGCCGGCAAAGATCAGCACAAAGACCACCGCGCCGAGCGCGGGCTGCTGATACTTCAAAAGCGCCAGCGCGGAATCCAGCAGCGTCATGCTGGCGATCTGCCCCGACGCCGCAAAGCCGAGGAACGGGTAGGCCGTTGCCGTCAGCAGCAGGACGAGTCCGGCGAGCGCCAGCGACAGCGAGACATCGACGAAGCGTGCGCGCCGGGTCGTGATGTGGTGCCCGCAGCGCGGGCAATAGGCGGCCTCGCCGTCGGCGAGTGCGGGCAGTTCGAACAGCCAGTCGCAAACGTGACAGGCGTGACTTTCCGCGCTCACGCCGAAAACCTAGCCGACATCGGCTTGCTCCGCGCAAGCGATGCAGCGCTCTGCGGCCGGATCGAATTCGAGGCGCGCGGGCGCAATCGCCTCATCGCAGTCGAGGCACAGCCCGTAGTCGTTTGCGGCAATACGCGCGAGAGCGCGCCGAATCGCCGCGATCTGCGCCGCCCGTCGGCGTTGGGTCGCGAGGCTCATCGCCTGCTGCTGCATGGCGTCCATGCGGGTCAGTCGCCCGACCTTGCTTTGATCCAGCTCTACCGCCGCGGCAGCGTCGGCGCCGGCCGCGCGCAGCGCCTCGAGCTCCGCAAGCTGTTCCAGCAGGCGCGCGCGCTGACCGCCCACCCAGTCGGGGTCAAGCGCGCCCAAAATCAATGCCTAACGCAAGCCGCATAATCGACGATTATGGCAGAAGCCATGCGCCCATCGCTGTGGCTGCTTACACTGCGGGGCACAGTGAGACGGGCGCAGGCGCCGCCACTGCAACAGCCCTGATAACAGGGCACAACCCGGGAGACGACACGTGAATTCAGAGCACACCGCGCAAACGTCACAGCCACGGCTTGCCTTCGCGCGCCTGCTGGCCGCGACCGCGGCGTTCACCCTCGCGGGCTGCGCGCTATCACGCCCCGCGACCGAAGCGGCACCGTCGCTCGCGAGCGACGCAGATATAGACGCGCTGCACGCAAGCGCGCTGGTCGTGGATGCACACGCCGACATCATTGCGCTTGGCGAGCGCTCGCCCTACGCGGGCGATGACGGGCGATCACAGGTCGAACCGGACAAGATGCGCGCCGGCGGCGTCGACCTGGTCGTCATGGCGATCGCCGTCGGCCCCATGCCGCGCAACCCGGCGGGCTATGCGGCCGCGCGCAGCAAAGCCAATGAGGAACTGGAGGCCGCCCGGGAAATAGCGGCGAGCGATGCCAACACCGTGATCGTGCGATCCGCGGCGGACATCGAGCGCGCCCAGACGCGGTCGCAGCAGGCGCTGCTGCTCGGCTTTCAAAACGCGCTGATCCTCGGCCGGGATCAGGCGGCGCTCGACGAGTTCTACGCCGCCGGGGCGAGGGTGTTCGCGCTGACGCACATGGGTCACAACGACTACGCCGACTCGTCGCGACCGCTGTTCATCGCGGCGCAGAACACCCACGAACCGGATGCCGAACACGGCGGCCTGTCAGCACTCGGGCGTCGCGCCATAGCGCGCATCAACGCGCTAGGCGGACTCATCGACGTGTCGCAGCTCTCGAGCCAGGCGACGCTGCAGGCGATCTCGCAGTCGAGCACGCCGGTGATCGCGAGCCATTCGAACGTGCGTGCGCTGTGCGACGTGAGTCGGAATCTAAGCGATGCGGAGCTGGACGCGCTGGGTCGCCGCGGCGGCGTCGTGCACATCGCGCCCTTTCGCGGCTACCTGTTCGATTCCGGTGATGCGGCGCTGATCGCGCGCATTCGCGAGGCCCGCCGCGCGGCCGAGCTGCCCGAGGACTACCTGTACCCGTTCGAGCTGTACTGGGAGATCGACGATCCTGAGGCGCGCGCGGCTTTTACCGGCGCGATCAGCGAACTGCTCGGCCCGGGCAGCCTGGACGTGATGCTCGATCACATCGACTACGTGGCGCGACGGATCGGTCCCGAGCACGTCGGCATCGGTACGGACTTCAACCACGGCAGCGGCATTGATGGCTTCGCGGATGCCAGCGAGGCGCGCAACATCACGGCCGGTCTCGTCGCACGCGGCTATAGCGCGGAGGACATTCGCGGCATTCTAGGCGGCAACTTCCTGCGCGTGCTGCGCGCGGCGGAAGCGGGCCGCCGGCCGTAAGCGACCGCGAGTGCAAGAGGAAACAGGAAACAGCAGAGAGGGAAGAGGCAAGAGTCAGCGGCGCGGCCGCGACCCCATGCCGATTAGCGCGTCGGTGCCGCACCCGCGCGCGGCACCCGGGCCGAGGTCGCGACCAGTTCGTACACCCGGCCGGCGGTGAGTTTTGAACCCTCGCCCGCGTCGCTCTTCAGGTGCTCTGCCTCCGCCGCGCTGAGGTTGCGGGCATGCAGGGTCGCGGCGAGGGTGACCCGGCGCCCGGAAATGTCGGTGGGCACGAAGAAGCTGTAGTCCTTAAAGGACACGCGCACCGCAGCACCCGCATCCTGCGCGATAAAGAAACAGCCTTTTTTCTGGCAGACCTGGCCGACCTGCGCCGTCACGACGATGGGTTGGTCGAGGAAGGCGTCCGGCGCGCTCAGAATGCTGCCGAGCGGCACGGGTAGCACGCCCGCGGGCAGCGGGGCGCCGAAGGTCTCGGAGTGCGCGTCCGCGGTCACGGGCTCGGACAGGCGCACGGCCTGGTTGCCGTTCGCCACGCCGCAGGCCATCAAAAGCACGATACCGAAAACCAAACTGTTGCTGCGCATCGCCGTTACTCCACCGATTCGTTTGTGCATCAGCCGTTGCGGTTGAGGTGTTTCACCAACGCGGGCCTGTCCGCTCCGGACACGCCGCCTCTCTACGGAGAAGCGGCTCGTCAAAAAGGTACTAAAAAATACCACGTTCGCGCAGCGGCGTGAGGCGAGCATCGAACAATCGTCGCAAAGACGTCAGCGCTGGGCGTCGTCTGCCTCGAGCGGATAGGTCTCCGCCAGGGGGGCCGCGGGATTGTCAGGTCCCAGCGACGCATCCTCCGCCGCAGATTGCAGGCGCTCGACTGGATCGCGGCCGCGGTAGGAAAGGTCGTCCGGCTTCACCCAGGCCGACAGGCCGTCGCGCTCGGCCGCGTACAGCAGCCGCCGCGCGTCCTCGCGCGGCAGCCCCGGCGTCAACAGCCGCAGATAGCGTCGGCCGTCGACCTCGGCCGGAACCACCTCGATCGCGGTGTCGAACCGTTCGCGCAGTCGCTGCGCCTCAGCGTCGGCCAGATCTGCGCGCAGGTAGCTCGCAAACACCAGCGTGTCGGCCGCCGCCGTTGGCGCAAGCAGGGCGGCGAGCAGGAACGCCCTCGTCCGCCAGCGGCGACCGACGACCGGCGCATCGAGAGCAGGCTGACTGCGGAAGCGATTGAAACGGCGCATGGGTGAACCTCTTTGGGATCTCTGAACAAGTATCGCGCACTCCGCGCGAGATTTATCCAGAGATCCTAGGGTCGGTACCAGATCGGCGACGACCACGCGCGATCCTGCTGGGTGGAATGACGATCGGGCCGCGGCACCACCCCGGCGCGTATCGCGTCGTAGGTCGACCAGCGGCAGCTCGGATTCTCGAGCACGCGGGCATAGTAGAACGCCCGCTGTCCCGGCTCGAAATCGGGATCACGCCAGAAGGCGGTCAGCTCTGCAGCGCCGACGCCGAACGAGGTGGCGCAGGTGCGCAGATCGACGCGTGCGCCGTTGTCTGGACAGCGACGCGTCTCGGGATCGATGGTAAGGCCATCGGAACAGGCGACGTCGTATACTGCTTCCCGCGCCTCCCCGTCCTCGATCCAACCCTTGATCACCTGCAGTCGCTGCAGCGGCTGGGTATCGGCATCGCGGCTCGCCCAGAGAAAGAAGCCGGGCACGGCGTCGCCCTGACGCCCCAGATCCGAGCCCATGGGGACGCCGCCGACGTAGGCTGCCGCAACCGGGTTCTGCGCTCGCAGCACGCTCTCGGTGATCTCGTGACCGCCAAAGAAGCGCAGACGTATGTGCGGTCCGCTGGTGCTGAAGGTCTCCTTGCGTCGCATGGCGCTGAAGATCGCCTCGCGGGTGTTGGCTTCCGCCCACACGCCGGCGAGGCCCGATGCGCCCCAATAGGACGACGCGCCGTCCGAATAGACCGGCGGATCCGAATCCGGCAGCGGCACCGAGCCGCGCAGATGGGGTTCGATATCCATCAGCCCGGTCTTGCTCCAGTAGTTGTCCTCTTCGAACGAGCCCGCGGCGTTGTGCGTATCGGACGATCCGATCACGCCGAAACGATACGGATTGACGCCGCGCTCGGCCTCCAGCAGCAGGCCGCGTAGATAGGCGTCGCGCACATAGCTGCCGGGTGCCTGGGACAACAGCGTGCTGGCGATACGAAACGGCATGATGTCGAAGTCGGCCCACTCGTCGTTGGGCGACAGCAGCGGATGCGTATCCGAAGTGCCCTTGACCTGGGTGTTCTCGACGATGGGTTCGTTGCGCATGCGCAGCTCGGCGTAGCTCGCATCGATCGGCCGTTCGCTCATGAAGTAGTTTTGCTCGAACATCCAGCCGTTCGAGCCGTTCGAGTTGTGCGGTATCGCGATGGCGTCCATGCCGTCCGCCCGCTGACGGTCCATCCAGGCCCAGAGGTTTTCCGGGTTCACGGAATCCAGCCGACTGTAGGGCTGGGCCGGCACGCGCGAACCACTGAAGATGACGTTGCGATGCAGATTCTCGGAGTCCGGCCCCGAGGCGGTGTACTCATAGCCGATGAAGGCCGTGAACCGACCGGGATCGTTGTGTCGCTGCGCCGCATCAATGACCTCGCGCCACGCGCTGCGAGCGACGCCGCGGTCGTCGAGGCTATCGTTGCTGTGATCGCCGGCCAGTCCGCGCAGGTGACCCAACACCGCCTGAAAGGCCGCCACGGAACCAACGGCGTTGGTGGCGCCGCGCACCGCCTCCGCAAGCTCATGCTCGCCATAGGGCCCGTTCGCGTCGGCGAGTTCGCGCATCATGCCGAGATAGAAGGCGTGGTCGGAGACCGCCAGAAAGTCCAGCGGCTTCTTCATCTGCATCTTGACGCCGGCGGCGTGCTCGATCGCCGCGCCCTTCGCGAACTCGTAGGCGTCGTCCGGCGTCCGGCGCGTGCCCATCAGAAACGCATCGAACGACAGCACGGTGTGTATGTGGGTGTCGCCAAAGTAGGCATTGCGTAGCGGATTCGCCAGGATGTCCCTGGTCGCGCCTGGCGGCGCCGACGCGGTAGCCGCGCGTTCGTCAACGGCCGCCGTACAGCCCCACAGCGCCCAGACCGCCATGGCGGCGAGGATCCGCACCCCAATGGCCCATAAAGCAGCCGGCCCTGTGGCCCGCCCGTTCGTGCATCGCGTCATCGTCCCCTCCCATGCGCTGCCCCTGCGCGCAATTCTACCTTGCCCCTCGGCGCATACGCGGCTGCGATGAGCGCCGACCCGATGACGCGACGGCAACCGCTGGCGGAATTAGTCAACAGAATTTACATTGGCGCTGAGGGAATTGGCGTAGCTTGGCCAGAGCCAGAACTTGAGAGCAATACTCGCAACAGGAATCCAACCCGTGACCCACCCCAGACCGAGCAGCGCCGGCAGCCGAATCGGCGCGGCGGCCCTAGCGGCACTGCTGTTTTTTGGCAGCACAGCGCAAGCAGCACCGGAACCACCCGAGGTTGCCGAACCGCCACCCAACGTCGTGATCGTGATGATCGACGATCTGTCGGAGGAGGGCGTCGACTACATGCCGAACCTGCAGCACATCGCGGCGCAGGGAACGCAGTTCTCCAACGCCTTCGCCGTGTCCGCCCAGTGCCAGTCCGTGCGGGCGGCCAACTGGACGGGCGTCGCACCCTGGACCGCTCGCTATCGCTCCAACGAAGACGGCAATCGCCAGTTCGGGCCCCGCGACCGTGGCGATTTCCGCAACTGGAAGCATTTCAACTACCGGGCCATCGAGACCCTGCCCGAGGCGGTGCGCAATCGCAGCGGTCTGGTCACCGTCACCGGCGGCAAGGTGTATCACCAGTTCTACCGGCGCAAGAATCCTGATCGGCGCTCCTTCGAGCAGGTGTTGCTGCCGGCCAAGCGTGGGGAGCGACCCCAGACGTCCAGCGTGTTCAGAGTCGGCCACAAGAAGATGGGCTATGTGCGCTTCGAACGCAGCGGCCAGACCCACACGAGCGACATGATGGACGCGGCCGTCGAGTATCTGCAGACCACCAAGGATCCGTACTTCATGACCGTCGGCATCTACCCGCCGCACGAGCACTGGTACGTCGAGCCGCACCACCTGGATGCGATCCCTGACTGGGTGCCTATCCCGCGCGGCTACGTTTCCGGCCACACCGATCCGCAGGCCAACGGCAAGGCGCATCTGGTCGAGCCGCATCCCGAGGCCTGGAACACCGCCCGTCGCTACTACTACGCCTCGGCAGCGCTGGCGGACGAGGCCCTCGGTAAGGTGTGGGCTGCCCGCGACCCCGACGCCTACTTCATCGTGCAGTCAGACCACGGCTACTGCCTCGGCGAGCGGGACAACTGGGGGGGCAAAGCGATGGTGACCCGCTGCGCCGCCGCGATTCCCTGGGTCATCGCCGGCCCGGACATTCCCATTCAGACGGTGGACGCCTACGTCTCCAGCATGGATCTGTATCCGACCGTCATGGGACTGCTGGATCTGGACTTGCCGGAGCACGTCTACGGCAACGATCTGTCGAACACGATCCGCTACGGCGGCGAGTACCCCGATCTCGCCATCACCGCCCACGGCAAGCGTGACGGGATTCGCTGGCGCGACGCGGACGGTCGCGCATGGCTGTATGCCGCCAATCGACGCACCAACAACAGGGTTAGCGAGCTCTACGATCTGGACGCCGATCCACAGGAGATCGACAACATCATCGATCGGCACCCAGATAAAGTGGTGGAGGCGCTGAACCTGCTGGCGGCCGAGACCGGGCAGCCCGATCTGTATCCGATTCCGCAGACGCTGTTGCCAGAGCGAGAGACGCTGCCCTAGGCACACCAGGTTGAAAGTCGCCCCACGCTGGCCGTGGGCGCGCGACTGGCGTAGACCTTGCCTCCTGCCCGACTATTACGGTTGCCAATTCGACGCATCGTGACAAGGACACGCGCATGACCAATCAGCTAGATACGATCACTGAACACCAGTGCAGCAACGCGCCCGCCAGCTACAGCGACTTGAGCGCGCTGATGCTGAACTGCACGCTGACCCGCTCACCGAATCTGTCGCACACAGAGGGCCTGTTGAGGGTCGCCGAGGGCATCTTTGCCGCCAATCGGGTTCGAACGGAAATACTGCGGCCCGTCGACTACGAGATCCCGGCAGGGTTGGAGCACGACTACACCGGGCGTGACGGCTACGCGCGGGATGATTGGCCCACCATCCAGGCGAAGATCGACGCCTGCGACATTCTGATCATTGGCACGTCCGTGTGGCTCGGTGAGAAGAGCTCCGTCTGCAATCGCGTGCTGGAGCGCATGTACGGGTACACCCACGACTTTAACGCTCACGGTCAGTACCGAGACTACGGCAAGGTCGGGGCAACGCTGATCACTGGCAACGAAGACGGCGTGAAACACTGCGCGATGAACATCCTGTTTTCGCTGTCGCACATCGGCTACACGGTGCCTCCGCAGGCGGATGCCGGCTGGATGGGAGAGGCCGGACCGGGACCGTCCTACATGGATCCTGATTCGGGCGGTCCGGACAACGACTTTACGAATCGCAACACGACCTTTCTGGTCTGGAACTGCCTGCATATGGCGCGACTGCTGAAAGATGCCGGCGGTATACCCGCGCATGGCAACGTGCCTGCTGCCTGGGACGCCGGCTGCCACACGGACTTTCACAGTCCGGAACACAAGCGTTAAGCCACCCGAGGATCGACGCCACCCCGGAGTAGCTGGCTGGCGGCGCTCGAGCGCATTCGCCCCGTATCGTCCTACAAAAGCACGAATCGACGGAAAGCGTGTAAGTTTTCCGCGCCTGCTGCGTATTCCTTTCTGAGAGCGCCGCCAATCGACGACGCCACCGCGAAACCAAGGAAGTGAACAAAGCCGCGTTCGACCAACTCTATCGCGAGCACTACCACCGGGTTCTAGGCCTCTGTCGCCGCCTGCTGGGAAATGCCGCCGATGCAGAGGACGCGGCGCAGGAGGTATTTATGCGCGCCTATCTGGCCCGCTCAAGATTCCGCCGGGGCAGCCCCTTCGGACCCTGGATCAACACGATCGGCAGCAATGTCTGTATCGATGCGTTGCGCAAACGGGCGCGGCTGAACGACCTGGATCGTGACGCTGATCCGGACGACATCGCCGCAGACGCACCCAGCGTGAGCGAGGCGTTGATCAGCGATCACGACAACGCGGCGATCGCCGGAGCGGTCGAGGCCCTGCCCGAGAAATACCGGGTACCCATCGTGCTCGCCTTCTACGCTGAGGCCAGCTACGAGGATATCGCCTCGCGCCTGGATATCACACGCAATCACGTCGGCGTGCTGCTGTCGCGCGGCAAGCAAGCGCTGCGCCGCGCGCTGGCCGCCCAGCTCAACCCCAACAGCGGCGAACTCGCCGCCGATGCCAACGGGAACCCGCTGTCATGAACAACAAAGACACCACGCACTGTCTCGACGAGCTGACTATCAGCCGCCTGGCCGACGACGCCCTTGAGGGCGCGGAGTACGCGGCCGCGATTGCCCAGGTGGACGCCTGCCCGACGTGCGCGGCACGACTCGCCGGCGCACGCAGAGAGACCGCCGCACTGCGCGTCGCGCTCGAAGCGACGCTGACGCCTGCGCAGGCACCCGCGCTTGCAGCGCAACCGCCGGTACCGCGCGTGCTTCTATGGCTGCTGGGTCTGATCGGTGCGGTGTGCACCGTCCAGCTCGCCTGGAGCCAGCTGCTCGGTGTGCTCACGCCGCCGCAGTGGCTCGCCTGGTTGCTGCCGGGCGATGCCGGGGTCGATCTCGGCAGCGTCGGCGCGCTCGCACGCACCGCGCTGGAACAGAACAATGTCACCGAGGGTGTTGCGAGTTTTGTCCTGCGCGGCGGACTCGCTTGTTTCGCCCTGTTCACCCTGTTCGAGATCGCTCGCCGCCCCAGAACCACTGGAGCCGCGGTGCTCGTCGCGGTGGCCGTGCTGGGTGGGGGCCTGACCGCTCCGCAGGAGGCTTACGCCTTCGAATTCAGACACGACGACTCGCTCGTTTCTGTGGGCGCCGACGAGGTCATCGATGACACGCTGATCGTGTTCTCTGAGAGCATCGTGATCGAAGGCAGGGTCACCGGCGACCTGATCGCCTTCGGCGAACGGGTCACGGTCAGCGGCGACGTCGGCGGCATGATCGTTAGCGCGGCTGAGGAGGTAAGCCTGTCCGGATCGGTTGCGGGCAGCGTGGCCGCGGCAGCGGAGACCGTCGAAATTCGCAACCCCTCGATCATGGGCAACCTGTACAGCGCCGGTGAATCGGTGACGACGGCCGCTGAGGTAGCGATTGCCGGCAACGCGTTCATGGCCGGCGAAACCGTCACTGTGCAGGGCAAGATTGGCCGCGACATCGCCGCGGCAGGCGAGACCGTAAACCTGCTCGCCGGCGTCGCCGGTGACGCGAAGCTCGCCGCGGGCAAGGCCAAAGTCGGCGGTGCCGCGAACATCGGCGGGACGCTAACGGCCTATGTGGACGGCGACGAAGAGCGACTGACGGTCGATGCTGGCGCGACGCTCGCGAACCCGCCGGTGTTAGGCGATCTCGATCACGACGAGGAGGAGGAGCGCGGACCCCTGAGACAGATCCTGGGACTGCTGGTCAAGCTGGTCGCGTTCGCTCTAAGCGGGCTGTTTCTGCTGTGGCTGGTGCCGAGCCTGCGCGATGGAGAGATCAGCGACGGGCGCGACGGCCTGGTGACTGCCGGGCTTGGCCTGGGCGCGCTGATTGGGGTGCCGATCGCCGCGATCATCGCACTGGTGATCGTCATCGGGATTCCGGTGGGACTGATCACGCTCGCGCTGTGGATGGTGGCGCTGTATGTCGCGCTGGTGCTAGCCGCGAACTTCGTCGGCCAGCTCATTCTTGATCCCGGAGAAGATGATCGGTGGGTACCGGCGCTGTTGCTCGGCTGCGCAATACTGGTCGTGCTGACCGCAATCCCGTTTGTCGACGGAATCGTTCGGATAGTGGCGATGGTGCTCGGGCTTGGCTTGCTGGCGCGGTGGGTGCTGGATATGTGGCGCGACAGTCGCGCACCCTACGAACCACCAGCGATCTAGCAGAAAGAAACCGCCGCGCGCGCCAAAATCTCCACCGAATCAACCAAGCGGCTGTGGGCGACCGGCAGCCCTAGCGCGGGTCCGTGCGAGAATCTAGTCTATGGGATGAGCGAGCGGCGCGATCTTGCCTCGGCCTCCTCAACCCGCATCGCCGACCCTGCAATAAGTTACCGAAGTACCAACGAGTGGCGACCTGAACGTGTCGCCCAACTCATCGACAAACTATCGCCAGTGACCGATTCACCGGACATCATCGAGAAGATCTACGAGGCAACACTCGATCCCGCGGCGCTTGAACGCACCATGGAGCACTGGGTCGCCAGCATAGAGCGCGAACTAGCAGCCAGCAGTGACGGCGAGTCGCTGGACGCTGCCACAGAGCGCCATCTGCAACTCGGCTTTCAACTGCTCGAACAATACGATCAGAATCTCGCCGCGTTGACGGATGGGACCGCGGTGCATATGCGCAAAGACGGGACGCTGATCGACGTCTCGCCCGCGGCCGATGCGCTGTATAGCGTGGGTATCGGCGACAGCGTTCGCGATCTGCCCATTGACGAGGCATCGCTGGATAGCGTCTGTCGCTGGCTGCAGGAACAGACCACGACCCCAACCACCGCCCATCGCGTCGTGTTCGCGCGCCGACAGGATCGCGAGGTATCGGTTTTGTTGTGGTTGAGCAGCCTCACCAGCACGGTGTTTCGGTTGTCCTCCTCGGAGGTACTGTGGCAACCCGAAGTGGGCGCGCTGTTAGAGGCGTCCTTCGATCTGTCGCCGTCGGAGATCGAGATCGTCCAGCTCCTGATCGAAGGTTACGGCATTGAGCAGGTGGCCGAGGTTCGCAGCAGGTCATTGCACACCGTCAGGACCCAGCTTCGTGAGGTGTATTCAAAGACGGGAATCTCGAGCTTTCCCGAACTCTTGCGTCTCATCGTTGGCCTGACGGCCGCTCAAGAACTAGACAGAGCGCCAGGTCAGCGCGCCATACACAACCCACCAAACAGCTATCCGCGCAAATCGCAGCGACGCCTGCTGACCTTGCCAGATGGGCGCATCCTGGACTATTCGGAATTCGGTGCGCAGGGTGGCATCCCGGTTCTGTTTCTGCACGACGAAATCTGCGGGGATGCTTGGACGGCGTCCGGTGTCGATGCGGCTATCGAAAGAAACCTCAGAATCATCGCACCGCTGCGACCCAATTATGGCCGTACGGATCCGCCCCTTGCTGGCAGCAATCGACCGACCGAGCAACTCGTCCAAGACGTTTTTTATCTGCTCGACAAGCTTGGCATCGGACGAGTCGTGCTGCTCTCCCGAGTCATCGGTTCCACGCTCGGCTCGTGCCTGGTCGAAGACGCGCCAGAGCGGGTGTTGGCGTTCGTTGCCGTCGCACCTGCCTTGCCGACGGGGCCCGAGCACTATCGAGACATGGATCCATTGACCAGGACGATGGTTCGGGCGGTGACGAACACACCCGCGCTAGCCCGTTTCCTGGTGCGCACCCGCTATGCCTACTTCAATCGCTATGGTTATGACCGCTACCTAGCAACACACTATCCCGACACTCGCGACCAGCGCTTGCTGGGTAAAGCGGATGTCAGGGACGCAATCGCCCTGGGGGCAGCTGCGACTGGTGCAAAGCGCTATCAGGGTTTCTTGGGCGATATCGAAGGCCGCAAACCCGATAGTGCAGCCGTCGCGAAAATCTTGCGCATGCCGACAAGGTTCGTCATCGGTGAGTTCGACCGCAAGGGTCGCCGGGCGCGCGCAGAGAGCGTGATCGCGGCGGGCGCCAACGCGCAGCTGATCGTACTGCCTGATGCCAGTGAGCTCCTGTTTTTTAGCCACACCGACGCGATTCTGGATGTCCTAGTTGATCTAGTTCGCGAAGCAAGCTAGCGCGACCGTCCGCAGCGCTGACTGCGGTCCCGCGATAGCGGGGTCACGAACGTTCGTCTTCATTACTCCGCCCAAGCTCAACGCTCGTTTAATTGCTGCCTCGCGCGACGATCGCAATGCCCCTGGACAAGTTCGTAGAAACATCGGGTGATGAATACCTAATTCTGGGTATGTGCCGGACTTCAAGGCCATGCAACCTGTCTGTCGTTCAGAGACCTCAGAGAGGAGGCAGGCCCATGTTGCTTTCACTACGTGGTGCGGCCCTCGCACTGCTACTAACAACCGCTTTCGCGCACGCGGTCGATGCACCCATCGAGGCGGATGCCTTCGTTCGCGGTGGCGCGAAATCCAGCGCTAACTTCGGCGCCTCTTCAACGCTTTGGGTCCGCCAGAGCGGCCCCAGATACTCCCTGGTGCGTTTCGATATGTCGGGTCTGAGTGGTACCCCTACTTCCGCTACGCTGACCTTGCGTCTCCTGGGTTTGAACTCGCCGGGCACCTTCGATGTGCATCGACTACTCGCCCCCTGGGATGAGGGCGCTGTGACCTTTGATATGTCGCCCGCGTTCGATCCCATGGTGGCCGGGACGCTGGAGCTGAGCGCCGGTGATGCAAACTCGAATATCAGCGTGGATGTGTTGCCAGCCGTCACCGCCTGGCTCGCCGGGGAACCCAATCACGGATTCATCGTGGTGCCCGTCGACTCGGTAAACGCCAAGTTCTCATCTCGCGAAGGCAGCGTCGCGCCAACCCTCGACGTCGAGCTCCAGCCCACGCCGCCGCAGAGCGCAACGGTGGCTAACGTCGGTGGCGACTACACATCGCCCATCGCAGCGATGGCCAACGCCGTCGAGGGCGACGCCTGGTGTGGCACGCCTAGCGCGACCAATCCCTGCCAACTATTGATCGGTCCAGGCGTGTTCGATTTGGGCGAACAGACGCTGACCATGCAATCCCACGTCTCTATTCGTGGCGCGGGCGCAAAGGCCACGACGCTGACCGCACTGGCCACTCAAGGCCCCATCGTGACGGCCGCGAGCCACACGACGCTCGAAGCGATCCGGTTCGAGACCGATGAGGACGGTTCGCAACCGGCCGTGCTGCTGGAGGACGTCCAGGCGACCGATGTGGTGGCTGTCGCGGTACACGCACGAGCGACCGGCATCATGGTCAGCGGCAGCAGCGATGGCGTCCGGCTACGGGATTCGGATCTACTCATCGACGGAACGGCGTCGGGCGATCAGATCGCGATCGTTTTCGACGACCAGGCGCGGGGTCGAATGGAGGGCGTAAGCATCGTCGTCGCACCCTCCACGGGGGGCAGCAGAGGCAGTTGTCTGCAGACCATGATGTTCGCAGACGTGGCGGTTGATGAACTGCTCTGCGAGGCCTTTGCGCCCCTCCCGGTGGACCTAGTCGCGATCAACATGCTGCAAGACTCACGTCTGGCACTGATCGATTCGCATGTCGCGGCGGACGGCGTGAGTTCGACCACTGCAATCCGCACCCTGCACAACGGCGGCGGGGTCTCGGCTCTGGCCATTGTTAACAGTCGCGTCATTGCAACCGGCGATTCATCGTTTGGGATTTGGGCTTTCGGTCCTGGCGGTGTCGCAGATCTGCCGATGCACTTTGTCGTCAGGCAGTCCGAGATCAAGGGCTTTCGCAACGCCGTCTTGATGCAGATCGGCGCAACTGCGGATCTCGCCAACAGCCAGCTGATCGGCGGCGTAGGGAACTCTACTAACGCCGCCACCTGTCTGGGATCCTATGACGAAAACCTGAATCCGCTAGGAACTGATTGTCAGTGAACCTAGGTCCGCAGAGCCCGGCTGTCGATTCTGTTCACCGTCGTCGAGCGAAAGACATCGACAACCACCACACTACGGTTCGATGAACGCGCCAACGCCGTTGGTTCCCTTGTCATCCAGAGCAGCACTTAGATCAGAGCCTCGATCAAGGAAGGACCCGACTGCGCCAACGACGCCTCCAACGCCTTGTTGAACTCTTCCGCCGTCTCCACCCGCCACGCTGGCATGCCCATCCCGGCCGCCAGCGAACTCCAGTTCAGCTCCGGGTTCGTCAGATCCAGCATGCTCATCGCTTTCGGCCCGGGATTGTGGGCCCCGACACGGGCGAACTCGATCTGAAGGATCGCGTATTTGCGGTTCGCAAAAATGATGTTGGTCACATCGAGATTCTCCCGCGCCTGGGTCCACAGCGACTGCACGGTGTACATGCCCCCGCCATCGGCCTGCAGGCAGATCACCCGGCGATCCGGGCAGGCGACCGCCGCGCCGGTCGCGGTGGGCAGGCCATAGCCAATGGAGCCGCCGGTCAGCATCAGCCAGTCGTGGGGCGGCGCGCCGCGGGTTGCGATGGTGCTGCCGCCGCCGGAAGTACCGCCCTCGTCGACCACGATCGCGTTCTCTGGAAAGAAGTGGCCGAGCGAGGCGCCAATCGAGCGGGCATCGAGGCCGCCCGTCGGTTTGTCGGGTCGATCAACCGGCAGCAGTTTCGCCGCGACCGCGGCTGCGCCGACCGCCTCAACCAGCGCCTCCAGCGCGCCGTCGATGTCGCCATCGCGCTCCACCAGCGTGTGCAGATCGCAGCCCTCCGGGGTCAGCCAATTCGGCTTGCCGGGATAGGCAAAGAAGGTAATCGGCGGCTGGGTGCTGACCAGCACCAGGTGCTTCGCCCCTGCCAACACCTCGGCCGCCTGTTCACCGAAGTAGGGCAAGCGTTCGATCTCCGCGCGCCCGGCACCGCGCTGTAGACGCGGGATAAACGTATCCATGAGCACCCGCGCCCCGGTCTTCTGCCGAACGCGGTCGACCAGAGCCAGCCGAGCTTCCGAGAGGACACCGCCCATGAGGATAACGGCATCGCCGGCGGCGAGGGCGCAGGCCGCCTCATCGACGGCAGCGCCATCGACGGCGCCGGGCGCAACCGCCGGCAGCGGGGCCGCCTGGGCTGCGGTTGTGTTCCAAGCGGTGTCCGCCGGTAGGATCAGTGAGGCGACCTGCCCCGGCGGCGCCATCGCGGCTTGCACCGCCGCGGCCCCGTCGGCGGCGACGTCGTCGGCGGACTCCGACACCCGCACCCAGCCCGAGACGGGCCCGGCGATCGCCTCCACGTCGGAGGTCAGCGGCGCGTCGTATTGACGATGATAGGTCGCATGGTCGCCCACCACGTTCACCACCGGCGTGCGTGCTTTCTTGGCGTTGTGCAGGTTGGCGATGCCATTACCCAGGCCCGGCCCGAGGTGTAACAGCGTGGCAGCGGGCTTGCCGGCCATGCGCCCATAGCCGTCCGCGGCGCCAGTCACCACGCCCTCAAACAGGCCTAGCACGCAGCGCATCTCCGGGTTGCTGTCGAGCGCGGCGACAAAGTGCATCTCTGAGGTGCCGGGGTTGGTGAAGCACACGTCGACGCCAGAGTCGACGAAGCTCTGCACCAGGCTCTGGGCCCCGGTGCGTTCGGGGGTGTCTGGGTTGGATTCGCTCATGGTTTCTCTCGCTTGCTTCTGGTTGGTGTGGCGCCGCCTAAACGTGGGGTGGGCGTGACGGGGGGGGGGGGGAGGGGGGGGCCGCCCCCC
>JBCCGT010000036.1:0-42613 GCA_039029135.1 Pseudomonadota bacterium | reverse complement strand
TGGCTTCGTTAGGACGCTCGCGAATGCACCCGGCATGCGCAGCGCGCCCTGCCTAGCCAGAACACGCGACAGGCACACTGCGGGGACGAGACTGGCTCAGAGGGTCCCTAGGCGGTTCTTAGTTGTCCGGATTGCGTTCGGAGTCGATGCCGGCATCGGCGCGTTGGCGCAGCGATTCCGCCCAGACGTCGATGCGCGCGCGCGTGAACGGCAGATCCATCGCGATGAAAGCGAGTCCGAGCGGGAACATCCAGAAGCCCAGCACGGGCAGAAAGCCGAACACGCCGCCGATCATCAGCAGCACGCCGACGATAGACCGGATGACGGGCGGGACGCGGTCGCGTCCCCAGCGCAGGATGCGATAGCTCCAGTGCGCGATCTGCTGCTTCAGGTCGCGCTGGGATTTGGGGCGCGACTGTTTCGCATTGTCCGCAGCGGGTGGCGGTGCGCCATTGTCTTTCGTCAACGGCTCGAACCTCGTTAGACCTGCACGGGCCCGTCGGCGGGTCGGTCGTGTGCGTCAGGGTTTGCGCGCCGCGCGAGGTCCGGGTCGATCGACACGAACTGGTAGACCCCGTCCGCATCGAGATGCCGCTGCAGGCGATTGCGGTGTATCAACAGGTGCGTGTGCGCAATGGCCTCGCCCAGCGCCATCATCATCTGGCGCGGGTCCAGCTCGCGCTCGAACATCACGGGCAGCAGCTCACGGGCGTTGGCGGGGTGCTTTGCGCAGTGCTCTTCAACCGCCAGCAGCCGATCCTCGTGATGCGCGGCCAGATCGCGCAGCCGTTCCCGCACGCCGTAGAACGGCAGATTGTGCGCCGGTAGTACGAAGGTGTCGTCGGGGAGATCGAGCAGCGCGTCGATCGATTCCATCCAGTCGCGCAGCGGATTGGCGTTGGGTTCCATCGGGTGCACGCTAACGTTCGACGTGATGACCGGCAGGATCTGATCGCCCGACAGCAGCACGCCGAGCGCCGGGCAGTGCAGGCAGGCGTGTTCCGGAGAATGGCCGGAGCCGACGACCACCTGCCAGATCTCGCCGTTGATGCGCAGCGTATCGCCATGTTGCAGACGCTCGTAGCCGGAGGGCATCGTGGGCATGACAAAGTTGTCGCTGCGACGGCTTTCGAACACCTTGCGTAGCTGTTCCAGGTACGCCGGCGGCATGCCGGCGCGGGTGTAGAAATCCAGCGCGTGCCAGGTCTGGTGATGGCGACCGTCACTGTTGGAAAACGATCGCGCCTGGTAGTACTCGGCGCGCGTCATGTATAGCGGGCAACGGTACTTGTCGGTCAGAAAGCTCGCCTGGCCGATGTGGTCCGGATGCATGTGGGTGCAGATGACGCCCTTGATGGGCTTGTCGCCCAGCGCGTGGGCGCAGATGTCTTCCCACAGCGCGGCGACTTCAGCGAGCGCGAGGCCGGTGTCGACCACGTACCAACCGTCGTGGTCCTCAAGCAAATACAGATTGATGTGGGTGAGCGAGCCGCCCATCGGCATGGTCAGCCAGCGCACGCCCGGCGCGACCTCGACCGTCTGCGCGGGTTCCGGGTGATCGCTGTAGGGGTAACGCAGCTCGGGCTTGGACATCACTTCGATCGAGTCAATTCGCTAACCGTCAACCTTAACACGCGCCGCCGCGCGGCTTTGCCGAACGACACCACTTTGCTCGCCTTTGCTCGACGGAGGCTTCCCAGACGCGCTCCCGACTGTTCCCGAGCGTTTCCCAAGCCTAACGGTGTTTATCGAGGCCGAGGGCGTCGAATATCCGGGTCTCCTGTGGGTGCGGCAGCCGCTCTGCCCAGTCGCCGGCAGGCATTCGTGGGTCGTCCGCGCGGCGGCGGGCCAGAACCGCTTCGCTGCGCACGTCGATCGCAATGTCGAGGGCGCGCGCGTCCGCCTGCGTCAGCAGGGCGCCGGTCTGAGCTGCGAGTCGCTGTGGGTCGCATGAGCCGCGCTCAAGATCGCGCTGATAACCGGTGATGATGTCGGCTGCTATCGGCGCCAGCGCGAAAACCCGACGCCGGGCGGAGCGATCCCAATCCAGTAACTGATAGAGCGCCGCGCGGTCGCATTCCCTGCACAGGGTGGCGACACAGATGGGGCCGTGCATCCACTGCAGTACCAGCGCCGGACGACAGGGTGTTAGCGCGGATGCCGATTCGAGGTGTTCACAGAGTGTGGGCTGCATGGGCACAGCCTACGCGACTGGCGCGTCGCGATGGAGGATTGCGCGCGGTTTCGCTAGGGTAAGGCGGACAGCCGGCAACCGGCGTACGCGCATCGAGCGTCGCCTGTACAGAACGAAACGTCCAACACACAGACGTCGAACGCTGAGCCAGAGTTACAACACCTAGTCCAATACCGAAACGACCGAGACAAAGAGGGGAACGACACATGAAACTGGGATTGCTTGGAGGAACCGTTGGACCGCGCGCGCAGATCGATATCGAGCGCATCCGCTTCGCAGAGTCGCTCGGCTTCGATTCCGTGTGGACCGCGGAAGCCTGGGGTTCCGATGCGATTACGACCGCGACCTGGATGCTTGCGCAGACCGAACGCATCAACGTCGGCACGGCGATCATGCAGATGCCCGCGCGGACGCCGGCGATGGCGGCGATGACCGCGATGAGCCTGGCCGAGCTCTCCGGCGGTCGCTTCATCGTGGGACTGGGGGCCTCGGGACCGCAGGTTGTCGAAGGCTGGCACGGCGTTCCCTACGGCAAACCGATGGCGCGGATGCGTGAGTACATCGCCATCATGCGCAAGATCTTCGCACGCGAGGAGCCGGTCAGCTTCGAAGGCCAAGAGTACCAGCTGCCCTACACCGGACCGGGCGCCACCGGGCTCGGCAAGCCGCTGAAGAGCATCCTCCACTGCAGCGAGGACATTCGCATCTTTGCCGCCAGCATCACGCCCAAGGGCGTTGAGACGGCCGCCGAGGTCGCCGACGGCTTCTTCCCGATCTGGATGGACCCGGAGAAATACTCGGTCTTCGCGGACCCGATACGCAAGGGCTTCGGCAAGGCGGGCGACAAGGACCTCACGCAGTTCGAGGTGTCCCCGTTCGTCACCGTAATCATGGGCGATGACGTCAAGGAGTGCATGAGCGCCATTCGCGGCAACATGGCGCTGTACATCGGCGGTATGGGCGCCCGCGATAAGAACTTCTACAACAACTACGCCAAGGCGCTCGGTTTCGAGGATGCGGCGGTCGAGATCCAGGATCACTTCCTGTCGGGTCGTCGCGACGAGGCGATGGCCGCCGTGCCCGAGGAACTGATCGATGCCTGCCACCTGGTCGGTCCCGCGGAGCGCATTCGCGAGCGCCTGCAGCGCTGGAAGAGCGCCGCTGCCAACGGCCACGTCGCCAGCATGCTGCTAGGTACCCAGCAGCGCGAGGCGATGGAACTCGTCGCCAGCGAAATGCTGTAGGGCGCAGCCTTGGGCGCGAAGGACCGTCGCGCCCCGCTCGACGTCGCCGAGCTGGTCGATTTCGAGCGCGGGCTGGTCGATCGTCGGATCTTTACCGATCCGGCGATCTATCAGCTTGAACTGCGCAACATCTTCGCCCGCGTCTGGAACTTCGTCTGCCACGAGTCCCAGATTCCCACGCCGGGTCGCTATTTTCGCAACGCCATAGGCAACGACTCGGTGATCGCCGTGCGCGATCGCGAGGGTGCCGTGCGCGTGCTGCTGAACACCTGCCCGCACCGGGGGAACTCGGTTTGTCGCGCCGATGAGGGCGTGGCGCGCTCGTTCTTCTGCTCCTATCACGGCTGGAACTTTGATCTGAACGGCGATCTGCTCGGCGTTCCCGGTTACGACGATTTCTATCGCGGCACGCTGGATAAGTCGCAGTGGGGTATGGCGAGTGCTGCGCAGGTGCAAAGCTACAACGGCTTCGTGTTCGCCACCCTCGACAGCGAGGCGCCGCCGCTCGAGGAGTTTCTCGGCTGGGTCGGTCGCGTCGGCCTCGACATGCTGTGCGCGCGCGGCGAGATCGAGGTCGTGCCCGGCGTGCAGCGCAACCTGATTCAGTGCAACTGGAAACTGGCGGTCGACAATCTGTTCGACTGGTACCACCCGAAGGTGTCTCACGCGTCGGCGGTGCGGCTGAACGTGCTGCCCGAATCGACGCTGTATCCCAACGATCAGATGGTGTTGCTCGGCGACTATGGGCACGCGATTGGTGGGCCAGGGCTGTCGTCGGAAAACCAGGCACGGCTAGAGCGCCAGCACGACGAGAGCGCGCAGACCGCGGGCGCGGACGGTGCCGACGGGTCCCGTCGTCACGCACACGCGTGGCGACTGCGGGAGGACGTCCGCGAACGCATGGGTCCCGTCGGGGTGCGAACGCGCGGCCATCCCAACATCTTTCCGAATCTCTGGGTCGCCTCCGGCGGCACGCAGCTCTGCCTGCGCGTCCCGAGGGGACGCGGCGTGACCGAGCTGCAGTGGTATACCTTCGTCGAGAAGGACATGACGCCGGCCGAGCGCCGCGAGGTCATCCAGCACGCCATTCACTTCTTTGGTCCCGCCGGCCTGCTCGAGCAGGACGACGGCGAAAACTGGAGCCACAGCACCCGCGGCGCGGCCGGCACGGCGGCCGGTACGCGGCCGCTGAACTTCGCGATGGGAGCCGGTCTCGATGCCGTGCGCGCAGACGGCGACCAGGCGAGCATCGACACGGTCGTCAACGAACACGGCCAGCGCTGGACCTATCAGGCGTGGGCGGACTGGCTCGCGGCGCCGGACTGGCCGTCGCTGGTAGCGAACCACACGGCGCCGCCGACCGAGGTGATCTGAGTGCGGCGTCGCGGGGCGTTCGACCGATGAAAGCCCTGGCGGCCATGACGCTCGACGAACGCGTGCGGCTGCAGTTCGAGGTCGAGCAGTTCCTGTATCGCGAGGCTGAACTGCTCGACGATCGCGAGTTCGAGCGCTGGCTCGAGCTGCTCACGGATGACGTTCACTACTGGATGCCGGTACGCCGCACCACGACGGCGCGAGAGGCGGACGGCGCGTTTACGCAACCCGGCGAGATGGCCTTCTTCGACGACGATCGCGCCATGCTCGAGACGCGGGTGGCGAAGCTGCGGGCGCGCAACTCCTGGGCGGAAGACCCGCCGTCGCGCACGCGACACTTCGTCACCAACGTGCAGATCAAGGACGTGGCCGAAGACGAGATCACCGTGGCCTGCGCGTTCCGTCTCAGCCGCACGCGGCTAGATAGCGAGGAAGACAGTTGGGTTGGCAGGCGCGAAGACGTGCTGCGCCTGACGCCCGCAGGACTGCGGCTGGCGCGACGGCACATTTTTCTCGAGCAAACCCTCTTGCTTGCGCAGAATCTGAGCAATCTATTTTGAGTACAGACCCATGAGCCTGCACGACGAAGCCATCCTGATCACGGGCGGGGCGTCCGGCCTCGGTCGCGCGATCGTCGAGCGGCTGCTTGCCGCCGGCGCGCGCGTGGCGGTCTTCGACCGCGCGCCGCCCGCGATCGATGAACTGCGCGAGGCCAACGCGGGCGCGTGGGGCGAGGGTCGCCTGATCGCCCACAGCGGCGACGTTCGCTCCTATGCGGATAACGCGGCGGCCGTCGCCGCCTGCGTCGATACCTTCGGTCGTCTCGACTGCGCGATCGCCAATGCCGGTATCTGGGACTTCAACAAACCCCTCGTCGACCTCGCGCCGGATGCGCTGGACGACGCCTTCGACGAGCTGTTCCACGTCAACGTCAAGGGCGGGCTGCTGCTGGCGCGCGCGGCGCTGGCGGCGCTGGTGGACAGCCGCGGCAGCCTGCTGTTCACCGTGTCGAACGCGGGATTCTATTCGGCAGGCGGCGGGCCGCTATACACCGCGACCAAACACGCGGTCGTCGGCCTCATCAGGCAACTCGCCTTCGAGCTCGGCCCGCACGTGCGAGTCAACGGCGTGGCCCCGGGCGCCATCGACACCAACCTGCGCGGCGCGGCCGCCCTCGGCCAGGCCGAGCGCGTGATTCCGGGTGCGCGCCTGCAGGCCAGCATGCCGGACCTGAGTCCTGTCGGCGTGATGCCCAGCGCCCACGAATACGCCGCGGCCTATGCGTTCTTTGCAGACCGCGAGAACAACGTTCCGGCAACCGGCGTGGTGCTGAACTTCGATGGCGGCTGGGGCGTCCGCGGGATTGGTCAGGTGCGCCAGGGTGATGCGTTACCGGAGAAACTGGGTATAGACCGCGATTGATGGATTGACCTATCGACGGGAACGGCGAACCATCGGCTTCCCGTTAACGCTGCAGCAGAGTCACGCTGCAGCAGAGTCGCGCTGCAGCAGAGTCGCGTGGCGACGAAGTCGAGCCGGCGGCGCTTGGCCTAGCGCGGCCCGCGGCGGATCCGAGAGGCGGAGATGTGAGCGGCCGAACAGTCAGTTTGAGGAGGCAACATGCAGGCGGACAGCGATAGCGCGAAGGTCGAAGCGCTCGGCTATCTAGGCATCGAATCGGAACGACTCGAGGCGTGGCGCGACTACGCCGCGGCGTTTCTGGGCTTGATGCCGGTCGACGGTGCATCCGATGGTCTCCTATTCCGCGGCGACGAGCAGGCGTGGCGGCTGCGCGTCGACCCGGGTCCGGCTGAGGACCTCGCGTTCATCGGCTTCAGCGTCACGACGCCGGCGGAACTGGACGCGCTGGCCGAGCGGCTGACGGGGCTGGGCTTCGACTGCCAACGTGACGATGCGCTGGCGGCGCGACGTCAGGTCGCGCAGCTCCTGTGCGTGGAAGATCCGGATGGTGTGCCCATCGAACTGTACTGCGCCGCGACGCGCGCCCCCCAAGTGCCGATGCGCTCGCCCGCCGGGGTGACGGGCTTCGTGATGGGTGAGCAGGGATTCGGTCACGTCGTGCTCTACACGAAAGATGCGGCGGCGAAGTCGCGGTTCTTCACGGCCGGGCTCGGGTTTCGGCGCTCGGACACGATTCGCATGAACGAGCACCTGGAGCTCGAGTTTCTGCACTGCAACGCGCGCCACCACACGGTCGCGCTGGCGCCGGCGCCCGTCGACAAACGGCTCAATCACTTCATGTTGCAGGCGGCCAGCCTCGATGACGTGGGATTTGCGCTGGATCGCGCCAAGGCGCTCGAGGTGCCCTTTACCAGCTCGCTGGGCCGGCACACCAACGATCAGATGACGTCCTTTTACACGCGCACGCCATCCGGGTTCGAAGCCGAGTTTGGTTTCGGCGGCGTTATGGTTGATGAGCACTGGTCCGTCGGCCACTACACCGCGCCCAGCATCTGGGGCCACGAGCGGGTGCGCTGAGCGGACATGGTCTCGATAGCGCGCATCGACCAGGGCGAGCTGACGGGCGCGGCCCTCGACAAGGTTCTGAACGCGCGGGTGAGCGCAACGCTTGCGTTTCTCGATCGCGACGGCTGCCCGCGGCAGTTTCCGTGCTGGTATGTCTGGCACGACGACTCGTTCTGTACCACCAGCGATCCAGACAAGTATCACGTCCGCTGCCTGCGGCGCGACCCGCGCGCGTCGATGTGCGTTGAGTACACGGAAGGTGAACTGCCGCCGCGTGCCGGTGACTCGCGCGTTAACTGGCAGGTCAAAGGGCACGGTGCGGTCACGATCGAGCCGGATACGGATAGCCGCATCTGGCGTCTTATTCGCGAGCGCTATCTGGGTGCTGTGCCCAGCGAAACCGAGACGTCGGACCGGCTTGTGCTCCGGCTGCGCCCGACAAAGCTCGCGGCGCACGGCGGCACGATGCACTTCTCCCCCTAGCTTCCCGCAGCGTTCCCCTAGTATCGACCCGGCTAGCGGCGCGGCCGCCAACCGCGGGTCTACGGCGTCGCCGCTGCGCGAGAGTTTCACGGTCGGCGGTGTGGATTGGTTCTCAAATTGGCGAACTTCGGCGAGCGTGGGCGGTGAACGCCCGGGTCTTTGCTAGCTTTACAAATATCGCCTGAGACTGCCCACATGGCCCGTTTTACGCCCGCCCTGGTCGCCGTGGTGCTCGCTTTCTGCCTGCTCGGCGGCTGTACGCAACCCGATTCCGAGTCGAATCGAGATCCGTATGTGTCGGATTCGGTGCGCATCGATGAGGCGCCGGGTCGCGACTATTTCGGTTTTCGGCCGATTCAGCCAAGCGGCGCTGCTGATCGCGGCCTGATCATGCTCGGTAAACAACTCTTTCACGATCCCCGTCTGTCCCGAGACGATACGGTGTCCTGCGCGAGCTGCCACATCGTCGCGGCCGGCGGCGACGACGGTCGACCGGTTTCGGTCGGCGTGGACGGCGCGCTGGGCACGCACAACGCGCCTACGGTGCTGAACAGCGCGGGGAACTTTCGGCAGTTCTGGGACGGACGCGCGCTGGATCTGGCCGAGCAGGTGGAAGGCCCCGTGCACAACCCTCTGGAGATGGCGACCGACTGGGACAGCGTGGTCGCCAAGCTGGCGACGGACGGCGAGCTGATCAGAGCGTTTGCGCTCAACGAACTGGATCTGTCGGCGGACTCGATAGTCCGGGCGATCGTCGCCTACGAAAGCGCGCTGGTGACGCCAGACTCGCCCTTCGATCGCTGGCTGCTGGGACAGGACGACGCGCTGTCCGCGCAGGCCCACCGCGGCCGCGAGCTCTTTGTCGAGCTGGGCTGCGTGTCTTGTCACCAGGGCCGCAACGTCGGCGGCAACATGTTTCAGCGCTTCGGCGTCTTCCGAAACTACTATGAGGATCGCGCCGAGGGTGCGCTCAGCGCGTCGAGTCTTGGGCGCTTTAATGTCACCGGTGACGATGCCGATCGCCACGTGTTCAAGGTGCCGAGCCTGAGAAACGTGGCGGAGACCGCGCCCTATTTTCACGACGGCTCGGTGAGCACGCTGACCGAGGCGATCGATATCATGGCGAACTACCAGCTCGGTCGTCAGCTCGCCAAGGCCGAGATCGCAAGCCTGGAGAGTTTTCTGCAGTCGCTGTCG
Organism: Pseudomonadota bacterium; assembly: GCA_039029135.1. Classification (GTDB taxonomy): domain Bacteria; phylum Pseudomonadota; class Gammaproteobacteria; order Pseudomonadales; family Azotimanducaceae; genus JALZVT01. The sequence continues at coordinate 33,634 of JBCCGT010000036.1, read as the reverse complement.
GGTAGCGCGGATGAGGCGCTGCTATGAATCGGCTGCTGCTGACCCTGCTCTTGGGCGCGCTGCTGCCGCTGATCTGCGTCAGCTACATGCAGATGGTGGACAACGGTAGCGATGCCTACCTCGAACGCTCCGCGCTGCTGCGCGAGATTCGGCTGCTCGACACCGCGATCGACCGCGAGTTGCTGCTGCTCGCCACCGATCGCAGGGCGAGCTACGACGCGCTGACCTCATACACCAACCGCCTGACCGAATTGAACTACGGGCTCCTGCCGCGAACGGCGGACGCCGCGGCGATCCGCGCAGCGATGCGTGACAAGGCCGATCAGATAGAGCGCTTCAAGTCCCGACTGTCGGTCATGCGCAACTCGCTGCGGGCGCTGCTCGAAGTCGAGCGCGATACGCTGCGCGACGAGCAGCAGATCCTGGAGGTCGATCGGCTGATCATCCTGTCGCTGCTGCAGACCGACGTGTCGCCATCCGGCATCGCTGCGTTTCTGCGTCGCGCCACCGAGATTGGCCTGAAAGACTCGACCGAGCTGCGCCACATGGAAATCATGCTTGGCTCGCACGCCGAGGTGTCGGGAATAGAGGCTTCTATCGCGACGGCAGGGTTCTCGCGACTGCTCGATACGGCCGCGCGCGAGGTTGCCCTCGAGTTTCTCCAGGCGCGCGCTGTGGGCAGCGCCTGGGGCATGGCGCTCGCCGCCGCTTGTATCGTCCTGCTGCTGCTGTTGATCACCGCGGTGCGACGCGTGTGGATGCACACCAGGGAGGTCGGGCTGCTCAACGCCGAGCTCGAACAGCGCGTCGAAGACCGGACCAAACATCTGGAGCGCATCGGCGAACACCTGCGTTCGGTGCTCGAGGAGAATCACGAACACATGGTGTCGGTCCGGCGCCTCGCCGGTGCCATGGATCAGATCGGTACGGGCCTCGCCTTCCTGTCCGCGGATCTGAAGTTTCATTTTTGCAATCGAGCCTATCGCGAGATCTTCGAGCTCGAGAGTGAGATCGTGGGTATGCGGCACCCGGACGCGACCGGCATCGGCGAGCGGTTTCAACTGGATACCGGCAACGTCGTCGAACAGAGCGCCGAGCGTCAGCTAACCCACGGCAGCCGCGGCGAGCTGCATCTGGAGGAAACGCTCAGGACGATCAACGAGGAGGAGAGCACCAGCTATTGGTTGGCCGTTCGCGATGTGACCGAGACCCGCAGGCTGGAGGCGAGCCACCGGCAGTCGCAGAAGCTGGAGTCCGTCGGCCAGCTGGCGGCGGGCATCGCCCACGAGATCAACACGCCTACCCAGTTCATCAGCGACAACACGCACTTTCTCGCGGAATCCTTTGACGACATATCGAAGCTCTTGAAGGACTCCATACAGCTCGCCGACGCCGTGGACAGCGGCAAAGACAACGAAGAAACCGCGCGCCAGTTTAAGACGCTGTGCGAAGACGTCGAAGTGGACTACCTGATCGAGGAGGTGCCGCAGGCGATATCGCAGTGCCAGGAGGGTATCGCCCGCGTGCGGAAGATCGTGCAGTCGATGAAGGAGTTCTCCCATCCAGGCGGAGATCTCGCTTCGGTCGACATCAATCGCAGCATCGAGAACACGCTGACGGTGGCGACGAACGAGTGGAAGCAGGTGGCCGAGGTGGTGCTCGATCTGGATCAGGATGTGCCGACCGTCGCGGGCAAGCCCAGCGAGCTGAACCAGACTCTGCTGAATCTGATCGTGAACGCGGCGCACGCCATAGAGGCCGCCGATCGCGGCATGGGGACGCTAACGATCTCCTCGCGCGCGTGCGACGGCGCGGTCGAGATTCGCATTCGCGATACCGGCACGGGCATTCCGGTCGCGGCGCGCGAGAAGCTGTTCGAGCCCTTCTTCACCACCAAGGAGGTCGGCAAGGGCACGGGGCAGGGTCTGTACATCGCCCATCAGGTCATCGTGCAAAACCACCGCGGCGAGCTGCGCTTCGAGACCGAGCTCGATGTGGGCACCACCTTTGTTATTCGCCTGCCCGCGGAGATCGACGCGCAGGGCGATCAGGCGTTTTATGAGGAGCAGCTAGCATGATGCGCGTGCTGTTTGTTGATGACGAAGCCCAGATCCTGCAGGGCCTGCGGCGAACGCTTCGGGTGATGCGCAAGGAGTGGGACATGATCTTCTGCGACACCGCGGAAGCGGCGCTGCAGGAGATGCGCGCGCAGCCTGTCGACGTCGTCGTCTCGGATATCCGGATGCCCGTCGTCGACGGCCTTGCGCTGTTGACCACCGTGCGCGAGGAATTTCCGGACACGGTTCGTATCGCCCTGTCGGGCCACTCGGGCTGTGAGATGCAGTGCGCGATGGTTGCCCAGCAGTTCATCAGCAAACCGGCCGAGGTGGAGACGCTCAAGGGCGCCATCGAGCGTGCGCGGGTGCTGCGTTCGCAGCTACGCAGCGACGCCATGCGCGAGGTGGTCGGCGGGATGAGTACGCTGCCGAGCCCGCCGGAGATCTACCAGCGCGTCATGGCGGAAGCCACCTCCGAATCGGGCACCCTGGCGCGCGTCGGCGAGATTATCGACGAGGATGTCGGTATGTCGGCCAAGGTGCTGCAGCTTGTGAATTCCGCGTTCTTCGGCATTCCGCGGCGCATCGAATCGGTGCGCCAGGCGGCGACGCTGCTTGGCTTTGAGGTCCTGCGCGGACTCGTGCTGTCCGAAGGTTTTTTCCGCGGTCACGACGCCGACACCCTGGGCGGTCTGGACATCGCGCAGCTCGCGCGGGATTCGCAGGAGGTGTCGGCCTACGCGCGCGTCGTCGGTCGTTCGATCGGTCTCAAGCGCTCGCTCGTGGATCAGGCGTCGATGGCCGGCAAGCTGCACAACGTCGGCAAGCTGGTGCTCGCTAAGGCCTTTCCCGAACGTTACGCGAATGTGATCTCAGCAATCGGCGAGGGCGCCGGATTTTCGTTCGCTGAGGAGGTCGAGTTTGGCTGCGCGCATCCGATGGTCGGCGGTTATCTGCTTGGCGTCTGGGGGCTGCCGGACATCATCGTCGAGGCGGTCACGCTGCATAACGCGCCCGCCCTGGCCGAGCCCTGCGAGCGCGGCCTCGTTCTTAGCGTTCACCTGGCGCAATGCTGGCGGGAGGCACAGAGCGGCGATCTGAAGCCTCTTGATGCGATGGACGAACCCTTCGTCTCGGGTCTGCTGTCACAGGCCGAAATCGCGAAAGTCTGGACCGATCTGGAGCAACTCGAAGCATGAGCGTCGAAGGTATCAAGGTCATGCTCGTCGACGACGAGCCGAACGTGCTCAGCGGCTATCGGCGCAACCTGCGCAAGCGATTCGATCTGACCACCTGCTGCGGCGGCGCCGAGGCGCTGGAGACGGCGGCAAACGAGGGCCCGTTCGCCGTCGTCGTCTCCGACATGCGTATGCCGGAGATGACCGGCGTGGAGTTCCTGTCGCGCCTGAAGGTCGCCGCGCCGACGACCGTGCGCATGATGCTGACCGGCAACTCCGATCAGCAGACCGCCATCGACGCCGTCAACGAGGGCGACGTCTTCAGATTCATGAACAAGCCCTGCTCCCCCGAGTCCATGTCGGCCGCGCTCGACGCGGGGATCAAGCAGTATCGGCTGCTGAACGCGGAGAAAGAGCTGCTCGAGCAGACGGTGCGCGGCAGCATCGCAGCACTTGTGGAGGTGCTGGCGCTCGCGAAGCCCGAGGTCTTCGGTCGGCTCGACCGGCTGCAGAAGTGGATGCTGCAGGCGGCGCCCGCGATGGCGCTGGAGCTCGACTGGGCGGTGTCGACCCTGCCGCTGGTCAGTCTGCTTGGCACGGTCGCCCTGCCCGACGACCTCGTGACCCGAGCGCTCGCCGGCGGCACCCTCGCGCCCGAAGATCAGCGCGCGTTCGACGGCCACGCGAATCTCGGCGCGTCGCTGTTAGCAAAGATTCCGCGCATGGAGACGCTAGCGGAGCTGGTGCGCGCGCAATCCGCGGGTACGGATGACATGCCCGCGGCCACGCGCCTGCTGCGCGTGGTGCTGGCCTATGACGCGCTGGAGCAGTCCGGGCTCGAGCCGGCGGAGGCGCTGTCGCGACTGGAAGCCCAGCAGGGCCTCGACGCCCCTGCGTTGAACGCCTTCCGAACGGTCATCGACGCCGCGTCGGCGGAGACGATCAAGGAGGTCGCACTTGGCGAGCTCAACTCGGACATGGCGCTGGCCGACGACGTGGTCACGACGGCCGGCGCGCTATTGATGGCGCGCGGTCAGCGGTTGACGGAGTCCGTCGTCGAGCGACTGAAGGGATTTCGCAGCAAGGGCGCGATCGGTGACCGCGTGCTGGTGCGCTGCGCAGACGGCTGAGGTCCGCCGCCCGCCGCCGGACGACTCTATACTGCGGACTTCCACTCGAGTGCGGGAACACGCAGATGTTGAAGGTGATCGGGGCTGGATTTGGTCGCACGGGTACGCTGTCGCTGAAGTTTGCGCTCGAGAAGCTCGGCTTCACGAAGTGCTATCACATGATGGAGGTCCGGCAGCATGAGGATCACCTCGACGTCTGGCGGGCGGTGCATCGCGGCGAGCCCGTCGACTGGGAGCGGCTGTTCGAGGGCTATCAGGCCAGCGTCGACTGGCCGTCGTGCAACTTCTGGCGCGAGCAGCTGCTCGCCTTCCCCGATGCCAAGGTGATTCTCAGCCAGCGCGATCCCGAGCGCTGGCACGCGAGCGTGCTGGCCACCATCTACAAGATGTCTAGCGAGAACCTCAGCGCCGAGAACCCGAAGGTACGGGCGGGCGCCGAGTGGGCGCGCGAGATCATCCGGGATCGCGTCTTCGATGGCCGGGTGGAGGACGCGGACTGGGCGATCGAGCGCTTCCGGGCGCACAGCGCGGCCGTGCAGGCGGAGGTCCCGGCCGAGCGCCTGCTGGTGTTCGAGGCCGCCCAGGGCTGGGGGCCGCTGTGCGAGTTTCTGGAGGTACCCGTTCCCGACGAGGACTATCCGCGCGTCAACACCACCGAACAGTTCACCGAGATCTTCGAGAACCCGCCGGCCGAGGCTTGAACAGGCGCTCGGCGTGTCTGCGCGCCGGTTCTGTCAGCGCGGCCCGCGTAGCGCTACAATCGATGCATGAGCAACCACACGAGCACTGCAGCCGCTGGCGGAGTTGTGTCGGGCGCGGATGACGCGTCGGCGTCCGTGCAGCGCGCGCGGGATATCTTCAGTCCCGAAGAGATCCAGCGGCTAATCGCGCCGAGCCGCTGGCGCGGGCTGGCGCTGATCGCGCACTGCTGGGCTGTCATCGTCGGCCTCTGGGCGCTATGCGTGCTGGTGCCGCACCCGCTCCTTATCCTGCTGGCCGTGCCGCTGATCGGGACTCGCCAGCTCGGCCTCGCAGTGCTGCAGCACGACGGCGCCCACTACACGCTGCACCCCAACAAGCGCGTTAACGACTGGGTCAGCGAATGGCTGCTCAATCGGCCGCTGTTTGGCGAGTCCGTCGTCGCCTATCGTAAGTACCACCTGCAGCATCATCGGCTCACCCAGCAGCCGGACGATCCCGATCTGCACCTGTCGGCCAAGTTCCCCATCACGCGCTCGAGCTTTCGGCGCAAGATGTGGCGCGACCTCAGCGGTCAGACGGGACTGAAGCAATACGGGAACCTGATCCGCAGCGCGCTGTCGCGAGGTAAGGTCCAGCACCATTCCAGCGGTCCGAATGACGTCAGCGGCAGGATATCCGGCTTCTGGCAGCGGCTCGGACCCAACCTCGCGATCAACCTCGTGTTTCTCGCCGGCTTTACCCTGGCGGGCGCGTGGTATCTCTACTTCATACTCTGGGTGCTGCCCGCGTTCACCTGGGAGCGCTTCATCACGCGGCTGCGCAACATCGGCGAACATGCGGTCGTGCCCGACAACGACGATCGACTGCGCAACACCCGCACGGTGATCGCGAATCTGATCGAGCGTGCGTTTATCGCGCCCTATCGCGTCAACTACCACTTGGAGCACCATCTGCTGGTGTCCTGTCCCTGCTATCTGCTGCCGGACGCGCATCGGTTGCTGATCGACAAGGGACTGCTGCCGCGCATGGAGGTCAAGCGCGGCTATCGCGAGGTGCTTGAGGCCGCGCTCAGTCTGCCCGAGCCGGTGGCCGCCTGATGCCGCATATGTCCGCGGCCGAGCAGGCAGCGTTCCTGGACGAACCCGGCATTCTGATGCGCATCGCCGTTGTGCGCGCGGACGGCACGCCGCTGAACACGCCAATCTGGTTCATCTATCGCGACGAGGCGATCTATTTCACGCCGCGGGAGAAGTCCGAGTGGTTTGCCTGCCTGCGCCGCGATCCGCGCGTTGCGCTGTGCATCGACGAACAGCCGGCGCCGTATCGAAAGGTGATCGTGGAGGGTACGGCCGAGTTGGTGCATGACATTCACGCTGACGATGCCTGGCGCGATCTGTATCGGGACATTGCGCACAAGTATGTGGGCCGCGAGGCCGGCGATGCCTATGTGAACAACACCATCGATCAGCCGCGAGGGTTGTATCGCGTCACGCTGGCCGAGGCCAAGGTGCGCAATTGGCGCATGCCGGTGGGCGAGGAGGCGGCAACGGGCATTTGGCACGATCGCTACTATGTGCCGGGGACGAGCTTCTAACGCTCTTCCCGCCCGCCAGAGCGCAGCGGCAACGGCAGGCGCAGAGCGCAACAGGAGAGGGCAGGGATGATAAAGGTGGTCGGCTTTCTCAAGCGCAAGCCCGGGATGAGCGTGGCGGCGTTTCGTGACTATTACGAGTCGACCCATCGCCTGATCGGCGAACGCGTGCTCGCGGGGTACGCGTGTCACTACGCGCGGCGCTTTCTCGACGGTTACTCTGATGCGGCCGACGCGCCCTTCGGCGTCGAGGGCGACTACGACGTCATCATGGAGATCTGGTATCCCTCCGAGGCGGCGTACGCCGCGGCGCAGCGGCACCTATCGTCGCCCGACATTCGCGCCGAGATCGTTGCCGACGAAGAGAAGCTCTTCGATCGGCCGCGCAACCGCTTCTTTACCTTGGTCGAGTCGGTCTCCGAGCTACCGCCGGTCGCCTAGCCGCGCGATTTTCAAAGGCTATAGGCGCACGCGGGATGGCGGCGCCGAGTTCCCTAGCTTGGCTGTTCCAGTAGCTGTGCCATGAAGGCTTCCTGCGCCGCCAGACGCTGAGGGTCCGCCTCGCCGAACGCGTTCAGAACCGCCTCGGCCCGCGCCTCCGCGCTCGCCTTGAGTTCCGGGTGCGGAAACAGATAGAGCTGGTTCTCGCGGACGCCCCGAACCACCAGATCGGCGACCTCCTCGGGCCCGATGCTGGCGTTCATCGCCATCTGCATGATCTCGCTGTGCTGCGCGGCGGCGGCCTCGGCCTTCTCGTCGCCCGGCTCGTACTCGGTCGGGCGCGTGCGCTCGCTGTCCAGGATCTGGGTTCTGACCATGCCGGGGCAAAGTACAGAGACCCCGATACCCTGCGGCTCCAGATCGGTGCGCATCGCCTCTGACATGCCGACCACAGCGAACTTACTGGTGTTGTAGACCCCCAGGCCCGGTGACGTGACGATGCCCGCCATCGAAGCGGTGTTGACGATGTGTCCGCCTTCGCCGTGGGCTTTGATGCGCTCTACCCAGGTCTGCACGCCGTTGACGACGCCCCCGACGTTGACGCCCATCACCCAGTCCCAGTCGCTGTAGGTGACGGCGTCGATGCTGCCGCCGCGATAGACGCCGGCGTTGTTGCAGACCAAATGCACGGCGCCGAATTTGCCCTCGACCTCGTCTGCCACCGCTTTGAAGCGCGCGCGGTCGGTGACGTCGAGCTCCCAGCCCGCAACCGCGGCGTTGCTGCCGGCGAACTCGGTAACGGCGGCATCCAGCGCCGCTGCGTCCACGTCCGCGATTGCGACCTGCATGCCCTCCGCGACAAACGCGCGCACCAGCGCGAGACCGATGCCGCTTGCGCCGCCCGTAACGAACGCCGTCTTGCCGGCTAGCTGTTCCATGATCTTCTCCCCCGCTTTGCGCTAGCTTACGCTATCTGCGCCTAAGGAGAGTCTGATGGCCTGGCCACGCAACACGCTGCGCACGCTGCTCGGATTTCTGGGCGCCGTCATCAAACGCCGCACGCCGCTGGGTGGTGGCGAGGCGCCGCTCGAGGACATCTACAACTATGTGCCGATCGCTGGCCTTTACGCGACCAGCGGTCAGCCGAACGAGCGCGAGCTGGAAACGATCGCCGCGGCCGGTGTGACGCGGGTGGTGAACCTCGCGCCATCGAGTGTGTTGGAGAACACGGTGATTCAGGAGCGCGAGATCCTCGATGGGCTGGGCGTCGAATACGTGCATATTCCGGTGGACTTCAAGAATCCGACCGAGAGCGATTTCGCCGACTTTGTCGCTAACGTCGAGGACCGTGACGCCGCGACGCTGTGGGTTCACTGCGCCGCTAACATGCGCGTCTCGGCGTTTACCTATCGCTATCGCCGCGAGCGCCTGGGCGTAGACGCGGCGACCGCGCGCGCCGACCTGGCACGTGTCTGGGAGCCGTTCGGCGTCTGGAAGTCGTTTCTCGCGCGTGCGGCGGAATCCCGCGACGACAACTAGCGCCGCGCGGTGTGTGTCAGCCCATCAGCTCTTCGAAGGCACCCTGCTCGCCGCTCATGTAGAAGATCTCCCGGTCGGTGATCTCGACGCTGCCGAGCGCAGCCTGGAAGGTCGCCATGTGCGGCATAGCGAAGTGCGCCTTGAGCGCGTCGACGTCCTGCCAGCGTTCGGTGATCCGAACGATGCCTGGATCGACGAGATCGCGCGAAAACGCGTAGTCGATGCAGCCGGGCTCTTCGCGGCTGGCGGCGACCATGGTGGCGACGGCGTCCAGAATGCCGTCCTGCTGTTCGGCTGCGATATGCAGACTGCCGGAAATCAAAATCATCGTGCGGCTCCTTGGCGCTAGCGCCGTTGGGTGGTGAACGCGAATTAGCGCATCGGGTGGGCGGCGAAGTGGGCCATCAGCTTGGGGACGACCTCTTCGGTCGCCGTTTCTAACAGCCAATGACCGGTGTCGAGCTCCAGTTCCTCGAACGGTCCAAGCATGTACTCGCGCTGTGCGTCGACCGACCAGGGGCTAACCGCCATATCCTCGTTGCCCCAGATGAACAGGGTCGGTATAGACACGTTCGGCGAGCCCTGGGGTTCGTTGCCGTCGAGATCGCCGGTGCCGGCGCGATACCAGTTGAGCGCGGCGGTGAGTGCGCCGGGTTCGCTGAAGATCGCCTGATACTCGTCCAGGTGGCTGGCCGGATGTTCGCCCAGCGTCGCTCGAAAGCCGTCGAAGTTGTCGCGCAGCATGAAGCGCTCCGGTATCCAGGGCAGCGCGAAAAAACCGAAATAGCTGCTGCGTTCGCGCTGTACGGGGTCTTCGCTCAGCGCGCGGCCGAAGGCGACGATGTGCGGGATCGACAGGGCGCCCCAGGAGGCGATGCGGTCCGGATTGGCGAGCACCGCACCCCAACCGACGGCCGACCCCCAGTCGTGACCGACGAGATGGAAGCGCTCGAAGCCCAGCGCATCGGCGAGGGCGAACAGGTCTTCCACCAGCAGCGGGGTGCGATAGTTCTCCGCGCCCTCGGGCCGCGCGCCCGGGCTGTAGCCGCGCTGGTCGAAGGCGGCGATTCGATAGCCTGCCGCACTCGCGGCTTCGAGCAGCGGCGCGTACATGATCGATGACTCCGGGAAGCCGTGCAGGGCGATGACGTTGCCGCGTGGAAAGGGCTTGTCGAAGCCGGCGATGCGCGTGCGAAACTCAAAGTCGTTGGCGCTCACCAGCGTTATGCCGTTCGCGGCAGAAGGCGTCGCGGCCGGAAAAGCGGGCAGCTCGGCGGTCGCCGCCGTGTGTCGGTAGTCGTCGTCCCAGGTACCCGCGGCACCCAGCGCGAGCCAGGCCCACGCGATGACGACGAGCAGCACGACGAGTACGATCAGCGAGAGAGTGATGCGTTTGATCCAGACCATTCGGTGAGTCTCTTTTTTCGATGGGATCGCGGCGCCGCCGGGCGCCGGGTTCACGGCCGCCGAGGTCGCGCTCATTCAATCCCGTCTTGGGTGGTTTAAAGCGCTCACACTATTGCTAAGCGAACGATCGGGGGCAAGCGATGGCGCGCGCAAATTGGCTGGGACTATTGGGACTTTCGATGCTCGTCTTCCCGACGACGCACGCCGGCGCGGAAGTTCGCGAGGCAGGCCCGAGCGGCTTTCTGTCGGCGCACGAGCTGCAGCTCGACGGCTCGCCGCGCGCGGTTTACCGCGCACTCACGCGGGACATCGCCAAGTGGTGGGACGCGAGTCACTCCTACGGCGGTGAGGCCAGGGCGTTCAGCCTGCGGGCGCGGCCGGGCGGCTGCTTCTGTGAACGGCTCGCCGACGGCGGCTTCGTCGAGCACATGCGAGTGGTGTTCGCACGGCCGCCGCGTGCCGAGCGCGATACGGGCGAGCTGCGCCTCGCGGGCGGACTCGGCCCGCTGCAGACCATGGCGGTCAGCGGCAGCATGACCTTCCTGCTCGAGGCGACCGACACCGGCACGCGGCTGAGCTATCGCTATCGGGTCAACGGCGGCGGGCTCGACGGCTGGGCCGAGCCGGTCGATCAGGTGCAGCTCGGCCAACTCCTGCGGCTGCGCAACTATGTCGAGCGGGGTGATCCCTCCGCCGCGCCCTGAGCGGGCGCGGCCCCTACGAGCAAAATGCGCGCCCTGACCGGGCGCGGCTTCAAGGAGCAATAAGCGCGCCCTGAGCGGGCGCGGCGGTCACTCTTCGTACAGGCCGCGCAGCGCCTCGCGCATGTCGCGCGGATGCTCCGTGGCGGCGAAGCTGACCACGTCGTCCCAGCCCGCGGCGATGGCGGCCAGCGTCATGGGCTGATCGCGCGGCAGGCGCAGTCCCTTGCCGCGCTCCCAGCGCAGTTTCTTGAAGCTGCCCGCCGAGGCCTCGAATAACCCGCCGTTCTCCCGGCAGGCCGCGTGCGCGAGATAGCCAATGATCGGGGCCACGTAGTCGGTGCGAATCTCGCGCTGGAACTCATCGGTCATGTTCGCGTTGTTCATCGTGGTCGCACCGAACGGGGCGACGCAGTTGCAGCCGATATCCAGCGCTTCGCCCTCGAGCGCCATGGCGCGGCACAGCCCGTACATGCCCATCTTGGCCGCCGCGTAGTTGCTTTGCCCAAAGTTGCCGTACAGCCCGGCGCTCGACGAGATCAGCACCACCCGGCCGTAGCCGTTTGCCTCGAAGGTCGGCCACGCGGCCCGGCTGAGCGCCCACCCGGCCTTCAGATGCACGTCCAGCACCGCGTCCCACTGCGCGTCGGTCATCTTGCGCAGCGTCTTGTCTTGTACGAAGCCGGCGTTGTGAACGATGGCGTGCAGACCGCCGCAGCGCGCGATCGTCGCCTCCACCAGCGCGGCCGCGTCTTCCACCGCTCCGTTGACCGCCGTCGCCCGATGGCCGGCGGCGTTCAGCTCAGCGGCGAGCTTGCGCGCACCGTCGTCTCTGCCGGTGCTGTTGATCGCAACGTGTGCGCCGGCGCTCGCCAGAAAGCGCGAAAACGCAGCGCCCAGGCCGCGACTGCCGCCGGTGACGAGTACGACTTCGCCGGAAAACTCCACAGGCCACCCCACGTCCATCGCTCCAGAACCGACGCATCTTGCCCGCCGCGCCGCTTGCGGTTCAAGCTAGCGGCTGTTTTTCATCGTCGTGCTGGTGCCGCCAGGCGACACTTTGGGAGGGACTCATGAGCGAACCTTTTGCCATCAGCGCAACCGCGCAGGACGTTCAGGACGCGGTCGCCCGACTGTTTGCTGAGCGCATCCTGCCGAATCACAAGCTCTGGCGGGAACAGGCGGCCGCGGGTTCTGAGCAGCCGGCGATCGAGACCGAACTGCGCGCGGAGGCCAAGTCGCTCGGTTTGTGGAACCTGGCCCTGCCGCGTCTTGCCGAGGATGAGCCCGGCACGCGACTGTCGAATCTGGAGTTTACGGGCGTCGCAGAGATTCTCGGGCGTCTTCCCTGGGCGTCGCGGGTATGCAATTCCCACGCGCCGGATACGCCCAACATGGAACTGCTGCAGCTCTTTGGCAGCGACGAGCAGAAGGCCGAATTTCTGCAGCCGCTGTTGGACGGCGACTGCGGGTCCTGTTTCTCGATGACGGAGCCAGCGGTCGCGTCCAGCGATCCGGCCAACCTCGAAACGCGCATCGAGGCCGATGGCGACGACTTTTTGATTACGGGACGCAAGTGGTTTTCGTCCAATGGCTCGCTTGCACGCACGCGCTTTTCCGTCCTGGTCGGCGTCACCGATCCCGAAGCCAGCAAGTCGCGGCGCCAGAGCCTGGTGCTCGTGCCGCTGGATCGGCCCGGCGTCGTGGTCGAGCGCGACGTGCCCATCTTCGGGCATCTCGACGCGACCGGGCGTCACACCCAGTTTCGCTTCGACCGGGTGCGCGTACCGCGCCGCTATCTGATCGGCCAGGAAGGCGACGGGTTCGCAATTGGCCAGGCGCGGCTCGGTCCTGCGCGTCTGCATCACTGCATGCGCGCGATCGGCGAATGCGAGGTGCTGATCAGCCTGATGATCGACCGCACTCGCGCGCGCTCGACCTTCGGGCGCCGGGTCGATGAATACAGCTCGACGAAGGAGGCGATCGCGCTGTCCCGCATCGAAATCGATCAGGCGCGGCTGCTGGTGAAGCGCGCCGCCTGGCTGCTCGACAGCGTCGGCAACAAGGCGGCCCGCAAGGAAATCTCGATGATCAAGGTCGCGACCTTCCGCGTCTATCAGGCGGTGGCGGACCGGGCCGTGCAGCTATTCGGCGCCGCCGGCATGACCGACGACACGCCCGCGGCGGCGGCGCTGGTTCGCGCCCGCGGACTGCGCATCGCGGACGGCCCGGACGAGGTGCACCTGCAGACCATCGCCCGGCTAGAGGCAGCCGAGCAGGACGACTTTGATGCGGCCGCCTATCTGTACCCGGCCTGAGCGATCTCGGTCGCGCCAGGTCGCCCGCTGCCGGTCACATAGACCCTGACGCGCCGCGCGCGATTGTCGCGGCGGTCGATGCCGAGATCGGCGGGAATCGTGCGGATCTCGACGCGTCGATTCTGCGCGCGACCGCCCGCCGTGTCGTTGGTCGCAATCGGTTCGTCGGGTCCGGCGCTCCGGACCAGGATCGCGTTGCCGTCGATGCCGAGCCGCATCAGCGCCTCGCGCACGCGGTTGGCGCGGCGCATGCCGAGCTGGTGCTGCACCGCGAAGGAGCCGCCGTCGACCGCGTGGCCGACCAGCAGCAGCCGGGCGTGCGGGTAGCGACGTTTGAACGCGGCGGCGGTGCGCACGGCGCGGGTGCTGGACGCGTAGCCCAGGCTGTTGTTCACGAATCGAATGGTGCCGAGCAGGCTGTCACGGATCGCCATGCAGCCATCCAGCGCCACCGCTTCGTTCGGGCGTGAGGCGGGACAGCGGTCGACGGCGTCCTCGACGCCATCGCCGTCGCGATCGGGGCTCGCGTAGGGATTCGGTTCGGCGCGCCAGTTGGCTGGGCCGTCGCTGGGCACCCAGATCGGCGCGCGTTCCCCCTCGGCGTGTGCGATGGCGCCCGGCAGCAACATCGCGATAAGCAGGTGACGCAGCAGTGCGGTTGTCGAACGGGCCATGGCGATACTCCGTTTCCCCGGGCGGCCGTGTTGCCTGGTGGTTGGGTGTGCTAAAGCGCTGCGCGATGCCTGTCGGGACGAGGCGGCGCCCATCTGTGCGGGCTCAATGGAACCTTTCTTAACAGATGCGTCCGGTCAGTCGCCGGGATGGGGCGCGCACTGGCGGCACGGTGCGCGGCGGGCTGGCCGAATTGTCGACCCGAGCGCGTTCCAAGAGCGACCTGCTGCCGGTTGCAAGCGAGACGCCCGACCTGGCTGGACTGGCTTAGTCGACAGGCAGTCGCAGCTCGCCCCGCGCCAGGCGCTCCCGGATGCGGGCCGCCGTTGCCGCCGGATTCAGCGCGCTGCTGTCGAGGACGTGGGACTCCAACTCGCCCAGATCGGCGAACGCACTCAGCATAGTCCGCGGGTAGTCCGGCAGGGGCTGTTCGCGCCGCGCGGCCGCGCGCTCGACGGTGAGGGCGTCGTCCGGGCGCAGGACCACGTAGTGCAGGTCGATGCCGTGGCGCTCGCAGGCCGTGCGGAAGGGCGGCAGAAACCATGGACCCACCACGCCGTCGGCGTAGACGTCCCAGCCGCCGCGCGCGTAGGCGGTCGCCGCGGCGACGATCGCGCGCGAGATGGTGGTGTTCTGAGCGTAACTCTCCGGCAGCCAGGGCGCGATGTAGCCCCGCGCCACAAACTCGTGAAACGCATCCGTGCGCAGATGCACGGCGATCGGCGCCTGTGGGTCGGCGTCCTCGTCGCTCGCGAGCAGCGCGGATACGGTGGTCTTGCCGACGGCCGGCGCGCCGCTGACGATGATGATGGCGCCTGGTGCGTCCCTGCTCGGCATGCGCTGTGCTCCTTGCGGCCCGTCGTGTCAGGCGTTGCCTCGTTAGTCGAACGCCACCCAGTTGTCCGCGTACTCGGGTGCTTCGTTGCTCGTCCGCGCGCGGCGGATGCAGTCCGCTAGCACGGGCACCCCGGCCGCGATCGTTTCTTCCGTGAGATGACCGAACGCGAGGCGCAGGAACGGCGCCTTGCCGAACTTGTAGTGGAACGAGATACCCGGCAGGTACTTCACCCCCGCCTCTTCCGCGATGGCCATCAGCTTGCGGTGGTCGACGTCATCGGGATAGCGCAGCCACAGGAACAGCCCTCCGGCGGGATCCGACCAGCGCCCGAGATCGCCCAGCTCGGACTCGAGCGAGGCGCGCAGCAGCCGCAGCTTGCTATGCAGCGGCGGGTTGCTGACCGCGCAGTGCGCGTCGATGCCGTCGGCGTAAAACTCCGCCGCAATCGCGGCCGCCAGCGTGTTGGGTCCGGCGTCGTGCCGCCGGGCCAACAGCGTCGCAAGCATCGGCGGCTTCGCCAGCAGGTAGCCCAGGCGCATGCCGGGGGCCAGTATCTTCGACAGCGAGCCCAGATAGATGATGCTGGGATCATCGGACAGCGCGAAGAGCGCCGGCGGCACGTCGCCGGCGTAGTGCACGTCGCCGTAGCAGTTGTCCTCGACGATGGGCGTTGCGTACTCGCGACCGATCGCGAGCAGTTCCTGCCGTCGGTCGGTGGGCATGACCGCGCCGGAAGGATTCTGATAGTTGGTCAGCACGTAGATGAACTTCGGCAGGCGCCCGCTGCGGCGCAGCAGTTCCATGCGATCGCGCAGCAGATCCATGCGCATGCCGCCGGCGTCCATCCCGACGCCCTGCACGTCGATGCCGAGGCCACGGTAGGCGCTCAGCGTGCCGGGATAGGTGAAGTCCTCCGTGATGACCGTGTCGCCGGGGCGGGTCAGCGCCTCTGCCACCAGGGTCACGGCCTGCATCGAGCCGTTGGTGAGCGCGATCTGATCCGGATCGACGGAGACACCCTCGCGATCGCCCTCGCGGCGGGCCATGGCGACGCGCAGGGGTACATAGCCTAGCGAGCCCGGGTACTCGGTGAGAATGACGCGGTCGCGTTCCAGCACGGTGTGCGCCGCCTGCTGCAGCGCGGCCACCGGAAACGTCGCCGGATCCGAACGCCCGGTGCCAAAGTCGTACAGGATCTCGCTCATGTCTGCCCCCTCCAGGTTCCTGCTGCCCCGTCGCCATGCTAGCAGCGTCTCGCGTTGACCGCGTCGTCGCCGGTTTGGCGACCGAGTGTCGGCCAGAACTCGGCGCGTTCGTTCGCCCCAACCGTGTGCCCCAATCGTCCGCCCCAATCTTCGGCCCCAATCGTCGTGAGAGTCGAACTCGATCACGCCCGCGCGATTGACAGGGTCCATGGGCGCGCGCATAGTTCGCGCCCCTTGTGGTAGTCGAGCCGCGACGCGGGCGTTCCGCTGAGCTGGCAGGTTGTACGACCGCTGCTAAGGTATTCAGGTCGTTGGTCGCGGCCGGCCGCAAGGCGGCCGACCGCGGTATTGAGAACCTCGTTAACCCAGGCGTATAGGGCGATCCCCGATGCACCCAGTTGTCACCCAAATCAAATGGCACGCACCGTGCGCGACCGACATGGCCTATGCCATGACGCGCGTGCTGTGCGTGAACCTGGCGTCTTTCGACCCAGGAGGCACTTCGGGTTAGCGTGACTCAAGCAATCACCTGCCAAAAACCCCGAAGTGCCAAAAGCCTTCGGGGTTTTTTTTCGCCCGCGATCCGCGCGCGGCTCGCGATCCCCGGGAGAAGGAAGCGAGCGCGTGAGCGCGGCGGCGATCCCGCCGCGCTCGCGACCTAACAGTGAGGAGGAAGATATGAACAAGGAACACGATGTGGTCGCGCGCAACGTCCCGCTCGTGCTGGGGCTCGCGTTCTTTCAGACGTTCATGGTGATCATTCCCGTGGCGGTGCCGTTCTTTCAGTCGAAGGGACTCGATATGCAGGATGTGTTGACCCTGCAGGCACTGTTCGCGTTGGTCATGGTGTTGTTCGAGGTGCCGTCTGGCTATCTCGCGGATCTGCTTGGCCGCAAGGTCACGCTGGTGCTGGGCTCGTTGTGCTACGGCGTGGGCAATAGCCTGCTGCTGGTGGCAGATGGCTTTTGGGGGCTTGCCGCGTTCGAGGTCTGCCTCGCGCTGGGCGCGTCGCTCGTCTCTGGCGCCGATCTGGCGATGATCTACGACAGCGAGGTCGCGCTGGGCCGACGCAATCGGCCAGAGAACCGCAACGGTCGGGTCATCGGGCAGCTCATGGGCATGCGCAACTACTCCGAGGGCCTCGCGTCGCTGTGCTGTTCGCTGGCGCTGTTGTGGGGCCTGCAGTTCGCCGCCTACGCACAGGCGGCCGTCGGCTGGCTGCCGCTCGTCCTGGCCGTGCTGCTTGTGGAACCCCCCGGCGAACGGCTGGCGCGCGGCAGCGCTTTGGGCGACATGTTCGACGTGCTGCGGCACGTGCTGTCGAGCGATGCGCTGCTGCGCCAGATCTTCATTGCGCTCGCGTTCTGGTCGCTGTCGACCTTCTACAGCGTCTGGCTCGTGCAGAAGATCTGGAGCGATCACGGCCTTGGACTGGTGCACTTCGGCTACCTCTGGGGTGCCCTGGCCGTCGTGGCCGGGGTCGCCGGGCAGTCGGCGCACGTGCTCGAGGAGCGCCTCGGCGCGGTGAGCCTGCTCGGTTTTCTCGTTGTGGCGCCGGTGCTGGGCTACATCGGGCTTGCCGAACTCGGTCTGGTCGCGGGCATTGTGGTCACCAGCCTGTTCTTCGCGGCCAGAGGCGTTGGGCTCGTGATCCTGCGCAACGCGTTCAACGAGCGACTGCCGGGACGCTTTCGCGCGACGGCCAATTCGCTCGCCAGTTTCGGCTTTCGGTTCGGGTATGTGTTGACCGGGCCGATTCTGGGCTGGCTGCTGGATATATGGGGCATGCACACCGCGCTGTGGCTGCTGGCGGGCGTGTCGCTGCTGCTTGGCGTTGGGCTACTGGTGCCCCTGATCTGGATGCTGCTGCGTCGCGAGCCCGCTGCGGCCAATTGTTCTTAGGTGACTGGGGACGGCCCGCCTGCATTCGGACGCAGGCGGGCCGGTGCTATTCTTGGCACGAATCGGGAGGAAGGAGACGCGCCCATGCAGGCGCCGATACAAGCGCTCACAAAGCGCGATACGGCGCGCCTGCGTCGCCACGCGCTAACGGCACAGCGTCTCGATAGCCGGGCGCCGTTCGGCGCCGGACCCAAAGCCACGCGGGCGGCCATCGAACATCTCGGCAGCCTGCAGATCGACACCATCTCGGTCGTCGCGCGGGCGCATCACCACATTGCCTGGACCCGCGTGCCCGGCTTCAAACCCGCCCATCTGCACAGGCTGCTCGGCCAGCGAGCCATCTTCGAGTACCGCTTTCCCGTCGCTGCCTTCCGACCGATGGCCGAGTTTCGCTACACGCTGCCGCATCAGGCGGAGTTTCGCGGTCGCGGCAAGTCAGAGCGGCGACTGATGCGCGAAGTGCTGGCACGCATCGAGGGGGAAGGACCGCTGCGATCTCGGGATTTCGAGGCGCCGCCGAAGCGCAAGGGCCAGGGCTGGTGGGACTGGAAACCGGCGAAGCGGGCGCTGGAACAGCTCTACATGCAGGGCGATCTCATGATCGCCGGGCGCGACGGTTTTCAAAAGACCTACGATCTGACCGAGCGCGTGCTGCCGGACGGTGTCGACGTGGGCATGCCGACGAAGGCGGACTACGCCGACTATCTGATCGACTCGACGCTGCGCGCGCACGGGTTCGGCGCCTATACGACCTTTGGCTTCGGCGGTCGCTGGTCAAACTACGCTCAGGCGCTGCGCGCTGCGCTGGCTCGGCGGGTGGATGCGGGCGAGCTTGTGGTGCTGCAGCCCGCGGACGGCAAGCCCATCTGGGCGCCGCCGGATCTGCTCGACCGGCGGGCGGCGGCGCCGCGCGGCGCGCGCGTTTTGTCGCCGTTCGATCCCATCGTGACCCAGCGCGAGCGCCTGCAGGCCGTGTTCGGCTTCGACTACAACATCGAGTGCTTTGTGCCTGAGCCCAAGCGCCAGTACGGCTACTACTGCCTGCCGCTGCTGGTTCGCGACAGCTTCGTCGGGCGCATGGACTGCAAGACCCACCGCGACGCTGGGCGCTTCGAGATCAAGGCGCTGTTCATCGACGCAGCCTCAGCCGACGACTATGGGCCGCTCGCCAAAGCGATCCGTGACTATGCCCGCTTCGAGGGTACCCCCGAGGTGACGATCACCGAGGCGCAGCCGGCTGCCGCCGGTGCGGCGTTAGCGGATGCCCTCAAGGCGCTCTAAGCCGGGGTAAACCAGCTCACCGACCGCAGCTCGAGATCGATGGGTGTCGTGCCGTTTTCGATTACCAGCGCCGTCCAAGGTGCAGGTTCGTCGCTCGCAACGGCTCGACCGCTGCGATCGAAGCGTGCCCGGCTGTTGAGCAGTCGGTTAAGCGGTATGCGGACACGCTGCCATTGTTGATCCGCGTCGCGACGCAGGTAGCCGTCGAGCAGCAGTCGGCGTCGAACGCCGGCACCGTTCTCGATGCCGAGGTAGAGCCCGTTGGCCGCGCCGGAGAGGCGCACGTCGAATTCCAGAGCCTCCACCGATCCGGCCGGCGGTACCGACGCCGGCAGCCGTGCCATTTGGTACTTCCCGCCGAAATGCAGCCGGGTGCCCTCGCCATCGCGACTGAGCTGCACGCCTTCCGCAGCGCGGATCGTCGCCAGATCGAGCGACGCGGGCTGCGGATAGCTCGGCGGGTCGTATTCGAAGCGGGTCATTTCATCGAGACGCATTTGGTTGCCTGCGAGGTCCCGGGCGGTCACCGAGACGCTGACCGACTCGGCCGCGAACGCGCCGTTCTGGGCGAGGTGCTGCCAGTCGGCGTATATCCGGCTGCCGCTGCCGGCGACCTCGAAGCGCGCGTGCGAACGATTCCCGGTGAGGGTCAACGTCCATTGCGCCCATTCGCTCAGTTCGCCGGACAGCTCGATGGCACCTGAAGGGCGCTCGCGGATGCTCAGCTCGCCCACCAGGCTCGGCCGTTGTTCGTCCCGGTCCAGCAGCGCCCGCACGCCTGTACGCCAGGCGTCGGTCGCCGGCTTGCCGCGGCCGGCGTTGTCCAGCAGCCCGAAGCGGGTCTCCGCCTGGCCGAACCAGCCCTCCTGACGCGGGCTGTCCAGTAGCGAGAAGAAGCCCATGCCCATAAGTTCGCTGTCGGCATAAAGCGGCAGTCGTTCGAGGATGTCGCGCAGGTAGCGGCCCTGACGACTCTCCCAGTCGCCAGCGCTCGATATCGCGGTGTACGCGAGGAACAGCGGCTTGTCGAAGATCTCCGCCAGCCGCGGCACGATGCGATCGAGGCGGGTGCCCAGATCGTTCGTCGCGCTGGTGAAGGTCGCCTCATACTCGCGCGAGGTCATCATCAGAAACGCGACGAAGTCGGAGGCCTCGGCCGCATCGCGTATGTTGGCGAGCGGCTCCTCGACGTCGAGCTCCGCCCAGTCGCCGACGCCCAGCCCGACGCTCGCGCTCGAGCCGTCCTTGATGATGTTGATCGCGCGCGTCGCGATGCGATCCCACTCCGGCCACTTCTCGACCCCCTGTTTGTTGAACTCCGGCTCGAGCACGACCATCACCTCGGGCACGCCACGCAGCAGCGGCAACAGCTCGTCCCGCAAATGTTGGTAATAGGCTTGCTCGTTGCGGCGGACAAAGTCCGGCGAGATGTCGTCGCCGAAGTACCAGTCGACGATGATCGGTGTGTAGCCAGCCCGAATTGCTGCCTGCAGACGTTCGCTTGATTCCCAGCGCCAGCTCGTTTTGCGAGTGATCCAGTGAGTGACGTGGGTTGCGGGTACGTCGAATTCGTCGAGGCGCTGCCAGATGTAGCGAAAATCGTGCTGGCTGCCTACCGGCATGTCGTAGCTGAGGTTTGCGCCCATCGCGAAGATAAGCGGCTGGTAGCTGTTCAGGTCGCTGCGAATATGGGCTTCGAGCTGCCGCTCTATCGCCTTGATCTTCGACGTGGCGCGATTGAACCAGAAACGCGACAGGAAGTTGTCCCGCGGCAGATCGAGTCCGAGCAGCCCAACTGAGAACATCGTGTGTTTGTCTTTCAGCTCGGTGAGGTGGTCGAGCGCGCCTGAGTAGTCGCCGTACTTTTCCAGTGCGACCGCTTGTCCGAAACGGGCACTATCGACGTAATTGCTGTTCGGCGAGTCTGCCAGCAGCCGTGCATAGGTTTCATTGGCGGCCGCGTAGTCAGCCGTATCGACCAGGTGGATGTAGGCGATCAGGTTTAGCGCGTCGTCGCTGAAAACCCCGCGCGGATACCGGTCGAGCAGCGCGTTGCACAGCTCGATCGCTCGCTGCGGCTCGTTGGCGGCGCGGGCGTCGAACGCCCGCAGGTAGGCGCGTAGCTCGTCGCGCGCGTCGTTGCGCAGTCCCTGCATCAGCAGCGACAGCTTTAGCTGCGCCTGCTGTCGATCGACGCCGGTCGCGCTGGGCAGCGCCTCGCGATACGCCGCCAGCGCCGCCTCGTACTCCCCTTCCTGCAGAGCGGCCTCGGCGGCCGCGAAGTTGGCGTGCGCGATCGGCACCGTAGTGCCGAGCAGCAGCCCGGCAAGCAGCAGCAGGCAGAAGATCGCGCCTGTGGATCCGCGCTTCACGATCGAGACCCTGCAGAGGCTGCTAGGCGGGTTCTTCCATCTCGAAGGCGGTGAGATCGATCGTTTCGAAGTACGACAGCGCCTCCCTGGAGTTTTCGATCGTCTGCCGCATCAGCTCTCGATCGACCTCGGTGTTGTCGCTGGCCATGCCCTCGAGCGTGCCCAGGTCCATCTCCAGCGTCATGATCATCAGCTGCACTTTCGCCACCGCCTCGTTCAGGTTGCGCGCCAGCGACTGAAACTCGTCGCCGTCGCCCAGCTCGATGTCGGTGTACAGCTTGCCCTCGCCGATCTCGCGGATCGCCTCGTTCACGCGATA
This sequence comes from Pseudomonadota bacterium, assembly GCA_039029135.1. Classification (GTDB taxonomy): domain Bacteria; phylum Pseudomonadota; class Gammaproteobacteria; order Pseudomonadales; family Azotimanducaceae; genus JALZVT01. Next base: position 11,981 of record JBCCGT010000036.1, on the reverse strand, counting down.
CAGCGGCGTCGCGAGCCGATAGGTGATGAACGCGGAGGTGAGGAACAGGATGCCGAGTTCCAGCAACAGGGTGAACGCCGCCCACTCACCCATGATCTGCGAGAACGCCGGAATGCTCTCGTTCAGCTCTGCCATCTGTTCGGGCAGAAAGAACACGGGCAGATCGCCGCCGGTGAAGGCACTCGTCAGGTCGCCGTAGAATTTCGCGAAGATGGCGGTGGTCGCGACCATGCTGATCATGGACACCCACAGCAGGCGGCGGATCTGGCGACTTCGAAACCGGCGCGCGGAGGCACCCGAGTCGGATTGTTTGTCCATTGCGGAACTCGCTGGCAGGGAACTCCTTGGGAGCCTAGTCCAGCGTGGGAGCAACACGGTCAGAGCGATCCGTGAGGGCGCTAATTCGCGCTATCGCTCCCAGTCAGCCGCTGCGAACTGTGATGTGGGTCCGGTTTGCCGTGCTCCAGAGCTTCTCTACGCGTCCGCGCGCTCGACCGCGATCAGCGAACCGCCGTCCAGCCCGGGCTTCAGCAAAGGCGCTTTCTTGCGTCCGGCACGCTTCACCGGCGCGGTATTGACGATCTCGGTCAGCTCGCCGGCCTTGAAGCCGGTCTCGATGCGTTCGTCGCTCGCGTCCTGGTACAGGGTCGTGCGCTGGCGCGGCGTGCGATTGGCGGCCTTGATCATCGCGTGCATCTGCTGCGGCGACGTCTCCTGGCCGTGTACCGTGCCGGCGGCGCGCGTGATCGATTCGTTCATCAGCGAGCCGCCGAGGTCGTTGCAGCCGGCCTGCAGCGCGGCCATCACGCCCTCGTGCCCCATCTTCACCCAACTCGTCTGGATGTTGTCGATCAGGCCGTGGAAGACGATGCGTGCCACCGAGTGCATCAACAATGCCTCTCTGAAGGTCGGCCCCTTGCGGGCTTTGCCCTTCAGGTACATCGGCGCCTCCATGTGGACGAACGGCAGCGGCACAAACTCCGTGAAGCCGCCCGTCTTCGCCTGCAGCGCGCGTAGCCGCAATAGGTGGCGCGCCCAGTGCACGGGCTTCTCGACGTGGCCGTACATGACGGTCGCGGTGGTCTTGAAGCCGACCTCGTGCGCGGCCTGCATGCCCTCGAGCCACTGCGCGGTATTGATCTTGTCCGGGCATAGAATGGCGCGCACCTCGTCGTCGAGGACCTCGGCGGCGGTGCCGGGCAGCGTATCGAGCCCGGCGTCGCGCAGACGCTCCAGGTAGCTGTGCAGATCGAGCCCCAGTGTCGCCGCACCCTGCCAGACCTCCAGCGGTGAGAACGCGTGCACGTGCATGTCGGGCTGCGCGCGCTTCACGGTTGCCACGATGTTCAGGTAGGTGTCGCCGGTGTAGTCAGGGTGAATGCCGCCCTGCATGCAGACTTCGGTCCCGCCGCGCGCCCAGGCCTCGTTCACGCGCCGCATGATCTCGTCATCAGAGAGATCGTAAGGCTTGCCGCGTAGGTTCTCCGACAGCTTGCCCTTCGAGAACGCGCAGAACTGGCACTTGAAGTAGCAGATGTTGGTGTAGTTGATGTTGCGGTTGACGACGAAGCTGACGACGTCGCCGTTGGTAGCGGCGCGCAGCGCATCGGCCTTCTGGACGACGGCTGAGAAGTCGTCCTCGCGGGCGTTGAACAGCGTGACGACGTCGGCCTCGGTGAACTCCTCGCCGCTATCGACCTTGGCGAGCGCGCGGGCGACAGCGTCCGAGACAAAACGCGGCGCCTTGATGATTAGTGACAGGTCGTGTGTGGGCGGCGGCGCCTCTTCGCCCGGCGACCAGGCGTCGGTGCGCGGCCAGCCGGCGGCGTCCACCCACTCGAGGAGCCGCTCGTGCAGTTCCGGTGCGACCCAGTTGTCGAGATCGCCGGCGTAGTTCGGATAGATGGTCAGGCGTTCGACCAGCGCCTTGCCGGCTGCCGCCGTCTCACGGCGCAGGTCTTCGAGATGCGGCCAGGGTGCCTCGGGGTTGACGAAATCAGGCGTCAGCGGCGACACACCGCCCCAGTCGTTGATGCCGGAGTTGACGATCTGCGGCAGCACGCCGGGCGACAGGTTCGGCGGCGCCTGGATGCTCATGCCGGGACCGAACACGACGCGCGCGACAGCAATGGTCCACAGCAGCTCGTTCAGGTCGGGCTCCGGCGCGCGCGCCATCTTGGTCTCGGGCTTGGCGCGGAAATTCTGGACGATGATTTCCTGCACGTGGCCGTGGCGTTCGTGAATCTCGCGGATCGACAGGAGCGACTCGATGCGTTCGCGTCGCGTCTCGCCGATACCGATCAGGATGCCGGTCGTGAAGGGGATCTGCGCCTTGCCGGCGTCCTCCAGCGTCTGCAGTCGCACGGCCGGAACCTTGTCCGGGCTGCCGTAGTGGGGCATGCCCTTCTCCGTCAGCCGTTCTGCGGCCGATTCCAGCATGATGCCCATCGACGGGCTGACCGGCCGCAGCCACTCCAGTTCTTCGACGGTCAACGTGCCCGGATTGAGGTGTGGCAGCAGGCCCGTCTTCTCGATGACGAGCTCCGCGGCGGCCTTGAGATAGTGCAGGGTGGATTCGTAGCCCATCTCCGCCAGCGCCTCGCGCGCGGCGCGGTAGCGCAGCTCGGGCTTTTCGCCGAGTGTGAACAACAGCTCCTTGCAGCCCATGCGCGCGCCTTCCTCGGCGGTGGCGACCACCTCGTCCAGCGACATGTAGGGCGCCTTCACCTTGCGCGGCACCTGAGCAAAGGTGCAGTAGTGGCAGACGTCGCGGCACAGGTGCGTGAGCGGTACGAAAACCTTACGCGAGTAGGTGACCAGATTGCCGAACCCGGCGTCGCGGCTGGCGGCGGCCGCGGCGGCGATGGCGGCGGTGTCAGGACAGTCGGCGAGGGCGAGCGCGTCAGCCGCCGTCGGCTGGATGCCCGCGCGCGCGGCGTCGAGGACGGTCTTGACTGTCGCCGCCGTGGCGCCGTCCGTCGCCGGCCCCGCGAGGCCGATCGTGTCCTGAGTACTACTCACGCAATTACTCCCTGCAGAGTTCTCCAAACGCCACTATATCCGAGTGTGTTAGGGAGCGGTTATAGCGATTCGTTCCCAGCATGTAGCGTCCAGCATGCGCTCCGCCGTCCGCCGGAGTCCCCCGGAGAACTTGGGATGTGCCCCCGGAGACCCCAGCAGGGGTCGGAAAACTGGCGATGCGGGGGCGAACGGGTGCTCAGGTGGCGGCTTGCAGCCTGTGTTCCATGTTCTGCGCGCGCAGCCAGTCGGCGGTGCGCGACGGCGACGGCGTGGCGAGCAGGGCCGCGACGTCCTGCTCGGTATCTATATCTAGGCGCAGGCGGGGAATCTCGCAGACGAGCGGCTCGAGCCCGACCCGGCGCGCTGCGTCCAGGTGCGGCTCGAAGCTGCGGCCGTCGTAGCGATACTCGATCGGATTCGGCGGCGTCGCGGCGATGCAGTTGGTGCCGAGATTGGCGTCGTCGGGCACCAGCGAGAAATCGACGTGTCCGGCCAGCAGCGCGTCGAAGTCTTCGGCCTGGGCCAACGGCAGATCGGCGTGCACGATCAGGGTCCCGTTCGCGCCCAGCTCGCTGACGGCGTGCGCGCTCGCGGCGGTCACGGCGGCGGACAGGTCGCTGGACTCACTTTCTTCGAACACGCGAGCGTCGAACTCGGCGGCCAGCGCGCCAACCTCAGGTTCGCGCGACACGATCAGCACGCCGCGCAGTCCCGTCGTCGCGGCCAGCGCGCCGAGCACGTCGCGCGCCATCAACCGTACCAGCGTCTGGCGTTCATCGGGCGACAGCAGATCGGACAGGCGCGACTTGGCGTTGACGAAATATTTCAGCGGCACGATGGCCCACATGCGATCGGCTCCCCCTGCTCCGCGTATCAGTGTCTTGCAAAGACTCGCTAGGTACAAATCGCCCAGCGCGGCGCCCCATCACACCTTACGCCTGCCAACTCTCAGGGCGCGATGCGCGCCGCTTTTGCGGTGTGCATTCGATACACGCGCATACATCTGTTCACAGGACCTAAACAGCTATGCACTCAGGCGCACGCTACAGTGCCGGCCATGGTGTTGCGAAGGACCCGCGACGAAGCAGTCATAGTCTTTTGGAGCACAATCATGAAAAGAGTAGCGTCGCTAGCGCTGTGCGCGGCTCTGTCCGGACCTCTGTCCATGCCCGCGATGGCAGAGGTGATCACGTTTAACCTCAATCCGCTGAACCATGAGTCCGATACCATGCTGTTCGGGCATACGGGTCTTTTCTTGGGCAAGAATTTCAGCGCCTCGCAGTACGGAAGTCCCTATCGCAACTTCATCTTCGATGACGTGCAGCTCAGCATCGACACCGATACGGGTATCGGCACCGTGTTCGGTACGGTCTATCGTGAGGGGATCGACGAGCTGACCCTGAACATCACGCTCACCGATCTGTTGGTGCGCACCGAGGACGGCGGCACGGTAACCCGCACCGCGTATCCGGATTCCGGTGTGGACCTGTTCGGGCTGCTCCGCAGCGGCGACGCCGGCAGCGGCGTCGAGTGGGGCGCGCTCGATCTCACGCTGTCGAAGAGCGGCCGGGACTACGATCTCTGGGAAGGTCTGGCGATGCCCGACATGGGTCATCCCAACGTCTCGGAATTCTTCTTCGTCAACGACTACCACGGCGCGGGCAGCGGCCTGTTGTTCCACAGCTGGTATCAGAGCAAAGACGGGGTGCACACGAGCTACCGCGTGGGCGACTCGAAGGCCTGGGGCACGGAAGTGCCGGAGCCAGGGACGCTGGCGCTGCTCGGACTCGGCCTGCTGGGGCTGCGCTTGAAGCAGAAGGGCGCCATCTGAGTCATCGCATTCGATAGGAGTGCTTGGGGGGAAACGCCGGGGTCGCAAGACTCCGGCGTTTTTTTGCGCCTTTGAATCGGTGCGCGCCGCGCTATCAGTTTGCGAGCTGTTTTACGAAGTCGAGAACGGCGCTCGCCAGCGCGCGCTTGTCGTCGATCGTGCGCATCACGCTGGGCGTGGCGAGTGTTGGCACCGCGACGCTCGTCGCGAGATCGACGTCCTCTGCGTCCAGCACGAAGCCGCTGATCAGCCCGTCGTAGTGTGCGGCGACCGCGGCGGCAGTGTTCGGGACGCCCAGCTCGCTCATCATCTTGGCCGCGGGACCCTTGATCGCGAGCCCGCTGACGATCGGCGAGACGGCGACGATCGGCGCGCTGCACTGCGCCAGCGCCGCCCGCACGCCGGGCAGATTCAGGATTGGATCGACGCTCACGAAGGGGTTCGACGGACAGATGATCACGCCGGCGCAGTCAGTCAGCGCTTGCAGGAACTCGGGATTGGGGCGAGCCTGCTCGAGCCCCCGAAACTCGAATCCGCTGACGGCGGGCGCGCAGCGTTCGCGAACGAAGTAGTGCTGAAAGGGCAGCTCGCCATCCTCGACGGTATGGACCACGGTGCGCACCGGGTCGTCGCTCATCGGCCAGATGGTGTTTGGGATGCCGAAGGCGTCGGCGATCTGCCGCGTCGCCTCGGCCAGGCCGGCACCCGCGGCGAGCAGTTCGCGGCGTCTGACGTGCAGCGCCAGATCGAGATCGCCCAGGCGGAACCAGGACTCGCCGCCCAGCGCCTCCAGTGCGCCAATGAACTGCCACGTCTCGCCTTTGCGCCCCCAGCCGTAGGTCTGATTGGCCACGCCTGCCAGCGTGTAGGTCAGGGTGTCGAGATCCGGGCTGATGTGAAAGCCGAGATGTTCGAAGTCGTCGCCGGTATTAACGACGAAGGCGATCTCGTCGGGCGCCAGCCGCTCGGCCAGCCCCAGGGCCAGCTTGGCGCCGCCGACGCCGCCGGTAATGGCCAGATAGCGGCTCAGCGGAACATGTCCTCTTCGAGCGGGCGCGGGATGTCGCTGGCGCGGTCGCTGGTCTCGATCGGATCCAGACCCCGAATCAGCACCGCCGGCACCTTCTCGGTCGTCTCGCCCATCAGCAGGGTCGCGGCGCCCGCCAGCGCGTCCGCGCGATTGATGAGCGTGACCTTCAGCTCGCGACCGTACAGATCCTCGCCGCCGCGATAATCGTCCAGCACCTTCACGCCGGCGCAGCCGATAGCCCCGCCGATCGTGCCCAGTCGCCAGGGTCGGTTCATGCTGTCGGTGATGATGACGCCGACGTTCACACCGGCGCGCTCGCGCAGGTTGTCGCGCAGCGCGCCCGCCGACGCATCGGGGTCGACCGGTAGCAGCAAGGCCTCCTCGGACGAGCCGTGATCGATGTTCGATTGGTCGATGCCCGCGTTTGCGCCCACCAGACCCAGCCGGTGGCGGACGATGATCACGCCGGGCTTCTTGCGTAGGACTTCGGTCGACTCGTCGAGTATGAGCTGTACCAGCCGTGGGTCCTTGTCGGTGTAGGCCGCCAGCTCCTGCGCCTCCGCGCCGGGCGTGACGCTGGCCAGCGCCACCTGGCGGCCTTCGGCCTTGGAGACGATTTTCTGCGCGATCGCGAGCACGTCGCCGTCGCGCAGTTCCAGGCTCTCCGCGGTCACCGCGGCGAGCAGCACGGCCGCCAGGTCGTCGCCGGGCACCACCATCGGCACCTGGCGCAGCGGCTTCAGCGACAGCGCGGGCTCGGCCATGGCGCGTCAGTGATCCGACTGGCCGACGATCTTGATGCCGGAATGAGAGATGTCGTGTTTGCGATTGATCTGGATCAGGATCGAGGTCAGCGCCTCGGCGGCCGCAGAGTTTTCGATCGGACCCGCGTGCCAGCCGTTCATGCCGGCCTGCTCGACCAGTTCGACCACCGCGTCGCGCGCGACCTTCTTGTTGCCTGCGACCAGAACGTCGCACTCGATCTGCACGTCCTCCTGCAGCAGGTGCGCGGCGATGTTCTGGAACGCCGTGACGACCATGACGTCGTCACCGAGAAAATCCTGGGCACGCTTGCCGGCCGAGCCTTCTTCCGGCATCTGCACCGTGCCGACCTTGGGTGGCATCAGCGGCACGGTGACGTCGATCAGGATCTTGCCGGTCAGTCCGTCGCGCACGCTCTCGAGCGTCGATAGCTGGTGGGCGAAGGGGACGGTCAACACCACGATCTCGCCGGCCGCCGCCGCGGCAGCGTTCTCCATCGCCTGCGCCGGCGTGTCGGGGCTGATCTTCTTCAGCGCCTCGACGGCGGCGTCGGCCTTCTCCTGGGTGCGAGATCCGATGACGATCTCGTGGCCAACCTTGGACCAGCGAATAGCAAGCCCCGTGCCGAGGTCCCCAGTGCCGCCCAGGATGGCGATCGTGCTCATGGCGTTCTCCGAATACTTGAGAGGAACCGGCAAATATACCCGCGTGGCCGCGCGAATGCGTTAGCCTTCTGCGGTCACTAGACCGAAGCAGACCAAGAAGGGGACAGCATGAAAATCGGCGTAATGATCGGTGCGGACGGCACCAACATGCGGCTGGACGACGTGATCGCGACGATCCGGGACGTCGAAGCGCGCGGCTTCGACACCGCCTGGATGGCGAACATCTTCAGCTTCGATGCCATTTCGACGCTGTCGATGGCGGGCCGGGAAACCGAGCGCGTCCGGCTCGGCACGGCGGTCACGCCCACCTATCCGCGCCACCCGACCGCGCTTGCCCAGCAGGCGATGACCGCGGCGGCCGCCTCGGGCAATCGCTTCACGCTCGGCATCGGCCTGTCGCACCAGGTGGTGATCGAGAACATGCTGGGGCTGTCCTATGCCCGCCGTGCCACGCACATGCGCGAGTACCTGAGCGTGCTGATGCCGCTGCTGCGCGGCGAGACCTGCAACTTCAACGGCGAGGAGTATCGGGTCAACGGCGTCACGCTCGACATTCCCGGCGCCGAGCCCGTGCCCGTGGTCATCGCGGCGCTTGGACCCGCGATGCTGAAGGTCGCGGGCGAGCTGGCCGACGGCACCAACACCTGGATGGTGGGCCCCAGGACGCTGGAGGATCACATCGCGAAGAACATTAACGCCGCGGCGGATGCGGCGGGCCGCGCCGCGCCGCAGATCGTCGCCGGCATCCCGATCGCCCTGACGACCAAGGTCGAGGAGGCCAAGGCGCAGGTTGCCGAGACGCTGACCATCTACGGCCAGCTGCCCAGCTATCGCGCGATGCTGGATCGCGAGGGCGCCGCCGGACCGGCCGACATCGCGCTGCTGGGCGACGAAAACGCGCTGCGCGGCGACATCGAGCGTCTGCGCAGCGCGGGCGTCACCCAGCTCAACGCCGCGGTGATCGACACCGAGCCGGGCGTTCGCGAGCGCACGCTCGACTTTCTCGGCAGCCTGACCTGATCTCGATCTAGGTCTGGGTGGGAGAAATTGCGGCGTCCGCGCAGATAACTGGTGCGGACGGGTAGCCGTACCCCGACGTGTCGATCGTCGGGGCGAAGGATCGAGTGCTTATGGAGGACTACTCGCATGGGCACTCAGGGACGAGTGCCCCAGGGACGTGGGCGTGCTTGGCGCGCGCTTTGGCCGTCTCGGGCTAGCGCCGATCCAGCCGATAGATCATGCCGCTGCTGAAGGCCGCGGGCTCGGTATCGTATTTCGCCTCATAGGCCGCTATCACCCGCGCCATCTCCGTCGGATCGCCAATCTTCACCGCACTCAGCTCGTACAGGGTCGAGTCGATCCGTGCGCGCATCAGAGGGTTGGCGTCGAAATGCCGGGTCCAGTTGGTGCCCTCGCCGCTGGTCGCGACGTATAGATCGGGTCCCAGGCCGACGGCCCAGACGATGACGCTGTAGGGGTCATCCGGCCGGCTCTCGATGTCGATGGTCTCCGGTACGTCGCCCCACAGGGCGGGCGGCGCGGCGACCTTGCCAGGCAGCTGGCCGCCGGGCAGAACGACGAACGGCTCGCTGCAGGCGGTCATGAACAGCAACAGCACGGCGACAGCCAGCCCCGATGCGAGCGCATCGGCTGTTTGGCGACGTCGCTGTAAGGCCCGACAGGCGTGCATGCAGTGTCTCCGGTTGTGAGGCTCAGGCCGGCTGATTGTAGCGTGCGATCGCGGGCAGAAGCTGGTCGATCATCAGCCGCGTCTGCTCCAGCACGTCTTCGGTACCGCTGGCCATCGGACGCAGCACGAACTTGTGCGCGCCGGCGGCGTGGAAGCGATCCAACAGCGCCATGATGCTGTCGGCGTCGCCCGTGGCGAGGAAGCCGTCTGCCTGCTTTCCCAGCCGTTCGGTGAGGAGACGTTCGTAGGCGGTCACCACCGGGTGGTCGGCGGGGCCGAAGCGAAACGCGAACCCGGCGCCAAAGTGGTCCTCGTCGATGGCGCGGCCAAGCTCGCTGGTGCGCGCCTTGATCGCGGCGATGACCGGGGCGATCTCTTCAGGGGATTCGATGCCGGCCTGCCAGCCGGTGCCCCAGCGGGCCGTGCGCTCAATAGCCGCGCGCGCCGAACCGCCGAGCCACAGCGGCAGCGGCTGCTGCACGGGCTGGGGCGCGATGCTCGCCCGACGGAGCTGGTAGTGCTCGCCCTGGAAGCTGCACTCGCCGTCGCGCCACAGCTCGGTGAGGATCTGGATCGCCTCGTCCGTTCGGGCGCCGCGCTTGGCGGTCGGCTTGCCGGTGGCGACGAAATCGCGGCTGCGCGCGCTGCCCACGCCGAACGCGGGCAGCATGCGGCCGTCGCTGAGGAAGTCGATGGTCGCGCAGGTCTTGGCCGTCAGCACCGGATCGCGCCAGCCCAGGCTCGCGACGTTCATGCCGAACTTCAGCCGTTTGGTGCGACCCGCCAGCGCCGCCATGGTGGACAGACACTCGAGCTGTGGATCACGCGAGATCAGCCGATCGCTCTGCCAGATGGAGTCAACGCCGCCGGATTCGCAGAGATCCACCCAGCGCCAAAAGCCGGCCGCGTCGTCGAAGTTGAAGTTGGCGATGCCGATGCCTGCGCCCACGGTCATGCGTTGGTCTCCTGTGTGCCCCTGGAATCGATTTTGGGGCCGTGTTTGTCTGGTGCAGCCGCGTCGGTGTTGCGCGACTCGCCCGCGGGGATACTGACACACGAAATCGGCTGCGGACCATCTCCGCGCGATTCCTGGGCTACCCCGCGCCTCGCCTGGTCAACGTCATCTGCTGAACTGCTAGAGTTTGAGCATGAGTGATTCGGATAGTGTGAATGCGGGCCAGAGCGTGTTGGTCGCCGACGTGGGCGGCACGAACGCGCGCTTTGCGCTAGCCGATGCGACGACCGGCGCGGTTATCGCGCGTCAGGATTTTCGCAGCGCGGATCCACAGCTCAGCGGCGTGGGTCTGATCACGCAGGCCCTCGACGCCTTCGGGGCTCAGCCAGCGGCGTGCGTTGTCGCGGTCGCAGGGCCGGTTCGCGACGGCCGCGGCAAGCTGACGAATGGACATCTCGAGTTCGATGCGCGCGAGCTCGCCGAGATCGGCCTGTGGTCGACGCGCGTCATCAACGACTTCGAGGCCGTCGCCTACGGTGTGCATGCGGACACCGCGGTGGCGCCGTTGGGCGATTTGCGCGAACCGACCGACGGGGTACGCGGCGTGCTCGGTGCAGGCACCGGACTCGGCGTTGGGATCGTGCTGCCGGACGGCTCCGTGCTGCCGTCCGAAGGCGGCAACGCGGATTTCGCGCCTGGAAATGAGCGCGAGGCCGAGGTGCTCGGCAGGTTGCGAGCGCGCTATGGCGTCGTGCGCTGGGAGACGCTGGCCAGCGGCCCCGGCCTGGTCAATCTGTACGAGGTGCTGGCGGCCATGGCCGGCAGGGACGTTGAGCCCCTCGAACCTGCGGACGTCGTCGACCAGGCGCGCGACGGCGAACCGCTGGCCGTAGAGGTCATCGACATGTTCTGCGCGGTGCTCGGTGCCTGCGCGGGCAACCTCGCGCTGACGCTCGCCGCGCGTGGCGGCATCTATCTGGCAGGCGGCATACCGCCGCGCATCCCCGAGATGCTGGCCAGCAGTCGTTTCCGCGAACGCTTCGAAGCCCGCGGTCCGCTGACGCACTTCGTCGCCGACATCCCCACCTTCCTGGTGACCGAGCCCGACCCGGGCCTGGCCGGCGCGATCCGGTGTGCGCAGGGTCTGCTGACAGACCTGGGGTTAGAGTGAGGGGTCAGAGTCACGACTCTGACCCCATCCTTTGCTAGGCGCTGTCGCAGTTTGAGCGGTGGTTCGGATCCCGCTAAACGCGGCACTGCAAAAGGCGCTATCCCGGCCCTGGTCGATACGGTTCCTCTCTAACGCTATGACCGTAAACGTTCTTCAGGAACATCAGCGGAATCAGCCACTCGAAGCCAGCCGCGATCGGCAGAAAATACAAGGACGTGCAGATGGCGGTAACAATGAGCGTGAACGCCACGGGACGACGAAGATAGAGCGGCGTCTTTAGCGTGATGCCGATGGATGCCAGGAGCAGCAAATACCAGATCGCACCCGCCAACAGACTGCCGGTTGGGAACAAGACCGCTACAACGACCGTGTGAACGTGTAGAGCGCCGAATAACCAGTGATTCTTGAATAGCCTGATGTTCGGTGGATCAGCCTCGTTCACGGGGGATAGATACAGTCTCTTGCAGGAGTTGAGGGTGTTCGCCGTGACGCCCCCTGCGATGTCGAACGCGATAGCGGCGAAAAGCGCCCAATGCCACCAGTTCCACGCAATTTCATCGCGTACAAGCTGACCGATCACTAGAAGCGCCGTGAAGAAAACGCAGCTCAACCACATCAAGTAACGCTCAGCAGGCAGCGCTCCTGTTCCGGCAAGCCCATCGGGTTTGCCGCTATACGGCCATTCGATGTTTGCAGCTTCTAGCGCCACTAATTTTCTCCTTGTGTCTGTGATTTGGTTGTCCAACAGAATGGCGAGGGTCAGAGTCAGGGGGCAGAGTGGCCGCAGATAACCCCGGACAATGACACCATAAGAGCCCCACCCCCCCCGGGAAGGCGGTGGCGGAAGTGAAGCGGC
>JBCCGT010000035.1:0-43254 GCA_039029135.1 Pseudomonadota bacterium | reverse complement strand
CCCCTAACCGCCCGCCCCTTGCCGCTACGGGGTACGCGACTGCGGACGCAGTCGCCGCCAGCGCGAAGCGCTGGCGATAAACGGAATCGGTGTTGGGCGTTGCGCGGCAACTTACCGCTGCGCCCTCTCTCGCAGTTTGGCGTAGACGCCAAACTGCTGGCGAGGCGTGATGGAATGAGATTTCAGGCACTTGCCTGAAATCTCATTCCATCAGGGCTTGCCGATCTGCCAGTTGGGGCGTTTCTTGGCGATGTCCGTCTCGATGGTTAGGCGCGACGGCGCCAGGCGGAAACCGCTGCCGTCGGTCTCCGGCGGGGTGTCCGGCTGCGCCTGGCCGTACCAGGGTTTCTGCATGTAGGTGCCGCGATAGGGGCGCGGCGCCGCGTCGCCAGTCGCGGCAGCGCCGCCAGCCGCTTCCGCGCCAGCCTGCGCAACCAGCGCTTTCGGGGCCTGCTGATGGCGAGAAAAAAACTTCAGGATAAAGTCGCTCGCTGCGAGTTCCTCGTTGGTCTTGCCAAACTGATCGGGCTTGAACTTCACGCCGCCGGGCCAGGTGTGGCCGTCGCCGTAGCCGACGCAAGACCGCACGTCCTCGCCGTAGCCCCGGCAGCGCACGCTCGCCTTGTCGATCAGGATCTTGCCCTGGCCTTCGACCTTGTTGATGGCCTTTAGAAGCTCCACGGACTTCTTGTGCGAAGTGAGATTGTGCTTGCCGCCGCCGCCGAAGGGCACGTAGGGATCCTTGGCGCCCTGTATCAGTATGCTCGGCACGGGTTGGCTCGGCTGGCAGTCGTCGATGTTCATACCATGGGCGACGAGCGCGGCGCCGGCGAGTTCGTCGGCGAAGCGGCACAGCATGAGCGCACTCATCTGGGCGCCGTTCGAGAATCCGAGCGTATACAACCGGGCCGGGTCCACGTTTTCCTCGCGCACGATCTTCGGCAGCAGCGCCTTGATGAAGGCCTCCTCGTCCACGTCGGAGTCCTTGGTGCCGGAGCCGCGCCCGGCGTTGAAGCTGCCGCCCAGCGCCTTGGGATAGATCACCACAAAGCCGTGCTTGTCCGCGGCCTTGTCCATCTTGGTCAGCCAGCGCAGGCCTGAGGGATCGCTCATGAAGCCGTGGAAGGCCAGCACGCCGCGTGCTTGCTGGTCGCGCTTCAGGTTGTTTGGCCGATAGACCTGATAGACGCGTGTCGCGTCGCCGACTTTGACCTCGTGCTTGGTGAACGACCCGGCGCTGGCGCCGGCCGCGGCGAGCAGGCAGGCGCACGCCAGCGCGAGCATCGCCCGGGCACGAAGATTCGCAGTGCGCGGCGGCGGGCGCACGATCTAGAAAGCCTGAAACTGCCTCATGCGCCAAGTACATCATGCGCTTGCCGTCGAGGTTACGGGTCGCGTCACATCCCATCGGCACCCGGTTTGCGGTGTTTCAGACTGTGCGCAGGTGCGCTAGCGCCCGTCAGCAGTTCGTCCCGAAGAACCGACAGGCGCGCCTTGGTTTTGACGCCGCGATTGCCGATATCCAGCCCGCCGCACTACACTGGCTTGGGACGACCGCAAGGGTTCTGCTCAGGGGATGGTGAGATGAAGATCGGTATCTTTGGCAACTTCGTAACTCCTAACGGCACCGGCGAACTGCTCGCTGACTTCGCGGTGCGCGCTGAGGCGATCGGCGTCGATTCGCTGTGGGCGGGGGAGCACGTCGTGCTATTCGATGAGATGGAGTTTGGCTATCCCGGGTCGCGCGACGGCCGTATCCCGATGCCGCCCGGCGGCGGCATGCTGGATACGGTCGCGAGCATCGGTTACCTGAGCGCCGTGACGAGCACGCTGCGTTTTGGCACCGGCATTACGCTCGTACCTCAGCGCAATCCTGTCTACACCGCGAAGGAATTCGCGTCGCTCGACTGGCTGTCGGGTGGCCGCATCGATTTCGGGATCGGTGTCGGCTGGTGCAAGGAGGAGGTGTTGGCCTGCGGCTATGGTTGGCACGACCGCGGTCGCCGCTGCGATGAGTTTCTCGATCTGATCCACCAGCTGTGGCGCGACGACGTTGTGCACTTTGACGGCGAGTTTATCGACGTCCAGGGTGCCCGGCTGACGCCGAAGCCCGTGCAGGCGCCGCTGCCAACGCTGGTTGGCGGCCACAGCCCGGCCGCGTTCAAACGCACCGCGCGCTTTGGTCAGGGCTGGTACGGCTTTGCGATCACACCCGAAATGACGCGCGGGCTGCTTGATCAGCTCGATGCGGCGCTCGACGCCGAGGGCCGTTCGCGCGACGACTGCGAGGTGCTGGTCACACCACCCTTCCGCTGCGATGAAGCGATGGCCGCAGAGTTCGCAGCGCTCGGCGTAGATCGACTAATCGTGCAGCTCGGCTCGAACAAACCCGAGAATCTCGAGAAGAAGCTCGTCGAGTTTGACGCCCTCGTGCAGGCGTTTGCCTGAACCCGGCCGGCTCAGGCGCTTTTGTCCGGCGCCTGATGAGGCGAGCGCGTACGGCCCTCAGGCGGCGGCTTGCATGCGCTCCTGAACGGCGGCCAGAAAGTCCCACAGGTCGACCAGCCGCTCGCGCTCGGGTGCTGCCGTCTTGCCGCGGATATCGCCAGTGATCACGCCATCCGCCACGGTCTGGATCAGGGCGCTCTTCAGATCGGCCGCGTAGGCGGCGAGCTCGGCGTTGTCTTCGCGCCTGGCCATCGTCGCCAGCGCGTTGGCTAGCGCATAGAGCAGCGCCGACGGGTTGAAGATCGCCTCTTCGCCGTCCGAGGCCAGGTACCGCTCATACAGATCGTGGGCAGTGCCGTGCGGGGCCTCGAACAGCATGGTGCCATCGGTGCTTTCGATGACCGAGCTCGCGGTGGCCAGGCTGCCTCCGAGCGCCGCGGCGATGTCCGAGAAGATGTCGCCGTCCAGATTCTGTGACGGGTACAGGGCGTTGCGCGGCGGGTCGCAGATGAGTTTCTTGAGCTGATAAGACGGCCGCATGACCATGTACGAGGGCGGCTTGGTATCGACTTCGGCCAGCTCGCGCCGCGCCTCGCTGATTACCTGACTGAACACGCCGTCGTAGGGCAGATACTCCTGCTTCAGGCCGAAGTACACCTCCTTGTTGTTGACGGACGCGTCCCTGAACACCTGGCGAACCCAGTCCTTGATCGCTGCGCGGTCGTTCGACATCAGCAGGATCGGATCCCCGGCGCGAATGTCCCGGGCGTGCTTCTCGACGCCGTCGAGCACCGCCTTGAGAATGCCGTCCTCCGGCGCGGGCGCGTTGTAGCTGCCGTACTGATCGCCGCCGCCCGCGCTCATGCGCGAGATCGACACGTGACACTGACGGTCGTGCAGGCCGTAGGCCTTGAGCTCTTCGACTAGCTTCACCAGCTTCATGCCGGTGGTGTTGTCTGGCACACCCCAGAGCGCGCGCTCCGGCGGATTCGCGACGATATAGGCGGCCTGGGCGTCGATCAGTCCATACACGTACGAGATGCCGTTCGCCTTGAAGGCATCCCGATACTCGGCCTCGAAGATCGCTTCGATTTCGGCGCGCATGACGCCGTCGTAACCCGCGATGACCGTGTCCTTCAGGCCCACGTAGGCGTCGCGGCGTTCATCCACAGCGCGCTGAAAAAAGCGCCGCGCCCAGTCCCGTACTTCGTCGATTGCGTTGCTGGTCACAAGCCAAGGGTCGCCGCGATTGATGCGGCGGCGATGCAGTTCGATTGGATCGCCGCTGGCGCCGACGAACATCAGCTTCAGCATGCCGGTGTGCGGCGCCAGCTCAGAATAGCTGTGGTCGATACCGCCGTTGTCCATCGTGTCGACGTCGATCTCGCGGCCGATCCAGTCCGGCTTGCGAATGCGCAGATTTCGGAACGGAATGTCCTCGCGAATGATGTTGCCGCCGATGCCCTTGCGGATCGTGCCGTTCGGCGACTTGGTAGCCAGCGGCAGGAGCGTCTCGCGATCGATATCGGGATGCGCCTCGAGCAGTGCATCGAGCTGTGCGCGATTGACCGTCATGCCGGCGTTCTTGATGCCGACGCCGTGCTCCTTGAGCGCGTTGATCGCGTCGATGATGACCGCGCCGTTGGTGGTGAGGCGGTGTTCCGCCGACAGGTCGAGCTCGACCAGATTGACGTTGAGCGGTTCGCGTACGAAGCGTTCCAGTATTCTCTCGAAGGCCACTTGCGCCATTTCGTCGCCGTGTAGCACCACGAGCCGTCCGGCCACGTCTATCGGTTTCGTCATCATCGGTCTCGCCGGGTGTGAGTTCGCAGGTCGCGCCGCAGCGTCGCGCGGCTGGATCGATCCGCCTGTGTGCGCCGCTTGGATTGTGTCGTTCGCGCTCGTTTGGCGCCGACCGCCCGCAGCGTTGCGTTCGAGCGGTGCGTTCAGTACGCGAACTGGTCTATACGACACTGGGCCTGAGTAAGCCCCTTGCCGCGTTTGATTCGCGGATCGAGCCAGCGACGCAGGGCCTCGACCTCGTAGCCGTATTGTAGCCCGGCCGACGGCAGTTCACTCGCGCGACAGAATCTGGCGGGCGCGTAGGATACGGGAAACCCTCGGCCAGTCAGGTCGTAGGCGTACACGCGAGTCAGGCCGTCCTCCTCGGGAAAGTCACCGACGTAGCTCACCCAAGGCACGCGAATGCGCTGCTCGCGCTCGATGTGGGTCTTCAGCGCCGAGATGAAGTTACCCGCATCCCAGTCGGCGATGGCGGCTTCCGTCGCCACGGGCCCTCCCGGTAGGCACCACTCGTCTCGGCCGCACTGGCATAGCAGAATTTCGTGATCGTCCGGCGACTCGGCGGGCTGCACCAGCAGCAGTCGGGTCGTCCGTATAGGCCAATTGCTGTGAACCGCGAGCAGATCACGATTGTTCGGGTCGAGCGCGGCGGCCGCTTCCTCGTCGAACAGATAGTAGCCGGTCGCCGGCGGCGCGTTGGCCGCGGCGTATTTGTTGAAGGCGCCGCCGCGGTGCCGGTTTGAACGGTTGCCGTCGGCGCGATGCCACAGGTGCATGTTCATTAGCAGCAAATCGCCGCGCCGCAGTCCGGGATCCACGAAGTCGGCCGCCGCCGGTTTTGTCGGCGGCGCGACTTCCAGCGGCCGCTCGGCGCCTGCCCGCACGCGTTGCACGCGGTGCGACCCTGGTGCGACGTACAGCGGCCCGGTCTCAGCGTCGTAGTCGCAAAACGGCACGATGGTAAACAGCCAGTCCATCGATGAACCGACCGGACGCCAGCGCTTGTAGTCATAGTGCGCGGGCAGTCCCTGGCCACCCGGCGTGCGGTCGTAGAGCACATAGGCCGTCAGATTGACCGGGGCGCGGAGCAGTTGGCTCGCAGCGGCGAGGATGGTCGGGTGTTCGGCGATGCCGACCAGATCGGGGTCCTTAAACGCCGAGTGGGCCAGGGTATAGCGGCCCGGCGCGGGGTAGGGCGGTGTGTCCCTGGCCTCGAACAGGGTGCCGTCCAGCGGCGGGTTGCGGGCGAGGCCGCGCTCGAGTCGCGTCAGATCGTCCTCGCCGATCGCGCCGCGCAAAACGATGAAACCGTCGCGCTCATAGGCCGCGACTTCCGCGTCGCCCAGTATCGGCGGTAGTGTGATGCCGCGCGGCTGCCAGGCTTTGCCGATCGGTGTTTGCGTGGATTGCATGGACCCGCCCCTGCTGCTTCCTCTGGTTGCAGGGTAGCGCAACTGAGGGCGCTATATACTCCGGGTCTTTGCTTGCATCTGGAGGAGAAGGGGATGGCGAGCCAACCGGCAAACCAGGAAGCGACGCTGTACGAGGTCAAGACGGGGGCGGCGTGGATCACGCTGAATCGACCCGAGGCGCGCAACGCGCTATCGAGCGTGCTCGTGATGGAGCTGTACGACCACATCAACGCGGCGAACGCCGACGCGTCTGTGCGCTGCATTGTCATCACGGGTGCCGAACCCGCGTTCTGCTCCGGCGCAGACCTGAAGAGCCCGCCGGGCGCGATCGTGGACGGGCGCAGTGTGACCTACCCGGACGTGCTGAACGCGATCTTGGACAGCCCGAAGCCCGTGATTGCTGCGGTGAACGGCGCCGCCTTTGCCGGTGGTCTGGGCCTGATCGGCGCGGCGGACATCGTGATCACCGCCGCCGAGGCGCAGTTCAGTTTCAGCGAGGTGCGCATCGGCGTGATCCCTGCCGTGATCTCAGTGGTCTGCCTGCCGAAGCTGGGCCGGCACCACGGCATGCGGCTGTTTCTGACGGGCGCGCGCTTCTCAGGGAACGAAGCGGTGAGCATGGGGCTCGCCCACAGCGCGGTCCCGAAGGAAGAGTTGGCCGCCGCCGTATTTGCGGAGATCGACATGCTCAATCTCGGCGGCCCGAACGCGCTGGCAGAGAGCAAGAAGCTGGTTCGGCGCGTCCCTGAGATGTCGGTCGCGGACGCGTTCGCGGCTACCGGACCCTGGAGCGCAGAGCTGTTCGCCAGCGCGGAAGGGGCAGAGGGAATGGCCGCATTTCGGGAGAAACGCAAGCCCAACTGGGTGCCTGATTAGACCCTGAAAGGTCGTCGATTACCGGTTCTTAGGGCGCCAGCACACGACCTCATCTTATTTTACGGCCATTTAATAAGCTTGCGCAGGTCACCGGTGTCTCCCGTATAATTGTCATCGGGCGGGAGCAATAGAAGCACGGCTTCAAAGGTGAATTCGATGACGACGACGTTTACGTTGAACGGCCAGACCGTGGAGACCGACGACTCTCCAGACACGCCGCTTCTGTGGGTGGTGCGCGACACCTTTCGGCTGAAGGGCTCAAAGTTTGGCTGCGGTGCGGGGCTGTGCGGCGCCTGCACCATGCACGTCGACGGCACCGCCACACGCACCTGCGTACTGCCGGTAGCCGCAGTCGCCGGCAAGGCGATTACCACGATCGAGGGTCTCGGCACGCCCGAAGATCTGCACCCGCTGCAGGCGGCTTGGCAGGAACACAGCGTCCCGCAGTGCGGCTATTGCCAGTCGGGTCAGATCATGTCCGCCGCGGCGCTGCTGCAGCAAAACCCGAGCCCGAGCGAGAGCGAGGTCGAGGGCGCCATGGCTGGCAACATCTGTCGCTGCGGCTGCTATCCCCGCATTAAGGAAGCGATCCTGTCCGTCGCGCAGCAGCGCGTCGCCGCTGCGGATACGAGCGCCGAACTGGCCTCCGAACTGGCCTCCGAACTGGCCTCCGAACTGGCCTCCGAACTGGCCTCCGAACTGGCCTCCGAACTGGCCTCCGAACTGGCAAAGGAGGTGACGCTGTGAGCGCGCTGTCGCGACGACGCTTTCTGCGTAACACCGGTATCGCCGGCGGCGGTCTCGTGGTGGGTGTATCGCTCAGCGGCTGCGGCACCGACATGGCGCTGCCTATTGCACGCCTCGACGACGCCTTCGTGGCCGATGCGTTCGTGCAAATCACCCCGGAAAACGCGGTGCGCTTCTACTGCGCGCGCGATGAGATGGGGCAGGGCGTCACGACGGGACTGGCGACGCTCATGGGCGAAGAACTGGACATCGATCCCGCGGTGATGGATGTGCAGTTTCCCGGCGCGCACCCGGCCTACGCCAACCCGGGCATGGGTGTGCAGGGCACCGGCGGCAGCAACTCGATCGCGGCTCACTGGCTGCCGCTGCGGCAGGCCGGTGCGAACGTCCGCGCGGTGATTCTGGATGCCGCCGCCGCGGACTTGGGGGTCGCGCGCGAGTCGCTCGCCACCGAGGACGGTCACGTCATCGCCGGCGGCGAGCGGCATCCCTACGGCCGGTTCGTGGCCACCGCGAAGACGCTCGACATGCCAACTGAGGCGCCGCTAAAGACGCCCGCGGAATTTCGCTACATCGGTAAGGAACTGCCGCGCATCGATTCGATTGCCAAGGCGACCGGCACGGCCGAATACGGTATCGATGTCGAGGTGCCGGACATGGCGCACGCCGTCGTGGTCCGCAGTCCGGTCGCGGGCGGCGTGGTCAAGGCGATAGACGAGTCGCGTGCCCTCGCCATGGCGGGCGTTACCGATGTGCTCGAGATTCCCGAGGGAGTCGCCGTCGTGGCCGAGCGCTACTGGCAGGCGAAGAAGGCGGCCGCCGCGCTCGACGTTGAGTGGGACTTGCCGCCCTTGGCGCAGGTCAGTCAGGCCGACTTGCGCCGCGACTACCAGGCGCTGCTCGATTCCGAAGATGGCGACTCGACCGCGGCAGAGGGCGACTTTGCAGGCGCCTTCGACGCCGCGACGGTGACCATCGAGGCTGAGTACTGGGCGCCCTATCTGTCCCACTCGCCGCTGGAACCGATGAACGCGGTGGTGCGGGTGGCGAACGGCGAGGCCGAGCTGTGGGCCGGTACCCAGAGCCCGCAGGCGGCGGCCGGTCTGGTCGCGCGCACGCTCGACATCGATGCTGACAAGGTCCGGGTCCACCAAACCTACCTCGGCGGCGGTTTCGGCCGCAGGGGTACGCTCGGACACATCGTAGAGGCCACGCGAATCGCGGCGGCTACCGGACGGACGGTACAGGTGCTGTGGTCGCGCGAGGACGATACCCAGTCCGGCGTCTATCGGCCCGCGTCGCTGATGCGCATACGCGCGGGTGCGGACGCGCAGGGCAACGTCAGCGCCTGGCAGGCGAAGCGCGTCGGCAGCAACATCACGCCCGGCATACTCTCGGGCACGCTACCCGGCCTCATGCCGGGTATGAGCGATGGCATGGTCGACTTCATCACGAATCGCGCGGCGGGCGTGCTCGATGGCTGGGTGGTCGACCCGGCCAGCATCGAGGGCCTGTTCGAGGACTACGACCTGCCGAACCGCGAGGTCATACACGCGACCATGGATCACGGGCTGCCGGTGACCTTCTGGCGGTCGGTCGGTCACTCCTACACGTCGTTCGCGAAAGAGTCGGCGATCGACGAGCTCGCCCACGCCGCGGGCAGGGATCCGGTGGAGCTGCGGCTGGCCAACACGCGCAACAACCCGCGGTTGGCGAACGTCATCAAAACCGCGCGGGAACGCATGGGTGCGATGGCCCATGTCGAAGGCCGCAAGCTCGGCTTCGCTGCGCACGCGTCGTTTGGATCTTACGTCGCTCAGGCTGCCGAGGTTTCGGTGGCAGAAAACAAGATCAACGTGCACAGGGTGTTATGCGTGGTCGACTGCGGCGTCGCGGTGAACCCCGACGTGGTGCGCGCGCAAATGGAGGGCGGCGTCATGTTCGGCCTGACGGCTGCGCTGTACGGCAAGGTCGAGCTCGAAAACGGCCGGGTGCAACAGAGCAACTTCCACGACTATCCAATTCTGCGTATGAACGAGGCGCCGACCGTCGAAGTTGTGATCATCGACAACCAGGAAGCGCCCACCGGCGTTGGCGAGCCCGGTCTGCCGCCGATCGCGCCCGCGGTCGCCAACGCGGTCTTCGCCATCACGGGGCGGCGCCTGCGATCGCTGCCGCTAACCCTTGCGTGAGCCATTGATCGGCGTGACTGACATGCGCTGGTCGTAGCAACATCCGCGGGAACCGCTGAAAGGAACACACAATGAAACTGGAAACGACCTCGCCGGCGCTCGATAACAGTCTGGTCACGCCTGCAAGCTGGGGCGACGAACAGGGTCTGCACAAACAGTTCGAATGGCTGCGGGCAAACGATCCCTTGCGTCGTATCGATCCGGAAGGCTTCGAGGCGTTCTGGTCGGTGACCAAGTACGAGGACATCAAGGAGATCGAGTCCAAGAAGCGGATCTTCATCAACGACCCGCGGCCGACGCTGTTCGAAGAGGGCCGCATGGAGATGGTCGAGCAGATCACCGGTCGCCGGCATCTCATTCGCTCGCTCGTGCAGATGGACGACCCGGACCACATGAAGTACCGCATGCTCACACAGGGCTGGTTCATGGGGAAGAACCTGCGCAAGCTCGAGGCGCGGATCGATGAGCTGGCGACCCAGACCGTCGATCGCATGGCCGACTGCGGCGGCGAGTGCGACTTCGTCAAGGACATCGCCATCTGGTATCCGCTGCGAGTCATCATGGAGATACTCGGCGTTCCGGAGGAAGACGAGCCGAAGATGCTGAAGCTCACGCAGGAGCTGTTTGGCAGCACGGATCCGGACACGGCTCGCTCGTTCGATCCGCAGGAGTTCTTGAACGTCGTCTATGACTTCGAGGCCTATTTCGCGGAGCTGACCCGGGCCCGTCGGACCCAGCCGACGGACGATGTGGCCAGCGTCATCGCCAACGCCCAGTTCGACGGTGAATACATGCCCGAAACCGACTCGAACGGCTATTACATTATCGTTGCCACCGCCGGGCACGACACGACGAGCGCGTCGACCGCAGGCGGGCTGCATGCCCTGCTGGAAAACCCCGACCAGATGGCAAAGCTACGGGCGGATGTTGACGGCCTGATGCCGACCTTCATTAACGAGACCATCCGCTGGGTGTCGCCAGTGCGCCACTTTATGCGCACGGCGACCGAAGACTACGAGCTGCGCGATAAGAAGATCGCGGCGGGCGAGTCGGTCATGCTGTGGTATCACTCGGCGAATCGCGACGAGGAGGTGTTCGATTCGCCGTTCGAGTTTCGCGTCGACCGCAACGACGCCAAGCAGTTGGCATTTGGCTTTGGCGCGCACGTATGCCTCGGTCAGCACCTGGCGCGGATGGAAATGACGGCGCTGTACAAGGAGCTGTTCAAGCGCGTGAAGAACATCGAGCTCGTTGGGGACACCCGCTACATGCAGTCCTACTTTGTTGGTGGGCTGAAGACCCTGCCGATTCGCTACGAAATGGTGTAACGAACCGGCGGGTGAGGGCCGGCGGCAAGCGCCGGTCCGATCGTTGCGCTTTGTGCTGCGTCTAGCAGCAGCAATCCTTTGCACAGCACTGACAGCTGCTGTCTTCGCAGCACTTGTCCTTCTTGCAGTCGCACTTGCAGTTGTCGTCAGACATGTCTGTCTCCTCTTTGGTTCGATCGCCTCTGGGTCGATCGCTTTAGGTTGGATACCGGGTTGGGACCTGGTTGCTCCCGACGCGCGGAGGCCTGTTGATCAGCCGCCACTGACGGCCTGGTCATCGTTGGCGGCGCACCGTTCGGACCCTTCGACCCGTTCGGCGAGCAGCCGCAGCTCGTTGGCAATCTTCTGCCGATTTAGCGAGTACTTTCGTTCGCGACCGCTTTTCTCGATCCGGACGATGTCTTGTTCGGCCAGAATCTTGAGGTGGCGGGAGGCGACGGAAGCGTCGACGCTGCAGCATTCACACAGGCACATGGCGTTCTGTGGCTTCTCACAGCCGCAGAGCTCGTAGACCAGAGACAGTCGGTTGTACTCGCCCAGGGCCTTGAGCAGATCGGCCAGTTGCTGCAGTGATTGCGTGTCCATGGGCAAACTATTGCTTATTTGTGCAAATATGTCAACAGGCGCCTCAGCCGCTTGAGGTCGCTACATGTTGATGCCGGTCTGAAAGGCAGGGCGCGCGGTGATGCGCTCGAGATAGCCTTTGAGGTTGGGCATCTCGTCGGTGACGATACCCATGCGATTGCTCATGAAGATCGCGTGGCCGAGCATGACGTCGGCGGCGCTGAAGTCGCCGGCCAGATAGTCCTTGCCCGCCATGTCCGCCTCTACGGGCGCGAGCGCCTTGCCGAGCAGACGCTGGGCCTGGCCCAGTACGACCATATCGCGGCGATCTTCAGGCAGCAGCAGCGTGTGGACGACGATGGTGTTCACGGGCGGCATCACCATCCCCTCGCAGTAGTGGAACCACTGCAGGTAGGTCGGGTAGGCCGGCGAATCGACGGCGGGTCTGAGTTTGTCCGGATGGTAGCGGTCGAGCACATACTGGATGATCGCGCCCGACTCGTAGATCAGCACGTCGCCGTCTTCCAGCGCCGGCACACGGCCAAGGGGATGAACCTTGCGATAGTCGTCGCTCTTAAGGTCTTTCGGATGAAAGTCCATCTTGACGATGTCGTACTCGGCACCGAGCTCTTCAAAGAACCAGACGATGCGGCCGGCGCGCGAGTTGGGTGCGTGATAGAGCTTCATGTATCCCCCGATTGTTGTGTGCAGCTTTGATCTCTCCAATCCAATGGTACCGGACAGCGGCGGCGCAGAGTCAACCGCCGTCGCGCCCCACCGAGACCTGTGGTCGAGTCCATTCGCGCGAAGCTCGTTGCTCGCGATGCTCTTGGCTGGCGGTTGCCGTATGCTGGGCGCATGACACGGCAGAACATCGAGCGCGTTTCCTTTTTCCTGTTGCTCGCGATCGTCAGCATCGCCTTTCTTTCGTTGCTCAGCGGGTTTTTGGTTGCGCTATTCTGGTCGGTCGCGTTCGCGATCCTGTTCGCGCCGTTGGTCGAACGACTGGAACGCGTGCTCGGCGATCGGCCGGGACTGGTCAGCGTGCTGACGGTGACCATCGTGCTGCTCGCCGTCGTGCTGCCGCTGATCGGTATCGGTTTTGCCGTGGCCGCAGAAACCGCGCGCCTCACGGCCGAGGTGCAGCAGGGGCGAATCGGCTTCGGCACGGCGCTGGACTGGGCCCGTGAAAATCTGCCGGTCGTCATCGCGTTCGCCGAGAACTACGGATTCGAGCCTGACAGGCTGCGTGAAACCCTGTCGAGCGCAGCCATGGCATCGGGCCAGTGGGTCGCCTCCAACGCGGTGCGGGCGGGACAGGGCACGCTGAACTTTACGCTCAGCCTGTTTCTGATGATCTATCTGCTGTATTTCTTCCTGCGCGATGGCCCGCAGATCGTCGATCGGCTGGTGCAGGTGCTGCCGCTCGGGGACGCGCGCGAGCGCGCACTGTTCGCGCGCTTTGCGCAGGTCGTCAGGGCTACAACCAAGGGCACCTTCGTCATCGGTGCCGTGCAGGGGGCTATTGGCGGCATCACCTTCGCGGCGCTGGGAATCGAGGGTGCCGTGCTCTGGGGTGTGCTGATGGCACTGCTGTCGCTGCTGCCGGCGGTGGGGGCCGCGCTCGTCTGGCTGCCGGCGGCGATCATCCTGTTCGCGGGTGGCGACTATTGGGGCGGCGGCATCATCGTGTTCGTGGGCATGTTCGTCATCGGTCTGGCGGACAACCTGCTGCGGCCGATTCTGGTGGGCCGCGACACCCGCATGCCCGACTACCTGATTCTGCTCGCAACGCTGGGTGGCCTGGGCAGCTTCGGCATCTCGGGGCTGGTGATTGGTCCGCTGATCGCTGCGCTCTTCATTACCGTTTGGGAGATGTTCGAGACCAGCGTGCTGCTGGGCGACCCAGGTGCGGCGGAGGCTGACGCCTTCAACGAGGCGGATGCGGTCGCGGGGCTGTCGGCAAGCGGAATGACGGCGCGGGCGATGGCGATGGCCGGCTCTTCGCTGCCTGCGGGAACCGCGCGCGACCACAGCACAGACATCGACGACTATGTCGCGACGCGGGCGCCGGACGATGATGACTTCCTCGACGATGGCGGTCTGGACACCGAGTTCGGTGAGCCGGGCTCCGGCGACTCGCCGGCCTAGCGAACCTGCCACCGTCGCAGAGCGCGGTCTCGCGCAACCCGCGTGCTATCGTTGCAGGCTCGGTTTCTGTCTGGATCAACGTCATGAGCTTCCTTACCCGCGAACGTCACGGCCACGTGCTGCTGGCCACCATGTCGAGCCCGGAAACGCGCAATGCGCTCACCGGACCCGAACAGTTTGGCGACATCGTCAGGCTCTGCGAAGAAGCGAACGCAGACGTCGGCGTGCGCGTGGTTGTGCTGACCGGAGACGGGCCGGCGTTCTGTGCCGGCGGCAACGTCAAGGACATGCGCGATCGCAAGGGGTTGTTTGCGGGCGATCCGTTCGATCAGGCGAACAGTTATCGCACCGGCATACAGCAAATTCCGCGCGCCATCGCGACGCTGGACGTGCCGATCATCGCCGCCGTGAACGGGCCAGCCGTGGGCGCCGGCTGCGATCTGGCGACGATGTGCGACATCCGGCTGGGCTCCACGAAGGCCGCCTTCGCCGAAAGCTTTATCAAGCTGGGCATCATTCCGGGTGACGGCGGCGCTTGGTTCCTGCCCCGCGCGGTGGGGTACTCCAACGCGGCGAAGATGGCGTTCACCGGCGACATGATCGGCGCGGAGGACGCGTTGCGCATGGGTCTCATCTCCGATGTCGTGGAACCTGACGCGCTGGTGAACAGCGCGCTCGAGCTGGCTGGCCGTATCGCCCAGAATCCGCCGCACGCCATTCGGCTCACCAAACAGCTGCTGCGCGAAAGCGGCAGTGCCACCATGCACGAGCTGTTGGAAAAGTCGGCGGCCTATCAGGCGCTGTGCCACGCAGAGCCGGATCACGCGGAAGCGGTAAACGCGTTTTTCGAAAAGCGCGCCGGACAGTATCGCGAGTCCTAAATTCGACTCGCATCCTGCGCCGTGCGCACAAGAGCGCGCCGTGCGCATGAGAGGAGAAGGTGATGCGCAGTCGTCAATGGCTGATCAACGGCAACCCCCGAGGGCGCGCGATTGAGCTCGGCGACTTCGCCGAGGCGAGCGTAGAGCTGGGTGCGCTCGAGCCGCGCAGGGTGCGCGTGCGCACCGACTGGCTGTCTTTCGATCCAGCCCAAAAGGCCCAGCTGGAAAACGTCTCAGGCTATGCGAGCGGGAACGAACTGGGCAACGTCATGGTGGGGCGGGGCGTCGGCACCGTTGTCGAGTCTAGGGCGGATCAGTTCCCAGTAGGTGCCACGGTAATGGGGCCGCTCGGCTGGCAGGAGGTCGCCGACCACGCGCCCGCCGCGCTCACGCTGCTGCCCGACGCGGAGTCGGCGCGCGCCTATCTTGGCGTCCTCGGCACCACCGGGCTGACCGCTTACTTCGGCCTGCTCGACGTTGGGCGCCCAGAACCCGGCGATACCGTCGTGGTGTCCGGTGCCGCAGGAGCCGTCGGTTCCATCGTCGGCCAGATTGCAAAGATTGCGGGTGCTCGCGTCATCGGGATTGCGGGCGGCGCCGCCAAGTGTGAATGGCTGATTGAAGAGCTGGGCTTCGACGCGGCCATCGACTACAAGGCGGAACGCACCAAGCACCGGCTGCGCGAACTCTGCCCCGGCGGCGTCGACGTGTTTTTCGATAACGTTGGCGGCAGCGCCCTCAACGACGTTTTAGCGTGCGTGGCCACCGGTGCTCGGGTCGTCGTCTGCGGCGGCATTGCGCGCTACAACGATGCCCGGCCGACCGGACCCGCCAACTATTTCAACATCGTTTTTCGGCAGGCAACGATGCAGGGCTTTCTGCTCAAGGGCTACGAGCACCGCTACCCGGTCGCGCAGGCGCGGCTGCGTCAGTGGCTGGAGGACGGCGCGCTGCTCGTGCGTGAGGACATACAGCGGGGCTTCGATAACATCCCGGCGACGCTGCTGCGGCTGTTTAGCGGCGCCAATATCGGCAAGCAGCTGCTGCGGCTCTAGCGCCGCGCGGGCGCAGCGCCAGAGCGGGGCTTAGGCCGCCTCGCTGGTCAGTTCCCCAAAACAGGCACGTGCCCATAGCGGCGGCGCGAATGGCTGCCACTCGTCGACATCGAGCGCCAGTCGGTCTGCCAGCACGTAGTAGACCGCCGCGTGTGTGCCGAGCCCGATGTGGCTGGCGAAAACCTCGATGTTGTCGATCGGCGCGGTCGCGCCCGTGGCTCGCTCGCGCGCGATCTGCCAGGGCACGACCCCGTCCAGACGGCTGTAGATCGCGGTGCTTGGCACCGGCGGCGGCTGGCGATTGGCGTTGACGATGCGGTCGATGACGCTGCGGTCGATCGTCGCGCCGTTCATGTTCTCGTACAGGCGCCACAGGGCGGTTCGCTCGAGCGGGCCGCCGATGGGTGAACCCAGCGAAATTACCTGACGCACGGCCTCGGGCGCGAGTTTGGCGATGGCGCGGGCGTGGATGCCGCCCAGGCTCCAGCCCACGAGGCTAACGGTCTTGCGCGATGTGCGATGGATGTCCAACAGCCGCGCGAGGAGCTGGTCGTAGCCGCCCATGCGCCGGACGCCCAGGTTGATGCCCTGGTTCCAGCCCCGGGCGCGATAGCCACGCTGATCCAAAAAGTTTCGCAATGGCAGCGTTGAGGCGTCATCCGCACCAAAACCGGGCAGTACCATCACGGGATGATCATCGCCGCGCGGGGTGAAGCCGAGCCAGGGTGCGCCGGCGACCAGGCCGGCGGCATCCAACAGGGCTCGTATTGGCTCACTTGCGGTCAACAAAGGTCTAAGAATGGAGTCGGTCAAGGACTTCTCCCATAGCGAATCCGCAGCTTGGTCAAACAAAGGTGCAGAAAGATCATGTTGCAGCGCACCATATCACGGGGTTTCGCAAACGAAAAATCAACGATAGGCGAAGCGTCCAGCGGTGCCCTGAAACGCTGGCCCGGCATATGCATTGTGCCGACCTGTTCACAGGCTGCAGCGGGAAGCCGTGAAGTCCATCGCGCGAATGCTGGGAGATAGCCAGCGCTGATCAATGATTTTGCCAGGACCTCTGGTCCGACCAGTTGTCGATCACGCGCGAGCGGGCACCAGCCTCAAGCGAACCTGCGACTGCACGTTCGCTGCGCGATCGGGGCGGTGCTCACGCCCATGCTGCGCAGCAGCAACTGACCGACAGGATCCCGCAACTAAATCGTCCGACAAGTAGATGAATTTTTCGTGAACGCCCTAGACGCAACATTGTCCGTGGATAAAATGCCGGCCGTTTTGGTATCAATTGATACTAAATGTGCAAACAACGATGGTTCGTCAATGGCCTATGCCGGGACGATCCATCCTTGGATTTCATGCGAGTGGCCGCGCTTTGGCGCTCGCGGCGATCACGAGATGTTCCAGGCCATGGTTCAGCGACGCTTCGACACACCGCTGCGACTGATCAACGACATCAATGTCGCGTACGTCCGGCTATTCGCGCACAAGGCCGCACGCGTCGGTCTGACGCGACCCCAGTGGCATGTGCTTGGCGGC
Organism: Pseudomonadota bacterium; assembly: GCA_039029135.1. Classification (GTDB taxonomy): domain Bacteria; phylum Pseudomonadota; class Gammaproteobacteria; order Pseudomonadales; family Azotimanducaceae; genus JALZVT01. The sequence goes on along the minus strand of JBCCGT010000035.1, from coordinate 26,258 downwards.
ATTCGTCGCCAAGACGGCATCACCCAGAGTGAACTCGCCGGCGCCATTGCGATGGGCAAATCGCCGCTCGGCAAGGTCGTCGACAAATTAGAAGCAGAAGGGCTGATCGAGCGGCGGCCGGATCCGAACGATCGGCGGGCCAACCGGCTGCACCTGACGGAAAAAGCAGGACCGCTGATGGAACCGGCGGCGGAGGTGGTCGAGCAGCTCGAGCAGCTCGCGTTCGACGGTCTGAACGACGATCAGGCCGAGCACCTGATCGATCTGCTAACCGATATGCGTGCGCGCATGGAGGCGGCCTTGACCGCCGAGAACCTGCCGATTGCGACGCCGACCGACTGGCGGTCATTGAGCTGAGACCGCAGGGACGGCACGGCCGATCCCCGATTGAACAGGAACTTAGAACCCTCGGCGGCTACAGGCGTCGGGGTGCAGCAAAGGAAAGGGCAACATGCAGAAACTCTCCGGCAGCGACGCGAGCTTTCTCTACAACGAAACTGACGCAGCGCCTCATCACATTGGCGTTCAGCAGCGCCTGGCGCTCGCGCCCGGGCAGACGCCCGACGCCTTCTACAGCCAGTTTCGTCAGGTCATGGCGGAACGCGTGCATCTGGTGCACTTTCTGACTCAGCGACTGCAGGCCATGCCGTTTGGCGTCGACCATCCTGCCTGGGTACGCGCTAGCGACTTCGACATCGACAATCATCTGCTGCGTCTGACGTTGCCGGCCCCTGGCGGTCAGGCCGAGCTCGATCAGGCGTGCGCCGAGATCTACGAAGCGCGGCTCGATCGCCGGCGCCCGCTGTGGGAGTTCTGGGTCATCGATGGGCTGGCCGAAGCGGACCAGGTGGCGCTGGTGACCAAGGTGCATCACGCCTGTGTCGACGGCGTTTCCGGTAACCTCATCTATCACCTGATCGGCGATCCGACTGCCGAGATCCGTACCCTCGAGCCGGAGCCTAAGGGGTTCTGGGACGCCGAGCCGGTTAACTACGCGGATCTGATGCGCGAGTCCTGGTTCAATCTCGCGCGCTACAGCGTCGACGGCTGGACCAGTCTGCCGCGCGTCATGCGCGGTGCGCTGCGCGGCGTCACGCAGCAGCTATCGAATAACCGTTACCCGACATCCGCGCCTAAGGTCGGCTGGAACGCACCCATCGACGGCAAGCGCGCGATGGCGGGGGCCGAGATATCACTCGCGGAAGTGAAAGCGATCGCGAAGGCGTCCGGCGTCAAGCTCAACGACGTCGTGCTCGCGCTGACCGCCGGCGCTCTGAACCGGTACCTGGATCGCCGCGGCGAGCTGCCCCATCGACCGCTGATCGCGGGCTGCCCCGTATCGCTGCGCGACCCCAGCGACACCACCCTGAACAACCAGGTCGGCATGATGATGGTGTCGCTGGAGAATCACATCGGCGATGCCATGGCTCGCATGCAGGCGGTGCGTGAGGCGTCGCTGAGTGCCAAGGCACTGCTCGCCGCGCAGCGCGACGCGATCAGCAGCGACTTTGGCGCGGCTTTCCTGCCTGCGCTGTTCGCAGGCTCTGCGCAGGCCAACAGGGGCGGGGAGTACATGCACCTGACGCCAGAGGTGCCCTGCAACCTCGTGTTGTCGAACGTACCCGGCCTGCAGGCGCCGCTCTACTACGCCGGCGCACGCGCCCTGACCCAGCGACCGCTGTCGATCGTTGTGCACGGCGGCGGACTGAACGTCACGGTGGTGAGCTTTGGCGATCAGCTACAGATCGGCCTGACGGCGGCGGCGCGAGTGATGCCGGACGTCGACGTGCTCGCCGCCGACTTCGTCGCCGCGTTTGCAGAGATGAAGCTGACGCTACTGCCGATTGAAATCGAAGCCGCGCCGCAGAGCACGAAGCCTGCCGCGCCGGCCGAACTGGAGCCTTTGACCAACCAGCGCGCTGCTGCATAAGGAGATCAGAGTGACCGATTCGAAAGACCCGAACGCCAGTTGGGGCATGGACGCATTCCTCGAGAACCTGTCCAGGTGGGAGCGTCAGTACGACGCCCGCGCGAACCAGATGATGGGTACCGAGGTGTTTTCGGCCTGGATGAATCAGATGCAGCAGGGCCAGTTCCTGATGCAACAGGCTTTTTCGGAGTTCCTGGGCCGCCAACTCGCAAACGCAAACCTGCCTAGCCGCGATGACGTTGTGCGGCTGAGCGAGATGGTGCGCAAGCTCGATAGGCGGGTTGAAGGGCTGGAACAGAAGCTCGATGTGCTCGCCGCCGAACAGCCCGCGGCGAAGAGCCGTGGCAAGCGCAAAACGCAGCGTCCGGCGCGAACCAAGCGTCCGGCGAGCGTGCTGGCTGCGGAGGCGGCTGCGGAACAGCTTGCCGCGGAACAAGCCGCGGCCGAGCAGGCGGCGGTAGAACGAGCAGCAGCCGAAAAAGCAGCAGCCGAAAAAGCGGCCGCCAAGCGCGGGGCCGCAGCGAGATCGGCCGCGAGAAAAAAGGCTGCTGAAAAGGCCGCCGCCGAGAAGGCCGCTGCTGAGAAGGCCGCGGATCAGGCCGCTGTGACGTCCGCCACTACTCAGACTGACGTCGACGCGCTGGCAAGCACGATCGAACGCATCGACGAAGTTCTCGCCGATCGTGCTGCAGAACAGGCGCTGCTCAAAGCCCGCGAACGCGCGGCCGCGACGAGTGCCCCGGACGAAACGATCAAAGGGGCTGCGTGATGGCCGAGCCACTGTTTGATGAGACGTCGCCCTCGCCGGCACAGCTTGCCGCTGCGTACGGTGCGAACGCGGCTCGCTCGCTGAAGGCGCTCGAACTCGAGACCGCCCCGCCCGCCGAGGTGGGTAGTGCGCCGAAGGAGTTGCTGTACGAGCGCGGCACGCTGCGTCTGTACCACTTCTTGCCGCAGACCGACGAGGTGTATCGCGTCCCGCTGCTGATGGTGATGGCCACGACCAATCGCGGCTATCTGTTCGATCTGATGCCGGGACAAAGCATGATGGACGTGCTGGTGCAGGCCGGCTTTGACGTCTACATGATGGACTGGGCAGCGCCGCTGCCTGAAGAGCGCGGGCTGACGCTGGACGACTATACGCAGGACTTCATACCCACCTGCATTCGTAAGGTGCAGGAGCACTCGGGTGAAGAAGAGGTCTCTCTGGCGGGCTACTGCCAGGGTGGCGTGCTGTCCCTGATTTATGCCGCAACTCACCCGGACGGACCGGTCAAAAACCTCGCGCTGTTCGCGGTCCCCTACAACCAGCATGGCATGAAGCTGGCCCGCGTTTGGTCGGATGAACGCTTCATGGATATCGACCGCATGGTCGATACCTACGGCGTCATTCCGGCGAGCGTGATCACGCGGTTTTTCGACATGCTGCGCCCGGCCCAGCGCACCGCGAGCAAGCTGCGGCTGTGGGCAATGAACGACAGCGACGACTATGTGGCGTCGCATCGGGTCATGGAGCGCTGGGGCGATGAGATGCTGCCGCTGCCGGGCGCCTATTACCGCGACTGCACGAAGAAGCTGATGTGGGGCAACGAGCTGTTCACCGGCGAGCTGGTCTCGGGCGGCGTGCGCGCGGACATCGCCAACATCAAAGTGCCTTGTCTGCACGCGATCGCGCAGCACGATCACATCGTGCCGTTCGAATCGAGCCAACCGCTGATCGAGCGCATCGGCTCGGAAGACAAGGAGGAAGTTGTCCTGAAGGGTGGCCACGTGAGCCTCATTGCGGGTCCGCGCGCCGCGCGCCGCATGTGGCCCAAGCTGGTCGACTGGCTGAGCGAGCGCTCGTACTAGAGACCACCGCGAAGCCAGCGAAGCAAGGTCAACGAAGCAAGCAAAGAGAGGGGAGGCAAGCGGCGGGCAATGTCCGCCTAACTTAGCCCGGAGCGCGCGCCGCGCGCTCCAGCGCTGCGGCAGGAGAGCCGCCGCGCTTCTTTGTAGAGAAACGCAAGTGAATACCACTGTCGATATCAAGCGCGCACGCGCTGCCGAATCCAACGTCGTGGCGGTGCGCCGGCGCGCAAGGAAAGTGCCGGCGCTGTACGAGACCGATGCCAGCAAGTATGCCGGACCGCATCGCTGGCAGACCCGCTGGTATGCCCGGCTCGCGCGGCGGGCCTGGCGCGGCCACGCCTACACGCGCTGGATTACCGAGGCGTTCAGCCAAATTACGGTGACGGGCCGGGAGCACTTGCCCCAGGTGCAGGACGGACCGTGCATCTACATCGGCAACCATACGAGCCACCTGGATACGCTGTTGATCCACGCCGCGCTGCCCGAGCGTATTCGCGGCGACCTCTATTTCGGCTCGGCGCAGGATCGCTGGTTCGTCAAAGGCCGGAAAAAGCTCGTTCTGCAGCCCTGGTATCAGTCTCTGGCGCTCGGCAATTTCCCGATCATGCGCGGCGGTGGGCGCCAGGCGCTATCCTATGCCGAAGAACTGCTGGCCGGCGGTCACAGCATCTTCCTGTTTCCAGAAGGTACACGCGCGCAGGGCGACGAGCTAGGCGAGTTCAAGCATGGTGTTGCGCTGCTCGCGCTGAAGCTGGGTGTGCCCGTCCTGCCGATCTATCTCGAAGGCCTGCAGAAGCTGCGTCCCAAAGGCAGCAAGCACGTGCGCCGCGGCCCGGCCGCAGCACACTTTCTGTCGCCGATCGCGTTCGCGGCAGGCACTGCGACCGCAGACGCAACCGCGACGCTGCAGGCGGCGATGAACGCGAAACACCGCGAGTGTCTTGGGCTCGGCGACGCTGCCGACGAGACGCCGACGCTGGCACCAACGCCAACGCTTGGGACGCCGCGCGCCGCCTAGCGCCGCGACCAGTCGGCGCGCGATCGCGAATCCGGGTGCATCCGACTACATAGTACACTCGCCAACCTGATTCGCAGGCGATTCGCAGGAGCGCACGACATATGACTATCAAGGCGCTCGCCTTTGATCTCGACGGCACGTTGCTGGTGGGTGAGGACCTGCCGGATTCGAACCGCGACGCACTGCGGCGCGCCCGCGACGCCGGTATGGCGATCATCATCGCGACCGCGCGCTGGCGGCAGATGGCGCGCTGGGTTGCCGACGAGATTGGCGTCGCCGATCCCTGCATCGCGTGTTCGGGCGCGCAGGTGTTCGACCCCGCGCGCGGCGAGGATGCCTTCGACGTGCGCCTGCCACGGGACTTCGCCGCCGAACTGTTCGAGCTGTGTGATCGCGAACGCTGTATCGCGACGGTCACCTTCGACGAACGGGTGCTGATCAAGATGGACGGCGAGCCGCCGGCATCCGTCATGCGACCCGAGATGAGATGGACCGCGCGGCTGGCCGGCGCCGACGCGGCCCTGCCGCGCATTGCCGCGGTGCAGGGGAGCGCGGTCGTGCGCACGATTCGCGAACAGCTCGCGCCCCGCTACGCCGATAGCGTCAGCGTCTACGACTCGATTGGACCCAACGGTAAGATCATCCTGACCATCACCAACAAGGGCGCAAACAAGGGCATAGCGCTGTCGCAGGCCTGCCGCCATCTGGGTATCGCACCCGAGGAGGCGGTCGCCTTTGGCGACGCGGAGAACGACATCGAGATGTTCCGCGTCGCCGGCGCATCGGTGGCGATGGGCCAAGCGGAGACCCGGGTCCTTAAGTCTGCGAGCGTCGTGAGCCGGCCCCATGATGAGGGTGGCGTCGCGCACGCCGTCGAGCACCTGCTGCGAACCGGGACGGTTAGCGGCCTGGTGTGATCGCGCGCCTGCGGTGGTTGGAGACTCCCGTTCGGCGTTAAGCCCCAAGACGAGACCTATGCCCGGTCGGGCGCCCTAAAACTGCTAGACCTACAGGAGACTGCGCCGCGCGGACAACGTATGCGGGCGCAGCGAGACCGACGACGACCGCGAGGCGCTGGTGCGAGGCCAGTCTGAACGCCTGCGGGGCGTCGCGCAGGTGAGTCGACTTCATTTGAGAGGCGAGCAGTGGATACGCTTGAGCTGTCGCGAATTCAGTTCGCGGCGAACATCACCTTTCATATACTTTTTCCAGCAATATCAATAGGTTTAGCTTGGTTTCTCGTGTATTTTCGAGGCCGCTGGCTCGCCTCTGACAACAAGGTCTGGCAGCGCTGCTATCGGTTCTGGGTAAAGGTCTTTGCGCTGACATTCGCGCTCGGGGTGGTCAGCGGCATCACCATGTCGTTTCAGTTCGGGACCAACTGGCCGGGCTTCATGGAGCGCGCCGGCAACATCGCGGGGCCCTTGCTTGGCTATGAGGTGCTGACGGCTTTTTTCCTGGAGGCCACCTTTCTCGGCATCATGCTGTTCGGTAACAACCGCGTGCCGTCCTGGGTGCACTGGCTCGCGACCTGGGTAGTTGCGGTGGGCACCACGCTGTCTGCGTTCTGGATCATCGCGCTGAACTCCTGGATGCACACCCCGGCCGGCTATGAGCTGCGCGACGGCGTGTTCTACGCCCGCGACTGGTGGCAGATCGTCTTCAACCCGTCGATGCCGTATCGCTTCGTGCACGTCGTGATCGCATCGGCGCTGACCGCGGCCTTCGTCGTCGCCGGGCTGTCCGCCTACCGGTTACTGCACGAAGACCCCAAGCCTGCCCCGCGCCGCGCGCTAAAAACCGCGCTGCTGGTTGCCGCTCTGCTCGCACCGCTGCAAGCGTTCGTCGGCGACCTGCACGGACTCAACACGTTCGAGCACCAGCCGCAGAAGGTCGCGGCCATGGAGGGGGTGTGGGACACGGTGGACGGCGCGCCGCTGCTGTTGTTCGCGTTGCCGAACGAGGACACACGCCGCAACGACTACAGCGTGGGCATCCCGTCGGGCGCGAGCCTGATTCTCACCCACGAGGTCGACGGCAGAATACGCGGGCTGAACGAGTTCGAGGACCACCCGCCCGTCGCACCCGTGTTCTGGGCCTTTCGAATCATGGTCGGCGTCGGTCTCTTGATGTGGGTCGTCGCATGGGGCGCGCTGTGGCTGCTGCGGCGCCGGGTCGCGCAGACGCTCGTGCTGCGCGCCCTCGTCGGTATGACCTTCGCCGGCTGGGTCGCGACGATCTCCGGCTGGTACGTTACCGAAATCGGCCGTCAGCCGTGGCTGGTCGACGGCCTGCTGCGCACGGCCGATGCCGTGACCAGCCAGCCCGCGGGCAACGTGTTGACGACGCTCGTGGTCTATCTCGGCGTGTACGGCTTTCTGCTGGTCGCCTACGTCAAGACCCTGTTCTATCTCGCGGGCAAATCTGCGCGGCTGGAGAAAGAGCTCTATCCGGTGGCGCCCGGTGCCGCCCCTATGGGAGCGTTGGTCTGATGTGGGACGAGGCGTTCTGGCTGCCCTTCGTATTCGCGGCGCTGATGGCGCTGGCGATTTACGTCTACGCGCTGCTGGACGGCTTCGATCTCGGCGTCGGCCTGCTGGTGCCGCTGTGTGGCGAAGACAATACGGATACGCTGCTGGCGTCGATCGGTCCCTTCTGGGACGCCAACGAGACCTGGCTGGTGCTCGCCGTCGGGCTGCTGCTGATCGCCTTTCCCGCCGCACACTCGCTGGTGCTGGGCGAGATGTATCTTGCCGTCGGCGTTCTACTGATCGGCCTGATCCTGCGCGGCGTTGCCTTCGACTTACGCGCCAAAGTGCACAGCGATCACGTGCGGCGCTGGAACGCTCTGTTTTTTCTCGGCAGCCTGCTCGCGACGCTGTCGCAGGGCTACATGCTGGGCCAGTACATCATGGGCTTCGAGCGCAGCTTTGGCGCGCTGGCCTTTTCGCTGTTGAGCGCGGTCTGCGTGACCAGCGCCTATGCGTTCATCGGCGCCGCCTGGCTGGTGCTGAAGTGCGAGGGCGAGCTGCAGCGTCACGCTGCCGATCTGTGTCGCCGGGCGCTGCGGCTGATGATGCTGGGCGTCGCCGTCGTCAGCATCGTCAATCCGCTCGTCAGCAGCATGGTGTTCGAGCGTTGGTTCAACTGGCCGGCGTCGCTGATTCTGGCGCCGATCCCGATGCTGTCGCTCGCGACCGCCTGGTGGGTGCATCGCGATCTGGGCCTGCGGCTGGCCGGGGCGGACCCCGCGCACTGGATTCCGTTCGCAGGCGCGGCTGCGCTTTTTACGCTGAGCTTTATCGGCCTGGCCTACAGCTTTTATCCCTACATCGTTCCTCAGCAGATCACTATCTGGCAGGGCACGACGGCGCTGGAATCCCTGCGCTTCGTGCTGGTCGGTGTGGTCATCGCGCTGCCGGCCATCATCATCTATACGGTCATGTCCTACCGCGTTTTCTGGGGCAAGGCGCGAGAGCTGAAGTACTATTGAGCGATCCGCAGGCGCCGCGTTTTCGACAGCGACTGCGCGATCCACTTGTGTACTGTCAGGATCAGGGAATGAACCAACGCCATTTTTCGTCGCGCCTCCTGGGTGCGCTGTTCGCCCTTTGCTGCTTCTGGCTGTCGCTATCCACTGCGGCCGCCGAGGGGTACTACCAGCAGCCGACGCTCGCCGGGCAGACGCTGGTCTTTATGGCCGAAGGGGATCTGTGGATCGCCCCGCTGGCCGGCGGTGCCGCGCGGCGACTGACCACCCATGAAGAGCTCGAGTCGCATCCCGAACTGTCCCCCGACGGCGCGATGGTGGCATTCATGGCGACCTACGACGACGGGGTAGAGCTGTACGTGATGCCAGTCGCCGGCGGCGCGCCCAAGCGACTGACCTATCACGAGCGCGTCAGCGGCGTTGCCGGTTGGACCGCGCAGGACCAGATTCTATTCGTCAGCGGCGCCGTCGACGGCCTGGCCAGCAGCACGCTCATCAAGGCCGTCGATCCCGACACGGGTGCGCTGGAAACCTGGCCGCTCGCCGATGCGAACCAGGCCGCAGAGGGGGCGCAGGGTCGGCGCTACTTCACCCGCTATGGACTGCATCGTACCGGCGACCACGCGCGCCGCTATCGCGGCGGCGCGATGGCGCAGCTGTGGCAGTTCGATCGACGCGCGACCGAGGCGGAGCGGCTGCTGCCCAACACGAAAGCCAATCTGTCCGATCCGATGTGGCTCGCGGACGGTGGGCTGTATTTTCTTTCCGATGAATCAGGCTATTTCCAACTGCACTCGCAGGCGGCCGGCCAGCTGACTTCCGGCGACGGGTGGCACGTGCGTCACCCGGATGCGGACGGCAGCACGATCGTCTATCAGCGCGGCGCCGACCTCTACCGCTACGACGTCGCCAGCGGCGCCAACGAGAAGATCGAGCTCGCGCTGTTGACGGACTACGACGACAGGCGACTCGCGTGGGTGCGCGAACCTGAGGAGTACGTCGCGGGCGTTTCACTGGCACCCGCCGGGGATCGCGTTGCGATCAGCGCGCGCGGCCAGATCGCGGTCGCAGGAATTCACAAACGCCGACGCTATGCGATACCGATGGGCAATCACGCGCGCGCTCGACAGGCCACCTTCGGGCACAGTGGCGACTGGGTCTACGCCATTGTCGGGGTCGATGAGGCGGAGCAGATCCACAGGTTTGCGGCGGACGGCAGCGACCGCAGCGAGCGGCTAACCCGCGCGCAGGCGACACGCCTGTGGCGCTACGCGGTGGCACCGGACGAGTCGTCGCTCGCCTACTCTGATCATCTTGGGCGGTTGCACGTCACGCAGATCGGCAAACTCCGGGCGACGCAGATCGACGAGATGCCGGCCGGCGACGACGTCTATGACCTGACGTGGTCGGCGGACAGTCGGTGGCTCGCGTACTCGAAAGCCGGGACAGGCGACACGCAGCAGCTCAGGCTGTATGACGGCGACACTGGTCGCAGCGTCACGGTGACCAGCCGCCGGTTCCTGTCCTATGCGCCGCGATTTTCGAAAGACGGTGACTGGCTGTACTTCCTCTCGGATCGTCACTTTCAGGCTTCGCCCTCGTCGCCCTGGGGCGATCGCAACATGGGTCCGATGTTCGATCGGCGCACCAAGGTCTATGCGCTGGCGCTGACGCGCGATGCCGAGTTCCCGTTTCTGGCCGAAGAGCTGCGCGAGCCCGCCGCGGAGGCCGCTCTCGATGCCAAAGACGACGACGAAGACGAAGATAACGACAGCGCCGAGCCCGTAGAGATTGACCTGGATTCGCTTGCGCAGCGGCTGTACGAAGTGCCCGTCGAGCCGGGCAACTACCGGGCGCTGGCGGTCGGCGAGGACTTTCTCTATCTGCTCGACCAACCCCTGCAGGCCGAGCATGCGCAGCTCAAGAGCGTCGGCATCGACGCGCGGGCGAAGCTGGAGACGTTCGCCGCCAGTGCGCTGCACGTCGAGACATCCGCGGACGGTACCCAACTCATGTACCGCACCGACACCGAAACCTCCGTCGTTCCCGCGGCGGCCAAGGCGCCCGACGACGCCGACGAACGTGCCAGGCTCGCCGTAAACGTCAGCGGCTGGGCGCTGCCCGTCGATCGCGAAGACGAATGGCTGCAGATGTTCGATGATGCTTGGCGCATGCATCGCGACTTCTCTTTCGACAAGGGCATGCGCGGCCTCGATTGGGTCGCGGTGCGCGACAAGTACCGCCCGCTGGTGGCTCGCGTCACGCACCGCGACGAGCTTAGCGACCTGTTGGGGGAAATGGCTGGCGAGCTCGGGATCCTGCACTCGCAGGTGCGCGGCGGGGATTTCGACGAAGACGAGCAGCAGCCCAGCGCGGGGGCGCTTGGCGGCACCTATGAACCGACCCGCGGGGGCCTGAAGATCACCCGCATCTATCAGGGCGATCCCGACTTGCCCGAAGAGCGTGTGCCGCTCGCCGCGCTGCACGCCGATATTCGAGTCGGCGACCTGATCACCGCGGTCAATCGACGGCCGGTGCGCGACCGGGCATCGCTCGCCTTGGCGCTCAGCAACAAGGCCGATCAGGTTGTGGAGCTGAGCGTTAAGAGAGGACGGTCCGCGCAGCGACAGGTGCTGGTGAAGCCGATGTCCGCAGCCCGGCTGAGTTGGGTCCGCTATCGCGATTGGGAGCAGACGAAGCGCGCCGCCGTGGCCCAGGCGAGCGACAATCGTGTGGGTTACCTGCACCTCTATGCCATGGGCGGCCGGGACATCGCCGACTTCGCGCGCGAATACTTCGCCGAGACCCAACGGGACGCCATCATCTTCGACGCGCGCAGCAACTTCGGCGGCAACATCGATTCCTGGGTGTTGAACGAGCTGTCGCGTAAGGCGTGGGCATTCTGGACCAGCAGCACCTCGAACAAGGCCTATGGCAGCGTGAACATGCAGCGCGCCTTTCGCGGTCCGCTGGTAATGCTGATCGATGCCCGCAGCTACAGCGACGGGGAGACGGTGGCGGCCGGATTCAAGGCCCTCGGACTCGGCCAACTGATCGGCGAGCGCACCGCCGGCGCTGGCATCTGGCTGACGGGCCGCAATCGTCTAACCGATCGGGGCGTGGTGCGGATCGCGGAGTTCGCCCAGTTCAACATGGCCGGCGACTGGCTGGTCGAGGGGGAGGGCGTGACGCCCGACATCGAGGTCATCAACCTGCCGCACGAGACGTTCGAAGGCCGCGATCGGCAGCTCGAGCAGGCGGTTGATCACCTCACCAAAAAGCTGCTGGAAGAGTCCGTCGCGCCGCTGGAAGCCAAGCCGATCCCGAGCGTCGACGAAGGCGCGGCTGCCCCGTTTTGAGGCTGTGGCCGCGACCTGACTGGTATCCTTTTGGCACCCATGGGAGCGGTCAGATCAACCCATGCAATACAGCTGCATCACACCAAGGTTCGGGGCGGAGCTTACCGGAGACTCGCGGCTAGTCGATTTCTCTGCTGCCGACATCGACGCGCTCAAGCAGTTGGCGGCCGAACGGGGAGTCGTCGTCGCACGGGAACAGCGCATGGACGCCCACGCCCAGGTGGCGTTCGCCAGCCGACTCGGAACGCTGATGGCCTCTCCACATACCCGTCCCGAGGTTCCAGACGGGTTGATCCTGATCGAGGCCGGCCCCCAGTCCAAGCGAGTCGCCGGCGAGGGCTGGCATTCGGACGTCTCGAGCGAAGCCATACCGCCGGGCCTGTCGATGCTGCGCATGGAGGTGGTTCCGGCCAGCGGTGGGGATACGCTGTTTGCCGATATGTGTCAGGCATACGAGATCCTGTCACCGCCGATGCAGGCTTTTTTGCGGGGACTGACCGCGCGACACGATCCCAAAGGGCACTACCTGTATCTGAGCGGCGCGAAGACGCTCGACGAACTGCCGTCGGCGGTACATCCCGTCGTGCGCACGCACCCGCTGACGGGCCGCAATGCCTTGTATGTCAACGCGGGCTTTGTGGGCAAGATCCAGGAGCTCAGCGCGCTGGAAAGCAGGCGCCTGTTGTCCATGCTGTATGACCACGTCGCCTATTCGGTTCGGATTCATTGTCGTGTGCAGTGGGCGCCTGACACGGTCGTGTTCTGGGACAACCGGGTGGTCCAGCATCATGCGGCGTTCGACTATTTTCCGGAGGTCAGGCGCGGCTATCGTGCGACGGTTGTCGGCGAAGCGCCTTATCTTGCGAGGACCTAGCCGGCGCTAGCGTGTGTTGGTGCTGTGCTTTTATGTGGCGGATAGATGTGGCGGATAGATCTGGCGGGTGGCGAGCCGTTTGGCGGAAGAGGCAGGAGTCGAACCCACCAGGCACGTAGTCGCACCCCAACGGCTTTGAAGGCCGCGCGCCCCACCGGGGACGATACTCTTCCGTCGTCGAGTGTACCTCAGGGCGCTCGCGCATGAAGCGTGCGTCCGCGCGCTGACGCATTGCGTCGATCAACCCAGCCGTTCGCGCTCGCCCACCACGCTGCGGGTGTCGCCGCTGCGTCGGGTATAGCCCTTGCCATCGAAGAACTCGAGCACGTCGATGCTCATGTTGCGGCCGAGTCCGCTGCGGTCGCGAAACTCTTTCACCGTGAAGGGCGCGGTCTTCGCCAGCGCGTCCGCGAGATCCGCCCAGGCCGTGATCTGGCTGCGCAGCGCGAAGCGCTTGTCGTTGATGCGCACGAGCTGGCGCAGCTTGCTCAGCTCCGCCAGCGCCTTGGTCAGCGGCCCGAGCGGCAGGCCGAGCTTCTTGCTCAGATCGCCGACGCTCGCCGGGTGCTGCGTGTCGAGCAACGGCGTGCAGCGCTGCAGGAGGTTTTTGAGCTGTGGGCTGATCGCGCTCGCCGCCGCGCTCGACTGGTAGCGGCCGCGCGCGTTGCTGATTGTCCGTGATTGCACCAGACCGTGCGCGGCTGCCTTGATCAGCGCCCTCGGGTGCGCCAGCGCGCTCGCGAGTTCCGTCAGCGTCAGGCCCGGCGGATCGCTGTTCGGCGCCTGTTCGACCGCGGCGCGCACGTCGCGGGTGCATGCCGCCAGATCGGCCTCGCGCGTTACCAGCTCCGGCGCGGTGGTGAGCGCGGTGGTGCCAAGCGCCGCTTCGATGTCGCGCGCCTGTTCCGCGCTCAGCAGATAGCTCGCGCGCCAGTCCGCGGGCGCGACCGGTCCCAGGGCCAGCAGCGCCTCGAGTCCGGCCTGCGGCTCGGGGTGTCGATAGCAGGCGAGCTGCGCCAGCCGCTCCGGCGTCTTGCGTCGTCGGGCGGGCGCGCCCGCGTAGATCACGGGACCCCCGCCTAGCGTGGCGGCACGGGCGTAGTCGCGAATCACGACCCGGTCGCCCCACTTGGCCTGCAGCGGAGTCTCCAGCAACAGCTCGATCAGGGTCGTGCCGTCGGCGTTGTCCTGCAGGCGCGCGGCGCGGGCGAGGCTGTGCGCCGTTGCCAGATGGACGTGAACGTTGCCGTAAGACTTCAGCCGGGCATCGGGCAGCAGCCGCGCCTCGATCACCAGACTCTGCGGCGTATTCAGCGCCTCCGGTGCGACGAGCCACGCGCCGCGCGTTACGCGCTGATGATCGATGCCGGCCAAGTTGATGGCGGCGCGATCGCCGGCGACGGCGTGGTCGGCGCTTTCGTCCTGCACTCGCAGGTCGCGCACCCGCACCGCCTCGCCCGTCGTCGACAGCACAAGTTCGGCGCCGCGCTCGACGTGGCCACCGTGCACGGTGCCGGTGGCGACGCAGCCGGCTCCGCTGAGCGTGAAGCTGCGATCGATCGCCAGCCGAAAGGGCTCGCTGTCGCGCTCGCCTGCACTCGCCGCCGCGGCGGCGCGCAGATGCGCTTTCAGTGGGGTCAGGCTGTCCGGCTGCAGCGCCGTGCCCGCGAATATCGGCGCGTCGGCGAGAAAGGAGCGGGCGCAGAGCTCGCTGACTTCCTGGCGGACGGCCTCGACCCGCTCGGGCGCTACCAGATCCGTCTTGTTGATGGCGATGCAGCCGCGCTCGAGCGCCAGCGTTTGCAGGATGTCCAGATGCTCGCGGGTTTGCGGCATCACGCCGTCGTCGGCGGCGACGACCAACAGCGCGAACTGGCGCCGGGCGACGCCTGCGACCATGTTGTGAATGAAGCGGTGGTGGCCCGGCACGTCGACGAAGCCCATGCGCTGGCCGTCGAGATCCGCGTAGGCGAAGCCAAGGTCGAGCGTCAGGCCGCGGCGCTGTTCCTCTTCCAGCCGATCCGTCCTGACCCCGGTCAGCGCGTGCACTAGCGCCGACTTGCCGTGATCGACGTGACCGGCCAGGGTGACGATCAAGCGGCGGCCTCCAGCTCTTGCAGCGTGGCCTGCAGGCCCGGCCAGTCGTCGATTGAGCGCAGATCGAGATACGCGGCGCCGCCGGTGAGTCGACCGACGACCGGTGCGGCGAGGCCGCGCAGCCGCGCGAGCAGGTCGCGCAGCGCACCGTCGTCCGGATGATCGATGCGCACGGCCACGCTCGGCACGCGCTTGTCCGGCAGCGCGCCGCTGCCGATCTGGCAGTCGCTGTCGACCACGTCGATCGCGAAGCCGGTTAGTTTCGGGGCGAGGACGGCCGCGACTTCGGCGCCGCGCGCCCGCAGTTCCTCGAGGGACCGGGTCATGTTGGCCAACAGCGGCAGGTTCGCGACGAGATCGGCATCGTTCTCGTAGAGCTTCAACGTCTCTGCCAGCAGCACGAGCGTCAGCTTGTCGCAGCGCAGCGCGCGCTTCAGCGGGTTGTCGTTGAGCGCCGCGATCAGCTCGCGCTTGCCCACGATCAGGCCGGACTGCACGCCGCCGAGCAGCTTGTCACCGGAAAAGGTCACGAGATCCGCGCCCTGGCGCAGCGCCTCCTGCGGCATGGGTTCGTGCGGCAAACCGAAGTCGGCGAGGTCCACCAGGGTGCCGCTGCCCAGGTCCACGCAGTAGGGCACGCCGCTCTCGGCGGCAAGATCGGCCAGCTCGCGGTTGCTCGGGGCTTCGGTGAACCCCTCGATCGCGTAGTTGCTGGGATGGACCTTCATCAGCAGGCCCGTGTCGGCGCACACTGCCCGCGCAAAGTCGCCGACGCGCGTGCGATTGGTGGTGCCGACCTCGCGCAGGCGACAGTTGGCGCGCTCCATCAGCTCCGGCAGGCGAAAGCTGCCGCCGATCTCGATCAGCTCGCCGCGCGAGACGGGGACCTCGCGATTCTGGGCAAAGGTGTTCAGCACCAGCAGGACCGCGGCCGCGTTGTTGTTCACAACGGTTGCGGCCTCGGCGCCGGTCAGGGCGGCCAACCGCTGCGCGACCGGGGCGTCGCGGGAGCCGCGCTTGCCGGTTGTTAGATCGAACTCCAGATTAAGGTTGGCCGCGGTTTTCTCGACCGTGCGGGCAAGCGCCTCCCGCGCCAGCGGCGCGCGCCCCAGATTGGTATGAATGAGTGTGCCCGTCATGTTGAAGACGCGGCGGTAGTCAGCCTGGCGGGCCCGGCGGGTCAACGCATCCGCGTAGCCGGCCGGGCTGCCGGCCCATTCGGGCGCACCACCCTCGCTGCGCCACTGTGCCTGCCAGTCGCGCAGCGTCTCGGTCGCGCTCGCGACGCCCAGAGTCGCGATCGGTGCCGCGAGCTCTGGCGCGCGCAGCAGCTTGTCGATGGCGGGCAGTTGGCGAAGCGGCAGCATGGGGTCAGTGTACCGCCGGTCCGTCAGCTTGCCGACCGCCTACAGCGGTGCTCCGCTATCGTCGTCCGCGAACGGGAAGCGGTACTGATGCCTGCCATCGCCGCCGAGCTGTCCCCACTGCACGGCGCCGTGGTCTGCGCCGCCCAGATCGAACACCCACAGGGTCGCCACCGGTTCGCCCGGTGCTGCGTGCAGCGGCGTGATCGCCGCAACGATCTCGTTGCGGCCGTCGAGGTCGATGTCGGCCACGGCCGGCATGATGCTGTTGTCCTGAAAGGGCAGGGTCGTGGCGACGGTGCCGCTGGCGTCAACAATCTTCAGCGCGCCGGGCAGGGCAACGACGATGTTCGTTTTGCCGTCGCCCGTGACGTCTGCAATCAGCGGCGCCGACGCGCCCGTGCCTGGGGCCTCGCCGTCGGCGACCAGGGCTACCGGAAAGCCGTCGAGCAGCGCCATGCTGCGCTCGATCGCGTACAGCTCCGTATCGGTCTGCAGCACGAGTTCGGGGTTGCCGTCGCCGTTCAGGTCGCCGAAGGCGGGGACGATCGCGCCGGTCGTCGCGCTGTCGGTTTCGAAGCGCCATAGCCGCGCCGCGTTCGAGTCGTACAGCTCGACCAGCAGCGTGTCGCCGCGGCTGCGTGCGATGCGACGAATGCGGATGAGCTCGTGTGCGCCGTCCAGATCGAAGTCGGGTAGGCCGAGCAGCCCGAGCCGGCGGGCCTCGGGATCGCCGCGGGCCGCCTCCTGGATCGGGTAGCCCGGCAGCGCGGTGCCGCTGGCGTCGAAGGCGGACAGGTCGTTGAGGTCCGTGTCCTGCGAAAACGCGAGATCCAGCGCGTCGTCGCCGTCGATATCCGCGATCGCCGGCTGGCCGAAGCCGGGCTGCTCAATCGTCCAGTTGCCAAGCGCCGTCCCGCTGCGCGTGAAGCCCGCCGCGTCGGCGAAGAACAGGGCCGCGCTGCCGCCGATCTCGGTAGCCGTGGGCGGAGCGGTTGCCGGGCAGCCGCTGATCGGCCAGCCGCTGACGGCGCTGCCATCGCCATTCAGCAGCGAGCGCGGGCTGGCGCAGTCGCCCCCGGCGTGGGCCACCGCGATCTCGGCCTCGGGATCGCTATCCATGTTGGCCAGCGTGATGAGCGGCGCGTCCCCGCCGCTGTCGATTGGCCAGCCGGGCACCGTGCTGCCATCGTGATTCACCGCGAGCAGCGCAGCGCCCGCGGTGAAGACGATCTCGAGTTCATCGTCGGCGTCGATGTTGGCGACGCCGATGGCCCGACCGCCCGGCTCGGGGACAACCGCCAGGGCGACCTGTCCCGGGCTGGGTGCGTCGATCGGAAAACCGGCTTCGGTCAGCTCGCTGGTGCGAATGCCCGTCAGTGTATAGCGCGTGCCCGGCGCGCCACCGACGCGAAAATACAGGGTCCGTGGGGCGTCCTCGGCAACCGTGATGACTGGATTGCCGCCGCGCTCGATGCGCGTGTCGCCCAGCGTCTCGGTGACGAAATCCGCCGCGGTAAACGCGGCCAGGCTTGCGCTGGCCGCGCCGTCGAGCGTTCGCAGCGTGACCTCAAACCGGGTGCCGGGGCCGATCGTCAATTCGAGATAGTCGAAGTCGTCGTCCAGCGTCAGCGGGGTGGAGTAGGCGAAGCCGGCCTCCGCCGTTAGGGATGCGAGCCGCGGCGTGATGCTCACGGTGACGGCGTCCGTCGCGCTGCCGCCGCGCGAGTCGGTTGCGCGAACGCGAAAGCTCAGTTCGTTGTCGCTCAGAGCACCCGGCGTGAAGGCCGGCGCGGTGAGGGTGAGACTGCCATCGCCGCCTTCGACAGACGCGACGGCGGGCCCCGCGGTCTGCTCCCACTGCAACGTCAGATCGCCGCTGCCGCCGCTCGCGCTCGCGTTCAGCGTCACGCTCGTGCCCTCGATGACGCCGCGGTCATTGCCCGCGCTGACGGTGGGCTGGGGCGCACCACCCGGACCGCTGCCACCGCCGCCGCCGCATCCCAGGGTCAAGAAACCGCTGAGCAGGCCGATACAGATGGTGCGGGCGAGGCGCAGCGGGTGCGCGGTGATGTGACTCATCAAAATCCCTCCGTGGTATGGCGTCGCGGCCGCTGCCCCGGCGACCGCAGCCGTCGCAGGTGGGCTCGGACCGGGCGCGACCGCCGGTCGTTGTATGCCGCAGGAGGATTGTGACAAATCCTTCGCGAAGGCTTCGCAAAGAATTGAAAAGATTTGTCTTTTCGCGCGATCCCGGCCTCGCGCCGACTTGCTTCTGGGCCTTTGCGTGGCGCTTATCGACCGAACGTGCGCGGCGCGCGGATCGCGCCGCAACCACGCCTTATCGTGCTGAAAATAGATAAGATCGAAAAATATCGATTTAATCGTTGAAATCGATATTAACGATATGTTTAATGGATTCACGCGCTGCTCACAGCAGACACAGGCCGCTCGTGAACTGGCGCGGTTACGCGCGCCGGCCGGCGGACCAGCAATGGTTCCGGTCTGCGCAGCGATTTGGGGCGGTAGCCGTTCAACCAACGGTCAAAGGACAGGTTCAGGCGTCATGCAGGCATTACCCATGGAAGACACCAACTGGCTGACGCCCACCGAGGTGGCGGATGCGCTGGGCGTCGCCGCGGTGACGGTGCGCCAGTGGGCGCAGAAGGGGCTGCTCCCGGCACGCGTGACGGCGGGCGGCCATCGCCGCTTCGATGCCGCGATCGTGGTCGAGTTTGCGCGGGCTCGCGGCATGCCGATCGGCGGCGTGCTGCGCGAGTCATCCGCGAATCGTCTGCTCGTCGTCGACGATGACGAGCGCTTCAACGGTTTTCTCTGTGAGGCGCTGCGCTCCGAACACCCGGAGCTTGAGCTGTCGCGGGCCTTTGACGGCTTTGATGCCGGTCGCATGGTGCAGCGCCATGCGCCCGCCATCGTGCTGCTGGACATCATGATGCCGGGCCTGGACGGCATCGAGGTGTGTCGGCGCATCAAGCAGGACCCCGAAACGGCCCGCACCCGGGTCATCGGCATGACCGGTCATCATACCGACAGCCTGGAGACCCGGATGCTGTCCGTAGGCGCAGAAGTCTTGCTGCGCAAACCCTTTGCACTGCACGAACTGTTCGCCGCGTGCGGCTGGCGCACGGAGACGGCGATGCGCGCCGCGCGCTAGCGGCGCAACGACACGAGCCGCCAACGCGCGGCGGTGCTCAGGAGGAGAGAGCACCAGATAAACGACTTAAGGCGCGCTGAGCAGAGCGTGGCTGTGGGCGTACACCGGCGGCCGGATTGGCAGGCGGTGGGGCCAGGACAGGCGGAGCGACATGAATAAGATCAACATGAAGGATCCCGAAATGCTGGAGATGGTTGCCGAGGCGGCAGAAACAATGGATGAGTTTGTGGGGCAAACCGAGGCGCGTGAGCGCGTGGACACACCCGACCAGGCGGCGCGCAAGACGCTGCCGCCGCGGCGTATGCCGGTCAGCACGCGCGGACTGGGTGATGCGACGGACATGTACCTGGCGGAGATCGGCGCGTCCAAGCTGCTCGATGCCGACGCGGAGATTCGTCTCGCCCGCCGCGTCCAGCAGGGCGACGAGGGGGCCCGCGCCGAGATGATCGAAAGCAACCTGCGGCTGGTCGTCAAGATCGCGCGGCGCTACCTTAATCGCGGCCTGCCGCTGATCGATCTGATCGAGGAGGGCAATCTGGGCCTCATACGGGCCGTGGAGAAATTTGATCCCGAGAAGGGTTTTCGGTTCTCGACCTATGCCACCTGGTGGATTCGTCAGGCCGTCGAGCGGGGCCTGATGAATCAGGCCAAGACCATCCGCCTGCCGATCCACATCGCCAAAGAGCTGAACGGCTATCTGCGCGCCCAGCGCGAACTCGCACAGAAGCTGGATCGCGATCCGACGGCGGAGGATGTCGCCGAACTAATCGGTAAGCCGGTCGAAAAGGTCCGGCAGTTGCTGGAGCTTGCCGACAATATCTCCTGCACCGAGATCTCGGTGCTCGATGCCGATCGCGCCGCTTGGGATACGTTTGAGGACGTCAACGCGTCAGATCCCTGGGAATCTCTCGAGAGCGGGCGCCTGAAGCACCGCCTCAACGACTGGCTCGACGCGCTGCCCGAAAAGTCGCTTGATGTTGTCGTGCGTCGCTTCGGCCTGCGCGGACATGACGTCACGACGCTGGAGGAGGTCGGCCGGGAAATCGGTTTGACTCGCGAGCGCGTGCGACAGATTCAGGTCGAGGCGCTGAAGTCGCTGCGCGCGATCATGGAAGAAGAGGGCTTCGACCAGTCCGCCGTGCTGGGCTAATCCTGCGGCGACGCCGTCGCCACAAAACAGCAGCCGCGGGGCGTGCGCCCTGCTAGCCTTGCGCCTCGTATTTCCGCTGCAAGCGAGGCGCGACATGTCCCAATCCGTAGGTTTCGTGGGTCTCGGCGTCATGGGGTTTCCCATGGCGGGCCACCTGCTGGCCGCCGGCCACGACGTCTGTGTCTATAACCGTACCGGCGCCGTCGCCGAACGCTTCGTTGCTGAGCGCGGCGGTTCATCCTGCGCCACGCCCGCAGACGTCGGTGCCCGCGCGGACGTCGTGTTCGTCTGCGTCGGCAACGACGCCGACGTGCGCGCAGTCTGCACCGGTCCACAGGGCGTGCTGGCGGGATTCTCTGCGGGCAAACTGCTGGTCGATCACACGACCGCGAGCGCCGAGGTCGCCCGCGAGGTGGCGTCGGCCGCGCGGGCGCTGGACGCCGACTTTCTCGATGCGCCGGTCTCCGGCGGCCAGGCGGGTGCGGAGCAGGGGATACTGACGGTCATGGTGGGCGGCGAACTGGCGGCCTATGAGCGCGCGGCACCGCTGTTCGACGCCTACGCGCGCGCCCACCGGCTGATGGGGAATGTGGGCGCCGGGCAGCAGACCAAGATGGTGAACCAGATTTGTATCGCGGGCGTGCTGCAAGGGCTGGCCGAGGGACTCAATCTAGGGCGCCGGGTCGGGCTCGACATCGAGGCGGTAGTGGATGTCATCAGCAAGGGCGCGGCGCAGTCCTGGCAGATGGAGAATCGGCACAAGACGATGGCGGCCGGCGAGTACGACTTCGGCTTCGCTGTCGACTGGATGCGCAAGGACCTGGGGATTGCGTTGGCTGCGGGCCGCGAAGTGGGTGCGGCCTTGCCGCTGACAGCCCTGGTCGATCAGTTCTACGCCGATGTGCAAAACGCCGGCGGCGGCCGGTTTGATACGTCCAGCCTGCTGACCCGGTTATCAGGATAGAAGTGGTGTCAGAGTAAGGGGTCATAGTCCTGACTCTGACCCCAGGTTGACGCGCCGCCCCGAGTCTCGAGGAAGACTCGGTCGGGCGTTTCCCGTTTCCAGCTAGCGCTTGTCGAGCGCGACGTAGTCCCGCTTGCTCGGTCCGAGATAGAGCTGCCGCGGGCGGCCGATCTTGTAGCTGCCGGAGATCATCTCGTTCCAGTGCGCGATCCACCCCGGCGTGCGGCCGGTGGCGAAGATGACGGTGAAGAGCTCTTCAGGGATGCCAATCGCCTTCAGAATGATCCCGGAGTAGAAGTCGACGTTCGGATACAGTCGACGCTTGACGAAGTACTCATCCTCTAGCGCGATCTGTTCCAGCCGCTGGGCCATGCGCAGGGTGGGGTTGTCTTCGACGCCCAGCTCGGCCAGCACCTCGTGACAGGTCTGCTGCATGACCTTCGCCCGCGGATCGTAGTTCTTGTAGACCCGGTGACCGAAACCCATCAGGCGCACCGGGTCGTCCGGATCCTTCACGCGCAGGATGAAGTCGTCGATGTTCGATTCGTCGCCGATCTCGGCCAGCATGTTCAGCACGGCCTCATTGGCGCCGCCGTGGGACGGCCCCCAAAGTGCCGCGATCCCGGCGGCGATGCAGGCGAAGGGGTTGGCGCCGGTCGAGCCGGCCAGGCGCACGGTGGACGTCGATGCGTTCTGCTCGTGGTCGGCGTGCAGCAGGAAGATGCGATCCATCGCGCGGGCCAGCACGGGGCTCGGCTCGTAGTTGTCGCACGGCGTGCCGAACATCATGTAGAGGAAGTTCGCGGCGTAGTCTAGATCGTTGCGCGGATACATGAACGGCTGACCGCGAGAGTACTTGTAACTCATTGCCGCGAGCGTGGGCATCTTGGCGATCAGCCGGTGCGCGGTGATGATGCGATGCCGATCGTCTTCGATGTCGAGCGCGTCGTGATAGAAGGCGGACAGCGCCCCGACGACACCACACATGATCGCCATCGGGTGCGCGTCACGGCGAAAGCCACGAAAGAACTGCGCGAGCTGCTCGTGCACCATGGTGTGATTGGTGATCGAGTTAACGAACTCGTCCTTCTGTGCCTGATTGGGCAACTCACCCTCTAGCAGCAGGTAGCACAACTCCAGATAATCCGAGTCCTCGGCGAGCTGTTCGATGGGGTAACCCCGGTGCAGCAGCGTGCCCTGATCGCCGTCGATGTAGGTGATGGCGGACTCACAGGACGCGGTCGAGACGAACCCCGGATCGTAGGTGAACATGCCCTGACCGGTGAGTTTGCCGACATCGATGACGTCGGGTCCGACGGTGCCGGTCTTGATCGGCAGATCGATCGGATCCAGGCCGGGTACGGTGAGGGTTGCTGCGCTCGTGTTGTTATCAGCCAAGGTCTAGTGTCCTCCCAAGTGTCGATTTTGATCATAGCGCAGAATCGGCGAAGCCGACTGCCCCTGGCGCTTTTTTGACCGACGCCGGGACGGCCCTGCGGCTATGCCGCATGACCCAACGAGCCACCGAGCGTGGTGCTGACAAAGTGCAGCAATGTATTGATTTTTCAAAGAAAGCAGGGGCGATTGCGTCCGGAATCAGCTTGGTTCCCGGCCTGTGGTTCCTTAAACTCTGCCGACTTGTCTGTAGGGGTGATCATGGCAGTGTCATCTAAATCCAACCGGCCGGTGAATCTGTCGTTAACCGCGTTCAAGTTTCCGTTCGCGGCTATAGCGTCGATCACGCACCGAATCACGGGCGTCGTCCTGTTTGGCGCCATCGCCTTCCTGCTCTGGTGGCTCGACCAGGCGCTGGCCTCACCCGAGGGCTTCGAGGCGGTCGCGAGCTCTGCGATCTTCCGGGTGCTGGTGTTTCTGATCGTGGTGGCGCTGTTGTACCACCTGTTTGCCGGCATCAAGCACTTGCTGCTCGACTTCCACTTTGCGGACACCAAGATCGGCGGTACGCGTGCGGCGCAGACCAGCGTGGTGCTGACGCTGATCAGCGCGCTCGGGGTGGGGTTGTGGTTATGGTAACTAACGTCACCAGCTTCTCGCGCAGCGGGCTTTCGGACTTTGTCGTGCAGCGGGTCAGCGCGGTCGTGCTGGCGCTGTACACGGTCATCGTGTTGGGCTTCTTCATGACGGCACCGACGCTATCGCATGAAGCCCTGGTCGCGTTCTTCGGCGGCCAGCTCATGAAGGTGTTCAGCACGATGGCGGTTATCGCCACGGTTGGCCATGCCTGGATCGGCATGTGGACGATCGGCACCGACTACATTCGCCCGCACTACTTCGGCGGCATCGCCACGCCCGCGCGGCTGATCTATCAAGCCACCTGCATGCTCATGCTGTTTTTCTACACGGTTTGGGCGCTGCAGATCTTCTGGAGACTCTGATGAGCGCTGTACGCACGATGGAATTCGACGGCGTTATCGTCGGCGGGGGTGGTGCCGGCATGCGGGCGTCGCTGCAACTGGCGCAGAGTGGTCTGAAGACCGCGGTGCTGTCCAAGGTGTTCCCAACCCGCTCCCATACGGTGTCGGCGCAAGGCGGCATCACCTGCGCGATCGCCTCCGAAGATCCGAACGACGACTGGCGCTGGCACATGTACGACACCGTCAAAGGGTCGGACTACATCGGCGATCAGGAAGCGATCGAGTACATGTGCTCCGTCGGCCCCCAGGCCGTGTTTGAGCTGGAGCACATGGGCCTGCCGTTCTCGCGCAACGAGCGCGGCCGGATTTACCAGCGACCCTTTGGTGGCCAGTCGAAGGACTTCGGCAAGGGCGGCCAGGCCGCGCGCACCTGCGCGGCGGCGGACCGGACCGGGCACGCCCTGCTGCACACGCTCTATCAGGCGAACCTCCGCGCCAACACGGTGTTTCTGTCCGAGTGGTTCGCGGTCGACATCGTTCGCAACCAGGACGGCGTCGTCGTCGGGGTCATCGCGATCGAGATGGAAACCGGCGAGGTCGTCTACATCAAGTCCAAGGCGACGGTATTCGCGACCGGCGGCGCGGGACGGATCTATGCCAGCACGACCAACGCGCTGATGAACACCGGTGACGGTATTGGCATGGCGCTGCGCGCCGGACTGCCGATGCAGGACATGGAGATGTGGCAGTTCCACCCGACCGGCATCCACGGCGCGGGCACGCTCGTGACCGAGGGCTGCCGCGGCGAGGGCGGCTATCTGATCAACAAGGACGGTGAGCGCTTCATGGAGCGCTATGCGCCCACCGCCAAGGACCTGGCCGGTCGTGACGTGGTCGCGCGGTCCATGATTCTCGAGATCATGGAAGGCCGCGGCTGCGGCCCCGAGGGCGATCACGTCAAGCTGAAGCTCGATCACCTCGGTGAGGAAGTTCTTAACGCCCGGCTGCCCGGCATCCTCGAACTGTCGCGCACTTTCGCCCACGTCGATCCGGTACAGGAACCCATTCCGGTCGTGCCGACCTGTCATTACATGATGGGCGGGGTGCCCACCCGCGTCAGCGGCCAGGCACTCACCCAGAATGAGGCCGGACAGGACATCGAGGTCGAGGGCCTGTACGCCGCGGGCGAGGCCGCGTGCGTCTCCGTTCACGGTGCCAATCGCCTCGGCGGCAACTCGCTGCTCGACCTTGTCGTGTTCGGGCGCGCCGCGGGCCTGCATATCGAAGAGGTCATGCGCCAGGGCGTTAGCTATCGCGACGCGAGCGAATCCGACGTCGACGCGGCGCTTGCGCGACTGGCCCGCTGGGATGAGTCCAGCAGCGGCGAGAGCGTGGCCGGTCTGCGCAAGGAACTGCAGAACACCATGCAGCTCAACTTCGGGGTGTTCCGCACCGAAGAGCATATGAAGACGGGCGTGGAGAAGCTCACGGAGCTGCGAGCGCGGATCGCGACTGCGCACCTGACCGACAAGTCGGGCGCCTTCAATACCGCGCGGCTCGAGGCGCTGGAGCTCGACAATCTGCTGGAGGTGGCTGAGGCCACCGCGATCGCGGCGGAGGAGCGGCGCGAGAGCCGGGGTGCCCACGCGCGCGACGACTATCAGGTTCGCGACGACGAGAACTGGCTGTGTCACTCCATGTACTTCCCGAGCGACAAGCGCGTGGGCAAGCGAGGCGTGAACTTCGAACCGAAGACCGTGCCGACGTTCGAGCCCATGGAACGCAAGTACTAATCCCCAGGAGATCTGCACATGCAGGTAAGTGTGTATCGCTATAACCCGGATGCCGACGAAACGCCGAGCATGCGGAAGATGCAGGTCGAGATCCCCGAGGGTAAGGACCTGATGGTGCTCGACGTGCTCGAGCTGCTGAAGACCGAGGACGAGACCCTGGCCTACCGACGTTCCTGCCGGGAGGGCGTGTGCGGCTCTGACGGCATCAACATGAACGGCAAGAACGGCCTGGCGTGTATTACGCCGCTGTCGGAGGTCGCGCCCAAGGGCAAGCTGGTCCTGCGACCGTTGCCGGGTCTGCCGGTCATCCGCGATCTGATCGTGGATATGACCCAGTTCTACACCCAGTACGAAAAGGTCCAGCCTTACCTCGTCAACGAGTCGCCGCCGCCCGCGCAGGAGCGGCTGCAGACACCGGAAGATCGCGCCGAACTGGATGGCTTGTACGAGTGCATTCTCTGCGCCTGTTGTTCGACGTCCTGTCCGTCCTTCTGGTGGAACCCGGACAAGTTCATCGGCCCAGCCGGTCTGCTGCAGGCCTATCGCTTCCTCGCCGACAGCCGCGACACGGCGACTGAGGAGCGGCTCGCAAACCTCGACGATCCCTTCAGCGTGTTCCGCTGCCGCGGCATCATGAACTGCGTCAGCGTCTGTCCCAAGGGGCTCAACCCGACCCGCGCCATCGGCAAGATCCGCACGATGCTACTCGCTGCCGGCACCTAGAGAGTGCTGGGGTCAATAGGATCTCTAAAGACCTGTGAGAAAGTCAAAGTTCAATTCACCTTGCCAGAGTTGCAAGCGGACAAACTAATTGAATG
>JBCCGT010000034.1:0-43966 GCA_039029135.1 Pseudomonadota bacterium | reverse complement strand
GCAGCCTGGCCGTCGAATCCGGTTGCAACAAGGTTCGTGTGCCGATCTCCTGATCTCCCGGGATTAGCGATCTCTTTACCATCCACGATCACGCTGTTGAAAACGTAGAACGCATAGCCGGTATTGTGCGCACTGTTGTTCTCATTCCGCAGGCGATGGTTCGAGATCGTTGAGCGGAAGAAAAACGACTCCATGCAATTGGACACGGAGTTGTCAGTCACCGTCCAGTTGCGTCCACCGGCGCTGTTTGGAACTGGGCGTGCTAAGTGAATGCCGGTGCATCGCTGCACAGCATGAATGTCGTTGTAGCGCACCGTGAGATTGTCGCCAAATAGCGCGATTCCAAAATTGCCGTCCAGCAGATTTATCAAATTGTCTTCAACGCGCAATCGATCGCCGTAACCAACGATGCCCGATTCGCTGAGACGATGCTTGAGCGTAAAGCCTCGTCCCTTCTGGCCAATCGTTACGCCGTCTGCGTTTACTCGGATGATCTGTCCGCCGATCGTTGGCTGACCAGAAAAGGGCAGTTCGGTGATATCGATCTGTGTCGTAGTCCGCCCGCGTGTAGAGACGAGGGACAGGCCGTCGAACTCGATGTTGAGCGTCTCGACGTATCGACCCGGACCAACGAGTACGCGACCGCTTTTCCCGACCAAATTGATCGCGTGTTGAATCGTCAGGCAGGGTGCGGCGCGATCGCAGGCGCCGTTGTCGTTGCCGTGTTTTTCGACGTGAGCGACCCCTGCGGCGAGGCCGATCGAGGGGCTGCACAGGGCTACCAGTGCAATAGCGGTAAAGGGAAATCTGGACGAGAAGCGTCCTGATGCTGCAAGCGCATTGCGGATTCTCACCCCACGCTCCTTGTAAGTGGCGAGCAAGCAGAATAGCAAAAACGACTTCTACTGAAAGCGCTCCGCGCGCTGCTTTTGTAAACGTTCGCGTCGCGCTGTCGCTTCGTTCAAAAGGTTGTTCAGGTCGACGCCCGTGGGCGCGGGGCCTGCCGGAACGGGTGCTATCAATTCGATATCACTCAGCGCGAGCGCGATGCGTTCGGCGATGATTGGGTTCGGGTGATCCGCAGCCGCTCGCAACCAGGGCTCGATTGAACGATCGTTCCAGGTGTCGATGCTGTCGAGGGCCATCTCCACCACGGTGTCGTTCGGCGAGTTCAGCGCGTCCAGCACCGCTAGCCGCGCACCGACTTCGTCCCCGAGGTCTAGCCTGCGCATGATCCCCTGCTGCAGTTCCGCCTCTTCTCTCGTCGCTGGTGTCACCTGCAGCCGTGACGTCAGCACGCGCAGGTTGGCGCTGCTGAGTTCCGCGTCGTCGATCAGATAGATCTGTTCTTCCGAATCGGCGGCCGCTAGCTGCGTCGCGAGCGTAGTATCGGCGTCGAGCGCGCTGTCAGATTCATCGTCGCCGGCGATCGCGTCGGACTCATCGAGAGCGCCGATTTCCAGGGTCGCGAGGCGCTGTGCGCCGTCGGCGGTAGTGAAGGTGGCGCGATACGGCTGGTCGACGAGCAGCTGCGCTAGCTGCGCTGCGCTGTTGCCATCCTTCAGTGACGTGCGGATATCCACGGGCCAGTCGGTAAACAGTTGAGCTTCGTCCCGCCGCAGAATCTCGGCGATGGCCGCGTTTCGTGAAACGAGAGTGCCGCCATCGTTTTGTGGTGCGAGCGTTCGCGCGGCCGCAGCCCCCGCGGTATTTTCGTGTTTAATCCCAGGCGGGCTGCCGCCGCAGGCAACGAGTGTCACGGCAACGCAGAACAGCAGTGCTGCCCCGCGGCGATTCCCGTGGGGCGTACGCGCAAACTTCGGACACGATGCTAGGTGGCCTTCATTGCCGCACAAAGTGGATCAGCCTCGTCGACTAGTTCGGTGTGAACTTCGGTTGAAAGCTCAGCTCGCCGCTGGCTTCCAGCAGCGGTGCGGCTGCGCTGCAGGACGTATCTGCGCCCGCGGTGAAACTAAAGAAGTTCTTCTTCAGCACCAGATCGGTCGAGGGGTTCGTTACGCCTCTGAAATCGATCGGGCAGTTGGCGCTCGAAACGAAATTGTTGTTGCTGGCCTGCAGCCCCGCCGCCTCGATGATGAACAAGAGAGTCCCATATCCGAATACGGTGCTGTTGGTTATCGTGGTGCCGACCGTCCGCTCGAGCAGGATGCCGGTGCCGAAGGGTGACTGTTCGCTATTGAGCGTCAATCCTGACAAACGCGCGTTGTGCGTTTCCGAAAGGGACACGCTGTCTCCGCCTGGCAAATCGGACTCTATCGAGATGTCCGAAATGCTGGGGTTGCCCCCAACGATCTCTATCCCGCTAGAGGATACCGACTCCGGTATTTTTAGGTTGCTGTGTCGGTCGTTCGTTGCGGCGGGCTGCGCGGTCATGGTTTCCGAGCTGGCATCCAGGTGGTAGATGACGAAGCCGAAGCCACCTTTGGTGAGGGCGTTGTTCTGGTTGCGCAATCGGTTGTTGGGCGCGTAGCTCTGCGTCATGAGTCCGACGAGCGGGGACTCGAAGGTGTTTCCGTCTACCATCCAGTTGCGACCGCTCGCCTGTTCCCGTACGCCCGACAGAAAGACGCCGTACGAACCGATTCTGCGTATCAGGTTGTGGCGAACGATGTGATTGTCGCCAACCAGTCTGATACCAATCTCTGCTAGAAATGTGGGGCTGTCGATGCTGTTGCCTTCTACGCGGATCTTCTTGCCAATGCCGGAGATACCCGTTTCGAAGTTGGTCAGAATCTTGAACCCACGGTCTTTCTGTCCGACGGTGACGTTGTCGGCGCTGATGGCCATAGCGGAAGATTGGGGGGTCGCCAGTTCGTCCCCCTCGCTAAGCCCGCGTGTATCGATCGTTGTCGTCACATTCCCGCTCGTAGAGATCAGGCGCAGGCCGTCGTAAACGATCGTGATCTGTTCTTCGTAGGTGCCGGGCCCAACAAGCACGCGCCCCCGGGTGTTGACCAGATCGATGCCGTGCTGAATCGTCGCGCAGGGCCTGTTGCGGGAACACGGATTGGCGTCGTCGCCGAATGTCTCGATGTAGGCGGTACCCGCCGCGCCGGCTGCGCCCTGCCAAAGCAGCGTGACCAATGCGGGCAGAATGCGGCTACAAAGCTTGCGAGCTCTCTGACGATTGCGTGGGCGCATCGGAACCTTCCTTGTGTGTACTCGGGTCTGTACTGAGTCCGTACTGCCACGCAGCCTAGCAAAACACCAAGCGCTTTTGCTGCAAGCCGTGCGGAATCTTGTAAACCGCCCTTATGTCCGTCGATGTCCTGCGCGTCGTGTCCTGCGGACTGTTGCGGCTTCGCAGCGGTAAACGCGGCACACAGCCTGCGCTTATCTTTGCGCTGCCCTCAGGTCTATTCGTAAACGAGCGTTTCGCTCCACGCGGTAGCGGCTGTAGTAGAGGGGGAAGCTCTTGTCGTTAGCCCAGCCCTGCAGCAGGTTGCCGTAAAACGGCGAGCGCGGGTCGCCGCTCTGGCCCGGCGCGTTGGTCATCTGCGCTTTGTCCCAGTTGCCAACGTCGACGACCATGCGAAACGACGCGCCGCTGCGCACCAGAAAGTTCTCGGGTCGAAAGCCGGTGTTATTGGTGGTGTTGGCGGTGCCGCCTCGCGGCAATGACGGCAACGCCCAGGCGTCTCGCACCGCCGTCGGAACACGATCCAGCAGGGGATGGGTGAACTCGATGCGGTGCAGCGTTCCCCACTGCCACTCGTCCGCGTTGTCGCCCATGAGCTCGACCGCCTCGGCCCAGGCGCTCGCCAACGACGCGGTGACCACATCGGGCGCGCGGCGCATCTGCTGCAGCAGCGCGAGCGTGTCCAGCTTCTCCAGTTTGCCGTCGGTGACGTGCGTCGCGAGCTGGGGCTGCAGGTGGCGATAGAACCAGACGGCGTAAAACGCGGCCTCTTTCGAGCCTGGCGTCATGCGCCCTTTCCAGTACTGCAGCAGCCGCAGCGCCGGCGCGTGAGGCTCGGTGCTGTCGCGCGGCAGCGCGGGCGGCAGTCCCGCCACCACCTCGCGCGCCAGTATCGAGACGTAGTCGCGCTGCAGCGCGAGTGAGTTGCCCGGCGACAACTTGCCCGCCTGCGAGAGGACCTCGGTTAGCCGGCGCATGCGCCAGGGGGCGCTCCATTCGAAGCCGACGCGATAGCGATTGATGTCGTAGTCGCCGGGCAGCGATAAGGCGTTGGCCGTGCCGACCCAGCCGCGGTCGGGATTGTACTCCTCGGGCAGCACGTCCATATCGAAATAGCCGTCCCATTCATAGCGACCGTCGCCGGGCACGGGCAGCAGGCCGTCGAAGTTGTCGCGTTTTGGGAAGCGGCCGGCGGGTTTGTAGCCGATGTTGCCGTCGATGTCGGCATACACCTGGTTTTCTGAGGGCGCGCCCCAGCGATTGAGCGCGCCGACGAACTCGCGCCAGTTGCTCGCGCGCATGTATTCGATGCTGCCGAAATAGGGCGCCATGCCGGGCTCCAACCAGGCCGCGCGTACCGCGTAGGCCTGGGCGCGGCCGCGTGCATCGCGGGCCTCGTCGCGATAGACCACCGGACCGTGGCGCGTGAACTCGAGCGTGACTGTGACGGGTTCGCCGTCCTTGACGGGGATGGATTCGGTGAGGGTGCGCAGTGGCTCGAAGTGGTCGTTGTAGCGATAGCCGACGAGTGCGGAAGTTGTAGTTGGCGATTCTGCGGTTGGCGTCTGGGGCGCATCGTCCGTCAGACCATCCCCAGCATCCGCCGGCGTTCGGTTCTCGTTCGTCGCACCCGCGTCGGCGGTCAGATCCTCCGGTCCGCTCAGCAGCTCATAGATGTACAGATCCTCTTGATCGATAGGGAAAATCGTCAGTCCGAAGGCGATCCGCTCGTTGTGGCCGATAGAGATGCCAGGCAGCGCGGGCTCGCCCGCGCCGATCACGTCGAGCCCCGGCGCCTTCATGTGCACGATGTAGCGCAGGCTGGGCACCGCGTGGCCGCGGTGAGGGTCGTCGGCGAGGATGGCGCGTCCCGTGGTGCTGCGGTCGGGGGCGATGGCCCAGTTGTTGCTGCCGAGTGAGGTGTCCGTGGCGCGCGCGAGGCTCGCGGCGAGCAGCCGCTCGCGGGCGGCTTCGACGTCGATCGCCGCGGCCTTCGCAGCATCGCGCGAGAAGTCGACCGGCGCCGTGGCGAGCAGATAGTCGTCCAGAACGGCTTCGGGCAACGCGCAGGTATCCAGGCCCGCGGGAACGCCGACCTGCCACGCGGGCTCCAGCACCTTGCGCTGGGTGTCCACCGCGGCGTCGCCCGCGCAGTACAGCCGCGCTCTAGTGACCTCGCTGACCACGTTGCGCCACAGCCCGTGGCTGCGGATGCGCACGACCTCATCCGCCGACCACTTGGCGGGTCGATAGCCCAGCAGCTCGAATTCGGGCGGCAGCAGTTCTGGGTTACGTGCGGTCAGGTCGACGTAGGCGTTGATGCCCGCCACAAAGGCCTCGGTGATCTTTTTCGCGTCGTTGCCGTAGGCCAGCCATTCGGCGTACATGTCGCCACGGTACAAAAACAGCCGCGCGGCGCGATCCTGCTCCACGTACGCCGCACCGAAGACCTCGGCCAGCCTGCCCAAACCGCGACGGCGCCAGGTGTCGATTTGCCACAGCCGGTCTCGCGCGGCGTTGAAGCCCTGGACGAAGAAGGCGTCGTAGTGGGTCTGGGCGTAGATGTGCGGCACGCCGTAGTCGTCGACCACGATCTCCGCGTCCTTGCTCAATCCTGTGACGCTGTAGCTCTGTCTGTCGGCGGCCTTTACCGGCGCGGTGGCCAGGGCTAACAGAGCCAGCAGTGCATAGATCCACAGGACGGGCGCCAGCGGAGTGGGGGTGTGTTGCGACAACCCCTCAGATGGCTTCGGTTGCGTGCTTACCATCGCGGGTTACCTGTATGGCGACGACAGTCGCTAGTTTGAAGCCAAGCAGTCAGAAAGTCTGCGGGACGTTGTTTGCGCGGATTGCGGATACCGCGGCCGGAGTGGCCGCAGAGTGTAGGGCGCGAGGATCGCGCTGGGTGTTGCCGCACGGCGCGCCGCAATGGGCGCGCCTGCGCGTTGCTCGGAGACAGCGATCTGGGGGGGCGTCTCAGCCGCGGGCTACCACTCCAGCGCGCCGCCGGTCTGGTACTCGGTGACCCGGGTCTCGAAGAAGTTCTTTTCCTTCTTCAGATCCATTATTTCCGACATCCATGGGAAGGGATTCTTCGCGCCGGGGAATTGCTCGGGCAGGCCGATCTGCACCAGCCGCCGATTCGCGATGAACTGGAGGTATTCGGCCATCATGTTGGCGTTCATACCCAGCACGCCCGTCGGCATGGTGTCCTGTGCGTACTCGATCTCGAGCTGGGTGCCTTCGAGAATCATCGACGTCGCGAGCGACTGCATCTCCTCGTCCCACAGGTGAGGGTTTTCCAGCTTGATCTGGTTGATCACGTCGATGCCGAAGTTCACGTGCATGGATTCGTCGCGCAGGATGTACTGGAACTGCTCGGCGGTCCCGGTCATCTTGTTGCGTCGGCCCATCGACAGGATCTGCGTGAAGCCGCAGTAGAAGAAGATGCCTTCCAGAACGCAGTAGTAGGCGATGAGGTTTTTCAGCAGCGCCCGGTCGGTTTCCAGCGTGCCGGTATTAAAGCCGGGATTGGAAATTTCCTGGGTGTACTTCAGCGCCCAGCTAGCCTTGCGGGCCACCACCGGCACCTCGTGATACATGTTGAAGATTTCGCCTTCGTCCATGCCCAGGGATTCGATGCAGTACTGATAGGCGTGCGTGTGAATCGCCTCTTCGAATGCCTGGCGCAGCAGATACTGCCGGCACTCCGGGTTAGTGATCAGGCGATAGATCGCCAGCACCAGATTGTTCGCCACCAGGGAATCGGCGGTCGAGAAGAAGCCCAGGCTGCGCTTGACGATGATGCGTTCGTCCTCGGACAGGCCGGCTTCGGACTTCCACAGGGCGATGTCCGCGTTCATGTTCACTTCCTGCGGCATCCAGTGGTTGGCGCAACCATCCAGATACTTCTGCCAGGCCCAGTCATATTTGAACGGCACGAGCTGGTTGAGATCCGCGCGGCAGTTGATCATCGCTTTCTGATCGACGGTGACCCGCTCGGTCGAGAGCGCGGCCTGAGGCGCCTCGCCAACAATGATCGGCGTCTCGGGGTTGGCGGTTGGCGTGGCCTGCGCGGCCTCGAGCGCGGCGGCCTGCTGTGCCGCGGCAGCCGCCCGCTGCTGTTCTTCGGCCAGTCGCTGCGCCCGCTGCGCCTCGATGCGGGCCAGTTCCTGGGCGCGTTCCGCGTCGCGCTGATGGGCTAATGCAGCCTGCTCACGTGCGGCATTTTCGGCCGCCCAGTCCGGTGCCGGCGCTGCCGCCTGCTCCGTCGCGCGTTCTTGGGCCGCCTCGCGAACGGGGGCGGGGGTTAGGTCTTCGTTGTAGTCATCCCAACTCAGCATAGATCGTCTCTTTATCTCGTTTGCTCAAGGTCTGTCGGTGAAAACCCGCTAGTCTGCCTACTGGCAGGCCTCGCAGTCGGGGTCATCAATCGAACAGGCCAGCGGCGTCGGTGCCGCTTCGGTGTTCAGGTCGAATTCGGCGCTGGCCGCCGGCGCGGCGGTTGCCGCTTCCATCGCCGGGGCTGCGGCTGCACCCTCAGCGCTCACGGCGTTCAGCGTGCCCTTCTCGAGGGTCGACTTCTCCGTATGCGTCGCGCCCAGCGCGCGCAGGTAATAGGTCGTCTTGAGGCCGCGCAGCCACGCCATGCGATAGGTGATGTCGAGCTTCTTACCCGACGCGCCGGCGATATAGAGGTTCAGCGACTGCGCCTGATCAATCCACTTCTGGCGCCGGCTGGCGGCGTCGACAATCCAGCGCGGCTCGACTTCGAAGGCCGTTGCATACAGCGTCTTCAGCTCTTCCGGGATGCGCTCGATCTTCTGCAGGCTGCCGTCGAAATACTTCAGGTCGTTGACCATGACGTTGTCCCACAGGCCGCGCTCTTTCAGGTCGTGGACCATGAACGGGTTCACCACGGTGAACTCGCCGGACAGGTTCGATTTGACGTACAGGTTTTGATACGTCGGTTCGATCGATTGAGACACGCCTGTGATGTTGGCAATGGTCGCCGTCGGCGCGATGGCCATCACGTTGGAGTTGCGCATGCCGTTGGTCTTCACCTTCGCACGCAGGCTGTCCCAGTGCTCGTCCCAGCCCAGGGTGCTGTCGAGATTGGCGTCGAGATAGTCTTCGCCCCGCTCGATCTGCAGATTGCGCAGCGAATCCCGCGGCAGGATGCCGCGGCTCCACAGCGAGCCGTCGAAGCTCGGATAGCTGCCGCGTTCTTTGGCGAGCTTCATCGAGGCCTCGATGGCGTAGTAGCTGACCGCTTCCATAGAAGCGTCTGCGAAGTTCACCGCAGCATCGGAGCCGTAGGGCAGCTGCTGCTTAAACAGCGCGTCCTGAAAGCCCATGATGCCGAGGCCGACCGGCCGGTGACGCATGTTCGATGTGCGCGCCTGCGGCACCGAGTAGTAGTTGATGTCGATGACGTTATCGAGCATCCGCACAGCGGTGCCGACCGTCTTCTTCAGCTTCTCGTGATCCAGTTTGCCGTCGATGACGTGCTGGGCGAGGTTCACGGAGCCCAGGTTGCACACCGCGACTTCCTCGTTCGAGGTGTTCAGCGTGATCTCGGTGCACAGGTTCGACGAGTGCACCACGCCAACGTGCTGCTGCGGTGAGCGCACGTTGCACGCATCCTTGAAAGTGATCCAGGGATGGCCCGTTTCGAACAGCATCGACAGCATCTTGCGCCACAGATCGGTCGCCGGCACCCGGCGGAACAGCGCGATCTCGCCGCTCTTCGTCATCGCCTCATAGGCTTCGTAGCGTTCTTCGAAAGCCTTGCCGTAGAGGTCGTGCAGGTCTGGCACGTCTGACGGTGAAAACAGCGTCCAGTCTTCGCCCTCGGTCACGCGCTTCATGAACAGATCGGGGATCCAGTTCGCCGTGTTCATGTCGTGGGTGCGGCGACGGTCGTCGCCGGTGTTTTTCCGCAGCTCCAGAAACTCCTCGATGTCCAGGTGCCAGGTTTCGAGATAGGCGCAGACGGCGCCCTTGCGTTTGCCGCCCTGATTCACCGCGACGGCCGTGTCGTTCACGACTTTCAGAAACGGCACGACGCCCTGCGACTTGCCGTTGGTGCCCTTGATGTAGGAGCCCAGCGCGCGCACGCGGGTCCAGTCGTTGCCCAGTCCGCCGGCCCACTTGGAGAGCAGCGCGTTGTCGCGAATCGCGCTGTAAATGCCGTCCAGGTCGTCGGGAACGGTGGTGAGGAAGCACGACGACAGCTGCGAACGCAGCGTGCCAGAGTTGAACAGCGTCGGCGTCGAGCTCATGTAGTCGAACGACGACAGCAGATTATAAAACTCGATGGCGCGCTCGTTCGGCAGCTCTTCTTCGATGGCGAGCCCCATCGCGACGCGCATGAAGAAAATCTGCGGCAGCTCGAAACGCGTATCGTCGCTGTGAATGAAATAGCGGTCGTACAGCGTCTGCAGGCCGAGATAGGTGAAGTTGAGATCGCGCTCGGGGTTCAGCGCGGCGCCCAGCTTGGCCAGATCGAATTGCAGCAGCTCGGGCGACAGCAGCTCCAGTTCGACGCCGCGCTTGATGAATTGCGTCAGTGCGGCCGGATACAGCGTCGTCATTTCGCCCTGGGTCGCGCGGTGATCGTTCGCGGCCGCGCCTTCGCGGCGCACGTTCAGGAACGTCAGCGCCTCGCGTCGCAGCTCATCGAGCAGCAGCCGCGCGGTGACGTAGGTGTAGTTCGGCTCTTCTTCGACCAGCGTGCGGGCCGTAATCTGCAGCGACGTCGCGACGTCCGTGGCGGAAATGCCGTCGTACATGTTGTCGAGCGCCTGGGTCACGATGCGTTCGGCGTCGACATCGGTCAGGTTCGCGCACGCCTCGAAGACCAGCGTGTTGATGCGCGCGACGTCCAGCGGTTCGCGGCTGCCGTCGGCGAGCGTGACCGACAGGTTCGATTCGATCGCAACCGTGGGTGGTGTCTGTTCTTCGCGTAGCCGCGCGCGCTCCGCTCGATACAGCACGTAAGAGCGCGCGACCTGATGTTCGCCGGAGCGCATGAGCGCGAGCTCGACCTGAT
Source organism: Pseudomonadota bacterium (assembly GCA_039029135.1). GTDB lineage: Bacteria > Pseudomonadota > Gammaproteobacteria > Pseudomonadales > Azotimanducaceae > JALZVT01. The sequence goes on along the minus strand of JBCCGT010000034.1, from coordinate 33,752 downwards.
CCTGAATCTCTTCGATATGCAGCGTGCCGCCGGACGGTAGGCGACGCAGAAACGTGCCGCTGACCTGTTCGGCGAGTTCGGCGACCAACTCGCGTATGCGCGGTGAGGCGGCGGCGGTGCCGCCTTCGACGGCAAGAAACGCCTTCGTCATCGCAACCGCTATCTTGTCGTCGCTGTAGGGCACCACGGTGCCATTGCGCTTGATGACCTTGAGTTGGCCGGGTGCGGTCGCCGTCAGCGCGGGCGACAGCGGCTCGCCGGGCAGTGCCGTCGTCGGCGCTGTCTGCTGGGCGGCCAGCGATTCAGTTAGCTCTGATTGCAAGTTCTTGTGCTCCTTGTCGTTGCGAGAGACCCGGTGCGCACGTGGCAAAGCCGAAGGATGGTCGGCTCTCGCGGTTGGTTCTCGCCTGCTGTTTTACTGTTGTTGCTGCTGCTGTTGTTTCTGTCTGGCTGTTCTAGCGCGCTAGTCGTCAGCCGACGCTCTTCCCCGCGCCGCTGCGGCTCGTCTCGCCAGTCGCGACTTTCTATCTAATGCTCATCGCCGGACTGCGCTCGCCTGAACCCGGTGACGCCATCGTCTCGACGGCGCACAGGCACGGGCTGACAAGCCCGCGCCTTGTGTTCTACGAAGAACGTTCGTTTATCACCCTTAATTGGGTCGCCCGTATCGATTACCCGCTCATTCGACGGGTTTCGCGCGACGGGTTTCGCGGTTTGTTAGGCCGCTCGCGGAGGCGTGCTGTCACACGCTTCCGATTGCCGTCGCCATGGCGAACCAGTCGCCTGGCGATTGGCGTGGTGCTGCGCATCCCCCACCCCGGTCGATGCTGACACCCTGTGTTCTCTCCTGCCGTCTGTCTTGCTGTCTTGCTGTCTTGCTGCTGTCGTCTGTGCTGTCTCGCCGCCCGCTGTGCTGCGGTTTCGCCGGTTTCTTCCTGCTCTTACTGGCTCTTGCCGGCTCCCGACTGCTTCGTTCGGACGCTGTCCTAACGACCGTTTAATCGGCGCTAACTCGTTGTAGAGGCACCAATTTGGCGACCTAAGACCCAATATGTTGGGTTTTCGGCTGGGCGAGACCACAAGATAATGACAGCCCCCGTGGTTTGCAAGACAAACCACCGTGGATATCCTGTGAACGATCTTTGGAAATCTAGTGGGCAATTCGGGTGAGGGATTCGACGACCCAAAAGGGTCAAGAAAGCGCGATTTTGCTGGCGATTGACCAGGGCACCAGCAGCTCGCGGGCGATCGTCTTTCGCGATGGCCAGATCGCTGGACTGGGTCAAGTTGCCTTCGATATGCACTTCCCGCAGCCCGGCTGGGTGGAACAGGATCCGGAAGTACTCTGGCGCACGACGCAGCAGGCCATCGCCCAGGCGCTGGCAGCCGCTGGCGTCGATCCCGGCGCGGTGGCGGCGATCGGCATCACCAACCAGCGTGAAACGACGCTGTTGTGGGAGCGCGACACCGGTCGCTGCCTGCACCCCGCGATCGTCTGGCAGGACCGGCGCACGGCCGATCTCTGCGCGCAGCTTGCTGCGGACGGCGCCTCGGAACTGGTGCGGGATCGTTCCGGCCTCGTCATTGATCCCTATTTCAGTGCGACCAAGCTGCGCTGGCTGCTCGATGCCCTGCCGGGCGAGCGGGCGCGCGCCGAACGTGGCGAGCTGTGCTTCGGCACCGTCGACAGCTTTCTGATCTGGCGCCTGACGGGGGGTGCCCGGCACGTGACCGATGCCACCAATGCGGCGCGGACCCAGCTCTACGACATACGCGCCGGCGATTGGAGCGATGACCTGCTCGATCTCCATCGCGTGCCGCGGGCCGTGCTGCCGGAGGTCCTGGACTGCGTCGCCGACTTCGGCGCGACCACCGCCGAGGTCTTCGGCGCCAGGGTGCCGATCCGCGGCGTAGCGGGCGACCAGCAGGCCGCCCTCATCGGTCAGGCCTGCTTCGAACCGGGCATGACGAAGAGCACCTACGGCACGGGCTGTTTCCTGATCGCGAATACCGGCACCGAGTTTGTCCGCAGCGGTGCCGATCTGCTGACCACGGTCGGCTACCGGCTGGCTGGCGTGACGACCTTTGCGCTGGAAGGCAGCATCTTCAACGCCGGCGTGGCCGTGAAGTGGCTGCGCGACCAGCTCGGGCTGATCGACAGCGCCGCCACGACCGAGGACAGCGCGCGCGCAACCAACGGCGACACGGGTGGGTGCTATGTCGTGCCGGCCTTCACAGGTTTGGGTGCGCCACACTGGGATCCCTTGGCGCGCGGTTTGATCAGTGGCCTGACCCTGGACACCAGTCGGGATCAGGTGGTGACGGCAACGCTCGCCAGCATGGCGTACCAGACGCACGATCTGTTGCAGGCCCTGCAGGCGGATGCGGGCAACATCGACACCGTACGTATCGATGGCGGCATGGTGGTGAACGACTGGCTGTGTCAGTTTTTGGCCGACGTGCTCGATACCGTCGTCGAACGGCCGCGCATCACCGAGACCACGGCCTTCGGTGCGGCGATGCTGGCGGGCATCGGTGTCGGGGCCTATGCGGACGTCGCGGCCGCCGGTGGTAGCTGGCAGACCGAGCGCCGCTTCGAGCCCGGCATGTCGGCCCAGGCGCGCGATGCACTGCTGGCGGGTTGGCGGGTCGCGCTGAGGCAGGCACTGCAGCACCCTTGAGCCGCTGCTGAATGCCGCGCACTGCCGTCCTCATCTGCTTGTCGGCGTGCCCGTCAGCCGCGCTGAACCCCTGTTACAGGCCGCTTACAATCCCGCACCGGGAAGGCTCGGGCCGGCCCCTATACTGCCGGGATTGTCAGAGCAGGCGTTTCGCGACTGGATGAGTGAAGCCCTTTCTTCATTGATCGGACCGCTGCCCGAGCGGCCGCATCCCCGCAAACCCCGTCCTGGGCCGCTGGTCTGGGCGGTCGTGTGCTATACGCTTGCCTGTCCTCTGCTGCTCTCCTTCTTTGGTACATCCGCAGCGCTCGGCGCGGTCGGGGTGGCGACAGCGCTGGCCTGGTTCGCTGGCTTCGCGCTGCTCTACCGACACCCAGGTGTCGCACACTGGCAGCCGTTCTTCGTCACCTACGCAGAAGTGCTCTGGTGCGTCTGTGGTGTGGTCGCGGCCGCGATCCTGATCGGGGGAGAACACGATCGGCTGCCGCTGGTCGGACTCGTCTTCTGCATGCTGCACGCGGGGCTGAAACTGCCGGCGCGGCGCGTGGCGCAACTCGTGCTGTTGACGCTGGCGCTGTATGCGGGATTGCTGCTCGCCGCCGCGCGCACAGATCTGCTGTTCGCCTGGCCGGTTAACCTGGCGCTCGCCGCGCTGATGGTGGCCGCCTGGTTGGTCGCGCGGGAGTTTGCCGGGCGACGGCGCGTGGACCGTCGGCGAACCCGGGCCTTACGCGAAGAGCTGGCCTTGACCGAGCGCCTCGCGCTGACCGATCCGCTGACCGGGTTGCCCAATCGGCGCCATCTCGAGACCTTCGTTGCCCACCAGCTCGCGGTGGCGCAGCGCGCCGGCGGTGGGGCGCCGGTACAGCTGAGCCTGTGCTACTGCGATCTCGACCACTTCAAGCGCGTCAACGATCGCTTTGGTCATGCCGGCGGCGACAGCCTGCTGCGGCGCTTCGCGACCGAGGCGCGCGCGTGCGTGCGCTCCGTAGACCTGGTGGCCCGATTGGGCGGGGAAGAGTTCGTGCTGGTTCTGCTGGACACGTCGGGTGCGGGCGCGCGCGACGTGGTCGAGCGGCTGCGGCGGCGGACGGCGCGAATTCCCGTCAGCGCAGCCGATCCCGGATATCACGTCACTCTCAGCGTCGGCGTGGCGAGCCTGCGCCCAAAGGACACGTTCGAATCCCTGCTGCGCCGCGCCGATGAGCGCGTCTACACGGCCAAGTCCGGCGGCCGCAATCGCGTCGTCGCCGCCTGAGCCGCTCTCTTGTCGACGCAACGTAAATTAAGCGCCTCTGTGGGCGCTCGAGAGAGAGCGCGAGCGCGACTTGCGGTACGCTTGTTCCGTGTGACTCACGAACCGAGATCATCAGAGCCCTAGTCGTATGGACGCGAATCGGCGCCAGTATCTGCGTCAACCCATTGCCCTGAGCGCGCTCGTCCATCCGGCGAGCGGGCGCTCTTGGCTGTGTACGATCCGCGATTTCTGCCAGGGTGGCATGCTGCTGACTGGCGCGCAGAACAAGGTGCTGGCGGCGGTCGAAGGCTTCGTTCCAGGCGCGCCGATCGACGTGCACTTTTCTGTCGCCACGCCGCGCGGCGCGGTGCACTTCCGGCTGCCTGCGGTCATAGCGCGGCTGCTCGACAACGCCACCGGCCTCGGCATCGTCTATCGCGGCGGTCTGCCGATAGACGCGTTCGATGCGCTGATGGAGTACGCCGTCGCGTCAGGCACCGTGACGCGCGGCGCCCTCGACGGAACCCAGCCCACCGCCGAGAGCCAGTCAGCGCAGCCTGACGCGCTGCTGCGCGATCAGCGCGTCTCCAACGAGGACGCCGCACGCGTACGGGCCCAGCTCAAGAGCGTGATGAAGCGCGCGCTCGAGCGCATCAGCGGCAACTTCTTCAGCCGCGCCAAGGATCAGCTGCTCGCGAAATCCGCCGACGCCGGTACCAACGCCATCGAGATGATGTACTACGAGGGCCTGCAGCAGCTCACGAAGCAGGAGAGTGCGATCGACGCCGCGTTTCGCGCCGAGGTTCTCGCCCAGATCGACTCGGTGGCTGACTTTCACGCGGTTTTGGAAAAACGCCGTCGGCGGGAAACGGGCAGCAGCCCGAACAAACTGGCGCTGGTAGATCAGGATCAGTTCGAAGACTGGCTGGTGGTGGCAGAGACGATTTCGAAGACCGAGAACCGGCTGCGCGAACCGCTTTTGGATCTGGCCGCGCTGCTCGAGCTGCTGGCCAAGCCCTGGGGTCACAAGGACATTCTGCCGATCGGCCCGGCGGTCGTGACCTGGGCCTTTGCGGACGCGACCGATTCGCTCGACCTGCGGCGCCAGGTGCGCGAAGACCTCTTCGCCGTGTTCCAGCAGGTCATGCTGCCGATACTCGACAGCCTCTATCGCGGCGTGCGCACGTCGCTTGATGACAGCGGCATCCTGCCGTCGGTCGAAGAGATCCGTCGCGCGCAGGTCAAGCTGCGGCCCGCGCCGCCGCCAAAGTCGGCTGCGGACGCTGAGACCTATCACGACATGGACAGCGCCGTACGCGAGGCGGCGATGTCGGTGGAAGGCGTAGGCACGCCGCGCACGGTCGCGGGCCATGACCCGTTCAGCGCGCCGCGAGGTGGCGTCGCGCAGGTCTATGGCGCGGCGCGTGAGTTGCTGTCCTTGGGCCGGCGGACGCGCGAGCAGCTCGGTCGACCGCCCGCGGAAGACCTCGCGCCCAGCAACGCGCCCTCGGAAGCGCGCTTTAGCGGCGCCGACATTCTGGGCGCGTTCCGCGACCTGCAGAGCGAGCTGGGAGACGCCTCTCTCGACGATCAAGAGCTGCGGCCGCGGCTGATGGCGGCGCTGCGCGCTCGCCATGGCGGCGCCAAGAAGCTCGGCGAGGACGAGCACGACGCTCTGAGCGTGGTCGAGGGTCTGGTCGATTCCATGCGCGAAGACCTGCTGCTCACGACGGGCGTTCGTGACTGGATCAAGCGCCTCGAGATCACGCTCAACAAGCTCGCGGCCATCGATCGCAGCTTCCTGCAGCACCACGCGGAACGGCCGCACTCGGCGGCCGAGATGCTGAATCTCCTCGGTCGGCTCGGGAACGCGAGCGACGCCCACGAAGGCATCGAGCGCGAGGTCGGGCAGCAGGTCGACGCCACGCTCGAACGCGTGGTGCGCGACTTCGACGACAACCCGCAGGTGTTCGACGAGGCGATTGAGGTCCTGAACCCGCTGCTTGACAAGCAGACTCGGGCCTATCGCGGCAACGTGGAACGAACGGTGCGCGCCAGCGAAGGTCAGCAGAAGCTCGCCCGCGCGCGGCGCGCCGTGTTGATGTCTTTCGAGGCGCGCTTCACCGACCGCGACGTGCCCGAGCTGCTGCTGGAGTTCATCAATCCGGCCTGGCGCAATCTGCTGGTGCACACGCACCTGCGTCACGGCGACGAGAGCCCCGAATGGCGCGATGCGCTCATGCTAGTCGACCAGCTATGGGAGCATCTCAACGACGAGGTAGATCCCGAGTCGCCGGACTTTGTGCCAGCGGAGGCGCTCTTAAAGCGGGTGATCGCCGGACTCAACGACATCTCCTACGACCCGGCGCGGCGCACCCCGCTGGTGATGAAACTCTCGGATGCCGTGGTGGGCAACGCCGCCGGCGAGAGGACCGTGGGCGACTCACGCCGTGTTACCCGTCGTGACGTGCAGGAGGCCGTCGGCCTCGCGGGCCTGCTGCCGGAAAGCGAACCGGATATCGACTCCGAAGACGAGGCCGTGCGCCAAAGCTGGAGTCAGGCGCTCGAGCGCGCGCGGCGCGTGCAGATCGGCGAGTGGGTCGCCACGGCCGACGCGAAGGGGAGGCCGTTGATACTCACGGTTGCGTTCGTCGGCGATCAGACTTCGAGCTTCGTGCTGGTGAATCGCAAGGGTGTAAAGTCGCGCGAGCTGACGCTGAAGCAGATGACGGACGGTCTGTTCGCCGGCGAGATCACGCTGCTCGAAGACTATGATCTGCCGCTGATGGAGCGCGCCTCGCAGCGCATGCTGCAGAACATGCACAACGAGCTCGCGCACCAGGCGACTCACGACGAGCTGACCCAATTGCGCAATCGCAAGGAGCTGGAGCGCGCCTTGGAACGCGCGATCGCGCGCGCCAAGGCAGGGCGCGGCGAGAGCGCGCTGTTCCACCTCGACCTTGATCAATTCAAGATCATCAACAACACCAGCGGCCACGCGGCGGGAGACAAGCTGCTGCAGACGATCGCGCGGCGTCTGAGCGCTTTGTTCGATGACGGCGCCGCGGCGGAGCGACCGGTCGGGACCGTCGCCCGGTTATCCGGTGACGAGTTCGGCATCCTGCTTGATGGCGCCGATGCCAAGCGCGCTCGCGAGTTCGGTAACGCGCTGCTGCAGCTCATTCGCAGCGAGCCATTCCAGTGGGAAGAACGCACGCACGTGCTGTCGGCAAGCGTGGGCCTGTCCTTCGTGGACGCCGCGACCGACGTGCAGGCCTGTCTGTTGCACGCCGAGGAGGCCTGCTTCACGGCCAAAGAGTCTGGCCGCAACCGGCTGCAAGAATACGAGCTGGGCGATCAGCGCCTGATGCAGCGACAGGGCGTCATGGAGTGGGTCACGCAGCTCGACAAGGCGCTGGCGGACGATCGGCTGGTGCTGAACTGCCAACAGATCTGCCCGATCGTCGAGAGCCGCCACGCCAGACCCCACTACGAGATACTGCTGACGCTGCGCGACGAGCACGGCGACACGATGGCGCCGACAGACTTCATCCTGGCGGCCGAGACCTACAACCGCATGGTCGAGGTCGATCGCTGGGTCATTAGCAACGTGTTCGCCTGGATGGCGGAACATCGCAGCGAGCTCGACGGCATCAGCGGTTTTGCGATCAACGTCTCCGGCCACTCCGTGAACGACGAGGCCTTTGCAGACTTCGTGCTCGATCAGTTCGCCGCGACGCAGACGCCGACCGCAAAGGTCTGCTTCGAAATCACCGAGACGGCGGCGATTTCCAATCTCGACAACGCCATCGACTTCATGAACCGCATGAAGATCATCGGCTGTCGCTTCTCGCTCGATGACTTCGGCACGGGCCTGTCGTCCTATTCCTACCTGCGCAACCTGCCCGTGGACTACGTCAAGATCGACGGCGTGTTTGTGAAGGATCTGGCCGACAGCCCCGGTGACTTCGCGGTCGTGCGCTCGATCAACGAGATCGGCCACTACATGGGCAAGAAGACCATCGCCGAGTACGTCGAGGACGAAAAGACGCTCGCCATGCTGCGCGAGATCGGGGTCGACTACGCGCAAGGCTTCGGCATCGGCCGCCCGGTAGAGCTTGCGAATCTGCAGCTCGCCTGACCCCCTCTATTTCAACAGCATCGAACGTTGGGCGCGCTGCTCGCGGAGGCGCTGGGGCTATCGACGGAAGCATATGGAATCTTGCTGGCGTAGCTTCCAAAGACTAGGTCATCGCGCTCCTATCCCTGCAGAGGTTGCTACCAAAGGAGCGAGGCGAACGAAGCCTATCTGCCTGCGTCGCTTCGAATATGTCTCAGATGGAGAACAGCGCCATTCAAATTCCAACATTATCCACCGCCAGACTCGCGCTTGAACCGATGTCGATGTCCCATTCCGAGGGCGTTTTCGACATGTGGCGGCAACCGGCGGTGCAAGAGTATTCGGGCCCGGCACTGGATGAGTATGGCGACGTCATTCCACTACCAGCACGGACTAGCGAGGACAGTGACAAGCTGATTCGATTCTGGATGAGGGCTGCAAAAGACGGCTGGGGCTTTAGATGGGTTTTGACGTTAGCAGAAGACGACGGTCTGGTTGGCCACATCGGTTTTAACACGCTGTCGACGTGTTCGGAGATCGCGTACCACATGAACCCCAAGTACTGGGGGCGAGGTCTTATGACAGAGGCCGCAAAAGCTGCTCTTGCATGGCGCAAGGCGGGTGGTGCCAAAGAAGTTGAAGCCTTTATCGAGCCTGAGAACGCTCGATCGGTGGCTCTGGCGCTGCGGCTAGGCATGACAGCTACCGACACTTTTTCCGACGGTGCTCAGAGATATCGAATGACGCTTTAGGTTTGGAAGCGGCCTTTCATCGAGTTGATTCAGAACTGCCGCTGTCGGCCAACTTCGGACAATTCAACTGCGAGTACGTTTACTCTACGACAGCGCAGGACCTGACCAGTCCTTCCCGTAAGCGGTCATTCGTTCGGCCTACACTTGATATTTCGCACGTTGAATCGAACAGATAGAGGAGGTTGAAATCCACAGTTTCTCATCTGTCTCGGCAACTACTTTTTGCAGAAGACGCCTTTTGACAAATCAACTCACTCCCCTTCATCGGCTTTTTGAGAAGCTGATTAGCGTTGGAACGATCGACCAAACAATCAGTGCGCCGTGATAGGCCAATGCGGGAATGACGTTAAACACATTCGCCGCCACCATGCCGGCGACCATGATGACGTGCGCAAATGCCGCCCACACCACACTGAGCCCGATTTCGGCACGCGTTGTTACGCCCTCTCTCAAAAGCCGTCTGTACACTAAAAGAGCGAACGGTAGAAACAGTACCAGCGCAGTGAAAAGCCCAGGGTTGTATGCGGCTTTCGCCAAGGAGGCGAGCTTATGGGTGAAGGCATTTACCAAAATGATGGCATTCATCGCGAGCGCTGGAAACACGCTGCGGTGGAAGCGCCAAATCGCGAGCAAGCCCACCAGCCAAACCAACGATGTGTTGATGACAAAGATGGACAGAGGCGTTAACGCCTTCACCGAGCCGGCGGGCTGCCCTAGTGCCTGGGTTACCAAGTCATTCACTGACCCATGGAATGCGTACACGTTGCCGAAGACATCCACCCAATGCTCTTCAAACTGGTGGATGATGTAGAGTACGAGCATCCACGTTGCAAGCGCACGTACACCGGAATGGCTATCCCGGTCCGGTGTCGTTAGCGCAAGCTGAAACAACAGGATAGGCGCCAGAAACGTCCCCACTTTCATCCAGTGCAGAATCAAAAATGCATGCTGTCCGAGCGGTATCCACAAGACAGCAAAGAACGCCAGCAGATAGAACAGAGCAAGGTGCTGTTTCATGTCAAGCGTGGCTCGATACTGGATGCGTCAAGTCGCCCAGTCGCCACCTAGCGCCAGATTCAAAATAACGCGCTGCTCTAGCAGTTGGCGCTGCACGTTGACGAGATTGCTGCGGGTGGTGAATACACGCTGCTGCACAGACAGCACGTCGATTAGGGCGATCTCGCCCTCCTCGTAGCGCAGGGCCGCTATTCGGTAGGCCCCGGCGGCTTGGTCGGCCGCTTGCTGCAGGCTAGCAACGCGGTTTTGCAGCACCACGCCCGAATCGAGCGCACCTTCGACCTCGGCAAAGGCATTCTGTGCAGCCGAGGCATAGGCGGCGACCGCTTGCTGCTGCTCGGCGGTGGAGACTTCAACCTGCGCCTGACGCTGCCCGCCGTCATACAGAGGCGCGAGCAGGTTGCTGGCCAGCGTCCAGGCCACGTTGACGGGGTCGAACAGGTTGGAGAGCTCCTCTGAGCTACCGCCGATATCGGCCGTCAGGCTCAACGATGGCAGACGCGCGGCTTTCGCAGCGTCCAAAGAATTGAATGCAGCAGCCACAGTACGCTCGGCGGCGATGATGTCCGGCCGACGCTCCAATATGGCAGACGGTACGCCGGCCGGCGGTGGAGCCGGTATCGCGGGCAGCTCTTTGCGTACAGCCACGTCTGCTGACGGGTAGCGGCCGAGCAAGATCTCTAACGCCCGCAGCGCGTCACGCTTGCCGCCCGCGGCGGTGGTTAGCGTGTCTTCTGCGCTGGCCAAATCAGATTTTGCAAGCGCCAGATCTTGCGATGAGGCAGAGCCATTGTCGTATTGCGCCTGCACGATCCTGACGGTTTCGGTGAGCGTGTCGACGGTTTGCTGAGCGACGACTTCTTGCTGGCCAGATTCAACCGCCACGAAGTAGCCTCGTGCAACGCCTGCGGCCAGGGAATACTGTGAAAAGGTGTAGTCCGCCCGCGCGGCTTCAGCGCTGGCGACAGCGGCCTGCTGGCCGGCGCGAATGCGGCCCCAGATGTCCGCCTCCCAGTCGATTTGCAGTGAGGTGTTCACCGTGCCGCTGCTGGTCGCGCCCTGCGGCGAATCCAGCACACCCGCTTCGGCGCCACCGGCCAGTAGGTTCACCTGGGGCTTGAGCGCCGCGCCCGCTTGACGGGCCAGCGCCACCGAGCGGTCCACATTGGCGGCCGCGGCGCGCAGGTCGATGTTATTGGCCTGTGCCTCACGCACCAACTGGTTGAGCAGCGGGTCGTTGAACGCGTCGATCCAGCCCACTTGCACATCGCCGACAGACTGCTGCACCGCAGCCCAGTCAAACGGTGCGTCGGGCACCGCGCCGCGGGCCGTGGAAGCGGCTTCGTCGCGGGTGGTGATCGATGCACACCCGACCAGCGCAATGACTAGGGTGGTGACAAGGGCGGCGGCAAACACTGATTGAATTCGCATGATGAGTCTCCTTATGCAGCCGCCGTCTCAGACGTTTTGACGTTGAACAACATGGCGTAAAACACCGGCACCATGACCAGCGTGAGCGCGGTCGCAAAGGTCAGACCAAAGATGAGTACCACGGCCATGGAGCGGAAAAACGCATCGCCCATCAGCGGCATCACGCCCAGAACGGTCGTGAGCGAGCCCATCAACACCGGTCGCACGCGGCCAGCGGCGGAATCCACAATGGCGTCGAAGCGGGGCTTACGACTGCCAATCTCGATGTTGATCTGATCGACCAGCACGATGGCGTTTTTGATGAGCAGACCGGACAGCGACAGCAATCCCAGAATGCCCATGAACTCCAGCGGCGTTCCGGTCACGATAAGCCCGACAACCACGCCGATCAGCGACAGGGGTACGACCAGCCAGATGGCCAGCGGATCGCGCAGGCCGTTGAACAGTAGGATGGTCACCAACAGCATGGCCAGAAAGCCCAGCGGGATCACACCGCCGAGATTCTCGTTGGCCTCGGCAGAATCGCCATACTCGCCGTCCCAACGCAGGGAATAACCGGTCGGCAGTTCAATCGCGTCGATCTGCGGTTTGATGCGGTTCAGTAGATCGGAGGTGAGTTCGTCGGGGTGCGGATCGGCTTGTGCCTTGATGGCCCAGATGCGGTTTTCTCGCCGCAGTTGGCCATCGCGCCAGTCCAGGCGAATGCCGTCGGTGACCTGCGCCAGCGGCACCATCAGCCCGGTGGTGCTGGAGAGCACCTGGACTTCCCAGACGTTTTCCAGGCTCAGTCGCTCGGCCTCGGGCGCGCGTGAGATAATCGGCACCAGGTCATCACCTTCGCGGTATACGCCCACCTGCTCGCCGGAGAACGTCGAGAGTAGCGCACCGGCCATATCTTCACGCGTCACGCCCAGCCTGCGGCCTTTGTTGTTGCTGTATACCGGTGTAATCACGGGCAACGACTGCCGCCAATCGTCATTGATGGACAGCGCTCGGCCGTCGGCGGCCATGATCGCTTTGGCCTGGTTGGCCAAGCCGCGCAGGGTCGCGGGGTCTGGTCCCAGGAAGGTGGCCTGAATTTTTGCGCCGCCGCCGGGTCCTTGGGTGAATCGCCAGGCCTTGCCGTAAGAGTCCGGCGGGCCGCTGTTGATGCGCGCCTGAATCTCTGGGATCAGCTCGGCGATGCGCTCAAAGCTGTCCACACGAATCAACAGCTGCCCGTAGGACGAGTTTTGCGATTCAAAGCTGTACACGAGCATATATCGCAAGGTGCCGCCGCCAACCAAGGTCTGAACATCGGTCACGCCGTCCAACCCTTGGGAGTACTCCTCAAGGGCGATCATGTCGTCTTTCGTACGCTCGATGGATGTGCCTTCCGGCAGCCAGTAGTCCACCACAATTTGCGGTGTGGTCGATGCGGGAAAGAACCCGGATTTGACGAACTGAAAGCTCCACAACGACGTGACGAACAGTGCGACCACGGCCGCCGCCATTAGCCAGCGCAACCGAATTGCCGAGCGCACCACTGCCTTGAACGCCCCAGCCAGGCGGCTTTCGGTCTGTTGACCTTCGCTTGAGGGTTCCTCTTCCTTGAACAGCAGGTCGCAAAACAGCGGCGTGAGCGTGAGCGAGAACAGCCAGCTGAAGAGCAACGAAATCAGGATCACCCAGAACAGGTGGCCGGTGTACTCCGCCGTTGAACCCGGCGCAAAGCCGATTGGCGCGAAGGCCAAAATCCCTACCACGGTGCCGCCTAACAGGGGCCACTGTGAGGTTTTCACCACGTCGATCGCCAATTGCAGCTTTTTCTTGCCCTGCTGAACACCCACCAAAATGCCTTCGGTGACGACGATGGCGTTGTCCACCAGCATGCCGAGCGCGATGATGAGCGCGCCCAGCGAGATGCGGTGCATGGGGATGTCCGACATCATCATGACCAGCAGCGTAGCGGCGATGGTGAGCAGCAGCCCACCGCCGATCACCAGCGCTGAGCGCAAGCCCATGAAGATCAGCAGGGTGCCGAGCACGATCACCAGCGCCAGTCCCACGTTGACCACGAAGTCCTTGACCGAGGCGTCCACGATCACGCCCTGGTGGTAGAAGTTCTCCACCTCCATGCCCAGCGGCCGGCTGGCGATGCTGGCTTCGAGCGCTGCATCCAGCGCGGCCCCGACAGCCACCACGTTGGAGCCGCTGACCGTGGATACGCCCATGGCCAGAGCGGGCTCCCCGTTGTAGCGAATCAGCAGGCTGGCCGGGTCTTCATAGCTGCGCGTGACGGTCGCGATATCACGCACACTGATCAGATTGTCGCTGTCGGCCGTGGGAATAATCAGGCTCTCAATCGCGGCCACCGAGTCCAGCTCGCCGGTGGGCATGATTGTAATGCGACGTTCGCCCAGCGTGATGCGGCCAGCGTCGGCCACCACGTTTTGGGTCGCCAGTGTCTGATAAAGATTGGTCAACGATACGCCGAGCGCGTTGGCGCGGGCGCGCGAGACCTCGATGTAGATGGCTTCGCTTTGCGTGCCAGAAAAGCCAATCTTGGCGACGCCCGGCACTCGCAACAGCTCCCGCCGAAGCTGTTCACCGTATTCCGCCAAGTCATCAGCGGTGTAACCCGCCCCAGTGATGACGTAATAAAAACCGTACACATCGCCAAACTCGTCAAACACGAAGGACGGCCCGGCGCCGGGCGGCAGACTCCCCTGGGCATCGTTGACCTTGTTGCGCAGCTTGGTCCAAACCAGCTGTAAGTCACTCTTTGACGGTGAGAAGGCGAATTTGATATCGACCTCGATCTCCGACAGGCCATCCTTGGAGACCGAGCGAATTTCTTCGACTTCCTGCATTTCCTGCAAGGCGGATTCGATCGGCTCCGAGACCTCGTCGGCGACCTCACTGGGCGTGGCGCCGGGGTATTGGGTAAAGACCTGGGCGGTGCGTATGGTGAACTCCGGGTCTTCAAAACGCGGCATGGTGGTATAGGCCACCCAGCCGCCGATCAGTGACGCGACGATCACCAAGCCACAAATCAGGCGGTTCTTGATCGAAAATTCAGCAAGGTTCATTGGGACTCCAAAGACATCTGTGGGCGCTGGTCGAGCGCCTGGCGGCTACGGCCGCCATTCCCGAACCGGCATGCCCTCAAACAGATGCGATGCGCCGGCTGCCGCAATGACATCGCCCGGCGCGAGTCCACCGGTCACCGTGACGCTGTCGCTGACTTGCTGATCGGCGATCGTGATGTCGCGCCGTGTCGCCTGACTGTTTGCCGGGTCGACCAGCCAAACGTACCGGGCGGGGCCTTCAGCCTGGACCGAGGCCACCGGTACCGCCACGCTGCCCGCAAACTGAGCCGAGTTGATCAAAAACCGGGTGCTCACCGTGCCCGTCATACCCGGCAGGATTTGCAGATTCTGCGGCGACGAGAACGTGAAAAAGGCTCGATAGGTTTGCGTGGTCGGGTCGGCCTGGCTAGTGGCTTCCTTAAACGCGGCCGCAAGCTCGAGCTCCGGGGCGACATCCAACGTGACGATGGGCTCGACCGGCTCGAGCTGCGGAAGAAAGGCCACCAACCGCGCGGGCACATTAACCACCGCTTCCACATCGCCGGTGCTCTGGAATGTCAAGATCGCCTGCTGCGCGGTCACGTTCTGGAAATTCTCGACCCGCAGGTTACCGACTTGGCCAGAGTAAGGTGCCCGTAGGACAGTGTCTTCCAGCGCTTTGCGCGCCGTGTCTAGATCCGCGCGGCTTGAATCTCGCGCGGCCAAACGCTGCTCGACCACAGAGCGCGCGATGGCGTCTTGTTCAAGTAGACGGCGTGCGCGCTGGTATTCGGACTCGGCATTGTCGTACGCGGCTCGTGCCGAGATGAACGTGTTTTGAAAACTGCGCTGATCGAGCTTCGCAATTACCGCGCCCTGTTCGATACGCTGCCCTTCCGAGACCGGTAGCTCGTTCAGTACGCCATTGACCTGAAACGCAAGCTGGCTCGTCTGGGCGGCTTGCATCACTGCAGGGAAGTCCACGTTAAACTGATCCGAGAACGATTCCACCGTGTGCAACTTCACGGGCTGGATCACGGGCTCGCGCTCTACCTGTTCTGGTTGACCGCAAGCGGCCAAAACTGAAACGACGAAGACCGCCGCCAGGGTTCGTTTGGCATTGAAACATGGCGTCACGTTTTTTTTCCTTTTCTCTGGCCACCATGGTGGGGCTATGATCTACAATCAATTTGCACGCTTCCCTAAGCGCGCCAACTGTCGTTTGACTGCTCGACTCTCGCATTTCTCGAAGCAGGCAATCATCGGTGCTTTCATCGGCGTTGACCATTGTTATTGCGGCGAATCCGAAAAGTGAGTGTCATCGGATGCACAAGATGGCTGGGCCAGACCATCCTGTCGGATTCGCACGCACTATCTGACTGAGCACAAATTCATTACATTCCACCCTAGCTTGCCAACGTGCAGGCCGATCCCGGTTCCACTATTCCTAATAGTCGGTGTTGCCGGCAGACACAATCTGAAGCGGTTGACTGACGTATCGATTTATCCTCCACAGCACATTTAGCAGACCGCGCATTGTGGAAAAAAGTCGCCTGATAAACGGTTTGAACGTCCGCTTTCGAGTTAACCCGAGGATGGCGGGCCGCTCTATGAAACCCAGTCAACGGGGGGCAACTGACGTCTCATATGGGTCGCGAACCGACCTAGTTTCAGCGCTTCCACACAGTCCGCTTTCGTTCGAGTTTACAGAATTGATGTCCACTCTCTAGAAAGGACATAGACTGTGTATAGCTTTGTACTCATAGAAGATGAGCTGAAAAAGAAGGAGCCATGGAACAAAGGCAAGATCGTAGGACAAAGAAAACCCCTCAAGCTGCGCGAGATCTGGGAGATCAGAATACGCTTGCAAATGGCGGCCAGCGTCCGAGATCTAGCGCTGTTTAACCTCGCTATCGATAGCAAACTACGGGGCTGCGACCTTGTTTCCTTGAAGGTGTCAGATGTCACTCACAGCGGGCAAGTATTGACCAGGAGCAGCGTGATGCAAAGGAAGACGCAGCAACCGGTTCAGTTTGAGATCACGGAAGACTCTCGCGAGTCGATCGCACAGTGGATTGCGCACGCGAGTCTGAGCGCCGCTAGCTATCTCTTCCCAAGCAGGATTGGCGATTCCCCTCACATATCAACTCGTCAGTACGCCCGTATTGCGCGAAGATGGTTTGACAGTATTGGACTGGAGCCTGCCCTCTACGGCACGCACTCATTGCGCCGCACCAAGGCCACATTGATCTATCGTCGTACGAAGAATCTAAGGGCTGTTCAGCTTCTGCTAGGCCATACCAAGCTGGAAAGCACTGTGAGATACCTGGGGGTCGAAGTCGATGATGCGCTGGAACTGGCCGAGCAAACAGAAATCTGACTCACAAAGCGGCCGTTCAGCGACGGTCGCTTCTCGGCCAAAAGCGGAAGTTAGGTTGGCGGGCACTACAATGAACAATGAAAGAATCTCAATCGAGTTACGCGTCGGAATGGCCACCACTTATGGTTTGCAGGGAGTCGATGTTGTATTTCCGAATCTCATCGGGAGTCGATTCAATCGAATAACGAAAATCATCACTAAATGGCGCGGCTTGAGAGTCCCACCACTCCTTTGCTAACGGATTTTCTAGTTGGACAGCTAAGACTCCACGGTATTTGTTCCACAGACTATCGTCGATCAACCCTGCTTTGTGTTGTGAATACATCTCTTCGATTTTTGACGCTATTGTGCCGACCATCCAAAGAAATCGTCCTCGGTCAGCGCTTGTGAGTTCGGACGGATTTAGAAAACCATCATTCATTATTCGGACTATCTCAGGATCTTGCGCACCAAGCACGTACCATTCAGTCCAGCTGCGAGTAGCAGCAAGCCTAGACTCTGCGCGTTGCGCGAGTGTGTTCTGTCTAACTTGAATAGCAAGATATATCAATGATACTAGAACACCGATTCCGCCAATTAGTTCACCGATATTTGATACGTCTTCTAGTGTCATTTCTGTCGGATCTCCGATGCTCTAGTTTGTATTTGGGTTAAGTGACTACCGGACAGCTCTTGCGCCTCAACGATTTGGTTCACGATCACCACGAATTTCGGATCAAAACCTAACACTGCGAATTCCCACCAAGCGCGCGGCCAGCTGGTAGTGAAATACTGTGCGATTAAGGCTTTAGTAACATCCCACTCTTGTTCGGACATTGCTCCTGATGAGAAATTGAAATACTGCGATTGGAAGGATGTCATGGAGCCCATAAAGAACGCCTCAGCGGCTGTTGCCTCTTCCAACGTTAACTCCTCGTCTGTGTGGAAGGCTTTCAATACGGCTTTACGAGTATAGGAATCTTGGAAAAGACTGAACTGATTGCGAGAATTCTCAGCGTTGTTTTGGTCAACCGAACTCTTGAGCAACTTTGAATTGAGCCTAATCTGGAAGGCTAGATAAATTAGGGTAACGAGAACGCCAATAGCTCCCAATACCTCACCAACGGCGCCGATTGCATCCCAATTCATTTTGTTACCTCTTAGCCTCGTGATGAGTATCGCATCGAACGCCGGAGGTCGGCTACGGGTCGGTAGCCGCCCAATTCTATTGGTTGGCCGAACGTCCGCTTTAGAGATCAGATGCGCTTTCACCGCTCGCTCAACACGCTCGCCACCTAGCTCAACGCGTCCATCCGCTTCAACACGTCGCACACCCGATTCGAGTAGCCCCACTCGTTGTCGTACCACGACAGCATCTTCGCGTAGCGCTTGCCCGTCACCTGGGTGAACGAGCCGTCGAAGATCGACGAGTGGGGATTGCCGATGATGTCTGATGACACGACCGGCTGTTCCGTGAATTCGAGCACCTGGCTCATTGTCGCATTATCGCGCGCGGCTTCGATCGCCGCGTGTATCGCGCCGACGCTCACATCGCTTTCCAGTTCGACGAACAGGTCCACGACCGAGCCGTCGGGCACCGGTACGCGAGAGGCGATACCGTCCAGCCGACCGTTTAGCTCCGGCAGCACGACGCCCACGGCCTTGGCCGCGCCCGTCGACGTTGGGATGATGTTCTCGGCCGCCGCGCGGCTGCGGCGCCAGTCGGAATGGGGTACGTCGGCCAGCCGCTGGTCGTTCGTGTAGGCGTGCACCGTGTTGATGACGCCGCTCGCGATACCGAAGGAGGCGTGTAGCACCTTGGCTATGGGCGCAAGACAGTTCGTCGTGCAGCTTGCGTTGGAGACGATCTGGTGCGCGGCACTCAGCCCGGCGTCGTTGACGCCCAGCACCACGGTGTAGTCGATCTCGTCTTTGGCGGGCACGGTGAGCAGCACGCGTTTGGCACCGGCAGAAAGATGCATCGCGCAGGTCTCGCGCGTGCGAAATACGCCGGTGGACTCGACGACCGCATCGATGCCGAGTTCGGCCCAGGGCAACTCCGCGGGGTTGCGTTCGCTGAGCATGCGCACGCGGGCGTTCGGCGTGATCAGTTCGCCGTCCTCGACGCTCACCTCGCCGTCAAAGCGTCCCATGACCGTGTCGTACTGCAGCAGATAGCGCAGTGCCTCGTCGTCGAACAGGTCGTTGATGGCGACGACCTCGATGCGGGGCGTTTGCTCCGCGATCCGAAAGACCGCGCGGCCGATGCGGCCGAAACCGTTGATCGCGATGCGCATGTCAGGAAGCCTCCGCCAGTCGATTCGCGTCGAGCAGGGCATACAGCCCGGCGACGTCCAGGATGCGCTGCGCGTGGCCCAGCGTTTCATGCCAGGCGATGAGTTTGAGCATCTTGGATCCCGCGCGCATCGTCGCGTCGAGATCCACGATCAGCGACTGGGTGGTGCCGCGCACGTCGGAGGAGACGATGGGATCGCGCGTGGTCGCGAGCAGCCGCGCCTTTTCCGCGGCTACCTGTTCGAAGAACACATTTGCCTCTTCAACCCTCGGTGCGCTGTCGCGGGTGACGACGGTGATGTCGAGCAGCGAGCCGACCTGCACGGGCACGTTCAGCGCGTAGGCGCTGAATCGCCCGCCGAGTTCCGGCAGCGTGCGTTCCACCCATTCGCGGGCGGGCGTGGAGTTGGGAATGATGTTCTCGGCGCCCGACCGGGAGCGGCGTATGTCCGGTCCGGCGTAGTCCTGCAGCGACTGATCGCTGGTGTAGGCGTGCACCGACGTCATGCTGGCCTGTTCGAGCGGCCAGCGTTCGCAGAACGCCCGCAGCAGCAGCGCGCTCGCCGTGGTGCTGGCCGAGCCCGCGGACACGATGCGGTCGCTCGCCACGGCCTGGTCGTTGTTGACCCCGTAGAGCACCACGCGATCGAGTTCGCCGATCGGCAACACCGACGTGATGACCCGATGGGCGCCGTTGCCGATGTGCGGTGCCAGATCGTCGCGTGATCGAAAGATCCCGGTGGCGTCGACCACCACGTCGACCCCGAAGACGTCCCAGGGAATCTCGTTCGGCAGGTTCGCGGACATCAGCCGGGCGCGGCTGCCGCCCGCGACCAGATAGTTGCCGCTGAGCGTCGCGTCCGTCTTGCGGCCGCGCGACTTGGTCAGCAGGTTCAGTAGAATCTCCGGCTTGCCGATGTCCGAGATGGCGACCACCTCGAAGCGCTCGTCGGCGAGCGCGAGCCGATAGATTTGCCGTCCGACCTGACCGAAGCCCATGAGACCGATGCGGATGGGTTTCATGCTCTTTCCTACCTCTCCTGTGTCCGCGACACCGGTGCTGTCTTACGACCTCTGCGACGGCGCGAATTGCCGGTCTTCTCCCCGCAGCGCCCTGTTGTGCGCAAGCCCGCCTGAACGATTGCAATGTAGTTAAACTACATGAAATGGTGTTCTGCAGCCAATTTTTAGCCTGAATACGGCCCACAAAGTAGTAGGACTACATGTATGGTGCCTCAGCAGCCAGTGCCGGCGGGTCCCGCTGCAGCACCTGACAGCGCTTCATCAGCCGCCGCTCGCGATTGTCGAAGCCCTCTCGCCGGTGCAGCACCCGGCGATTGTCCCAGATGATCAGATCGTCTTTGCGCCAACGCTGGCGCCAGGTGTTGGCGGGAAGGGCGGCGTACTGCCACAGGTCATCTAGCAGCGCTTCGCTGTCGTGCAGCGTCAGTCCCGGTATCGAGGCCCATTCCCGGCGCCCGAGATAGAGCACGGCCAGACCCGTCTCCGCATGGGCCTGCAAGATAGGGTGGCTCGCACCCGGCGCGTCGCGCGGATCGCTGACGTCCGCAAACCCGGGACGCAGACTGCCGACGCTCGTGTGGGCCGCGTCGTGCTTGATGCGCAGCGGCGCGGCGCGGGCACGCAGATCGTTGGGCAGCGCCGCGTGCGCCGCCGCCTGATCGGCGAACCAGGTGTCGCCGCCGACGCTGGGTATCTCCACGCCGAGCAGCACACTCGCGGGCGGCGGCGTCTCGACGTAGTTCATGTCGGAGTGCCAGCTTGCCTCGGCGTTGCCAAGGCCGCCGATCGGGCGGCCGTTCTCCACGATGTTCGATATCCGCGTGACGTAGCGATTGTCGAGTTGCGCGCGCTGGTGTTCGGGCATGCGGCCCAGCGGAATCTCCTCGAGCGGTCCGAAGCGGGCGCTGAACGCCTGCAGTTCGTCATCATCTAGCGGCTGGTTGCGCAGGCGCAGCACCCCGTAGTGCAGCCAGGCGGCGTACAGGGCCTCGAAGGTCACCTCGTCGATCGCGCGCGCGTCGACGCCCTCTATGTCGGCCGCGAAGCCTGGCGTGTGCGGGATGATCTTCATGCGGTTTCTCCTGCGTCAGGCCCAGGTTCGTCGGGCCGCTCCTCGAGCGCCGCCCGCGGCAGGACGATTCGCGCGAGCGGATGTAGCCGCGGGTGCGCGGCGTAGCGACGGTGCAGCTCGTGCAGCGCAGCACCCAGTTCGGTCTCAAACCAGATTCGCCGATCGAGGGCTTCGGGCGCGTAGCGTCCGGGCTGTGCCGTCAGCGCCTCCAGGTAGTAG
Organism: Pseudomonadota bacterium; assembly: GCA_039029135.1. Classification (GTDB taxonomy): domain Bacteria; phylum Pseudomonadota; class Gammaproteobacteria; order Pseudomonadales; family Azotimanducaceae; genus JALZVT01. Next base: position 12,496 of record JBCCGT010000034.1, on the reverse strand, counting down.
CTCTTCAGATCTTCTATCGCGGGCTTCAGCCAGCCGATGTCAGGCACGCGATCGCTCTGCAGACAGTCGGCCAGCGTGATGAGCGCGGCGTCGATGCCGCCCGCGTATAGCCCGACCAGTGTGCGGCCGTCGCGACGCCTTCGCGACAGTTCGTACCAAGGGGCCAGAGCGGCGCGCTCCTGGGTTAGGCGCTGCGACCAGGATGCCGTGGCGGGGGCGCCGAAACTGACCGGGCACGCCGGCGCCTCGGCCTCGGCGCTCGCGGGCGCATCGTCGGGAAAGTCTTCCAGCACCGGACCCGCGTCTCGCCGCAGCAGGTCCAGGCCGGCTCGCAGCACCCGGCGTTGGAACGCGGGCGCATTGGGTGCGCCCATCGGACGGCCCAGCGGAAAGGGCACCCAGAGCGCGCGCGGCGGCTGCAGGGCGGCCGCGTTTTCGCGGACCAGCGTGACGCACACGCTGGCAATGGCGTGCGCCTCCAGGTGATAGCCCAGCGCGCACACGGCGCGCGTGCAGTTGGGTCAGACTGGCGTCAGAAAAACGGCGTCGACGGCATCCGCCTGCAGCAGGCCCGCGACCTGAGCGGCAGAGTCGGCGTAGGCTGCGGGTTCGAGGCCGGCGCCCATGAAGCTGAAGTGCAGATCGGCGACGCTGCCCACGACACCCTGCGCCGCAAGTTCGTGCAGGCGTCGCAGCGGCAGCACGAGCTCGACGTCGGCCGCGAAGCCGGACTTGTCGAAGTTCACGGAGCTGTGGCTCATCACCAGGTCGCCGGTGTCCGCCTCTGCGGGGATGGGGCGGAAACCGCTGTCGACGACGTGAAACGCAGCGTCGTCGCGAAAGTGCAGGCCGGCGGTGGTGATCAGCGCGACGCGCATATCGCCGAGCGGCTTGTCGGATCTGTGAAAGCGCGGCGGTCCGAGCGGCGGGCCGTTCTTGTCGAGCAGGTGTTCGCGCTCGTATTCGGGTAGGTCGCTCAGTCGAACCACTGCAGTCTCTGCAAATCAGCTACGCTGCCGCAGACTATAGCGGTTCAGCGTTCGGGTAGGCGGCGGCGATTTTCTGACCGCCATCCGGGGGTCCTCGTGGACGCAAGCCTCGGGTATGATCGCGCACCGCGTGAAAACGCCCCTGCCGCTGCCGCCATGACCCACACCGAAAGCTCTGCTGCCGCGCCGTCGTCCGCGACGCGTCCGAATCTGTTCGCCGATCTCGGTCTGCCCGACGATTTGCTTGGCGCGCTCGCCGGGTTGGGTTACGAGACGCCGACGCCTGTCCAGGCTGAGGCGATACCGGAGCTGCTAACCGGCAGAGACCTGCTGGGTCACGCGCCCACCGGCACCGGCAAGACGGCCGCGTTTGCGCTACCGCTGCTCGCCCGCATCGACACCGCTGCCAACACCGTGCACGCGCTGGTGCTCACGCCGACGCGGGAGCTGGCCATTCAGGTGGCCGAGGCGTTTCACAGCTATGCGCAGGGGCTGCGCGACTTCCACGTCCTGCCGCTGTACGGCGGCCAGCCCTATCACGGCCAGATTAGTGCGCTGCGGCGCGGCGTGCAGGTTGTCGTGGGTACGCCGGGTCGTGTCAAGGATCATCTGTCGCGCGGCACGCTCGTTCTTGATTCGCTGCAGGCGCTGGTGCTCGACGAGGCCGACGAGATGTTGCGTATGGGCTTCATCGACGATGTTGAGTGGATCCTCGAACGCACGCCGGAGAGCCGGCAGACCGCGCTGTTTTCCGCGACCATGCCGCGCGAGATCGAGCGCATCGCGCGCCGGCATTTGCGCGACCCGGCGACCGTCGCGATCAAGGCCCGAGCCGCCACCGCAGAAACCGTTCGCCAGCGTGCCTGGATCGTCAGCGGCATGCACAAGCTGGATGCTCTGACCCGGATTCTGGAGGTCGAGACCTTCGACGCCATCCTGGTGTTCGTGCGCACCCGCTCGGCCGCCGTAGAGCTCGCGGACAAACTGTCCGCTCGCGGCTTCCGCGCTGCGGCGCTGAACGGCGACATGCCGCAGCGGCAGCGCGAACAGACGGTCGGGCAGCTCAAGGCGCAAAAGCTGGACATCCTCGTCGCGACGGACGTCGCCGCGCGCGGTCTCGACGTGGCGCGGATCACGCATGTGATCAACTACGACATTCCCTACGACACCGAGTCCTACATTCACCGCATCGGCCGCACCGGTCGGGCGGGTCGAACCGGCGAGGCGATACTCTTCGCCGCACCGCGGGAGCGGCGCATGCTGAACACGATCGAGCGCGCGACGCGTTCGCGCATCGAGCCGCTCACGCTGCCCTCGATCGATGAGGTCAACAATCGGCGCATCGACATATTCAAACAGCGCATCATCAAGCGTTTGGGTGAGGGCGAGCTCGACGTCATGCGCGACATCGTCGCCCAGCTACAGCAGGAACAAGAAGTCAGCGCGCAGGATATCGCTGCTGCGCTCGCGCACCTTTCGCTCAATGGTCGGCCGCTGCTGCTGGACGCCGCTGTCCAGCCAACGGCGGCTCGTGCGCGTCGTGGAGAAACTCGACGCGATCAGCGTGCGCATGCCGCGCGCGAGGGCGCGTCGCGTTTTCGCAGCGCCACCGACAGGCGCGACGCGAAACCGGGTCGCGGCGGGGAGTCGGAAGAACGCGGTAAGAACCGCGCGCCGGCAGAGGGCTTTGAGCTGTTTCGCATCGAGGTCGGCCATGACCACGGCGTGCAACCCGGCAACATCGTCGGCGCCATCGCCAACGAAGCGGGGCTGGATGCGCAGCACATCGGCCGCGTGGCCATTCGCGATGCCCACAGCGAAGTCGAACTGCCTGAGGGCATGCCGCGTGAGATCTTTCAGGCGTTGAAGAAGGCGTGGGTGTGCGGGCAGCAGCTGCGCATCTCGCGCGCGACGAAAAATGGCGGCCCTTCCAAGACGCGTTCCAAGACGGCCACCAAGACAGCTTCCAAGGCGGCCGCTGGGGTGAAGAAAGGGCGCGCCAAACAGCGCGCAAACAAGGGGTTCCCGAAGCGCTCCGCCGGCGGGCCGCGACGCAAGCCCCAGCGGCGAGACGTTAAGTCGCGCTAAACGCTTCGCACCGACCCGCTTAGCCAGCGAGCAAGAATTCCAGCAGCGCTTTCTGCGTGTGCAGACGATTGCCGGCTTCTTCCCAGACGACGCTGCGCTGATCGTCGAGCAGGTCGTCGCTGACCTCCTCGCCGCGGTGCGCGGGCAGACAGTGCATCAACAGCGTGTCGCTGGCGGCGAGATCCAGCAGCGCCCGGTCGACCTGGAAGGGCGCAAAGTCGGCGAGGCGCTTCGCCTGTTCGTCCTCGTGGCCCATCGATGACCAGACGTCGGTGACGACCAGATCGCAGTTGGCGACCGCCTCCCGCGCGTCGTTGATGACCCGCACGTTGTTGCACGTCTCGACCAGCTCGGCGTCGGGCTCGTAGCCCTCGGGACAGGCGACGTTCAGCGAAAAACCGAACTGGCGCGCCGCGTTGATGTAGGAGTTGCACATGTTGTAGCCGTCGCCGACGAAGGCGACGGTGGCGCCCTGAATCGAACCGCGATGGGCCTCGAACGTCTGTATGTCCGCGAGCAGCTGGCAGGGATGAAAGCGCTCGGACATGCCGTTGATCACCGGCACGCTCGCGTAGCTGGCAAAGGTCTCGATGTCGGCTTGGGAGTCGTTGCGGATCATCACGGCGTCGACCATCTGCGACAGCACACGCGCCGTATCTTCGATCGGCTCGCCGCGGCCGAGCTGCGTATCGTTCGGGCTCAGGAACACCGCGTGTCCGCCGAGCTGCGCCATGCCGGCCTCGAACGCCACGCGCGTGCGCGTCGAACTGAGCTGAAAGATCATCGCCAGCGTGCGACCGCGCAGCGGTTGCCACACCTGACCCGTCTCGTGCATCTCGCGCAGCACGTGAGCGCGCGCAATCAGCGACTGCAAGTCCTCGACGCTGAGATCCAGCAGCGTCAGAAAGTCTCGCTTGGCCATCAGATCAGGCCGGCGACGGTGTCGACGATATGATCGGCCTGTTCGTCGCTGAGCACGAGCGGCGGCAGCAGCCGAATCACGTTACCTGCCGTGACGTTCAGCAGCAGATGTTGCTCAAGCGCCGCGGTCACGATATCGCCGCAGGGTTCTGTAAGCTCGATTGCAAGCATCAGGCCCGCGCCGCGAATGTCCGCGACCCGGTTGTTGCCCTTCAGCGCGTCGCGAAAGCGCGCGAGCATGCGTTCGCCCAGCTCGGCTGCGCGGTCGATGAGGCCGCCCTCCAGTGCATCCAGCACGGCGTTGGCGGCCGCGCTTGCCAGCGGGTTGCCGCCGAACGTCGAGCCGTGCGTGCCCGGTACCAGGACCTCGGCGGCTTTGCCGCGCGCGAGGCACGCACCGATCGGCACGCCGTTGCCCAGGCCCTTGGCCGTCGCGACGACGTCCGGCAGCACATCGGTATGCTCATAGGCGAAAAATTTGCCCGTGCGCCCGTTGCCGGTCTGCACCTCATCGAGCATCAGCAGCCAGTCGTTGGCGTCGCACAGCGCGCGCAGCTCACCCAGATAATCGGCAGGCGGGATGCGGATACCGCCTTCGCCCTGCACGGGTTCGACCAGCACAGCGACGACCTCGGGATCGTTGCCGGCGATGTTGCGCAGCGCTTCGATGTCGCCGTAGGGCGCGCGCACGAAACCCTTGAGCAGCGGCTCGAAGCCCGCCTGCACTTTGCGATTGCCGGTCGCCGTCAGGGTCGCCATGGTGCGACCATGGAAGGCGTTTTCCATCACGATGATGCTGGGGTTCTTCACCCCGCGGTTGGTGCCATACAGGCGCGCGATCTTGATGGCGGCTTCGTTGGCCTCGGCGCCGGAGTTGCCGAAAAACACGCTGTCCATGCCGGACAGCGCAACGAGGCGGTCGGCCAGGCGCTGCTGCTGAGGGATCGCGTACAGGTTGGAGGTGTGCAGTAGGGTATCGGCCTGTTCGCGCAGCGCAGCGCTCACACCCGGGTGCGCGTGCCCCAGACCCGTCACCGCAAGCCCGCACAGCGCGTCGAGATATTCGACCCCGTCCGCGGTGTACAGGTGCGCGCCGGCGCCGCGTTCGAAGGCCACCGGTAGACGCGCATAGGTCGGCATGACCGTCGGGGTTTCGCTTGCAGTATCCATGGCCATATCACTCAATGACATCCAGAGCGCGGATGTCTGTTGTTAGCTTTTCGGGTTCGGTGTTTCGATCGTCGGCCCCGGTTGCGTGTGGCTCGCGTGTGGCGAGCCTTGCGTTTTACAGGGCCAGAAAGCAAAACAGGCAGCCGGGCTGCCTGTAAAAACGGAACTTTACACCCGTGTTTCTACCGCTGGCAACCGCCGACATTTGTGCTGCGTCGGGGCTGTGCTCGCGGCTCAGGCGGCGGTTTGGGCCGCATCGCAGGCTCGCTGCAGGCGCGCAAGGCCCTGGGCAACCACGCTCGCCGGGGCGGCGAAATTGAAGCGCACGAATCCCGGGCCGCCGAATTCCGCGCCGTCGGACAGCGCGAGTCCATGCGCCTCGAAGTGCTCGCCCGGCGCCGCAAGCTCCAGTTCCCGCACGTCGAGCCAAGACAGATAGGTAGCCTCGACCGGCGTGGTCGTCACGCCCTCGATGCCTGCTACGCATTGATTCAGGGCCGCATGGTTTCGCTGCAGATAGCGCCGTAGCTGAGGCAGGTAGTCGCTGCTGTCGCCGTAGGCGGCCTGCGCCCCCGTGAACGCCAGCGGTGAGATTAGCGATACCAGTCCCTCGCGCGCGTCGGCGAAGCGCTGGCGTACGGCATCGTCTTCGATGACCGCGACGGCGGCGTTCAGGCCGGCGAGATTGTAGGCCTTGGTCATCGCGTGCAGCGTCACCGTGCGGCGAGCGATCTCTGGATCCAGGCCGGCGATACTGATGTGCTCGCAGCGTTCGTCGATGACCAGCGGGCTGTGGATCTCGTCGCTGATGATCCACACGTCGTGTCGCAGCGCGATCTCGGCGAGACGGGTCAGTTCTTCACGCGTGTATGCGCGACCGGTCGGGTTCTGCGGGTTGCTCAATAGAAAGCTGGTCACGGACTCGGCGGCAAACGCGGCCTCGAGGCGCGCAAAGTCCATCTCCCAGCGCGCGCCGTTCAGTACCAGCGGCACCTCGACGCTGCGCTGGTTGCAGACCTGGGGCGTGCTGCGAAACGGGTAGTACACGGGGGTGGCCATCGCGACAGCGCCGCCGCTGCGGGCGAGCACGATCGCCGCCAGGTTGAGTCCGGGTACGACGCCGGGCAGCCAGATCATGTGTTCAGCGCGTGGCCGATAGCCGCCGTTGTTGGCGAGCCATTCGGCGACCTGCTCCGACAGGCCATCCGGCGTCTGGGCATAGCCCAGGATGCCGTGATCCAGACGCGCCTGCAGCGCAGCCTGGACGTCGGGCGGCGTGGGGAAGTCCATGTCCGCGATCCAGAACGGCAGCATGTCGCGCCCGGCGAACTTGTCCCACTTCTTCGCGGCCGTGCCGCGGCGATCGATGATCTGGTCGAAATCGAACACGGTGCTCGTCTGCTTCTCGGGTCGGTTTTGCGAAAGGGGGTGCCGGACTGAGCTACAATAGCGCTAATTCCACCCGACAGGGCGTGTCCGTCATGACCGAGAACACCGATCAAGCCGTTGCGGAAGTCGCCGACGCCATCCGCGGCCAGATCAACGACAATCCCATCATCCTGTACATGAAGGGTTCACCCCAGGCTCCCCAGTGCGGTTTCTCTGCCCGCACCGTGCAATGCCTGATGGCGTGCGGCGAAAAGTTTGCCTATGTGGACATTCTCGCGAATCCCGCGATCCGCGCCACGCTGCCGCAGGTCTCCGACTGGCCTACCTTTCCGCAGCTGTTTGTCGACGGCGAGCTCGTGGGCGGCTGCGACATCATCACCGAGATGTTCGAGGCCGGCGAACTGCAAGAAGTCATCAAGAGCGCCGCACCCCAGGACGAGGACTAATCGTCCGCGACGGGCGCTTGCGGCAGCCGCCTCAAGTGGGCCCAAGCGATCGTCGGCACCGCGGCGCTTAGGGCTCCGCGTCGCCTAACGCCATGGGCAGCTCACCGCTGCCATCCCACCGATTCACGATCCAGCAGAACAGCTCCGCCGTGCGCTCCGCGTCGTATAGCGCGCCGTGGGCGCGCTCGGACTCGAACGCGATGCCCGCGCGTACGCAGGATTCGCGCAGCACGGTGTGTCCGACGGCCACGGCGGCCAGAGACGCCGTATCGATAAACGTAAAGGGATGGAAAGGGTTGCGTTTGATGCCCGCGCGTTCGACTGCGGCGTTGAAGAAGCCCATGTCGAAGGCCGCGTTGTGGGCCACCATCAGGCTGCGCTGACAGTCTGCGTCGCGCTGCACACGGCGCACGACTTCGATCAGCTCCCGAATCGCCTCCTCCTCGCTGGGGGCCGGGCGGGTAGGGTCGATGCCGGTGACCTTGAGCGACGCCTCCTCGACCCGGGAACCCGCGCGCGGTGCCACGGGGCGCTGCCAGCTACCCGCGATCTTCACCCCGTCGTCGTCCAGCCGCAGGAATACGGCCGCGAGTTCTAGGATCGCGTGCTCGTTCGGACTGAAGCCGCCCGTCTCGATATCGACGACGATCGGCAGAAAGCCCCGAAAGCGGTCAGACATGATCATCGGCGGAGCGTACCACGGCGCCGGGGCGGACCGGCATTTGTTGGCAAGACGCGAGCGCTTCTCTACCCTACGCGTCCCCCGAACGGCCGGAAGACACTATGAACCCCGCCCACTCCGATCAGATCAATAAGATCGTGCTCGCCTATTCCGGCGGCCTTGATACGTCCGTGATCTGCCGCTGGCTGCAGGAGACCTACAATGCCGAGGTGGTGACGTTCACCGCCGATCTCGGCCAGGGCGAAGAGGTAGAACCGGCGCGCGCCAAAGCCGAGGCGATGGGTGTGCGCGAGATCTTCATCGAGGATCTGCGCGAGGAGTTCGTCCGCGACTTCGTCTATCCCATGTTTCGCGGCAACACGCTCTACGAGGGCGAATACCTGCTGGGTACCAGCATCGCCCGACCGCTCATCACCAAGCGATTGGTGGAGATTGCCCAGGCCACCGGTGCGGATGCGATCGCCCACGGCGCGACCGGCAAGGGCAACGATCAGGTGCGCTTCGAGATGGGCGCGTACGCGCTCGATCCCGACATCGCGGTGATCGCGCCCTGGCGCGACTGGGAGCTGACCTCGCGCGAGACGCTGATGCGCTACTGCGAAGAGCACCAGATCCCGGTCGACTTCAAGCAGGGTGAAAAGTCGCCCTATTCGATGGACGCGAACCTGCTGCACATCTCCTATGAGGGCGGCGGCCTGGAAGATCCCTGGCAGGCGGCGGATGAGGCCATGTGGCGCTGGACCGTGGCACCCGAGGCCGCGCCGGACACGCCGCTGGACATCGTCATCGGCTACGAACACGGCGATCCGGTCACGCTGGATGGGGCCACGCTGTCACCCGCCGAGATGCTGACCCGGCTGAACGAAATCGGCGGCGCGCACGGCATCGGCCGCGACGACCTGGTTGAGAACCGATTTGTCGGCATGAAGAGTCGGGGCTGCTATGAGACGCCGGGCGGTACCATACTGCTGAAAGCCCACCGGGCGATGGAGTCGATCACGCTCGATCGCGAGGTCGGGCACCTGAAAGATTCCGTGATGCCGCGCTACGCCGAGATGATCTACAACGGCTACTGGTGGTCGCCGGAGCGGCGGGTGCTGCAGGCGCTGATCGACGAATCCCAAAGCGTCGTCAACGGCGAGGTGCGGCTGCGGCTGTTCAAGGGGTCGGTGAGCGTGCTCGGACGGCGCTCTCCCGACAGCCTCTATGATGCCGACGTCGTGACCTTCGAGGACGACGGCGGCGCCTACGACCAGCACGACGCCGGCGGCTTTATCAAGCTCAACGCCCTGCGTCTGCGCGTCGCGGCCAAACGGGGTCGCCGGCTGCTCGACTAGCCCGACCTTGGTGCGCGCGGCCGCCGCAATTTCGGCGCGCGCGCTGTGCCGCACGCATCACAGTTACGGTTTGCTTGGCTGGCTACAGTGCTGCCTTATCGCACGTGGGCTGCCTGCGGGCCTGCGCGTGCACGACCCCTAATGGAGGAGTGGGCAGTGAGCGACTACCAGGTACTGTTCAGCGGGCAGCTGGTCGACGGGTTCGACCGCGAGCGGGTGCAGGCCTCTCTCGCGGATGCCCTCGGTGTGCCCGAGAACAAGGCCCGCTATCTGTTTTCCGGCAAAACGGTGGTCCTGCAATCCAAGCTCTCCGAGGCCGAAGCTAATCGCCTGCAGGAGCGCCTGCATGATCTGGGTGCCCTGGCGCGGGTCAAGAATCTAGCCCCGAAGGCGGCGCAGCCCGCCGATTTCGAAAGCGACCGCGCCGACAAAACGCTGCGCGACCTGACTGCCGCCCACGTCGAGTGTCCGCGCTGTTCGCACGTCCAGCTCGAGGCGGTGTACTGCGCCCGCTGTGGCGTGGAGATCGAGGTGTATATGCGCCAGCAGCGCAAGGCTCGTCTGCTGGCCGAAAAGCGCGAGCGCGATGCCGCGCAGAAGGAACAGCTCTCGCCGCACGGAGCGATCGTCGCCGAAACGGCCGACGCGCTCGCGGGCGATCCCCGCCGCAAGCCCGCGAAGAAACAGGGCATGCTCAAGCGGCTCTTCTCGCGCTCGTAAGCCTCGCCGCCCATCGGGGGCGTGTCGCGGTGTTGCGGCGCTCGCCCTGTGGGTACACTGCCGCGTCTTTATCAGCGGTTGTCTCTCATGGCGCAGCGCGCCGCGCCTATCGGCGTCTTCGATTCCGGCATGGGCGGACTCACCGTCCTGCGCGCGCTGCAGGCACAGCTGCCGCACGCCTCCTTTGTGTATCTCGGTGACACCGCGCGCCTGCCCTATGGCACCAAGAGCGCGGCGACCGTTGCGCGCTATGCCGTGCAGGCGGCGCGCATCCTGGTAGACCGGGGCGTGGGCGCGCTCGTGATCGCCTGCAATACCGCCTCCGCGGTCGCCCTCAATGCCCTGCGCGAGGCTTACGCGGACCTCCCAGTCTTCGGCGTCGTGCAGCCCGGCGCGGCGGCGGCCTGCGCCGCAGCGGGCGTTCGGCGGGTCAGCGTGCTGGCGACCGAGAGCACGGTGCGCGGCGGAGCCTATCAGCGCGCGCTGCTCGGGCTGCGCCCCGATCTGCAGATTCGCGCCCGCCCGGCGCCGCTGTTGGTCACGCTGGCCGAGGAGGGGTGGCTGGCCGGCGAGGTGCCTGACCGGGTGCTGGGCAGCTACGTCAGCGATTGCGCGCACTGGCGTCCGGATGTGCTGCTGCTCGGCTGTACGCACTTCCCGGTGTTTCGCGAACCGCTGGCGCGCATCCTCGGCGCGGGCGTCACGATCGTCGATTCCGCGGCTACCACGGCGGCCGCGGTGGCTGCGGAACTGTCTGTGGATGCGGATGCTGCGCCGCCCGGCGCGGGCTCGGTTGTGCTCCTTGCGACGGACGACGGCGCGCGCTTCGCCCGGGTCGGCGCTCACTTTCTCGGCGAGCCGATCGAGGCCGTCGAAGTCGTGGACCTCTTCTGACGGTTCGTTCAGCGTTGAGTTAGCTTCGGGCGCTACACTCGCGGCGGAGCAGTCTGCTTACAAGGCAGGAACCGACGCCACACAGGGGCGTGCGCCTACCGCTCGGAGGGACTCGACAGCATGAAACATTGGACTTCGCTGGCCGTAATGGCGCTCGGCTGCGCCGCCTGCGTGGCGCAGCCGCGTCTGGTCGACGAGCCGACACGGATCGAACCTGCGGCGCCGCTGGCCGTGGCTCAGGACGACCAGCTGGAGGCCATACTCGACTGGGTCATCGTGCCGTCGGGTCCGGGTAGCTGGGCGCGCAACGCCCAGTGGGACGAATACCTGCTGCGCGTGGGCAATCGCGGCGCGATGCCCTTGACCATTAAGGACGTGCTGGTGATCGACTCCCTCGACGGCGGTCACGAGCCGCAGCTGTCGCAGGATGCGTTGCTGCGTGCATCGGTCGCCACGCGCCGACGCTATCGGGATGAGGACATCGACGTGAGGGCAGGCTACGGGGCACCCGGCCTGACGCGACTGGCCTCGGGCGTCGGCGTGGCGGGGACGGCGGCGGGATTCTACGGCGAGGCCTCAGGTGGCTTTTGGCTGCTGACATCCTCCCAGTCGGCGGCCGCCTCGGTGGTCGGAACCGTCGGGGTGTTTGCCATCTATTCGCTGCCGGCGATGCTCTTGATCGACGCCTCGCGGCGCGAGGGCAAACGCAAGGTGGCGCTCGAAATGGCCGGGCGGGTTACGCCGTTTCAGCGCACGCTGGCCCCCGGCGAGGCGATTCCGCTGGATCTGTTTTTTCCGCTCGCCCCCGCGCCCCAGGCGCTGGAGCTCACCTATCAGCTCGAGGGCGACACGCAGCCCCTGCGCACGCTGCGTCTCGCCGTGGATCGGGCGCTCGACGATCTGCATCTGGCGAATGCGGCGCCACGCGCGTTGGCCGGGGCTTCAACTGAGGCCGCTCTGCCATGATAAAGAGACAAACGCTGGGTGCCGCGCTCTGCGCGCTTGCGCTGGCCGCGATTGCGGGCTGCGCCGCCAAGGGCACGCGCCTGATCGAAAAGCCCGTCGCGTTCGAGCCGCCGGCGCCGCTGATCACGGCCGCAGACGACCACCTGTCGGTCACTCTCGATTGGGTGATCGTGCGCGACGGTCCGGGCAGTTGGGCCGAGCGCGTCGATTGGGACGAATATCTTCTGCGCGTCGATAATCTGGGTTCGGAACCCGTGATTCTGCACGCGATGCAGGTGGTCGATTCGCTGGGCGTCGCACAGGCGTCCGCCGCAGAGCGCGTGCCGCTGGTGCTTGCCACGAAGCGCAATCTGCGTCGCTATCGGCGCGAGGACATACGGGTTCAGGCGGGCATCGGTGGTTCGGGCATGCTCGGCGCAAGCGTTGCGGTCGCCGGTGCCGGCATCGGCATCGCCTCGGCGGCGGCGTCGGCAAGCACGCTGGGTGCGGCTCTGGGTACGGCCACAATGGGTGCCGCGGTGGTGCTCGCCGCGCCTGTCGTCGCCATCGGCGGGCTGCGCAACGTCGTTCGCGAGGGGCGGGTCGATCAGCGCATCGGCGAGCGTGCGACGCCACTGCCGCTTACCGTCGCACCCGGTGCGACGAACCCGGTGGATCTCTTTTATCCCCTGACGCCCGGCGTGCAGCGCATCGAACTCAGTTACAGCCTCGGCTCTGATGCACCGGATGCGCAGCCCCGTGCGCTGTCGATCGACACGCGCCAGGCGCTGGGGTTTCTGCATCTCCCGGACTTTCGTCCTCCAGAGGCGGCCGCGCCCGCTGGAAGGCAAGTTGGGGGGTCAGAGTCGGGGGGCGCGGAATAAGAGGGTGCCCGCCGCGGGGCGCCGGCGGTTG
>JBCCGT010000033.1:0-47983 GCA_039029135.1 Pseudomonadota bacterium | reverse complement strand
GGGTGTCGGGCTGGGGGGGGGTCGGTGTTTCGGCGTCTGGGTGGTGTCCTGTTTTCCTCTCCGCCCCCCCCGACTCTGACCCCATTTTTCGCCTGCCCTTCGTCTCTTAGCGCTGTGTCTCAAAAATCCACCAACGGGGGTTGCGCGGCGCGCGAAAATGAAGACAATGCCGCTCCCGTTCTCGCAGTCAGGTCGCCCGTGTTAGCAAGCCGTCATGGTCAACGCACTACACTCAATTCGGAGTGTGCTGCTATCCGTGTTCGTTTTGTTGATCGGACACGGGCTGCAGCTCACCCTATTTCCGCTTAAAGCCTTAGAGCTCGGCTGGTCTCCCAGCCTGATCGCGCTCATGGGCTCTGCCTACTATGGCGGGTTCATCCTCGGCTGCCTGTGCGTGACGCGCATGATTCGGCGCGTCGGTCATATCCGCGTGTTTGCCACGGCTGTTGCCATGGCTGCGATGATGCTGCTGGCGGCCGAGCTGCTGCAGCTAGTTGCCCTGTGGTTCGCCGCGCGCTTCGCGATCGGCGCCGTGATCGCGGTGCTGTATACCGTGGTCGAGAGCTGGTTGAACGAGCGCAGCGACAGCGCGCATCGCGGCTCGGTCCTGTCCGCGTATGCAACCATCTCGCTTGGCGGCATCGTCGTCGGTCAGATGCTGATCGAGATCGACGTGCCCGCGCTGGATGTGTTCTTTGGCGCGGCCGCGCTCTTGTTCATCGCGGCCATCCTGCCGATCGGCCTGACGCGCGCCATACAGCCGGAAGCACCGGAAGACACGCGGGTCGATCTGGGCGTCGCCTATCGCGCTTCGCGCGTCGGCTTTGTCGGTGCGGCGCTGGCCGGGATCGTTGTCGGCCTGCTGTGGGGCGCTGGTGCGGTGTTCGCCATCGAGGTTGCGGGCGCGAGCGATGCGGGCAATCGATTCGTGCTTGTCGCGATCGCCGCGGGGGCTATCGCGCAGTTTCCTGCGGGGCGCATCTCGGACTATGTGGATCGACGCTGGGTCATCCTCGTTCTCGCCCTGATCGGCATTGGCGGTGCGCTGCTGGGCTTGAGCGCGCAGCGGCTGAGTGATCTCACGCTGCTGTATTTTGCCGCCACCGCAATCGGCGTTGGCGCGCTACCTTTGTACGCCCTGTGCATCGCCCACGCGAACGACAGCGCAGACGGCCGCTTTCTCGCGATCGCCAGCGGCATGCTGATGATCCATGCGGCGGGCTCTGTCGCCGGGCCCCTCGCCTTTGCAGCGTTCGAGCAGTTCGGCGTGCCGCACGCGTTTGCGCTCACGCTGGGCATCGCGTTCGGCGGCACGCTGTTGTACACGCTGACGGGGCTCGTACGGCGCGAGGCCAGCCGCGAGTACTTCGAGCCCTATCAGCCGTTGCCCAAGACCACGCCCACCGTCGCCCAGCTCGACCCGCGCGATGAAGAGGCCGAAGACGAGGACGCCTCCGTCGCCCTGGCCGTAGATTTTGCCGCGTCTACCACGGTGAGCTACTGACGGCGTCGGCTCTCCGGCCTGCTATCACGTCGGCCCATGCGGCAGTCTGCTCACCCGCCGCCTGTGCCGCGCGCCGACATCGCTTAGACTGCGGCTATGGCCATCAGTATCGATCCCGAGCGCATTCGCGAATATCAGACTCAGGGCTACACGCTGTTGCCCGGGGCCCTACCACCCGAGATGCTGCAGCGACTGCGCGAAGAGTGCGCGTACTTCGTCGGCTACACGGATGCCCGGATGCAGGCCAAGGGTGTGGAAACCGAGTTCATTACCCACCGAGGCAAGCGCTACTTCATCAGCGGTCAGTATCGAAAGAGTCGCTATCTGCCGGAGTTTCTGTTTGGCGATCTGATGGCGTCGGTCGCGCGGGCGTTTGCGGGCGACGAAGCGTATTTGTTCGTCGAGCAGTGGGTGGTCAAGGGCGCGGAAGAGGGGATGAAGTTCGCCTGGCACCAGGATGCCGGCTACGTCGTATCGCTAGACCCGAAGAACGATCCGCCCCCCTACATCACCTGCTGGATCGCGCTGGACGACATGAGCGACGCCAACGGCACGATCTCTGTGCTGCCGCACGAGCGGGTCGGCACCGCCGGTCGAGTGCTGCCGCACACGCGCGAACCCGGCAGCAACGACATGATCGGCTATACCGGCGACGATCCGGGGGAGCCGATCGAATGCCCGGCCGGCAGCATCGCAGTGTTTTCCAGCACGACGCTGCACCGCAGTTCGGCGAATACTTCCAATGCCCTGCGACGCGCCTATCTCGCTCAGTACTCCGTTGCGCCGGTCTATGCCAGCAGCGGTCAGCAGTGGGCGTTTGCAATGCCTTTTTTGCGCGGCGGCGAAAACGTCTACGATCCCGCCAACGACAAGGGCGCGGAAGGCGCGCTGCTGTTCTCCCGAGACTCTTAGCTTGTTGAAAAGCGATTCTACGAATCGCTTTTCACCCGCCAGCCATCCATGGCCGGCGGGTCCCATACGACAAATCAAACACGAAGGTGTTTGATTTGCGCTTGGCCATCCATGGCCAGAATCGAGCAGGCTGCTTTTCAACAGCCTGCTAGCCTTGTGTATCGGCGACGCTTAGTGCGTCGTAGGCAAACAGTCCGTCCAGGGTCCGCCCGCCGGCGCGCGCGGCGGCGCGATTGCGCAACCAGGCCTGGACGCCAGAGAGGTGGAAGATCTTTGCGTTTCTGCGCGAGCCGCGCTGTATGCCCGCGGTGCGATCGCGGCGCAGATCCTCGTAGCGCTGCAGGGCGCCTTCGACTTCGCCTGCTTTTTCGATGCAGGCGGCGAGCACCGCCGCGTCTTCGATCGCCATGGCCGCGCCCTGGGCCATGAACGGCAGCGTCGGGTGACAGGCATCGCCCAGCAGCGTGATGCACCCCTTGCCCCACTGCGGCATCGGTGGACGATCGAAAAGCGCCCACTTGAACAGCGACGCCTCATCCGCCTGCTTGATCAGTTGCTGCACGTTGTTGTGCCAGCCGGCGAAGTCCGCCTCCAGCTCCGCGCGTTCGCCCCGCGCCGTCCAGGACTCGATCTCCCAGCCGGTTTTCTCGACGA
Organism: Pseudomonadota bacterium; assembly: GCA_039029135.1. Classification (GTDB taxonomy): domain Bacteria; phylum Pseudomonadota; class Gammaproteobacteria; order Pseudomonadales; family Azotimanducaceae; genus JALZVT01. The sequence goes on along the minus strand of JBCCGT010000033.1, from coordinate 44,913 downwards.
CGCACACGCAGTTCACCAGCTCGCCGCGTCGCACGTAGTAGTGGACGAAATGGCGCCCGGGCCCCCACCAGACGGTGGATGCGGGCCGCACCAGATCGGCGGGCAGGCGCTCGGCGGGAACTAGCGCCCGCCACGCGATGTTGCCGGTGAATGCGGGTTCCGCCTCGCCCCACAGCGCCGCTCGAATCGTCGAGTGGATGCCATCGGCGCCAATCAGAAGGTCTCCCTCGACCGTCTGTGCATCGCTGGTTAGCTCGACGCGATCGCCGCGGTCGACGACGCTGTTCACGCGCGCGCCTGTGTGCAGCGCGATCGCAGGCACAGCACTCGCGGCGTCGAACAGCACGCGCATGAGATCGGCGCGATGCACATGATAGTAAGGCGCGCCGAAGCGGCTATGCACCGTGTCGCCCAGCGGCGTGCTGGCGATGAACTTCGCGTTTTTCCAGTGCCGCATCTCGGTGTGCTGCGGCAAGAAGGCGATCGCCTCCAGGGCCTGCTGCAGGCCGAGGTGATGCAGTACGCGCGAACAGTTGGGCGATAGCTGAATGCCGGCGCCGATCTCGCCGATTTCGTTAACCTGCTCGAACAGCGAGACGCGATGCCCTGCGTGCGCGAGGCACAGCGCGGCGGTCAGGCCGCCGATGCCGCCACCGGTGATCAGGGCGTGCACGTTCTGTCCACGGGGATGGGCGCCGAGTGGCTGCGATTCGGAACCGGGCTAGTTGACGATCCCCAGCTCTTCGGCGAACTGGTCGCGCATTACGAACTTCTGCATCTTGCCGGTCACGGTCATCGGAAACTCGTCGACCAGCTTGATGTACTTCGGCACCTTGAAGTGGGTGATCTGGCCCGCGCAGAACTCGCGGATCTCGTCGTCGGTCAGAGTCTTGCCCTCGCGCACCTGGACCCAGGCGGCTACCTGTTCGCCGTACTTCGCGTCCGGCACGCCGAATACCTGCACCTCCTGGATCGCGGGGTGCGTGTAGAGGAACTCCTCGATCTCGCGCGGGTACACGTTTTCGCCGCCGCGAATGATCATGTCCTTGATGCGACCGGTGATCTTCACGTAACCGTTCTCGTCCATCTCGCCGAGATCGCCGGAATGCAGCCAGCCCTCGGCGTCGATGGTGTCGGCCGTGCGCTCGTCGTCGTCCCAGTAGCCCTGCATGACACCGTAGCCGCGCGCGCAGACTTCGCCGGTCGCGCCGATGCCGGCGGTGCTGCCGTCTTCCAGCGTGATCTTGATTTCCCAGTTGGTGTGGGGTCGGCCGACGGTGGTGACGCGCGCCTCGAACGAATCGTCGATGGCGGTCATCGTATCGATCGGACTGCACTCGGTCTGGCCGTAGCCGATGACGATCTCGGTCAGATCCATTTCATCGATCAGGCGTTTCATCAGCTCGATAGGACAGGTGGAGCCCGCGATGATGCCGGTGCGCAGCGTGCTGACGTCGTAGTCCTTGAAGTTCGGCAGGTCGAGCTCGGCGATGAACATGGTCGGCACGCCGTGCAGTGCGGTGCAGCGTTCGTCCTGCACGGCCTGCAGCACCGGCTGCGGGTCGAACACTTCGCAGGGCAACACCATGGTGGCACCGTGGGCGACGCAGGCGAGCGTGCCGAGGACCATGCCGAAACAGTGGTACATCGGCACGGGTATGCACAGCCTGTCCGCCGCCGTCAGGCGCATGGTGCGGGCCGCGAAGTAGGCATTGTTCAGAATGTTGGTGTGCGACAGCGTTGCACCCTTGGGGTTGCCGGTGGTGCCGCTGGTGAACTGAATGTTGATGGCGTCGCCCGGGTTCAGGCCGGCGCCGATGTCGGCAAGCCGCGCATGTTCTGCGGTGCCGCCGAGTTCGCACACCGAATCGAAATTGAACATACCCTGGGTGGGCGCATCGCCCATGCGAATCACGTGGCTCAGGTGCGGCAGCTTGACCGCTTCGAGCTTGCCCGGAGCGCAGTCCGCAAGCTCTGGCGCCAGCTCCTGCAGCATCTGCAGGTAATAGCTGGTCTTGAAACTCTCGGCGGCGATGATCGCCTTGCAGCCGACCTTGTTCAGCGCGTACTCCAGCTCATACAGGCGATACGCGGGGTTGATGCAGACGAGGATGGCGCCCATCTTGGCCGTAGCGAACTGGGTCAGGACCCACTCGTAGCGGTTGGGTGACCAAATGCCGACCCGATCGCCGGGCTCTATCCCCAACGCCAGCAGCCCCGTCGCCAGCCGGTCCACCTCGGTGACGAAATCGCCGTAGCTCCAGCGGATGCCCTGGTGCGGCATGATCAGCGCGGGGTGGTCCGGGTCCTTCGCGGCGACATGTTCCAAGTGCGCGCCGATGGTCGTGGCGATCAGGTCGACCTGCTCGCCCTGGGCGATGGCTTGGGTCAGGCTCATGGTGTGTCCCTCTCTTTCTCGGTCTCTCTTTGCCTTTCTCGGCGCGCCCGCCGACCGCTGAGAATAGCGTAAACGATCGCCGGCGAGCATGGATCGCCGCGCGCGCGGCGTTGGGGGTGCGCCTGCTAAGCTGAGGCATACCCATCGGATCACGCAGGGAGGGGAGCCATGCCGATCGAACCGGGACCTTTCAATCTGGACAGCACCGCGCTCATTTTCCGTCCGGACAACACGGCGGCGACCAAGGCGCGCACGCCCAGTTTCTATCAGGAGCTCGACGACGAGTTCGACGGCTTCGCGGGGCACGTGCTGATCCAGAAATTCACCTTCGGTGATGCCTGGCCGACCTGGGAGATGCACCCCGAGGGCGATGAGTTCGTGTACCTGTTGGACGGCGACACCGACTTTGTGCTGTACAACCCCGCCGGCGAAGACGCGGTGGTGCGCGTGCGCGAACCGGGCAGCTACGTGATGGTACCCAGCGGCGTGTGGCACACCGCCCGCCCGCACGCGCAGACGACCCTGCTGTTCGTTACGCCCGGCAACGGCACGCTGAACGCAGAGCGGCCGAGCGACGGCTGAGCCCAACTAGAGCAACGCGGGCAGGTGCGTGGCCAGTGCCGGCCACAGGATCAGCAGGACCAGCAACAATAGCTGCAGCGCGATGAACGGCACCACGCCGCTATAGATCGCGCTCGTCGGTATCTCGTCTGGCGTGACGCCGCGCAGATAGAACAGCGCAAATCCAAACGGCGGCGTCAGAAAAGACGTCTGCAGATTGATCGCCAGCATGATCCCTAGCCACACCGGATCGAACCCCATCGCCAGCAGCGCGGGCGCGACGATCGGCACGACGACGAAGGTGATCTCGATAAAGTCGAGCATGAAGCCGAGCAGGAATACGACCAGCATCACGATCGCGAGCGCGCCCCACTTGCCGCCGGGCATGCCTTCGAACAGCGCGTGCACCCACTCGTCGCCGCCGAAGCCGCGAAACACGAGCGAGAAGATCGAGGCGCCGATCAGAATGAAGAACACCATCGCGGTCGTCTTCAGCGTCGAGTCGCTGATGTCGCGCAGTGCAGTGACGTTCAGATTGCCGCCGATCCCGGCCAGCAACAGCGCGCCTGCGGCGCCGACGCCTGCTGCCTCTGTCGGGGTCGCGAGCCCGAACAGAATCGATCCCAGCACCGCGAAGATCAGCGCCAGCGGTGCGAAGAGGCTGCGCAGCAGCGAGACGTCCGAGCGCCGCGGCTCGCCGCGCGGCAGGCTGGCCCCCGCGCGAGCGCGATACATGAGCCAGGCGAGATAGAGCGCGACCAGGATCAGTCCCGGCAGGATCGCGCCGGCGAACAGATCGGCGACGGAGACGGGCTTGGGCGAGAACACGCCGGCAGATAGCTGAGCCTGCTGATAGGCGTTGGAGATCACGTCGCCCAACAGCACCAGCGCGATGCTCGGCGGAATGATCTGGCCAAGCGTGCCGGTTGCCGCCACGGTGCCGGTGGCCAGGTCGTGGGGATAGCCCGCCCGCTGCATGCTGGGCAGCGCGAGCAGTCCCAGCGTGACGACCGTCGCGCCGACGATGCCGGTGCTCGCCGCGAGCAGCGCGCCGACCAGAACAACTGCGATGGCCAGGCCGCCCCGCGCGCGCCCGAGCGCGGCGCTAAGTGCCGCGAGCAAATCCTCGGCGATGCGCGTCTTTTCCAGCGTGACACCCATGAACACAAACAGGGGCACGGCGATCAGCGTCTGGTTGTTCAGAATGCCGAACAACCGACCGGGCAGAAAACCGAAGTCGCCGGGATTGAAGGCGCCGGTAGCCGCGCCGAGTGCTGCGAACAGCAGCGCGACACCGGCCAGCGTCAGCGCGACCGGATACCCCACCAGCAGCGCCGCGAAGACGGCGGCGAACATCAGCAGCGGGTAGGTGCCGCTCACCGCAGCGTTCGCAGTTTCGTTAGCGTGCGCAGGGTTTCCGCAACGCCCTGCAGCAGCAGGAGCGCCGCGCCGAGCGGCAATAGCGTTTTGAGCAGAAATACCCCTGGGATACCGCCGACCTCGGGCGAGCCCTCGCGGATGCGCCAGGACGCGGCGACGTAGTCCCAGCAGAACCAGATGACGGCGACCGTCACCGGCAGCAGAAACAGCAGGTGGCCCGCGAGCTCGACGGCGGCCCGCGCGCGCGGGCCGAGTCTGTTGGCCAGCACGTCGACCCGCACGTGCGCGTCGTGCCGCAGGGCGTAGCCCAGGCCGAGCATCACGGTCGCGGCGTGCAGGTACATCACGGCCTCCTGCACGGCGATGGCGCCGGCGTCGAACAGGTAGCGGGCCGCAACGATGCCTGCCGTCAGCAGCACCATGATGGGAAAACAGATCGCGAGCACGCGCCCGACCGCCTGTGTGATGGCGTCTATCGCGTGCATCGATTCAGGCCTGCAGTCCCGGCAACAGATACTCGCCGAGGATGCCCAGGAGCAGCGCGAAGCCCACCCAGGTATTGCTGCGGAAGGCGCGCAGGTAGGCGCGCCGCTGACGCGTGTCGTGATCGCCTTTCAGGCTCGGATTGATGCGCACCATGGTCTGCTGGTGCAGGAACAGTCCCGCGATCGCGATCAGCGCCACGTGATAGGGCAGGCCAAACTCGGCGGTGTAGCCGACCAGATACCAGACGACGAGCGTGCAGATCTGCAGCAGCGCGATGATGGCGACGGCGCCCTCGCCGAACAGCACCGCCGTGGAGCGCACGCCGATCTGCAGGTCGTCTTTGCGATCGACGAGGGCATAGAACGTGTCGTACGCGACGATCCACAGCAGGCTGCCGATGAACATGATCCAACCGGTATCCGGCACCGCGTCGTGCAGCTCGACGAAGGCGAGCAGGATGCCCCAGCTGAAAGCAACGCCCAGCACCACCTGCGGCAAGTAGGTCACGCGCTTGGCGAGCGGGTACGCGATGGCGATCAGGCCGCCCGCGAGCGCCCAGCCGAGCGTGACGGGTTTGAGCTGCACGGCCAGCAGCAGCGCGATGGCGAGCAGCGCGGCGGCGAGCAGGATCGCCTCGCCGACGCCGATGGCACGCCGGGCGAGCGGCCGGTTGCGGGTGCGCTGCACGTACGGATCCACGTTGCGATCGAGGATGTCGTTGACCACGCAGCCCGCGCTGCGCATGACGAATGTGCCGATGGTAAAGATGCTGATCAGGCGCCAGTCAATCTCGCCGCGACCGGCGAGAACCACCGCCGCCAACGTGGGCCACAGCAACAGCAGCGTGCCGACGGGTCGGTCGATACGCATGAGTTGGGCGTAGAGAGTAAGGCGGTGCACGGCGGGGATTTAGTGGCGGCGCGGCATTGTAGCCAATGCGCGTAAGTTGTGGAAACGGTTTGATTTTTTCGGGTCTGCCGCGTAGCTTACCGGCCTCGCGGTGGCCGGCGTACGCCTTGTTGGATGCGCGCCAAAACGGCCCCGAGGATGAATTCAGGGGGCAGGAACAACGACATGCGCAAGTGGCAATGCATCGTCTGCGGTTGGATCTATGACGAGGCCGAGGGCTGCGAAGAAGAGGGCATCGAGCCCGGGACGAAATGGGAAGACGTGCCCGAAGACTTCGTGTGTCCGGAATGCGGCGTCAGTAAGGAAGACTTCGAGATGATCGAGGCCTGATCCGCAACTCTGTCTGCCTCCGGGAGGTCGTCCGCTCGTGAACCTCACGCTACGCATACTCATCGCCATGGTCGCCGGGGCCGTCCTCGGCTGGCTCATACAGACGCTGGGCTTCGGTCCCGGCACCGTTCTCGATACCTACTTCACGCACGGCATCATCGAGGTCGGCGGCGCGATCTTCGTGAACTCGCTGAAGCTGATGGTCGTGCCGCTGGTGTTTGTCTCGCTGGTGTGCGGCGCGAGCAGCCTGTCGGGCGCCAACCTCGGGCGCATGGGCGCGAAGACCCTGGCGCTGTATCTGCTCACGACCGCGCTCGCGATTACGCTCGCGCTGACGCTGGCCATCCTGATCGGTCCGGGAGAAGGCACGCAGTTCGCTCAGGAGGCGAGCGACTTTGCGCCGAAGTCGGCGCAGAGCATCAAAGAGACGTTCATCGACATCTTTCCGACCAATCCGGTCGCGGCGATGGCCGAAGGGAAGATGCTGCAGATCATCGTGTTCGCCCTGCTGTTTGGGGTGGCGATAACGCACGCGGGCGAACCCGGCGGGCGCATACGCGCGTTCTTCGAAGATCTGAACGAAGTCATCATGGCGCTCGTCACCATGTTGATCCGGCTCGCGCCCTACGGCGTGTTCTGTTTGATGGTGAAACTGTTCGCCGAGATGAGCTGGCAGGAGATCGGCAAGCTCGGGGTGTATTTCTTCACCGTCGTGCTCGCGCTCGCGATCCACGCCGCGGTGACGATCCCGACGCTGCTGACGACGCTCGGCCGACTGAACCCCGTGAGATTTCTGCGCAAAATGCGCGAGCCCATGTTGGTCGCGTTCTCTACCTCTTCCTCCGCTGCGACCCTGCCCGTGACGATGCGCACGGTCGAGCAGCGCGTTGGCGTCGACAAAGAGGTCGCGTCCTTCGTCGTGCCGATGGGTGCGACCATCAACATGGACGGCACGGCCATCATGCAGGGCGTCGCCACCGTGTTCATCGCGCAGTTCTTTGCGGTCGACCTGACCGTGACGGATTACCTGATGGTGGTGCTCACCGCGACGCTGGCGTCGATCGGTACCGCCGGCGTGCCCGGCGTCGGCCTGATCATGCTGGCGTTGGTGCTCGAGCAGGTCGGGCTGCCGGTCGAAGGTATTGCGCTCATCATTGGCGTTGATCGGTTGCTCGACATGATGCGCACCGTCGTCAACATCACCGGCGACGGCACCGTTGCGGCGATCGTTGCGCGCAGCGAAGGCAAGTTTCATCAGGCCACTTTCGATGACCCCGACGCGGGTCTGGTATTCGAGTCCGCCAGAACGAACCCGTAGCCGGCGCGCGGACGATCTTGTCCCGGTCCGGCGCGCTGCTGCTGTCGTTTCGCTAGCGCTATTCCGCCCGTTCTCTCTGCTCGTTCTCCCTGCCCGTTCTTTGCCCGCTCTTTGCCCGCCACCACCCTGCGCTGTCACGGGGAGGTCCCTCGACAGCGGCGCTCGTCGCCGTAGGCGCTCGCCGTCATTGTTGCTAGACTAACAAGTCAACAAAATTGTCATAAATCCGTCGTCAGGATGGGTTTGGCCGCTGTGATTGTCAGCCGTAGGGCTGAACAGGCGCGAAGCGCATCCACCGCGGCGGCGAAAGAAACAGGGGAGTTTCGCGGTGAGTCATTCGGCATTGTGCGTCAAACGGCTGCTTGGGGTTCTGCTGCTGTCGGTCGTGGCGACGGCGGCTCAGGCCGCGACGCTGCGCGACGCTAACCTTCTGTTTATCTGGATCGACGATCTCGGCACGCAGCGGCTCGACTACCCCGAGGCCAAATTGCCCAACCTCGATCTGCTGGCCGAACGCGGCGTGACCTTTACTCGCGCCTACGCGCCTAGCCCGCTGTGCAGCCCATCGCGAGGCGCGGTGCTCAGCGGGCTGCCCAACCACGTCTCCGGCCACTCGACCAACCTGAACAAGACGCTGTTCCGCAACATCCCGGCTTATCGCGACGTGCTGTCCTGGCCCGAAGATCTGCGCAAGAACTACGGCCGCCGTACCTTCGTCTCCGGCAAGATCTTTCACGGCAAGGCGGATCCCGAGTCCTTCGACGAATTCGGTCCCGACTTCGGCGGCCCCGAGGCGCGCGGGAAGGTCATCGAGCGCAGCGCGACGCGCTTTAACACGTCGTTCAGCGAACAGCCGCGCGAAGAGACTAACGACTTTCTCGCGGCGGCCTTTGCGGCCGACGTGGTCGGCCGCGCGCACGCGCAGCCCTTCGTCATGATGGTCGGCCTGCGGCGTCCGCACCGGCCGTTCTATGTGCCCGAACAGTATCGGCTGTGGGAGCTCGACGAAATCGGGGTGCCGGCGGGCTATATCGACGGTGATCGTGCCGACACGCGCGGCGGGCTGGGGCGCCGGGCGGCAGGGTTCAAGCGCGATCAGAAGCGCGGCGTGTGGCCCAATCTGATTCGGGGCTATCTGGCGGCTTCCGCGTTCGCGGACGACGCGGCGGGACTGGTGCTGGACGCGCTGGCCAGCGGCCCGAACGCCAACAACACCATCGTCATCGCGGCGGGCGATCACGGCTTTTGCCTTGGCGAGAAAGACCATGTTGCGAAGGCGGTGATGTGGGACTGCGGCTCGCGCACCGAACTGATCATCAGCGCGCCGGGCATGCCCGCGGCGGGCGCGCGGGTCGACAACGTCGTGTCGCTGATGGACCTGCAGCCAACGGTGCGCGAGCTGATGGGACTCGCGCCGCGCGACGACATCTACGGCCAATCGCTGTATCCGCTGCTCACGGGTAACGGCGACGGCTTTCGCGGTTTTTCGATCATGACTTATAAGCGCAAAAACTGGGCGCTGCGCACCGACGACTACACGCTGATCCGCTATCGCAGCGAGCGCATGGAAGAGTTCTACGACCATGCGAGCGACCCCTATGAGCACACCAACCTGCTGCGTGTGACCGCAGAGCCCGAGGGTCATGCCGACATGCAGGCCGCGCTGGAACGCCTGCTGGACGGCGAGCCGACGCCGTTCTAGTCGCCGCAGCGGCCTGGCCGGCGGCGGGTCGCTGCGTAGAGTTTAGAGCTGCGCTTTTCTAGCCTCGCTCTGTTGCGCCCGTTTGTAAGGGCGACTTGCGCGCGCCGGCCGCGCACGGTCTCATGCGCAGCTGCGGTTTTGGCGACGAGTGCTCGATGCAACGATTCTATCTGTGGGCCTGCTTCTTTGGCCTGGTGCTGCCGTACGTCGCGCTGATCGGGCACATTGATGCCAACGGTCTGCGCGTGCCGGCGTTCGTTGGTGGCGTGCTGGCGAGCAAGCTTTCGATCATGGCGTGGCTTGATGTGGCGATCGCGGCGGTCGTGCTGATCGTGTTCGCGCGCCATGAAGGGCGCCGGCTCGACATACCGTCCGTCTGGGCGCCCGTGCTCGCGACCTGCCTGGTCGGTGTGTCGCTCGGTCTGCCGCTGTTTCTATGGCTGCGCGAGCGAACGCTCGCGCAGCGCGCTGGGTAGTAGAGCCGCTTGCAGCTGGTGTGGCTGCGCGAGCGAACGCTCGCGCGGCGCGTCGGCTAGTCGGCAGGGCGTGCGTTACAGCCCTAGCGCGAACTCGCCCTCGCCCATCTGCAGCAATACCTTCGGATCGTCCAGCATGGTCTTAGCCAGGGTCTTCGTGCGCGGCAGGATGCGGCGATAGTAGAACTCCGCGGTCTGCAGCTTGGCCGTGTAAAACGCCTCGTCCCCGGCGTCCGAGCCGCGGTCTAGACCGGCCTGGGCCGCGATGCTGCTCTTCGCGAACAGGTAGGCGACACAGACGTAGCCGGAGTACATCAGGTAGTCGACCGAGGCCGAGCCGACGATCTCGCGATCTTTCATCGCGGTCATGCCGATCTTGCGGGTCAGCTTGCGCCACTCTTTGTTCAATTCGGCGAGCTTCTTGATCTGGTGGCGCGCCTCGCTGTTGATGCGCGCGTGCTGCTTGCAGAACGCCCCGATCTCATCCGTCAGCGCGTTCAGCAGCTTCATGCGGCTGCCCAGGACCTTGCGGCCGAGCAGGTCGAGCGCCTGGATGCCGGTCGTGCCCTCGTACAGCATGGAGATGCGCGCATCGCGCACGTTCTGCTCCATGCCCCACTCGGCGATATAGCCGTGGCCGCCGAAACACTGCAGGCCGTGATTGGCCGCCTCGAAGCCGACCTCGGTCAGGAATGCCTTCAGTATCGGCGTCAGTAGGGCGAGCAGATCGTCGGCGCGCTGTCGCTCGTCCGCTTCGGGGTGCGCGCGGGCGACGTCAACCAGTTGTCCTGCATAAAGCGCGAACGCGCGGCCGCCCTCGGCGAAGGCCTTCTGGGTCAGCAGCATGCGGCGTACGTCGGGATGCACGATGATCGGATCGGCCGGCCCGTCGGCGTTTTTAGGTCCGGTCAGCGAGCGCATCTGCAGCCGTTCGCGGGCGTAGGAGAGCGAGTTTTGAAAAGCGAACTCGGCGTGGGCCAGACCCTGTTGCCCGGTGCCGATGCGCGCGGCGTTCATGAAGGTGAACATCGCGTTCAGGCCCTTGTTCTCTTCGCCGATCAGATAGCCCGTCGCGCCGTCGAAGTTCATCACGCAGGTGGCGTTGCCGTGGATGCCCATCTTGTGCTCCAGCGAGCCGCAGGCAACGCCGTTGCGTGCGCCAACGCCGCCGTCGGCAGCGGGCAGAAACTTCGGCACGATGAACAGCGAGATGCCCTTGGTGCCGCCCGGCGCATCGGGCAGCCGCGCGAGCACGACGTGAACAATGTTGTCGGCCATGTCGTGGTCGCCGGACGAGATGAAGATCTTGGTTCCGGTGATGGCGTAGCTGCCGTCGGCCCGGGGCTCGGCCTTGGTGCGCAGCATGCCGAGGTCGGTACCGCAGTGGGACTCGGTCAGGCACATGGTGCCGGTCCATTCACCGGTGACCAGCTTCGGCAGGTAGGTCGCGCGCTGCTCCGGCGTGCCGTGCTCGTCGATGGTGTGCATGCAGCCGTGGGACAGCCCCGGGTACATCGACCAGGCCCAGTTGGCCGTGCCGAGCATCTCGCGGATTGCCAGACCCAGCACGCCGGGCATGCCCTGGCCGCCGAACTCGGTGGGCTGGTCGAAGGCAGGGAAGCCGAGGGCCACGTACTGCTGATAGGCGTCGCGGAAACCGCTGGGTGCGGTCACGCCGTCTTCGCTCCAGTGGCAACCCTCTTCGTCGCCGCTGCGGTTCAGGGGGGCCAGTACTTCTTCGGAAAATTTGCCGGCCTCGGTCAGGAAGGCCGCGCCCAGGTCGGGGGTGGTGTCTTCGAATCCGGGCAGTTTGGCGAATTGGGTGTAGACGTCGAGGACTTCCTCGAGCACGAACGAAAGGTCCCGCAGCGGGGGTTGATACGCAGGCATAGCATCTCTCTTGTCAGGTTTACGATCAGCCCCGGCGGCGCCCTCCGGGCTGCTCCGGGCTGCTCCGGGCTGAAGGTGTTAGGGCCAAAGGAACGTCATCCTGACGCTGCTATTCCGCGGAACCGCCGCGCGTTTGTCGAAGTCCGCCTAAGGCCGTTTGCAGCTTGTCGCCGCTGGTCGAATTATAGGTTGATCAGGACTGATTTTCCGGGCGGGCTGTCGCGACTTGGACAGCAGCTTGTAGGGAAATGTGGGTCGCGCTGCCATACTTGTCCGGGGCGTCGCAGCATCGCGTTGTCGCGCCCAAGTGGGTGAAAGAGACGGGCAAAAATTGTTGAGTCAACGGCTTGCGCAGCCGGGGCTCTAGGGGACTCGAGGGGAGAGGTCATGCAGATACTCGACGGCGGCATGGGCGGTGAGCTCATCAAGCGCGGCGCGAGCAGTTCGACGGAGCTGTGGTCCGCGCAGGCGCTGCTCGACGCGCCGGAGGTCGTGCGCGCGGTTCATCAGGACTACATCGATGCGGGCGCGCGCCTGATCATCACCAACTCCTATTCCACGATACCGAGCTACCTCGGCAAGCTCGGCATGAGCGAGCGCTTTGAGGAGCTGACTGCGCTCGCGGCGCGCATCGCGCGCGAGACGGCGGACGCGGCCGACGCGCCGGTGCAGGTGGCCGGCAGCCTGCCGCCGCTGAGCGAGAGCTATCGTGCCGATCTGGTCCCGCCCGACGAAGAGGCGCGGCCGATCTACGACCGGCTGGTCGCCGTGCTCGCCCCGTACGTCGACGTGTTTCTGTGCGAGACCATGTCCTGCGCTCGCGAGGCGCGGGTCGCGGCCACCGCGGCCCAGGCCGGCAACAAGCCGATATACGTCGCCTGGACCCTCGACGAGCAGCCCGGCCAGGGTCTGCGCAGCGGCGAGACGATCGCCGCCGCCTACGCGGCCGTGGCCGAACTGCCGCTCGCGGGACTATTGTTCAACTGCACCGCACCCGAGGCGATCGAGTCGGCGCTGATCGAGCTGCGCGGGCTCACCGATCTGCCCATCGGCGCCTATCCGAACCTGCTGCACATTCCCGAGGGCTGGACCCTCGACGACGCGGACATTCCCAGCGGGCGGCGCGACATGAGCGTCGACGAGTTTCTTGGGTTTTGCGATCGCTTCGCCGCGGCCGGCGCCACGATGCTGGGTGGCTGCTGCGGCATCGGGCCGGAGTACATCGCCGCCCTCTCGGCGCGACACGCCTCCTAGCGTCGTCCGGCGACGCCGTGGCGACGGATAGCGAACTGGGGCTGGGCGCGCCGATCTCGCGGCGCGACCTGCTCGTTGGCGCAGCAGGCGGCGTGACCGCGCTTGCCGCTGGCGTTGGCAGCGCGCCGGCCTCGGGGTCGGCCGCGAACGCCCGGCCGCGCAGCGACTACCCGCCGGGCAAGATCGGCCTGCGCGGCGCGCACGTGGGCTCCTTCGAGGTTGCGCACGAACTCGCCATGGGAGGGCGTCGCGACTGGGACCCCCTCGACGACGACGAGGCCGTCGACCTGGTGGTGGTGGGCGCGGGCGTCAGCGGCCTCGCGGCGGCCCACTACTATCGCGAGCACGAACCCGGCGCGCGCGTGCTGCTGCTCGACAACCACGACGACTTCGGCGGTCACGCGAAGCGCAACGAATTCATGGTGGGCGGCCGCCGGGTCATCGGCTACGGCGGCAGCCAGAGCATGGAGGCGCCGGGCGAGTACAGCGACGTCGCCAAGGCCCTGCTGGCGGATCTGGCCGTCGACGTCGATGCCTTCGATACCGCGTTCGATCGGGGCTTTCACGCGCGCCACGGACTGTCGCAGGGCGTCTACTTCGACGCGGCGACCTATGGCGCCGAGCGCTGGGTGCCGACGGCACTGACGGACTCTGCGCTGCTTGGATTACCCGATCCGAAGCTGGACATCGCCGCCGCGATCGCGCAGATGCCGCTGCCGGAAGCGGCGCGCGCGCAGCTGCGAGATCTCTATCTCAAGCGCGAGGACGGTATGCCCGATGTTGGCCTGCTGGACACTGCGGACTACCTCGGCTCGATCAGCTACGAGCGGTTTCTCGAGCGGCATGCAGGGGTGACCGAGCCGGAACTGCAGCGGCTGCTGCGGCGCATGACGACGGGCTACTACGGGGTGGGCACGGATGCGACGCCCGCGCTCGCGGCGATTCTGTTTGGCCTGCCCGGTATCAACAAGACCGGGGTGCTGGGTGCGCGCTGGCTGCGTCGGCGGCTCATCGATTGGGTGGTGGAGCCCTACATCCATCACTTTCCCGACGGCAACGCGAGCATTGCTCGGCTGCTGGTGCAGCGGCTGATCCCCGAGGTCGCGCGGGCGCAGGGCCCGGCCGAACTGGTCGGCGAGTTCATCGACTACGGCGCGCTCGATCGCGCCGGCGCGGACGTGCGCCTGCGGCTGTCGAGCACAGCCGTGCAGGCCCGCAACCTGTCGGCTGGCGAGGGTGTGGAGGTGCTGTATCGCCACAGCTCCGGCGGCGCGACCCGCCGGGTGCGCGCCCGCCACTGCGTGCTCGCGGGTTACAACGCCATGGTGCCGCACCTATGTCCCGGGTCCGTCTGTCCGGAGCTGAAGCGCGAGCAGCGCGAGGCGCTCGCCCAGGCCGTCAAGGTACCCCTGGTGTACACGAACGTGGCGCTGAACAGCTGGCACGCGGTCAAGCGTCAGGGCATGGGTTTTGCCTATACGCCGGGCGGTTTTCACAGCTACTGCATGGTGGATTTCCCGGTCAGCATGGGTGACTACGCGTTCGCCGAGTCTCCGGATGATCCCCTGGTGCTGCACTTCTCCGAGGCGCTGATCCAGCCGGGGCTGGCGCCGCGCGATCAGCATCGAGCGGGCCGCGCCCGGCTGCTGGCGACCGCGTTCGAAACCATCGAGCGCGACGTGCGCAGCACGCTCGCCGGCATCCTGGGGCCGGCCGGTTTCGATCCGGCGCGCGACATTGCCGCGATCACGGTGAATCGCTGGCCGCACGGCTATGCCTACGAATACAACCCGCTGTTCGATCCGGACTATGAGCCGGGCCAGGCGCCGCACGAGATTGCGCGTCGACGCATCGGCAATATCGCGATCGCGAATTCGGATGCGGGTGCGCGTGCCTATCTGGACGAAGCCATTGATCAGGCACATCGCGCAGTGGGCGAGCTGGTCTAGCGGCCGCGCCCGTGCGGCTGCGGTTCAGCCGTTGGTGGGCGCTTGCTCGCGGAGCCCGCGCATCAGGCCGATGGCCAGCAGCACCATCACCACCAGCAGCGGCACGCTGATGATTACCATGGCGCTCTGCAGCGAACGCAGCCCGCCCAGATAGATCAGCGTGATGGGCAGAATGCTGAGGAAGAACGCCCAGAACATGCGGTGCCAGCCCGGCGGATGGGCGTCCGGATCCAGGTCGCGGGTCGCGGCAGAGGCCAGCGTGTACGACGCCGAGTCGTAGCTGGTCGCGGCGAAGATCACGCACAGCACGACGAACATCGGCAGCGCCAGGCCGCCGAAGGGCAGCGCACCCAGCACGGCGACGATCGCGTGCGGCGCGCCCTTGGTGTCCAGCAGTTCCAGCACCGGGACGATGCCGTTCTGCTCGACGTACAGCGCGTAGTTGCCCAGCACGATGAAGAACAGGGCGCAGCCCAGGCTGCCGTAGCCCAGCGAACACAGCACCAGTTCCTTGATCGTGCGGCCGCGCGAGATCTTGGTGATGAAGATGCCCATGAACGGGCCGAGGGCCAGCCACCACGCCCAGTAGAACACCGTCCACGCGCCGACGAAGTCGGTGGTCTGCTGGGCGTCCGTGTAGCTGCTCATGCGTAGATAGTTTTGCAGCACGTGGCCGACCGCCTCGACCCCCGTCTCGGCGATGAACACCGTCGGACCGGTGATGAACACCAGCAGCACGAGACCCACGGCGAGCCCCACGTTGACGTTCGACAGGCGTTTGATGCCCCGGTCCAGGCCGACATAGACGCTCGTCGCGAACAGCGCGCTGATCACCACGATGATGCCGAGGCTGACGCCGAAGCTCTCGGCGACGCCGAACATGTTGTTCAGGCTCGCGCTGATCAGCGGCACCGACAGCCCGAGCCCGGTGCTGGTGGCGCCGATCAGGCCGACCATGAAGGTGAGGTCGATCAGCCGCCCGGGCAGGCCGCGACCGAGCGCAGGATGGGCGGGCGCGCAGGCGGCGCTCAGGCGCAGGGTGCCGGCCTCGCGCACGTGATAGGCATACGCGATGGCCACGGCGGGCAGGCAGTACAGGGCCCAGCCGGTGAAGCCCCAGTGGAACAGCGGATAGGCCGTGGCCCACAGCAGCGCCTCGCCGCCGCTGGGCGTCGCCCCGAAGGGCGGCGCGGTGAAGTAGTAGGCCCACTCGATAGTGCCCCAGTAGACGACCGAGCTGCCGATACCGCCGCAAAACAGCATCGCGATCCAGCTCGGGGTCGAGAAGTCGGGGCGCGAGTCGGCCGGGCCGAGGCGCACCGCCCCGTAGCGACCGAGCGCGAGCCACAGCAGCACGCCGAGCGCGAAGCTGGCGCCGAGCACGTAGAGCACGCCGAGATCCTGGGTGACATAGCGAAAGCCGGCGTCCAGGAACGCCTTGCCGCTGTCCGGAAACATCGCCAGGGGCACGCAGACACCGAGGATGATGACTGCGCTGGTGGTGAAGATGAACCAGTCGACGTCGGCATTGGCAGAGCGCGACGCGTCCTGGGCGGTGCTGAACTCGCCGACGGCGACGGACTGGCTGGCTGATTCTGTGACGGGATGTTCCAGGCTTGGTGCGGGTCGGACAGTGTAGCGAATTCGGGCGTCGGGCGCGGGGATTGAGCGCACGGCTTTGCGGGTCGGTGGCCGAGTGTCGATGGCTGGGCGTTGTGCGAGCGCTCACTAACTGGGAATCCATCGCCTCGCGGGCCGCGGTCAGCGCCGATTAATGTAAGCGCTTGTGTGCTGGGCGCCCACAATTCGCCATATCCCGGCGCTAGCGCCGGTTGGGGCAGCCGCATAGGGTATAAGCAATAAAGTTACCTAATTACCACCACCGGCCCGCGCACGAGCGCCGGCCTGCCTGAGCAAGGTCACGGAAGGGGGACACCATGACTCAGCAGCATGACTCTGGAGCCTCGCGGGCGCCCGGCCGCGCAGCGCGCCGCGAGGACGCGGCCGATCCATCGGCCGGGAGACCAGATGCGGGCGCGGACGCGCTGGCGAAGCTGCGCGAGCTCCTGACCGATGAGCGCATCGAGGAAGCGCGGGGGTCGCTACGCGGCGTGGAGTCGCGCTCGCGGGAAGGCATTCTCGGCGTGCGGCGCGAGCTGCTCGAGCGACTGCGGCAAACGCTGCGAGCGCTGGATCTCGTCAATCAATCGATTCGCGACACGCAGCGCTCGCGGGCAGACGCGTTCGAGGCCGAGCTAGCGGCCCTCGACGATCGTCTGGAAGATCGGGCGGCCTTTCTTGAGGCCAAGATCTACACCGTGGTCGCGGACGTCGAGCGCCGGATTACGGCTCAGGTCGCGGCGCAGTTCGACGAGCTGAGTGCCGCCCTGGACGATACGCGGGCCGCGTTCGACGCGCGTTCTGGCGCGCTGCAGGCGCGCGTTGTCCGCGAACTGGACGACGCAGGCGCCCGCGTCGCCGACAGGGCCCGCGCGATCGACTCGGCGCTGCACGACCAGGCCGACGCGCGTGATGCGAAACTCGATCGACGCTTGGAATCGCTGCAGGATCGGGTTCTGCTGCAGGTCGAGGAGCTGCACGGCACGCTCGACGCCTCGATGGGTGGGATCGCCGACGAGATCGCGCTGCAGACCGCCCGCGCGACGGCCGGACGCGGCGAGCGCGCCGCAACGGCGCACGCCGAGCTGCGGCTGGAGGCGCGGGCGCTGCGCAATCGATTGGTCGACGGCGGCGAGTTGGCGTCCGCGCTGCGCGAGCTCGGCGCACGCGTCAGCGAAGACGGGCGGGCGGGCGAGCAAGACGGCACCGGCTAAAACGCCGTTCAGACGCGACTTGCGCCGGCGCGAACGGGGTGGGACCCTCGGGGTAAGAGCATGAGGAGGAGAGGCCCATGAACGCACCGTCCCAGCAACCGGCCGTCGCTGCGTCCGACCAGTCCGAAGACCCGCACACCTACCCGCTCGAAGCGCTCGACATCAGTCTGCCGCGGCGCTTTCAGGACGATACCCACTGGGGTTTTTTCGAACGGCTGCGCCGCGAGGATCCGGTGCACTATTGCCGCGACTCGATGTTCGGCCCCTACTGGTCCATCACCAAGTTCGACGACATCATGGCCGTCGATCGCGATCACGCGACCTTCTCTTCCGACGCCGGCATCACGCTCGCCGATCGGCAGCTGGACTTCAACACCACCAATTTCATCGCGATGGACCCGCCTAAGCACGATGTGCAGCGGGCCACCGTCTCGGGCTCGGTCGCGCCGCGCAACCTGGCGCAGATGGAGTCGACGATTCGCTCGCGGGTCTGCGCCATTCTCGACGGGCTGCCGCTTGGCGAGACCTTCAACTGGGTTGACCTGGTGTCGGTCGAGCTGACGACCCAGATGCTCGCGACGCTGTTCGATTTTCCGTTCGAGGAACGCCGCAAGCTGACGTACTGGTCGGATATGGCGACGTCGGGCGAGCTTGCCGGCGGACCCACGCCGGAGCCGGTGCGCCGCGCGGCGCTGCTGGAATGCCTCGAGTACTTCACGCGGCTGAAAGAGGAGCGCTCCGGACAGGCGGAACCAGCGTTCGATTTGGTGTCCATGCTCGCCAACGGCAGCGACACCAAAGACATGGCGCCGATGGAGTATCTGGGCAACCTGATTCTGCTCATCGTCGGCGGCAACGATACGACGCGCAACTCGCTGACGGGCGGCGTGCTCGCGCTGAACGAAAATCCGGCTGAATACGACAAGCTGCGCGCCGACCCCAGCCTGATCCCGAACATGGTGTCCGAGATCCTGCGCTGGCAGACGCCGCTCGCCTACATGCGGCGCACGGCCACGCGCGACGTCGAGCTGCGCGGCAAGACCATCCGCGAAGGCGACAAGGTGGCGATGTGGTACGTTTCGGGCAATCGCGACGAGGATGCGATCGATGCGCCAAACGAGTTTCGTATCGACCGCAAGAACGCGCGCCATCATCTATCGTTCGGCTTCGGCATCCATCGCTGTATGGGTAACCGTCTGGCGGAGATGCAGCTACGCGTGGCGTGGGAGGAAATCCAGCGACGCTTTCGCAAGGTCGAGGTGGTGGGCGAACCCGAGCGCGTGCAGTCGAGCTTCGTGAAGGGCTATTCGGAATTGCCGGTGCGTGTGCACCCACTGTAGCGAGGCACGCTCGCGCAACGCGCCGGATCGTGACGAAGGCTATTAACGGACGACGCAACGAGTAAAAGTGGCAGCAAAAAGGCGAAGATAGAAATGCGGCACATGACCACAATCCACCGGGTACGCGCAGCGATAGTCGGTGTTGTTCTGGCGGCGCTGTTCTGTGTGCCCGCGGTGAGCGCCGCGCCGTCCGGCGGTGGTGGTGGTGCCAGCGCGCCGGTACAGTCCCGACCCAGCTCGCCCGAACAGCTCGCCGAGGCGGCGTATGAGCGCGGTCTGAAACACAAGGAACGCGCGTGGAAGGCGCAGGAGAAGGCGGGCGCCGCGCGCGACGCGGGCAAGGACAAACGCGCCAAGCGCTACGACGAGCGCGCCGAGCGCGAATTCAAGAAGGCCCAGGCCGAGTTCGCGAGCGTGCTGAAGGCGCTGCCGGAGCATTTCAAGGCGGCCAACGAGCTCGGCTATACCTTGCGCCAGCTCGGCGATTACGAAAACGCGATCGGCGCCTACAACTACGCGCTGAAGGTGCACCCCGAGTTTTATCAGGCGATCGAGTATCGCGCCGAGGCGCTGCTCGCGCTCGCCTTCTACGCTGAAACGCGCGATTCCTATCTGACCCTGTTCGAGCACGATCGACCGCTGGCCGACACGCTGATGGCGAAGCTGCAGGCGTGGGCCGCGGAGCAGCGCGCCGACAACCGCATGCCGTCGGCGCGGGCGCGACAGTTCCTGGAATGGCTCGATACGCGCGCGGAAGTTAGCGCGCTCGGCGCGGCCGGCGATGGCGGCATCAGCGGCGGCTGGTGAGCCCCTGCCTGCGCTTGCCGTCGCGCTAATCCGCTTCGCGCGCCTCACCCTTGCGGTTGCCCTTGCGCTGACCCTCGCCCCAACGCTGGCGCCCGCCCGCGCGAGCGCCGAAGTGCGGGGACTGGCCGCACAGCGCTATCCGGCAGACGCAGTCGGGTCGACCGCCGCCGTTGCGCTCGGCGAGCGCGTGTTTGCGGACGTTCGGCTGTCCGGCGACGGCACGATGAGCTGTGCGACCTGCCACGATCCCGAGCGCCGCTTCAGCGAGGCGCGCGCCCGCTCGATGGGCGCCGCCGGCGCGCTGCTCGAATTCAACGCCCCGTCGCTTGTTAACAGCGGCTACGCCGCGAGCTTTGGCTGGTCGGCGCCAGGCTTGGCGACCCTCGAGGCCTCGATCCGCAGGCCGCTGCTCGCGCCGGCGGAGCTCGGTAGCGACGCGCGCGCCCTGGGAACGCTGTGGAGAGATCCCGAGATTCGTGCGGCGACGCAGCGCGCGTTTCCGGGCAGCGACGGGCTGTACCTCGATACGGTCGTCGCTGCGCTCGCGAGCTATGTACGATCGCTGGTCGACAACGACGGGCCGCTCGCGCGCTACCTGTACGACGACGAGCCGCTACCCGATGCCGCCGCCCGGGGTCTACGGTTGTTCGTTTCGCCGCGCCTCGATTGCTCCCGCTGTCATCGCGGCCCGCTGCTGTCCGGCCCAATCGTCACGACGAGCCGCGCCGTGCCGCCGCGGTTCTATCGCACGGGCGTCGGCGATGTGGATGTTGCCTTTCGCGCGCCGTCGTTGCTGTTCGTCGCGCACACGGCGCCGTACATGCACGATGGCAGCTTGGAACGGCTGGAGGACGTGGTGGCGTTCTATGCTCGCGGCGGTGGCGCCGACTCAGAGCTCCAGCCGTTTGTTCTGACGGCCTCCGAGCGCGCGGACCTGCTGGCCTTTCTGCGTATCCTCTGACGCCGTCGTGGCGCGTTGAGGGCTTAGCCGCTGTCCGCGTTAGTCGAACGCGAGATCGATCGCGCGTCTTACCGCTGCCTTGGCGCCGCTGGCCTTGAACGTGCCGTGGGCGCTGAACAGCGCATCGAAATCGAGGGCGTGCAGGCGCTCGAACTCGTCGCGGAGGCTGGCGCCGTCCGGCGTCATGATCTTCAGCCAGATTGGGCCGACCAGCATGCGTTTGGGAAAGCCGATGAAAGGCAACATGATGCGGGCGAGAAAGTTGTTGTTGCTGTAGTCGCTGTAGTGCTGGATGCCGTCGCAGCTCAGCAGCAATCCGGGTTCCGACCCGCTCGCGGGCAGCAGCATCGCGCACTCGGGCTCCTTGGTACCGCGGAACATGAACAGTTTGGCGCCCGGAAACGGTAGCTCGGTCGATTCATCCAGCGCGACGTCGATCGGCGGTTCGGGATAGATGCTGCCGCCGGGCTGGGACCACAGCTCGGCACCGAACTGATCGACGTACCAGGGGTCGTCGATGCCGTGCATGGCACCCAGGCGCACGATGCGCCGAATGTTGCCGAGGCGCTTCAGCTCCTCTTCGCCGGTCGCGCTCAAGCGAATAGGATTGACCAGCGTCAGTTCGTCGTTGTGGCGCAGCACCACCATGTTGCGGGTTATGCGCACCAGCGGATTGAGGCGAATGCTGCCGCGTGAGATGAACACGTCGTCGCGGATCTGCGCCAGTGGGTCGTGTGGACAGGGTGCGGCGTAGCTCATGGTTGGTCCCCGCTGATAGCTGTGATTCGGTGCCGATGCTACCGCGAGTACGCGACTGACGGTCTAGCGACCAGCCCGCTGTCATGATGCTGACCCGCAACCCCTGACATCGATGTGTCAGGAGGGGCTGGGTCGCTTTACTTGCGCCCGGCGCTGACCTAGCGTGGTGGCGACCCGAACCGCCGGCTGCAACGGGGCTCGACCGCATCAACGCGCACTGTGGCGGTTGTTCGCAATACATAGGAACCCGCGCACGACACGCGCGGCAGACGCAGGGGAAAGAAGTGGCGATGAAGCTCTATATGCTGCCGGCAGCACCGAATCCGACCAAGGTCATGCTCTATATCGCGGAAAAGACCGCGCAGGGTGTCGATATGGGCATCGAGCAGATCATGGTCAACGTGTTCAAGAACGAGCAGAACTCGCCCGAGCATCTGGCCCGCAATCCGTTCGGTGCCATGCCGGTGCTGGAGACCAGCGCGGGCAACATGCTGTTCGAATCCCTGCCTATCATCCAGTATCTGGAAGAGCGCTTTCCGACGCCAAGCCTGTGGGGCGATGACGTCGAGGCGCGCGCTCTCGCGCGCACGGTCGAACGCGTCTGCGACGTGCGGCTGCTGAATCCAAGCGCCGGCTATGCGCACGCGGTGAATTCCCCGCTTGGTCTGCCCGAAAACCCGACGATTGCCGAGTGGCTGAAGCCGTCGTTTGTGCGCGGACTGGACTATGTGGACGGTCTGTTGGCCGACGGCCGGCCGTTTGTCATGGGCGATCGCGTGACCGTCGCGGACTGTACGCTGCAGGCCGCGCTGCAGTTCCTGCGCTTTCGCGAGCTCGAAGACCTGAGCGCGCACCCACAAGCCGCGCGCTGGAGCGAGGCCTATCGAGCGCGCCCGGAGATCGAAGGCGTGCTGATCGGCTAAGACCATGCGTATCGAACTGTTTTATGACGTCGGCAGCACCAACAGCTATTTTGCGCTGCACCTGCTGGATCGGCTGGCGAATCGCTACGGCGCCGAGCTGATCTATCAGCCCTTCAATCTCGGCTACGTGTTTCGGCATCACAACTATGTGCTGATGGACGAGCCACCGGCGAAGCTGAAGAATCGGCGCCGGGACCTGATGCGCTGGGCCGAACGCCACGAGCTGCCGTTTCGCATGCCCGAACAGTTTCCGATCAAGACCTCGCCGGCGCTGCGCGGCGCGCTGGCCGCACGGCGGCTTGGCCGCGAGCGGAATTACTTGTTCGAGGTGTTCGCGCGCTACTGGGAGCGCAACGACGCCAGCATTGCCGACTATCCGGGGGTGATCGCCGCGGCTCAGGCCGCTGGCTGCGACGGCGCGTCGTTCGAAGAGCTTGTGCGCGGCGATGGCATCGGCGATGAACTGCGTGCGGCCACCCAAAGCGCGCTCGACCGCGAGATCTTCGGCGCGCCGAGTATTGTGATCGGCGACGAACTCTTTTGGGGCAAGGACCGCATGGAGTTCGTCGAGGACGAGCTGCGGCGGCTGACAGCAGACTGAGCCGCGTGAGCAGCCCAGCGACACAGCACAAGAACACAAGAACACAAGAACACAAGAACACAAGAACACAAGAACAGAGAGGAGCACGGGATCATGGTGGCCATACAGGGAACGGTCGACGAGCGTTTCGCGCCGGTGCGCGATGCGTTCGAGGCGAACTTCAGCAAGCACGACGACGTCGGTGCCAGCGTTGCGATCAGCCTTGAAGGCGAGATGGTGGTTGATCTGTGGGGCGGCTACCGCGACGCGGCGGGCACCGAGCCCTGGCAGGAAGACACTATCGTCAACGTCTATTCCACGACCAAAACCATGGCAGCGCTGTGCGCCTTGCTGCTGGCCGATCGCGGCGAGCTCGACCTGCATGCCAAGGTCGCCGACTACTGGCCCGAGTTCGCACAAAACGGCAAGGCGGACGTCGAGGTGCGACATTTTCTGAGCCACAGCGCGGGCCTCTCCGGCTTCGACCAGCCGTCGACGACCGAGCAGATCTACGACTGGGACTGGGTGTGCGCCACGCTCGCCGCGCAGGCGCCCTGGTGGCAGCCCGGCACCGCGTCCGGCTATCACGCGCTGACGCAGGGGCACCTGATCGGCGAGGTGGTGCGACGGGTCACCGGACGCAGCATCGGCCGCTATTTCGCGGACGAGATCGCGGGTCCGCTCGGCGCCGACTTTTACATCGGCACGGGACCCGAGCACTTCGATCGTATTGGCCAGCTCATACCGCCGGACGCGCCGGCCGTCGTCAGCGACGGCGACTCTATTGCGGCCCGCACGTTTCGCTCGCCGGCGCCCGAGGCGTCCGCGTCCGCGACCGCGGCGTGGCGCCAGGCCGAGATCCCCGCGGCTAACGGCCACGGCAACGCGCGCTCTGTCGTGCGTGTGCAAACGGCCGTGGCCAATCGCGGGCACGCCTTTGGCGTCGACCTGTTGAGCGAGGCCGGCGCGGCGCGCGTGTTCGAGGAACAGACGAACGGCAAGGATCTTGTGCTTGGCGTGCCGATCCGCTTCGGCATGGGCTACGGCCTGACGAGCAGTGATTTTCCCATGGGGCCGAACGAGCGCATCGCCTACTGGGGTGGCTGGGGCGGATCGACCATCGTCGTCGATCAGGACGCGCGTCTCTGCGTGTCCTATGTCATGAATCGCATGGAGAGCGGGCTGATGGGCGACCCGCGCGGGTTCAGCATTCTGCAGGCGGCGTATGCGTCGCTCGCTTAGCGGCGGCCGTTGCAACAGGTCGCTGGCGGACGAGAACCGAAAAGACGAGAGCAAGAAGACGAGTAAAGTCGAAAGAGGAGAGAGGACATGACGACGATTTTGATTTGCCTGCTGATCGGGGTGCTGCTGCCCTATGTGGTTGCGGGTCTGACCGCGCCCTATCGGTCGCGACAGTTCGGCAAGATTGAGCTCAATACGCCGCGGGCACAGGAGTCGGAGCTTACCGACGCCGGCCATCGAGCCAGCGCGTCGCAGTCGAACGCGTGGGAGGCGCTGACCGCCTTCGGCGCGGCCAATCTGATGGCGCATCTCGCCGGCGTCGATCCCGCGGCCGGCTGGTCGACGGCCGCGATGATCTGGGCGGCCGCGCGCATCGTGCACCCGATTGCGTACATCGCGGACGTGGCGGCGCTGCGTGTGCTGGCCTTTGCCGTTGGCATGTTCATGAACTTCTGGATTGTCTATCTGGCGTTTGCCGCTGTGTGACACTCCGGCGTGGCCGAGATCAGCATGCTGGACTGGCCGATTTGGCCGCTGCTGCACGGCGCGCTCGCGCTTGTATCCGGCATGCACATTCTGCTGTGCAAGTCGGATTCGCGGGCGGCGCTCGCGTGGCTCGCCTTCGTGTTTCTGTTTCCGCTCGGTGGTCCGATTCTCTATTGGCTGTTTGGCGTCAACCGGGTGCGTCGCAAGGCCCAGGGTGCGCGGCTGTTTCGCTGGGACGATCGCGGCTTTCTGCCGTCGCCGAGAGACGATGCGGCCGCACCGGCCGATCCGCTGGAGATGGTCGGCTGGCGGGTAACCGCCGTGCATCCACAGCCCGACAATCGGGTCGACGTGCTGGCCGGCGGCGAAGCCGCCTATCCTGCCATGCTGGAAGCGATCGAGAACGCGCGGCACGAGATCCTGCTTTCCACGTTTATCTTCGCCCCAGACGGGATCGGCAAACAGTTCGTTGCCGCGCTCGCGGCGGCACGCGAACGCGGCGTCGACGTGCGCCTGCTGGTCGACGACGTTGGGCGCCGCTATCAGCTGCCGACGATCGCGCGCGCGCTGCGCCGCGCCGGAGTGCCCGTTGCCTGGTTTATGCCGCTGCGCTTGCTGCCGCCCAGCCTGAGCCTGAACCTGCGCAATCATCGCAAGCTGCTCATCGTCGACGGGCAGCGCGCGTTCGCCGGCGGCATGAACATCAGCGACAGCCATGTCGCCGCTGGACTCGCGCGCGTCAGCGACGTCCACTTCGAATTCGCGGGGCCGATCGTCGACCCTTTGCGGCAGCTCTTTGCTCGAGACTGGCAGCGCACTACCGGCGCGGGACTTGCGGGGCTGGTCGTCGAGCCGGCCCCCGCGCAGGAGGCCGGCGCGGCCTGTCGACTGGTCTTCGATGGACCGGATGAGAAGCTCGACCATCTCGCGCTGCTGATCGAGGGCGCGATCTCGGCCGCCCGGCGGCGGGTCGTCATCGTCACGCCTTACTTCCTGCCCGAGCGGCGGCTGGTCGGCGTGCTGCAGGCCGCGGCGCTGCGCGGTGTGAAGGTCAGCGTCGTGCTGCCCGGCGAGAACAACTGGCCGGTGGTTAATTGGGCGCTGAAGCATCACCTGTGGAGCCTCGTCCGGCTCGACGTCGACGTCTATTTTCGCCCGCCGCCGTTCGCGCACGAGAAGTTTCTGCTGATCGACGAGGCCTATGCGCTCGTGGGTTCGACCAACCTGGATCCGCGCAGCCTGCGGCTGAACTTCGAGCTGGGCATCGAGGTGTTCGACGCCGCCGTCACCGCACGACTGGCCGCACACGCGGACGAAGCGATCGCCACCGCCGCGCGCTTTGGTCGTCAGGAGGTCAACGGTCGGCGTCTGCCGGAGCGCATTCGCGATGCGCTGGCCGCGCTGATCGCGCCCTACCTTTAGGAAACCCTGGTTCGCGACGTTCATCCCGTCGAATCCGGCTACGCGCACACCGGCGAGGCCGAACTAGACTTCAGGCATGTCTGCTGTCCCGCCTTGCCTGCCCCGGCCCCTGCTCGCCGCAACGTTGCTGTTCGCGCAGTCGCTCGCGGCCGGGCCCGCTGCGCCTTCCGGACCTGCCGCGGCGAGCGAACCGACGCCGGCCGCGACGCTTGCGTTCATTGAGCGCGAGCTGTTGGCACAGGGCACCCAGCGTACGATCAAGGGCGAGCCGGTGATCTACCATGGGCTGCGCCCGGTGGTGCTTGCCGAGCGCCCCATGGGCTGTCGTCTGCGACTCGAGCGCAGTCGCGATGGTCGGCGCGGCAGCTTCGAGGCGGATGTGGCGAGCTTTGGCCCCGTGCAACGGCATCGGCTGCACTACACCCTGGCGCACGGCGTGCAGGTAAAAGGTGCCTGGCGCTACGACCCGGATGCGACCGGCGCGGCCGAGCCGCAGGCGAGGGGTGGGGTGCTGCTGCGAGCCGACGGACCGCTGCGCGCCGAGCGGCTGCGGCTGGCGGTCGAACATCTCAAGCAGGCCTGCGCACAGGCGCTGCCGGATACCTTTACAAGGTCCGCGGCGTCGCGGTCGACCGATCCGATTGTCGCCAACGAGGCGACGGCAGAGATGGCTTCAGAAGCCGGAGACCCCGCCCTGACGGATGGCTAGCGCGCAGAATCGGCCGCGCCTCAGGTTGCGCGCGGCCCTGCATCGAGGCTAACCGAGGCTACTTGTGGCCGTTGCGATGGCGGCGCCGGTCGTAGACCTTGCGCAGGCCCTCGCTGGGACCGAGCGACAGCGACGCGGGCGTGTACGGGCTCTGCGGCAGACCCGACAGGCGCGAGCCGACCTGAATCGTTTCGGGCGAGCCCTCCGATTCCGGCAGCGGTTCGATCACGAAGATATCGACGTCGGCCTGCATGAGGGCGAGCGCCACCCGGCGCACCTGCTCGGAGCCGACCTCCGCGCCGTACCAGATGGCGTTCGTGCGCGTCTCCGCAGGGATGGTCGGATTCGGCGGCCGCACGGTGACGTCCGTATCAAAGTCCAGACTGCCGAGCGCGCTGACGACTGCCTCTTGGTCCACCGGTCGTGAGAACACCTCGACGTTGACGACGCTGGGGCCGACAACGCGGGTGTGTAGGGCCAGGCCCTGGCTTTCGTGTTTGTGGTCGAAGTGGCCGATGCTCGCCAGTGACGCACTGTGATGCGCGAGCAGCTTTTCTTTGACCGCGATGTTGTCGCTCAACAGTTCGCTGCGGGCGTTTAGGGTGTTGACCTGCTGCCAGACGAAGGCGAGCCACAGCGCCGCGACGACGACCAGGGTGACGGCGACGATTGCGGATGGCCTCCAGAGCTCCGTCGCATCGACGTCTGGCGACGACGAATCTCTCGATGATGGCGAAACTTCTCTCAACGTCCTGACTCCGCGGGCTGGTTGAGAGCAAGTGTAGAAGTCACGCGCCGAGCGGCAGGCGCGATCGGCGCTCAGTAGCCCGCAACAGGATGAGCGTCACAGGCGATGCGTGATCCAGCGGCCGCCGCGGCCGGCCAAGCTGCGCCCCAGCATCTCCGCAACACCCGATTTGCGAGCCCGCGCCCCGCGTCGCTTCGCGGCACGTGTGCTGACCGTGTAAAGCTCTGCAAAAGCTGTGATCGTTTGACGCCTTGAGCTTCCTTTCTCGTCGACATGCTGTATCCTCGCGCGCCCGTTAACCCACCGACTACCCGGCCTCACGCGCCGAACGGCGACGCCGGCCGAACGATCGCTTAGCGATCGCTGCAGCCGTCTGGCGCCGGCCACGCCGTGCGGTAGGGCGCACTGTGCAAGCCCGGCAGGCTCGCGCAGTTGGCGGCTGTGATTCTGATCACGCCAGCGCCGAAGTTGTCGGTCTAGCCTGCGAGGTCAGACTTGGACGAGATGTGTGCCATGGACATAGACAAGATTCCGGTCGGCGATAATCCGCCGGTAGAGCTGAACGTGATCGTGGAAGTGCCCCTGCGCTCCGATCCGATCAAGTACGAATTCGACAAAGACTCAGGCGCGATCTTTGTCGATCGCTATCTGTACACGCCGATGTTTTATCCGTGTAACTACGGTTTCGTACCGCACACGCTGGCGGACGACGGCGATCCGATCGACGTCATGGTCATGGGCCGCATGCCGGTACAGCCGGGTGCCGTGCTGCCTGTACGCGTGATCGGCGTTCTGGAGCTGGAAGACGAGGCCGGCGGCGACGAGAAGATTCTCGCGGTGCCCGCAGCGAAGGTGTCCAAGCTCTACGACAAGGTCAACAGCTGGCAGGACATTCCGGAGATCGAACTCGATCGCCTGAAGCACTTCTTCGAGCACTACAAGGACCTGGAGCCGAATAAGTGGACGCGCGTCGGTAACTGGCGCGACGCAGATTTCGCGTTCGGGATTATCGAGCGCGCGATCGGGGACGTTCGCAAGGTTTCTTAGTCTCTTTACGCCAGCGCTTTGCGCTGGCTGCGATTGCATCCGCAATCGCTTCTTGCTGTTTATGCCAGCGCGTAGCGCTGGCTGCGCCTGCGTCCGCAGGCGCTTCCGCTCTCGCGGAATGGTCTAGATTCTCCTAGCTGGTTGGGGTGGGGGTGATCCGGAAGCCCGCCACGTTGTTGGATCGGGTTAAAGACAACCTGCTCAGGGGTTTTCGTCGCCGGGTTCGGCGGCGTTCATGTAGTCCTTGTAATAGGTGAGCTGGCCGTTGCGGACGCGGTAGAGGCCGCAGCCGGGGATGTCGCCGCGCGGCGTGTGGGCGATCCACTGGGCCCAGGCCACTTCGCCGCCGCCCGCGATCTCGACGACCGTGAAGTGGGTGTCGGACGCGCTCATCACCTCGACCATCTTGGCCATGAAGCCGGCGATCGCCTCGCGGCCGGTGAAGGTGCCGTAGAAGGGATCGACGACCACCGCGTCGTCCGCGAACAGCGGCACGACCTGGGTGTAGTCGCCGCCGTTCTGAATCTCCCAGAAGCGTTCGATGGTTTCCTGTGCGGTCATGGTCATGAGGCGATCTTCCCTGTGCGGTTGCTGTTCATCTGACCCTACAGGGTGTACCGCCGCGCGCTGCGATGGTCAAACAGCGCTCGCGGGGCGGCCCCGGTGCAGATGGTATATTGGGACCGCCTTGTCACTGTGGATCGACTGATCATGCGTTCAGCTGCCTGCCTGCGTCTTCTCTTCGCTACGTTCGCTCTGGGACTGTCGCTCGGCGCTGCGGCGCTTGCGCCCGGTGATCGGGTCGACAACTTCCGCCTGTTCGATCACACCGGTGCCTCCCACGAGCTGTACCGCCTCTCGGACAGGAAGGCGATCGCGGTGCTGGTGCAGGGCAACGGGTGCCCAATCGTGCGCAACGCCATGCCGCGCTTCAGCGAGCTGCGCGAGCTGTTCGAGCGCCAGGGCGTGGCCTTTCTCGGACTGAACTCCAATCTGCAGGACACGCGTGCCACGATCGCCAAGGAGGTGACCGAGTTTGGTTGGGATCTGCCCGTGCTGGACGACGACACCCAGCTCGTCGGGGAATCCCTCGGCCTCGTGCGCACGGGCGAGGTGTTCGTCGTCGATCCGAGCGACTGGTCCATCGCCTATCACGGCCTGCTCGACGATCGCCTGTCTTACGAGAATCAGAAGCAGGCCGCCAAGCACCACTACCTGCGCGATGCCCTCGCGGCCATGGTTGCGGGCAAGCCGGTCGAGACGAAATCGACGCGTGCCATCGGCTGTTTGATCAACTTTCCGGAACGCAAGCTGAAGGCGAGCCACGCCAGCATTTCCTATTCGAAGGACATCGCTCCGCTGCTGCGCGACAAGTGCGTGAGCTGCCATCGCGAGGGTGGCATCGGTTCCTGGGCCATGACCGGCTATGACATGGTGCGCGGATTTGCCCCCATGATTCGCGAGGTCGTGCGCACGCAGCGCATGCCGCCCTGGCACGCCGATCCGCACGTCGGCAGTTTCAGTAACGACCGTTCCCTGTCGAGCGCCGAGCAGGCGCGGCTGGTGCACTGGATCGAGGCCGGCGCGATGCGTGGCGAAGGCCCCGATCCGCTGACGACGGACGAGCGCGCCTGGCCCGAATGGGCGCTCGGCGAGCCGGACGTCGTGATCGATATTCCGTCCCACGAAGTGCCTGCGACCGGCACCGTGCCCTATCAGTATCAGCGCGTGAAAAACCCGCTCGGACGCGACGCCTGGGTGCGCGCCGTCGACATCCTGCCCGGCGATCGCAAGGCCCTGCATCACGTCATTACGTCGTTTTATGTGCGTGACGAGAACGGCCGCGTCAATCGCCGCAACGGCGGCAGCCTCGGCGGCTACGTGCCCGGCAGCGTGGCGGAGCCCTTTCCTGCAGGCACGGGCACGTTTCTGCCTAAAGAAGCAGAGATCGTATTTCAAATGCACTACACCGCTTACGGCAAGCCGGCGACAGACAGCTCGCGCTTTGGCCTGTATCTGTACGACGCGCGCCCCGAACACGAACTGGAAAATCTCGTGCTGATGAATCGCCGGATCGTGATCCCGGCGCGCTCGAACGGTCATGCCGAAACGGCACGGCGCACGCTGACGGACGATGTGATGGTGTATAGCCTGCTGCCGCACGCGCACTTTCGCGGCAAGGCCAGCGAGTTTCGCGCGGTGTTCGCGGACGGCCGGGATGAGCTGCTGCTCAGCGTGCCGAATTACGACTTCAACTGGCAGACCGACTATCAGCTCGCGCAGCCGCGCTTCCTGCCGGCCGGCACGACGATCGTGCATCGCACCTCGTGGGATAACTCGGCAACCAATCCCGCCAATCCGGACCCAGACCGCGATGTGCCCTGGGGCGAGCAGAGCTGGGACGAGATGCTGTTTGGCGCGATCAGCTACCGCGTGATCACACCGGGCGAGCGAACCGCGATGCTGCGCGGCGCGCGCGCCAACGCGGGTCGCTAATCTCTGGCTGCTGCAGCCGGGCGCCCACCGAGCCATCTGACCGAGACGATCGTGCACATCGACCTGACGGACCCCGCAACCTTCGCGGCGGGGCATCCCCGCGAGCTGTACCGCCACCTGCAGGATGAGGCGCCCTGCTATTGGCACGAGGAAGCCGAAGGTCCGGGATTTTGGGTGCTGACCCGCTACGACGACGTGGCGGAGATCGGGCGTCGCTCAGATCTGTACTCGTCCGAGCCGACGGTCATGCTCGACGATCCGGAGCTCTCCGAGATGCCCGCGCAGGACGCGCACAAGATGATGCTGATGATGGATCCGCCGCAGCACACGCAGTTTCGGCGCATTATCGCCAAGTCGTTTACGAAGGGACCGGCCGCACAGCTCGCGCCGCGCGCGCGCGAGCTGTCGAAGCAGATCGTCGATCGCGTGATCGAACGCGGCGAGTGCGATTTCGTCGCAGACATCGCGGGCGAGCTGCCGTCCTATTTCATCGCCGAGCTGATGGGCCTGCCGCTCGACGATGGGCGCGAGCTGTACAAGCTCACCGAAATCATCCACACCGCGCGCGACGCGCTGCCGCCGGGGGCGCAGGCGCAGGCAATTGGCCAGATGTTCGGCTACGCCAGCGAGGTCTACCGGCGCAAACTGGAAACGCCCGCGGATGATCTGGCGAGCCAAATCGTGCACGCCGAACTCGACGGCGAGCGGCTGGACGAGCAGGACTTCCAGCTATTCTTCATGCTGCTGATCGACGCGGGCGGCGACACCACGCGCAACCTGCTGGCTGGCGGGCTCAACGAGATGATCGGCAGCCCGGACACGCTGCACGCGTTTCGCGCCGCGGACACCGCCGCGCGTGGGATCGCGCGGGAAGAGCTGCTGCGGGTCGTCAGCCCGGTGATCTATTTTCGCCGCACCGCGCTCGCCGATCACGAGCGTCATGGCCAGACGATCAAGGCGGGCGACAAGGTCGTGCGCTACTTCGCGGCTGCCAACATCGATCCGCGTCGCTTCGAGGACCCGCTGCGCATGGATCTGGCGCGCGGCGACAACGCCCAGATCGCCTTCGGCACCGGCACCCACGTGTGTCTCGGCCAGCACATCGCGCGCGTCGAGATCGATGCGATGTTCGATGAGATCATGGCGCGCATGGCCGACTTCAAATTGCTCGAGCCGCCGTCGTGGCTGGCCTCGAACTTCATCTCCGGCATCCAGCGCATGCCGCTGGGCTTTCGTCAGCAGTGATGCGGCGACGGTTGCGCCTACGCTGAGCCGAGGCGCCTGCGCAGGAAACGCAGAACCCGGCCGGGAAAAGCGACGATCGCGCGCAACCAGCCGATGGGTCGGGCGAAGCGAATGTGACGCGCGACCTCGCGCAGCGCACCCGGCAGCGTCGGGTAGGGATCGCCGAACTCCTTCAAGATGTAGTAGCGCGCTTGCAAGGCGTACCAGCGCTGCCAGTGTGCGGGCAGCGCCGCCGTTGCGTTCGTCAGCTCATCCAGCGCTGCCAGAATCTTCGGCGGCAGCGGAGTGGGCAGCGTCTCGTGCGCATGCCCGTTCTCGAGCGCTGCGCCCACGCGCGTCGCAAGTTCGTCGGTGACCTTAAGACTGTGCGTACGGGCGATGCCGCGGCGCAGGGCGAACTCAGCCGCGGTGAGCTGGTCTTCGGTGTTGGCGGCGGTATCGAGATACCAGCTGTTCACCATCAGGTTGAAGCCCGCGCTCTCGACGTGGTGCCACCACAGTGGCGGTATGTAGAGCTCGTCGCCGGGCTCCAGCGTCACGACGCGTGCGCTTTCGAGCGCGGACTCGAAGCGCGGGTAGCGCTCGGCGTCCACGCGCAGCACTTTTACCAGCGAGCGCGGCACGCCGCCGACGGTGCGGTGCAGTGGCGCGGGATACAGATGCGGCAGCGCATCCGGCGGGAACAGCGTGACGCGCTTGCGGCCTGCGTACTGGGCGATGAAGTTGAGCAGGCGATCATGATGCAGGTCGACGGTGTGCCCGCCGCTGCCTGCCCAGAGCTGGCGGTGCCACAGCGGCCGGCCGCCGATCTCCTCGCGCGGATCGATGAGTTGACCGAGCGCGGGGAATCGTTGAATCGGAATCGATGCGGCATACGCGCACTCGCCGGTGCGGTTGGTCGCCAGCCGCGCCGCGTAGCGCATAAAGTCGCGCGCGGAAGTCGTGCGATCGTCGCTGCGAAAGTTGGGTCGCAGATCTTCGCCCAGTCCCATGTCGCCGCCCTGGGAAGCGCCGAGCAGGGTGAACGACAGCGGCGTGTCGTCGACGAGCGGCGTGAGCACTTCCGCCTGGTCAGACGCCCCCTCGACTGCCGCGAGCCGCCGCGCAAGCGTATCCGCCGCCACGCCGCCGCGGACTACCACGGGCGAATAATCGGCCACATGGCTCGCGAGCTTCGCGGTGAGATCGTCGTCGCTTGCCTCGATCGATGCGAGCTCGGCGATGTGGTGGGGAAACAGAGCGAAGTCCATCGTTGGTCTCGTCAGCGCCTTATTGCCAGCGACACCGAGGCGTGATGCGAAGCACAGTTCGCGTCCTCTCGGCGCGTCCGCATCCTATATGATGCGGGACTATGAAACGCTTTTTCACCGCTGCGCTCGAGCGCATGATCGCTTTCGTCGTTCGCAAGGGCGTGCCTTACGCTCGCGAGGCGACGCACGGCATCTACGCCGATCGCTGGCATCCGCACCATGCGCTGCGCGAGGCCGCGCTGGCCGACACGGTGGCCTACATTTCCGAAGCCATGCCCGATGCCATGATCATGGCCGACGAGTTCGAGGTACTGACACATGCCGTGAAGCACGCGCCCGCCGAGGGCATGGTGCTTGAGTTTGGCGTGCGCACGGGCACGACGATCAATCATCTCGCCGAGCGTCTGCCCGGCCGCGCGCTGCACGGCTTCGATTCGTTCGAGGGTTTGCCGGAAGATTGGACGGGCTGGACGCAGCGCCAGGGCAGCTTCGGCGGCGAAGGCCTGCCGCCGGTCGCCGCGAACGTCACGCTCGTGCGCGGCTGGTTCGACGCCAGCCTGCCGGCGTTTCTCGAGGAAAACGCGGGCGAGGTGGCGCTGATCCACATCGACTCGGATCTGTACTCGTCGGCGAAGACCGTGCTCGACGCGCTCGCGCCTCGATTTCGGCCCGGTTCGATCATCGTCTTCAACGAATACTTCAACTATCCCAACTGGCGCGCGCACGAGTTTCGGGCGCTGCAGGAATTTCGATCGACCCATGACGTGCGCTACACCTACCTGTGCTGGGGCAAGTTCGAGGTCGCCGTGAGGATCGATGCCATCGGATCCTCTGGCGGCTGACGCGGTCGTCACGCTGCGGATTTCCCGCGCCGCGTTCTAGGGCGGGTTCGGCGCAACCGCTACCGGCGAGCACACCTCGCTGTCTTTCTCGCACACCTGATACAGATCGCCCGGCGTCACGTCACGATCGCGCAGGCGGCCGTCGTTTGCCGTGCGCTTAACGCGTTCACCGTTGCGAATGATGTCTGCCTTGCTGCCGTTCGCGCCCGTCCAGTTGATGAAAAACCGCGTGCTGCTCGCCCACTCGAGATCGATCGTGATCGACGAGGGCGGCGGCTCGCCGCTGTTGTCCATCGTGTAGCCGACGCGCGCCGTCACGCCGCTGAATGCCGTGTTTGCGTTCAGCAGATAGTGGTAGGTCGCGCCCGGTGTGGGTGTGTCGATTTCGCAGCGCTCCGCGTTGCCAGCGTTCATCGACACGCAGTCGTAGCGCTTCAGCGTCGGCTTGCTGCCCTCGCGTACGTACAGATCGGCGTCGCCCGTGCCGTCTTCCAGGTTGAAGACCAGCTTCGTGGCATTCGCAGGCGCGACTACGCGGCTGCGGTACTTCTTGCCGCTGCCGCGCGACAGGTCGGCCAGTTCCTCGAGCGTCATCAGCCCCGGCTCGTCGTCGTCCCCGCCGTCGTCGTCGTCACCCTCGGGCGGCAGGTTGTGCGCGATCACGAGGTCGATGGTGCTCGAGCCGGCGAAGCCGCGCACCATCGCATGGTATTCGCCCGCCGCGGCCGGCGGCGGCACCTGGCAGTATTCGGCGCTGCCTTCCGCGTAGGGCCTGCAGTCCCACTTATTGGTGGTGGGCGGTTTGCCGGCGCGCAGATACAGATCGGCGTCGTTGTTGCCCAGCATCTTTACGCGGACATTGAATGCCCCATCGGGAACCGTGAAGGGAACGCGGAACTCCTCCTCCGCGGCGACGTTGAAGCTGCCCTCGAACAGTGTCACGACGCGGGGCGCGGGGATCTCACCGACGTCGCAGCCGTTGCCCAGCAGCTCGTCTGCGGCCGCGAGCTGGATCAGGCCGTGACCGAACGCCTCATCGCGCATGGGTGCGCCCAGGTCGAGCGCGCTCTTGCGCAGCGCGTCGGCGATCTGCGTGTGGCTGCACTGGGGGTGCAGGCTCCACAGCAGCGCGGCACCGCCCGCGACGTGCGGGGTCGCCATCGAGGTGCCGCTGAATCTCGCGTATTTGCCGTTCAGCACCGTCGAGCGCACGGACGCCCCGGGTCCGGCGAGGTCCACCGCGTCCGTGAACTGGGAGAAGTCCGCGTGCACCATGCTCTCCTCGGTGGCGCCGACGCTGATGACCGTTGGATAACAGGCGGGATAGCTGCAAGCGTTATTGCCGGCGTTGCCCGAGGCGGCGAACACCAGGATGCCCGCGGCGTCAGCAGATTCGTACACCCCGCGCGCTGCGTTGCTGGGGTTGCCGCCGCCGAGGCTCAGGTTGATGACGTTCGCGCCGTTCGCGATGCAGCTTTCGACCCCTGCCAGCACCACGGAGGTCGGCGTGCCGTCGCCGTCGTCATTGAAGACCTTTGCGATGTGCAGGCTCAGGCCCGCGCCGGGGTGCGTGCCGAGCACGCCAATGTTGTTGTCGAGCGCGGCGATCGTACCGGCGACGTGGGTGCCGTGGGGGTCGCCGGGCTCGTCCCAAAGGCCGTAGTCGCCCGCGGGACCCTCATAGACCCAGCCGGTGACGCGATCGAGCTGCGGTAGATCGGGATGACTCAGCTCGTAGCCGGAGTCGACGATGCAGACTTTGATCGGGGCGCCGGTGGTTGGCAGCTCGGTCGCCTGGATCTGCGACACGCCCCAGGTCGTCTTCTGCATGGCCTTGTATACCGGCCAGTCTGGCTCGATCATCACGACGTCGGGATCTTGTGCGAGGCGCGCCGCCTCGTCCGGATTCAACACCGCCGACAGCAGCGGGTGCATCTTCAGCCAGCGGGTAGCGCGGCCAGGCTCCGTCGCGGCAGCCGTCGTCGCCATTGCCCGCTGCAGCCGCCGCTGCGCGCGAGGCTCGTATTGAATCAGGTAACGGTGACCGAAGTCCGCCGCACTCGGCGCGGCGATGGCCGCCCGCTGTTTGCTGTCGACGTCTGCGGCTTGGTCGGCGCCGGCGCCCGCTGCAAACAGCGCGAGCGCGCCGCCTAGCAGGGCGGCCGAAAAGCAACGTTGCGGGCCCGCCTGAAGATCTCGAATGTGCACTGC
This sequence comes from Pseudomonadota bacterium, assembly GCA_039029135.1. GTDB lineage: Bacteria > Pseudomonadota > Gammaproteobacteria > Pseudomonadales > Azotimanducaceae > JALZVT01. Next base: position 8,358 of record JBCCGT010000033.1, on the reverse strand, counting down.
CTTGCGCTCCTGCGTACTGGTCCAGTTCGACCGATAATCCGATTCCATGAGATTCGCAGATTAGCCCGGCCGCGCGGGCGATGCGATGGCGGTGACGTGCAACTTTGGCAGTACTTTATAAGCACTTTTAATAAGCACTTTTGCGTGAACAGCCGTTTGGCGATGGCGGCGCGCGCGCTGAGCGGGCGTTAAGTGTGCTGCAACGCCCGTGGGGCGGGATACTTCGTCATAGGTTGCCTAGAATGACCGCTGGTCGTCGATCGTGGGGAGTCGTCATCGAGCGCCCCGATTCCACAGCCGCAGCGACGCGGCGCGGGTCTGAGCCTGCACGCCCGGACGGCGCGTCGCGCCCGCGGTTTTTTTACGGCTGGGTCATTGTCGCCGTAGGCGCCGTGCTGACCTTTCTCGGCACCGGCTTCTACTCCTATTCGCGCGGCATCTTTCTGCCGGCGCTCGCCGAAGAGCTGGCCGATGGCAGCCGGTTCGCGATCTCGGTGGGTTTCTCGATGGCGGCGGCGACGTCGGCGCTGCTGGCGTTCTGGGTTGGCCGCCTCGTGGACCGGGGATCGGCGAAGCGCTTCCTGCTGTTCGGTATCGCGGCGACGACTCTGGGCTATGTGCTGCTGTCGCAGATCACGGCGCTGTGGCAGTTCTATCTGGTCATCGGGCTGTGCATGGGCGTCGCGGTCACCTGCATGGGAAATCTGGTCTGGCACCGCACCATCATCTCCTGGTTCGACCACTGGCGCGGTCGCGCGATCTCGCTGGGCGTGCTGGGTGCCTCACTCGCCGGGGTCGTGATGCCGCCGCTGGTGACCGAGCTGGTCGGCACTATCGGCTGGCGCCAGAGCTATCTGGTGTTTGGCCTGTTGATTGCCGTTGTGTTGGTTCCACTGGTTTGGGTTCTGCTGCGCGATCGGCCAGAGGAGATTGGCGAGGTGCGCGACGGCCGGGCCTACGTGGCCGCCCACGCCGACGAGGTCGTTGAGCTGCCGGAAGAGACGCGCGCGTGGCGCGTGGGCGAGCTGCTTAGATCTCCCGCCTTCTGGTGCATCGGCCTGATCTTCGGCTCGATGACCTGCGTGTATCTGGCCGTGATGCTGCATCTGTTCGGGCACCTGACCGATCTGAACATTGCGCCCGAACGGGCGGCCTATGTGCTGTCCTTCATGGCGCTGTTCGCGGCGCTCGGCAAGCCCCTCGTCGGCTGGCTGGCCGACGCTTTTGGCGCCCGCGTGACCATCTGGCTCGCACTGGTCGTACAGGCGCTAGGCCTGGCCGCGTTTTCTGTCGCCGACGGCTTTACCGGCGCGATGCTCAGCGGCCTGCTCTACGGCCTCGGCTATGCAGGCATGTCGCCGCTGCGCACGTTTGCGATATCGGTCAGCATGGGCAGCGCGTCCTTCGGCAACGCCAACGGCGTGCTGCGGCTGGTCGAGCTGCCGTTCGTGCTGTCGGCGTCGCCGCTGGCCGGCTACATCTACGACAGTACCGGTAGCTACGCGCTGGCATTTCAGATTCTCGCGGGCCTGATGCTGGTGGCGTGCCTCGGCGTGTTTTCACTGCGCGCGGGCGGCGCCCGCGAGCGACGAAGGCGCAAGGCGCAGATCGATGCGCGAATAGAACAACAACAGCGGCTCGCGCAACAGAGTCAGCAGCAGTAAACGAAGCGAAAAACCGGACGGAGGATGCGCCTGTGAAGATCGCCACCTGGAACATCAACGGCATGAAGGCGCGCCTCGACTTCATCCTGCACTGGCTCGCGAACCGCGACGTCGACGTGGTGGGCCTGCAGGAACTGAAGATGATGGACGATGCGTTTCCGCACGCCGCGTTCGCGGACGCTGGTTTCACCTGCGTCACCCACGGCCAGAAGAGCTGGAACGGTGTTGCGATACTCTCCCGCTTACCCGTTGAGGTGACGCAAGTTGGTCTGCCCGGACAGGAGGACTTCGGCGCGCGACTGATCACTGCGCGCATCGACGACGATATCGAATACACGACGGTGTACTGTCCGAACGGCAAGACGCTGGAGCACGCCGACTACGAGCGCAAGCTCGACTGGTTTGCTTCCCTCGCTGAACACTGGCAGTCGCGCGACCGCAGCGCCTCCGTCATTGCGGGCGACTTCAACATCGTGCCCACCGCGCTCGACGGTCACGGCGGCGAGGCCGCTGACGGCACGCTGTTTCACAGCAGCCCCGAGCGCGACGCACTTGCTGCGCTGACGCAGACCGGCTTGATTGACGTGTATCGCGCCCTGCATCCCGACGAACGGGCGTTTTCCTGGTGGGACTATCGCGGTGGTTCTTTTCATCGCAATCAGGGGTTGCGCATCGACTATCTACTGGCGGCGCCCGCCATCGCGGCCCGCGCGACCGCAGTAGAAATCGATCGCGACTACCGCAAGAAGCGCGATGGACTGACCGCGTCCGATCACGCGCCGGTGATCGCGACGTTCTGAACTCGACCGTGGCTGTTTTCCGGCGCGCGATGCGCTAGAGGCTGCGCACTCGCATCGACAGAGCCCTGTCTTGCGCTGTTACGGTGCGCCGGCAGTCGTCGAAGGTAGCGCGCCGCTGTGGGTCATGCGCCGCACGCCGTCATGGCTGGTTGTTGGTCAGCAGTCGACACCTCAAGTAGACGCGGCGGATCTTGCCCTTGTCATTCTGTCGCACGGCGAGGCCAGCGAGGACACGCTGCGAGGGACACAATAGATCCTTGCGATTGTTGAGCGGGTTGTACGAAAAGGGCCCGCCGGTTGCCAGGCGAAACTCAACGCCGGGATAGCGCGTGATGGTGGGCGGGGTAATCTGCCAAGTGTTCGAAGTGCCGGCATTCCAGTTCACGTACCCTTCGATCACACCGTTTTCCTCGGTGCCCCAGATAATCTGCAGATTCTTCACGTGTTTCTTGCCGTCGTGATAGACGATCAATCCGATGGGCACCTGATCGATCGCCAGCATGTGGCCCTCAGAGTCTTCGGTAATGAAGTTGGTGCTGGAAGTCATCGAGACCGTTCGCTCCTGGCCGTTTGGCGGCGGCACCTGAGTGAAGCTAGGCGCGAAGTGCGTGTATTGGCGACAGGTGACATCGAGACGCGCCATGAAACGATCCGATCCTCTGTCTTTGGGGTAGCCGCGCAGCCCGGCGAGCAAGCCGACGTCCGTGCCCAGCGCGGTGGGACAAGTCCACTGAATATGTCCTGTATGATCTGACTTACCCGAATACCATTCCGGGCTGTTCGGGTCGTTGGACCCATCGAGCGTCCAAGTCCATTCCTCTACCGGCGGCAGCGAACCGCAGCCGAGCAATACCATTGCGCAGCCGATGACCGTCGCCAGGCGTATTCTGATGGAGCGCCGGATTCGTCTTCCTTGATCGTCTGCTTGCTGATGCATGTTTCCTCCCTGCGTTAGCCGACAGGGCAGTGTAGCGCAAGGTCAGTGGCCAACCCCAAGGTCGGCCGTGATCCTCTGCGCCACAACGCGTCAGCGTATGCGCGTCGCCCGTCCCGCGCTCGGCTCGCGGATGGGCGACGAGCCATCGACGAGCGTGCTGAAGTAGTCGAACGCGACATCGCCGAACTGACCACACACGGCTGCCGCTTCATCGACCGCCGCCTGAAAGTGCACGCCCGCCCACACGCGTGACTGCCCGCAGTCGTTGGCAAAGTCGGTCCAGGTATCGAACACGAGTGTGGTGTCGGTAGCCGGCGTCAGGCCTGGCTCGACGCGGGAGGATCCGGCGGGATAGTTGACCGGATAGAACAGACTGTCGGAGCCGAGCTGCAGCCGGGCAGCCTGCGCGTGGGCGTTGCAGAAGCAGGTTGAGGCGGACGGGTATTCCGGGTGGTCGGCCTCTTCTAAATAGCTGCGCCATTCGTTAGCGGGCAGCTCGATCGTGCCGCGCCCCGGTCCACCCCAGGCGCTGACCGGACGCCGGTTGAGCAGAAAGCGAATCGCGCTGTAAGGACGCACCGCGTCGTATTCGGCTTTTTCATTCCACACAAAGATGCCCGCATCGAACGCGGCCATGTTGAGCAGAAAGTCGAGCTGTACGAACTCGAGCGTCGTCAGCCCCTGCGACACGGCGGCGAACAGCGCCGAGATGCCGAGCGAGGCGATCTTGTCGTCGAAAAACTCGGCCTTCAGTTTCTGTTCTTCGGTCAGCGCGGCGGATGCGGCCAACACCCCCTCCGCCTGCGCACGATAGGCGCCGGGGAAGCGCTGCCAGTTGCTGCGGAACGGCGGCGGCACGCTGTAGTCGTTCGGATCGGCGTAGCTGTAGGGTTCGACGAACGCGTACTGGGGCGTGACGAAGCGCTGCGCCTTGAACAGGCCGATGCCGACGCGCTGCACGTCGGGCTGCCAGCGCGACGGATCGCGCAGGAAGTCGGGCGTGTTGACCGAGCGGTAGCCGGTATAATCGCGATAGGGTGCAGGGACAACGGCGCGGCCGACGTCGCCGAGCTGATTCATGCCGTCGCTTACGCGCCCCGCGACGACCGCGGCTCCCGCGAGATTGCCGAGCCCAACGGCTGACGTTGCGTCCGTCGTGGCGTCGTCGGGATCGAGGCCCGCGCCCGCGACCATCGCGCGCCAGTTGGCCGATGCCCGGGGCAGCAGGCTCTGCAGGATGTGATAGGACGCGTAGATCAGCGCGACGTTGATGTTGGCGTTCGTCGCGGCCTCTGCGGGCGGGCGCCGACCCAGTCGCGAGTACACGCCGACGGCCGTCGGGTGATAGGGGGCCGTCGCGTCGAACCAGCCGTTGGTGACCAGCGTCGTGACCCGCAGCACCAGGGTCGCGTCGCCGAAAGTGGGGGATACCTGCTGGGCGAGGATCGGCACGATCGCGGGTATGACGACTTCGGTGGCGGCGTTGCCGGTGTCGAAATCGAACGGCATGGCGTGGACGGGTGAGCCGGCGCCGAATAGGGCCAGCAGCAGGGTGGCCTTGGCGATGAGTGCGCGCAGTCGTGGCGCGCTGTGCACCTTGGACATCGTTGTTTCTCCTTTCCTTGGATGCTGTGTGTTTTATCAGTGCCCAACGCGACTGAATCATCCCACCGTGGTTACGCGGCTGAACGGTTGCATCGGCCGACATAGGACTGGGCCGGCCGCTGTGCCCCGGTGCCGTGTCTCGGTGATAGTGCGGGCCATGTTGTCGCGACCCGAGCCGAGCTAGACTTGGGGGTCGTGGTGGTCTTTGCGCCGGATGCCCGAGCGGGCGCGCCGTCGACCGTCGATCGCCCCGTAGAGGTTGAGAGCCGCCAGGAACCGGGAACAGGAGAGAGCGTCATGAGTCAGGCCACGGAAACGAATCCCCCAATCGAGCACCGCGACGTCATCATCGTCGGGGCCGGCATCTCCGGCATTGGCGCGGCGTGCCATCTGCAGCGCGAGTGCGCCGGCAAGAGCTACGTCATCCTCGAGGGCCGCGACGCCATCGGCGGCACCTGGGATCTGTTTCGCTATCCCGGCATTCGCTCTGACAGCGATCTGTATACCTTCGGCTACGACTTCAAGCCGTGGCACGGTCAACCGATCGCGACGGCGCCGGAAATACTCGGCTATCTCAACGAAGTGGTTGCGGAAAACGACGTCGAGCGGCACATCCGCTTCGGCCACTGGGTGAAGACGGCGGCCTGGTCCACGGAGGACGCGTGCTGGCGGGTGGAGGCAGAGATCGACGGCGAGACCCGGGTGTTTACCGGCGGTTTTCTGTTCATGTGCCAGGGCTACTACAACTACGAGGCGGGCTATCAGCCGGAGTTCCCCGGCCAGGCCGATTTCGAGGGCACGCTGATCCACCCGCAAAAGTGGCCGGAGGACCTCGACTACACGGGCAAGCGCATGGTGGTGATCGGCTCCGGCGCCACCGCGGCGACCATCGTGCCGGCGGTCGCGGAGCAGGTGGCGCACGTCACCCAGCTGCAGCGCTCGCCGAGCTACTATTTCTCGCAGGACAACACCAACGAAGAGCCGATCATCGAGGAGCTGCGCGAGCTCGACGTGCCGGCCGACTGGATCCACAACATCAAGCGGCGCAAGGCGCTGAAGTTCGGCGAAGAGATGAACTACCGTTCGCAGCACACGCCCGATGAGGTGCGCGAGGAGCTTTTGGAGCTGGCACGCGAGCAGCTCCCAGAGGGCTATGACGTCGACGCCCACTTCTCGCCGAGCTACGGCCCCTGGAAAGAGCGGCTGTGTCTGCTGCCGGACGGCGACTTCTTCGCCGCGATTCGCACGGGCAAGGCGTCGGTCGCCACGGGGCAGATCGAGCGCTTCGAAGCGAACGGCATCCGGCTGCAGTCGGGCGAGCTGCTGGAGGCCGACATCATCGTCAGCGCCACCGGCATCGAGCTGTGCGGGCTGGGCAACGTCGGCTTCTCGGTCGACGGCCGGACGCTGCCGGTCAACGAACGCTTCACCTATAGAGGCATCATGCTGTCGGAGCTGCCGAACATGGCCTGGAGCTTCGGCTATATCCGCACGTCCTGGACCATGCGCTCGGACATGATCGCGCACTACGTCTGCCGCCTGCTGAACCACATGGACGAGATCGGCATGCGCCAGGTGACGCCGACGCTGCGAACCCAGGACCAGGGCATGAACGCCAAGGCCTACATCGATCCTGAAGACTTCGCGCCCGGCTACATGCGGCGCGGTACGCCGCGGCTGCCGAAGCAGTCGGATGCGGCCCCCTGGACGAACTGTCAGGACTATTACGTCGAGCGCGATGAGATTCCGAGCGCGCCGCTGGATGACGAGGTGTTGGTCTACGGCAATCCCGTGCGCGGCGATCAGGCGGCGTAGTATCGTCAGACAATCGCGGCAAGGACGGCTGGCGAGATCCGCCAGTCGTTGGCGGGTGGCACGACTGCGGCCACTCGCAACATTTCTTAACCTATTGATTTAAAAAGATTAATGTCTCCGGTCCGGTTCTTGCTTTGATGTCATCAGGCACTCAAGGAGAAACCGATGAACCACCAACGCAATGCCCACCACGCACCGATCGAAGGGGGGCTGTTCCGCCGCTTCCTGTTCATGATCTTTTTTGGCATCGCCTGGTCGATCACCGAGGCGCTGCTGTTCCTGTTGACCCTGGTGCAGTTCATCGTCGTTGCGGTACGCGGCCATGCCAACGACCAGCTGCTGGATATCGGCCGGTCGCTGTCGCTGTATGCGTATCAACTGGTGCGCTATTTCACCTTCAACACCGAGTACGAGCCGTTCCCGTTCAACCGCTGGCCGTCGGACTCCGATGACGACAGCCCGTGGAGCGAATCGCGCCGGGACGAGGTCCGTGCGAGCCAGGTCCTGGACGACCTGGAGGCCGAGGATGCCGCCCGCGTAGCGGAGCTGGAAGCCGAGATCGAGGCGCTGAAGCGCGGTGGCAAGGGCGCTCGTTCCGCGCCGCCGAGCGAGCGCGACGCCGGTCCCGACGCGGACGCGCAGGAGCCTCCGCCGGCACCGAACCCCGGTCCCGCAGGCAGCCCGGCCTGATACCTGCTGATACCTGCGCCCGGCGGCGCGCCCGATGCGCTGCGTAGCTCGAGCTACAAGTGAGCGCTGCTCGGTCGCGGCTTTGGCGAAATCGAGGCAAGCTCGCAGCGTCACCACCGACGAGGCGTGCACATGGCGGATCGATGGACGGGCTTGGGGTTGGCGCGGGCGAAGCGCGACGGCTGGCGAGCGGCGCTCGCTGCGGGATGGCTGCTGCTGACCGCCTGCCAGGGCGACACGGAGCCGCCGTCGCGCGACGCTGGCGTTGAGCGACCGCCCGCCGCGGCTTCGCGGCCCGGCCCAGGCAGCGTCGCGGGTGGGCCGCCCGCCCTTTTGGATGTGCAGATCGATCGCGCCTCGCTGCCCGCGGATCTGCTGCCTGCCGCGCGGGTGCTGGTGTTCCTGCGCGAGGCCGGCGAGCGCATGCCGCTCGCCGTCGAGCACTTCAGCCTGGATCAGCTGCCCGACTCTGTGCGCTTCGGGCCCAGCGCCGCCGGTGAGGTAGAGCTGGTGGTGCGGCTGTCACCCACAGGCCGCGTCGATCGTTCCGCGAGCGATCTGGAGATCGTGCGGGCCACCAGATTCGCGCATCCCCCCCAGATCGAGCGCGTCAGTTTCGTGGCGGGCGGGCCGGCCCCCCCCCCCCCCCCCCCCCCCCAACCCCCCCCCCCCGCGCGGCGGGCGGCCCGGGGCGCCCGCGCCGGGCACCCCGATTGGCGCCGGGGGGGGGGGCGGGGTGGGGGGGGGGGGGGGGGGGGCGGGCCCCCCCCCGCTGGGTGATCCTGTTTGGGGCGTATCGGGGGGGGGTTTGGGTTTGGGGTGGGGGGTGGGTTTGGGGATGCGGGTG
>JBCCGT010000032.1:0-52146 GCA_039029135.1 Pseudomonadota bacterium | reverse complement strand
CCCATACACTCGCATGGCGAAACCAACACTTCATAGCAGCACTAAGTGGTTCGGCCCAAGAAAATGTGACTTTGGTGCATGGCAGTGATTTGTTGGGAGTCTGGGCCGTGTCTCAGTCCCAGTGTGGCTGATCGTCCTCTCAGACCAGCTAAAGATCGTCGCCTTGGTAGGCCTTTACCCCACCAACTAGCTAATCTTACGCAGGCTCCTCCAATAGCGAGAGCTTATAAATAGAGGCCCTCTTTCTTGCTCCCCATAAGAGAGCAAGATATGCGGTATTAGCCCGAGTTTCCCCGGGTTGTCCCCCACTACTGGGTAGATTCCTACGCGTTACTCACCCGTCCGCCACTTTACTCGGCCCCGAAGGACCTTTCTCGTTCGACTTGCATGTATAAGGCCTGCCGCCAACGTTCAATCTGAGCCATGATCAAACTCTTCAGTTAAATGAATGCTAGTTCGTCGGTTTACCGACCAGATAGCTATTCTGTTCGACTTGCGATGCATGCTTCCTCTCGCGGGCTCCGGGGGGAGCTCACTCGGTTCCACATACCAAATCGATCATGGCCAGCGTCAATTATTCAGGCGCCCACACGAATGGCTTGTTTGCATTGTTAAATAGCGGCCTGCGGGGCGACCCCGGTCAGGCAAGGGAGGCGCATTATACATGCGGCCCTTACCCCCGCAAGCGCTAATGCAAAGAAAATCGAAGTTTTTTCGGGGGCTCTGCCGCTGTCTCGATAAGCCTCTGAAAGCACACAGGTTATCCACAGATTGCAGCCGCCTGCGAGCGCACAAATCGCCCCTTAAAGGCGTCTTTGACGGTCCCGTCTCCGGTCGCCCCCGATCAGCGCTCAGCCCTCACCCACCAGCAGGTGATAGGCCTTCTTGCCCCGCCGCAGAATATGGTAGCGGCCGTATAGTGCCTGGTCCGCCGCCAGCGTCATTGCCGGGTCCTGCGCCTTCTCGCCGTTAATAGACACGCCGCCGCTCGCGACCAGCTTGCGCGCCGCGCCGTTCGAGGGCGCAAGCCCAGCACTCACCATCGCGCTCAACAGACCGGTGGGACCCATGATCCGACTCGATTCCATCCCATCCAGCGCGAGCTGACCGAGATCCGCCTCGGTCAGGGCGTTCAATTCGCCGGCAAACAGCGCATCCGTAATGCGTCTTGTGCCCGCCAGCGCGTCCTCGCCGTGGACCAGCCGCGTTACCTCGCTGGCCAGGGTCTTCTGAGCCTCCCGGCGCTGGGGCTGTTCGGTCAACTCGCGCTCGAGCCCGGCAATGGCCTCACTGGACAGAAAGGTAAAGGTGCGCAGGAATGCCGGCACATCCGCGTCGGCCGTGTTTACCCAGAACTGATAGAAGCTGTAGGGCGAGGTCTTCTTGGCGTCGAGCCAGATCGCACCGCCCGCCGTCTTGCCGAACTTGGTGCCGTCGGCCTTGGTGACCAGCGGAAAAGTCGCCGCAAACGCGGTACGCCCGAGCACGCGACGAATGAGGTCGACGCCGGAGACGATGTTGCCCCACTGATCCGACCCCCCGATCTGCAGGCTGCAGCCGTGCTCCCGGGCCAGATGAAGGTAGTCCATGGCCTGCAGGACCATGTAACTGAACTCCGTATAGCTGATCCCCTCGCCGTCGCGATCGAGGCGGTTCTTGACCGATTCCCGCTGGATCATGGCGTTGACGGAAAAGTGCTTGCCGATGTCGCGCAGATAGGAGACGAGGTCCATGGACGCCGCCCAGTCGTGATTGTTGGCCATGATGGCCGCGGCAGGACCGTCGAAATCAAAGAACGGCTCCATCTGAGCCCGCAGCCGGGCCGTCCAGGCAAGCACGGTGTCGGTGTCAGTTAGATTGCGCTCGTCGGAACGCCCGGACGGGTCACCGATCATTCCCGTGGCGCCGCCGACCAGTACCACGGGACGGTGGCCCGCCATTTGGAACCGGCGCAACGCGAGCAGCGGCACCAGGTTGCCGATATGCAGGGAATCGGCCGTTGGATCGAAGCCGCAATAAAGGGTGCGCCGCTCGCCCTGCAGGTGCTCGATCAATGCCGCCTCGTCGGTACACTGGGCCAACAGCCCCTGTGCGCGCATGGCGGCAATCGGTGAATGTACGGCACGGCTCGATGGCGTGGCGGCAAGCGGCATCAGTCGACTCCATGGGACAGATTCACCCGGGCACGCACAAATGCCGGGCGCGTCTGTCAGCGAACATGACAGGTCTGTGGGTATAGCTGAACGACAACCGAAGCCGCGGCGGCGGCCGACGCGTATCCGTCGCCACCCCGAGCAGGCTGGTCCCGCGCCACCACGATCACGCCGCGCCGGCTGCAGGGTTCAGGGCTGCGAAGGTTACCACCACCGGGGCAAGGCTGTGCGCCTGGCGTGAACCGACGCACAGACCAGAGCGGCCGGCCCTGACAGTGACCTCCACCAGCGACAGGCGACGCGAATCAGCTATGTAAATTACTGGTTCGCGTCTGTTTTGTGTCGCTAGGAAGGGCAGCTTCAATTGCGACGCAATTTCCCTATACTGGGCTGCGTCGGTTAATAAAATAATGAGCTAACTCGCAGATTTCGCTGGACTTTCCACAAATACTGCGCACATAGCCGACAGCAATTCCGGGGGCTCTTTTCTTGAAACGCAGCGTGTTTCCGCTAACCCATGTTCTGCTGGTGTGCCTGATCACCCTGGGCATGGCGTCGTTTGTCGCGGCGAAGTTCTCGGCAGAGGGCGATACGGAGCGCTTCAATCCCGACAGTGTGCTGGCAACCCTGGAAGACGATCTAGAGACGACCCCCGACTCGCTCGTCTCCCGCGCCGAAGGGCGCGCAGGTGAGGCGAACACCATCACGCTGCCGCTCGACATCGACGCCCAAGCTCTGGCCGACGACGCGACTGACCAGGCGCTCGAGCGCGCGCTGGCCGTCGTCGATCAGCCGACCCAGCAGCTCATCACGCACATCGAAGAAGTCGCCAGCGGTGACAATCTGTTCAACATTTTCAAACGCGTTGGCTTTTCGCCGCAGGTGCTACACAACGTCATGTCCAGCGGCCCGCTGGCATCACGCCTAAAGCAGATTTTCCCCGGCCACAGACTGACTTTCATGACGACGCCCGAGAACGAACTCGTGCGACTCGTATACAGTCCCGGTCCGCTCGAGGCATTGCAGTTCGATAAAGTCGGCAGCGGCTTTGAAGCCAAAGCCGTCCACAGACAGCCGGAACGCCTTGCAACCTACGCGACGGGCGTGATCGAAAACTCGCTGTTCATGGCATCCCAAAGCGCGGGTCTGGACGATGACCTCACCATGCGACTCGCGCAGATATTCCAATGGGATGTCGATTTCGTTCTCGACATACGCAAGGGCGACGAGTTCCACGTACTGTTCGAAGAGCTGTATCTTGGCAACGAATTCATTGGCTACGGCAACATCCTAGCCGCTGAGTTTCGCAATCAGAATCGCGTGTATCAGGCCGCGCTGTACGAGAACGCTCAGGGCGAACGACACTACTTTGACCCGACGGGAAACAGCATGCGCAAGGCCTTCCTGCGCGCACCGGTATCGTTCTCGCGCATCAGCTCCAACTTCAACATGCGCCGCAAACATCCGCTGTTTAAAACGAATCGTCCGCATCGCGGCATTGACTACGCGGCACCGCAGGGCACGCCCGTGATGGCGTCAGGCGATGGCAGGATACGCACCGCCTCGCGCACCAAGCCAAACGGCAACTTCATCGTGCTGCAACACGGCGAACAGTTCGTCACCAAATATCTGCACCTGTCGCGTTTCGCTCGCGGCATACGCAGCGGCAGTCGCGTGACGCAGGGACAGGTCATCGGCTACGTCGGTCGCACCGGATACGCGACCGGGCCGCATCTGCACTACGAGTTTCTCGTCAACGGCACGCACCGCAACCCGCGCACCGTCAAACTGCCGGACGCGAAGCCGGTACCCGACGCCGAGCGCGATCGCTTCAGCGCCCAGACCAAACCTCATCTGGCCATGCTGCAGAGCCACAAAGAGCAGGAACAGCTAGCGGCGGCTCGCTAGCGACAGCCACGACGGCGACCCTTCTAGCCAAGAGACCCAGCCTATGACGGACGCATCTGCCGGAGACATCTTTGTCGGCGCGATCAGCGGCACGAGCATGGACGGTCTTGATCTGGCCGCGATCAGCGTGCCGCGCCGCGGCAAGGTGAGCGTGCTGGCCGCGCAGACCCTGGCCATGAACCCGGAGCTGACCGACATGCTGCGCGAGCTGGCCAGCAGCGAAACGGTGAGCTGGCAGATGCTGGGCCGCGCGGACGCGGAGCTCGGCGAATTCATCGGCCACAGGATCGCCGAGTTTCTGGGTGCCAACGATCTCCCGAGCAGTGCCGTAAAGGCGGTCGGCAGCCACGGCCAGACCGTACGCCACGAGCCCCATGGCCCCTATCCGTTCAGTATCCAGATCGGCGACCCGAGCCGCATCGCGAACGCCTGCGGGCTGCCCGTCGTAGCGGATTTTCGCCGCGCCGATATCGCGGCCGGCGGTCAGGGCGCGCCGCTGGTACCACCCTTTCATCGTCATCTCTTTCAGGCCGCGGAGCCGCGCGCCGTATGCAATATCGGCGGCATCAGCAATCTAACCGTGCTGCGGCGCGGCGAACCGCTGGTGGGCTTCGACACCGGCCCCGGCAACACGCTACTGGACGCCTGGACGCGCCGCCACACGGAAGCGGCCTTCGACGCCGACGGTCAATGGGCGCGGGAAGGTCAGGTGGATGATGAACTGTTGCAGGCGCTGCTGCGGGAACCCTTTTTCGCGGCGCCGCCGCCCAAGAGCACGGGGCCCGAGCAGTTTAATCTGGACTGGCTGGATGCCCAGCTCCGCGACCAACGGCCGGTCGACATTCAGGCCACCCTGGTCGAACTCACCGCCGTTTCCATCGCCCGCGCAGTGGAGCGACAGGCGGCGGACTGCAAGCTATTGATTCTGTGCGGCGGCGGACGCCAGAACCCGCTGCTGTGCGAACGGCTGTCGGCGCTCCTGGCGCCCGCCGAAACGCGGGTCGTGAAGTGCGACAGCCTCGGCGTCGACGGCGACAGTCTTGAGGCGGCGGCCTTCGGCTGGCTCGCCTATCGGACGCTGGGCGGCGGCGCGGGCAACGCACCCAGCGTCACCGGTGCCCTTCGTTCCCAGGTGCTAGGCAGCATCACCCGCTACAAGCGCTGAACGCTGCAGCTCGACCTCCGGGTCGGACTGTGTCTGCTTCGAGCCCTCAATATAGAGAATGAGCTATATAGAGAAAGAGTTGCCGCAGCCGCAGGTCGTGGCCGCATTGGGGTTGGTCACGACGAACTGTGCGCCCTGCAGATCTTCTTTGTAGTGCACCTGCGCGCCTTCCAGATACTGATAGCTCATTGAGTCGACCAGCACCCGGATGCCGCCTTCTTCGACGACTGCATCGTCGTCCTCCGCACCGCCGTCGTCGAACGTGAAGCCATAGGAAAAGCCGCTGCAACCACCACCGGTCACGAATACCCGCAGTGCGAGGTCGGCGTCGGGCGAGTGCTCGCGCTCCTCGTTGATGAGCGCGCGAACCTTAACTACAGCGGCGTCCGTGATTGACAATTCCATGGCGGCGAGCGATTTCCTGTAAGCGACAGTTGATCAGTGGATACTAAAGCGCGACGCCGTCAGGCGCCCGATACGCTCGTTTATGTCGAACGCCAACGTCCCTGACCGGGCGCGGCATTGCGGCCGACAGCTCAGGATGCGGCCTGCGCCGCCGGCTTGTGCTGCGCGGCCGCCTTGTCCGCCCGTGGTCCCGCCAGCTCTTCGGCCAGGCTGACCATACGGCCGTTGACCACGGAGCCGAGCTGCATTTCTACCAGATTGTAGTGCACATCGCCGTTGATCCGCGCCTTGCTGGCGAGCTCGAGCTTCCCAGAGGCATAGACATTACCCTCGACGGACCCGTCGACCACAACGTTTGGCGCCCGCACCTCACCGCGCACAACGCCTCCCTCGCAGACGATGAGCACGGCCGCGTCCGTTTCCTCGCCCACGACGTCGCCATCCACGATGCCGTGGATGTAGATCTGGCTCGAAAAATTGATGTTACCGACGAGCCGCGTGCCGCTCGCAATGAGGGTGGCCGAGCCTTCCAGGCCCTGTGGTGCTGTGGTCACTGGTTTGTTTTTCCGCATGTTGTCTGTTGTGTCTTTGCAGGCAATGCCGACGAGAGAACTCCAGGTCGTCCGCGCCACCCCTGCCCAGGCTAGCGCAACTCTAGCCTACCCAGGGGTATTCCCGCTGTTCGATGATGTCCGATCGTTCACCGTCCAATGTCACGATCACCGTTTCAGGCAAAAAGTCTTCCGGCAGCGTCAGCTCTCCCGCAAATCGCTGGAAATAGCGCAATCGAAACTCCAAAGGGTAGTTCTCGAGCTCGGCCATTTCTGTCAAGGCCAGCACACGACGCGTCGCACCATCGTTCCCGTGCAGTTCGAAGTAGATGTCGCCGGTCTGCCAACTATGGCTAACCGCGCGCTGCGCAATGACCAGCTCGTATCGATAGACCCGATCCAGCCGCGTCGGTTTCAACACCACGCGTTCGATGTGCAGGCCCTTGTCCTGTTCCTCGGGCGCCATGATGCTGCGATAGAACGCGACCTCTTCCTCCAGCGTCGCGATCTGAGTCTGCAGCCCCTGAATGTTGGCGCGCGTCTCCTGACTCGCCGCGCCGTCGACCTCGCGCGCCAGACGCAGGGCATCCAGCTCCGCACGGAGCTCCGCGACGTTCGCGCTGCGTCCTAACCGCGGCAGCGGAGATTCACCGCTGATGGAGCTCACGCCACCCGCATAGCCGAGTTCATAGGCGACGTAAAACAGCGCCAGCAAAACGAAAGGGGCAATTCGCCAGAACCAAGCGCTCGGCCAGTAGCGCACGACCGTGACGCGCGGCACGTCAGCGCCCAGCGCATCGACGGCCAGCTGATCGGATTCCCTGTTTGCCATCGTGGTTCGAAAACTCCAAATCGAGCGGCGTATACTAGCGGGTTATGATGAACATCGTCCGCAGACACGCCTTGACTGTGAAACAGGACACGAATTCGACGACGACCCGACTGTGACCGCTCGGTGGCGCTAAGGTCGGGACAGACACCGTACTCGCTCGACTTCTTCAGGCGTCGCCTCGCCAGTGTGGACGCCCTGCCACAGCTGTGCATTCTCGCCCTCGCAGCCGGCCTGATCACCGGCGGCGTCATCATCGCCTTCAACACCGCCGTGACCTGGGCGTTAGCGCACCTGCTCACGGGCGGTCCCGAAGACTTCGAGTCGCTGGGCGCCTTCGGCCGCATGTGGCTGCCGACCATCGGCGGTCTCGCGATCGGCTGCGCGCTGTGGCGGATTCCCCGATCCGGCACCCGCGTCGGCGTCGTGCATGTGATGGAGCGACTGAGCCGCCACCAGGGTCGGCTGCCGCTGCGCAACGCCCTCGTGCAGTTCTTCGGCGGCATTGCCGCGCTGATCAGCGGCCAGGCGGGCGGCCGGGAAGGCCCAGCGATTCATCTGGGTGCGGCGAGTTCCAGCCTGCTGGGCCAGCTCTTCGAGCTGCCGAACAACAGCGTCCGCACCCTGGTCGCCTGCGGCAGCGCGGCCGCCATCGCCGCCGCGTTCAACACGCCAATCGCCGGCGTCATCTTCGCCATGGAAGTGGTCATGATGGAATACACCATCGCGAGCTTCCTGCCCGTCATTCTGGCAGCGGTGACCTCGACCTTCGTCACCCACTCCGTGCTCGGCAACGAGACTGCGTTCGTCGTGCCGCAACTGCAGCTGACGTCGCTGGCGGAGATTCCCTACATCGTGCTGGCAGGGGTGATGATCGGCTGTCTGGCCTCCCTGTTCACCTATCTGGTTCAGCTGTTCTCGCGGCTCAATCACTGGTCGTTCCCGATGCGCGGACTGGTCGCCGGCGCAATCACCGGCGTCGCCGCGCTGCTGACACCCGGCGTGATGGGCATCGGTTACGACACGGTCAACGGAGCGCTTCTGGGCAGCGTCGCCGTCCACACCCTGTGTCTGCTGGTCATCACCAAGATGCTCGCCGCCACGGCCTGCCTCGGTCTCGGCCTACCGCTGGGCGTGATCGGACCTGCCCTGTTCATCGGCGCGAGCTTTGGTGGGGTGCTGGGTCTGCTCGGTCAGGCGGTCGCGCCTGCCGACGTGTCCTCGCCGGGTCTCTACGTCATGCTCGGCATGTCCGCGATGATGGCGGCCGTACTGCAGGCGCCGCTGGCGGCGCTGATGGCCGTGCTGGAGCTGACCGCCAACCCGGGCGTTATCCCACCCGCCATGCTGATCATCGTGGTCGCGACGCTGATCACCGGCGAGGTCTTCAAGCGCCGCTCGGTGTTCGTGACGACGCTGAAAACGCTCGGGCTGGAATACCCACCCAGCCCGGTCGCCATGCATCTGCAGCGCGCGGGCGTGGCCAGCATCATGCATCGCAACTTTATCCGCCTGCCGCGCATCGTTACCCGCCAGGAGGCCGAGAACGCGCTGGGCCGCGCGCCGCGCTGGATCGTTGTCGAGGAGTCGGCAAACACGGCGCATTGCCTGCTGAACCCGTCGGATCTCGGCGCGTTCATTGCCGAGTTCGACAGCGGCGACGAGGGTCGGGTCGAAACCCGGTCAGGCGCCAGAGTCGATGGCAAAACCACGCCAAAAGCCGTCGACGGAAGCGCCGAGCAGCCACCGCGCGACGGCGCCGAGAGCAAGCCGAGCACCGGCGCCAATAGCGCCCCAACTGGCGAGGCGCCAACCACTGCGAATACCCCAGGCAGCAAACCAGGGGAGACGGCCGAGAACCGGGACGGCGATCAGCCCCACGCCGAGGCGATTGACGGCAGCGGCGCGCGCCGCGCGGCGCGGACGGGCACGCAGGCCGCGGGGACACAGACCGCGGCAGACGACGGCACTGCCGACAATACGTCCACGAAGGACGGCGACAGCGAGCGACCCAAGGACAGCCCCCGCGAGCGCCGGCGCGAAGCGCGACGAGAGGCAAAGCGCGAGGCGACAGAGGGACGTATCGATTTGCTGCGCATACCCGGCCAGCGCGAGGACGTCGTCAACGTCGACATCCGGGCCACCCTGCAGGAGGCGCTCGAGGCCCTGGACGACAACAGCGTTCGCGCCCTGTGCGTTAGACGCACCTCGATACCGCTGGTCGCGCCGATCATGGGCGTGCTGACGCGCGAGGACATCAACAACTTTCGCCGCTAGGCGGGCAGGCGCTTACCGCGACAGTAGATCGCCCACGGCAGTAACGCACGGCGAGACCCCACCCTGTCTTGCTATGATCGCGCCCGCCATTCACCGCAGCCGCAAAGGACTCGGGCAATTGAAAGATTCGCTGGATCTCAGCCGCTCCGCCACACTGTTCGAGCGCGCGCAGCTTCACATTCCCGGTGGCGTCAATTCGCCGGTCAGAGCGTTCCGCGGCGTCGGCGGGACACCGGTGTTCTTCGAGTCCGGCGCTGGCTGCCGGCTCACCGACGTCGACGGCAACGAGTACATCGACTACGTCGGTTCCTGGGGTCCCATGATCCTCGGCCACGCCCCCGAGGCCGTAACAGAGCGCGTAGCGGCGCAGGCGCGACGCGCGCTCGGCTTCGGCGCGCCGACAGAGCTCGAGATCGAGTTGGCGGAGCTGATCTGCGCGCGCATACCCGCAATGGACGCGGTGCGATTGGTCAACTCCGGGACCGAGGCCACGATGTCAGCCATCCGCCTCGCGCGCGGGTTCACCGGCCGCGATCTGATCGTCAAGTTTGCCGGCTGCTATCACGGCCATTCCGATTCGCTGCTCGTCAAGGCCGGATCCGGGCTGCTGACGCTCGGCATCCCGAATTCGCCGGGCGTGCCGGCGGCGATCGCTCAGCACACGCTGAACGTGCCGTTCAACGACCCGCAGGCGCTGCGCGATCTGTTCACGCACTATCCGGATCAGATTGCGGCCGTCATCGTCGAGCCGATCGCCGGCAACATGGGCTGTGTGCCGCCCACGACCGAGTTTCTGACCGCGCTGCGCGCGTGTACCGAAGCCGCTGGCAGCGTGCTGATCTTCGACGAGGTCATGACCGGTTTCCGCGTCCACGCGGCCGGCGCGCAGGGACTCTATGGCGTTGAGCCAGACCTGACGACGCTGGGCAAGGTGATCGGCGGCGGTCTGCCCGTAGGCGCCTTCGGGGGGCGCGCGGACATCATGAACCGCGTAGCGCCGGCCGGCGACGTCTATCAGGCGGGCACGCTGTCCGGCAACCCGCTGGCCGTCAGCGCGGGTCTGGCGACCCTCTCCGCCCTCGACGCAGCGGCCTATCAGCGGCTTGGGGAAACGACGGCCTATCTCGCTCAGGGGCTGCGAGAGGCGGCCGCCGCGGCGGGCGTAGCCGCGGTCGTCAACGAGGTCTGCGGCATGTTTGGCGCGTTCCTGACCGACGCCGCGACGGTCGCGTCATTCGACGACGTGGCGGCCTGCGACATCGACGGCTTCAACCGTTTCTTTCACGCGATGCTCGGCCGCGGCATCTACCTCGCGCCGTCGGCGTTCGAGGCGGGCTTCGTGTCACTGGCCCACGACCGTGCAGCGATCGACGCAACGCTGCTCGCCGCACGCGCCGCGTTCGCCGAGGTGGCAGAAGCGCGCTGAGCAGCGCCGCTCGAACTTCAATCCTCACAGTCACGACAGTTCAGGAAACAGCATGACCAAGTCTCTCACCGTCTACGGCGTCGGCAATGCGCTGGTGGATATGGCCATTTCCGTCGAGGACGACTTTCTCGTCGAGCACGACGTCGCGCGCGGTCTGATGACGCTGGTCGACGGCGACCGGATGGCGGCGCTCGTGGCGGCCGTCAGCGACTACCCGTCCGGACGCGGCGCCGGCGGCTCTGCCGCGAACACCATCTACGCCGTGCAGGGCTTCGGCGGGCGCGGCGGCTACGGCTGTCGGGTCGCGGACGACGACACCGGGCGCTACTTCCTGGCCGACATGCGCAGCGCGGGAATACGCGTCAGCGACGCGCCGCTGCCGCCGGGGATGAGCGGTCGGTGCCTGGTGCTGACCACGCCGGACGGCGAGCGCAGCATGAGCACCTATCTCGGCGCCTCCAGCGAGATCGCGCCGGACTGTCTGGATCTCGACGCGATCGCCGACGCGGCAACGGTCTACATCGAGGGCTATCTGTGTGCGGCCGACAACAGCGTCGAGGTCGGCAAGCGCGCGCGCGAAGCCGCAGAGCAGGCCGGCGCCGCGACGGCGCTGACGCTGTCCGATCCCAGCATGGTTGCCGCGTTCAAGGACAACCTGCTGGCGATGATCGGTCCCGGACTGGATCACCTGTTCTGCAACGAGGAAGAAGCGCTGACCTGGTGCGGTACCGACAGCGTGCAGGTCGCCGCTAACGAGCTGAAGGACCTGGCGCGCAACGTCAACATCACGCTAGGCGCGCAGGGCAGTCTCGCGATCTCGCCCGACGGCCAGGCCCAGGTGGCCGGGTTCGAGGCCGACGTAGTCGATACCAACGGCGCCGGCGACATCTACGCAGGCGCCGTGCTGCAGAGCCGCGATCAGGGCGCGTCGGCGGCAGATGCGGCGCGCTTCGCCAACTTCTGCGCGGCGAATCTCATCAGCCGCGTCGGTCCGCGGCTGCCCGATACACAGGCGTACGCGCAGCTTAAGCAGGCGTTCTCGAAAGCGAACTGACGGGCGCCCGCCGAACGCTGTGTCCTCGAGCCGCGGTCCGGTGCCAAGATCGCGTGCCCGCGCGCGACGGATGACGATCATCAGGCCGCGGGCTATATTGGCCCCATGACAACCCGCCTCGAAGAACTGCCCAATCTCGGCAAGACCACGCTGCAATGGCTGCGAGCCATAGGCATCAAAGATCGAGAGACGCTGGAATCGAAAGGCATCTTCTGGGCATACACCAGCATGCGAGCGCGCCGCTTTCGGGTCACCACGGCTGTGCTCTATTCGCTCGCGGGCGCGCTGGAAGGCAGGCCCTGGCGGACGCTGACCACCGGCGAGAAGGAGCGACTGCTACAACGCCTGGCAAGCTTCGAGCGGCGCCAGGAATCCGGCGGCGGCCCCCGCCCACCGGCGCGCGCGGGCCGCAGCAGTGCGCCAGAGACAGCGACAACACCCCGGCCCCGCAGGTCTACGGATCAGACCTGAAACGGCAGACGGCCGCGAATCTCTATGCCCTGCGGACTCACTGCCGCGCCGTAAGCCAGCACCTCGACGCCCCGATCGATAGCCCGCAGCACGCCGTCAGCGTAGGCCGGATCGATATCGGCAGCGCAGCCCGCGGCCGTTGCGCCCGAGTGCTGCACCACGAACACGAACGCGCCGCGTTCCCCCGCGTCGACCCGCCGCACGAGCGCCTCGACGTGCTTCAGCGCCCGCGCGCTGACCGCGTCGGGAAAGCGGGCCACGCCGTCTCGACAGAGCGTGACGCTCTTGACCTCGACCCAGCAGTCGGGATGCCCGGGCGACGCGCGCAGCAAAAAATCAAAGCGCCCCGCGGCATCCGGCACGGCCGCCTCCGGTCTGCGCTGCGCATAGCCGTCCAGTTCCTCGACGCGGCGAGCGTCCAGCGCCTCGGCTAGCAGCGAGTTGGCGCGACCGGGGTGAACGCCGACCAGATCGTCGCCGCTGGCGACGATCTCCAGCGTATGCGCGTACTTCCGACGCGGATTGTCGCTGGTTGACACCCACGCCCGCGAGCCGGGCTCGGCGCAGCCGAGCATCGCCCCGGTGTTGGGGCAGTGCGCGGTGACTTCACTTCCGTCGGCCAGGCGCACATCGGCTAGGAAGCGCTTGTAGCGCCGCAGCAGCGTGACTGGGATTAGCTCGGGAGAGAAGCGCACGTTACCAACTGGCGAGCGCGTGGCGCAGTCGCTCGAGGCCAAGCTCGATCTGCGTCTCGGACGTCGTATAGGCAAAACGGACGTGACTGCCTGCGCCAGACGCGGGGCTGGCGAAGTCCGTACCAGGCGTCACCGCCACTTTGAACTCATCGAGCAGGCGCCAGCAGAAGGTCTCGGCGTCCATTCCCGTGTGGGAGATGTCGACCCACAGAAAGAAACCGCCACCGGGCCGAAAGGGTACCTGAAAGCCCAGCTGCGACAGGCCGGAGGCCAGCAGATCCCGGCGCCGGCGATAGATCTCACGACGGCGCTCATGCTCTTCCATGGCGGGCGCCGAGAAGGCAGCGAGCGCAGCGTGCTGGGCGATCGAAGAAGGCGCGATAAACAGATTCTGCCCGATTCGACGCAGCGCATCGCGCAGCCAGGGCGGCGCCACGATCCAGCCCAGCCGCCAGCCGGTCATGCCGAAAAACTTGCTGAAGCTGTTGACGAGCACAATTCGTTGGTCGACCTGCCAGCCACACTGGTAGCGGTCGTGACCACCCTCAAACGTCAGGTCGGCGTAGATCTCGTCGAGGAGCACAACGCCATCGCGCCGATGGACGAAGGCGGCCAGCTCACGCAGAGCCGTGGCACCAAGCATGCCACCCGTGGGATTCGCCGGAGAGGCCAGGAGCAGTCCGCGACCGGCGGCAGTCCACGCGGCCGCCAGCTGGTCGGCCGTCGGCTGGTACTGGGTCTGTGGCCCGGTCGCTATGAACCGCGGCTCGGCGTTAACCAGCCGCGTGAAGGCCGCGTTGCACGGGTAGCCCGGATCGGCCATGTAGAGCTCGTCGCCGGGCTCGAACAGCGCGGCCAGCAGCAGGGTCAGGGCGCCGCTGGCACCCGGCGTCACGATGATGGCGTCCGCCGCGACGTCCACGCCGCGACGGGCGCGATAGTCCGCCGCGATGGCTTCGCGCAGTTCGGGCAGGCCATCAGCGTTTGTGTAGCGAGTGTGGCCGGCCGCGAGCGCCGCCTGCCCGGCCCGCACGATCGGCTCGGCCGTCACGAAATCGGGTTCGCCGACCTGGAACTGGACAACCTCATGTCCAGCCCGGGCGTGTTCGCTCGCGCGGGCGGAGAGCTCCATCACCCGAAAGGGCTCGATCGCCCCGGCGCGCGCGGCGAGCTTCTCGTTCGGTTCGGTCACAGCACTGTCTCGGCTCGCGTTCAGCGTCTTCTATCAATGAGCTACCGGGGGGCATTAAACCGGCCGTCGCGCGGTAGATGTGTCAACGGTTTGTCAGCCGATCACTCATTCGCGGGCGGCTGATCGCCAGATATATGGTCAACGGGGCACTGTTCTGGTAGCTTACGCGCCCTCTCGATCCGGGGTACCGGCATGTCCGGCGCTACGGAGCCCAGGTGCGACGTGCACGACAGGCACAGGATCAGTAGAACGCTATGGCTGCAAAGAAGCAAAAGCCCGCTGCAAAGACCAAGAGTACGTCTGCCGCAGCGTCGAAACAGAAGTCCAACAGCAAGACAGCCAGTTCGTCAACGGCCGCGAAAAAGAAGACGCCGACCAGCAAGGCCAGCGCTGCAACGAAGAAGAGCGCCGCAAGCACGTCGACGACCAAGAAAGCGCCCGCCAAGACCGCAGCCGCCAAGAAGGCTACGCCCAAGAAGAGCGCGGTGACCAAGAAGGCAGCCGCGAAGAAGAGCGCGGCGACAAAAAAACCAGCAGCGACCAAGGCCGCCGCCAAAAAGTCGGCCAGTAAGAAATCCGCCGCAGAGAGCAAGAATCCGCCCGCAAAGAGGCAGCCCGCACAGAAAAAGCCGACCGCTGCGGCTAAAAAGACAACCGCCAAGGCAGCTCCGAAATCAAAGTCGGCTGCCAGCGGCACCACCAAGAGCAAAGCGGCGACCGGTAAAGCAGCGGCTGCGACCAAGAAAGCCGCCAACAAGTCCGCCGCCAAGAAAAAGAAGCCCGTACAAGAAGTGAAAGAAGCGATTCAGCGCCCACTGAGAAAGCGACGCCCGCCGCCGGTCAAGATCAAGACGTTGCCCTCTAGATCTAGCAACATCGCGCCGTCAGCGGATTCCCCGTTCAAGAACTACACGCCCTATGAGCCCGCAAAGGGCGAGGACTACATGAACGAGGCGCAGGAAGATCACTTTCGCAACATCCTGCACCTGTGGCGTCGGGAGCTGATGGAAGAAGTCGACCGCACCGTCAATCACATGCAAGACGAGGCGGCTAACTTCCCCGACCCGGCGGACCGCGCGACCCAGGAAGAAGAATTTAGCATCGAGCTGCGCACCCGCGATCGCGAGCGCAAGCTGATCAAGAAGATCGACCAGACGATCGAGCGACTGGAACAGCAGGACTACGGCTACTGCGATACCTGCGGTATCGAGATCGGCCTGCGGCGCCTGGAAGCGCGACCGACTGCGACCCAGTGCGTCGATTGCAAAACTTTAGACGAGCTCAAGGAGCGACAGCTCCACGGCTGAGCCCGGCGATGCGCGAGCGCGACTCGGAATTCTCCGCTGTCGGTCGCTTCGCGCCCTCACCCACCGGTGACCTGCACCTGGGCTCGCTGTTCGCGGCCCTGGCCGGTTTTCTCGACGCTCGCGCTCAGGGCGGTCGCTGGCTGCTGCGCATCGACGACCTCGACGGACCGCGCTCCGATCCCGCCAGCGAAGCACAGATCTGCCGCACGCTGGAGGCGCACGGCCTCCTCTGGGACGACGAGCGTACCTACGCCAGCCACAATCTGGAGGCGCACGAGGCGGCGCTGCGGAGGCTAATGAACGCGGGCCACCTGTTCTACTGCCGCTGCAGCCGACGCATGCTGGCCGGCACGAGCCACTACCCCGGTACCTGTCGCGCGATCGTGCAGCCGCCGCCTGAGGCGGCCGCGATCCGCGTCAACACGGCAGACGCACCATTGCTGCGCTTCCACGACCGTCTGCAGGGTGACCAGCAGCAGTCGCTGCAGAGGGCAGGCGGCGACTTCATCGTCCGCCGACGGGACGACCTGATCAGCTACCAACTCGCGGTGGTCGTCGACGACGCCCTCAGCGGCATCAATCAAGTCGTGCGCGGCGCGGATCTGCTGACAGAGACGGGCAAACAGCTATGGCTCGCCCGCCTGCTTGAGATCGATCCACCCAGTTATCTGCACCTCCCGGTCATCAACAATCGGCGGGACCAAAAACTGTCCAAACAGGCCCACTCCGCCCCGGTTTCGGGACAGGCGCCCGGTGAAACCCTGCATCTGCTGCTGCAACTGCTGCAGCAGGCACCGCCGCACGACGGGGCCCGCTGGTCGGTTCAGGAGTTGCTGGGCTGGGCGGTCGCGCACTGGCGCCCGGCAGCGCTGCCCGCGACGACCGCCCTGACCGGCTTCGTCGGCTGGTAAGAACGGGGTACCATGCGTCCATGACCGTTGTCCTACTCGCCGGCTCAGCGGCCGCAGACGCCGCGACAACGCGCACGCTGAAGGCGCATGGCTATAGCTGCCGAGCCGTCACCTCGACGCCGTCGAGCGAAGACGCGCGCGCCAGCGACGCAATCGTGTTCGGCGATCGGGACGGCGGCTTCGACTTCCTCCGGCACATGCTGGGCACACCCGTCATCATCGTGTCGAGAAACCCCGATCCGCGCGCCGTGGTGCGGGCCATGCGAGCCGGGGCCAAGGACTACCTTGTCCCGCCGTTCGAGGCCGCGGAGCTGACCCAGGCCCTGAGCGATGCGCTTGGCACGAAGGACGCCGAGACGGAAGGCGATGCCACCCTGCGCACGGTGTTCGCGGCGGACAGCCCGATGGCCGAGCTGTTCGAACAGCTCAAGCGCGTCGCGCCGACCGATAGTCCGGTGTTGCTGCAAGGCGAGACCGGCGCCGGCAAGAAACGTCTGGCACACGCGATTCACGACCTTTCCGAACGGCACGCTCAGCCCTTCCTGACGCTTAACTGCGCCGCCGTGCCGCCCGATCATCAGGTATCAGAGCTGTTCGGCGACGCCCGCAGCGCGGGGCTGACAAACGACGCCAGCGGGACGTTGTTTCTCGACAACGTGGCGCACCTCTCCAGCACTGCCCAGGCGCGGCTCATGACGGTCATGGAGTCGCCGGGCGTCACAGGAGCGCTGCCAAGGCTCGTGTGCGCATCGCGCCGCGACCTCGGTGCGCTGGCGGCCGAGGGCGAATTTCGCGCGGACCTGTACTACCGCTTGAGCGTCGTGACCCTGAAGCCACCGCCCCTGCGCGAACGCGGCAAAGACCGTCAGCTGCTGGCGCAGTACTTCCTGCAGCGCTGCGTGCATCGGCTGGGCAAACCAGACTGCGCGTTCACACCTGACGCAATCGCGGCGATCGATTCCTACCGCTGGCCAGGCAACGTCCGCGAGATGGAAAACGCGATCGAGCGCGCGGTGATACTCACACAGACAGAGCAGATCACGCCCGAACTGCTCGCCATCGACGCCACGCCCCCCATCGAGCCCGATACCCAGCCCGAGCCGGACCCCAACGTCAGCCTTGAGGACTACTTCGTTCGCTTCGTGCTGGAGAACCAGGATCACTGCACAGAAACCGAGCTGGCGGAGCGGCTCGGTATATCGCGCAAGAGCCTGTGGGAACGTCGTCAGCGACTGAACATCCCGCGCAAGCGAACGCGTCGCCGTGCACCCCGTCGCACGCCCGGCGACAGTGCTGACTGAGGCCCCGCAATCGCGCCGTTATGCGGTGCTCCGAAGGACGTTAGGTGCTACCATGGCGGCCTGATATTGGTGCGCGCCCCGCCCGACGGAGCGGCGCGCATCAGGTCGGTATTCCGGGGCGCCGCAAGCACGCGACACGGCAGCAAACAACATCGCCGGTCGACGTGGCCTTAAGAGCTCTTGCGACGACGTAACGCGACCAGCGACCGCCGCGATCCAACGCGGGAGCGACGCTAGCGCGATACGAGCGCAAGAGAACCAGCGCAGGAGAGAGCGCGACAAAGCGCAAACGGCCCCCCGACAGATCCTCAGCCACCCTTGAGCGCCGGCGATTCGCTGCGGGCGCCCGCTGAGGCCGACCGCAGAACACTAGCAAGAGCAGATGCCAGCGATGACATCGCCCAACACCTCACCCAGTGAGGTCGGCGCCCAGCGCGCAGATCAGGCTGAATTGTCAGCCATTCGCCCGGAGCTCATCGAGCCCGCAGCCATAGAAGTCGTCAAGCAGTTGTGCGATCAGGGCTTTGAGGCCTATCTGGTCGGCGGCTGCGTACGCGATCTGCTGCTCGGGCTGACGCCCAAGGACTTCGACGTCGCGACGGACGCGACGCCCGAAGACGTCCGGCGAGTGTTCCGCCGCTCCAGAACCGTCGGCCGGCGCTTCCGCATCGTGCACGTCAGGGTAGGCCGGCACCTATTCGAGGTGTCGACCTTCCGCAAGCACGTCGACGAGGACGACGACCTGATTTCCACCTCCGAAGACGGCGTCATTCTGCGCGACAACAGCTACGGCACGCTGGAGGACGACACCTTCCGCCGCGACTTCACGATCAACGCGATGTACTACGATCCGCTCGAGGACGTGCTGATCGACAAGGCCAACGGTATGGCCGATCTCAAGCGCCGCGAACTGCGACTGATCGGCGAACCGCGAGTACGCCTGCGCGAGGACCCGGTGCGCATCCTGCGCGCCATCCGCTTCGCCGCAAAACTTGGCTTCGATATCGCACCGGAGGTCGAAGACGGCATCGTCCCGACGGCGGAACTGCTGACCGCGATACCGCCGGCGCGACTGTTCGACGAGATGAACAAGCTGTTCCTGGCCGGCAGCGCGGAGCGGGCGTGGGAGCTCTTGTGCCACTACGAGCTGTCGCCGATCCTGTTTCCGGCCACCAATCCGGACGACGAGCTGGTACGCCGTGCCATGGCCAGCACGGATCAGCGCATCCATGAAGACAAGCCCGTTACGCCGGGCTTCCTGTTCGCGGTACTGCTGTGGGATGACTTTCAGGCGCGGATCACCGAAAACGCTCTGCAGCAGACGATGCAGGAGGCGGAGAACAACGCCGCGGTGGACTGCCTGCGCGAGCAACAGCTGACGATCGCCATTCCGAGACGATTCTCGCAGTTCATTCGCGACGTCTGGCAACTGCAGCCGCGACTTGAGCGGCGTCAACGGAAGAATCTGAAGAAACTGCTGGGCCACCCCAAGTTCCGCGCCGCCTATGACTTTCTGCTGCTGCGCGCCGAGGAACAGCTGGTGGAGCAGGAGATCGCCGACTGGTGGACGGAGATTCAGGAGACGCATCCCGTTCCGAGTCGCCCGCACGCCGATGACGACGCAGACGATCGTCAGGGCGGCGGGCGCCGCGCGCAAAATCGAGATGACAGCGGCGAAGACGGCGCGCCGAAGAAATCCCGCAGGCGGCGCCGGCGGCGGCGACCGCGCCGACGTTCGGCCGACGGCCAGAACAGTTCGGGCTCTTCCGGTTCTTCCGGTCCGGCGGACTGAGCGCGTCATACCGCAATGGCGAAACTGAGACCGACTGACACAACGCTGTAAGACCTCGCGATCGATGGCTGAATCCGCAGACGGAGAATCTAACGCCCCACCCGGGCCCGCCGCTGGCAGCGACGACAAGATCGTCGACGCGCCGCGCTACGTAATCGTCGAGGGCCCCATCGGCGTGGGCAAGACCACGCTGACGCGGAAGCTCGCCGCCACCTTCGACGTGCCGACGCTGCTGGAGCCCGCGACCGAGAACCCGTTTCTCGACCGCTTCTATCGCAACCCTCGCGCGCACGCGCTGTCTACCCAGCTGTTCTTCCTGCTCACCCGCGCGCGGCAAATGGAAGACATCGCGAGCGACGATCTGCTCGGGCCTTCGCTGATCGCCGACTTCATGATCCAGAAGGACCGCCTCTTCGCCGAGTTGACGCTCGACGCTCAGGAACTGGCGCTGTACAACCAGATCTTCGATTCCCTGAACATTCGCAATCCGCAGCCGGATCTCGTGGTCTACCTACAGGCACCGACCGACGTACTGCTACGACGTATACGCCATCGCGGTATCGCCTCGGAAGCACAGATCGAGCGCCACTATCTGGAAAGACTGGCGGAGACCTACACGCGCTTCTTTCATTTCTACAACGAAGCGCCGCTGCTGATCGTAAACGCCGCAGAGATCGACCTGGCTGATAACGACGACCACTTCGATGCGCTGCTGCGAGAGATCATGAGCAATCGCGGTCCGCGCCACTATTTCAATCCAAATCCCATGCTGCTGTGAACGCTGCTGCGGGACAACGAGATGACTAAACCAACAACCGGGAGCGACGAATGAGCAGCCAGGGCATCGCGCGGAGTCTGACCATTCCAGACCTGCAGCGCATGAAGGAGGCCGGCGAAAAGTTTGCCTGTCTAACGGCGTACGATGCGATCTTTGCCGAGCTGATTTCCGGTGCAGGCATCGAGGTCATGCTGGTGGGTGATTCACTGGGAATGGTGCTGCAGGGCCACGACAGCACGCTGCCGGTGACGCTCGAAGACATGGTCTACCACATGAACTGCGTGCGCCGCGGCAACGCCGGCTCGGTGATCATGGCCGACCTGCCGTTCATGAGCTACGCATCCGAAGAGCAATCCCTGACCAGCGCGGCGACGCTGATGCGCGCCGGCGCCCATATCGTCAAGCTGGAGGGCGGCGCCTGGCTTGCCGAGTCGACCCGCCTGCTAAACCAGCGCGGCATTCCTGTTTGCGCGCACATGGGCCTGACGCCCCAATCGATCAATCGCCTGGGTGGATTCAGAGTGCAGGGACGCGACCCGTCGAAGGCCAAGACAATGGTCGACGAGGCGTTGATCCTGCAGGATGCGGGCGCTTCGGTGCTGCTGCTCGAGTGTGTGCCGACAGGCCTTGCGGAAGAGATCACTGGCGCGCTCGAGATTCCCGTCATCGGCATCGGCGCCGGGCCATCCACGGACGGTCAAATCATGGTGGTGCATGACATGCTCGGCGCGACGCCGTCGAGCATCAAGGTACCCAAGTTCGTGAAGAACTTTCTCCCGGAAAGCACCAATGGACTCGCCGGAGCGTTCACGGCGTATCGCGACGCCGTGAAGAACGGCATTTTTCCGGGGCCGGAACATACCTTTAAGTAAGGCGTGCAATTAGGCCGCGACCAAACGGGGCTGCGCAGTAACGCCCGTCGACCAGGATAGAGAGAGTCGTTGCCACCCGACGGCAGGCGACGAACGAGGACAGAGTGAATGAGCGAGCTGACGACTCACAACAGTATCCAAGGCATTCGCAGCGCGATCGGCGCGGCGCGCGTCAAAGGCAAGCGCATCGGGCTGGTGCCAACGATGGGCAGTCTGCACGACGGACATTTGGATCTCGTTCGGGCGGCTCGCGCCAACAACGACGTCGTGGTCGTGTCGATCTTCGTCAATCCGCTGCAATTTGGCCCGGGCGAGGACTTCGATGCCTACCCGCGCAGCCTCGCCGAGGACCAGCAGAAGCTCGGCGACGCGGGCGTCGATCTGCTGTTTGCGCCGGGCGTCGAGGCGATGTACCCGGACGGTCAGGAGCATCAGGCGGAGGTTCGCCTGCCATCGCTGACGCAGATTCTCTGCGGCGAGGGCCGCCCCGGACACTTCGACGGCGTCGGCACCGTCGTGCTCAAGCTGTTCAACATTTGTACGCCGGACAACGCCTACTTCGGCGAAAAGGACTACCAGCAGCTGCTGCTGATTCGGACGCTCGCACATCAGTTCGACTTCCCAACGCGGGTCCACGGCGTCCCTACACGCCGCGCGGACGACGGTCTGGCGCTGTCCAGCCGTAATCAGTACCTGACCGACGAACAGCGCGCGAAGGCGCCGCTCTTGCAGCAGACCCTGCAGGACATCGCCCACGGCATAAACGCCGGTGCGAAGCAGTACGACCGCCTGGTACAGACGGGCAAACTCGCACTGCGCGCGGCGGGGTTCGACGTCGAATACCTCGAGGTCCGAGACGCGGCTACACTGGGCGAGGCGGGCGCGACGGGCGACCTGCGCATCATGGTCGCCGCCAATATCGGCCGCGCCAGGCTGATCGACAACATCGGGGTCGAGCGCTAGCGCACGCGCGCTCCGAAGCACACTCGGAAGCACGCGAGACCGAGACCGCGAAGCCGGGGCATCGGCGGCATCGGGTAGATGTCGGAACCAGGAGAGTAGCGATGAGGACGAAGCGCGGATGAATCCAACCACCACGGACGCGTGGCACGCGCTAGGCGCGCTGGAAAGCGAACCCGCCAGCGTGGAGCCGGCGCCGCGGAGTCTCGTGCTGGGCGAACTCTGCCTCGACCTGAGCCGGCAGCGACTCAATCCTGAGGCCTGGTCCACGCTGGTACGGTTCGCGAGGGAAATGGGTCTCGAGGCCGCGATCGCAGCACAGCTGCGAGGCGATCACATCAACAACACCGAAGATCGACCGGCGCTGCACTCTGCCCTGCGCGCACGCGCGGACGAGCGTCCCGCAGCCGTGGCCGAGGCGATCGATGACACGCTCGAGCAGATGATTGGCTTCGCCGAAGACGTGCGTGCTAATCGACGTCGCGGCTATACCGGGCGCGCCTTCAAGACCGTCGTGCACATCGGTATCGGGGGTTCACACCTCGGGCCGGAGCTTGTCTACGATGCGCTGCGCGATCCGACAGACCGCCTCAGTGTGCGCTTCATCGCCAATCTCGACGGCCACGCGGCGACCGAAGCGCTACGCGATCTCGATCCGGAAACGACGCTGTTCATCGTTGCCAGCAAGTCGTTCGGAACATTGGAGACGCGCCTCAACGCAGAGTTCGCGCGCAGTTGGTTCATCGAGCGAACGCCGGCGCAGCAGGTCAAGTCGGCCGTCGCCGCACACTTCATCGCGGTCTCGAGCAACCTCGAGGCGGTCGAGCGGTTCGGCATAGACCCAGCGAACACCTTCGCCATGTGGGACTGGGTCGGCGGCCGCTATTCGGTCTGGTCGGCGGTCGGCATACCGCTGCTGCTCGCTTTCGGAGAAGCGGCGTTTCGCGACTTTCTGGCCGGTGCCCGCCTCGTCGATCGGCATCTGGCCGAGGAGCCTCTCGAGCAAAACGCGCCCGTTCTGATGGCCCTCGCCGGGCTCTTTAACTACAACTTTCGCGGCGCCGAGAGCCTCGCGGTGCTCAGCTACGATCGCCGTCTGCGCCTGCTGCCCGACTTCCTGCAGCAGCTCGAGATGGAGAGCAACGGCAAGTCTGTCGACCGCGACGGCAATCCCGTGGCCTGCCAAACGATGCCCGTTCTCTGGGGTGGCGAAGAGACCAACGGCCAGCACGCGTTTCACCAGCTACTGCATCAGGGCAACCGCGCGTTTACCGCCGACTTCGTCGGCGTGGTACGACCGGCGCACGACCGGCGCGAGCAGCACCTGTGGCAGCTCGCCAACCTGCTCGGCCAGGCCGAAGCGATGGAGCAGGGCGATGATCCCGCGGACCCCGCGCGACGGGTCGCCGGCGCCAGACCGACCACGACGATTCTGTTGCGCGAGCTGTCGCCTAGCGCGCTGGGTACGCTGCTCGCCCTCTATGAACAGAAGGTGTTCTGTCAGGGCGTGTTTTGGAACATCAATTCGTTCGATCAGTGGGGCGTAGAACTGGGCAAGAAGCTCGCGGAGCGGGTGTTTCCGGCGCTGCAAGGCGACGAGCGCCTGGATGAGCGCAGCGGTAACAGCCAGCGCCTGATCGATCACATCCACGATCTTGGCAGCGCATAGCGAACCGTAAGGCCGCCCTGCGCTCAAGACGCACAGACAACGAAGGATCGCGATGACCGACGACACTCTCTACCACGTCCCCGCGGCGACCGCGGCGCGCACGCTGCTCGACGACGCGGCTTACCAGCGGCTGTACCAAGAGTCCATCGAAGACACCGATAGCTTTTGGGATCGCCAGGCGCGCGAACTGCTCAACTGGTCGAGCCCCTGGACCAAGGTGCACAGTGAGGACCTGCCCGCGGGGCGCGTGTCCTGGTTCGAGGGCGCGACGCTGAACGTCAGCGTCAACTGCATCGACCGGCATTTGCCGGAGCGGGCCGATCAGACGGCGATCATCTGGGAGGGCGACGAGCCCAGCGACGACGCAAAAATCACCTATCAACAGCTGCATGACGAGGTCGCCCGGCTCGCCAACGGGCTGCGCGCACGCGGCGTCGGCAAAGGGGATCGCGTCTGCATCTACATGCCCATGGTTCCAGAGGCCGCGTACGCGATGCTCGCCTGCGCGCGCATCGGCGCGATTCACTCGGTCGTGTTCGGCGGCTTCTCGCCCCAGTCGCTTAAGGACCGCATTCAGGATTCGGACTGCTGCGCCGTCATCACCGCGGACGAGGGCGTGCGTGGCGGACGCAACATCCCCCTGAAGGCCAACACGGTCGAGGCGGTCGACGCCTGTCCCAGCGTGCATACCGTCGTCGTCGTGCGCCGCACCGGCAACAGCGTGCCCTGGCGCGACGACATCGACGTCTGGTACCAGGATCTCGTCGCCGACCAGGCGTCGACCTGCGAACCCGAGCAGATGGACAGCGAAGACCCGCTGTTCATCCTCTACACCTCTGGCTCGACCGGCAAACCCAAGGGGGTTCAGCACTCGAGCGGCGGCTATCTGCTGTATGCCGCGATGACGCACCGGTACGTTTTCGACTATCAGGACGGCGACATCTATTGGTGCACCGCCGACGTGGGCTGGATCACCGGCCATTCCTACATCGTCTACGGCCCGCTCGCGAACGGCGCAACCACGCTGATGTTCGAAGGCGTGCCCACCTATCCCGATGCCAGCCGCTGCTGGCAGGTGGTCGACAAGCATCAGGTGAACATCTTCTACACCGCCCCCACCGCGCTGCGCTCGCTAATGGCGCAGGGCGACGAGGCCGTCACCGCGACCA
This sequence comes from Pseudomonadota bacterium, assembly GCA_039029135.1. Taxonomy (GTDB): domain Bacteria; phylum Pseudomonadota; class Gammaproteobacteria; order Pseudomonadales; family Azotimanducaceae; genus JALZVT01. The sequence continues at coordinate 27,261 of JBCCGT010000032.1, read as the reverse complement.
GCAGGGCCACGCTGCGCCTGCTGGGCAGCGTCGGCGAGCCCATCAATCCGGAGGCGTGGGAGTGGTATCACCGCGTCGTCGGCGAGCGCCGCTGCCCGATCGTTGACACCTGGTGGCAGACCGAGACCGGCGGCATCATGATCACGCCGCTGCCCGGCGCGACGGCGCTGAAGCCGGGCTCCGCAACGCGCCCCTTCTTCGGCGTTAAGCCGGCCCTCGTTGACGCCGACGGCACCGTCATCGACAGCGTGGAGGCGGCGGGCAGCCTCGTCATCACCGGTAGCTGGCCTGGCCAAATTCGTACGGTGTACGGCGATCACCAGCGCGTGATCGACACCTACTACAGCACCTTCAAGCCGTATTACTTCACGGGCGACGGCGCGCGCCGGGACGCCGACGGCTACTACTGGATTACCGGTCGCGTCGACGACGTCATGAACGTCTCCGGCCACCGCATGGGCACCGCCGAAATCGAAAGCGCGCTGGTGCTGCACGAGTCGGTTGCCGAAGCCGCCGTCGTGGGTTTTCCGCACGACATCAAGGGCGAGGGAATCTATGCGTACGTGACCCTGATGCAGGGCGTCAACGCGGACAAGGAGGCGCTGCGCGCGGAGCTCGTGAGCCTGGTACGCAAGGAGATCGGACCGATCGCCAATCCCGACGTGATTCAGTGGGCACCAGCGCTACCGAAAACGAGGTCAGGGAAAATCATGCGCCGCATACTGCGCAAGATCGCCGCGAACGAGCTCGACAATCTGGGCGACACCTCGACACTGGCAGAGCCGGCGGTAGTGGAAGATCTGATTGAGAACCGGGCCAACCGGGGCTGAGAAAAGGCGGGGGGCGGAGAAAGAAATGGGGTCAGAGTAAGGACTCTGACCCCCGACTCTGACCCCGGCCGTCCCATCTTCGCGGAAGGAGCGACCCTCCGCGGTAGGGGCGGATCAGATCAAGCCGACTCGGCTTCCGCTTCGTCCTGCTTGTAGTTCTCGACTTCCTTCATGGACAGCTTGATGCGTCCACGGGCGTCCACATCCAGGACGACCACGTCGATCATCTGACCTTCTTCCAGATAGTCGCTCACCTTCTCGACGCGCTCCTGGGCGATCTGCGAGATGTGCAGCAGGCCATCCTTACCCGGCAGGATGTTGATGAACGCGCCGAAGTCGACGATGCGCTCCACCTTGCCGTGATAGATGCGACCGACTTCCGCCTCGGCGGTGATCTCCTGAATCCGCGCCACGGCGGCATTCTTTGAATCGCCGTCGGAGGCGTAGATGCGCACGCTGCCATCGTCGTCGATATCGACCTCGGCACCCGTCTCTTCGACGATGCCGCGGATGGTCGCACCACCCTTGCCGATGATGTCGCGGATCTTGTCCGGATGGACCTTCAGCACAACCATCGAAGGCGCGTGCTCGGAGATGTGATCGCGCGGCGCGTCGATGACCTTGTTCATCTCGCCGAGAATGTGCAGTCGCGCCTCGTTCGCCTGCTCGAGGGCGGCCTCCATGATCTCGTCGGTGATGCCTTCGATCTTGATGTCCATCTGCAGCGCGGTGACGCCACGGGCGGTGCCCGCGACCTTGAAGTCCATGTCGCCGAGATGATCTTCGTCACCAAGGATGTCGGTCAGCACCGCGTAACGGTTGCCTTCCTTCACCAGCCCCATCGCCACGCCGGCTACCGGCCCACGAATCGGGATGCCGGCGTCCATCAATGCGAGCGACGTGCCACAGACCGACGCCATCGAGGACGAGCCGTTCGACTCAGTGATCTCAGAGACCACGCGAATGGTGTAGGGGAACGCCTCTTCGTCAGGCAGCATGGCCTGCACGCCGCGACGCGCGAGCTTGCCGTGGCCGATTTCACGGCGCTTCGGACCACCCATGAAGCCCGCCTCGCCAACGCTGTACGGCGGGAAGTTGTAGTGCAGCAGGAAGTGATCCTTGTAGGAACCCTCCAGCGCGTCGATCAGGGCTGCATCGCGCAGCGTGCCGAGCGTCGCAACGACGATCGCCTGCGTCTCGCCACGGGTGAAGATCGCCGAGCCGTGCGTCTTGGGCAGTGAACCCACCTCAACCGAGATCGGACGCACGGTGCGCAGATCGCGCCCGTCGATGCGCGGCTCGCCGTCGAGTACGCGATTGCGGACGATGCTCTTCTCGACCTTGCTGAACAGGCCCGTCACTTCGTCTGTGTCGTTGTCTTCGCCCAGCGTTTGGACGAGGCCCTTGCGCAGCTCCGATACGCGCGCCTGACGCTCCATCTTGTCCGTGATGCGATAGGCGGCGCCGAGGTCGTTGCTGACCTGTGCCGTTACCGCGTCGAGGAGCGACTCGTTCACCGGTGCGGGCTCCCAGTCCCAGCGCGGCTTGCCGACCTCTTCGGTGAGGCTCTTGATTGCGTCGATCGCAACCTGCATTTCCTGATGACAGAACAGCACGCCGCCCAGCATCTGGTCTTCGGTCAGCTCATTGGCCTCTGACTCGACCATCAGAACGGCGCCCTCGGTGCCTGCGACGACCATGTTGAGGTGCGATTCCTTGAGCGCCTCGTAGCCGGGATTCAGCAGGTAGGTGCCGTCCTTGTAGCCGACGCGCGCGCAGCCGATCGGGCCGCTAAACGGAATGCCCGAGATGCTGAGCGCTGCCGAGGCGCCGATCATCGAGATGACATCCGGATCCATGTCTTTGTCTGCGGACATCACGGTACAGACGACCTGCACCTCGTTCATGAAGCCCTTCGGAAACAGCGGGCGGATCGGACGGTCGATGAGGCGCGAGGTCAGCGTCTCTTTCTCGGAAGGACGGCCCTCGCGACGGAAGAAACCGCCCGGGATCTTGCCGGCCGCGTAGGTCTTTTCCTGATAGTTGACGGTCAGCGGGAAGAAGGCCTGTCCCGGGCGCGCGTCGCGCGCGCCGACCGCGGTGCACAGCACGACGGTGTCGCCCATGCTCGCCATTACCGACCCAGTGGACTGCCTCGCGATCCGACCGGCCTCGAGCACAACCTTGTGCTCGCCAAACTGAAACTCTCTCTGTATTGCGTTCACTTTCTTTTCCTCTACGGGGCCTAACGGCGCAGACCCAGGCGCTTGATAAGCTCGGCGTATCTGTTTGCGTCTTTTTCCTTCAGATAGTCGAGCAGCTTGCGACGTTGATTGACCATACGGATCAAACCGCGGCGCGAATGATGATCTTTCTTGTGGTCGCGGAAGTGATCCTGCAACCCGTTGATGTTGTGCGTCAGCAGCGCGACCTGGACCTCCGGCGAGCCGGTGTCGCTGTCATCGCGCCGATACTCCTTGACGATCTCGTTCTTTCTTTCGGCATTAAGAGCCATGTTGTTCTCCAATCGAATGTGCGGTGTTTGATACGAGTACGACCGCGCACACTTACAGTCGCCTCAGTTTCGACGGGCTGCTACCTTGAGTATCAGCCCGCCACCAGACGACGCGGGGCAACCCGTCCATCGTCGAGAATCTCGCCAACCCCCATGAAGGGACCGGCCTCGGATTGTTCACAGAGCTGCACCCAGCCCTCCGTCGGCGCGTGCGCGATCTGCACGGGCTGACCCTGGCGCAGATAGAACGCCGCGTTGCTGGGCAGCACCACGACCGGCCACTGGCGAACCGCGCTCGATATGGGCTGCAGCAGTACCGCGACGTCGCCTTCGCCCTTCGCGGCCTCGAGCTGGTCGAAGGTCACCATGTCATCGACGCCAAAAGGCCCGGCCTGCAGCCGCCGCAGCTCGGTGACGTGGCCGCCGCAGCCGAGCTGTTCGCCCAGATCCTCGGCCAGGCTGCGGACGTAGGTGCCCTTGCTGCAGTGGATGCGCAGCACCATGCTGGTTCCGTCAAACGACTCCAGCTCGTTGCTGAAGATATGCACCTTGCGAGGTTCTCGTTCGACTTCTTTACCCTGCCGCGCCAGCTTGTACAGCGGCTGGCCGTTGTGCTTCAGCGCGGAATACATCGACGGAATCTGCTCGATCTCGCCGCGAAAACCCTCCAGCGCTGCATCGATGTCGCTGGCGGTAAGCTCCGGAACGGGGCGTTCTTCGAGCACCTCGCCCTCCGCGTCGCCGCTCGCGGTGCGCACGCCAAGCAGAATGCGCGCGCGGTAGACCTTGTCAGATGACAGCAGAAACTGAGAAAACTTGGTGGCCTCGCCGAAGCACAGCGGCAGCACGCCGGTGGCCAACGGATCGAGGCTGCCCGTGTGACCGACCTTGCGCGCGTTGAACAGCCGCTTCGCGCGCTGCACCACGTCGTTGCTGGTACACCCCTGTTCCTTGTCCACTACGAGCACGCCGCTGATGTCACGACCTCGATTACGTCGCCTCATGCGGAGTTCCCGTCGGGCGGCGACTGCGCAGCTTCGTGAGCGTCGAACTCAACGTCACCGCGCTGAACGGCTCGCTCGCGGTCTTCGGCAAGGGCCGACGAGATGAGCGCATCCATTCGAGCCGCGTTGGCCGCGACCTCGTCATAGTGGAAGCGCGGCTTGGGCGTGGTGCGCATGCTGTGCCGGCGGGCGAGCTGCGAACGCACGAAGCCGGCGGCGCCGTTCAGCGCCTTGATGAGCGCCGCCTTGCCGTCCTCGTCGGTTGCCTCCAGCGAGGACACATAGACATCGGCGAACGACAGGTCACGACTGACTTTGACGTCGTTAATGCTGACGAACGACACGCGCGGGTCGCGCACTTCGCTGCGCAGAATGTCCGCGACCTCGTCTCGCACAAAGTCCGCGACGCGAATTTCGCGACCCGAGTCACGCATCGTATTCAAGCGAGCTCACGCGTCACTTCGCGCGTTTCGAAGACTTCGATCTGATCGCCTTCGCGCACATCGTTGTAGTTGCGTACCCCAATGCCGCACTCGAGACCGTTGCGAACCTCCTGAACGTCGTCCTTGAAGCGACGCAGGCTCTCTAGCTCGCCCTCGTAGATGACGACGTTGTCGCGCAACACGCGAATCTTCTTGTTTCGGTAGACGATACCCTCGATGACCATACAGCCCGCGACCGCGCCGAACTTCGGCGAACGGAATACCTCGCGAACCTGAGCGGTACCGACGATCTCTTCGCGAATCTCCGGCGCGAGCATCCCCGACAGCACCTGTTTGACGTCGTCGATGAGCTCGTAGATGACGCTGTAGTAGCGCAGGTCCATGCCTTCGCGTTCGATCAGCTTCTTCGCCGCGCCGTCAGCGCGCACGTTAAAGCCGAAGATCGCCGCACCATAGGTCATCGCCATGGTCGCGTCAGAAACCGTGATGCCGCCGACGCCGGAGCCCAGGAGCTGCACGGACACCTCATCATTGCCGATGTCGGCGAGCGCCTGCGTGATGGCCTCCAGCGAGCCCCGCACGTCGGCCTTGAGCACGAGCTTAAGCACGCGCTTCTCGCCCTCGCCCAGATTCGCAAACATGTTTTCGATCTTCGCGGCCTGCTGCATCGCCTGGCGCTGGGCCTGGGACTTGTCGGCGCGAAACTCGGCGAGTTCACGCGCCCGGCGTTCGTCGGCCACGACGCTGAAGTCGTCACCGGCGTCCGGCGTGCCGTTTAAGCCGAGCAGCTCGACGGGTATGGACGGTCCTGCGTTGTCGACCTGTTCGCCCTTGTCATTGAGCATGGCGCGCACGCGCCCGTAGAACTCGCCCGCGATCACCACGTCGCCGCGGCTCAGCGTGCCGTTCTGAATCAACAGCGTAGAGACGGGGCCGCGACCGCGATCGAGTCGCGACTCGACAACCACGCCTCGTCCAGACGCCTCGGGAACGGCCTGCAGCTCGAGCAGCTCGGACTGCAGCAACACGGCCTCGAGCAGCGCATCGATGCCGTCTCCGGTCAGCGCGCTCACGGGAATGAACTGCGTATCGCCACCCCAGTCTTCGGGTATGACTTCGAGCGCCGACAGCTCATTCTTGACGCGCTCCGGATCGGCGCCCTCCAGATCCATCTTGTTGATCGCGACCACCAGCGGCACCTCTGCCGCCTTGGCGTGCTGCACGGCCTCCTGCGTCTGCGGCATCACGCCGTCGTTCGCAGCGACCACCAGGATGACGACGTCCGTCGACTTCGCGCCGCGGGCGCGCATCGCGGTGAACGCCGCGTGGCCGGGCGTGTCGAGGAAGGTCAGGCGACCCTGCGGAATCTCGACGTGATAGGCGCCGATGTGCTGAGTGATGCCACCAGCCTCGCCGCTGGTCACGCGCGTGTTGCGGATGTAGTCCAACAGCGACGTCTTGCCGTGATCGACGTGGCCCATAACGGTGACGACAGGCGGCCGCGATTCGGCGTCGCCGTCAATCTTCAGCGTCTCTTCGTGTTCCTGCTCGAGCGCATCCTCAGACACCAGCTTGACGACGTGTCCCATCTCTTCCACAACCAGGGTCGCGGTGTCCTGATCGACGGTCTGGTTGATGGTCGCCATCACGCCAAGACCCATCAGCACCTTGATGACCTCGCCGGCCTTCACGGACATGCGCTGCGCGAGATCGCCGATGCCGACCATGTCGCCGATCTCGACCTCGATCTGCTTGAATTCCGTCGGCTTCTCGAACTCGCCGCCCTGCATGTCCACGGACGGCATTGCGGCGCGCCGCTTACTGCGACGCTTGTCGCCCTTCAGCGATAGCTCGCGGCGCCCGCCGCGACCACTGCGACCGCGGTTTTCCCAGGGCTTGCTGCCGCCGCTGCGCTCCTTGTCCTTGCCACGCTTGCCGCCCTTTTCGGCGGCCTGCACCTCTGCCTGCACCTTGGCAGCCTGCTCGGCCAGGGTTTCCTTCGGGGCTGCGGACTTCTCCTGCTCTTTGCGCTTGGCCTCAGCCGCCGCCTCTTCGGCGCGGCGCGCGGCTTGTTCTTTGGCGCGCTGCAGGTCTTCCTTGCGCGCGGCATCTTCGCGACGGGACTGTTCCGTTGCCGCCTTGCGCGCGGCCTCGAGGTCACGGTTGCGGGCGCGCTCAAGTTCCAGCGCCGTCAGCGGTCGATCAGGCGTCGCCTCGACCTCAGCCTCCGCGACAACCTCTACCTCAGGTTCCGGCTCGATCTCCGGCTCAGGCTCGGGTACCGGTTCGGGCTCTGCGGCGACGACCGGCTCCGGCTCGACCACGGGCGGCTCTTCGACCGGCGGCGGCAGCGTCTCCTCGACCGGCGTCTCTTCCGCCTCCGGAGCGAGCTCGGCGCGTTTCACATAGGTGCGCTTGCGGCGAACCTCGACGTTCACGGTTCGGCCGCCGCGGCCACCGCCCGTCTTCAGCGTACCGGTCTGCTTGCGCTTCAGCGTGATCTTTTTCGGCGCGCTCTCTTTGGCCTCGCCGTTGGACTTCTGCAGATAGGCGAGGAGAGTCTGTTTTTCGTCGTCACTGACGACATCGTCTTCCAGCCCCTGCGGCAACCCGGCGGCCTTCATCTGACCGAGCAGGCGCTCGACCGGCACACCGACCGTTTCCGCGAGTTGCTTAACCGTTTGCTCCGACATCTTTCTACTCTTTCCTGCTCGGCCTTTTCCTGTTCAACGATTCCGGATCGCTGTCAGGCCTCTCCCACCGCTTCTTCTTCGAACCACGGCTTGCGCGCGGTCATAATCAGTTCCGCTGCGCGCTCTTCGGTCAGCTCTTCGTCGATCTCGATGAGATCAGGCACCGCGAGCTCGGCCAGGTCTTCCATCGTCACCACTTCGCTGGCGGCCAGCTTGAACGCGAGCTGTCGATCCATACCTTCCATATTCAGGAGGTCTTCCGCCGGCGGGTGTTCGCCCATAGCCTCTTCGTTCGCGATCTCGCGCATCAGCATCGCATCCTTGGCACGATTGCGAAGCTCTTCGACGATCTCTTCGTCGAAGCCCTCGATCGCGAGCATCTCCTCGACGGGCACATACGCGATTTCTTCGAGACTGGTGAACCCCTCCTCGACCAGCACGAGGGCGACGTCCTCGTCCACCGACAGGCTGTCCATGAATTCCTGGCCGTAGCTGCGCGCCTCTTCTTCCTGTTTCGCGACGGCGTCTTCTTCCGTCATGATGTTCAGCTTCCACCCGGTCAGGTCACTGGCGAGCCGAACGTTCTGGCCGCCACGGCCGATCGCCTGCGCCAGATTGTCTTCCGACACGGCGATGTCCATCTCGTGGGTATCTTCGTCCAGCATGATCGACTCGACTTCTGCCGGCGCCATCGCGTTGATCGCGAGCTGGGCGGGATTTTCGTCCCAGGGAACGATATCGATACGTTCGCCGGCCAGCTCGCCGGACACGGCCTGCACCCGCGAGCCCCGCATGCCCACACAGGCGCCCACCGGATCGATCCGGCCATCGTTCGTGTAGACCGCGATCTTCGCCCGCGAGCCGGGATCGCGTGCGGCGCCGCGTATCTCGATGATGTCCTCAGCGATCTCGGGAACCTCGACCTTGAACAGCTCGATCAGCATCTCGGGCGACGTCCGCGTGAGCACAAGCTGCGGACCGCGCGCTTCGGGCTGGATTTCTTTGAGCTGAGCGCGCAGGCGGTCGCCGATGCGAAACGTCTCACGCGGAATCAGGCCATCGCGCAGCAGGATCGCCTCGGCGTTGTTGCCCAGGTCGACGATTACCGTGTCTCGTCCGGTCTTCTTAACCGTACCGCTTACGAGTTGCATCAGGCGCGGTTCGTATTCCTCGATGACCATCGCGCGTTCGGCCTCGCGAACCTTTTGCACGATCACCTGCTTGGCGGTCTGCGCCGCGATGCGACCGAAGTCGACGGACTCGACCGGGATCTCGTAGAAACCACCGAGCTTCAGGGACTCGTCCTTTTCTTCCGCCTGGTCAACCGTCAGATGCGCTTCGGCGTTGAATTCCTCGACGGTGAGGATGTCGACAACCTCCCACGTCCGATAGGTCTCGTAGTCGCCCGATTCGCGATCGATCGCCACCCGAAATTCGGCCTCTTCGCCATATTTTTTCTTGGTCGCCGTCGCGAGCGCCACCTCGATCGCCTCGAAGATGACTTCCTTCGGTACGCCCTTTTCGTGGGCGACCGTCTCGACTACCAGGAGTACTTCTTTGCCGTTCATTTGCTCGCTTCCCGTTGCCCGCCCCGCTCGATGCCATCGAACTGCGGTACCACCCGCGCCCTTTGAATGAGTTCAATGGGCAATACAAATTCTTCCTGATCGATCTGCAGGACGGCCTCGTCCTGCTCTACACCGACCAACAGACCTACAAACTTCTTGCGACCTTCGAATGCGTAGTTCAGCCGCACGTCCAGTACCTCGCCGATCATTTCCGCGTACTGGGCCGCATGAAACAGCTGCCGATCCATTCCGGGCGAGCTGACCTCCAGCGTGTAGTCGCCGGGTATGACTTCTTCGACGTCGAGCAAGACGCTGATCTCCCGGCTAACGCGCTCGCAGTCGTCGACGCTGACGTGCTCATCCGCACCCGGCGCGTCGATAAAGACCCGCAGCGTCGGTAGCTTGCCGCCGCGAAGATACTGCAGGCCCCATAGGCGCAGGCCCGCCGCGGCTACCGACGGCTGCAGCAATTCTTCTATCTGTCGTTCACGCCTGTTCAATGTGCCAGGACTACCTGTTAAAAAACCGTGGGGTCAGGGGCTAGCGCCCGATGCGACCCGAACGATGCGCCCCTACCGGGACCGGCTGACCAACTTGAAACTGCGGGGCGGCGCGCCCCGGTCGAACGGCGGCAGCCCGGCCGATGCGGCGGACCACCCTGACCACGCGTCGATATCGGGACGCACAGTCGACTGACTGGGCCGACCATCGAGCGCCTCAATGGCGACCGCAGCCGCCCGACAACCTATCGGGCGCTCGCCTCCGGTGACTAGGGACTAAAGGTCCCTGCGAAACCCCGAAGACAAAGAAAGGCCCCGCTACTGAAACCGTAGGGGGCCTTTGCCCGGGCGCCCAAACGGCGCCGACGCCTTTGAGCCAAGCGGCCCTAAGACGCCTTCAACGATGGTAGCGGGGGCAGGATTTGAACCCACGACCTTCGGGTTATGAGCCCGACGAGCTACCAGACTGCTCCACCCCGCATCAGCGACCGCGGATTATAAGGACACATTTCGCGGCTGGCAACGCTTATACCATCCGACCAGACTGGACAATCGGGTCGGGCTGCCCACAGCCCGCGTCCAGCGCGGACCGATCCCGACCGCGGCCCGCGCTAGCCCGCAAGGTATTGGATAGCGCCGCTGCCAAGAACGTGGACGCGGGAAACGGACAGAAACAGGATTGGTGCCGAAGGCGAGACTTGAACTCGCACGGGCTTTCGCCCACTACCCCCTCAAGATAGCGTGTCTACCAATTCCACCACTTCGGCATTGTTTTGCTGTGAGGATCGAACGCCGGTCCCCTAGACGTCCGGGATGTCGGAATCTACAGCTTCCGCCTCGTCAGTCAACTCCTCCGCGATTGCCCCGGCGGTCTCCTCGGCGTCCTCGACCTGCGGAACGATTTCGGCCGCCGCATCGTCCACAGCGGCATCAAAATCGAGCCCGGAGGCCGGCGCGCTAATGGTCGGAATGCCCGCGTCCGGCAACGCCCCAGAGCGCTGCTTGGCGCTATAGGCGAGACCAAACGAGATACCGAAGAAACCGATTGTGAGCCAGGTCGTCAGCTTGACGAGGAACGAACCGGACCCACCGCTGCCGAACATCGTATTGGACGCACCACCGCCGAACGCCGCACCGACATCCGCGCCGCGTCCCTGCTGCAGGAGCACCAGAACGACCAGGGCGATCGCATCGACGACCAGCAGGGCCAGCAGAATATTCTCTAAATTTTCCATCGTGCCAACTACGCGGCGCAGCGCCGCCGTTTACCGAGTGAGACTACACATGAGACTACACATGAGGCTATATAAGGACGGTTACGATGCGGCTGTTCAGATGCAGCTTTTATGGCAAATGAAGCCGCCGTTGCAAACCGACATCGCAGAAGTCGCGCCCGCATAGACCGCGCTCAGCCACAACGCCTCGAGTCACTGCCGCCGTCACGCGGCGGGGTGCGAAGACTATCCAACCGCGCGCGCAATCGCCACAAATTTCTCGACGGACAGCGACGCGCCGCCGACGAGGCCACCGTCAACATCTGGCTGCGCAAACAACGCCGCGGCGGTGTCCGGACCAACGCTGCCGCCGTACAGCAGCCTCACACCGGCCGCCCCCTCGCCCATGGCTTCGGCGAGCCGCTGACGGATGACGGCGTGCATCTCCTGCGCCTGTTCGGGCGTCGCGGTTTCGCCGGTGCCGATGGCCCAGACAGGTTCGTAGGCGATCAGCCCGCCCGATTCGAGCCACGCGGTGCCCTCGACCGACAGCACCGCGTCGAGCTGAGCCAGCACGCGCTCGCGCGCCTGGCCGCCGCGCCGCTCGTCCAGCGTCTCGCCGACACAGAGAACCGGCTGCAAACCCGCAGTCGAGGCAGCGCCAACCTTGGCTGCGCAGTCGGCATCGGTTTCATGGAACAGGCTGCGACGCTCCGAGTGACCCACCAACGCGAGCGTCGCGCCAAGATCGCATGCCATGGCGACGCTCAGCTCACCCGTGAACGCTCCCGACGCAGCGGCGTGCAGGTTCTGGGCGCCGACGCCGGCGAGTCCGGCGAACGCGTCGCTCGCGTGAGAGAGGAAGCCAGCGGGAGGAAAGATCATCAGCTCGGTGCTGACCGGGCGATCCCGCAGCTCGGCGCGCAGCCGCGCGGCAAAGTCCGCGACGAAGGCGCGATCGCCGTGCATCTTCCAGTTACCGGCCACGACCAACTTGTTCATACCGATACCCTCCCCAGGGTGTGTGCCGCTCCGTGAACGCTGCGGTACCTCGTTGCTCGGCGCCGCTAGACGCGGTTTATGGACTCTGTGTGTGGCTGTTCACCGGACGCCGCAAGCGTCTATTTACCGGACGCCGCAAGCGTCTATTCACCGGACGCCGCAAGCGTCTATTCGCCGGACGCCGCAAGCGTCTATTCACCGGACGCCGCAAGCGGCTGGGGGCCAGCTTTGCGCGCCGCCTGCTTGACGTCACCCACCAGGCGATCGCAGAGCGCATCTACCTCCAGCGGATCTTCGCCCTCGACCATCACGCGCACCACCGGCTCGGTGCCCGACGGTCGCAGCAGCACGCGGCCGCGATCGCCCAGCTCCGCCTCGACCGCCGCGACCGCCCTGGCGACGACCTCGGACGTGGCGATCTCGCCGGGATTCGCGACCGAGACGTTCTTCATCGTCTGCGGCAGCTTGGTCATGCCAGAACGCAGGTCGGCGAGGCTGCTGCCCTGCTGAATCATCGGCAACAGCACCTGCAGCGCTGCGACGATGCCGTCGCCCGTCGACGCGAGATCGAGGCAGATGATGTGTCCGGACGACTCACCGCCGATCTGCCAGCGCTTGGCGGACAGCGCTTCCTTGACGTAGCGATCGCCGACGGCCGCGCGCTCGAAGGCGATGCCCATACCGGTGAGCGCCTGCTCAAGTCCTAGATTGCTCATCACCGTACCGACCACGCCGCCGCCGAGCGTGCCCGTCTCCTTGCGGTGTCGGGCGATGATGTACAGCAGTTCGTCGCCGTCAACGACCTGACCGGTGTGATCGACCATCGCGACACGATCACCGTCGCCGTCGAACGCGATGCCGATATCGGCCCGCAGCTCCAGCACCTTGTCCGCCAGGTTTTGCGGATAGGTCGAACCATAGCCGTCGTTGATGTTGATGCCGTTGGGCTCATTGCCGATCACGAAGACGTCGGCGCCCAGCTCCTCGAAGACGCCGGGCGCCACGTGATAGGTCGCCCCGTGCGCGCAGTCCAGCACCACACGCACACCCTTCAGTCGCACGCTGCGATCGACCGTCGCTTTGCAAAACTCGATATAGCGGCCCTGGGCATCCGGCATGCGATCGGCGCGACCCAGGCGCTCCGAATCCACGCACACGATCTCTCGATCGATCTGCGCCTCGATCGCGAGTTCCGTCTCGTCTGCCAGCTTGTTGCCCTGGCTGTCGAAAAACTTGATGCCGTTGTCGGAGTAGCCATTGTGAGACGCCGAGATCACGATGCCGGCATCGGCGCGCAGCGTGCGCGTCAGGTAGGCGACCGCCGGCGTCGGCATGGGTCCGAGCAGAGACACGTCTGCGCCGGCAGAGGACAGGCCGGCTTCCAGAACCGACTCCAGCATATAGCCCGAGATACGGGTGTCCTTGCCGATCAGTACCTTGCCCGCGGCGTTGGAGGAAAACACCTTGCCCACCGCCCAGCCGAGGCGCAGGCAGAAGTCTGGCGTGATGGGGTGCTCCCCGACCCGCCCGCGAATGCCGTCCGTACCGAAGTATCTGCGCTTTGCCATGAGTGTCCTTCCTGTTTCCTGCACGCCCTGCCGGCGGCCGGCGTTGGCTAAGCGAGTCCGAGCGCCCGCACGATCTTCAGCGCCGCACAGGTCTGGCCGACGTTGTGGGCGCGCACGATGCGCGCGCCGTTTGTCATCGCCAGCGCGGCGGCAACCGCACTCGGCGGATCGCGCTCTTCGAGGGGTAAATCGGTCACCAGTCCGATCATGCCCTTGCGCGACAGACCCACCAGCACGGGCAGCCCCGTCAGCGCGTCATCGGCGGTCAACTCAGGCAACCGCCGCAGCAATTCAAGATTGTGATCGAGAGTCTTACCAAAGCCGAAGCCCGGGTCGACCGCGATCCGCTCGGACGCTATCCCCGCAGTGCGACACCTACGTACCCGCTCTGCCAGAAACGTGCGTACCTCAAGCAGCACGTCTTCGTAGTGCGGGCACTCCTGCATCGTACGGGGATCGCCGAGCATGTGCATGACGCACACCGCCACGTCGCTCTCGATCACAGCGTCGATCATTCCGGGTGCCTGCAGCGCGCGCACATCGTTGATCAGATGCGCGCCTGCAGCGATGGCCTCCCGGGCAACCAGCGGTGAGCTGGTATCGACCGACACAATGGTATCGAGCCGGCGCAGGGCTTCTACGACCGGAATCACACGCTCACACTCGCGCCCTGCGGGCACCGGCTGCGCGCCGGGGCGCGTGGACTCGCCGCCGACGTCGAGAATGCTCGCCCCCGCCTCCAGCATGGCCTGACCGGTGCGCAGAACTTTGTCGATGTCCGGCAGGGTCCACACCGCCTCGTCGGCGCGGCCCATGAGCCGCCCCCCATCAGAGAACGAATCGGGTGTGATGTTAAGAATCCCCATGACCCGCGGAACCTCGAGGCTCAGCTCGCGGTCACGGCAGCGCAGCACGGTGTTCACGTCAGGGCGATGCGGGAAGGTGCGGCTTTCGGCCCGGCCGCCGCGTTGCAGTGCGCCTCAGCGTCTGCGCCACCGGGCGGCCGGCCAGCTCGGCAAGAAACGCTCAGGTTTCCTCGGCGGGTCCGCCGATCGGCGGTTCGGGCCGTTCGTCGGCGCCGGACTCTGAGCCGCGCGACGGCGTCGAGGTGCCGCCCAAGCCGCCCCGCGGATCGTCGTCGGGGGCCCTAGGCGTGGCGCCGGCCATGACGTCATCGATCTGATCAGGGCTGAGCGTTTCGTATTCGATCAGCGCCTCGGCCATCGCGTGCAGCTTGTCGATGTTGTCATGCAACAGCTTTTCGGCGGTCTCGTAGCACTCATCGATGATCCTGCGCACCTCCTTGTCGATGGCGGCAGCGGTCTCACCGGAGATGGCTTTCGGCTTGGCGCCCGCGGACATGCCGAGGAACACTTCGCCGTCGTCCTCGTCGTACATCAGCGGGCCGAGCTCTTCGGACAGGCCCCACTTGGTGACCATGTTGCGAGCCAGCGCCGTCGCCCGCTCGATGTCGTTCGATGCACCCGTCGTGACGTTGTCTGCGCCCAGAATCATCTCTTCGGCGATGCGCCCGCCAAACAGGCTGCAAATCTGGCTGCGTATGCCCTGTTTCGTGAGGCTGTAGCGGTCCTCTTCCGGCAGGAACATGGTCACACCAAGCGCTCGGCCGCGCGGGATGATCGTAATCTTGTACAGCGGGTCGTGGTCCGGTACGAGACGCCCGACGATCGCGTGGCCCGCCTCGTGATAGGCAGTGTTGCGCTTCTCTTTATCCGACATGACCATCGATTTGCGCTCGGCGCCCATCATGATCTTGTCCTTGGCCTTCTCGAACTCCTCCATCTCGACCAGGCGCTTACTCGCCCGCGCGGCGAACAGCGCCGCCTCGTTGACGATATTGGCCAGGTCCGCGCCGGAGAACCCGGGAGTGCCGCGCGCGATGATGCTGGCATCCACGTCGTCGCCAAGAGGGACCTTGCGCATGTGCACTTTGAGGATCTGTTCGCGGCCGCGGATGTCGGGCAGCCCGACAACGACCTGACGGTCGAAGCGACCCGGACGCAGCAGTGCGGGATCGAGCACGTCGGGACGGTTGGTAGCCGCGATGACGATGATGCCGTCGTTTGCCTCGAAGCCGTCCATCTCGACCAGCAACTGGTTCAGCGTCTGCTCCCGCTCGTCGTGTCCGCCGCCCAGACCGGCACCGCGATGGCGGCCGACCGCGTCGATCTCATCGATGAAGATGATGCAGGGCGCCTGCTTCTTTGCCTGCTCGAACATGTCACGCACGCGCGAGGCGCCCACGCCAACAAACATCTCAACGAAGTCCGAGCCGGAGATAGAGAAGAACGGCACTTTGGCCTCGCCGGCGATCGCCTTGGCCAGCAGCGTCTTACCCGTACCGGGCTGCCCGACCATCAGGATGCCGCGCGGGATGCGGCCGCCGAGCCGCTGAAACTTGCTCGGGTCGCGCAGAAACTCGACCAGCTCCTGCACGTCTTCCTTGGCCTCATCGACCCCGGCGACGTCGGCAAAGGTGGTCTTGATCTGGTCCTCTGACAGCAGCCGCGCCTTCGACTTACCGAAGGCCATGGGCCCGCCGCGCCCGCCACCGCCGCCCTGCATCTGCCGCATAAACAGCAGGAACACGGCGATGATGATCAGTATCGGGAAGCTAGCGATCAGGAGCTGGGACCAGATGCTCTGCTTCTGCCGCGGCAGTCCCTTGATCTCGACCTCGTGGTTGTACAGGTCGTCGATGAGCTTGGTGTCGGGCAGATGCGGCGGTCGGACGACCTGAAATTCGCCGGAACCGTTCTTTTGCAGCCCGTAGATCACCTCGTCGTCGATCTCGACCTGACTGACCCGTCCGGAGCGGACGAGGTTCAGAAACGTCGAGTACGACACCGTCTCAGGCTCACTCTTGGCGTCGAAGTTGTTGAACACCGTCAACAACACGGCGGCAATCACGAGCCAAACGAGGAGATTTTTACCCATATCATTCAAGAGCTTACCCTCTTGCCTACAGTGTGCCGAAAGCCCCCGAATGGTTCTGAGGCTTCGCTCTCGGTTACTCCACCCCTCGCCTCACTATACCATCAGGGGTCGGTGAGGCTGCCGGTGGTCTACGTTCCGTCCCTATGCCGACACGCCCGCCGCGCACCAGTAACGATTAGCACAGGGCCGGTCCTTGTGCAGTGTTTCCGTGTCCACGCGGATCCGAACGACCGTAAGGTCGCAAGCCGTTCACGCGCCGCCGCGGGTCCCGCGCTGCAGGCACACCGCAAACAGCTCGCGCGAATCCGGGCGCGAGGCCGCGGGTTTGACCAGCCGGGCGCGGGCGTACTCGGTGCGGCGCTGCGCCAGCCAGTCGTCCACGCCCTCGCCCTGAAACAGTTTGACCACGAGCGCCCCGCCCGGTTTCAGCCAGCTCAGGGCGGCGCGGGCCGCCACATCGGCAAGCCCCATCGAGGCGGCCTGATCCGCAGCGCGCACCCCACTGATATTGGGGGCCATATCCGAGAAAACAAGGTCACAGCGCCGCGTTTGCAGCGCCGCCGCGATCGCCGCGTCGGTATCGACCTCACCGGCCTCGCCGACGATGCGCGCCACCCACCCCGGCGCAGTGATGGGCCGGGTATCGACGGCCACCAGCACGCCCGGATCGATGCGGTCGGCGACATAGCGCGACCAGCCGCCGGGCGCCGCGCCCAGTTCCAGCACGCACTGCCCGCGGCGCAGCAGCTTGAAACGCTTGTCCAACTGCGCGAGCTTAAAGTGCGCGCGGGAGGTGAGGCCATCTTCTCGCGCCTTACGGGCAAACACGTCCCGACGCTGGCGCTGCAGCCAGCGATCGCTGCTCTTCGAGCGCTTGGCCATCAGCGCGCGCCGCGCCGCGCCGCAGCGTGGGCGGCGAGTGCAGAATCGGCGATAATGCGCGGATGGATTCGAGTACGAGAAAACGCCTGCGGGCCATCGCCCACGATCTGGACCCCGTCGTCATCGTCGGCGATGCCGGCTTGTCGCCCGGCGTGGTCGCCGAGACCGAACGAGCCATTCGCGATCACGAGCTGATCAAAGCCAAGGTCAACTTGGAGGATCGGGGGAATCGCAAAGCGCTCGGCGACGACCTGGCCGCGCGCACGGGCGCAGAGGTCGTGCAGCGCATCGGCAAGATGCTGGTGCTCTTTAAGGCCAATCCAGAGGCCAACCCGAGGCTGTCGAACGTCCTGAAGTTCGGCCGCTAAGTGCAAACCGGCTGCTGCGGTCAAGACGCCGCGCGAACGCGGGCGAGGCACGCCGCTACAGGTGCTCCACACGGTCGATTTCATATTCGGTAACGCCCTGCGGCGTCTCGACGCCGACAACGTCGCCCTCGCTCTTGCCAATCAGCGCGCGCGCGACCGGCGACATGACCGAAATCTTGCCAACCTTGATGTCGGCCTCGTCCTCGCCAACGATCTTGTAGCTGATCTCCGCGTCGGACTCGACATCGATGAGTGCGACCGTCACGCCAAAGATGACTTTGCCGCTGGGCGCAATTTTCGCGACGTCGATGACCTGCGCGTCCGCGAGTTTGCTCTCGATCTCGTTGATGCGACCTTCCGCAAAACTCTGCTGTTCCCGGGCGGCGTGGTACTCGGCGTTCTCTTTCAGATCACCGTGCTCGCGCGCCTCCGCGATGGCCTGCACGATGCGCGGGCGATCCACGGTCTTGAGCTGCTTCAGTTCGTCGCGAAGGGCGCGTTCGCCTTCGACTGTCATCGGTATGGGCAAGGTTGTCTCCGTATTAGCGTTCGCCGGATTCACGTTCGCCGGGTTCGCGTTCGCCGAAACAGGCGTGCGCCGGAATAGCCGGCCGGAATAAAGGGTCGCTGGGATCGGCGCACGCAGGGGGTAGCGCGCTGGGCTAGTGCAGATCCTGCAGCCGGCGAACGCTGCCGTCGCTCGTGTAGCCTAGCGCTATGCTGATGGCTTCGCCACCGGTCAGCGTCGTGGTGTAGCAGACCTTATGCTGCAGCGCGAGCCGGCGAATGATCGCCGAGTCGGCGATCGCTTTGCGGCCTTCCGTCGTGTTGATAATCAGATCAACGCGCTCGTTCTTGAGCATGTCCGCAATGTCCGGGCGCCCCTCGATGACCTTGTTTACCACTTCGACGTCGAGGCCCGCGTCCTTGAGCACTTTGGCCGTGCCGCGCGTCGCGACAAGATCGAAACCGCGCTCGGCAAGCGATGCCGCGAGCGCGGCGACGCCGCCCTTGTCGGAATCCTTGACGGACAGAAACGCGCGCCCGCTCGTCGGTAGTATGTCGCCAGCACCGAGCGATGCCTTCGCGAACGCCTCACCAAAGCTCGTGCCGACGCCCATGACTTCGCCCGTCGATTTCATCTCGGGGCCAAGGATCGGATCGACGCCGGGAAACTTGGAGAATGGAAAGACGGATTCCTTCACGCTGACGTGCGTCGGACGAATTTCTTCGGTGAAGCCCTGCTCGGCAAGCGACGTTCCCGCCATGCAGCGCGCCGCCACCTTGGCGAGCGATACGCCGATGCACTTGGATACGAACGGCACGGTACGCGACGCGCGCGGGTTCACTTCCAGGACGTAGATGCGGTCGTCCTGCACGGCGAGCTGCACGTTCATCAGGCCGACCACGCCGAGCTCGCGCGCCATGGCGATGACCTGGCGACGAATTTCATCCTGCACCTCTTCGGTCAGCGAGTAGGCGGGCAGCGAACAGGCGCTGTCGCCGGAGTGCACGCCGGCCTGCTCGATGTGCTGCATGATCGCGCCGATCACCACCTGCTCGCCGTCGCTAACCGCGTCGACGTCTACCTCGACCGCCTGGTCCAGGAACCGATCGAGCAGGACCGGCGCCGAGTTGGACACGTCGACGGCCGACATCATGTAGCGGTCTAGCTCGTCGTCGGCGTAGACGATCTCCATCGCCCGTCCGCCCAGCACATAGGACGGCCGCACGACGAGCGGATAGCCGATCTCCGCGGCGGCGGCCAGGCCCGTCTCCCGATCAACCGCGGTGCGATTGTCCGGCTGCAGCAGCTCGAGCTTATGCAGCACGGCCTGAAAACGTTCGCGGTCCTCGGCCCGATCGATCGCATCCGCGCCGGTGCCAATGATCGGCACGCCCGCGGCCTCCAGAGACTCGACCAGTTTCAGCGGCGTCTGGCCGCCAAACTGTACGATCACGCCCTTGGGCTGTTCGATGTCGACGATGGCCAGCACGTCTTCGAGCGTCAGCGGCTCGAAGTACAGGCGATCCGAGGTGTCGTAGTCGGTCGACACCGTCTCGGGGTTGCAGTTGACCATAATGGTCTCGAAGCCGTCTTCGCGCATCGCGAGTGCCGCGTGCACGCAGCAGTAGTCGAATTCGATGCCCTGACCGATACGGTTGGGCCCGCCGCCAAGAACCATGATCTTGTCACGATCGGAAACGTCCGCCTCGCACTCCTCTTCATACGTCGAGTAGAGGTAGGCCGTCGTGGAGGGAAACTCCGCAGCGCAGGTATCGACGCGCTTGAAGATCGGGCGGACGTTGTGCGCCTGGCGCGCGGCGCGCACCTGTTGCTCCGTGGTGCCAGTGACCTCGGCGATGCGCAGATCAGAAAAGCCCTGCTGCTTCAGCAGCAGCCATTCGAGCGCGTCCAACTCGTCGATGTTCTCTTCTTCGAGCTGTTTTTCGCGTAGCACGATCTCTTCGATAGCGGTGAGGAACCAGGGATCGATCGACGAATGCTCGAACACCTCGGCGACCGAGAAGCCGACGCGAAACGCATCGCCCACATACCAGATGCGTTCGGGACCAGGGTTCGCCAGCTCGCTCACAAGCTTGCTACGATCGTCGCCGGGCTTGAGCGCCGGGTTGAGGCCGCTGCGCCCCGTCTCCAGGCCGCGCAGCGCCTTCTGCAGCGATTCGCTGAAGGTGCGGCCGATCGCCATCACCTCGCCGACACTTTTCATCTGCGTCGTCAGCCGGGCCTCGGCCTGGGGAAACTTCTCGAAGGTGAAGCGCGGAATCTTGGTTACAACGTAATCGATCGACGGCTCGAAGGACGCGGGCGTGACGCCGGTGATGTCGTTCTGCAGCTCGTCCAGGGTATAGCCGACGGCCAGCTTGGCGGCGACCTTCGCGATCGGAAAGCCGGTCGCCTTGGACGCCAGCGCCGATGAGCGCGACACGCGCGGGTTCATCTCGATGACCACGATGCGCCCGGTATCCGGATCGATCGCAAACTGCACGTTGGAGCCGCCGGTCTCGACGCCGATCTCGCGTAGCACGGCGAGCGAGGCGTTACGCAGCAGCTGGTACTCCTTGTCCGTGAGGGTCTGCGCGGGCGCGACGGTGATGCTGTCGCCCGTGTGCACGCCCATCGGATCGAAGTTCTCGATGGAGCAGATGATGATGCAGTTGTCGCGCTTGTCGCGCACGACCTCCATCTCGAACTCTTTCCAGCCCAATAGCGACTCGTCGATGAGCAGCTCGTTCGTCGGCGACAGGTCCAGCCCGCGCTCGCAGATCTCCACGAACTCTTCTGCGTTGTAGGCGA
Source organism: Pseudomonadota bacterium (assembly GCA_039029135.1). Lineage (GTDB taxonomy): Bacteria > Pseudomonadota > Gammaproteobacteria > Pseudomonadales > Azotimanducaceae > JALZVT01. The sequence continues at coordinate 6,397 of JBCCGT010000032.1, read as the reverse complement.
TGCCGCCGCCGCTGCCACCGAGCGTGAAGCTCGGACGAATGACGCAGGGGTAGCCGAGCGCCGCCTGCTTCTGCTGCGCCTCCTCGAGGCTGTGGGCGATCGCGGACCGCGGCGTCTCCAGGCCGATGCGCTTCATCGCGCGGTCGAACCGCTCGCGGTCCTCGGCCTTGTCGATGGCGTCCTGGCTCGCGCCGATCAGCTCGCAACCAAACTTCTCCAGCACGCCCTCGCGCACCAGGTCGAGCGCGCAGTTGAGCGCTGTCTGGCCGCCCATCGTCGGCAGCAGCGCATCTGGGCGCTCGCGCTCGATGATGCGGGCCACCGTAGGCCAGACGACGGGCTCGACGTAGGTCGCGTCGGCCATCGTCGGATCGGTCATGATGGTCGCGGGATTCGAATTGACGAGGATGACCCGATAGCCCTCGTCGCGCAGCGCCTTACAGGCCTGGGCGCCGGAGTAGTCAAACTCGCAGGCCTGACCGATGACGATCGGGCCCGCGCCGATGATCAGGATCGACTGGATGTCGCCGCGTTTGGGCATTAGCGCGCGGCCTCCATGAGCCCGATGAACTCGTCGAACAGATAGCCACAGTCCTGCGGCCCCGGGCTCGCCTCGGGGTGTCCCTGAAAGCCGAAGGCCGGTCGATCCGTTCGCCTTACGCCCTGCAGCGAACGATCAAACAGTGACACGTGGGTCGTCTCCAGGCAGTTGGGCAGGCTGGATTCGTCGACGGCGAAACCGTGATTCTGGCTGGTAATGATCACCTGCTGATCGCGTACGTCCTGCACGGGGTGGTTCGCCCCGTGATGGCCGTGCGGCATCTTGACCGTGCGGGCACCGCTCGCGAGCGCGAGGATCTGATGCCCCAGGCAGATGCCGAACAGGGGCATGCCGCGCTCCAGCAGTTCCTCGACCGCGCCGATCGCGTAGTCGCAGGGTTCCGGGTCGCCGGGTCCGTTCGACAGGAACACGCCGTCGGGCTCGAGTGCGAGCACGTCCGCAGCCGCGGTCTTGGCGGGCACGACGGTCAGGCGGCAGCCGCGGTCGGCGAGCATGCGCAGGATGTTGTGCTTGATGCCGAAGTCGTAGGCGACCACGTGGTAGCGCCCCGTATCGCCGTGGCCGACATATCCGGCGCCTAGCTCCCAGGTGCCCTGCTGCCAGGTGCCGACGGCGTCGCGCGTGACCGCCTGCGCCAAATCCATGCCCGCGAGCCCGGGAAAGTCGCGTGCGGCCGCGACGGCGGCGTCCTCGTCGATCACATCGCCGCGTTCGGCCGCAGCGACCAGACATCCGGCCTGTGCGCCGCTTGCACGAATCAGCCGCGTCAGTCTGCGCGTATCGATGTTGCTGATGCCGACGACTTTTTCCTGCAGCAGATAGTCCGGCAGGCTCAGCTCGCTGCGCCAGGAGCTCGCCAGCGGCGGCACGTCCCGCACGATCAGGCCTTCGGCCCAAACGCGGCTGGACTCCACGTCTTCGGCGTTCGTGCCGGTGTTACCAATATGTGGATAAGTCAGCGTGACGAGCTGACGGGCATAGGACGGATCGGTGAGGATCTCCTGATAGCCTGTCATGGCAGTGTTGAACACCACCTCCCCGACGGACTGCCCGGCAACGCCAATGGACAGCCCGCGAAACACACTGCCATCCGCTAGCGCTAAAACTGCCGGTCTCAAGAGTTTGCCGTCCCATCGTTCGATCCCGCCGACTGCAAACTGGCCGGGTCGCGTCCAAAACAACCGGATACGTTTGCCCGGCCAAATTGGGCGCGCATTTTATAGGAGGGTCGTGCTCGCGCAAAGCGGCGAAACGAAAATCTGTCAAAATCATTGAGCGCAACGGCAGGCGAAGGACGCAGACGATGTCCCAGGTTGAAATGGTGATGACCGGCTATTCGATCATCATCGCGCTGTGCCTCGCACGGCTGCTGGACGGCCTGCGGCCCGCCGCCGCAGCGGGCGCCCGCTATTGGGTCCACTACGTCTGGTTGATCAACAAGATCGTGAACGTCGTGCTACTGTATTGGGGCACCTATTACTTTCTGGAGGAGTCGCTCAGTCTCGCCGAGTTCATGCTGGTGCTGGCCCCGCCGAGCATCGTCTATCTGCAGTGCGACGCCCTCTTGACCAAGGACCCCGATTCGATCACCGACTGGCGCGCGCACTACTACCGTTCGCGGACCCTGTTCTTCTTCGCGAACTGCCTGCTCGTCCCGCTGATACTCGGCCAGATCATGCTGACCAGCGACGGTCCGCTGCCGTTCAGCGTTCCCGCCGCGCTGGCGCTGATGGGCGCGGTGTCCCTGCTGGGTGCACTGTCCGCGAGCCCGCGCCTGCATGCCGGCATCGCGGTGGTCGCGCTGTTGAACCTGACGATCGGGTTTACGGTCCAGTTCTCGCTGCTGGGCACCTGAGCGTCAAGCAGCGACGCCCTCGGCAGTCGCGTTGGCGACCGCAGCGCGTCTAGAGCCCGAGCACATCGTCCATGCCGTAGCTGCCCGGCGCGCGGCCGGCGATCCACTTCGCCGCCCGCACCGCGCCGAGCGCAAAGTTGCTGCGGCTGCTGGCCCGGTGCGTGATCTCGATGCGCTCGCCCTCACCGGCGAAATAGACGGTGTGCTCGCCGACGATGTCGCCGCCGCGCAGAGCCGAGAAGCCGATGGCGTCGCGGGCGCGCGCGCCGGTGTGTCCCTGCCGACCGTGGACGGCGACGGCATCCAGATCGCGGCCGGTCTGCTCCGCCAGAATCTCGCCGATGCGCACGGCCGTGCCAGAGGGGGCGTCGACCTTGTGGCGGTGATGGGCCTCGACGACCTCGATGTCGACGTCGTCACCGAGCGCGGCGGCGGCCTGCCTGATGAGGTGGAAGGTGAGGTTGACGCCGACGCTCATGTTCGGCGCAAGCAGGACCGGGATCGACCGCGTCGCTTGTGAGATCGCGTCCAGGCCCGCCGCGTCGAAACCTGTAGTGCCGGACACGAAGGGGCAGCCGCCCGCGACGCAGCGTTCGAGCGCCAGCAGCGCGCCGTCGGGCAACGAAAAATCGATCAGCGCGTCGAGCCTGGCGAGACCACCGATCTCCGCGAGCGCGACGTTCTGTGCCGCGACGCCCGCAACGACGCCCGCGTCCTGACCGAGAAGCGGGTTCGACGCGCGGACGAACGCGCCGGCCAGGGCGGCATCGTCATCCGCCGCCAGCGCGGCGACAATCGCCCGCCCCATGCGCCCCGTGGCGCCATGCAGTCCGATGGCTGCGGTCATGGTGTGGTCCGGCAGGAAAACGAGGTCGCTAGTGTACGCGACGACGGCCGGGCGTCAGAGCGTCTAGCTGCCCAGACCCTCGAAGAAGTCCTTCACGCCCTTGAACCAGGAACTGCCCCGCGGCGAGTGTCGCTGGCCGCCTTCGTTCAGGCTGTCCTGAAACTCTTGCAGCAGCGCTTTCTGTTTGTCTGTGAGCTTGACCGGCGTTTCCACCTCGACGCGACACAGCAGATCGCCCGTCGCGCCACCGCGCACCGGCGCCACGCCCTTGCCGCGAATACGGAACAGCTTGCCGGTCTGAGTTTCCGGCGGAATCTTCAGCTTGATGCGGCCGTCCAGCGTCGGCACCTCGAGCTCGCCGCCGAGCACCGCCCAGGCGAACGGTACCGGTACCTCGCAGTAGAGGTGCTTGCCTTCGCGCTGGAAGATCGCGTGGTCCTTGACCGCGATCTGCACGTACAGATCGCCCGCGGGGCCGTTGTTCAGGCCCGCCTCGCCCTCGCCGGCGAGCCGGATGCGGTCGCCCGTATCGACGCCGCTCGGCACCTTCACCGACAGCGTCTTGCGCCGTTCTATGCGTCCCTGGCCGCGACAGGTGCGGCAAGGATTCGAGATGATCTGCCCCGAACCGCGGCACGTCGGGCAGGTCTGCTGCAGCGAGAAGAAGCCCTGGGAGACGCGCACCTGGCCGGAGCCACCGCAGTCGTCACAGGTGCGCGGGCGCGAACCCGGCTCGGCGCCGGAGCCGTTGCAGTCTTCGCAGGTCGCGAGCACCGGCACGCGGATCTCGATGGTGTCGCCCTGGACCGCCTGCTCAAGCGTCAGCTCCAGCGTGTAGCGCAGATCGGAGCCGCGCTGCACTGAACTGCGGCCGCCGCCGCGGCCGGCGGCACCGAAGATGTCGCCGAACACGTCGCCGAAGATGTCGCCAAAACCGCCGCCGCCGAAGCCGCCGGCGCCGCCCTGGCCATCCACGGCCGCGTGGCCGAACTGATCGTAGGCCCGACGCTTGTCGCCATCGGAGAGCACCTCGTAGGCCTCGGAGGCCTCCTTGAAGCGCTCCTCCGCCTGGGCATCGTCCGGATTGCGGTCCGGGTGATACTTCATCGCAAGCCGCCGGTAGGCCTTTTTCAGATCGCCCTCGGACGCCTCGCGCCCGACGCCCAGCACCTCGTAATAGTCCCGCTTCGACATCTATCGTCTATCGTTTGTCGTCGTTGTCAGTGGCCGCTGCGAAGCAACGACTACTTGTCGTCCTTCACCTCTTCGAACTCAGCATCGACCGCGTCCGCGTCGAAGCCGTCGTCGCCCGCATCGGCCGCGGCATCCGCCGCATCGGCCGCGCCCGCCTCAGCGCTCTGCGCCTCGGCGTACATCTTCTGCGCGAGCCCGCCAGAGGCCTCGGTCAGCTTCGCGAGGCCGGCCTCGATCGCTTCTTTATCGTCGCCCTTCAGCGCCTCTTCCAGCGCGTCGGCGGCCTCGTTGATGGCCTGCTTTTCTTCCTCGGTCGCCTTGTCGCCGGCTTCTTCCAGCGTCTTGCGCGAGGCGTGCACCATGCCATCCGCCTGGTTGCGCAGCGTCACCATCTCTTCGAACTTCGCATCTTCCTCGGCGTTGGCCTCGGCGTCGCGTACCATCTGCTCGATCTCGTCTTCCGACAGACCGCTCGACGCCTTGATGACGATCGACTGTTCTTTGCCCGTCGCCTTGTCCTTCGCGGACACGTTCAGAATGCCGTTCGCGTCGATGTCGAAGCTGACCTCGATCTGCGGCATGCCGCGTGGCGCCGGCGGGATATCGGTGAGATCGAACTTGCCGAGCGACTTGTTCGCCAGCGCCTGCTTGCGCTCGCCCTGCAGCACGTGAATGGTCACGGCCGTTTGGTTGTCGGCGGCGGTCGAGTACACCTGCTGCTTCTTGGTCGGAATGGTCGTGTTCTTCTCGATCAGCACGTTCATCATCTGGCCCTCGACCTCGATGCCGAGCGACAGCGGCGTCACGTCGAGCAGCAGCACGTCGGTGACGTCGCCCGCCAGAACGGCCGCCTGGATCGCCGCACCGACGGCAACCGCTTCGTCCGGGTTGACGTCCTTGCGCGGCTCCTGGGCGAAGAAGTCTTTTACCTTGTCCTGCACCAGCGGCATGCGCGTCTGGCCGCCAACGAGAATCACGTCGTCGATCTCGGACACCTTGAGACCGGCATCGTCGAGCGCCGTGCGGCACGGATCGATGGTGCGCGTCACCAGTTCTTCCACCAGCGATTCGAGCTTCGCGCGCGTCAGCTTCAGCACCAGGTGCTTCGGACCCGTGTTGTCGGCCGTGATGTACGGCAGGTTGATCTCGGTCTGCTGGGAGTTCGACAGCTCGATCTTGGCCTTCTCTGCCGCCTCTTTCAGGCGCTGCAGGGCCAGCGGGTCGTTGTGCAGGTCGATGCCGTTCGACTTCTCAAACTCGTCCGCCAGGTACTCGATGATCCGCAGGTCGAAGTCCTCGCCGCCGAGGAAGGTGTCGCCGTTGGTCGACAGCACCTCGAACTGGTGCTCGCCGTCGACCTCAGCGATCTCGATGATGGAGATATCGAAGGTGCCGCCACCGAGATCATAGACCGCGATCTTGGAGTCGCCGCGCTGCTTGTCGAGGCCATAGGCCAGCGCCGCCGCGGTCGGCTCGTTGATGATGCGCCGCACTTCCAGGCCCGCGATCTTGCCGGCTTCCTTGGTCGCCTGGCGCTGGGCGTCGTTGAAGTAGGCGGGGACCGTGATCACGGCCTGGTCCACGGGCTCGCCGAGGAACTCGGACGCGGTCTCGCGCATGCGCGTGAGGACCATCGCCGAGATCTCCTGGGGAGAGCACGGCTTCTCGTCGATCTCGACCCAGGCGTCGCCGTTCTCGGCGGGGACGATGTTGAAGGGGGCGATGCCGGCGAAGGAGGCGACCTCGTCGGCCTCCATCTTGCGACCGATCAGGCGCTTGACCGCGTAGATCGTGCGATCGGGGTTCGTGACCTCCTGTTCCTTTTTCTTGCAGATTTTGTCGATTTACAGTTCTCTAGCAAGTAATACCTTGAGCTGCACCTTGACGAAGGCACTGACACCCACATAATACTTGCCACCCTGCAAGTCGACAAAATCTG
>JBCCGT010000031.1:0-53518 GCA_039029135.1 Pseudomonadota bacterium | reverse complement strand
AGCGACGAGCAAGCGCGCGATCTAGAACGACAAACACTCAGGCGCGACCGGCCATTGTTTGCGAGAAACTCACGGGTCGCGGGTTCGAGTCCCGTCCGCTCCGCCATTTCTCTCTCTGTCTCTCTCACTCAGCTGAGTTTCAACGCAAAGCAGTGGCGCCGCTATTGCGCGATCCCGTGAGTTTCTCGCAAACAATGGCCGGTCGCGCCTGAGTGTTTGTCGTTCTAGATCGCGCGCTTGCTCGTCGCTACGCTTCGCCCCCAAAGTCCCCCTGGAGCCTCTCCAACGTCTCGCCGAACTCCGCGAGCAGTTCGTACATGAGGGTGCGCACATCAGTCTTTTCGGTCAGCATGCCGACCGCCTTACCGGCGGGGTAGGTGACCAAGGGTTCGGGCTCGTACTTGTCGATGCGGTCTAGCGCTTCGTTGATCAGGATGGACTGCAGTGGCTTGGGCAGCGGTGCGGGCGCGTCCGGGGACCGCCAGGCCTCGGTCCACGCGCTGGTCAGTCGCCGGGTGGGTTTGCCCGTGTTCGCGGAAGATCGCACGGTGTCCGCGGAGCTCGCGGCGAAGATCTTTCGCTTGATCAGCTCGGAAGTTTCCGCCTCCGCAGTACCGAGCCACAGGGTGCCGGTCCAGACCGCCTGAGCGCCGAGGGCGAGTGCCGCGGCGATCTGTCGACCGCGCGCGACGCCGCCCGCGTGGATGACCGGAGTCGATCCCGCGGCGTCGACGATCTGCGGCGTGAGCACCAGCGTCGCGACATCGCTGTTGTGGCCCGCCGCCTCGTAACCTGCCGCGATCAGCACGTCGACGTTCGCCTGCAGGTGGTAGGGCACGTGCCGCACCTGGCCCACCATCGCGCCCACCTTCATGTCCAGCGCATGCGCCCGCTCGATTTGATCCACTGGCGGCACGCCCAGTGCGCTCACGATCATCTTGATGTGCTGCGGATGGCGAAACACAACGTCCAGGCGCCGGACCGCCTCGGCATGGGTGCGCAACAGGCCGCCCATGTATTCCTCCAGCAGCGCCTGGCTGTCTGCCTCGCTCAGTTCCGGCACGTCGTAGCGTGCCAGCAGCTCGTTAACGAACCGCCGGTTCTCCTCGGGAATCACGCGCTCGATGTCGGTCACGCTGAGCTGCTCACTGCCTTCCAGCGGCCTGGAAGCGAACATCACGTCGACGCCGTAGGGGCGACCGTTCGTGTGCTCGTCCAGCCACGTCAGCTCCAGCTCGAGCTGTTCCGGCGTGACGTGGGTGGTGCCGAGCACGCCAAAACCGCCGGCGCGCGACACGGCGGCGACCACGTCGCGACAGTGCGAGAAGGCGAATACTGGGGCCTGCATGTCGAACCAGGCCATGAGGGGAGATTGCATGCTTGCTGCTCGTCGGGTTGGCGTCAGGATTGGCGTCAGGCTATTGGAATGCTTGCTGCGATGGGCAGGGAACAGCTGCGCGCTCCCTTCGGTCAGGCGACCCCACCACCGCCGTAAACATCATGCCTCGCAGGTCTGCTTTTGCCTCATCACTTTGCTGAATGAATGGTTATTTGGTGGGCGAACGGTACGTATAGGGCCCAGTGCCGGTTCGTTCTCGTCATTACCGATTCGTCACACCAACCGTACACAGGCGCTCGAGGGCGTTAGGGTCTGGAGCATCAGGGTTTGCCCGTAGGCAGACCCGCTGGAATCCCAGGAGGTGATCATGGAGAACAGCACAGCCAATGCCGCTCGCACCGCTGCTCATGCGGGTAATAGGGGCCAAACGGGCCAAACGGGAAAGACGACCAAACTGTGGCGCGGCCTGTGGCCCCAGGGGCTTGCGGGGCAGGTCCTGCTCATTGCCGGCGCGGCTCTGCTTGCGAGCCGCGCGGACGCGGCCGACCTCACCATCGCCGTCAACGACGTCCGCGATACCAGCGGTCAGATCATGCTGCGCCTGCTGGCGAGCGAGGCGGAAATGGCGGGTCGCGATTCCCAGGCTGCGGCCGTCATGCTGCAGGCACGTGATGGCGTCCGCGTCACTCTGCACGACCTGCCGGCGGGCACCTATGGCGTGCAGGTCATGCACGACGTCAACGGCAACGGCGAACTCGATACCAATGTCGTCGGCATGCCGCGGGAGCCCTGGGCGTTCAGCAACAACGCCAAGGGTCGCCTTGGTCCGCCGAAGTGGAAGGATGTGAGCTTCGAGATCGGCGACCAGAACGTCACCCAGGCGATATCGCTGAATCACTGAGGGCGCCGCCCATGGGCTATCCGCAAGCACCACGGCTGTCCAGGCGCGCAGCGCTGCAGGGCGTGCTGGCGACCGGGCTGGCGTCGCCGCTGGGCGCGCCGGCAGGCGCCGCAACCGCTCCCCGAGCCGGATCCGATCTGAAGACGCAGTTCGCCGAGGCGCTCGGGCGGGATCCTTACCTGCTCGCCTATCGCAGCGCCGAGCGTCCGGTCTACCGCGCGCGGCGGCTGCGGACCCGCGGTCGCTGGCCGAACGAGCTGCGCGGCAGCCTGTATCGCAATGGGCCAGCGCGGCATGAGATCGGCGATTTTCGCTATCAGCACTGGTTCGATGGCGATGGCATGCTGCAGGCGTTTCATGTCGACGGGGGCCGCATCGAGCACCGGGCACGCTTCGTCGAGACCCACAAGTACGTCAAGGAGAAGGCCGCCGGACGCCCGATCTATGCCGGCTTCGGGACGGCGCCGCCGGAGCCAGTCGGCGTGACGAGTGCGGACGACTTAAACGTCGCCAACATCAGCGTGCTGCACCACAACGAAACGCTGTTTGCGCTGTGGGAGGCCGGATCCCCTTGGCGAGTCGACGCGCGGACGCTCGAGACGCAGCGCGTCGGCGTGTTCTCTGAGGAGACGCGCGGCGCGCCGTTTTCTGCCCATCCGCGCGTTGAACCCGACGGGCAGCTATGGAACTTCGGCTATGTCAGCCCGGCGAAGAAGATCTTGCTATGGCATCTGGGTCCCGACGGGCGCGTTCGCAGGACGGGCTTGATCGACTGCGATCCGATCTCCATGGTGCACGACTTCGTGGTGACGGAACGATTCCTCGTGCTCGTGATCTGCCCATTGCACTACGAACCCACCGCGACTGATGGCGCGCCGCCGACTAACTTTCTGGATTTGCACCGCTGGCGGGGGGAGGATCCTACCCAGGTCCTAGTCGTCGATAAGAACGACTTCAGCAAAGTGCAGCGTCTTGAGCTACCGGCGCAGTGGATCTTTCATTTCAGCAACGCGTGGGAGGACAGCGCCGGGGTGATCCGCTTTGAGGCTGCGTCCGCGGCCGACCCCGCGGTGCTGCAGACGACCTTCCGTGACATCATGGCGGGCAGGGTTACGCCCGCGGCAGCGTCGCGCCTGTCGAGCTACCGCATCGATACGCGACGCGGTCGGGTCGATCAGACCGTGCTGCGCCCGCAGGGTGCCGCCGAGTTCCCGATCGTCAGCCCCGACGTGGTTGGCCGCCGGCATCGGCGCCTGCTCATGCTGACCGAACGGCGCTCGCCACACAGCGGTCTGAATCAGGTGACGCTGCTCGATCCCAGCACCGCGGACGAGCGCAGCTATCGCTACCCGGACCACCTGATTCCGGAGGAACATCTGTTGGTCGGACGGGGTAAAACAACTGGCGACGAGCCCTGGATTCTGGGCACTGCGCTTAACGTGCGTCGGCGTCGCGGTGAGCTGTTTCTGTTCGATGCCCGGGCGCTCGACGCCGGACCCGTGGCGAGCGCGAGTCTGCCGTACGCGTTGCCGGTGGGCCTGCACGCGAAGTTTGTCGCGGCATGACCGGCGGGCAGATACTGCGAACGTTCGCGTATACCGGCGCCTTCTGTTTGGCGATCGGCGTTGTGCTGTGGGCGATAGGGGTCGCCGAACCGCTGCTCGATTCTATTCTCACGTCCTGCTGCATCGGCTTCAGCATTTGGCTGACCCACGCTGCGCTGCTGCCGCTGCTCGAAGCTCGAATCGGCTGGGCGTGGACCTGCGCCCTGGCGACCGTGATCGGCCTGTCTCTGGCGCTGACCATGCTTGCGCTGTTCGGCGAGCAGATGTACGCCGAGCAACAGGGGATGGGCGTGAGCACGCCGCTGCTGGCCGTTTTCTTTGGCGTCGTCGGCACGGCGATGTTCGGCATGATGACGCGTGCCGACACGATGCAGCGCGCGCTGGCAGAGGCGGAGATTGCGCGTCTCGAGCAGGAACGGCGTCTGAGCGAGGAACGACTGAAGACGCTGCAGGCGCAGATCGAGCCCCACTTTCTCTTCAACACGCTATCGAACGTCATCGGGCTGGTCCGCAGCGACCCCGACGCGGCGGAAGAGACGTTGCAGCAGCTCACGCGGTTGCTGCGCAATTCCCTGTCGCGAACCCGGACCTCGCTGACGACGATCGGGGAGGAGCTCGTCCTGCTAGAGGCCTATCTGCGCATCGCCGAAATTCGCATGGGCGATCGGCTGTCGTTCGAGATCGACTGCCCGGCCGAGCTGCGGCGCCGCACGCTGCCGCCGCTGCTCATTCAGCCGTTGGTCGAGAACGCTTTGCGCCACGGCCTGGAGACTTTGACGGCGGGCGGTTCGGTCACGGTGCGCGTCCGCGCGCGCTCGGCTGTGCAGGCGAGCGAGGCTGAGTGCGATTTGCCGGCAATCGAGATTGACGTGATCGATGACGGCTGTGGTCTCGATCCGGGGCGACCGCAGGGGACCGGGCTCGGCAACATTCGCGAACGACTGCGCGAACTGTACGCCGATGCCGCCGCGCTGGAGATTCTTGAAAACGCGGCGGGCGGGGTGACGGCTCGGCTGTCGATTCCGGCCGAACGCGCATCGGCCGTTGCCCTCGCGTGAGCGCGCCGACGGCCATCGTCGTCGACGACGAACCTCATCTGCGCGACTACCTGATCCGCCTGCTGGGCGAGTGTTGGCCGCAACTCGACGTCGTCGCGACGGCGGGCAGCGGGACCCAGGCGCTGCAACTGGTCGGCGAATGCGCGCCCGAGATCGCCTTTCTTGATATCAAGATGCCGGGGATGAGCGGGCTCGAGCTGGCGGCGGAACTGCCTGCGGGCATGGAAGTCGTGTTTGTCTCCGCGTGGGATGATTATGCGGTTGCCGCCTTTGAACAGGCCGCGGTGGATTACCTGCTGAAACCCGTCGAGGCAGCGCGCCTGCAGGCGACGATAGAGCGTCTGCAGGCGCGGCGACGCTCGCAGTCGCTTCCACGTCAGCGCGATCTGCGTGCGTTGCTCGAGCAGTTCAGCGAGCAGCCCCAGGCCAGTCATTTACACTGGCTGCGTACGGGCAGCCGTGACGAGGTGGCGCTCGTGAGCGTCGACGACGTCGTCTACTTCAAGGCCGATCAGAAATACACGAGCGTGTTCACCGCGACCAGAGAGTATTTGCTGCGCACGTCGATCAGCGAACTGGAACAGCAGCTCGATCCGGCGCGCTTCTGGCGCGTGCATCGCAGCCTGATCGTGGCGGTTGCTGAGATTCAAAGCGCGCGAAAAGATCTGCGCGGTCGGTATGCCATCACGCTGCGCTCACGACGCGAACGGCTGCGCTCGAGTCCGGCCTACAAGGATCGCTTTACACAGAGCTAGGACGCCCGTGCGGGCAGTGGGTTGCCGGCCCGCAGAAGCTCAATCATTGGACGATGTCCAGCGGGGTACAGCTATTGCGCAGCGAGCGTTCAGCGGCGGCAAGCTCGCCGCCCGTCTTGCCAACAGTCGGCCAGCAAACCGCGCGCCAGCATGTGTTTGAGCGCGCCCCCGATGCCTTCGAGATCCGTGTAGTCCGGCGTGGCCAGATACTGCAGCGCGCTGCCGCGCAGCGTGCCGAGCACCAGCTTGGCCGTCGAGGTCGCGTCGATATCCTGGCCGAACTCGCCCTGCTCGATGCCGCTTGAGATCAGGCTGGTCAACTGGTTGAGCACCAGATGGTTGAGCATGCGGATCGCGTCCCGAGCCTCAGGAACAGAGGCCATGGCCTCGCCCATGATGGCGTGCAGGGCCAGCGACGCGGCGTCGCCCCGCTGCAGCGCCTCGAGATGGGCGTCGATGACGTCCTCGATGCGGGCGAGGTGGCTTGTGGCGTCCAGACCTACGGTCATGCCCAGGGCGACCTGGGCGGCTGTCAGCCGCGCCAGAACCACCTTGAGCAGTCCCTCCTTGGAACCAAAGCGGTGGCTGACCAGACCTCCGGTGTAGCCCGCTTCGGTGCCGACCTGGGTAAGCGTCGTGCGTTGGTAGCCCTGGCGGGCGAACAGACGCTCTGCCGCGCGCAGCATCGCCTCTTCGGACTCGGCGCGGCGCTGTTCCTGCGTGCGTCGGCGTGGTGCTGCCGCTTCGTTGTTGGCGCGAACGAACCGACTATCGGGCTGATTGGCAGCGTGCATGGCGGGGATCCGACTTCAAACTGGATGCTGCCGTCAAAGATAACGCAGCGCTCGTTGCCGGATTGGAATGCGGTCACAGATCGACGCCGGCTGCGGCCGAACCGGTTCGCAGCTCGGCGGTTTGGCGCCCCGGGCCGAGCTAGCCGTCGTCGTCCATCGGTCGTGGCGAAGGCTGGGGGAGCTTGTCGAAGTCGATGTTCGGCGACTCGGCCTTGCGACGGTCGCCCTGCTCGATGTTGACCACCAGCACATAGCCATCGTTCGGATCCAGATAGCCCGGCAGACCGTCAGTGCCCTGTTCCAGTACCACCTGCAGCTGTGTGCCGTTGCGGCGGCCGCGTATCGAATGGGACAGATAATCGGGAACGTCGACCGCGTTATCTGCGCCCGCGCCCAGCGTGTAGTCGAGACCCTGAGGCATGATCTCTGCGCTCGCCTCGACCAGTTCGCCGGTCGACCAGCTAAACATGTCGTAGGAGAGATTGACGGTGTCGCCGTCCAGCAGGTACGCGCCGTTGCCTTCCTGGAGCTGTCGGCGCGACGGCCGGCTGGGAATCGGATCATCGGGAATCGACATCTTCAGCGCGCCGTTGTCGTCCAGCATCGTCGGGAAATCGTAGTCGTCGCCGATCGGCGAATCCTTGGTGGCCGGCTTGCCGTCACCCTGCTTCATGATGCCCGACAGGATCGTGCCTTCGATGGTTTCGATTTCATCCCAGTTGGTCACCGGCTTCGGCAGGAAGACCTCGCCTTCGTCGTCCTCGTCGTCCCAATCGTCCTCGTCGTCCATCTCGGCCAGGGCGAGATCCACGGTCTCGATGGCGTCGTCCAGATCGACCGCGGCGGGGAGGGCGGGGCGTGGCACCGGCGACTCTGCGCGCGTCGTCGCGGCAGGCGGGGCGGCGGGGGCGCTGACTGTGTCGGGCATCAAGAAGTAAAACAGCACGGTGGCCAGACCCAGAATGGCGATGATGGTTAGTGTCGTTCGCATGGCTGCCTCAGAATCCTTTGGTGGCTGTGTGTCGTGCCGCGCCGGCGTCAGGGAAAGCAGCCGTGCGGCGCGCTACCCGCGAGTTGCGCAAGCTGTGTCTCCAATGACAGCTGCTCGGACGCAAGGTTCGGGTCGTTGTGGCGATTGTTGCTCTCCTGCGGGTCCGCGACCAGGTCGAACAGGGACACCGCGCCGCGCGTCGACATCAGCTTGTAGCGTTGGTCGCGAATGGCCCAATGGTCGTTGTTATTGCAGAACTCGGTAAACGCGTGCGTGCGGGCGTAGTCGCCGTCGTCTGCGGTGGTGCTGTTCAGCAAAGGCACGAGCGAGAAGCTGTCGCCGATCTGCGACACGCTGATGCCGGCATAGGCGGCAACCGTAGCGTAGATGTCCGTCGCCGTTATCGGCTTCGACTCGCGCTCGCCGCGGCGACTGACCGCTCCGCCCACGACGAACGGGACGCGGACCCCGCCTTCCAGCACGTTGCCTTTTCTGCCACTCAGGCCAACGCCGCTGTCCTGGACGGCGGCCGGCGTGCCGTTGTCGCCTAAGAAAATCACGATCGTGTTGTCGAGATCGACCGCCGCGAGCAGCCGTCCGAGCTCGGTGTCGAGCGCCTGTACCATCGCCTGATAAACGGCCGTGCTGCTCTGCGTATCGCCTGGCTGCAGATTGCCGACGTCGACGCTGTGCAGCGCGCTAGGTGGTACCTGAAAACCGCCGCTCGAACTCGAATGCGGCGCATTGTAGGCGAGATAGACGAACCACGGGTTCGTCTGCGAGCCGATGAAATCGATCGCAAAGTCGGTCTGGGCGGTGGTGGCGTAGACGCTGGTGTCCTCGTCGGCGCGATCGGTCGAGACGATCGTCCAGTCGAAATAGTCGCTGACCGCGCCGCCCAGGCTGCCGCGAAACAGCGGTATGCCGTGCTCGAGAGTCGTCTGACTGGTGCCCCCCAGGTGCCACTTGCCGAAGGCGGCCATGGCGTACGGCATTGGCGCGTCTGCGGCGAGGTACTCGAAGATGCTGGTCGTGGTGTCCGGATCCAGATCATCGCCGACGGCGAGGACGTCCGTCTGATGCCCGTGCTGACCCGAGAGGATGTTGCCGCGCGTCGGCGTGCACACCGGGTTGCTCCAGGCGGCGTCGAACACGACGCCGGTCTCGGCCAGCGCTTCCAGGCTCGGCATCGCGACCTGACCGGTGTCGCCCGCGAGCGTCGGGTACAGGCTCGACGCCTCGGCACCGATGTCGTCGGCGATGACGATCAGAATGTTGGGCTGCGCGCTGGGATTCGGCGGTTCCGGCGGATCCGGTGGCTCGACGATGGGGTCGCCAACGGTGAGCGTGATCGAGTCGCTGACGGTCCAGCCGCCGTTGTCGGTCACGGTTGCGGTGATGGTGTGGACGCCGTCTGACGGGTTGACGTTCGCGGCGCCGCCGACGAATAGATCGCCGTCGATGTCCGAGTTCCACTGCACGAAGCGCCGAATGTTGCCGGTCTCCGGATCGATGGCGCGGGCCCGCAGCCGTATTCGCGCGCCCGAGGCGATCGTCGAGTTGTCCGCCGGTCCGCTGATTGCGAGCGTCGGGGGCTCGCCGGTCGCGCCGCCGGCGGTAACATTGATCGTCAGGCTGGCGCTGGCACTGGCGCCGCCCGAATCCGTCACGGTGGCGGTAATGACATGCTCACCCGTCGACAGCGAAACGCTCAGCGACAGACCGTTGCCGAGCGGTCCATCGAGACTGGATGCCCAACTGACGTTGTCCGGGGCGCCGTCCTCGGCGTCGGCGGTCGTCGCGGTCAGCGTCACCGCGTCTCCCTCGTCAACAGTGTTGCTGCCGGCACTCACGTCGATGGTCGGTGGCTGGTTCTCGTCTGGGGGATCGACGGGATCGCCCACGGTGACGGTGACGCTGTCGCTAGCGCTCAGACCCTCGCTGTCGGTGACCGTGGCGGTGATCACATGGACGCCGTCGGCCAGGACCAGACGATTCGCACGGTTGCCAGTGAACAGGTTGCCCGCGACGCTCGATGTCCAGACAAGCTGGCGGCGAATGTTGCCATCCTCGGGATCTGTCGCGCGGCCCACGAAGGTGATGCCCTCGCCGCTGGCGACGGATGTGGCATCGTCAGGACGCCGGATTTCGGCGCTGGGAGGGGCGGCGATTGCGCCCATGCTCGCCACCATGACCAGGCATCCGATCAGAAGCCTGGATGGGCGTGGAAAACGCTGTCGTTGATTCATGGGGTACCGGTCAGACCGCAGCTATCGGTCCGCCGAGTCTAGCGCCGGGGTGCGCCGAATATGCCAGTTTTATTGCATAAATTTGTGGTTTTGTGCGCTCACGCAGAGGCAGTTTTCGCTTCTGAGACGTCGCGCAGGATGCGCCCGCCGCAGCGGTGTCCGGCAGGACCTGTTTCGAGCCTGGTTTGCCGGTGCCCGGCGACGCAGCGGGACGTTGGCGCTAAGCTGAACGATCGATCACGGTAGGTGTTTAGGGGGTCCGGTAATGGAGGAGCTGCGTTTCGGTATCGGCCTGCGGCGCATGGATCGAGCTGCGGAGAACGCTCGCGAAGCGGAGCAGCTCGGCTATCAGTTCGTGGCGACGGGTGAACACGTGTTCTTCTATGGTCCGATCGGCAACGGGCTCATTACGCTCGCGGCCGCCGCGGGCGCGACCACCGAGATCGGCCTGATGAGCACGATCACACTCGCACCGCTATATCCGCCCGCGCTGCTCGCCAAGCAGGTCACGACGCTCGATCGCGTGTCCAATGGCCGTTTTCATCTCGGCGTCGGTGTCGGCGGTGAGTTCGCGCGTGAGTTCGACGCCTGCGGCGTGCCGGTGGCCGAGCGCGGCGCGCGGACCAACGAGGCGCTCGACATCATGACTCGGCTGTGGCGCGAGGATGATGTGCATTTCGATGGACGATTCAGCCAACTCGGCGGTGTCACCCTGGACCCAAAACCGGTCGCGGGATCCGTGCCGATCTGGGTGTCCGGGCGCTCCGAGGCGGCGATGCGTCGCTGCGCGCGCTTCGGTACCGGCTGGCTGCCGTACATGTACACGCCGGAGAAGCTGGCGGAAAGCCTTGCGACCATCAACGCCGCTGCCGTTGACGCCGGGCGTGAGACCCCCATCGAGCCTGGGCTGTTCATCTTCTGCGCCGTTCACGAAGACGCCGCAACCGGCCGCGCGATGGCCGCCGCCCGCCTGTCGAAACAGTACAACCAGGATTTTTCCCAACTTGTGGACCGCTATGCGCTGGCGGGTGATCCGGCGATGTGCATCGCACGGCTCCAGGAGTACATCGATGCGGGCGCGCGTACCATCATTCTCAATTCGGCCTGCCGGACGGATTACATGGCCGCGAACGAGGCGTTGCTGGCACGCGAGGTGGTCGCACCGCTGCGAGCGCGGGGTGCTTGATGCGGGACTTTGGAGATCAGATTCGAAGGCCGATCGACGCCGCTACTCGGGGCGCTGCAAGTCCCGCTTGAGACCGGCTAAACCTTGGTCGAGTGTGCCTTAAAGGGCTGTAATCGGACACGGCAAACAGGCAAAATCTACTCGGTCTAACATTAGCCTAAGCAGCGTTGCAGCGAACCGATTTCAGCGACCTTTTCCGTAACCGTGCTCTCGCCGTACTGCGAGCCTGTTATCCGTCATTCGACAGCGTCCCTGAGGAATCTCGTCGACGCGCGACGCTGGTCGTGATCTCGAGCATCCTAGCGGCGATGTTCTGCGTTCCAGTGGGGTTCCTTCTGCGCGACGCGGGACACGAATACGGCGTTGTCGTCGCCATGAGTTTTACGCCGCCATTCCTGTTAGTGCTGTTGTTGCTGCGCGTCACGAACTCGGTGGGGCTGGCCGGGCACCTGATGGTGCTGCTGGTATTCGCAGCGCTTGCAGCTGATTTCGGGCCCGACAGCGGCTTCAGCCTGGTCTCCATGCTATTGCTGCCGCTGCTGGGCGCGCACCTGGTCGGGCCGCGTACCGGGGCGGCCTGGACGCTATTCACGCTGGCCCTCGTCATCGTGTACGGCCCGGCACTGTTGGCCGGCGAGTCGGTGCGCTCCGACCAGTTGATCATCAGCGTCGCGATCATCGCGGTTGCCGTTGGTTCTGCAGCGATCACGGCGGAGGTGTTGCTGCGGGCACGCATCAGCGATTCGGAACGCAGTGAGGGCCGCCTGCGCGGTTTTCAGGAGACGGTGCGGCGATTCGTGGAGCACGGGTTTCCGGGATTCCTCATGTTGCACGGTGACCTTGTGGGTTATGTCGATCCGCGCCTGTCGGCGCTGACCGGCTGGGAGGACGACCACTGGCCCGGCAGCCGCTTTCTCGACAGCGTCCACCCGGATGATGCTCGCGAGCTCGCGCATCAGTTTCAGGTCAGCGTCGAGAGCGGATTTCGCGCCGAGGTGCGCCTGCGCCATGTCGAAGGGCACTGGCTATGGGTTGAGCTCTACGCGGTCGCTGATCCGGAGTCCGCTGACGGCGAGGCCGTGGCGCTGCGGCTGAACGCGGACACGACGATCGACGGTCGTCGCTGGTACGTTGTCTTGCGCGACATGAGCGTGGATATGCAGGCGCGCGCGGCGCTGAGCCGCGCCGACCAGCTCCGGGGGTCCGCGCTGTTGGCGGCGGGACTCGCCCACGACTTCAATAATCTACTAACCGTGATTCGCGGCTTCGGCGATCTGATGATACCGGGGCCCGAACGCGAGGCGGTGCTGACCGCGACGAACGAGGCCGTCCGGCTCACGACCCGCCTGCGACAGATCAGCGGCGGCGGCCCCGACCGGCAGGCGTTCGAACTGTTCGACGTTAGTAAGGCGATTCGCGAGTTCGAAGGCGTAATGAGGCAAGCGCTGGGTGATGACGTCGAACTCGTCGTGCTCGGCTTCGAGCGTCCGCTGTGGGTGCGCGGCAACGTGGTCGAGCTGAGACAGCTGTTGCTCAACGTTACGCGCAACGCGGGTGAGGCGTTGCAGCACAAACGCAGCGGCGAGCGCAGCTTCGCAATCGAATTGGCGTTCCGCGACGTCAGCAGCGCTGACCTGGGGCTGACGGAACTTGCACCCGGCGACTATATGATGATCAAGCTTCGGGACACGGGCCCCGGCATGGCGACCGAGCAGCTCGAGCGCGCGTTCGAGCCCTTCTTTACGACGAAACCTGCCCCGATGCAGGCACCGAAACCTCAGGCCGGCACAGAGGCGCAGGGGGGAGAGTATTCGGCGGCCGGTCGCGGTTTGGGACTGGCCGGCGCGCACGGTATCGCGCGCGCGCACGGCGGTACGCTGAATATCGCGAGCATCGAGGGCCGGGGCACGACGCTGACGCTGATGCTGCCGATGGCCGATCCAGCGCAGGACGACGTTCCCCACGGCCTGCCGAGCAGCAGTCGTCCGGCGATGGTGCTGCTTTGCGAGGACGAAGACGACGTCAGACGCTTCATCACGAAGGTCCTACAGCGTGCCGGGCACGAAGTGCTGGCCGCGCCCGATACGTTCACCGCTGAACGGCTGGTTGCGGGCGCCAAGAAAGCGCCGGAGCTGCTGGTGACCGACATGATGCTGCCCGCCGATCGCGGATCCTCGCTTGCACGCCGGCTGCGCAGGACGCTGCCAGAGTTGCCGGTGCTGTACATCTCCGGTTACGCGTTCGAGCTGATGAGCGCGGAAGAACTAGAAAAAGAACGCAGCGCCTTTCTCGCCAAGCCTCTGCGGCATGGCGAGCTGCTGAGCAGCGTCGAGGCGCTATTGTCCTCCTGAGTTTGCCTCGCTACCGTAAGGCCTGGTCAAGACAACAGCTTTTGGGGAGAGCCGACGATGACCTATGCACCCGCCGACCGGGCCTTCTATGACGCCGACAGTCACATCATGGAGTTGCCTGATTTCATCACGGCCTACGCCGATCCGGCGATTCGCGAGGAGCTGAAGCCCGTCAGCTACAGCGCGTCCATCGTCACCGACGCGGAGGTCGCGGAGATCGTTGCTAACGGCAATCGCCATAGCGACGCACACGTGTCGGCGCAGATCGCGCTTGGCGACGAGCTCATCGCCAAGTCGAAGGAGATCCAGGCGCTGGGCGCGTTCACGGCGTCCGATCGGACGACCGCCCTCGACATGCTGGGCTTCAAAAAACAGCTAGTGTTTGCCACGCACAGCGTGGTGCAGCCCTTTCACCCGAGCAAAAACTACCCTCAGCGACTGCGCTATGGGGCGACGCGCGCGCACAATCGTCACATGCTGGAATTCTGTGCCGCCGACGCGCGTCTGATGCCGGTCTGCGTGGTGCCGCTCGACGTGCCGGAGCGGGCGATCGAGGAAGCGCAGTGGGCGATCGAGCAGGGGGCCGCCGCCATCTGGGTGCCGCATCGCGCGCCGCTCGGGCACGCGCCCGGACACGTCGACCTCGAGGGCTTCTGGGCGCGATTGGCGGAGGCCGACGTGCCGTTTGTGCTACACGTCGGCGGCGCGCCCCTGCAGGCGCTGGGCGACTGGACCAACAATGGCCGCGCCGCAACGCGGGATTGGATGGGCGGCGGTGAGAACGTGCGCACCAAGGACGCCACCATCATGCATCAGTGGGCCGAGACGTTCGTATCCATGCTGCTTGTCGACGGAGTGCTGGCGCGCCATCCACGGCTGCGCGGCGCGGCGGTTGAACTCGGCGCCGGCTGGGTGCCGGAGCTGGCGCGACGCCTTGATTCGATCGCGCGAATTTACAGCCGCGTCGATGAGTCGATGCGCTTCGAGATCCCGCCCAGCGAACAGCTTCGCACGCAGATGGGCTTCACGCCATTCCCGCACGAGGACGTCGGTCGCCTGATTCGGGACTCGGCCCCCGAGCTGTATCTGTTCTCCAGCGACTACCCACACATCGAAGGCGGACGCGATCCGATCGGCAAATTCGAGGGACACCTCGGGGATGCCAGCGACGCGGTGCGTAGTGCCTTCTACTGCGAGAACTTTTTGCGGCTGTTTCCCACGGCCGCGTGAGGCGCTACGCCTTATTCTTCGATGAGCACCGCGATCCAGTTGGTGAACGCGCCGTGGGCGTTCGCCTCGGCGCCGCCCAGCGTTACGCTACCGCTGACGCCGGTCAACGCATAGACGTCTAGTCGGGGCGTAAACGGGTCGTTGGTCGTAATGAACAGCGCGGTCGGCGTGAAACCGGCCAGCCAGCTCGGCAGCGACGTCGCCCGCTCGTCATAAGCGACGTACAGCGTCACCGTCTCGTCGACATCGAAACTGAAAAAGTCGGCGTTGTTGCGATTGCGGTCCGAGTCTGCGGTCTGGATCCAGCGACCCTCAGCGAACGACGACGGCATGTTGGTAACGCGCGCGTCCATATCGATAAACAGCGGATCGCCGATCTCGACAAAGTTCTGTTTGTAGACCAGCGGCGCAGAACAGGCCGCGCCAGTCGACGGTCGCCGGCACAGATCGGTCGCTATCCAAGGCAGCCCGGTGCCGCCCGTGATCGAGTTGCGCAGCATGCGGGCCATGATGCGATAGCCCAGCGCGTTCGGATGTAGGTTGGTTTGGTACAGGTAGAAGCGGTTTTCCTGACCAAGGAAAAAGTCGTAGAAGTCCGCTCCGACCGTGATGTTCTGTAGCTGGTTACGAATAACTTCGTTGTAGCCGTCCCTGAGCAGCAGGTTGCTGACATCGGTGGCGGGGTCGGCGTATGGCTGTCCGAGTGCTACGCCGAAACGCGGTGGCAGCGTCGGTACTATGACGCCCTTGCCGGCGGTGGCGGCTGCGTTAACGATGTCCTGCATAGTGCCCGCGTAGGTGCCGTCGCAGCCTGCATCGGTGCAGCCCAGACCGCTCGGCAGATCCAGCGCCGCGTCGTTGACGCCCGTGCTGAGAATGACGTAGTTGGCGTCCGCGTAGCGCTGCAGAAAGCCGTCCAGGCGTTCGTTCAACAGCGTCGTGGACGTATCGCCCGCGACGCCGCTGTTGGCAACGACCGTAGGATTGCCCGTATCGGCTTCCAAGGCGTCGGCGAGCGGCGCCTCGAACCCCTGCACGCCGCGGACCAGTCCATTCGCGGAGGTGGCATCGTTCGCGGTGCGATCATCCGTGCCTGCGGTGATGCTGTCGCCGAGGGCCACATAGCTGTCGCCCAGTGCCAGCGGATCGCGCGTATCCGTATCGAGCAGGTTGAGCTCAGAGTCGAAGAGCTGCGCTGTCAGGCTGTGATTGCCATTGGTCGGCAGCGTGCAACTGGCCTCGAACAGGCCTGGGCTGGGCTGTGTCGTCGAGCCGCACGCGCCGCCAGCGCCGGCGATGGCGAACGCGACGGTCGCGCCGGCGGGCGCGGTCGTGACCACCGCCGCTGCGGTGAAGGTCGAAGTCGTGAAGACCGTGTATGCCGGCGTCGTGATGAAGAGCGCGGGCTCGCCCGGTGGCTCGAGTAACGCAAAGTCGTCGAACTCGCATTCGTCGCGGCAGTAGAGGCCCACCGCACCGGCCGATAGTTCCGTGTCGTAGCTAGCGAAGCGTTTTTCGCCGTCGATGCTGACCGTCACGATGGGGCCGTCGGCGACGATGTCCCAGTCGTTGACGTCGCCGGGCAGGTAGCCGCGCGCGTTGCTGGCGAACGTGGTGACGCTGCCGCTGGCATATTTTTCCAGGCGCGAAAAGCTGTTTGCGCCGCTGAACGACAGACGCAGATGATCGTCGCCGTTTGCATCCAGTCGCAGTATCGCGCCGACATCCTGCGCGCTCTCGGCGGTGCCCAGGGCGCGTACCTGGATGCGGTAATTCGCCAGTGCCTCGCTGCCCAGCAGGTAGGCGTAGGAGCCAACCTGCAGCGCGCCCTGCATCGCGCGGCCGGTGATGCCCAACGGTTCGCGCTGCACGAGTCGCCCGTTCGCAATGCTCCAGTCGGACGCGCGCTGGGCCTCATCAACGAAACGCCAATCACCCAGATCGGATTCGAAGTCGTTGCTGTAGGGCAGGCTGAGTTCGCGGGCGATCTGTACCGCCGCGGCCTCGAGACTCACCCAGCTCTTGTTGACGTTGTTGGCCGTATCGAGCTCGTAGCGCACGGTGAGCGTCTCGCCGTCGCTGCCTGCGGTGAAATTCAGCTCGGCGACATAGGTTCGCTTCTTGTTGTCGGTAAAGGTGAAGTCGAGCGGCATCGCGCTGCCGTCGCTCAGCCACGCGGTGACCCGACCAACAGATTTGTTGATGCCGAGATACAGCAGCAGCCGCTGCTCGCTCGTACCCGCCGCCACCGTCAGCTCGAAGCCATTGCCCTCGCCCTGGATCCGCCAGCCGGTGCGGCTGGATGTGTCGCTCACGATCGGCGCGCCGTCGTTCCAGGAGTAAATCGCGCGATGACCCGATGAGCGGAACGGCGCGGCGTCAATCGGTGACATGTCAGAGATCAGGTTGCCGCCGTCGGCCTTGCGCACCAACGGCACGCTGTTGGTCGGCGCGAAGTGAACCCAGTCGTCCGCGCCCACGGCGGACAGATCGATACGCGCAGGCGCGAGCGTGGCCGTACCGCCCAGGGTGCCGGTCTGTTCCGCACTAACCAGCACCGTAAAGACCTCATCGGTCGCGGCGCCGTCCGCGTCGGTAGCGGTAACGGTCACGGTATAGGGTTGGCTGTCGATGGCGTCTTCGGTCGACGGCCACTCGAGCAGTCCGGTGCCGTCGCCGTTGTCCGTGAGCGTTAGATCGGCGCCAGGCAGATCGCTGGTCGCGGTCAGCGTCGTCGTAGCCGGGCCGTCTGGATCGCTGGTCGTGACCGCCACCGACAGCAGCTCGCCGCCGACCAGCGTCTGGTCGGCGATCGACGTAAACGTCGGCGGCTGGTTGCCGATCGGGGGGCCCGATTCCAGCGCCGCAGCCTCGAGACTCATCCAGCCGCTGCCGTTGGTGCTGCTCAGCGTCCAGGTGATGTCCAGCGTCGTCGGATTGTCCGGGGTGAATTCGACGGTGACGCGTCGAGTCGATTTGCCGCCCGGCTGGTTCACCGCGACCACCACAGGTGGCGCGCTGCCATCAGCGAGCGTGAACTGCAGGATGCCGTTCGCTTTGCGCGCTCCGACGTACAGTTCGAGCGTATGGGCCGCGACGCCGGCGCTCACCGACACACCAAAGCCCGCATCAGGGTTGAACACGCGCAGCCCGTTGTTAGCCGGCGTGCTGGTCTCGATGGGGGTGCCGTTGCTCCAGCTGTAGCGCGCCTTGACCGCGGTGGTCCGCGAGGGGTTCGCGCCGCCGAGCGGCGTATAGTTGGAGATCGCCCCGTTGCCACTCGCCATCATCGTCATGCCGATGCCTTCGCGGCCCCAGTGGGCCCAGTCGGTGGGACCGCGGTCGGTGAGGTTGATCGTGCCGGTCACCGGGGTTTCGCTCGCGCTCAGCGACCCGCCCCAGGCGCCCGCGGACAGCGCGAGGCCGAGCAGGGCACACAGACAAAGCGCTGCCGGATGCGGAGCGCGCTGGCCGTCTGTTGAATTCGCGGGGCTTGTGCGTTGGCAAACGCGCATGGCGACTCGCAGAGCTATGTCAACAATATTGATCAATAGTGTACGCGTCTTCGCGCTCAATGGCGTCGAGGATTGTTGTGTGACTGTGAACAAATGCAGGCTTGCGCCAGCACGGCGCTTAGGTGGCCAGTAGAAACAGCAGCGCCAATAGTGCGGGCAGGGTGACCACCCCGATGGCGATTCTTTCCTCGAGTCGAAGACGCATAGCTGAAGAGTCCGTGCTTCCGCCGCGTGTTTTATAGCGAGTTCGACTTTACACCGAGGATGCGCTGGGCAGGGCGAATCGAAGGCGCTGGTTTGGCCTTTGTTAGACAGCCACTGCGCCGGTTCTCTGCACTATGCTGTGTCGCTTCCGCGACGCTGCACCAGCCTGACCGGCTTCAGGGTGCGGTACGGATCGCGTGGCGCCGGGTCAGAAAGTTCAGTTTGGCGCCGAGCACGACCGGCATGACCGAATCGCTGCGATCGAACACCAACCAGCGATCCGTACCCGGCTCGTACCCAGGCCAGGACAACAGCTGTGGCCCGCTGGCGCTCGCGTCCTCGCTGGCACCGTTGGGATCGCCCGTTCGAGCGAAATTCAGCCAATAGCCTCGCATCCGCTCGGCCAACTCGATGGCGGCCTGCTCGTGCTCGCCGGCGGCTTCGGGACCGAGCCGAAACAGCAGAAAGGCGTCGCCGCCGTGCACGGCGCCGGGCAGCTTGTCTGCCATGACCTCGGGAACGAAGCGGATGTAATACAGCCAGGCCGGCGCACGGCTGAGCATCGCGCCGCCGAGCAGCCGGGCGGACAGCAGATAGCGCTCGTCGCCGAACAGGCGACTCAGACCCAGTTCGCGCGACACGGCCCAATCCTCCGCGTAGAGCGCCTTCGCGGTCTCGATGTCCGCACCGTACGCCGCCTCGTAGGCGGTTAGGCTGATGCCGGAATAGGGCATCACGGACCCCTCGTAGCTGTTGCCGCCGGTGATGTAAGGCACCGCATGCTGCCGCCCGCTGGCGAACAGCGTGGCCGGTTCTGAGGGCAGACTGGTGCCGTCGACGATGGGCGTCTGGAACCCCTCTAGCGCGTCGATCAGTGCGGCGGGCGACAGGGCTCTGAGTTCGGCCGCCGATGCTGTGCGGCTCGCCCCGGCGCGCCGCACCAGCGCCATGGCGTCGGTCTCCGCGCTGGTCTGGCGGCCCAGCGCCATACCGAGCGTGCGCGGTGCCGTCGCATAGCGCGAGCTGCGCAGCGGCCACGCGGCGTAGCCGCTCTGGGCGATCGCCTGCTGGAACAGACCGCGTGTCTCGGGGTGCACCATCAACAGATTAACCGCCATGCCGCCAGCTGAGACCCCGAAGATCGTGACGTTGCGGGGGTCGCCGCCGAACCGCGTGATATTGCGTCTGACCCACTTCAGCGCTGCCACCATGTCCTGCGTGCCGAAGTTGGCGAGCGGTTCATCCAGCGCGGGATGGGCAAAGAAGCCCAGCGCACCGAGCCGGTAGTTCAGCGAGACGAAGACGACACCTTCGCGGGCGAAGCGCGCGCCATCCACGCGGCCGCTGCCGGCGCGAAAGCCGCCGCCGTGGATCCAGACCATGACCGGACGCCGCGCCCCGTCGGCTGCCGGTGTCCAGACGTTCAGGGTCAGGCAGTCTTCGGACTGTGGATGGGTCGCCTCGACGCCGGCCTGCAACGGCTGCGGACAGTCCGCGCCGAAGGCGCCGGCGTCGCGGGGCTGGCTCCAGGATTGCACCTTTGCCGGCGGCGCCCAGCGCGCTGGGCCCAGCGGCGGTGCGGCGTACGGAATGCCGAAAAAGGTCTGTAGTGTTCGGTCGCTGTCAGGGCCCACTGCTGCCGAGCGGCCGATGATCGGACCGCTGCGCGTCTGCAGCAACGGTTCGCCCGGTGCTTGGGAGTCCGCACCCGCCGCGGCGTTCGACCCGGACCCTGAAGCGCTACAGCCGATCAGCAGGGCAC
Organism: Pseudomonadota bacterium; assembly: GCA_039029135.1. GTDB lineage: Bacteria > Pseudomonadota > Gammaproteobacteria > Pseudomonadales > Azotimanducaceae > JALZVT01. The sequence goes on along the minus strand of JBCCGT010000031.1, from coordinate 33,618 downwards.
TTGTGCCAAGGCTGAGCGCAGCCCGCAACAGTCTGCGCAGCCGCGAGGTCTGGACTCGTTCCGGTTGCCGTGGTTCGTCCATGGACGGTGCTCTCGTGCGGATATCGTTGCCGCAAGTGTAGCGCTTTGAGCGCCTTGATCTGGCGGTCGTTAGCGGCTCAGCTGGTCGATGGCCACCGCCTCGAACAGCGCGGTGGACTCGCTTTTTGGCTGCAGCGATGAGGTCGCCAGGCTCAGGAAATGTTCCGGCAGCTTGAGCACGTCCTGGAGGATGGTGAGGCCGCGACCAGGGCGGTACTCGGCCGCCGGAAAATGCATCGGATGAAAACCATCCGACACCCGCAGCAGTGCCTCGACCAGATTGAAGTTGTCCGTCGCGTACTGGGGTTGGGGCAGGTGCAGGCTGTGATGGGCATAGCGCTGGGCCAGGTCGGTGTGCACCGGCTCTACGCTGGAGGGCAGAATCAGTGGATAGCCGAGCATGTCGACTTCTTTCGGCCGCTCGACCTCCGTGAGCGGATGCGATTCGCGAACCAGGCAGCCGACGTGCATGCGGCGCAGCGGCGTTACCGCCAGCTCCTTCCAGCGCTGGAAATAGCGCGAACTGCCGATCACGGCGCTCAGCTCGCCGTGCAGCAGTCGCGGACAGAGATCCTGGGCAGAGCCGCCGATGGTCTCGATGCTGATGCCGGGGTGGGCGCGCGCCAGGGCGGCGACGGCGCGATTGGCGTAGAACAGATAACCGGCCGGGGCGATGCCAATCCGCAGCCTGCCGGTCAGCGAAGTGCTGCCGCTGCGCATCTCGACCACCAGATCCTCGAGGTCGCCGACAATTTGTCGCGCGCGCTCAACAAAGCGCTCGCCGGATTCGGTCAGCTTGACGCCCCTCGGGAGGCGGTCGAACAGCTTGATGCCCAACTCCCGCTCGACTTCAGCGATGCTGCGCGTCAGCGCGGGCTGCGTGAGGGCGAGCGTCTCGGCGGCGGTCGTGATTGACTCCGCCCGGGCGACCTCGATGATGTAGCGCAGGCGCTTCATGTCGATCTGGGTTCGGTGCTGAGACATCCGGTCTTGGCCCTGGGCGGTGGTTGATGCGACAGCAACACATACTATTTTGTTATGGACTTGGTGCAAGCGCTGTCTAAAAGCAATGACATGCGCGTGGCCGGGCCGGCCAGGCCGGCCGGGCTGTCCGGCGGAAGGGCGGCGGGAGCGGGCGGGGCGGGATGGCAAAGGAGGGATTGAAACGGCTTGAGCGGCTGATTAAAGTTCAACGGTCTCGCAGCAGTATCGCGGGATAAGCGGGATGTCGATGCCCGCCATTCGGGGACAGCGCCGGTGATCGAGATCTGCCAACGCAGCAGGCCGGGACCGCTTGTCAGGACAGGACTGACTGCCAGGGACAGCTTAGGCGTCAACATTGCAGCCGCTCAGCGCTGCGCATTTTGGTCCGCAAACCCGCTTCGCCAACGTCGTCAAAGACGGTCCGCTCGTGCCCTGCGGCACGGCCCGACCGCCAGAACGGAGTCGGAGCATTCATCGGGTTAGCGGCGAGCGCGGCTTCGGTTACCTGCGATCTGCAACAAACGAACACGCCCAGCCGTTGCTGCGGCCCCGACCGAGCGCCTTGTCGACGTCCTAAATATAGAGATTTTTCCGCGTTCGGATGCGCGTGGGTCGCCAGCTGCCATGACGGTAGCCGTTGCGGCGGTCCACGGCACGACGAGCGCGGAGTGGAGAACATGATTGGACAATCAGTGGTCGGGCGCCTTTCGGCTGGAAAGGCGCCGGCGGCGCTGTGTCGCACGCGTGTCGCGAGGCGGACCGGGATGGTTCCGCTCGTCAAGACGCCGCGCTGCGCGCACGCCTTACGTCTTTGCCGGCGCATGCGCGACGAGCGGCGCCGCTAGGCTTCACCGCGTCGTAGCCACGCTTGTCGGCGCGGTGCTCTTCGCCGGCGTCGTTCAGTCGGCTGGCGCCAACCTCATCGCTGTCGAGTACGTCACCAACGTTCGGCTCACCGCGCCCAGCGAACTCGTCGTGGATCGCGTCGAGACCATGACGATCGAGTTCCTGGACGCAACCGGCCGCGTGGTACCGCCGGAACCCGGACGCGTCATCCAATTAGAGCCAGCCGGCATTCACACCTGCGTGTTCGCGCGCTGCGCCGACGTGGACTTCGAGACGCAGTTCGTCACGCAACCCGGTGTCGCGCGCTACACAATCTACGCCCGCAGTCTAGTGGCGGGCTTCGTCGAGCTGGGCGTTGTGCATCCCAACGGCAGCGAAGTTCGCGAGCTGTTCTCCAGTGAGCGTCGCACGGCACCGCCGCCACCCCCAACCCAGGCTTTGCCGACGGCCATGCAACTGGCGGGCGACCCGCCGGGCGTCAGCCTGGGTGGCTGCGCCAGCGTTCAAGTTGATCTCGTCGATGCCAACGGTCAGGTCACGGCGGCGCAGACCGAGCAGGCCATCGTGCTGAACCCGGGCGGCGGGATTTACGTGTCCACCGATGGCTGCGCGAGCTATCGCAACGCGCCGGTCGTCGTGCCTGCGGGACAGTCGCGCTTCAGTTTTCAGGGCTATGTCCTGAGCGCAGACTACGCGGGCACCGGCATTGTCGTGCTGGAGTCCGCGGACCTCGACAACCTACGCGTGGCTTTCGCCACCGGCAACGGATCGACGCCGGCGCCGGAACCGCCCGCACCGCCCGAACCCGAACCACCCGCACCGGAACCACCGACCGGCGGCGTGTCCGTGTGGGCGAACGATGGCGGCGACAAGGTGCTGCGCGAGCGCACACGCTCGTTCAGTCAGGACGTGCGCAACTGCGTCTGGGACGGTCAGCGCATCAAGCTGTTTGCGGCGCGCAACGAAACCGTCAGCTTCAATGTGGTCGTCGACAACGCGGGATCGGCGCTCAGCGCAGTACGCGTCGCCTTTGATCGCCTGGACAGCGCGGACTATGCGCTGGCGAGTCGCGCCGCGGCGGGCGATAACCTGTTCGATTGGCGCGAGCGACCGATCGAGGTCTTCGCGGTTGGCTACCTGAAAATTCACGGCCTGAGCCGCATCGCCTACGAGCTGTACGACGAAACCCATACGCCCGAGGGGCTGCGCAGACCTTTCGAGCTGCTGCACCCGCAGGGACCGGCCATCGCGCGGGGGCCCTGGAGCGAGCGACCCAATCACGATCTGTCTTATCCCGATATCGCGGTGCCCGTCGAGACGCAGCCGGCGACGCGCGTCGAGACCGGCAACAGTCAGAGTTTTTGGGTCGACGTGTACGTGCCGAAAGACGCACCCGCGGGGATGCTCTCTGGGCTGGTGCGCGTGACAGACGGGTCCAACGAGCTGGCGGCGCTGCCGGTGGAACTCGAGGTGCTGGACCTGACGCTGCCCGACGAGTCCGCGGCGCGTTCCATGGTGTATCTCGATCAGAACCCGCTGGCCGAGCGCTACCTGGTTGGCGAAGACGGCTTCATCACGGCGGACGCCGACAAGACCGCCTATCGGCGGCTTGTCGATCGCCACTACCAGATGGCCTGGCGGCACCGCATCAGCCTGATTGACGGCAACGAGTTGGTGGTGCGTAACGGCGTGTCCGTAACCGAGCCGCACGTCGACTGGCAGCGCCGGCTGCGCGGCGAGCTGTACACGCCGGCGTTTGGCTATGCCGGACCCGGCAGCGGCAGGCCCCACGACGTGTTTAGTATCGGCACCTACGGCCTTTGGACGCGCTGGTGGGGGCTGACCCAGTACGACCCGACCAACTGGGACTACGATTCGTCCTATCCCGAGAGTCTGCTGCGCAGCACGCTGAATCAGCGCACCGACGAATGGGAGAACTGGTTTCTCGCCAACGCGCCGACGGTCGATCGCTTTCTGTACGTGGACGACGAGCCGGCGACGGCGCATACGCTGGCCGGCGATCTTCAACCGATCGAGTATGCGGAACAGATCAGTCGTCTCGTTAAGGAAAATTCCGGCGTCGGCGGCAACCTCGATACCTTCATCACGGCCAGCCCGCTCGAGTACGACGGCGATCTGCCGTCGACCAGCATCCTGGGCGACGTCATCGCGCACGGCCAGACGAATCTATGGACGGAGGCCGTGAGCGCGCTGCGCGACGACCCGCGTCGCGGCTTTTACATGTACAACGGCCGGCGACCGGCGTCCGGTACCTTCGTCATCGACGACGATGGCGTCGCGCTGCGGGAGCTGGCGTGGGGACAGTACAAGGTCGGCATCGAGCGCTGGTACTACTGGCACTCGACCTACTACGACAACTTCCAAGGCGGATCGAGCTCGCGCTACGCCGAGTCGATGCCGCCAGGGCGCGAGGACTATCGCCGCGGCAGTCAAACCAACGTGTTTCGCAGTGCCCATACGTTTGGCGGCCACACCAATTTTGACGGCCAGTATGGCGAGACGGGCTGGAACTACTCGAATGGCGACGGCGTGTTGTTCTATCCCGGTACGGATCTGATCTTTCCCGCGGAAAGCCGCGGTCTGATGGGACCGATCGCGAGCCTGCGGCTGAAACACTGGCGCCGCGGCGTGCAGGACGTCGAGTATCTGCGCTTGGCGATGGCGAAGGATCCGGCGGCGACGCGGGCTATCATCAGCGAGCTCGTTCCCGAGGTCATGTGGGAACTGGGTGTGTTCAACACCGCCGATCCAACCTATGTGCACAAGGCGCCGAGCTGGCCGACCGATCCGGACGTGTGGGAGGATGCCCGCCGCCGACTCGCGGAAATTGCTTTGCAATAAGGTAGTTAGCCAGGATTGCTAGCAATGAATCTAGGCTAGCGGTCCACGGTCGTCAGAAACGTCTCGACCGCGGTCAGGCGCGCGGCGACCCCGCCGCGGGCGACCGGATCGAGTAGGACGTGCTGTACGCCTGCCGCTTCGAGGGTGTCGATGCGCTCGCGCATCGCGCTCGGCGATCCCGCGATGCTGTGCGCCGGGTTCATCGCGCCGGCGGGATCCAGGTAGAGGCGCAGCGACAGCGTTAGCCCGTTCGGATCCCGGCCGTGGCGCTGTGCTGCTTCGCTGACGGCCTGCCATTCCCGCTGCACGGTATCGAGATCCTGAAACGCCGCATGAAAGCCGTGCCCCACGCGACCCGCGCGTTCGAAGGCCGCCGGCGACGAGCCGCCGATCCAGATGGGCAGCGGGTCCTGTATCGGCTTCGGTTCGAATCCGACCTCGGGCAGAGAATAAAACTCGCCGTCGAAACTCGGCCAGGTCTGCGTGAACAGCGTCTGGAATAGGTCGAGCTGCTCGTCCGCCCGGGCGCCGCGCCGGTCCCAGGGCATGCCCAGTATCTCGGCCTCCTCGCGCATCCAGCCCACGCCGCAGCCGAGAATGAGTCTGCCCTCGGATAGCACGTCCAGCGTCGCGAGCTGCTTGGCCGTCACGACGGGTGGGCGGTACGGCAGGATCAGGACGGTAAAGCCCAGGCGCAGGCGTTCCGTGACGCCCGCAACAAAAAGCTGCGTGCCGATGGGATCGAGCCAGCCCATGTCGGGTGCAGGCGCGAAGGAGCCGTCGGCGGAGTAGGGGTAGCGACTCGCGATGGATCGCGGCCAGGCCACGTGATCGCTGACCCAACCGGAGTGCGCCCCCAGCGCTTCGATGGTCTGGGCGAAGTCGGTGAGCTGGGCGCGGCTGACGCTGCGGCCCAGATGGGGGAGGTGGACGCCATACTCCATGAACGCGCTTCCTGGCGTGGTCCGGGTTCAGCTCAGCGGCAGCGAGATGCGCGCCGTGCCGAACACCCGGGTTTCGTCCCGATCGTTTTTCACCGTCAGATCGAGCTCCGCCTCGCCCGTGTCTTCGTCGATGTCCGTGACGACCGCACCGACGTGAGCGATTTCGTCGGCGATTAACGGCGCGCGAAACACAGTATCGATTTTGTCGACCCGCGCGGCAGGCGACCAGCGGTGAATGACCGTCGTCAAAAATCCCATCGCCATGATGCCGGGCACCAGCGCTCCCGGCAGACCCTCGCGTCGCGCCGCATCGTGATCGTCGAAGCGACCCCCACGGCCCGTGCTCCAACCGATCGCGATGGCGAACGGGCGCACTGCGTCGAGGCTGGTATCGGGCGTATAGATCGGCAGCTCCTCGCCGAATTCGACGTCGCTGATCGTGCGTATCTCGCTCATGCCTGCTGCTCCCGATCGTCTTGTTCGGTCGGGCGCTCGCGCACCACCATGCGGGAGTCCGAAGTGGCGAGATGCGTACCCGCCGCATCGTAGATTTCCATACGCGACACCATGAACAGCATGCGGCCGGAACGGCCTTGCTTGGCGTAGATCTCATGCAAATGGGTGCGGCCGTTGAGCGTCACGCGTGGCCGCACTGGCGCGTGACGTTCGACCGCTTTGCCGCCGTCCATCGGAATGCCGCCAAGCTTCGGAAATTCGATCGGCAGATGGCGGCCCGACGCCAGGCTCGCGATGACGCTGGGCAGGGCCTGAAATTCGGGATGCTCGGCATCGACGTACTCGGGCCGTGTCTCGCCGCACTGGCGTGCGACGGTGATCATGCGTTCGGGATCGAGGGTAAAGTCCTTGCGGTCGAACTCCAGATTTAGAAACCGTTCCTTCAGTTCGTCGATGTCGACCATGTCAGACCCCTAGCAGCAGAACGCCAAAGTGTCGGTCCTTCCTGCTGCGATGTACAGCCGCCGCGCTCAGCGCTTGCGTTTGTCGGTCGCCTTCAATTGTGCCTTCGTGGCCTTGCCCCAGGCGCGAAACTTCTGGTGGCGTTCGTGCAGCGTCATGCTGTTGTGCGCCTCCTCGCGCAGCAGCTTCTGAAAGTTGGCGAACCGCCGCTCATCGATCTGGCCGGCGGCGAGGGCCGCCTGTACCGCGCAGCCGGGTTCGGTGTCGTGGCCGCAGTCGTTGAAGCGACAGCCTCTGGCGATGGTGTCGATGTCGTCGAACAGCGCGTCGATGCCATCGCGGACGTCGGCCAGCTTCAGCTCGCGCATTCCCGGGCTGTCCAGGACCATGCCACCCCCCGGCAGCAGGTGGAGTGAACGCGCGGTGGTGGTATGCCGTCCCTTGGCGTCGTCTTCGCGAATGGCGCCCGTGGCCTGCACGGCTTGCCCCAGCAGCGAATTGACCAGCGTCGACTTGCCCACACCGGATGAGCCCACCAGGGCAACGGTCTGGCCACTGCGGCACCAGGGGGCGAGCGCGTCGACGACGCTGGAGCGGGTCGCGTCCAACGCGATGACGTCCAGTCCGGGTCGTAGTGCCTGAGCGGTCTCGACATAGGCCTCTGAGGCGGCCAGATCGGCTTTCGTGAGCACGACGACGGGGTCCACCTCGTTGTCCAGCGCGAGGGCGAGATAGCGCTCGATGCGCGATGGATTGAAATCGACGTTGCATGAGCTGACGACGAACAGAGTGTCGATGTTGGCGCCAATCAGCTGGATTTCCGCACGCTCGCCGGCGGCCTTGCGCTTGAACAGGCTGAAGCGCTCGAGTCGGTCCGCCAGCTCGTTGCTGTCATCCAGCAAGATCCAGTCGCCGATCGTGGGACGGTCTTGCGCGTCCAACCGTTGCCAGGCGAGCGGGAGTTCGACGCTCAGGCGGCCGGCCTCGCTGAGCGTGTCGACCTGCGAGCGGGCGACGTGCACGATGCGGGCCGGGGTCATTTCCAGCGCCTCTATCGAGAGTTGTTGGACGAAAAACTGGCGCCAGCCCAGGTCTGTGAGGTTCATGTACGGCTGCCCTTGCCGGCCATGTCCGGCGGCTACCGGCTGTTGGGACGGTGGATGCCCGACAGGGATGTGGGTGAAGCGAGCGGCATTGTCAGCGTCAGCACGGCGTCAGAGATGGCAAAAGCCGGCGTCAGCAGGGGCAAAAGTATGGTGAGGGCTCGGGTTGCGGTCAATGGCGGTGCTGCGGCGGTTGCGGGCGATTGTGTTTGCAGCAGGTCGCCCGACCGTTCAGAATCGCCTGTCGCGTCGAGCCCGGTCGGGTTCGACGCGCTGTCGGTACTCGGCCAGCGGCACGCGGCTCAAAAGGGCGCCCGCTGGGGGATGAATCAGGGCCGGGGAACCCCGTCACTGCGGCATCGGCGCCGCCTGATCCGAAGGTCACACGTCGTGGCCTTGGGCAGAACGGCCGGCGGCGAAAGCTGCGGCCGCAGACTGGACCGACAAGACACACGAATATAGCGGGCACCAGACTCGATACCTCATGCATAGACGGTCAACACAGCGTGTTTTCGGCGGGCAGCGCTTCGGCGCCCGTGCGCCGCTGTGCAGACTCGGTCTTGTGGCGGTTGCTTTGGCGCTGTTCGGTATTCTCTCCAGCGCTGCCGATCCGCACGTGGGACACGCTCCCGAAGGTGCGGAGGACTGCGCACAGTGCGTCTATGGTGATGCGTCTGCGCCTATCGCGCCGGCGGTCGCTCTGGCGGCCACGCCCGTCCCGCGCCTCCACTCGGGACACCTTGCTCCAGCATTTGCGCAACCAACGAAAGGCTTCTACGCCTACGTCTCGCGAGCCCCGCCCACGCGATTCTGATCGCATAGGTCGCAGGCGTCCGCTCATCCTCCGGGGGCACTCTCCAGGGGGCACTCACAAGAAGGAGTAGGGGACGCGCAGTCGCGAGAACAGGTTGCAAGATTTAGGAGTACACACCATGTTGCGAATAGATTCGCACAGGGCGGCGCGTGGTAACGCCGCAGTATTATTCGGTGCGTCAATCCTCGGATTGGCGCTCTATACGCAGACGGCGTTTGCACAGGACGCAGCGGCGAACACCGACGAGATCGAAGAGGTCGTGGTCGTCGCCCACCCGCTGTCTGCCGAGGGCCTCGCACAGGCGAGCGCTATTTTGGAAGGCGACGCGCTCGATCGGGCGCGCAGCGAAAACATCGGCTCGATGCTCGAGCGCGTGCCAGGCATCCAAAACTCGTCCTACGGGCCGGGTGTTGGTCGTCCGGTGATCCATGGCCTCGGCGGCCCGCGGGTGCGGATCATGGAGGACCGTATCGACACGCTCGACGTCTCGGTGACCAGCGTGGATCACGCGGTCAGCGTCGAACCCTTCATCGCTGATCGGGTTGAGATTCTTAAAGGTGCGAGCACCTTGCTCTACGGCTCCGGCGCCATCGGCGGCGTCGTCGATGTGCATACGGGTCGCATACCCCATCAGGTGCCCGACAGCGTTACGGGCGGTGTCGAAACCCGCTTCACCGACAACGGCGATCGCAGCGTCGTTACCGGCAAGCTCAAAGGCGGCGCGGGCGATTTCGCCTGGCACCTGGACGCCTCGTTTAAGGATTCCGACGTCTACGAGATTCCCGGCTTCGCGGAATCCGCGCGCTTCCGAGCGCAGGAGGAGGCCGAAGAAGAAGAGGAAGAGGATGGCGAAGAACATCACGAGGAAGAAGAAGAGGTGCGCGGCAAACTGCCCGGCTCACAGTTCGAGTCCAGCAGCTTCGCGGGCGGTGCCTCGGTAGTTAAGGACTGGGGATTCGTCGGCGTCTCTGTGAGCCGAATCGAATCGGACTACGGTCTGCCCGGCGGTCACGGCCACCACGAGGAAGAAGGGCACGACGAGGACGGCGACGAGGACGACGACGACCACGACGAGGAAGAAGAGGAAGATCCGTTTGCAACGCCGGTCATCGACCTGCAGCAAACCCGCGCCGACTTCGAACTGGCCGTGAATCAGCCATTCAGCGGTTTCGAATACCTCAACGTCCGCTTCGGCTTTAACGATTACGAGCATTCGGAAATCGAGCCCGACGGCGAAGTGGCAACGGTCTTTGACAACAAGGCCTGGGAGTCGCGTGCAGAGCTCGGCTTCGCCAGCGGTGACTGGAGCGGCGCCTTCGGCGTTCAGCACATGCAGCGAGAGTTTTCGGCCATCGGCGAAGAGGCGTTCGTGCCCCCCGTCGATACCCGCGACACCGGCCTGTTCCTGGTTGCCGAGCGTCCACTTGGCAGCGGCACGCTGGAGGCCGGTGCCCGCGTCGGTTTCGTCAAGCACGAGCCTGATGCCGGCGGGAACCGCGACTTCACGATCTATTCTGCCTCTGTCGGTTTCGTGCAGGGACTGTCCGATGCGCTGAAGCTGAGCATCCTTGCCGATGTCAGCACTCGCGCTCCGGTGGGGGAGGAGCTGTTCGCTAACGGCCCGCACCTGGCGATCGGTACCTTCGAGATCGGCGACCCGTCGCTCGACGAAGAGCAGGCGTTCAACCTGTCTGCCACGCTGAACTACACGAGCGGCCCGGTGAACTTCGTCGCCACGGCCTACGTGACGCGCTTTAACGACTTCATCTACGAACTGCCCACGGGCGAGGAGGAAGATGAGCTGCCGGTGTTCCGCTTCTTCCAGGAAGACGCGACCTTTTATGGCATCGATGCCGAGCTGAATGCGCGGGTCGCCAACTGGGACAACGGCGGCGCCGATCTGCGGCTGATGTTCGACTGGGTCGACGCAGAGTTGGATGGCAGCGGCGATCCGGACGTGCCGCGTCTGCCGCCGCTTCGCTTCGGAGCCGGTCTCGGCTTCCAGGCGGGTCGTTTCAGCGCCAACGTCGACGGGCTGTTCGTCGCCGAGCAGGACAACGTGTCCGCGGACGAACTGGTTACCGACGATTACTTCGATCTGCGCGCACGCGCGAGCGTCTCTTGGCCCCTCTCGCCGGGTGAGTTCGTCTTGTTCGTCGAAGGCCGCAACCTCACCGACGAAGATCAGCGCCAGCACACGTCGTTCGTCAAGGACTTTGCCCCGGCCCCGGGGCGGGCCCTGGAAGTCGGCGCTCGGCTGAACTTCTAGTTTAGGCAGAGTAGCTGCGGGGCGGTCACCGACCGCTCCGCGGCCACTCGCGGCCGACGGCGCTATCGCGTCGGGTCTCAGCAAGCTAACGCATCACCCTTGAGCTTGGGACGCGCAGTCTGCGCGCTCCCGGCCTCTGCATGCTATTGCGCGTCCTGTGGCGGTTCTAGCCCAGCGGCCGCGCCTGTTTGCCGATGCGCCAGTCGCGATTGGGCGACTCGCAGGCGGCGTTGGCGTAGTGCGTCGAAATCGCGCGTCGAAAGCGATCGCTGCGGTTACTGCCAGAGCCATGAATCAGCAGCGGGTGGAACAGCAGGGTATCGCCGGGCTGCATCTCGACGTGCTTGCGGTGCTCGATGTCGATGTCGCCAGCGGCGAAGAAGCCGGCATTGACAAAATCCCAGTCCGGATCGGCGTGCGTCCGCAGTTCGCCTCTATGACTACCCGGAATCACTGCCAGGCAGCCGGATTCGCGCGTCGCCGGGTCGATGGCGGTCCAGGCGGCGACGATCTGATCTGCGGGGCGGAGCCGAAAATAGCGCAGATCCTGATGCAGCGGGTGCCTGCCATCGAGCCCCGGGGGCTTGTTGAAGATGTTGGTTGAAATCGTGTAAAGCGCGTCGCCCGCGATGCGCTGCACGGCCGCGACCAGGCGAGGTTCCCGCGCGTATGCGTACAGCGCCGGATCGGCTTCGAAGTTGGCGAGCTTGTTCACGCCGTGCAGGGGTGTGGCCGGGGTGACCGCGCCCTTTACAACCATGACGTCGCGCATCACCTTCATCGCCTCGACGGTCGGCAGAACGCCCGTGGCGAACGCCTCAAAACGTTCGTTATATGCGGCCAGCCGGTCAGGGTCTATCAGCCCGGGCACCAGCACGTAGCCGTGCTGGTGATAGTGGGTGAGCTGTTTGTCCGTCAACGTCATGGCCACAGTGTCGCCACGCCGTCGGGCTTTGTCGAGCCGCGGCGCTAGCCGCCTGCGAGCTGCGTCTCCAGGGTCACCTGGTCGGCGGCAAACTTGCGGATGCCTTCGGCGAGTTTCTCGGTCGCCATGGCGTTTTCGTTGTGCTGCCAGCGGAAGCTGGCCTCAGGCATGGGCTCGTTCGGGTCGGCCGACTCGGCGCCGCGGGGATCCAGTCGGCGCGGCAGCTCGGCCTCGTCTGCGGCCAGTTCGGCAAGCAGATCGGGGCTGATCGTGAGGCGATCGCAGCCGGCCAGTGCCTCGATCTCACCGGCATTGCGGAAGCTCGCTCCCATGACGATCGTGGCGAACCTGTGGGCCTTGTAGTAAGCATAGATCCGACGCACGGAGGCCACGCCCGGGTCGGACTCGGCATCGTACTCCTGCCCGGTGGTGGCCTTGTACCAGTCGAGTATGCGGCCCACGAAGGGCGAGATCAGTGTCACGCCCGCGTGCGCGCAGGCGACGGCCTGCTCGAAACCGAACAGCAGCGTCAGATTGCAGTTGATGTTCTCGCGCTCTAGCTGTGCTGCGGCCTCGATGCCTTCCCAGGTCGAAGCGATCTTGATCAGGATGCGCTCGCGGCCGACGCCGAGTGTCTCGTAAGCATCGATGATCTTCTGAGCCCGGGCGATGGTGGCCTGGGTGTCGAACGACAGGCGAGCGTCAACCTCAGTCGACACGCGGCCTGGCACGATGCCGGCGATCTCCTTGCCGATGAGCACCGCGAAACGATCGCAGAGCGCGTCCTCCTGGCGGCCGTCGGCGTTCGCCGCGAAGCTGCGCGCGTCCTCGATGAGCGCCCGATAGCTGGGTAGCGCAGCAGCCTTCAGCAGCAACGAAGGGTTTGTGGTCGCGTCCTGGGGTTCGAAGCGGGCGATCGCTTCGATGTCGCCGGTGTCTGCCACGACGTCGGTCATGGCCTTCAACTGGTCGAGTTTAGAGGGCATGGAACTCGCTCATTGGGTGGTGAGGCGCGCATCCTACCGCGTTCATCTGTGTACCGTGAACGAGCAGCTGGGATTCCTTGCGCTGCGCTGTCCCGATCCGGTCTGTGGGCCGGTGAACGGTCGCCGCTCGCGCCTGCGCTTCGTGTATTCTGATCGCAGCCGTCTGCGGCTCGCGCGCGGACAGTTCTGCAGACGTGTTCACCATCGCCCACTTTCGCTCATTGGAGGGACTCCATGCGAACCCGATTCGTTTCTCTGCTTTCCCCTCGCAGCACGCTCAGGCTGTCGGCCGTACCCGCCAGGCTAGCCGGCGTTGCGCTACTGGTCTTGGCCTCCGCCTGCACGACGGTTGAGGAGCCGCCCAGCGCCCCCGCTGCGCCGGCGCCCGATCCCTACGGCAGTCTGGACGCGGTGCTGGCCGCACAGAGCGCAGAACACCAGGCCCGCTACGCGGCTCGCAACCCGCGCGAGACCCTCGCATTCTTCGACGTCCGTCCGGGCATGGTGGTCGCCGAGGCGCTGCCTGGCGGCGGCTGGTACAGCCGCATTTTGGCGCCATATCTGGGCAGCAACGGCGCGCTGTACGGCGTCAACTACCAGGACAGCATGTGGGCCGCATTCGGCATGCCGCCAGAGCGCGTCGCGCAGAGAATCGCGAGCACGGCCGAGTTTCCGGCCAAGGTGGCCGAGTTCACCGACCTGGGCCCGCGCGCGCTTGGCTTCACCTTTGCGGACGTGCCCACGGACGTTGAGGGTACGGTCGATCGGGTGCTGTTCATCCGTGCGCTGCACAACCTGCACCGCTTCGGCGAGCTGGGCGTGCTGGACGAGGCGATCGCCGCGTCCCACGCGATGCTGAAGCCCGATGGTCTCGTCGGCGTTGTTCAGCATTGGGGCCCCGAGTCCGCGCCTGACGAGTGGGCGAACGGCGGTGCGGGTTATCTCAAGCGCTCGCGAGTGATCGAGATGTTCGAGGCCGCGGGCTTCGTCTTCGCGGGTGAATCGGCGGTCAACGCCAACCCGAAAGACCAACCGACCACGGACGATTTCGTCTGGCGCTTGCCACCGAGCTACGCCGGGGGCGAGGAAACCAAAGCGGCGGTGGATGCGATCGGCGAATCGAACCGCATGACGCTGCGCTTCCGCAAGCGCGGCTGAGCGATGAGTCTCTTTGGTCCGTTCGAGACGCTGCGCGTCGAGACCGTCGCCGAACATGTCGTGCAGGTCATGCTGCATCGGCCCGAGGCCTCGAACGCGCTGAACACCCAGATGGGCGCGGATCTGAAAACGGTCTGGGAGGCGCTGTACGTCGATCCGTCGCAGGCGCGCTGCGTGATCCTGACCGGCCACGGCGAGAAGGCGTTTTGCGGCGGCGGGGATCTGAAACAACGCAACGAGATGACGGATGACGAGTGGCAGCAGCAGCACGCCCTGTTTGAACAGAACATGTTCGCAATGATGGAGTGCCCGGTGCCGATTATCGCGGCCGTGAACGGTGCGGCCTACGGCGGCGGCTGTGAGTTCGCCGCCGGTGCGGACTTCGTGTACGCCGCCGAACACGCGCGCTTCGCCCAGACCGAGGTGAAGCTCGGCATCATGCCAGGATCGATGGGTACGCAGAATCTGCCGCGCGCCGTTGGCGAGCGGCGGGCCAAAGAACTCATCCTGACGGGGCGTCCATTCAGCGCGCGTGAGGCTTGCGAATGGGGGTTGGTCAATCGCGTGCTGCCCGCCGAAGAGCTGCTGCCCGCCGCGCTGGAGACCGCGGCGGCGATCGCCGCGAACGCGCCGATCGCGACTCGGCAGGCAAAGAAGGCCGTATCGATGGCGTCGCAGACGGGCCACCATATCGGCTACCGCTACGAGATCGAGGCGTACAATCGGATGGTGCCCACGCAGGATCGACTGGAGGGCGTGCGCGCGTTTAACGAAAAGCGTTCGCCCCGCTTCGAGGGTCGTTGACGAGCGACGCGAACTCGAGGGGCACTTGCGAATAGCAGCCGCCCTCAATGTTGGAAGGGGAGAGGAACGATGGTCGCTAGCATGGAACTGGGTGTCGACTACGCCGACATCCGTGAGCAGGTCGCCCGAATCTGCGAGGGTTTTCCCGGCGCCTACTGGCAAGAACTGGATGAGAAGGCGGAGTATCCACACGCGTTCGTCGATGCGCTGACGGAATCGGGCTATCTCGCCGCGCTGATTCCCGAGGAGTACGGCGGCGCCGGCCTGCCGCTGCGCGCCGCTTCGGTGATCCTGGAGACGATTCATGCCAACGGCTGCTCGGCGGCCGCCTGTCACGCCCAGATGTACACGATGGGTACCGTGCTGCGCTACGGCTCTCCTGAACAGAAGGCGCGGTTCTTGCCGGGCATAGCCTCGGGCGACCTGCGCCTGCAGGCGTTTGGCGTCACCGAACCGACGACGGGCTCGGATACCACGCAGCTCAAGACCCGCGCGGAGCGCGACGGTGACGACTATGTGGTCAACGGGCAGAAAATCTGGACCAGCCGGGCGCTGCAGTCGGATCTGATGCTGCTGCTGGCGCGTACCACGCCGGTCGATCAGGTCGAAAAGCGCACGGACGGACTGTCGACCTTTCTGGTGGATCTGCGCGAGACGCGGGGCAAGGGCTGCGAGATCCGGCCCATTCCCACCATGATCAATCACAACACCAATGAGGTGTTTTTCGACGACATGCGCATTCCCGCGGATTCGCTGATCGGTGAAGAGGGCAAGGGTTTTCGTAACATCCTCGCCGGCATGAACGCCGAACGCGTGTTGATTGCATCGGAAGCGCTCGGCGATGGTCGCTACTTCATCCGTCGGGGCGTGGAGTACGCCAACGAGCGCAGCGTCTTCGGCAATCCGATCGGTAAGAACCAGGGCATCGCGCACCCGCTCGCGCACGCCTACGCCGAACTCGAAGCGGCAGAGATGATGGTGCGCAAAGCGGCCGCGCTGTACGACGCCGGAGAAGACTGCGGCGAGGCAGCGAACATCGCGAAACTGATCGCATCAGAAGCGGCCTGGAATGCGGCGGATCACTGCTTTCAGACTTTCGGTGGTTTCGCGTTCGCGCGTGAATATCATATCGAGCGCAAGTGGCGCGAAGTCAGGCTCTGGCAGACGGCACCCATCTCGACCAACATGGTGCTGAACTTCATCGCCCAAAACGTTCTGGGCTTACCCCGCTCTTACTGATCCAGGCTGTGCCTGGATCAATAAGAGCGGGCTTCGCCGCCCCGTTCTCGCTAAACCTCACCCTCGAACACCGTCCGCACAATTTCGATGTTCTTCAGCTCCATTGGATCGCCGTCCAGAGGATCTTCTGCCAGCACGGTGAAGTCTGCCTTCTTGCCCGCCCTCAGGCTGCCGATGTCGTTCGCACGATCGAGCACGTGGGCGGGATTGATCGTAATGGCCGCTAGCGCCTGTTCCGGCGTCAGACGCTCGTGAGGTCCCATCAGTTCGCCCTCCACGTTCAGCCGGTTTACGGCCACCCAAGCGTTCCTTAGCGGCTCGGCCGGCGCCATAGTGAAGTCTGAGTGCAGCGCCGTTGTGATGCCCGCCGCAAACGCGCTGCCGAGTCTGGCCATCGAGCTCGCGCGTTCGTAGCCGACAGAGGTCTCGGTGTAGATTGCGGACAGTTCGTGCAGGTAGTAGACGTTTGCGGATATGTTGGCGCCGAGCTTCGCGGCGCGGCGAATCTGCTCCGGCGTGCAGTAGCCGAAGTGTTCCAGCGTGAAGCCGTGGTCGAAACGGGGTTTCTCCCACTGCAGTGCCGCGAGCGTATCGAGCGCCAGTTCCACGCCGAGGTCGCCGGTCACGTGAACGTGGATTCGGTATCCCTGATGCCAAAAATAGCGCGCATCGTCCAGTAGCTTCTCGGGCACGGTCAGCCACTCCCCTTCATGGCCGTCGATGTAGCCTGGCGCCTGCAGCATCGCGAGTTCGGAGAAGAAAGCCCCGTCGGCGAACAACTTGATGCGCTTTGCGAAGCGCAGACGGTGCGTGTTGTGCTCGGGCAGTGCGTCGATGCGAGCGTTGCCGGCGTCGACGTCGTGGCCGGCCCGCAGCAGCGCGGCGTGGGCGATGAGTTCCGTGCGAAAGGGCGTATCGGGCGTATCGATAATCGCCTTCATCGCCTTGATTTCCGTATCGAAATCGAAGATGCCGACGGCCATATCGCCGATGGTCGTATGACCGCCTAGAGTGACGACCTGCGACAGCCGTTGCAGCCCGTGACGAAAGCGCTCTGGCGCTAGAATGAAGCGGTTGAGCTTGCGAATGGCGTAGCCTAACCCGACCTCGAAGAAGCGCCCACGCGGCAGGTCGACCTGGTGGCGATTGCCGGCTTCGGCCTCGTTGATGCCCAGAAGGTTCAGCGCGCCGTCGTTCATCGTCAGCTCGTGAAAAGAGCGATTCCAGACGATGATCGGCGTCGTCGCGTTGCGGGCGTTGATGCGCGCCCGGCTCATCGGTTCGTGCCAGCGTTCGTGGTGGCCCCAAATGATCAGAGGCGCTGAATCGCTGTGATGTTCCGCCGCGAGCTGTGCTAGGCGCGCATCGAAAGCCGCCGCGGTGATCGTCGCAGGAACCGTCTCCCAGGGCAGCCGCCACTCCAACGCCGTGATGAATCGCATGGGTAAGATGACGGCAGCCATCGCCGGATGCAGATGCGGGTCGATGAAACCCGGCGTGATGACCGCATCTTCGAAGCGGCGATCGATCTTATGCGGGTGCAGGGACAGCCAGGGCTGCAGCGTGTCCAGACTGCCGACCTCGACAATACGATCGTCGCGCACCGCGATCGCATCGGCGCGAGGGAGGGAGGCGTTCATCGTGATTACGCTGCGCGCGGTGTAGACGGTGATGGGACTGTCGGCCATGGGGAGAGTGGCTCAGGCTTTTGCGATCGCGGCACCGCTATCGGCGTCGCGCCCCAGGCGATCCAGATTCGCCGCGTGGTCGTGCTCTTCGATTCGATACTTCGACACCATGTACAGCCCCAGCAGGTACAGACCGCAGTACAGCGGCAGGAAGAACGTGGCCAGATTGAAACGCAGCTCCCAGGTGACCTCGTCGACGCTGGTGACGCCATCGAGCCCGACCAGGGTCACTATGGTGCCGGCGAACACGATACCGCCGGCAGAGATCGCCTTGGCGGCGAAACCGCGCGCGGCGTAGAACAGCCCTTCGCTGCGCCTGGTCGTCGCGACCTCGCTGTCTTCGACGACGTCCGCCATCATCGAGTCGAGCATCACGTTGCCGACGATTGAACAGACGACCTCGGCGACGATGAAGGCGCTGTACAAACAGAGCCCCAGCCACGAACCCAGTTCCGGCCACCAGCCCATTAGCAGCGCAACGTAAGGCATAGGGTAGAGGGTGATGTTGATCAGGATGGCGCAGATCGCGACCCGCTTTTTGCCGAATCGCGGGCCGACGCGGGGAATCACGAAGTAGGCGATCAGTGGGGATATGAAGACGAAGAGACCGGTGATGGCGATCTGGCGGCCGGTGAAGCCGAAGAAGTAGGTCGTGTTGTACAAGTAGAGCGCCATGCCAAGACCCGAAGCTACCCCGATGCACAGCCCGTAGACGAATAGCGCGCCGAAGTTGCGATTCCTGACCGACTCGAAAATCTGGGCGATCTCTCGGGCGATGTGCTTCAGGCGGAACGTATCGGTTGGGCGGGGCAGCGATGCGGCGACGCGCTGGGTGCCTAGTGACGACACGAGGATCGACAGGAAGATCGCGGCGGCCCCCCAGGTCGCGTAGATCGTGTAGCCCTGTTGGACCGCGACGCCGAAGGCACCTACCCAGAACCAGAAGTTCAGCGTGTGGATGCCGTTGCCGCCGTACCAACCGAAGGCGTGGCGCAGCGCCAGCCAGCGACTGCGGCGATGATAGTCTGCCTCCAGATCCGGCAGCAGCGCCGTCGACGGCACCTCAAACAAGGTGGTGCCGGTCCGAATCAGCACGCAGAGGATCAGCAGATAGAGAAACAGCGTGTTGTCGCTGGGCCGCTGCGCGGGGTCCAGATAGGTGTTGAAGGTGAACAGCAGATAGAAGCACAACGGCAGGAACAACAACGCTGCGTACATGAAGGGATGTCGCCTGCCCAGCCGGCTGCTCGTCTTATCGGACCAGTGGCCAAGCAGCAGGTCACTGAGCGCGTCCCACAGCATTGCGATGGCGAGCGCCGCTGAGGCCAGGTAGCCAGGCAGCCCCAGTACCTGATTGGCATAGATCAATAGCAGGTAGCTGAAGGCATTGTTCTTGATGCCGTATGCGGCTGAGGCGCTGCCGTAAAACCAGAAGACGGGATTTCTCTCGAGCGGCGGGGCGGCGTCGGCGGTGGCCTGTGTTTCGTGTGCGTGCTGCGTCGATGCCGCCGGCGGCACGCCTAGTCGGCCTCGTTCGCCGCGCAGGCCTGCTGATAGGCTGGGCGCTGCTGTAATCGCGACCAGTAGGGCGCAAGCTGTTCGGGCATGCGCTCGGGGATTAGCATCTCCACGAGGCGCACGGAATAGCCGGCCATGATGTCGGCGGCGCTGAATGAATCGCCAAGCAGATAGTCCCGGTCAGCGACGGCGTCACCGAGCGCTTCGGCGGACAGCACGCTGCGATCGATCATCTCTGCGCGAACCTCGGGGATCTCGCGCCCGCTGAACTCGCGCGCATGATTCACCAGCTCGCCCAGCGGCCTTGCCATGGTGGCCTCCGCGAACCAGCACCACTGGAGATACAGCGGATAGTCTGCGGCGTCAGGGGCGGGACGCAGCCGTCCATCGCCGTAGCGGCTGAGGATGTATTCGACCATCGCGCCGGATTC
The DNA here is from genome assembly GCA_039029135.1 of Pseudomonadota bacterium. Classification (GTDB taxonomy): domain Bacteria; phylum Pseudomonadota; class Gammaproteobacteria; order Pseudomonadales; family Azotimanducaceae; genus JALZVT01. Next base: position 14,048 of record JBCCGT010000031.1, on the reverse strand, counting down.
GAACATGGTGATGTCCCCGTCGCGCAGCACCGGTACTTTGCCGACCGGATTTAGCGCTCGCCACTCCGGGGTGGACCGGTAGGCCGCAGAGAAATCGACAGGGATAACTCGCAGCGGGACGTTCAGTTCGGCACACAGCCAGATCACGCGCAGTGAACGTGTGTGCGGTGCGTGGTAAATCTCAAGCAAGGTAGCCTCCCTGCGCCGAGCTTAGCAGAAGTTGGCGAGGGGAATGACCCCGGGGGGGGGCGATCGGCGGTGGAGGCTCAGGCCTTCGGAGCGGACTCTGACGAGCGTGCGTCCTGCTCTGGCTCTTCTTCCTCGTCGTCGCTCGCCGCTGTGAGCACCGGAATGGGATCCAGACCCCGCCAGAGCGGGGCAGTGCTGAGTGCGGTTGTCAGGAGCGACCCCGTCCGCAGCAGCCAGGTTAGAAAGCCCGCAGTTAGCGAGATGGTGGCGGCGGCGCTGCTGCCGACAGAAAACGACATTCCCTCGTCTTCGACGCGTGATTGCTCTTCGAACTCGGCCTGCATTCGGTCCAGCGCCTCGACAAAGCTCGGTGGCAGCTTCAGTGACACGCCCTCGGTGTCCGCCTCGCTGCCGAACATCTCCATGAATCGTGCCGCGACGCCGTCGCCCTGTTCAATCAGCAAGTCCAGCACCAGACTGTGGCCGCGGGTGACGCCGCTCAGCTGCAGGCCGCGCAGCGATTGATCGGTGCGCGCCTGTTCGTCGGCGAACTGTTCCAGATCCGGGGTCGAGAAGCCGAGCTCTTCCGTGAAGCTTGCGCGATCGTAGCGGGGCGGTGCATCGGCATTCTCGGCGCCCTGCTGAGGCTCCTGCAGGGGCATATCCTCCAATTCCGAGTTGTCGCCACTGTCGTCGGGATTTGAATCCTCGGCAACCGGCGTCCCGGGTGCTGGGCCCTTGTCCGCATCCGGTGCGTCGGTGTCGGGCGTTTCAGGGAGGGCGACACTGACGTTGAGCGTGCCGGTCGCGGTACCGCCGTTGCCATCGGAGACTTCGAACTGCAGGCTGTACAATCCGGGATCGGCATCGTCCAGAACGAGCACCTCACCGGTCGCGCCGTCGATGCTGAAGAATTCGCTACCCAGGCCTGGCACGATCGTTACCGTCAGTGTGTCGGCGCTGTCCTGGTCAAATAAACTGATCGCGCCGATTACACCGGCGCCGGGCGTGCCAATCAGATCTGTGCTCGCAGTAACCTCAGGCGCGTCGTTGCGGTCCAGCACGGTGACGCTGACGCTCTGGGTCGTGGTGGCTCCATCGCTGTCCGTGGCCAACACGTTAATCTCATAGACGTTGTCACCATCCGCGTCGGCGGGTGTTTCGTAGTCCGGATTGGCAACGAACTGAATCTCTCCGGTTGCGCCATCGATGCTGAACGACGCCGCGTCCGCGCCGCCGAGACCCATCTGCGGCTCTGCGTCTTCGACGTCGGTGACGGAGGTCACGGTTACCGCGAAGCCGTTTTCGCCGACGTCTATCGTTGCCGGCACAAGCACAATCGGCGCGTCGTTGACGGAAACAACGCTCAACTGCGCATCGCCCCAAACCGTGCCGCCATTGCCGTCCGTGACTTCATAGCGAAAAGCGTCGGCACCGAAGTACTGCGGGTTAGGGGTATAGGTCAGAGTGCCGTCACCGTTGTCGATCAGCGAGCCGTGGCTCGGCTGGGTGTAGGCCGTAACCGCCAGCGCGTCGCCATCTTCGTCGCTATCGTTGCTGAGGAGGTCGGCGTTTAGATCGATGACCAGCGGTTCATCCTCTAGCGTCGTCAGGCTGTCGACGGCGGGCTCCGGCACGTCGTTGCGATCGAGCGTGAGAATCGTGAACGTCGTATCGGCCGTTAGTCCGCCGCCGTCGGTGACGCGAACGGTGACCTCATAGCTGTCTTGGCGTTCGAAGTTCAGCTCGCCGTCCGAGATGATGAGACGATTGCCGTCGATGCTGAAGACGGCGGCATCAAGGCCGCCGACGACCGTGAATACCAGCGCATCGCCGGCGTCAGGATCCAAGCTCGAGAGCGTTCCGACCGCTACGCCTGCGCTGGTATCTGTATGTTCCGGTAACTGTGCGTTGTCGAGCGACGGCGCGCTGGGTGCCTCGTTGACGTTGGTTAGGCCTACCGTGACCGTCGTCGTGACCGCTTGCACGCCATCGCTCACCTCGACGGTCAACGAATAGACTGGCGTGGTTTCGAAATCGAGCTGACTTGCGTCGGCGAGCGTCAGCGCGCCGCTGATCGCGTCGAGTGAGAACACACCGCCTGGATCGCCCGCGACTATGGCGTAGCTCAGGCTGCCTATGCTGTCGACGTCTGTGGCTGTAACGAGGCCGATCCCGGTGCCGCTCGCCGAGTCCTCGCTCAGTCCAAAGGTGAAGCCCGGTGCGACCACGGGTGCGTTGTCGTTGAGATCAAGGACGTCGATTACGAACGTACGCGTCGCTACGGAAAGATCTGTGGACGTTGCGCGCACGGTAATGCTGTGCTGCTGTGCCGTCTCAAAGTCGACAGAACCACTGAGCGTAACGATACCGCTGAGGGGGTCGATCGTGAAGCGGCCGCCGGCGTCGTCATCAAGACTATAGGCGATGATGTCGCCTGCGTCGAAGTCATCCGAGCTGACCGTAATGCCAACCGTCGTTCCCGAAACGGCATTCTCCGTTACCGCATCCGCCGCCGCGTCGGAGTCGACAACAGGTGAGGCCGAAAACTCGTTGACGTTCGTGACGCGAATCGTCAAGACCTGCAGCGTGGTCCCGCCGAGCATATCGTCGACCTGTACGGTGACTTCATACTCGTTGTCTGCGTTACCGTCCAATGGCGTCTCGAAGTCAGGCGCGGAATTGAAGGTTAAGGCACCCGTGTTCGCATCAACGTTGAACAGTCCGTCGTCGTCGCTGCCAACCAGCGTGTATAGAGGCGCGGCGCCGTCGACATCCGTGCTGGTAACCTGACCGGCGGAGAGCGTGTTCTCTGCCACGACAAACAGGTTAGGCGATGTAATCACGGGCGCGTCGTTGACGTTGTCAACGACGATGGTGAACGTCTGAGTGCTGCTCAGACTGCCGTCAGATACGGTGAGCTCGATGTTGTGGCTGCCGATATCCGCCTCTACGGGGATGCCGCTGAGTGTTGCCGTACCGTCACCGTTGTCCGTCAGCGTGAGCCAGCTCGGAAGGCTGCCGGACGGGACGATGGTCAGTGGGTCGCCGTCGACGTCATCGGTTGTAATCGAATAGACGTAGGGCAGGTCCTGAGTTCCGCCAACTACGGGTGTCGAAGTGAACGTCGGCGTCTCGTTGACGTCCGTGATGTCGATGGTGATCGTGCCTGTCGAGACATTCAGGCCGTCGCTGACCTGAATCGTCAAAACATACTGATCCCGAGATTCGAAGTTCAGTGCGCTCGTATCGGTAACGCGAATACCACCGCTGACCGGGTCGATCGTGAATATGGCATCATCATTGCCCGCGGTGATGGCCCAATCCTGCAGCGGCCCCAGGGCGTCTGCGTCTGTGCCTGCTACGAAGCCAACGGGAGTGCCGACCGTCGCGTCTTCGGCCACGCTGAAGATCTGTCCCGGCGTCACGACCGGCGCCGTGTCGTTGAGGTTGCCGACCGCAATCACAAATCCCGCGGTAGCGAATGAGCCGTCGGTAGAGGTCGCGCGGACGGTTATTGAGTGGCTGGTCGCTAACTCGTAGTCCAGGGTGCCGGCAAGGGTCACGACGCCCGTCGCCGAATCGATCGCGAACAGGCCGCTCGCGCTGTCGTCGAGGCTGTAAGTGATGGTGTCCGGCGCGTCCGGGTCATCCGCGAAGGCGGTGATGCCAACCGTTGCTCCGGGTGTGGCCCCCTCGCTGACCTCGTTCAGGTCGCTGTCCTGATCGCTGATGGCCCCGACGTCGAATTCGTCGACATTGGTGACCGTGACGGTGATGTTCTGGTTGACGACGCCACCCGCGCCATCAGAGACCTGCACAGTGATTTCGTAGACGTTATCCGAATCGCCCTCGGCCGGCGCTTCGAAGTCGGGTGCAGCGTTGAAGGTCAGAGCACCCGTGTTGATGTCGATGCTGAATAGGGCGTCGTCGTCGGTACCAACCAGCGAGTACAGGGGCGCGCCGCCGTCGACGTCGCTGCTGGTGACCGTGCCGATCGCGGTCTGGTTCTCGGCGATCGAGAAGCTGTTGGGTGACGTGAACGCGGGATCGTCGTTTACGTTGACGACCGTCAGTGTGAAGGCCTGATTGGCGGTCAGGCTACCGTCGCTGATCTGGATGTCTACGCTGTGACCGCCGACCTCGTCGTTGGTTGGCGTGCCGGACAGCGTCGCGGTGCCATCGCCGTTGTCGACCAGCGTCAACCAGGCGGGCAGGGTGACCGCGCTGAAGCTCGGCGTATCGCCATCGTCGACGTCGGCAGCCGTGATCAGGTAGCTGTACAGCACATCCTCGGTTGCCGACGCGATCGGGGAGGACGTGAAGGTGGGCGTTTCGTTGATGTCGTTGATGTCGATGGTGACGGTTTCACTGACCGTCGCGACACCGTCGGATACTTCGATCGTAAGCGTGTACTGATCGCTGCCTTCGTGATTCAGATTGGTCGTGTCCGCGATCGTGAGCTCGCCGGTGCTGGCGTTGATCGCGAACACGCCGTCGCCGTTGCCGCCGATGATCGTCCAGCCGGACAGGGCGCCGGTAATGTCGGCGTCCGTCGCGACGACGGTACCGACGCTGTCGCTGACGCTCGCGTCCTCGTCGATGTCGAACGTCTGCCCCGGTGTGATCACGGGCGCGGTATCGTTAAGGTCCAGCACCGTAATGGTAAAGGTCTGGGTGCTGAACGAGGTATCGGTCGAGGTCGCGCGCACAGTGATGTCGTGGCTCGCGGCGCTCTCTCTATCCAGCGCGCCGTTCAGCGTTACGATGCCGGTGACGCCGTCGATGACGAATAGCCCGCCGGCATCATCATCTAGCGTATAGGACACGGTATCGGGCGCATCCAGGTCGTCGGCGAAGGCGGTAATGCCCACTGCGGCACCGGCGCTCGCGCCCTCGCTGATCTCGTTGGCGTCCGTGTTGGTATCGCTGATGGTCCCCACATCGAACTCATCGACATTGGTGACAGTCACAGTGACGCTCTGCGTGACCACACCACCCGCACCGTCATCAACCTGCACGGTGATCTCGTAGTCGTTGTCGGTATCGCCGTCGACCGGGGCTTCGAAGTTCGGCGCGCTGTTGAAGGTCAGCGCGCCCGTGTTGATATCGATGCTGAACAGGCCGTCGTCATCGCCGCCGACCAGCGTGTACTGGGGCGCTCCGCCGTCGACGTCGCTGCTGGTGATCGTGCCGACTGCGGTCTGGTTTTCGGCGATGCTGAAGGTGTTCGATGAGGTGAACACTGGATCGTCGTTGACGTTTACGACCGTCAGCGTAAAGGCCTGATTGGTGGTCAGGCTGCCGTCGCTGATCTGGATGTCGACGCTGTGGCCGCCGACCTCGTCGTTCGTCGGCGTGCCCGACAGCGTCGCGGTGCCATCGCCGTTGTCCACCAGCGTCAGCCAGGCGGGTAGCGTGATCGCGCTGAAGCTCGGCGTATCCCCATCGTCGACGTCATTCGCTGTGATGAGATAGCTGTACAGAACGTCCTCTGTCGCCGACGTGATCGGAGAGGACGTGAAGGTCGGCGTCTCGTTGATATCATTGATGTCGATAGTGACGGTCTCGCTGACCGTAGCCACGCCATCGGATACCTCAAGCGTCAGCGTGTACTGATCGCTCCCTTCGTGGTTCAGATTGCTCGTATCGGCGATCGTGATCTCGCCGGTGCTGGCGTTGATCGCGAACACGCCATCGCCGTTTCCGGCAGTGATCGTCCAGCCGGCCAGGGTGCCGGTTATGTCGGCGTCGGTCGCGACGACGGTGCCCACGCTGGCGCTGACGCCAGCGTCCTCATCAATATCGAACGTCTGCCCCGGTGTGATGATCGGCGGCGTGTCGTTTACATCCAACACCGCAATAGTGAACGTCTGGGTGCTAAATGACGTGTCCGTCGAGGTCGCACGGACGGTGATGTTGTGGCTCGCGGCGATTTCTCGGTCCAGTACGCCATTGAGGGTCACCACGCCGGTGCTGCCATCGATGACGAAGAGGCCGCCGGCATCGTCGTCCAGGGTGTAAGAAATGGTATCAGGGGAATCCAGATCGTCACCAAAGGCGGTGATGCCGACCGTCGCGCCTGTGCTCGCCCCCTCGCTGACCTCGTTGGCGCCGGCGTTGCTGTCGCTGATGGACCCCACGTCGAACTCGTCGACGTTGGTAACCGTGACCGTGACGCTCTGGGTGACCACGCCGCCGGCACCGTCATCGACCTGCACGGTGATCTCGTAGTCGTTATCGGTATCGGCGTCTGTTGGTGTCTCAAAATCGGGCGCGGTGTTGAAGGTCAGGACGCCGGTGTTGATGCCGATGCCGAAGAGGCTGTCGTCGTCGCTGCCGACCAGGGTGTACTGAGGCGCACCGCCGTCGACGTCGGCACTCGTGACCGTGCCGACTGCCGTCAGGTTCTCGGCAATGCTGAACGTGTTCGAGGAGGTGAACACCGGATCGTCGTTAACGTTGACGACCGTCAGCGTGAAGGACTGATTCGCGGTCAGGCTGCCATCCGAGATCTGAATATTGACGCTGTGGCCACCAACCTCGGCGTTTGTTGGCGTGCCGGAGAGCGTGGCTGTGCCATTGCCGTTGTCGACCAGTGTCAGCCAGGCGGGCAGGGTGATGGCGCTGAAGTTTGGCGTGTCGCCGTCGTCGACGTCAGTGGCCGTGATGAGATAGCTGTACAGCACATCCTCAGTGGCGGTGGTGATCGCCGATGAGGAAAAGGTCGGCGCTTCGTTGATGTCGTTGATATCGATCGTGACGGTCTCGCTGACCGTCGCCACGCCGTCGCTCACTTCGATCGTCAGCGTGTACTGATCGCTGCCTTCGTGGTTCAGGTTCGTCGTATCGGCGATGGTGATCTCGCCGGTGCTGGCGTTGATTGCGAATACGCCGTCGCCGTTGCCAGCGGTGATCGCCCAGCCGGAAAGGGTGCCCGTGGTATCTGGGTCCGTTGCCAGGACGCTGCCCACCGAGTCGCTGAAGCTCGCGTCCTCGTTGATGTCGAACGTCTGAGCAGGCGTGATGACGGGCGCTGTGTCGTTGACATCCAGCAGCGTGATGGTGAACGTCTGAGTCTGGAACGAGCCGTCGGTGGAGGTCGCGCGGACGGTGATGTCGTGCGTGGGGGAGGCCTCGCGATCGAGCGCGCCGTTTACGGTCACCACGCCGGTCAAGCCGTCGATCGTAAAGCGGCCACCGGCGCTGTCATCCAGGGTGTAGCTGACCGTGTCCGGCGAATCGAGATCCTCGGCAAACGCCGTGATGCCGACGGTTGAGCCTGTGCTCGCGCCCTCGCTGACCTCATTGGTGCCGGCATTCGTGTCGCTGATGGTGCCGACGTCGAACTCGTCGACGTTAGTGACGGTGACGGTGATACTCTGAGTGACCACGCCGCCTGCGCCGTCGTCGACCTGCACGGTGATCTCGTAATCGTTGTCCGAGTCGGCGTCGGCGGGCGCCTCGAAATTCGGCGCGCTGTCGAAGGTCAGGGCACCGGTATTGATGTCGATGCTGAACAGGCCGTCGTCGTCGCTACCGACCAGCGTGTACTGCGGCGTGCCACCGTCCACGTCGCTGCTTGTGACCGTACCGACTGCGGTCTGGTTCTCGGCGATCGAGAAGGTGCCGGACGACGTGAACACTGGATCGTCGTTGACCGGATTGATCGTGATGGTCACGGTTGCATGATCGATGTGCCCGTTGCCGTCATTGACTTCGTAGACAAAACTGTCGGTGATGGCTTCAGACCCGTCGTGATCGTAGCTGAAGGAACCGTCGCTATTCAGCGTGAAACTAGAGGCGAACGCCGGGCCGCTTACAAGCGTTGCCGTCAGCGTGTCGCCTTGGGGATCAGAATCATTGGCCAGAACACCATTGGCCGTGTTGACTACCAGGGTCCCACCTTCCACAACGTCGTAGTCGGTGGTTGCGGCTCCGTACAGCTCCGCGATCTGCGTCGCCGTCAGTTGCGTGCCGATCAGCGCTACCTCGTCGATGTCGCCGGAAAAGAAGTTCGATCCGGGCAGGTTCGAGCCGGGGGGCGCAGAAATGTTGTCCATGCCGAAGACAAAATCGTTGGTGTTGCCGACGAAACCGCCGGTAAAGCCTGAATTTGTCCCGATCAGCTGGCCATTCAGGTAGAGCTGCAGACCGTTGCTGCCGAAGGTCACGGCGACGTGATTCCATTCGTTCACATCAACGGAGACGTTCGAATAGACGCCCTGTCGCGGTCCTGATCCGGTCTCGAACTCCACGCTCAGTCGGCCGTTGTTGAGATAGAAGCCGAAGTCGCCCGCACCATTCGCGCTAGAGTCCTTGGCGATGAAGGTCTGTATCCCGCCGACGCTATCGGGCTTTATCCAGGCCTGGATGGTGCCGTTTGTTATCTGATACGCGGCCTGATCGCTGACGACGACATGATCGTCCGTGCCATCAAACGATGCGGCCGTGTCCCCATCCTCGACGACGACACCCGCTGCGCCCAGGGCCGCGCCGACATAGGTGCCATTGTTGCCCACCGAACCGAGATCGACGGCGGCGCTGCCGCTGGATTCGCCGAGGCGCCAATAGCCGAGCGGCGACTGACCGGTGATGGCGCTGACGTAGTCCATGCCGTCATCGGCAGCGAAGGGCGACTCGCTCGGGTTGGTGACCAGTATGCGAACGCTCTCGCTGGCGGAGGTTGCGACGCCATCCGCTACGTTGAGCACGAGGTCGTAGGTGCTGGTCGTGGCGAAGTCCAGGTTGCTCGGGTCGGTGACCGTAATCTCGCCGCTCAAACCGTCGATCGCGAAGATGCCGTCAGCGTTGCCGCTGACGATGGTCCAGGACTGCAGTGAGCCGCTCGTGTCCGGGTCTGTCGCGACCGCGCTGCCAACCGAGGTTCCGATGCTCGCGTCGCCGGCGACTACGAACGTTTGATCTGCGGTGATCGTTGGGGCGTTGTCGTTGACGTCCAGCAGCGTGATGGTGAACGTCTGTGTCTGGAACGATCCGTCGGTCGAGGTCGCGCGGACAGTGATGTCGTGCGTCGGCGCAGCCTCTCGATCGAGCGCTCCGCTGACGGTCACCGCGCCGGTCAGGCCGTCGATCGTGAAGCGGCCGCCGGCGCTATCATCCAGAGTATAGCTGACCGTGTCCGGTGAATCGGCGTCGTCCGCGAACGCGGTGATACCTACGGTAGCACCGGCGCTCGCGTCTTCGCTGACCTCGTTAGCGCCGGCGTTCGTGTCGCTGATCGTGCCGACATCGAACTCGTCGACGTTCGTGACCGTGACGGTGATGATCTGAGTGACGACGCCGCCCGCACCGTCATCGACCTGCACGGTGATCTCGTAGTCGTTGTCCGTGTCGCCGTCTGCCGGTGCCTCGAAGTTCGGGGCGCTGTCGAACGTTAAGACACCGGTGTTGACGTCGATGCTGAACAGGCTGCCGTCGTCACTGCCGACCAGAGAGTACTGTGGTGCGCCACCGTCGACGTCGCTACTCGTGACGGTGCCTATTGCTGTCTGGTTCTCGGCTATGCTGAAGGTGCTTGATGAGGTAAACACCGGATCGTCGTTCACGGCGAGGACGGTGATTGTCGCGGTGGCCTGGGCGAAGTTGCCGTTGCCATCGCTAATCTCGTAGACGAAGGACTCAGTGGCGTTCTCGGAACCATCGTGATTGTAGGTGAAGGATCCGTCGGCGTTCAGCGAAAAGCCAGCAGCGGTCGAGGAAATGAGTGTGGCTGTCAGCGTGTCATCCTGAGGGTCGAAGTCGTTGGCCAGCACCCCGTCTGCCGCATTGACTACCAGCGTCCCGCCTTCTGACACGACATAGTCACTAGTTCCGGCGCCGTAAAGATCGCGTATTTGGTTGGCGTTCAGGGCCTGGCCGAAGATTGCAACTTCATCGATGGTGCCTGAGAAATGACGATTCCCGGGTAGAACGGAACCTGCGGCGCTCGATATTGTTGACATGCCGATAGCCCAGGGCTCCGGATTGTCACTGAGGCCAATAGTATGGCCGGTCGTGCTTAGAACGAGTTCGCCGTTGAGGTACAGCCGTGCGCCGTTGCTATCGAACGAAACGGCGAGGTGATACCACTCGTTCTGACTCACCACGTCGTCCGCTCTTAGTTGTATCTGACCGGTGTCAGTCTGCAGGCGGAGAATGAGATCCCCGTCTGTGATCCGTACGTCAAAGTGACCATCGCTAGTGCCGGTCGCATCTTTGGATATCAGAGACTGACTACCGCTATCGTCGTCTTGGTTAAACCAAAGCTGTACGGTGCCTGCAGCCAACTCGTAGGCCGGATCGTGCGCGATCTCGATGTAGTCATCGACACCATCAAACTGCGCACTCGTGTTCGAGTCACCCGCGATGGCACCAGCCGCACCAAGCGTCGCGCCGTTGATCGATCCAGCGTTGGCGAGGCTGCCAGAATCCGCAGCGCTGCTACCGCTGGGCTCGCCCAGGCGCCAATAGCTCAACGGGCCGTAGCTGCTGAGGAGGCTGACGTAGTTGCCCCCGTCGTCAATCGCCACCGGAGAGATTGCAGAAGAGAGAACGTTGATCGTGATCGTTTGGCTCACGGATGTGTTCGCGCCGTCTTCGACGGTCAGCGTCAGCGTGTACTCGTTGGTCGTGTCGAAGTCGAGGTTGCTGTTGTCGGCGACGCTGACGACGCCCGTGCTTGGGTCGATCTGAAACACGCCGTCTGCGTTGCCAGCGGTGATCATCCAGTTTTGCAGGCCACCGACGCCATCTGCGTCGGTGGCGAGTACGGCGCCCACGATGTCGCTGTTGCTGGCCGATTCGCTGACGCTGAATACTTGGCTCGTGACGATGACAGGCGCATTGTCGTTCGCGTCCTGCACCGTTACGGTCAGGCTCTGTGTCACCGTGCCACCCGCACCGTCGTCGACCTGCACGGTGATCTCGTAGTCGTTGTCCGTGTCGTCGTCTGCGGGCGCTTCGAAATCAGGCGCGGCGTTAAAGGTCAGGGCGCCGGTGTTGATGTCGATGCTGAACAGGCCGTCGTCGTCGCTGCCGACCAGTGTGTACTGGGGTGCGCCGCCATCGACGTCGGTGCTGGTGATGGTGCCGACCGCAGTCTGGTTCTCAGCGATCGCGAAGCTGTTTGAAGACGTGAACACCGGGTCGTCGTTGACGTTGACGACGGTCAGGGTGAAGGCCTGATTCGCGGTCAGGCTGCCGTCGCTGATCTGGATGTCGACGCTGTGACCGCCGACCTCGGCGTTCGTCGGCGTGCCGGACAGCGTAGCCGTGCCGTTGCCGTTGTCCACCAGCGTCAGCCAGGCGGGCAGGGTGATGGCGCTGTAGTTGGGCGTGTCGCCGTCGTCGACGTCGGTGGCCGTGATGAGGTAGCTGTACAGCACATCCTCAGTGGCAGATGTGATCGCAGAGGAGGTAAATGTCGGCGCCTCGTTGATGTCGTTGATATCTATAGTGACGGTCTCACTGACCGTGGCGACCCCGTCAGATACCTCGATCGTCAGTGTGTACTGATCGCTGCCCTCGTGATTCAGATTGGTCGTGTCGGCGATCGTGATCTCGCCGGTGCTGGCGTTGATGGCGAAGACCCCGTCGCCGTTGCCGGCGGTGATCGCCCAGCCCGAGAGCGTACCGGTCGTGTCAGCGTCGGTTGCGGCGACGGTGCCGACAGAGTCGCTGACGCTCGCGTCCTCGTCGATGTCAAACGTCTGCCCCGGCGTGACGACCGGCGCGGTGTCATTGACGTCCAGCAATGTGATGGTGAACGTCTGGGTTTGGAACGATCCGTCCGTAGAGGTTGCACGGACGGTGATGTCGTGCGTCGGAGCGGCCTCTCGATCGAGCGCGCCGTTGACAGTGACGACGCCCGTCAGGCCGTCGATCGTGAAACGGCCGCCGGCGCTATCGTCCAACGTATAGCTCACCGTGTCGGGTGAGTCGGCGTCGTCCGCGAACGCGGTGATACCGACCGTCGCGCCGGCGCTTGCGCCTTCGCTGACTTCGTTCGCGCCGGCGTTCGTGTCGCTGATGGCGCCCACGTCGAACTCGTCGACGTTGGTGACCGTGACTGTGACGGTCTGGGTGACCACGCCACCGGCGCCGTCGTCGACCTGCACGGTGATCTCGTAGTCGTTGTCGGTGTCGCCGTCGGCGGGTGCCTCGAAGTTCGGGGCGCTAGCGAAGGCTAAAGCACCGGTGTTGATGTCGATGCTGAACAGGCTGTCGTCATCGCTGCCGACCAGCGTGTACTGGGGCGCTCCGCCATCCACGTCGCTGCTGGTTACCGCACCGATCGCGGTCTGGTTCTCGGCGATGCTGAACGTGCTCGATGAAGTGAACACCGGGTCGTCGTTGACGTTGATGACAGTCAGCGTGAAGGCCTGATTGGCGGTAAGGCTGCCATCGGAAATCTGGACATCGACACTGTGGCCGCCGACTTCGCTGTTGGTCGGGGTGCCGGATAGCGTGGCGGTGCCGTTGCCGTTGTCGACCAGCGTCAGCCAGGCAGGGAGGGTGATCGCGCTGAAGTTGGGTGTATCGCCATCGTCGACATCATTCGCCGTGATCAGGTAGCTGTACAGCACGTCCTCGGTCGCCGACGTGATCGCCGATGAGGTAAAAGTCGGCGCCTCATTGACGTCGTTGATGTCGATCGTCACGGTCTCGCTCACCGTCGCGATGCCATCGGATACCTCAATCGTCAGCGTATACTGATCACTCCCTTCGTGGTTGAGGTTGGTGGTGTCGGCGATGGTGATCTCGCCGGTGCTGGCGTTGATCGCGAACACGCCATCGGCGTTGCCGCCGATGATCGCCCAGCCGGACAGGGTCCCGGTGGTATCTGCGTCAGTAGCGGCGACTGTACCCACGGAGTCGCTGACGCTCGCGTCCTCATCGATGTCGAACGTCTGAGCCGGCGTGATGACCGGCGCGGTGTCGTTGACGTCCAGCAGTGTGATCGTGAACGTCTGGGTCTGGAACGAGCCATCGGTGGAGGTCGCGCGCACCGTGATGTCGTGCGTCGGCGCAGCCTCTCGATCGAGCGCACCGTTGACGGTAACCACGCCTGTCAGGCCGTCGATCGTGAAGCGGCCGCCGGCGCTGTCGTCCAGGGTGTAGCTGACGGTGTCGGGCGAGTCGGCATCCTCGGCGAAGGCCGTGATGCCGACACTCGCGCCGGTACTCGCGCCTTCGCTCACCTCATTCGCACCAGCATTCGTGTCGCTGATGGTGCCGACGTCGAACTCATCAACATTCGTGACCGTGACCGTGACGCTCTGGGTGACCACGCCGCCGGCGCCGTCATCGACCTGCACGGTGATCTCGTAGTCGTTGTCCGTGTCGCCGTCAGCCGGTGCTTCGAAGTTCGGCGCGCTGTCGAAAGTAAGGGCGCCGGTGTTGATGTCGATGTTGAACAGGCTGTCATCATCGCTGCCGATCAGCGTGTACTGGGGGGCGCCGCCATCGACGTCGCTGCTGGTGACCGTGCCTACCGCGGTCTGGTTCTCTGCGATGCTAAAGGTATTCGATGAGGTGAAAACCGGATCGTCGTTGACATTGACGACGGTCAACGTGAAGGCCTGATTGGCCGTCAGGCTGCCGTCAGATATCTGTATATCGACGCTATGGCCGCCGACTTCGTTGTTGGTCGGGGTACCGGACAGCGTGGCCGTGCCGTTGCCGTTGTCGACCAGCGTCAGCCAGGCGGGCAAGGTGATGGCGCTGAAGCTCGGCGTGTCGCCATCGTCAACGTCGTTCGCCGTGATGAGGTAGCTGTACAGCACATCCTCAGTGGCGGAGGTGATCGCCGAAGAGGTGAATGTCGGCGCCTCGTTGATATCGTTGATGTCGATGGT
>JBCCGT010000030.1:0-54020 GCA_039029135.1 Pseudomonadota bacterium | reverse complement strand
CGCCACCACCACGGGGCCCCCCCGCCCCGCCCCCGGGCCGCCCGGGGGGGGGGGCGCGGCCCGCCGCCCCCCACCCCCCCCCGCCTTCTTCGGGGGTTGTTGGGGGGGGTCCCCCCCCCCCCCCCCCCCCCCCGACTCTGACCCCAGAGGTCCGCTCGCATCGCGCGCCCGTGTCCCCGCGCCTGTAGACTGCGGCCCATGAACGACGCTCCCGTCATCACCGTCGACGGCCCCAGCGGCTCCGGCAAGGGCACGCTTGCCAAAGCGCTGGCTCGCCAGCTCGATTGGCACCTGCTGGACAGCGGGGCCCTGTACCGCATTGTCGGCTGGGCCGCCGACCGGCGCGGGGTTGATCTGGACGACGCCGACGCTGTCGCCGCATTCACGCGGCGGCTCGACATCAGCTTCGCGGGCGGCGTCGCGCTTGTCGACGGGGAACTGGCGGAACACCACATCCGCACCGAGGAGGTGGGGGCGCTGGCCTCGCGCGTCGCACCCCATCAGCCGGTGCGCGACGCGCTGCTGGACGTGCAGATCGGCATGCGCCGACCCCCCGGTCTGGTGGCCGACGGCCGGGACATGGGGACCGTCGTGTTTCCCACCGCGCAGCTTAAGATCTACCTCGAGGCGAGCGCCGAGGAGCGCGCGCAAAGGCGTTATAAGCAGTTGAAAGATAAGGGTTCGCCTGCTAGTCTGCGCGCCCTTCTCGAAAGCATCGAAGTACGCGACGAGAGGGACAAAGGGCGCGCCGTGTCGCCCCTGGTGCCCGCCGACGATGCGATCATCCTCGACAGCACCGCGCTGACCATCGACGAGGTCATCCAGCGCGCGCTTGCGCTGGCCGCCGAGCGAGGTCTGGCCGAGGTCTAGGCTCCCCGCCTGTTCCCGGTCGCGACCGGCGTATATCGACGCATCTGGCGTCATTAACTGACAAACACGAACGGTGTCTGCGCTTTTTCTGCGCCTTGTCCGCGCCACTCCGGCGGCGGCTCGCATGATCACCCGAGTGTGGAACTTACGAATACTCCTATGAGCGAATCTTTTGCCGATCTCTTTGAAGAGAGCCTGACCTCTATCGAAATGTCACCCGGGTCCATCGTGACCGGCACCGTCGTCGACATCGACGCCGACTGGGTGATCGTCCATGCCGGCCTCAAGTCCGAGGGCGTCATTCCCCGCAGCCAGTTCGTCAACGAAGAAGGCGAGTTCGAGCTGAACATCGGCGACCAGGTCAAGGTCGCGATGGAAATCGTCGATGACGGCTTCGGTGAGACCCGCCTGTCGCGCGAGAAGGCACGCCGCGCGGAAGCCTGGCAGATGCTGGATGCCGCGTTCGCGGAAGACGAGGTGGTCAAGGGCTCCATCAACGGCAAGGTCAAGGGCGGCTTCACCGTCGACATCAACGACATCCGCGCCTTCCTGCCCGGTTCGCTCGTCGACATTCGGCCCCTGCGTGAGACCACGCACCTCGAAGGCCGACCTCTGGAATTCAAGGTCATCAAGCTCGACCAGAAGCGCAACAACGTCGTTGTCTCCCGTCGCGCCGTACTGGAAGCCGAGAACAGCGTCGAGCGCGAAGCGCTGCTGAACTCGCTGCAGGAAGGCCAGACGATGAAGGGTATCGTCAAGAACCTCACCGACTACGGCGCGTTCGTCGATCTCGGCGGCGTCGACGGTCTGCTGCACATCACCGACATGGCGTGGAAGCGCATTCGCCATCCGAGCGAGATGGTTAACGTCGGCGACGAGGTCGACATCAAGATCCTCAAATTCGACCGCGAGAAGAACCGCGTGTCGCTGGGCATGAAGCAGCTGGGCGACGACCCCTGGGTCGAAATCACCCGCCGCTACCCGGAGAACAGCCGGGTCCAGGCCACCGTCACCAACCTCACCGACTACGGCTGCTTCGCCGAGATCGAAGAGGGCGTGGAAGGCCTGGTGCACGTCTCCGAGATGGACTGGACCAACAAGAACATCCACCCGTCGAAGGTCGTCACCGTTGGCGATCAGGTCGAGGTCATGGTTCTGGATATCGACGAGGAGCGCCGCCGCATCTCGCTGGGTATCAAGCAGTGCCGCACCAACCCGTGGGAGGAGTTCAACGCCCTCAACGCCAAGGGCGCTCGAATCAGCGGCCGCATCAAGTCGATCACCGACTTCGGCATCTTCCTTGGACTCGACGGTGGCATCGACGGTCTGGTGCACCTCTCCGACATCTCCTGGAACGAGCCTGGCGAGACCGCCGTGCGTCGGTACAGCAAGGGCGAGGAGCTCGAGACGGTCATCCTGTCGATCGACCCGGATCGCGAGCGCATCTCGCTCGGCATCAAGCAACTCGACGGCGATCCGTTCACCGACTACACCTCGGCGAACGATCGCGGCAGCATCGTCAAGGCCGTGATCCTGGACGTGCAGCCGCGTGAGGCGACGGTTCGTCTGGCGGCCGAGGTCGAGGCGACGCTGAAGGCCTCCGAGATCAGCGTCGAGCGGGTCGAAGACGCGCGCGCCAAGCTGTCGGAAGGCGAGGAGATCGAGGTTAAGATCGTCAACATCGATCGCAAGAATCGCACCATCGGCGTGTCGATCAAGGCGAAGGACGTGGCCGAAGAGCGCGCTGCGGTCGAGGCGCATCGCGCCGTCGAAGACACCCGCGCCGGTACCGCGACGCTGGGTGATCTGATCAAGGCGCAGATGGATAAGGGCGAGGACTAGGCCCCCCTTAAAGCGCGCCAAGCTGACGAGGCCCCGCCTGCCGTGGCGGGGCGTTGCGTCTTTGGGGGGCACAAAAATGGCCTGCGCCCCGCGCCAGCGGGCCCCCTGCGGCCGCTATCCCCGGAGTTTTCCTTGCCGCCGAGGCGCTTGCGGGCACAATTTCTGACTCAGCCTCCTGTCCGATCTCCAACTGGCTGAAAACTAAGACTTATTTCTGGTTTAGACCGATTCGCTGTGGTAGCTTTTGCTCCCTGTCCAGAAGGGGCCCCGCCGGGCGCTTGAGGTGCTGAGCCGGTCTCATGACCAAATCCGAACTCATAGAACGCATCGTCGATCAGCAGTCGCAGCTGAGCAGCAAGGACGTGGAGCTCGCGATCAAGACGCTGTTGGAGCAGATGTCCCAGTCACTGTCGCAGGGCGACCGGATCGAGATTCGCGGCTTTGGCAGCTTCTCCCTGCACTATCGCGCGCCGCGCATCGGCCGCAACCCGAAGACGGGCGAGTCGGTGGGGCTTGCGGGCAAGTACGTGCCGCACTTCAAGCCGGGCAAGGAACTGCGCGATCGGGTCAATGCTGGGCTGCAGCGCGAGCTCGACGCCCAGATCGACGACGCGCCGCCGTCGGAGTAGCCCGGGCCGCTCCCTTTACTACTACTACGGCTACTACTGCTGATCGTCTGCCTGATATGGCCGCAACCCGCGCCTGTCGATGTACTTTGGCACTCGCCCGTCTGGCCTTGATCGAACATCCCCTTAACCTGGCTCAGGCAGATTGTGTTTTGCGCGGCAAACAACGGCGCAGCGGGGCGGGGTCATGCTAGCCTTCGCGTTTGAAGCCTGCGGTCTGTCCCGGGCGAGCTAAGGAGTTATGCGTGCGTCTGCTGTTCAACCTCATTCTGCTGTTGGTCGTCGTGGTGGCCGTGCTCGTAGGCAGCCTGGCGGTGAATCAGGCGCCCGTATCCGTCACTTTTCTGAGCTGGGAAACGCCCGAGATCAGCCTCTTCTGGTGGCTGCTGCTGGCCTTTGGCGTCGGCCTCGCGGTCGGCTGGGTGATTGCGAGTTACAGCATCCTTAAGGCAAAGCTCGGGGCGCGCAGCGAGCGGCGCCAGCGCGAGAAGGTACAGCGCGAGCTCGACACCCTGCAGCTCGCCCAGCCCGAGACCGACACGCCCGGCACCTGAACGCGCGCCTATGACCCACGGCCTCCGGCGGCGTCGGCGCACAGACCCCCTCCATCGGCTTCCCTACGCTGGACACGGTTTCCTTAGCGACGCCTGAGCGCACGCCGCGCGTGCGCAGGCATCGCGAACCGGAAGCTTAGAAATCCGACCTTATTTCAGGAGGCTGTCATGTTTGCCAATCGATCCGCGATCGTGTCCCCACACGCCCTGCGAGCCCGGCCAACGCGCTGGGGTGCACTGGTTCTTTCGTTGCTGCTGGCGTTTGCCTTCGCGGCGCCGTCCATGGCGGAGCCCGACCTGCCGCAGATTCCGCAGTCGGTGAACGTCAACACGGCGGACGCGACGACGATCGCGGGTGTGCTGACCGGTGTCGGGGTCTCCCGGGCGGCGGCCATCATCGCCTACCGCGAGCGCCATGGCGCGTTTTCCACCATCGACGAGCTGACCAAGGTTCGGGGTGTCGGCCAGCGCACGCTCGAACGCAATGCGGGGCGTATCCGCCTGCAGGATTGATGCGCCAGCGTGGCTGGTGCGTCCGGACGCTTGTCAGTCGGGCGGCATCGCAGGCACGATGCGCGAGGATTCCTCGGCGCTGGATCAGCGGGAGCGTATGTGATGTCAGGCGTGTTGGGCGCGACCTTCTGGCAGGAAACAACCGAGCAACACACCGAGCCGCAGGCGCTCGCAGCGGCGCGTGCACGCTCGGTTGCGCGCGCGCGTTCCGCGAGGGCACTGCTCGACCGGCGCGGCGATTTGCCGCTCGACTGGTACGACGAGCGCCTCTACATGGGCGTCGTCGATCGCTCCGGTGTGGACAGCGATCTGCGCGGCCAGCAGCCGTACGCGGCGCGCGATGGCGGCGCCGTCGTCGCCGTCGACGGCTCGCTGATCGGCGCCCGGTCGCTGCGTCGCGAACTCGGCAGTCAGGCGTTTCGCGGCAACGGCGCGGCGGAGATCATCCTGCGCGGCTATCGTCGCTGGGGAACGCAGGAGCTGTTGCGGCGACTGCGCGGGCAGTTCGCGTTTGCCCTGTACGATCGGCGCGATGGCAGACTGGTGCTGGCGCGCGACGCGCTCGGCAGCAGACCGCTGTACTACCGCATGGGTCGCGACGGCGTGCAGTTCGCTTCCGAACTGCGGGTGCTGCGACAGCTCTTGGATGAGGCGCCACCGATCGACAATACGGCGGCCTTCGACTTTTTGACCTATGGGTACGTGCCCGCGCCGAAAACGCTGTATCGCGACGTCCAGAAGCTGCGGGCGGGGCACTGGCTGGATATGGACCTGAATCGCGGAGCGGCGTCGCTGCACTGCCACTGGGCGCCCCAGCGCACCGCTGCTTCGGGTCAGACGGAAAGCGATTTTGTCTCTCGCGGCAGCGAGCTGCTGGGACGTGCCTTCGATGACCGTCGGGCGCCCGGCCGGGATGCGCTCTTCAGCGATTTTGGTTCTGCGCTCGGCGACCTCTGCGCGACGCGAGCCGGTGCGAACAATGCGCCGGCGGCGCGCAGCGGCTCTGACGCGGCACCCAGCTTCGAATCCGACTGTCGAGACTGGTTCGACGAACCGGCGCTAACGGTCGATCTTGCGGCGCGGGCCGACGCCCTCGCGGCGCTTGGGGTTAGCGCCAGCGTAGTGCTGTGCGACGTTGGGCTGCCGATCTTGTGCGGCGCTGCGCCGCGCTACGGCGTGACCCGCGCCGGACGCTGGCGGCAACGGCTGCGCAGTACGCTGCGACGCGAGGACGGCGCCACCGGCGTAGATCGGGCGGACCTGTTCGAGCGCTACGGTGTTGCCCTCGGCGGGCTGCCCAGACCGGCGCGCGATGCCCAACGTGAGGTCTGGCAACTCCCGGACGACTATGACGACCACTGGCTGTTCGCCGCCCACTTTTTTCCGGAGTTTTCCGAGTCTGCGGACGCTGTGGGCGCGGGCGGGGCCGAGACGCCGGACGCCATCGTCGGCGCGCTGCAGCGCCTGGATCTGGCCACGCTGGTGCCGGATCGTCTGTTGACCGAACTCGATCGCGTCGGAACGCGGGCCGGCGTCGAGATTCGCGCGCCCTTTCTGGATCAGGACTTGCTCGACTGGATTTTGGCCGCGCCACCGGCGCTCGCGCCGCCCGCATTCGACCTCGCGGTTGCGCTGCTACCCGGGGCGGCCGGCGGCTCGATGTTGCAGCGCATGTCCGGCCGGCTGCAACGCACCGGACGCCGGCTGCGCGATCGCGTGGGGGCCGCACGAACGACGGCCGCGAGCGCGGAGCGCCTCGTGCGCCTCGGCGCGCAGTACCCCGAGTTCGACAGCGCCTGACGACGGTCTTGGCAGCTACCGACGCAGCGGCGGAATCGGCGTCGCGGGGACCGCGCGTGCTGCACGTCAGCAGCGGACTCGGCCTCGGTGGCGCCGAGCGCTCGCTGCTGCAACTGGTGCAGGCTTCGGACTCGGCGGCGGTTGCGGCGCTCACCTCGGCCGCGGATCTCGTTCCTGAATTTCCGCAGTCGCCCTGGCGGTTCGACATGCGTTCTCACCCGCTTGCCACCCTGCGAGCGCTTTGTGCGCGCGCGCGCGAGTTTCAACCCGATCTGATTCAGGGCTGGATGTACCACGGCAATCTGGTGGCCTCGGTGGTCGGCAGTCGTCTGGACCTACCCGTCATATGGTCGGTGCGCCACAGCCTGGAGCAGTACGCTCAGGAAGCGATTGGGCTGCGGGCAGTGATCCAACTGGGACGTCTGCGCGCGTTTCGCTGCGACCGGGTGGTATACAATTCCGCGATCGGCTGGCGCACTCACGCACGCCGCGGTTATGGCAGCAGACCCTCGATGATTATTCCCAACGGCGTCGACACCGAGCGATTCCGACCGCGCGGCCTGGCCGCGGCGGCCGACGCGCGGGCGCAGCTGCTAGCGACAACCGACACAACATTGGCGCAGCGCCCCCTGTGCGCCGCCGTCATGCGTTATCACCCGATGAAAGGCGTGTCTGTGCTGCTGGACGCCTGGGCGTCGCTGCATCGCCGCGACGCGCAAACGGCGCCGCTTCTGGCGCTGATCGGCAGCGGCATGATTCGCGAAAATTCGGAACTGGCTGCTGCGATTGCCTCGCGTGGACTTGCGGATGCGGTGATCTGCTGTGGCCCGCGCCACGATCTAGACGTGCTCTATGCCGGTTTCGACGCCGTCGTGCTGCCGTCACTCTTTGGCGAGGGCACGCCGAACGTGCTGCTGGAGGCTCAGGCCTGCGGCGCCCCTGTGGTCGCCACGCGGGTGGGCGACGCCGAGCGCGTGGTTGCCGAGCCGGAGGCCCTGGTGCCCCCGGGCGATGCGGCCGCGCTGGCGGCCGCCGTCATGCGCGAGCTGTCGCGGCCTGCCGCGCAGCGCCGGGCCCAGGCTGAGGCGAATCGCGAGCGCGTCGCGACCGCGTTCTCGCTCGAGCGCTGTCACGCACGCTACTTTGTTTTGCACGCCGAACTCGCGGGCGGCGAGTCGTCGCGGCACGCATCGGCTGCGACGCGGTGGAACGCATGAAGCTGCTCTACGTCGTCAACCAGGCGAGCTTCTTCGTCTCGCACCGGCTGCCGCTCGCGCTCGAAGCACAGCGTCTCGGCTTCGACGTCGCGGTGGCCTGCGGCCGGGACACGGGCGAAGAAAAACTCATCGAGGCGGGGGTAATGGTCCATACCATTCGCCTGTCGCGCAGCGGCACCAACGTGTTCGCGGAACTCCGCACGCTGCGGGAACTGCTGCGCCTGTATCGGGCGTTCGATCCGGACATCGTGCATCACGTGACGATCAAGCCCGTGCTCTACGGCACGATCGCCGCGCGACTCGCCCGGGTGCCGGCGGTCGTTAATGCGATTCCTGGGCTGGGTTTCGTGTTTACCCGACGCGGCGCCCTGGCCCGGGTTCGGCGCCAGATCATCAATCAGTTTTATCGCCTCGCGTTGCGACACGACAACATGCGCGTGATCTTTCAGAACGGCGAAGATCGAGAGTCGTTCGTGAACGCATCTGTAGTACGCCGTCCCGAGACCGTCCTAATCCGTGGCTCTGGCGTCGATCTGACCCAGTTCGAGGCGTCGCCCGAACCGGACACGCCGCTGGTGTTTGTGCTGGTGGCGCGCATGCTGCGCGACAAGGGCGTGTTCGAGTTTGTCGCGGCCGCCGAACAGCTGAAGAAACGCTATCCCGATTGGCGCTTCTGGCTGGTCGGTGACGTCGATCCCGGCAATCCCGTCTCGCTGACGCTTGCGCAGCTGCAGGCCTGGGACACCGAAGGCGCCGTCGAATGGCTGGGCCAGCGCGACGACGTCAGCGATATCCTCCGCTCATGCCACGTGCTGTGCCTGCCGTCCTACTATCGCGAAGGCCTGCCGAAGTCGCTTCTCGAGGCCGCGGCCTCAGAGCGCGCCATCATCGCGTCGAGGGTGGCTGGCTGTCTGGAGGTGGTGACCGACGGCGTCACTGGCCTCATCGTTGAGCCGCGCGACGTCGGCGATCTCGTGGTCGCAATGCAGCGCCTTGGCACCGACAAGGCTCTGCGGGAACGGCTTGCGCGCGCCGCGCGGAACAAGGCCGAGGCGCTGTTTTCGGTCGACGAGGTCGTTCAAGACACCTTTATCGTTTACGAGCAGCTATCCCCTGACGATTCGACGGAGTCCGCCGAAGCGGATGCCTTTGCGCGCCAGTCTCAAACGCAATAGGGCCCCAACGCCTGCCTCCACCGGATGGCACCGTGCCGGTGCCGCCGTGCCGATCACGCACGCAGCGAGCATCGCGCGATGCTAATTAACGCGACGCTGCCCTTGGTCGTTGCGGTGTTTGTGACCACCGCGCTGCTGGCGCTCGCCTGGGAACGCGTCCCGCTGTTTCAGGTCGCCAACGCCCGCAGTTTTCACGTCGGCGCGATTCGCACCTCCGGCGGCATCAGCTTCGTGATCCCCCTCGCGGCCGCGCTGCTCTGGTGGTTTTTCCAAGGTGCCGCCGATGCGCTCCCTCTGGCGCTCGCCTTTCTTGCACTCGCGCTGCTGGGCCTGATCGATGACCTGCGCGAGCTGTCATCTGTGCTGCGTTTGTCGCTGCATTTTGTCGTCGTTGCGTTGTTGCTGCGCCTGACCGCCGCGGCTCCCGTTATCGCGCACTCTGAATTCGCGACGACGGCGCTGTGGATCTGCGCCTGCGTTGGCCTCGTCTGGTACCTGAATCTGTATAACTTCATGGACGGCATTGACGGCATTGCCTCCCTGCAGGCGGTCGGCTACGCGCTGGGCTGCGCCTTCTACGTCGTCGGCGACGGCGGCTGGCGCATCGACGCGCTCTGGGCGCTGGCGGCCGCGGGCACCGCCTTTCTCGCCTTCAACTGGGCACCGGCACGCATGTTCATGGGTGACGTTGGCTCCGGCGCGCTCGGGCTATTGACCGGCTGGTTTGCGCTGGCGCTGGCGCACGACGGTGCGGTGCCGTTCGTCGTGTCCCTGATACTGCTCGGCAGCTTCTGGTTTGACGCGACTTACACTCTCTGTGTGAGAATGATCACAGGGCAGCGCTTCTTCGAGGGGCATCGTAGTCATCTGTATCAGCGGCTGGCCGAGCGACTCGGGCATGGTCGGACGAGCGCGCTATATGCCGGCTTCATGCTGCTGTGGCTAATGCCGCTGGCGTTCTGGGCCGGCCACAGCGCAGAACCGGTGGTCGCGGTTGCGATCTGTGGCCTCGCCTGTACACCCTTGCTCCTCGGCTGTGTCCTGCTGCGGGCGGGCCGGCCGTGACGGCAGCCAGAAGTCGATCGGACGGACTCCAACCATAGGACCCAATCCTACGGGGACCGACCAGGACAAGGTTCAGGACAAGGAAAGGTCGGGACGACAAGTCAAGGAAAGGACAGGGACAGGGACAGACGGTGCGGACAGTACAAACAACGATGGCTGCCAACGAACTCGCGATCACGGGCAGGGCGTCATGATCACGGGCCCCTACGCCAGACTCCGCGCGCTGGTTGACCGCCTGTCGCGGCGGCAAAAGCAGGCGGTGGCCGTGGCGACCGATACGGTCGCGCTGCCGTTTGCCCTGTGGTGCGCCTTCGCACTGCGATTGGGCGAGATGAACCCGGAGATCACGCGCTTTTGGCCGGCGTTTGTGGTCGCCGCCTTGCTGTGCATACCCGTGTTCGGACGGCTGGGTCTCTATCGTCAGGTCGTACGATTTATTGGCAACGATGCCTTCTTTACCGTCGTGCAGGGCGTCACCATCATCGCGGTGGTCGTTGCCGCCGTCGCGTACCTGATACCCCTGACCGGTTTTCCCCGCTCGGTCCCGATTATCTTCTGGATGCTGCTCCTCGCCTATGTCGCCGGTACGCGATTCGCGGTCCGCAGTCTGTTCGCCTGGGGCGCGGTGCGATCACAGGACCAGCAGCGCGTGTTGATCTTTGGCGCCGGCGAGCGCGGCGTCATGCTGGTGCGCGCGGCGCGCCAGACCGGTCGCTTCGAAATCGCGGCGTTCGTCGACGAATCGCCCGCGCTGCAGGGGCGCTTCATCGACGGCGTATTCGTTTATCCACCCGAACGTCTCGGCGACCTGTTGCGCGAACGCAGCATCGCCCAGGTGCTGGTGCCGATATCTACCGCCGATGACGCCGCGGCCTCGCAGCGCCGCAGCGACATTCTGCTGGCGCTGGAACCCTACGGCGTGCGGGTGCGCTGGGTTCCCGAGATGGAAGAACTGCTCAGTGGCACTGACCCGTTCGTCGCGCTGCGCGACGTCGAACTGAAAGATCTGCTGGGGCGGGACGCGGTAGAGCCGCTGCCCCATCTGCTCGCGGGCTCGG
The DNA here is from genome assembly GCA_039029135.1 of Pseudomonadota bacterium. GTDB lineage: Bacteria > Pseudomonadota > Gammaproteobacteria > Pseudomonadales > Azotimanducaceae > JALZVT01. Next base: position 43,300 of record JBCCGT010000030.1, on the reverse strand, counting down.
TGTCGCGCCAGACGGTGCTGGTGACGGGCGCGGGTGGTTCGATCGGCGCGGAGCTGTGTCGCCAGATCGTCAATAGCGAGCCGCAGTTGCTCGTTATGCTGGACCAGTCCGAGTACGGACTGTACGCGGCGCACAAGGAGGTCTTGGAGATCATCCGCAGCCGTGAGTTGCCGGTCGCGGTGGTGACGGTGCTCGGCTCGGTGGCTAACCGCCGGTTGATCGAGCGCACCTGTCGCGCGCACGGCGTGCAGACGCTGTTCCACGCCGCCGCGTATAAGCACGTGGGCCTCGTCGAGCGCAACGTGATCGAGGGCGTGCGCAACAACACGTTTGGCACGCTCTACGCCGCGCAGGCCGCGATCGCGGCCCACGTGGACAACTTCATCCTGATCAGCACCGACAAGGCCGTGCGCACAACCAGCGTCATGGGCGCGACCAAGCGTCTGGCAGAGATGGTGCTACAGGCGCTGCAGGAAACCACGAAGGACACGCGCTTCTCGATGGTGCGTTTTGGCAACGTGCTCGGCTCGTCGGGCTCGGTGGTACCGCTGTTCCAGCAGCAGATCGAGCAGGGCGGTCCTGTGACCGTGACCCACCGCGACGTGACTCGCTACTTCATGACCATCCCTGAGGCCGCGCAGCTCGTATTGCAGGCGGCGAGCATGGCCCGCGGCGGCGACGTGTTTCTGCTCGACATGGGCAAGCCGGTGCGCATTCTCGATCTCGCCGAACGCATGATTCGGCTGAAGGGTTACACCGTGCGCAGCGAGGCTAATCCCGATGGCGACATCGCGATCGAGTTCACCGGGCTGCAGCCCGGCGAGAAGCTGTACGAGGAGCTCTTGATGGGCGAGGCCGCCTCGGGCACCGACCACCGCAAGATCATGCGCGCCGAAGAAAACTACCTGCCGTGGAGCGAGCTTAGCGGCGCGCTACGCGCGCTCGAAGACGCCTGTGAAGAGCACGACCTGGAGGCGATCAAGCGCTTCATGGATGCCCTCGTTGAGGGTGCGGACATCGCCGAACAGCTCATGGACATCAGCCATCCGGCTGACGTGCGGCCGCTGCGACCGGCCTGAGCTGATCTGCCGGCCGAGCCGGCCGCGCATTAGACCGCGCTAGCGCGGTCGATCGCCCACAATCGTCACCCGTTCCATAATTCGAACCGCCGGCCAGTAGTCTGCGGCGGCGTAGTGCTGCACCGCGCGGTTGTCCCAGAACGCGATGCTGTCTGGGCGCCAGCGAAAGCGGCACTGTACGTCTGGTATCGCGGCCTGCGCATACAGCTTCCTCAGCAGCCGCGCCGACTCGTCATCATCCAAGCCCTCGATGCAGCGCGTGAACGCCCGATTGACATACAGCGACTTGCGGCCGCTCACCGGGTGGGTGCGGACGACCGGGTGGCGCTGAGGTGGAAAGGTCGCCCGAAGCGCTTCCAGCTTTTCGGCGCTGGCGCCGTTGGCCGCTGCGGCGGCCAGGAATCCCTCGTTGTCGTGGATGGCCGTCATGCTGGCGATGCGCTCCCGCGTATCGTCGTCCAGCGCCTCGAGCGCGGCCTCCATGTTGGCGAACAGGGTGTCGCCGCCGACCTCGGGTACCACACGGGCCCGCAGAATCGATCCCAGCGACGGCTTGGCGCGCCAGGTGACGTCCGAGTGCCAGATGTTGATATTCGGCTTGTTGTCCCGATCGTTGTGCAGGTTGATCACTTCGGGGTAGTCGGGCACGTTCGGACTAAACGGATGGACCTCGAGCTCACCGAAGCGCCGCGCGAAGGCCAAATGCGCTTCGATCGTGAGCGGTTGGTCGCGAAAGAACAGCACCTTGCGCTCGACCAAGAGGGCGCTCAGCCAGTCGATCGTCGCATCGCCCACCGCGCGCAGATCGATGCCCAACACCTCGGTGCCAATAACCGGCGACAGGTGGTGGAGCTGATAGTCGTCGTGTGTGGGCAATGCGCTCGTTGCCGCCAGCGAAGTGTTCATGGACCTGCCCTCCCCGAGGCTCGGCTTGATGGCAGCTCAGCAGCGCCCAACGACACTGCCGGTCTGGTGCTGCCGATTGTACTCGTCTTGCGCCTTCTTGCGTCGAGGAGGGGCGGAGAAGTCCAGAACCATGGCTTACAGCCCCAAGCGAATGCGCTATGGTCTGCGCGTCGAGCAAACCGACAGTTGACCGAGAGAGGACGCGCGGTGACCAAAGCAGAGGAACGACTCGTCGCCTCGATGTGGATCGAGTGGGCGCGCGGAAAAACGATCACGAACGCGCTGTGCAGCGACTTCTTCTTCACCTGTATCCGCCCCGATCGCTCCCTGCACCACCTGAACGCGTTCGAGGTCTTGGACACCATCGTCAACACCGAGATTCCCGCAACGGATCAGTCACCGCTGAAACGCAGGGAACCGCGCGTTCTGACGGAAGAGCCTCAGTAGCCGATCGCCGTGTTCTGGCGCGTCGCGATGAACGAGGTTGCGCGCTGGGCGAGCGCCCTCTTAGTGGCGGTCGCGCTGGTGGCCTGCGCGGGATCGCCGGCACCGCGTGCCGATGCCGCAGCGCCCGACGCCGACCCCGCGCCCTATCCGCGGCGGGTCCTGTTCGTCGGTAACTCCTACCTTTACTACAACGACAGCGTGCACAACCACGTGCGCCGGCTGGCAACAGAGCTGGGGCCGTTCGCGTGGGATCAGTATGTCTACAAGTCGGCCACGATCAGCGGCGCGCGGCTCGAGCAGCATCCTTTGGCGCAGCTACTGCAGGCCGGGCGGCTGGGGACAGACGCCCCTTTCGACCTGGTGATCCTGCAGGGCGGCAGTGCAGAGGCCCTCGATGCTGCGGGGCGCGCGCGGTTCGAACGGACCGTTCGGGAGGCGGCCGGGCTCGTGCGGCAAACGGGCGCCGACCTCGCGCTCTACATGACGCCGGCCTATGTCGCACCGCACGCCAAAGCGCGGCCGGGTCAGATCGATACCATCGCCACGAGCTACACCGCTGCCGCGCAGTCGGTTGACGCTCGACTCATTCCGGTTGGGCTTGCCTTCGATCTCGCCTACCGGCGGCGCCCGGATATGGCGCTGCACAAGGGATTCGACGGTTCGCACCCCAGCCTGCTCGGCAGCTATCTGGCGGCCTGTGTCGCCTACGTCTCTCTCTACGGCGGCGCGATTGATCCACAGGTCTTCGTGAACGCCGAGTATCGCTACTACGGTGCGATCGATGCGGGTGATGCGCGTTTCCTGCGTCAGGTGGCGTTGGACGTGCTCGCGTCCGCTGCCGTCGACTAGCCCGCCTCCTCAGCGTAGTCCAGTAGTCACGGCCAGCGCGGCCTGTTCCGCCGTGGCGGCGCACAGCGTCCAGCCCAGCGCCCCGTGGCCGAGATTGAGGAATACCCGCGGGGCTCGCGTTGCACCGACAATCGGCAGGCTGTCCGGCGTCGCCGGTCGATGCCCGACCCAGGGGCGGGCGTCGGCGGCGTCATAGTCCGCGGCGAGCGGTGCGAGCGCGCGGGCGCGATGCAGCAGGGCGGCGGTGCGGCCTGGCCAGTCCCGCGGCCGCGCGTTGATGTCGGCGAATCCGGCGATCCGGATCTGATCGTCGAGTCGCGCGATCACCAGATGGTCGGCCACGCTGGTGATGCTCGCCGTGGGCGGCTCGCGGCCGATGGGCAGCGACACGCTATAGCCGGTCAGCGACAGCAGCGAACCGCGCGGCAGCAGCCCCGGCAGCAGCGTCGGCGCGCTGTTGGCCGCGCAAAACACGATCGCGTCGTGGCGATGGGTGTCGCTGACCCCGTTGCAAATCACGGTCAGGGTCGCCGAGTCGGCGTTTTGTGCGACGTGCTGCACCCGACTGCTGTAGCGAACGCACACACCCTTGTCGCGCAGCCGCTGCGCGAGCTGGTTTGAAAATCGATGGGAGTCGCCGACGGCGTCCGTCGCGCAGTACAGCGCGGAGGCGTGCTCGCTCTGCCAGGATGCCAGCGAGGGTTCGATCTCGCAGGCCTGCTCGCGGCTCAAGTGCTGGATCCGACCGGCAGGATCGAGCGGTGCGTCGTCAATCTCCTGCGGCGCCTCGGCGTCGGTGAGCAGCACCAGCTTGCCCGCGCGGCGGTAGCCCCAGTCGTCGCCGGCGACTTCGCGCAGCCAGCAGGCGCGCGATCGCGCGGCGGCGGCTAGTTCGCCCAGCGCGAGGGCGTTGCGCCGTTCGCGACCCGGCAGACACTCGCGCAGAAAGCGGGCGCCCCAGAACCAGAACGCGCTAGACGCGCTCGGCCGCACGCGCGTGCCCTGGCGACGGCCGGCGATCAGCGCCGGTAACTGCCGCGCCATCGCGGCGCTCGCAAACGGGTGGCAGTAACTGTAAGACAGCTGGCCGCCGTTGGCGCGACTGGTCAGCGCCGCCGGGCCGGACTCCGCCTCATAGACGGTGACGTCCAGACCCCGCTCGTGAAGCGCCGCGGCGGTGGTTAAGCCGACGACGCCCGCACCGATGACTCCGATGTGCATTCCACTGCCATGGCTGCATGGGGAGATTCAGACTAATCAATTCGCGCGCCTTCGGCGTATGAAGATGCCAGCCGAGACCATAGCCTTACGTTATGTGCTGGTGGTCGACACGATGGTAGAGCGGGGGCCTGCGTCAGCCGATCTCAGCCGGTAGTGTGCGCCGCAGTCGGTCGACGAACTGCTCACAGACCCGCGAGAGCGGGGCCTCCGGGTGACTCAGCAGGCTGATGGCGTGCTCGATCCTCGGCGTCGTCGAACGGGTTTGCACCGCTGCCGTAGCGGTGCTGCGCGCCGTTACGCCGTCCACCAGGGACACGCCGACCCCGTTCGCGACCAGCGCGCGGGCCACCTGATAGGTCTCGGCGACGGCGACCACGCGCGGCCGTAGCTGTAGCGCGTCGAATCGCGCCTGCACGAGCGCGCCCAGCGGCGAGCGCTGGTGCAGGGCGACGAACGGCAGATCCGCGAGGCCGCGCAGGTCGAATGGGTCGCCCGTCGCCAGCTCGATCGTGGGTGGTGCGATCAGCACGAAAGCGCTGTCGGCCAGTGTTTCCTGTCTCACGCCGCTCACGTCTGGCGATTGAAACGCCAGGCCGATGTCTATGCGGCCTTCATGTATGGCCGCCGCGATCTCCGCGTGATGCAGGGTCTCGAGTTCAAACACGACCCCCGGGTGGTCGTCGAGATAGGCGGCGACCAGACGCGGCACGAGCTCCAGCCCGAGCGCCGGCGTGCAGGCCAGGCGCACCCGACCCTCGGCAGAGTCGCGCAGATTAGCGGCAACGCGACGCACCTCGGCGAGGCGGGCGTATAGCTGCTCTACATGGGGAAACAGTCGGCCGGCCTCCGGCGTCGCAATCAGCCGGCCACGCCGTCGCTCGAATAGCTGAAAGCCGAGCTGCTGCTCCGCGTGGGCCAGCACCTTGCTGACGGCGGGCTGGGAGACACTCAGCGACTCGGCCGCCGCGGTGATTGAACCCGCGGTGTAGATGGCGTGGAAAACCTCGATCTGACGCAGGCGCATGGTCTCTGCCTCGTATAGCTTTCGGTTATGGTTAACGGTCGCTCCGCTATTGGCAAGCCATGAGGTGCGTTGTTAGTTTGGGAGTAGCTTGACGCGGATTCCGGACGCGACGGCGGACGTGCGCAGCCGGCACAGCAGGTTCGATAACTGCGACAACGAAAGCGGCAAGTAGGAATGGGTCGATGAGGGTTGACCGTGGGGTACCGGCAAGAAGGTCGTGCCGAGCGGCAGTAGCGCTACAGAATACAAAACAGGGGGTGCGGCTTATGGGCAGGTTGTCAGAAACGGCTGTTGGAACAGCGCAGGGGACACAACCGCGAACGGCGAGGCGAACGGAACAGCGGACGGCGAGGCGCATCGGCTGGGCCGTTGCCATGCGCCGCGCGCTGCTGCTGGCGCTTGCCGTTCCCGCGGTGGCGCAAGCCGCCACGGACGAACCGATGATGGAAGAGATCATCGTCGTCGGCTCACAGATTCGCGGCGCCCAGATCAGCGAGGCGCTGCCGGTCTCGGTGTTCGATCGCAACGCCATCGAGGCGCTCGGCATCATCTCCGGCGATGAGCTGCTGGAAAACCTCTCGGAGCAGGGTCAGAACCTGTTCAACGAGGCCGAGAACATCAGCGGCGGCGTCAACTCGGCACGCGGCGACATCGGCGCCTTTAACCTGCGCAACATAGGCACCGGCAATACGCTGGTGCTGCTGAACGGTCGCCGCGTGGTCAACGCCGCCAGCTACCAGACCGAACTGGTAGGCGGCAGCTTCGTGCCGGTCAATACGGCCAACGCCCAGTCCATCCCGGTCGCCGGCCTCGAACGGCTCGAGGTCCTGCGCGACGGCGCGTCCGCGATTTACGGCGCCGACGCCGTCGCCGGGGTGGTGAACTACGTGCTCAAAGACGATCTGGACGGCGCGTCTTTACGGGTCCGCTGGGACACCTTCGAGCATCTGCCGCGAGACGACCTGCGCCTGACCCTGGAGGCGGGTCGCATGTTCAACGACGAACGCACACGCGTCGGCGTGTTCGTCAACTACTACGATCGCGATCGCGTGAATTCTCAGGACGACGCGCGCTGGGCAGATAGCGACTTCCGGCCGCGTCTACCCGACGACTCGCCCTGGCAGGCTGTCACGTCCTTTAGGAACAACAGCGTGAACTCGGAGTTTGGCCAGTTCGATATCCGCGGCGCCGACTTTGCGGGACTGACGGATTCCAGCGGCGAGTTCGAGACCTTTCCCAGCGGTGACAGCCGCTGCGAGTTCGATATTCACAGCGGTACCTGCGGCGCCGTCGATGGCAACGGCACGGTGCGCGGCAACCTCAACGCCAACCGTGACCTGTTCTCGAAGCTGCAGCGCACCAACGTCTTCGCGTACTTCAATCACGATTTCGAAAACGGCATGGAGAGCTTCACCGAAGCCTCGGCCTACATCTCGCGCACCAATCTGAATCGGCACGGCTCGGCACGGCTCAGCGCCGTCGCCAAGCATCGCATTGCGCCTGACTACTACTGGAACCCGTTCGGGCCCACCGGTTCGCCCAATCGCATTGCGGAGGCAGACGCTGCGGGCGTCCCGGCCGAAGGCGTGGAGCTGGAGGTCGACAACTACCGGGTCGTGGCGCCGCGCGTCGTCGACAACGATGGCGAGACCTACCGTTTCCTGACGGGCCTGCGCGGTACCTGGAACGACTGGGACTGGGAGGGCGCGTTTACCTGGTCGCGCGCGGAGAAGACCGACATCACGCGCAATCGCGTCTCCAACACGCTGTTCGACGCAGCGCTCGCCGATCCGACGGCCAGCGCGTTCAACATCTTCGGCGGCGCGACGCCGGAGAACCTGGACAGCATCCTTGTCGACGTGCGGCGCGAAAACGAAGCCGAACTGCTGATGTTCGACGTGCGTCTGTCGAACGCGAACATCGGCGAGCTGCCTGGCGGCCCGGTCGGCTTGGTGGTCGGCGCGGAGTACCGCGAAGAAAAGTTCGACGACGACCGCGATCCGCGCCTCGACGGCACCATCGTCTACACCGACGTCAGCGGCAACTCGTTTCCCTTCATCTCCGACGTCATGAACTCGTCTCCCACGGCGGACAGCAGCGGCAAGCGTGACGTCACATCGCTGTACGCCGAACTGCAGATTCCGGTCATCGATGGTTTGGACGTGCAGCTGGCACTGCGCTACGAGGACTTCTCCGACGTCGGTGACACCACGGTTGGCAAGGCCGCGTTCGGCTATCGACCCTTCCAGCAGCTCTTGATTCGCGGCTCCTGGTCAGAGGCGTTTCGCGCGCCGAACCTGGTGAGCATCAACGAAGCGCAGGTGGCGCGTACCAACACGTTGACCGACTTTGCGTACGACTTTGTCGATCCCAATGAGGACGTGCTGGATACGCGCTACGGGATGCAGCGCACCGCCCAGGGCAGCGCGACCCTGCAGCCGGAACAGAGCGACAACTGGAACGTCGGCGTCGTCATCGAGCCGCTGGACTCCGTCACCGTTACGTTCGATTTTTGGGAGATCGAGAAGACCAACACCATCGGCCTGTTCGGCGAGAGCAACCACCTTGCGCTCGAGCTGTTCAACCTGCTCCAGGCGGGTACGGCGAACTGCGGCTCGGTGGTGGGCAACCCTGCGGTCGTGCGCGGCGCACCGGACCCGGCGAACGATGCGCTCTTCCTGGCGGCCGGCATCTGTCCGCTCGGCGAAGTGCAGCGCATCGACGACCAGTACGCGAACCTCGACACGCGCACCGTGCGCGGCTTCGACCTCGGCCTGTACTTCGACGTCGCCAGCGATCTTGGCGATTTCGTTTTCAGCCTGAACGGCAGCTTCCTCGACAAGTTCGAGCAGGAGGCGGGCGGCGAGTCGCTGCTGCTGGTCGAGGCGAGCGCCAGTGGCGCGCTACCCGCCAACGTCACGCCGACTGGATTCGCGAATCTGATCCGGCAGAACGGCAACGCTAAGAACAAGTTCACGGCCCGTGCGAGCTGGCGCAAGGACAACTGGGGTGCCTTCATTTCGGGCATTCGCTACGACGACTTTATCCAGACTTCGCTGACCCTCGCTGACGGAACCGAGTACGTCATTCCGTCGATGGCGACGTTCAACGCCGCGGTGACCTATAGCTTTCAGGTGCCGGGCGAACGCGCCGCGCGGGTGCGCCTCGGCGTGAATAACTTCACCGACGAGCGCGCGCCGCTCGCGGATCGCTTCTTCGGCTACTATGCCGACCAGCACAACGACCTGGGACGCAGTTTCTATCTCGACTTCCAGATTGACCTGTTCTAGCTCGGCGCGCGTCGCGCTGCTGAGCCTCGTGCTCGTCGGCGCGCTGTCGGGCACTAGCCACGCCCAGCAGGCCATCCTGCGCTACGACGCCCTGCACCATCCGGTGAAAGGGGCGCACGGCATGGTGGTGTCGCAGCGAGCCACCGCGAGTCGAGTCGGCGCCGACGTGCTCGCTGCCGGCGGCAATGCAGTAGACGCCGCGGTCGCCACGGCGTTTGCATTGGCCGTGGTACTACCCCGCGCGGGCAATCTGGGTGGCGGCGGCTTCATGCTGGTACACCAGGCCGGAGCGGCCGACGCCGAGACCTATGATTTTCGCGAACAGGCGCCGCTCGCTGCAACGCCTGCCATGTTTGTCGACGCCGACGGCCGCGTCGATCAGGAACGCTATCGGTACTCGCTCAAGGCAACCGGCGTGCCCGGCACGGTCGCGGGGCTGGCCCACGCCTGGCGCGCGCACGGCTCGCTACCCTGGCGCACGCTGGTCGAACCCGCCATCGCGCTCGCTCGCGACGGCTTCGTCGTCGGCTACGATTTTGCGCAGGCGCTGCGCTCGCGTCGCGAGCGCCTCAACCGCGATCCCTATACGACGGCGCTGTTCTTCAAGCCCGACGGCTCGGGTTACGCTCCGGGCGAGCGTTTTCGACAGCCCGATCTCGCCCGCACGCTGGAGGCGATCGCGGCCGAGGGTATCGACGGGTTCTACTCCGGCTGGGTGGCCGAACGCCTGCTGGCCGAGATGCGGCGCGACGGCGGCCTGATCAGCCAGGCCGATCTTGATGGCTACCGCGTGATCGAGCGGCCGCCGGTGGAGGGCCGCTTCCGCGGTCACCGGATCGTGTCGATGCCGCCGCCCAGTTCGGGTGGCGTGCATCTCGTGCAGATGTTGAACGTACTGGACCACTTTCCGCTGCAAGACTGGGGCGCCGGCTCGGCACGAGTGCTGCACGTGCTGGCAGAGACCATGAAGCGCGCCTACGCGGACCGCAGCGCGCATCTGGGCGATCCGGACTTTCACACCGTGCCCGTCGATTGGCTCACCAGCCGCCAATACGCAGCGGCGCTGGCCGCCACGATCTCGCTGGATCGGGCCACGCCGGCCGCCGAGATTCGACCGGGCACGCCCGCGCCGCCCGAGAGTCCGGACACGACGCACCTGTCGGTAATGGACGCGCGCGGCAACGCGGTCGCGCTGACGTACACGCTGAATTTTTCGTTCGGCAACGGGCGCGCGGTGCCTGGCGCCGGTTTCCTGCTCAACAACGAGATGACGGACTTCTCCGCCAAGGCGGGCGAGCCGGATGCCTTCGGGCTCGTGACCGGCCTCGCCAACGCCGTGGCGCCCGGCAAGCGGCCGCTGTCGGCGATGACGCCGACGCTGGTGCTGCGCGATGGTAGGGCGGTGCTGGCGACCGGCTCGCCCGGCGGCAGTCGCATCATCAATGCCGTGCTGCAGAACGTGGTGCAGGTGCTGGTCTTCGGCGACAACGTCGCCGAGGCTGTGTTTGCGCCGCGCATTCATCACCAGTGGCTGCCCGACCGGCTACGCTACGAGCGCGGGGTTAACCCGGACACCCTGGACCGGCTGCGTGCGCTCGGCCATCCCCTGGAGGCCGGCAACGCGATGGGCAGCGTGCAGTCGATTGCGTGGGACGGCGCGCTGTTTCTCGGCGCCGCCGATCCGCGCCGACCCGATGCCGGCGCCGTCGCGGCGGAGGCCGCGCGATGAGGTGCGCGTCCGCGACGCTGCTGCTCCTGCTCGGCGGCTGTGCGGCCGTGTCCGAAGCGCCGGAATCGTCGCAAATACCTAAGGCGACCGGCGCTCCGCCGTCCGCCGTCCTGCGCTACGACGCCATCGTTCATCCCGTTGTGGGCACGGGCGGCATGGTGGTCAGCCAGAACGCGGCCGCGAGCGAGGTCGGGCGCGCTATCCTTGTCGCCGGCGGTAACGCGATCGATGCGTCAGTCGCAATGGGCTTTGCGCTCGCCGTCACGCTGCCGCGCGCGGGCAACATCGGTGGCAGCGGCTTCTCGCTCCTGTACCAGCCCGGCCAGCCGGTCGTCGCGCTCGACTTTCGATCGGCCGCACCCGCCGCGTTCGACCCGGACAACTATCGTGATGCCGCTGGCGGCGTCGACACCGGGCGGCTGAAGTTCGGCGCACAGGGGGCGGGCGTGCCGGGCACCGTGGCTGGTCTGTTTGAGGCCTGGCGTCGCGGCGGCAGCCTGCCCTGGCCGGACCTGCTGGCGCCGGCGATACGGCTGGCAGCGGACGGCATCGTCGTCACTCACGATCTCGCCACAGCGCTCGCCGCCGAGGCGCAGGTGTTCGGCGGCATAGCATCGAGCCGCGCGGTGTTCTTCGATCCCGCGACGGATCAGACCTACAGGGTGGGCAGCGTCTGGAAACAGCCCGCGCTTGCGGCCTCGCTGTCGGCGATCGCCCGCGAGGGCGCTGCGACGTTCTACAGCGGCGCGCTCGCACGACGCCTGGTAGCTGCCGTGCAGGCGGACGGCGGGCACATCGCTATGGCCGATCTGCGCGACTACCGCGTGCGCGAGCGCCAGCCGCTCGCGGTCGCCTATCGCGATAGGCGCGTGGTTGCGATGCCACCGGTTAGCGGTGGCGGGGTCACGCTGCTGCAGATGCTCAACGTGTTGCAGTGCTTCGATCTGGCGCGTTATCCCCAGGGCAGCGCGGCCAGCGTGCATCTGCTCGCGGAGGTCATGAAGTTCGGGGCCGCGAATCGACGTTTCGGCATCGGCGACCCGGATTTTGTCAGCGTGCCGGTCGCCGAATCACTGTCAGCGCGCGTCGCCGATCGCCTGGCGGCGCGAATCGATCTGCAGCGAGCCGCCCGCGTCAGCGACATACGACCGCTGCACGCCGGGGCGTCGACGGGGCCAGGCGCGGGAAACGCGAAGGAGAGCCGGGACACGACCCACTACTCGGTCGTGGATCGCTGGGGCAACGCGGTCTCGACCACCTATACGCTTGGCTACTCCTTCGGCGGCGGCTACATCGCGGGCGACACCGGCATCCTGCTCGACAACCAGATGCGCAACTTCAGCTATGCCGATCCCGGACACGCCAATGCGCATCGACCGGGCAAGCGCATGATGTCGACCATGACGCCGACGCTGGTGTTCGACGCCGCGGGCGATCTGGAGCTCGTGACCGGCTCGCCTGGCGGGGGCCGCATCATCAACGTGATCCTGCAGCTGTTGGTGAACGTCATCGACTACGACCTGAACGTCGCGGAGGCGACCCACGCGCCGCGCGTGCATCAGCCGTGGCGCTCCCAGCCGCTGACCGTCGAGCCGGGCGTCGGGGTCGACACCGTCGAACTGCTCGATGAGCGGGGCCACGAGGTCCAGCGGCAGGCGTCGATGGGCAGCACGCAGACCATCAGGGTGCGCGACGGACTGTTCTTCGGCGCGGCCGACCCCAGACGACCCGGTGCGCTGGCGCTGCCGGTGGCTATCGGCGACGTCGGGCCGGCTGCCAGCGCGCGATCAGCCGACTAACGGCCTGCTCTCGCACAGGCCGCATAGGTTCCCTCCGGTCGCCGTCCCGGTCTGAGCCCTTGTCTTCAGCGGCCGCGCGGCGCGCGCAGGGTGTTGCAGCGCTTGCCCGCCTGCTCCGCGTCGCCGAGCCGCGTCGGGAAATGCATGACGTAGCGGAAGTCGAGATCGCTCGAGCCGTCTGGCTGCACCGCCAGCGAGCCGATGCCGCGTACCTGGCCGGTGCCGAACAGGTCGCTCTCGATGTCACACGAGATGGTGATGAGTTGGGTGGGCACCGGCGCGCCGGGATCGAACACCGACAGCGACGGAATGCGCGAGAAGTAGCGCAGCGTGTCGACGAGCCGATCCTTGCCGTCGAACATTCGATACTCGCCGGCGAGGAAAATCGTACCGGGTGGCAGCTCGACGCCGTCCTCGCCGCCATACTCGCCGTGCACGGTGAAGCCCTCCGCGCCGACAAACACGAAATAGCCGTCGTCGCGCAGTGCGACGCGGGTCAGCGGAAACTTGCCGCGCATGCGCGGTACGTGCTGAGCGTCGACCGCGTAGACCTGGTGCGTCGATCCCACGCCGGTCTTCAGGGGCCACATCAAGACGCCGCGGCCCATGTCGTCGAACGCGAACTGCTGGCCGGCGACGTTGACGTCAAACTCGGTGCCGAAGTAGTCGCGCAGAAACTTGAAGGCACGCTCGCGGTACTCAAGCGTGTTGCGCTCGGGGTCCATGTCCAGGAAGGGGCCCTCGTCGGGCGGCACTACCTCGTCGATGCCGTAGACGATCGTCGTGTCATAGACGCCGTGATTCTCCCATGGGGTCTCGCACAGCGCCTCGGCGCGACTGGTCGAGGCGCCGCCGCGCGTCGCGAGCGGATCATCCGCTGCGGCCATAGGGCTTTGAGTCAATGCTACGAAGAGTGCGAAGAGTCCGAATCGATTGCTGTGCATGGGTGTCGTCCTTGCGAAGTGTGTGGGCAGGCTGTGTTTCTTCAGCGTGCGGTTCCCTATATCAGTGCATGGCGCTGCTCAGCTATCCCACCGGGTTTGCATAGCGGGGTGTATTCGGCGGGGTCTTGCCCGGGATGAAGCCGCGCGCCCTGGGTGATAGGGTCGGGGCATGAACACCATCACCTTCAGCACAGTCAGCAGCAACGGCCTCAAGATGCGCGTGGCGGAGGCCGGCAGCGGTCCGCTCGTGATCCTCGCGCACGGTTGGCCCGAGTCCTGGTATTCCTGGCGCCATCAGTTAACGGCGCTTGCGGATGCCGGGTATCACGCGATCGCGCCGGACATGCGCGGCTATGGCGACACGGACGCACCGCCCGACGTGGCCGACTATCGCGTCGATCACCTGGCGGCAGACCTGGTTGGGCTCGCGGACCACTTCGGCGCGGCGCGACCGACGCTGGTTGGGCACGACTGGGGGGCTAACGCTGTCTGGCATGCGGCGCTGCTGCATCCGCAGCGCTTCAACGGCGTGGTCGGTCTCAGCGTGCCCTACTGGCCGCGGGGCGAGACGTCACTGACGACTCTGTTCAAGGCCATGCATGGCGACAACTTCTTCTACATTCTGTATCACAACGAACCCGGCGGCGTGGCCGAGGCCGAGTACGACTCGCGCCCGCGTGACCTGATCGAGCGGATGTACACCTCGCCCGATACGCCGCGGGATGAACCGCTGATCACGGATCCCCTGCGCAGCGCCGGCGGTTTCGTCGATCGGATTGGTGCGCCCAAGGAACTCGCGGCGTGGTTGACGGCTGAAGACGTCGACTACTACGTCGGTGAGTTTGAGCGAGCCGGCTTTCGCGGCGGCGTGAACTACTACCGCAACTTCGACGCGAACTGGTCCCTGATGGCCGACGTCGATCCGATTCAGAAGATCCCCGCCGCGTTCATCGCTGGCAGCGAGGACATGGTGATCAACGGTGCCGACCAGGCCGCTTTGCAGGCGGGCATGAGTGCGGTCATTCCCGACCTGCGCGGGGTGACGGTGATCCCCGACGTGGGGCACTGGGTGCAGCAGGAGGCACCCGAGGCCACCAACGCGGCAATCATCGAGTTTTTGCGCTCGCTGGACTGATGCGCCGACGCGTGGCGTTGCGACCCATGGGCTAGGATCAGTCGCGACGCTGGTGTTGGCTCGGAGCTTCCGCGCGTGCAAAACCCTCGAATTCAGTTCCGGCTGGTTAAGAGAGTCTCGATGGACGAGGAGAATAGCCCATGACGGCATCGCTGTGGCTCTACAGCGCGGCGGCGCTCGCCGCCTTTACGCTGCTGGTTCACGTCTTCGGCGGCGGTCGCACGGCGGCTCAGCCGCTGCTCGACAGTGACCTCGCGCCGGAGCCCAAGTACACCAACTACTACTGCTGGCACATTGTGACGATCGTCATCGGTTTCATGGCGGTCTGTTTTGCGCTACCCGCCGCGGGACTCGCGTCGACCGATCTCGCGGCGGCGGCGGTCGCGCTCGCCGCGCTGTTTAGCGTTTGGAACATCGCGCTCTGGTGGCATTCCGGCCTGAAGGTCGTGGAGCTGCCGCAGTGGGTACTCTTTCTGCCGATGGCGGTACTGGGTTATCTCGGGCTAGCGTGATCGTCGCCATTCGGGCGACGCCGCATAGCGCTGCATGCCTCATAGCGCCTCATAAAAGGCGCGATGAAAACGAAAGCGGCCCGCCGGTTTAGTCGTGCCCAACTGGTGCAGCATGAAGTACTCGCCCGGCTCGTTCGTCGGCGCGAGCTCCGGCGACACCACAAAACCGAAGCGCTCGTAGTAGGCCGGATTGCCGGTCAGGATGCAGCCGAGCGCGCCGCGGCCACGCAGGTCGTCGAGTGCCGCGCGCATGAGCTGACCGCCGATGCCGAGGCTCTGACGCGCCGGCTCTACCGATATCGGGCCCAGCGCGAACCAGGGCGCCGAACCGTCGTCGCACACGGCCGGTGATAGCGTGACCTGGCCGACGAGCTGCTCGCCCGCGGCGGAGCGTTCCCACGCGACCAGCGACAGGGTCAGCGCGCCGACGCGGCGCAGCCGATCCACGACTTCCTGCTCGTCGCCGTCCGCGTAGGGCATGTCCGCGAACGCGCGCTGGGTCAGCGCGTGGATAGCGGGTTGATCTGCTGCTTGTTCTGGCCGCAGCGTTACTTCGGGTGCGTTCGGCATGCGTTGGTCTCCGCCATTCTCAGCGCAGTGTAGTGTGCTTGGGTGTGTCGGGGTACCGCGCTTGTGGCTAAATACCGGCAACGAACGTCGTCTCGGAGAGCGCATGGCCTCAACCGCCGCCACCGTCTGGACCCCGATCTGCGAGCAGCTCGGTATCGATTATCCGATCTTCGGTTTTGCGCACTCGGTGCACGCCGTCGCAGCGATCTGTAAGGCCGGCGGTCTGGGCGTATACGGCGCGACCCGCCGTTTTCCGGAGGAGATCGAAGCGGAGCTCGCGCAGCTCAAAGAACTGGTCGGCGACCGACCGTTCGGCGTCGACCTGGTGTTGCCGCCTGGCATGCCCGAACACAATTCTCGCGCGGAGATCGAGGCCGAGATTCCGGTCGAGCACAAGCGGTTCGTCGATGATCTGATCGAGGAGTATGCGGTCCCCGAGGCGACCGAGCCGGGCATGCGCACCCGCTTCATTCGCAGCGCCGAGATCGAGCAAGAACAGCTACACGCCGTGCTCACATCCGACGTCGATCTCTTCGCGTGCGGCATCGGCGCACCGCCGGACGCGATCAGCGAGGCCAAACGCCGCGGCAAGACGACGCTCGCGCTCATCGGCGCGCCGCACCACGTCGAGCGCTCCCGTGCCGCCGGCGTCGAGATTCTTGTGGCGCAGGGCTACGACGCCGGCGCGCACACCGGTCCGATCGGCACCTACTCGCTGGTGCCGCAGATCGTCGACGCCGCGGGCGACATCCCGGTGCTGGCGGCCGGTGGCGTGGCGACCGGTCGCCACATCGCCGCCGCGCTGGCCATGGGCGCCGCCGGCGTCTGGATGGGTACCGCGTGGCTTTTGACCGAGGAACATCAGGACCACATGCACCCCGTGGCGGCGCGCAAGCTCGCGGCGGCGGGCAGCGGCGACACGGTCATCACGCGCTCAGAGAGCGGCAAGACGTTTCGCCAGATACGCACGGGCTGGAGCGAAGCGTGGGAGCGTCCGGGCGCGCCCGAGCCCCTGAAGATGCCGTTTCAGGACGTGCTGGTCGGCGACCTGCTGGGCGCGATTGATGAGCACGACATTGAGCCACTCATCCATTCCGGGGCGGGGCAGAGCATCGGCTACTTCGATCGCATCCGGCCGGTGCAGGCGGTGATGGACGAACTGGTCGCCGATGCGAGCGCGGCGCTCGAACGCCAGGCCGGATTTCTGAGGCAGCGACCGTGAGCGCGGCAGCGCCGGTCCAGGCGGCGGAGCGCATCGAGGCGCTGGACGTGCTGCGCGGCTTCGCGCTGCTCGGGATCCTGCTGATGAACATTGTCGGCATGGGCATGGCGAGCGGCGCCTATTTTTCTCCGCTGCTCACGACGCCGCCGCCCGGGGTCGCGGACCTCGTTACCTGGCATGTGATGGAAGGCTTCGTCGAAGGCGCCATGCGCGGGCTGTTCAGTATGCTGTTCGGTGCGGGCGTCGTGTTGTTCACGACCGGCGCGCGCGGCAAGTCGGCGCGGTTGCACTATCGGCGCACGTTCTGGCTGCTGGTGTTCGGCCTGATCGACGGCTTCGTACTGCTGTGGAGCGGCGACATCCTGGTTAACTACGCCGTCGCGGGCGCGCTGCTGTATCTCGTGCGCGATGCGAAGGCGCGCAGCCTGCTGATCGGCGCCGGGGCGTTGTTCCTTGTGATCGCGCTGCAGCACGGCGCTGCGAGCTGGGGCCTCGGTATGTCGCGCGCGGCGGGCGCGGAGGTCGCCGCGATCGAGGCAGCCGGCGGCGAGGCGACGGCAGAGCAGCTCGAACTGGCCGCGGCCTGGCCGGATTTTGTTGCCGATTTCGGCTCGACGCCCGAGCAGATCGCGGCCGAGCTGGCGCAGCGGCGCGGCGACGTCGGGAGCGTCTACGGCTGGTACGCGGAAGAGTTCATCGGCACGCTGCTGTTCGTGCTGCCTTTCGTGATGCTGTGGGACGCGCTGGCGATGATGTTGGTGGGCATGGCGCTGTTCAAGCTGGGCGTGCTCAACGCATCGCGCTCCGACGGGTTCTACTGGCGCATGCTGCTTGTGGGATTCGGCGTTGGCGGAGCGGTCAATGCCTATGAGGGCTGGCACGCGTTTCAAAACGACTACGCGCTGCAGGCGAGCTTTCCGTTTTTGCAGTTCACCTATGACATCGGCCGGTTCGGCATGGCGCTTGGGTATCTGGCGCTCGTGATGCTGATCTGTCGGGCTCGTGCCTGGCCGGGGCTGCGCGCGCGGCTCGCCGCGGTGGGTCGACTGGCCTTGACCAACTACCTAGTGCATTCGCTGCTGGCGATGTTCATCTTTACAGGGGTAGGCCTGGCGCTGGTTGGGGAGCTCGCGCGCTGGCAGCTCTATCCCATCGTGCTGGCGATCTGGGCGCTGCAGCTATGGCTGTCCCCGGCCTGGCTCGCGCGATACTCGATGGGCCCGATCGAGGCGCTGTGGCGACGCCTGACCTACGGCGCGCCGGCGAAGTGATACTGGCAGTGTGCGAAGGACCAATATGAGTCATCCGAAGATAGTCTTTGTCGGCGCGGGTTCCACCGTGTTTGCGAAAAATCTGCTCGGCGATCTGCTGAGTTTTGCCGCACTCGCGAATAGCACCATTGCGCTGTATGACATCGACGCCGAGCGGCTCAAGACCTCAGAGATCGTCGCGCGCAAGATCGCTGCGACGCTCGGCGTGACGCCGACGATCGAGTCGACGCTGGACCGTCGTGCGGCCTTCGCGGGCGCGGACTACATCATCAGCATGTTTCAGGTCGGCGGCTACGAACCCAGCACGGTCATCGATTTCGACCTGCCGCGCCGGGCCGGCGTGCCGCAGACCATCGCCGACACGCTGGGAATCGGCGGCATCATGCGCGCGCTGCGCACCATCCCGGTGTTCGAGTCGATGCTGCGCGACATGGAGGCGCTGTGCCCGCAGGCGCTGCACCTCAACTACGTGAATCCGATGGCGATGAACTGCTGGGCGATGCAGCGGCAGTCCTCTGTGCGCACGATCGGCCTGTGCCACAGCGTGCAGCACACCGCGAAGGATCTCGCGAACGACATCGGCGTGCCGGTTGATGAGATCGATTACCTGTGCGCCGGTATCAACCATATGGCGTTCTATCTGCGTTTCGAGCGCAACGGTGAGGATCTTTATCCGCGGCTGCGCGAAGTGGCGGCGGGCAAAGACATTCCCTACCGCGGCAGCGTCGATCGTGCTGACGGCGGCGTGACCGGCCTGAGCGACCGGGTGCGCTATCGTATGCTGCAAGAGCTCGGCTACTTCGTCACGGAATCGAGCGAGCACTTCGCCGAGTACGTACCCTGGTTCATCAAGGCGGGGCGCGCGGACCTGATCGCACAGTTCGAGATTCCGCTGGACGAGTACATCCGCCGCTGCAAGAACCAGCTCGCCGGCTGGCACGCGCTGCGCGAAAAACTGGAAGACCCGACGCGCGAGCTGCGGGTGCGGCCGAGCGACGAATACGGCGCGACGATCGTGCATGCGATGCATACGGGCGAAGCCGGTCTCGTCTACGCCAACGTACCAAACACGCAGCCGGTGGCCGACGATTCGGGCGGCCGCCAGACGCTCATCGACAACCTGCCCGCGGACTGCGTCGTCGAGGTGCCCTGCGAGATGGCCGGGGGCGCGTTCGTGCCCCAGGCCGTGGGCCGCCTGCCGCCGCAGCTCGCCGCACTCATGCAGACCAACATCAACCCGCAGGCGCTGACGGTCGAGGCGGCGGTGACGGGTGAGCGTGAGCACATCTATCATGCGGCGATGCTCGATCCGCTGACGGCGGCGCTGCTGAGCCTCGACGAGATACACGAGCTGGTCGATGCGCTGATCGCGGCGCACGGGGACTATCTGCCCGAGTCGCTGCGCGCCTGAAGAACGAAAATAAGGGGAGACATGCTGAATCCGATACAGCTCGCGGTGTTTATCGCCGTCACGCTCGCGATCGCGATCGCGACCTGGCTGAAGTGCCGTAACGCCGATCGAGGCGCGGTGGATTCGGGGCGCGACTATTTTCTGGCTAACGGCGGCCTGTCCTGGGTGTTCGTCGCCGGTTCCATCACGCTCACCAATCTCTCGACCGATCAGCTCGTCGGCATGAACGGCAATCAGATGCTGCTGCTGGCCTGGTGGGAGCTGGCGGCGGTGGTCGGCCTGTTGATCCTCGCCTTCGTGTTCATCCCGGTCTACTACCGCAACCGCTGCACGACGACGACCGAGCTGCTGGAGCGCAAGTACGACAGCCCGCACATCCGGGCGCTAATCTCATTTCTCTTCCTCGCAGGCAACCTGTTTATCTTTCTGCCGGCGGTGCTCTATGGTGGTTCGCTGTTCCTCGTGTCGATGACGCAGATCGACGTACCCATCGTCGTCGTCGCGGCAGTGATCGCCGCCATTGGCGCCGCGTATGCGATCTTGGGTGGCCTGCGTGCGGTCGCGGTCTCCGATACCTACAGCGGCGTGCTG
The DNA here is from genome assembly GCA_039029135.1 of Pseudomonadota bacterium. Taxonomy (GTDB): domain Bacteria; phylum Pseudomonadota; class Gammaproteobacteria; order Pseudomonadales; family Azotimanducaceae; genus JALZVT01. Next base: position 23,300 of record JBCCGT010000030.1, on the reverse strand, counting down.
ATTCTCGGGCTTGCGGTGCTGATCGTGTTTCTGGCGCTGGCGGCCATCGACTACGACCTCGGCGGCATCCCGGCCGAGCGGCTGTCGCTGATCGGCGACGACGCCTCGCCGATTCCCTGGCACACCCTGCTGACCGGGATGCTGTTCATTCAGGTGTTCTACTGGAGCACCAACCAGACGATCACTCAGCGGGCGATGGCGGCGCCCAGCGTCGCAGAGGCGCGCAAGGGTGTCCTGGTCGCGGCCGGCATTCGGCTGTTGATCGTGCCGGTGATCGTGACGCTGCCCGGCGTGGTCGCCTACAAGCTCTACGGCGATATCGGTGACGCCACCTACGGCACGCTCGTCGGCGACATTTTGCCGCCCTGGCTGTCGGGGCTGTTCGCGGCTGGCATGCTTGCCGCGATGCTGACCACCTTCAACAGCATCCTCAACGCATCCGCCGCGCTGTACGTCTGCGACCTGCACGAAACCTACGTCGGCAAGGTAAAAAACGTGGCGCGCCTGAGCGGCGTCGTGAGCATAGTGCTCGCGATCGTCGGCTTGGGGCTGGTGCCGATCTATCAGGCGGAGGAAAGCCTGATCAACATCCTGCAGGAGCGCTACGGTTTCTTGTCGATGCCCATCCTGTCGGCGTTCGTCGTGGGCCTGCTGTTTCGCGACGTCGACGCGCGTGCCGCGATGGCGGGCGTGGCTCTAGGCGTGCTGTTCTACGGCTATCTCACGCTGCAGCTCCAACCGTTTCACTACATCCACTGCATGTTCGCGACGCTGCTGTTCTCGATCGGCGTGGCGCTCGCCAGCAACCGGCTGCTGTTTGGCCGGCGGGCGACGCTCGCGTTCGGCTGAGCGAACGCCTCTCCGTCTGTCAATGGCGCGTCTGGTTACGCGCCGCTGGCACCGCAAGCGTCTCCGCGCGCGACGCGCGACTGTGAAAGCCGTGCGCATCGTCTAAGGTTGCAGGAACGGATTGACGGGGCGCGCGCGCCGATGGTGGCAGGTTATCTCTGGGTCGCGCTGGCGGTCGCGGCCAGCAGCGGATCGCAAATCGTGCAGGCGCATGCGGCGCAGCGGCTGAGCGCGCGTGCCGGTTTGATCGCCACGCTGTCGCAGCCGCTGGTGCTTATCGCCTACGCGCTGCTGGGCGTGAGCCTCGTCTGCTGGCTGCTCGCGCTGACGCGGCTGGACGTCTCGCGCACCTATCCGTTTTTCGCGCTCGGCTTCGTCGCGGTGATGCTCTATGCCCGCCTCCGGCTCAGGCAGAGCGTGCCGCCGCGCGCCTGGCTCGGCTGCGCGCTGATCGTGCTGGGCGGCGCGCTGTGCGGGGCGCGCTGATGCGCGCGGTCTGGCTCTCTGCGGCGGCGTCCATCGTGCTCGGCGCGGCCGGTCAGCTCCTGTTTAAACGGTTCGCCTCGCTCGTCGGCGCGCTGCCCGACACCGCGGGCGCGCTGCTCGCGCGCGTGCTGCCGGACGCGGGCTATTTGCTGGCCGGGGTTGTCGCCTATCTCGCGGCGGTGCTGCTGTGGCTGCGGGTGCTGCGGAGTCTGCCGCTCGCGCAGGCGTATCCGCTGCTCTCGCTCGGCTATGCGCTGGTCTATGTTGGCGCCATCGCCTGGCTGGGCGAGGCGCCGACGCTCAATCGCACCCTGGGCACGCTGCTGGTGGTGCTCGGCGTCGCGCTCGCGGCGCCGGTGGCCGAACGTCAGCCGCAGCGCTAGGATCGAACGAGGGGCAGGGGAGGGCACCATGACGATCCGCTACGTGAATCACACCGACCGCGAGCACGCGATCACCAACGTCGGCAAGCAGCGCTACCTCACGGGCACGCAGCTCGACGCGGAGTGGGACGCCGTATGGCGCAAGAGCTGGCTGATCGCCGGGCTCGCCGAAGACGTCGCCAACGCCGGCGACTTCTTTGTCTTCGACATCGCGCGCGAACAGATCCTGGTGACGCGCACCGGCGCCGGCGACGTGCGCGCGTACTACAACGTCTGCCAGCATCGCGGCAATCTGCTGGTCACCGAAGAGCGTGGCACGGCGGCAAACTTCCGCTGCGCGTATCACGCGTGGACCTACGATCTCGAGGGGCAACTCAGCGCGGTGCCGTACAAGGAGCGCTTCGTCGATCGCACGCCGGGCTGCGAGCAGGCGCTGCAGACGGTGCACGTCGAGATCTGGAAGGGCATCGTCTTCGTCAACCTCGACGCGGACCCGATGCCCCTCGCGAGGTACCTGACTGCAGAACTCACGACGCTGCTGGAACCCTATCGGTTCGAGAAGATGACCCTGGCCGAGGATCAGACCGTACGCCTCGAGTGCAACTGGAAGGCCGTGGTGGACAACTTCAGCGAGCTGTATCACGTGGACTTTCTGCATCCCCAGCATCGGCGCATGGTGGACTGCTGCAACGATACCGTGCACCTGTTCGAGAACGGCCACACAGGACTGGAGGTGCCGGGCGCGACCTTTAATCCGCGCTTTCCGGTGCCTGCGGAACCCACCGACATTCACACCGCGCAGCTCAAGGCGTGGGGCCTGGACCCGGCGGACTTCGTCGGGCGCGTGCCCGACATTCGCCGCGCGATACAGGTGCGCCGGCGCGAAGTCGGCCGCGACATGGGCTTCGACTTCGACGCGTTTTCGGACGCGCAGCTATCGGACGTCTGGCAGTTCAATTTCTTTCCGAACTGCATGCTGACCTTTACGCCGGGCCATCTGTGGATTCTGCGGGTGCGGCCGGACGTGCACGATCCTGAGCGCTGCCAGCTCGACAAGCTGTCGCTGACGATGTTTGCCGATCCAGAAGTCGCGGGCGACGCCGTGCGCGACGCGGGCGGAGGCGGTTCGCGCAGCCACTTCATCGTCGACGGCGTAAAGCCCGCCGACTGGCAGCGTCCCGAGCGTGACGTCTTCGACTACGACGCCGTCATCGCCGGCGACAAGACGATGACGGACACGATCGATCAGGACGTCGAGCTGCTGGGCAACGTGCAGCGCGGCATGCGCTCGGCGGGCTTTTCGCGCACTTGGCTGAACGACGACGAGATGCGGGTCCAGCACTTTCACAACGAGATCGATCGGCTGATCGAGAGCGGCGGTTGAGCGACTCCGCGCGGCCGCTGTCTACGGGTCGCCGGCGGCTAGTGCCGCGGCCGGGGGCTGCGGCATGTCTGCCGCGTCGCGTCGCGATCGGATGAGGACGCGATAGAACACCGGCACGGCGATCAGCGTGAGCAGGGTGGAAAACGCCAGTCCACCCATGATGCACACCGCCATCTCCTTGAAGAACGGATCGTTCAACAGCGGCGACATGCCGGCGATCGTCGTTCCCGAGGCCAGCAACACGGGTCGCATGCGGCTGACACTGGCGTCGGCGATCGTATCGATCGTCAGGCCCTGCTCGGCGGCGCGCTTGTCGATCTCGTCGACCAGCACGACCGCGTTCTTGATCAGCATGCCGGTCAGCGACAGCACGCCCAGAAACGCGGGAAAGGTGAACCCCAGGTCGGTGATCAAGAGCGCGAGCACCACGCCGCAAACCGTCATCGGTACCGTCAGCCAGATGACGAGCGTCTGGCGTACGGCGCCGAACAGCAGCATGGTGAGGATCAGCATGACGCCGAAGGTCGCCGGAATGACGCCGCCCAGCGATTCGCGTGCCTCGAGGTTGGCCTCGAATTCACCCCCCCACTCCAGCGCATAGCCCGGCGGCAGCGGCAGGGCGTCGATGCGCGGCCGCAGCCGCTCGAAGGTAGCAATGAAGTTGGCGCCTGGGGGCGGGTTGGCCTGCACCGTGATCGTGCGCTCGCGTTGGCGGCGCAGGATCAGCGAGTCCACGCCCACCAGCTCCACGCCGTCCAGCACCTGGTCGCTCGGCACATAGGCGCGCTCGGTGGGACTCCACAGCCGGCGCTGACCGAGCGAGACCAAATCCCTGCGCTCGCGCTGCGGCGCGCGCGCGATGATCGGCAGCAGATCGTCGCCGTCGCGGAACAGACCGACGCGCACCCCGAGCGTGGCGAACGCGATGCCGTTGTACAGGTCCGAGCGGTAGATGCCCGCAGCGCGGCCGCGTTCCTCGTTGTAGCGCGGTACGAGCTGCAGCTCGCGTGCGCGCCAGTCCGTCTTGATGTCGACGAGCCCGAAGTCGATGAACTCGCGCAGCGCCGCCTCGCTCAGCTCGCGCAGGGTATCCGCGTTGGGTCCGCTGAAGCGGGCCTCGACCTTCGACGCGCCGCCCGGCGAAAACTCGCTGCGGCTGACGATCAGCTCGGCGTCCGGGTGCACGGCCTGGATCAGCGGCGTCGCGCGGGCCATGACGTCGTCCATCTCGCGCACGTCGCGCACGCGCAGGATCATGTGGGCGTAGGCCGGGTTCGGCTGCTCCGGCCTGATCGTCGCGGCGAAGCGCGGCGTGCCGCGACCGATGAAGCTGGTCGCGGCCGTGACCTCTGGCAGCGCCGTCAGCGCCGCCTCGATGTCGGCGACGACGGCCGCGGTCGTCGTGATGTCCGTGCCCTGCGGCAGGTAGTAGTCGACGAAGAACAGCGGCGAGTTCGAGGTCGGAAAGAACTCCTGGCGCACCTTGGTGAAGCCCCAGAAGCAGCCCGCGGTCACCGCCAGAATCGCCAACACCGACAGCCAGCGAAAACGCAGCCCGACCTGCAGCAAACCCCGATAGGGCGCGTAGGCCCAGCCGCTGTACTGCTCCTGCGCCTCGATTACCGGCTTCAACAGGCGATGGCCCAGCATCGGCACGAGCGTGATTGCGAGCACCCAGCTCAGCAGCAGCGATATCGCGACCACGTCGAACAGCGAACGCAGGAAGTGCCCCGAGTCGTCGTCCGACAGCCCGATGGGTGCGAACGCCATGATGCCGATCAGCGTCGCCCCGAGCAGCGGAATCTGCGTGCGCCGCACCGCATGCTCGGCGGCCTCCGCCGGTGATCTGCCCGAGCGCACGCCCGTGACCATGCCCTCGGCCACGACGATCGCGTTGTCGACCAGCATGCCCATCGCGATCATCAGCGCGCCCAGAGAGATGCGCTGCAGCTCAACGCCGAACAGCGCCATGCACAGCAGCGTGCCCAGCACGGTCAGCAGCAGTACGCTGCCGACGACCGCGCCCGCCCGCCAGCCCATGAACAGGCAGAGCGCGCCGATCACGGTGGCGACCGAAATCAGCAGATTGCGCAGAAAGTCGCGCACGGCGTTGGCGACCAGCACGTGCTGGCGCGTGACGGGCGCGAGTTCTACGCCGAGCGGCAGCGTCGGCGCGAGCCGGTCCAGCACGGCGTCGACCGCCTCGCCGACCGCCACGACGTTCTCCGTTTCGGTGACGGAGACGCTGAGCATCATCACGCGCTCGCCGTCGTGGCGAATGATCTCGCGCGGGATCTCGACCTCCTCTCGCGCGATGGTCGCGATGTCGCGCAGTCGCACGATCTGCGTCGAGCCCGACTGGCCGATGCGCATCTCGCCCACCGCCGCGACGCTGTTGAGCGCCGGCTCTGGAGCGACGCGCATGCGGCGATCGCCGATCATCACCGACCCGGCGGACTGCACCTGGTTTTCGGTTGCGAGCGCGTTGAAGATGCTGTCGACGGGGACGCCGAGGCGCTGCAGGCGCTCCTGCGACAGCTCGACGTAGATCGCCTCCTCAAGCAGCCCCTCGACGCGCACTTTGGCCACGCCGGCGACGCGCTTCAGCTCGCGCTCGAGCTGCTTGGCGAGATCGCGCTGCACCGACGCGGAGTAGCCGGGCGTACGCACGGCGTAGACCATGCCGTACACGTCGCCAAAGTCGTCCTGGATGATGGGCGGTAGCGTGCCGGGCGGCAGGTAGGGCAGCGCCTCACGCACGCGGCGGCGCAGTTCATCCCAGATCTGCGGCGTGTCGTCAGAGCCGTATTCCTCAAGCAGCTGCACCTGAACCTCGGAGCGCCCGGCCAGCGACTTGGACGTCAGGATGTCGAGTTCCGGCAGCTGCTGCAGCGCCCGTTCCAGCACATCCGTGACCTCCTGCTCGACCTCCAGCGCCGACGCGCCGGGGTAGGGGGTGATTACGAACGCGTTCTTGATGGGAAACGGCGGATCTTCCAGTCGGCCCACCTCGCCGATGCCCCAGATGCCGCCGAACAGGCACAGCGCCGCCAAGAGCCACGGATACAGCGGCCGTTCGATGGACAGGCGGGCCAGGCTGCGCACGGCTAGTTTTCCAAAGACGTGACGCGCATGCCGTCGCGCAGCAAATTGACGCCGGAGGCGACGATCAGCGCGCCGTCCTCCAGACCCGCGATGACGCGGATGCCGCCGCCGCCGCTGGCGTCGACCCGGACGGCGCGGCGGCTCACCTGATTCGTCGCCTCGTCGACCTGCCAGACGGCGAAGCTGCCGTCGGCCGCGGTAACGAGTGCACCGGGCGGCACGCGCAGGCCGAGATCGGTGCCGGGTGCGTCGCCGCGGAGACGCAGGTCGACGGTCGCGGTCATGCCGGGCAGCAGGTTCATGCCGTCGGGCGGCTGCAGCGTAAAGGTCACCTCGAACGTCTGGGCAACGGGGTCAGCCTCGCCGCGATGTTCCAGGTACTGCACGGGGAAGCGTCGCTCGGGCGCCGCGGCGAAGCTCGCCTCCAGTTTCTCGATGTCGCTTGCGTTGAGCGTGGCCAGCAGCGTCTCCGGCACGCTCGCGACCAGGTGCAGCACCGACAGGTCGAGCAGGCGGGCGACCGGCATCGTTGGCTGCACCTTGGTGTGGTTGTCGACGCGGCGCTGCGCGATGTATGCGTCGAAGGGCGCGTACAGCACCGTCTTGCGCAGCCGCTCCTTTGCCTGTGCCGCGCGCACGCGCGCGAGGTCCGCCTGGGCGCGCGCGTCGTCGACCGCGGACTCGCTGATACCCCGGCGCGCGAGCAGCGAGCGCTTGCGCTCGTAGTCGCTCTGGGTCAGCCGCACGTTGACGCGCGCCTCCCGCTCGGCCAGCACGTAGTCGGTCTGCTGGAGTGCCGCGATGCGCTCGCCTGCGGGGATCGTCTGTCCTTCGCGGATGGGCAATTCCGCCAGGGTGCCGCCGACCTCGAACGCGGCCTCGACGGTGCGAGCGGCCTCGACGCGGGCGACGAAGCGCCGTCGGGTCGCGTCTTCCGCTTGGGCTGCGCGGAACAGGACCGCCTGGCGGATCGGCGGCTGGGCGACGCGAGCGGGCTCGCCGGTTCGCTCGACCGGCAGGTCGCCGTCGCAGGCGGCCAGCAGCAGCGCGACCGGAACGACTCGCCAGGTCATGCGAGCTGCTCCCCGGCCTCCAGTAGCAGACCGCGCAGGCGCGCGTGGTCGGCCGCGGAGGGCAGCAGATCGAGCAGATCGAGAAAACGCAGCCCCTCGTTCGCGAGCAGCAGCAGCGGTCCCCACTTCGACAGCTCCGCGGTGCGCCCGAGCCAGCGCGACACGAGCTCTCGCGCCGGGCTCAGCAGCGCCGGATCCTCCGCCGCGGCGGCGAGCAGCGCCTGCGCCATCGCGCGCTCGGCAGCGGGTTGGGTGCACATCGCCTCGACGTAGCTCCCGAGGTCGGTTTCGATCGCCTCGGCCACGCGCGATTCGATCGTCTGCAGCAGGTGCGTGAGCATGCCCTCCAGCAGCGCGCGCTTGCTCGGGTAGTGATACAGCAGGCCCCCCTTCGAGACCCCAGCACGCTCCGCCACCTTGTCGAGTGTCAGATTGCCCGCGCCGTCGATCTGGGTGACTTCGGCGGCCGCGATCAACAGGCGCTGTTTGCTCGGCGAGATTTGGGTGTTCATCGCGGCAGGATAGCACTATACCGTCTGGACGGTATAGCTACTCGGTCGCGCTAGCGGCCCGGGCGGGATCGAAAAGGTTTGCGAGATGGGCGGGGCGGCCACGCTGCCGCCCCGGCGGTATGGAAAGCGCTAGCGCCGTAGCTGGCTGGCGAGATAGTCCGCCGACGCTGCGACCTCGAATTGCGGTACCGCGGCGTGCAGGCCGGGGTTGGCGTGCAGGGTCTTGCGCTTCGCGCCGATCAGGCCAAACAGCTCCAGGCAGGCGTCGCGCGGCACGATCTCGTCGTCCCACTGCACCAGGAAGCGCAGCGGCAGCGTCAGCTTTGGGGCCATCTCGGTTAGCGCAGCGCCGTTGGGTCCCCAGGTGCCCATGAGGCCGAGCACCGCCGTGCGGATGCGCTCGTCGCGGGCGCACACCGGCAGGCCCATCATCGTGCCCATCGACAGGCCCCACCAGCCGGTCGGGCGCTCGCCGGTCTCGGCGTGCAGAAAGTCGAGCGCGGCCCGCCAGTCGGCCAGCATGCCCTCCGTCCCGCCGCCGGCATCCCAGACCGCTTTGAAGTTGTCGCCGGTGTGGGCGATGGTCAGCCGGTCGCCGTGGCCCGGGCCGTCTATCGCCGCCGAGGCGACGCCGCGCGCGGCGAGCAGCTGGGCGACGGCGATCAGGTACGGCACGCGCTTGTGCGTGGTGCCGCCGTGGCCCAGCAGCACCAACGCGTCCGCGCCGCCTTCCGCAGGCTCCCAGTAGACGCCGGGCACGTCGCCGTTGTCTCCCGCGAGCGTGAACGCGCGCTCGGTCATGCCGCCCTCTGCGGCCTGTGCTTCGGTTGTCCAGCTCATGTTGTCCCCCTCGTCTACCTGATTTGTGTCCGCGGCGGTAGTGTCGTTGCGCGGGCAATTGTCTGACCCGCGCGGCCGCGCCGCTGCGGTAACCCAGTATATTGCGGGTCATGAGGATGTCGCGCTGCTGGCTGTTTGTCGCCCTGCTGCCGCTCGTCGCCTGCGAGCCGGCCTTCGATGTTGCCCAACCCGACCGGGTCGAGCCGCGGTCGGTTGACGGCTGGTCTCGCTACGGCGGTCCCGGCGGCCGGCAGTTTGCCTCTGCCGATCAGATCGATGCGGGCAACGTCGCGGAGCTTGCACTCGCGTGGGTGTACCGCACCGGCGACGTCGGCACGGTCTTTCAGGCCATGCCGATCGTCCACGACGGTCGGCTGTTGATGTGCACGCCGCGCAATCGGCTCATCGCGCTCGACCCGCTGACCGGCGGCGAGCTGTGGCGGTTTGACGCGCAGATCGATCCAGGGATGCGGCCGGCGAACCAGTTCAACTGTCGGGCGCCGGCGGTGTGGTCGGCGCCCGGATCGAACGGAGACGCCTGCGCCAGTCGCGTGCTGATGGCGACGAATGATGCGCGTCTGATCGCGCTGGACGCGCGCACCGGCGCGCGCTGCCAGGACTTCGGGGACAACGGCGAAGTCGACCTTGCGGTTGGCGTGGGCGACCGGCTCTGGTCCGGTGAGTATCAGGTGACCTCGCCGCCGGCCGTCGCCGGCGATCTCGCCATCGTCGGCTCTGCGGTCAGCGACGGTCAGCGGCTTGATGCGCCGAGCGGCGTGGTGCGCGCCTACTCGGTGCGAACCGGAGGGCTGGCCTGGGCGTTCGATCTGGCGCCGCCGGACTACGACTACGAGAACCTGCCGGTCAGCGCGCACGGCTATGCGCTGGGCACGCCGAACGTCTGGGCGCCGATGAGCGTCGACGCCGAGCGGGACCTGGTGTTTCTGCCCACCGGCAACCCGGCGCCCGACTACGCGCGGCCGCCGGGCATCGACATGGCGCACTACGGTTCCTCGGTCGTCGCGCTGCGCGCATCGACCGGCGAGGTCGTGTGGCACTTCAACACCGTGCATCGGGACTTCTGGGACTTCGACGTGCCGGCGCAGCCGGCGCTGATCGATCTGAGCGTGGACGGCCGGCGGGTGCCGGCGGTGGTCCAGGCGACGAAGATGGGGCACCTGTTCGTGCTGCACCGCGAGACGGGCGTGCCGCTGATCAAGGTGACCGAGCAGCCGGTGTCGCGCGACGGGCCGCTTCGCGATCGCATGGCGCCGACCCAGCCGTTCCCGCCGCCGGCGTTTCGGCTGTCGCGCACCTATGAGCCGGGCACTTCGATGTTGGGCCTGTGCGACGAGCTGGACGCGCAGAGCGTGTCTGGACCGGTGTTCACTCCGATTAGTGAGAGCTGGACGATCGGGCTGCCGAGCAACATGGGGGCGATCAACTGGGGCGGCGTCGCGATCGACGAGGCGCGCGGCCTGCTCGCGGTCAATCTCAACCACCTGCCGTTTCGAACCAAGCTGATCGCCCGCGTCGATGCCCAGCCGTTCATAGATGTGATCGAGGACCCGTCGCGAACAGAGGCGGAACGCGTGGCGGCCATGAGCGCCGCGGCGGAGCGTTTCGCGCCGCCGCCGGGTGTGGAGATCGCGGATCAGCTTGGCACCGACTATCTGATGGCGCGCTACCCGTATGTCGACCCGACGCTGGGAATTCCCTGCGCCGGCCGCCCGATGGCGGAGATGGTCGTGCTGGATCTCAGTGCCGGGCAGCAGGTGTGGCGGCGACCGCATGGCACGGTGCGCGACGTCGCCGGGCTGCCGCTGAACTGGGGCGCGCCGGGCACGGGTGGTCCGCTGCTGACGGCCGGCGGACTGATCTTCATCGGCGCGGCGTCGGAGCGCGCCTTCCGCGCCTACGACGTCGAGACGGGGGTCGAGCTGTGGCAGCACCGACTGCCGCGCTTCGCGAACGCGACGCCCATGAGCTACGTGGTGAACGCGTCGGGCGTGGCAAAGCAGTTCGTCGTCGTCGCGGCCGGCGGTGACCGGCGCTCGGGCCTGGGTGAGCAGGGCGACTTCCTGATCGCGTTTGCGCTGCCCTGATGCACCGCGTCCTCGAGCGACGCGAAAGAACTAAGCGTCGTTCGCCAGTCGGGCGCTGATGTCGGCGACGCGCGTACCCAGCGACTGCGCGGTGTTGATGTCGACCTCCTGCAGCTCGTCCGCGTTGCTCGCCGTCGCGCCCACGCCGTAGTAGAAGCCGTTCAGATTCAGCCCCTCCTGCATGCCCACGCCAGTGCCGACCCAGATCATGCCCATCTGCATGGCGAAGGTGGTGAGATCGAGCAGCGCGTTGAACTTGTCGCCGGCGCTGAGGCTGGATGCGGTGAAGCCCGCCGCGACCTTGCCGCGCCAGGCCTGGGTGTACCAGCGCGGCGCCATCGCATCCATGAACGACTTGTACTGGCCGGCGACCGAGCCCATGTAGGTCGGCGTGCCGAAGATGATGCCTTCGCAGGCGTCGAGCTGCCCCGCGATCTCGTCGTTGGCCCAGCGGCCGTCGCTGATGTCGGCGCCCGTGACCTCGAGCAGCAGCGCCTCGCTGTCGGTCTTCGCGGCGCCGTTGCGCACCGCCTCGGCCACCGCGCGCGTGGTGCCGGTACCGGAGAAATAGATGACGGCGATTGTGGTCATGATGTTGTCCGCTTCCTGTTGTTCAGATTCAAGTGCTGGCTGTTTTTTCCGACTGACGACGAATCATCTCCGCCGGCCGGCCGAGCTGTTTCAGCAGATACGCCTTGAAGTCCGGTGCGTAGCCGCGCTGATCGATCGCCTCCGCCATGCAGTCCAGCCACTGATCGCGCTCCGCGGCCGTCACGTCGAGATGGGCGTGCGCGCCGGGAATGCTGATCGAGCCGTAGGTTTCCTGAAAAAACCGCGGCCCGCCCATCCAGCCGCATAGAAACAAGGTCAGCTTGTCGCGCGAGGTATCGAGCGTCTGTGGATGCCAGGACAAGATGGTGGCGTAGGCGGGGTTACGTTCCATCGTGTCGTAGAACGCATTCACCAGCGCGCGCACGCCGTCCAGGCCGCCGGCGGTCTGATAGGTGGAGTCGCCCTGTCCGTAGTTGGCCAATGCCTCAGCGGCCCTCGACCCGCGTGATGAACGCATCCAGCGTCGCGATCTTCTGCTCTCGCGGTCCGAGCGTGAAGTCGGGGACGATCAGTTCGTCGACGCCGATGGCCTCGTACTGGCGCACGATCTCGGCGACCTCGTCGACGCTGCCGATGACGGCGGCCTGCTGTAGGTCGGCGGCCTTCATTTTTTTAACGAACTCCGGGTCGTCGCTCATAAACAGCAGCGCGACGGCGGAACGCTGAATCGAATTCGGATCGCGGCCGACGTCCGCGCAGTGCGCGTCCAGAATGCTCATCTTGTGCTTCAGCGTCTCGACCGTGCCCCAGACGTTCCACTCGTCCGCGTGCTCTGCGGTGATGCGCAGCGTGACCTTCTCACCGCCGCCGCCGATCAGCAGCGGCAGCGGATCCTGCACCGGCTTCGGCTCCAGGCTCGCGTCGGTCAGCTGATAGTAGTCGCCTGCGTAGTTGGCCTTGGTCTCGCCATACAGCGCCTTGATGCAGTGGCAGGCCTCGTTCAAGCGCGCCAGCCGTTCGCGCACGGTGTAGAACGGAATGCCGTACTGCGCGTGTTCGTTTTCCTGCCAGCCGGCGCCGAGCCCCAGCACCACGCGACCGGACGTGATGTGGTCGAGGGTGGCCGCCATCTTGGCCAGCACCGCCGGATGCCGGTACGTGTTGCCGGCGACCAGCGTGCCGATGCGCAGGCGCGGCACCTGGGCGCCGAGCGCGGCCAGCGTCATCCACGCCTCCGGCCACGGGGTGCTTGTGTCCGCTGCGTTGGGCATGAAGTGGTCGGCGTACCAGATGCCGTCCCAGCCGGTGCGCTCGACGTGCTGCACGAGTTCCAAAACGTCGGCGAACGATTGGCTGGGGTTGGGCCAGAAGCTGAAGCGCATGCTGTGTTCCTTTCACGGGGTGGGTGCTATGAGGGCAGTGTACTGTAGCGGCGCTCGCTCTTTCGCAATGACCTCGACTTCCGTTCGTTGGGACGGACGCCGATTCGTGGCACAGTCAAGCAGGCACCGAAACGGGGGATGAGCGTGCTGAAGAGACGAAGGGGCTATCTACTGTCGCGCGACGACGTGTCCAATCCGGCGGCGCGACAGCTCGAAAGCGAAGGCTGGGCGCTGCTGCCGGGCGCGTTCACGCGCGACGAGGTGGCCGCGCTGAAAGCCGCGGTGCTGCACGTTTTCGAGACCGTGCCCGCGGACGGGCGCGGCCCCGATCCCCGTGCCTGGCCCATGTTCCGCTACGAGATGCTGAACCGCAGCGCCGAGTGCCAGCGCGCGGTCGGCCAGCGGGCGGTGCTGGACGCGATCGAACCCCTGCTGGGCGAGGACTGCCACGTCATCGCCAACACGGCCTGGCGCAATCCGCCAACCAGCGACGGTTTGCACGGCGGCGGCCACTGGCATATCGACGCCGGTCCGCACGTGCCGCTGCCGGACGGTGTCGAGTGGCCGCGCGAGATTCCGCATCCCGTGTTCGCGATCGGCGCGCACATTTATCTCGAACCCTGCGCGGTGGCCGACGGCCCAACCGGCGTGATCCCCGGCAGCCACCTGTCGGGCAAACCGCCGCCGGCCGATCGGCTGCTGGACGACGAGCTGACCTGGAACGGGCGCGGCGTCGAGCCGCTGCTGGCGGCCCCGGGCGACGTTGGCCTGTTCGTCTCCGATGTCTGGCACCGACGCCTGCCTACGCGCGCGGGTGATCGGGGCCGGCTGTTTTTGCAGGTGCACTATGGTCGTCGCGACATCGCCCAGCGCCTGCGGCCGAGCGCTGAGATCAACCAGCTCACCGATGCGGCCATCGAGCGCGCGACGGACGAGCGCGAACGTACGCTGGCCGGCCTGCACCCGCGCTTCTTCTACGATGGGTGAGCCATGAAGGTCTATGGCGTATCGGTCTCGTACTACACGGGGAAGCTGGAGGCGTACCTGCGCTACAAGGGGCTTTCCTATGACATGGAGTCGCCCTTCGCGATCGCCCGCGAGCTGAAGCCCAAAGTGGGCGCGATACAGGTGCCGCTGGTGCTGCGCGACGACGGCCGCTATATGTCGGATAGCACGCCGATCATCGCGCAGCTCGACGCCGAGCACCCCGAGTCGAGCGTGTATCCGTGCGACCCGGTCGTGCGCTTTATCGCGCTGTTGATTGAGGACTACGCCGACGAGTGGTTGTGGCGGCCCGCGATGCACTATCGCTGGAGCTACGAGCACGATCGCGCGCTGCTGTCGCGCATACTCGCCGACGAGGTGGCCGGTCACGTCCCGGCGCCGCGCTGGCTGCTGCTACGGCGCATTAGTCGGCGTCAGCACAAGGGATTTGTGTTGAACGACGGCGTGACCGCGGCGACCCGCGAGCACGTCGAGTCGAGCTATCGCGCGGCGCTGCGCGTGCTGGGCGCGATGCTGCGGAACCGGCCATTCGCGCTGGGCGATGCGCCCTCGATCGCCGACTTCGGCCTCATGGGCCCCATGCTGCGTCACTTCGGTCAGGACCCGACACCGGCAGAGATCATGCGCAACGAGGCGCCGGCGGTTTACGCCTGGGTTGCGCGGGTGTGGAACGCGCGCGCCGCGACGACGCCGGGCGCGCTGCTGGACGCGGTGCCCCACGACGCGGGTGCGATGTTGGAAGAGATTGGCGAGACGCATCTGGTCGCGCTGCGCGCGAACGCTGAGGCCTACGCGCGCGGCGAACAGAAGTTTGCGTTGACGGTACAGGGCGTGCGCTACGTCGACCTGCCGGTGTCGCGTTACCGCGTTTACTGCCTCGAGCGGCTGCGCGAAGCGTTCGCCGGGCTCAGCGAGTCCGAGCGCGATCAGGTTCGCGCGCTTCTCGCGACGCCGGCCGCGAGCGTGATCTGGGAGGCCGAACCCCCCGCGGCGTCCGGGCATGACCCGGAGCGCAGCGCGCCCTTCGCCAAGGGCATCAACGTGTTCGGCGACGGGGTGCCGCGCTAGCGTTCCACTAGAAGACGGTGTAGCCGCCGTCGACGCAGACTTCCTGGCCGGTGTGGAACGTCTGGCGCGGATCGGCGAGAAATGCGCCGACCTCGCGGAACTCCTGCGGGTCGGCCCAGCAGCGGGCGGGCGTGCGGCGCGTCGTGACCTCGCGAAACTTGTCGTTTTCGTAGCCGCCCGAGGCGAGCTCGGTGATCGTCCAGCCGGGCAGCAGTGAGTTGACGCGGATCTTGTGGCGCGCCAGTCCCACGGCGAGCGCGCGGACCAGGCCGTTGAGACCGGTCTTGGCCGTCCCGTAGGCCTCGTTGCCCGCGGCGCCGTGAATCGCCGAGGTGGACGACACCGCGACCAGGCTGCCGCCGTTGCCCTGCTCGATCAGATGCTTCGCGCCCTCGCGCAGCGTCAGGAACACGCCGTCCAGGTTGATCGCCATCACCGCACGCCAGTCGTCGAGACTCATGTCGACGAACGCCTTGCCGGGACCGCCGCGGCCCGCGTTGGCGAACACGCCGTCCAGGCGGCCCATGGTTGCGCGCACTTCCTGCATGCCGTCGACGATCGCAGCCTCGTCGCCGACGTCCACGACCCAGGCCTTGGCGTCGCCGCCGAGTGCTGCAAGCGCGGCCAGGGCGCTGTCGTTCTTGTCGGCCTTGCGTCCCCAGATGGCGACGCGGCCGCCGGCTTTGACGATGCCCTCGGCCATGCCCAGACCGATGCCGCCGTTGCCGCCGGTGATAAGAAAGACCTTGCCGTCGAGATTGATCATTGCCGCCCCCAAATAGTCAGTGGGTCAGTATAGCGGCGGGAAGAACGCAGACGCGCGTGGCGGCAGGCTCAGGCGCCGTTGGTTCGGCGCGAGTTCAGCGTGGGTCTGAACTGTTGTTTGCGGCGTTGGCGGGCGGTGTGGACCTTCGATTGCGCGCGGGACTAAGCCGCGAAGGATCGCCGCTCGTTAGGCCGCGCGCGGCTTACCCCGGCGCCTCCGGCGTCCACCGCCTTGGCCCTCGCCGCCGCTTTGCGTGCGGTTGCCCGACGCGGCGGTCGTGTTGCCGTTCGTACCGCCTGGCTTGCCGCCCCGGCGTCGCCGTCGGCGTCCGCCGCCGCCAGAGTCACCGCTGGCAGTATTGCCGTTCTTGTCGCCGCCACCGCCGCCGCGCCGGCGGCCGTTGCCCTTGCTGTTGCCGCGGCGCTCGCGCGCCTCGCGCTCGGCCTGTTTCTGATCGTTGACCACCTGCTGCGAGGGCGGTACGAACGGCTCCGGCGCGTTCGGCTGCGGCACGACCTCGATGTCCAGCAGCGGCACGCGAAAACCGATCAGGCGCTCCACCGCCTTCAGGCGCGAGCGCTCTTCCGGACCCACCAAGGTCCAGGCGACGCCGTCCGCGCCGGCCCGCGCCGTGCGGCCGATGCGATGCACATAGCTCTCGGGCTCGTGGGGCAGCTCCTGATTGATGACGTGGCTGATGCCGTCGATGTCGATGCCGCGTGCGGCGATGTCGGTCGCAACCAGCACCCATATTTCGCCGTCTTTGAACGCGGCCAGCGCGCGGGTGCGCGCGTTCTGCGATTTGTTGCCGTGAATGGCCTCGGCGCCGATGCCGGCCTGGTTGAGCTTCTTCGCCACCTTGTTCGCGCCGTGCTTGGTACGGGTGAAGACGATGGCGCGGCTGACCTCCGGTTCGCGCAACAGCTGCGTCAGCGCATCCTGCTTTTCTTTGTCGCTGACGTGCAGCACGCGCTGGGTGATGCGCTTGACCGTGACCTCTTTGGGCGCGACGTCGACGCGCACTGGTTTCTTCAGGAAGTCGCGCGCGAGTTTCGCGACCTCTTTCGGCATCGTCGCCGAGAACAGCAGCGACTGCCGCGAGTCCGGCGTCTGATCGATGATGCGGCGCACATCGCGGACGAAGCCCATGTCGAGCAGTCGGTCGGCCTCGTCGAGAATCAGCACTTCGACGCTGCCCAGATCCACGTGACCCTGGCCCGCGAGGTCCAGCAGCCGTCCCGGCGTCGCAACGAGAATCTCGAGTCCGTTGCGCAGCGCCTGCACCTGCGGATTCTGGCCGACGCCGCCGAAGATGACGGTGTGTTTGATATCGATGTCGGCGGCGAAGCGCTCGATCTCGGCGCCGATCTGGATCGCCAGCTCGCGGGTGGGCGCAAGGATCAGCGCGCGCGGCTCGCCCGCGACGGGCTTGCGCGGCGAATCGATCAGGTACTGCAGCAGCGGCAGCGAAAACGCCGCGGTCTTGCCGGTGCCCGTTTGGGCGATGCCGAGCAGGTCCTTGCCTTCGAGCAGCGGCGGGATCGACTGGGCCTGAATCGGAGTAGGGATGGTGAAGCCGATGCGCTCCAGGGTATCGGCGACCGGGGGCTCGATGCCGAGCGCGGCAAACTGACTGTGACTCAAAAGGGTGTTCCGGGTGGGGGGCGTTAAAAGGGGGCGAATGGCTCGCGCAAGCGGCGCACATTGCCGGTGGTGGCGAGCTAAGTCAATTGGCCGGGTCCGGTTTTGGTGCGCTTTGGCGCGGGCGCCGGACGAACGGCATACTGCGGCTGATCAACGACGCTCAGGTGGGGATAAATGTTTGATTTCAAGGGTAAAACGGTTCTGGTCACCGGGGCCTCCTATGGCCTGGGCGAGTACTTCGCACGGGCGTTCGCGAGCGCCGGCGCCGACCTGGTACTGACCGCGCGCAGCGAGGCGATGCTGGACGCCGTGGCGGCGACCTGCCGGGAGCTGGGTGCGCGCGTCAGCGTCACCGTGGGCGACGTGTCGGTGGAGGACGACGTCAACCGGGTGATCGCACGCGGCGTGGAGGAGCTCGGGGGAATCGACGTGTTGATCAACAACGCGGGCATCGCCGACCCGCGCGGCATCTCGGCGGAACAGTACGACTCCGAGACCTTCAATCAGATTCTGAACGTCGACCTGGTCGGGGCGTTCTACTACGCCCGCGAGTGTGGTCGGCGGATGCTGGAGCGCGGTGGTGGCAGCATCGTCAACATCTGCTCGATCCTCGCGAGTGGCGCCAACGAGAACAACATCATTTCCTACGCCGCCGCGAAGGGCGGCCTGCGTAACATGACGCAGCAGCTCGGTGTGGAATGGGCCGATCGCGGCGTGCGCGTGAACTCGGTGTCGCCGGGCTTCATCGTCACCGAGATGACGCGGCCGATGCTGGAGGCGTCGGGTATGTCGAAGTGGATCGCCAGCCGCACGCCCATGCGGCGCGTCGGCGACGTGCAGGAGGTGACCAACGCGGTGCTGTTTCTGGCCTCGGACCTCGCGAGCTACATCACCGGCATCGATCTGCTGGTGGACGGCGGCACCAACGCGAGCAATGGCACCTTTCAGATACCGCCGATACACCACGAGTGGAATCCGCAGGCGCCGATGGTGCCGACCAGCTATGTGCCCGAGCAGCCGCGACCGGATTGGTACCAGGCGCTGGCGCCGGGTCTGCCGGGGATTCACTACCCGGCGCCGGATGCCGAGGGGTAGGGGGGGCACGCTAGTCTGCGCGTGGACGGGCGGCCTTTGCTGCGTGGTGATTGTATTGCGCCCTGAAGTCTGCGGCGGCGTCGATGCGGCGATGGTCAACAGCGCTTAAAGTAGGGCGATGAATCACGGTTTCTGCATCGGTATTGGCGGCGGCAGCTGCTCGGGGAAGACCACGCTCGCGGCGCACTTGGCGGAACAGCTCGGCGCCGCGAACTGCGCGGTGCTGTGCTTTGACGACTACTACGTCAGCGTTGGGATGGCCGCGGCGGCCGACACCAACTTCGATCACCCCGACGCGATCGATTGGGCGCTGCTGTCCCAGCAGCTCGACCGGTTTAAGGCCGGCCAGGCGATCGACGTGCCGGTCTACGACTTTGCGACGCACACGCGCACCGAGCGGACGCGACGAGTTGAGCCACGGCCGCTGGTGATTCTGGAGGGCATTCTGGCGCTCGCCCACGCGGATCTGCGCGCGCTGTACGACCACGCCGTGTTTGTCGACTGCGACGAGGCCACGCGGCGCGCGCGGCGCTTCGATCGTGACCAGCGCGAACGCGACAGAGAGCCTGATTTCATCGAACATCAGCTAACCAACCACGTGGAGCCGATGTATCGGGAATTCGTCTGGCCCAGCAGCGCGCACGCGGATGTGGTGCTGTCGCAAGATGCGCTCGGGCGGGAGCTGAACGGTGCGGAACCGACGCTGTTAGAACTGTGTGAGCGGCAGCTTGGTGCGCGGCGGGCAGCGCCCTGAGGCGCGTTGGCGGACTCGGCTCTCGGCCCTAATTTGTCGTTAATTGTCGGACGAAAAAGGTGCACCGTTACCGCGCCGTGGCAGACTAGGGATGTAAAGAAAACTATCCAGATAAGACTGCAGAGGTCTGCCTATGAATCGGTTGTTTGTCTCTCTGATCGCGTTCGCGCTGTTGGGCCTGTCGTCGGTGGCGTTCGCCGGCCCCGGAGGCGTGACCGGCGCGCTCCACATCTGGCTACGCGCCGACACCGGTGTCACCAATACCGCGGGTATGGTCCGTCGCTGGCGCGACCAGTCCGGCAACAATAACCACGCGGTGCACCAGACGGGCTTTGGGGAGCTGATGCCGCTGCTGGTGAACAGCAATCCAAACGTCGCCGGTCGGCCAACGCTGCGGTTCAACAACAATGCGGCGCTGGCGCTGGATCTGAGGTCGCTCGCGGGATCTGACTACACGATCTTCGTCGTGCAGGGACGCGATCGTGCCGGACTGGCGAACTTCTACATTGCGGGCGACTCTCTGGCCACGAACGGCAATCTCGTGCTGGGCTACGAGCAGGTGGCGCTGCTGCGTCAGGCGCACTTCAACAACGATCTGGATGCGACGGTGCCGACCTACGCGGGCATGCCGATCTGGTCGATCGATACGTTTCGGTTCAGCGACGACGAGGGGCGGACGATTTATCAGGACGGCGCCGCCATTGCGATGGATGGCAACCTGCAGCCGCTGGTGAGCAATACGGGCACCACGATCGGGCATTTCCGTGCGTTCGGCAGCGCGTTCTTTTATCAGGGTGATATTGCCGAGATCGTCGTCTACACGCGCGCACTAACCGAACGCAATCGGCTAAAGGTCGAGGCAGAGCTGGCGGCCCGCTATGGTCGGCAGGTGTATCCGGAGTCTTATGTGCCCTGCGACGGCAGCTACGAAACCAACGAAGACTATCTGCGGGAGTTCCGGCGCGCGGCGCGTACGCTGCGGCGCGCGGGTGTGCTGAGCGGCTTTCAGACCCGTAACGCGATTGCCGCGGCCAGAGAGAGGGACTGCGCTTACGGCGGAATGTGAGGGGCAGGAACCCACCGTGAGATGTCGTTCAGCCCGGGTTGCCGTTGGCCTGGCTGTCCTGCAGCCATTCTGTGATGTGAAGCGGTTGACGCGCGTGCGAACCTGCTATTTCGATAGCGACGCGTAGGCCGCCGACTCGATGCCATAGTAGACGTCGAGGCAGCGCTGGTCCGCGAACGGCAGCACCTGGGTGACAAACACGCCGGCCAGGTCGCGCTCGCGATCGATCCAGTAATAGCAGTTGGTTGCACCGGCCCACATGAGCGTGCCCGCCGGCCGGCCGGTGAAGCCGCGAGCGAGGTGCACCTGGAACGTCAGTCCCCAACCCTTGGGCTCGCCGGGGAACAGTTCGGCATCGTTGGAGATCGGCGGCACCGCGGTGGGCAATAGCTTCACCCGCAGATCGCCGATGTGGTTCTCGCCCATCAGTTCGACCGTCTCCGCCCGCAGCACTCGGACACCGTCGAGCTCGCCGCCGCGCAGCAGCATGCGCAGAAAGCGCGCGTAGTCGGCGCTCGTCGACAGCAGCCCGGCGCCGCCCGACTGAAACTCGGGCGCCTCGGGCATCGCGAGCGGATCCACCGGCGAGGGCGCCAAGCCGTCGTCTGGCTGGCGCAGGTGCATGGGGGCGAGCGCATCGACCAGATCGGTGCGGGTGCGAAAACCCGTGCGCTGCATGCCCAGCGGCCCCAACAGGTGCGCGTCGAAAAACTCGCCCAGCGACAGGCCGCTGACGGTCTCGACCATCAGCCCCGCCCAGTCGATGCCGAGGCCATATTCCCAGGCGGTGCCCGGATCGAACATTAGCGGCACGTTCAGCGCCGCGCGCTGCAGGCTGGTGAAGGGTGGCACGCCAAGCTCGGCGCACAGCGCCTGATAGTCCGCGTTCCACAGGTCGTAGACGAGGCCACTGGTGTGCGTGAGCAATTGGCGCAGGGTGATGGGGGAGTTCGGCGGCCGGAATTGCGGTTTGCCGTCCTGATCGCGGCCGGTGAACACCCGAAGCTCGCCGAGTTCGGGGCAGACGTTTGCGGCGGGCGAGTCCAGGCTGAGCCGACCCTGCTCGACCTGCTGCATGGCAGCCGCCCCGGTGATGGCCTTGGTCATCGACGCGATGGCAGCGACGGTGTCGGTGGTCATGGCCGCACCGTTGGTCGCGACACTGCCGAAGGCGCCGTCGTAGATCGGGCCGTCGCTGTTCATGACGATGGCGGCCGCGCCCACGAGATCACCGTTCGAAATTGCGCTGGAGAGCAGGTCGTCGATTTGGTTTTGCATGCGTGTTGCTGCTTGGCGCGAGCGGCCCAGAGTGGCGAGAAAGCGGCGGTTTGCCAAGGGCCTCGTAGCTTGCGGCTTTCAGCCGAGCCTATCCGATGGGCATACCGTGGTGCTTCGCGATCTAGTGTTGAGGATAAGCCATTGACTCACTAAGTCATTGGCTTATAGTCGCCATTGCCTGAATGGAGTCCCAAAAAGAACCCCGCGAATCTCCGCAAACACGGTTTGTCGCTAGCAGATGCCAGCTACGTGTTTCGAGACGAAGCCGGTCTCGAGGTTTACGACTGGGAGCATTCGCAAACCGAGGATCGCTACTAGATTATCGGGAGAATTTCTCGAGGTGTTGTCGCCGTCGTGCACACGGAGACGAAAGAGGGGGACGCTCGATTGATCAGCGCAAGGTTCGCCACTAGGTCAGAGAAGCAGCGATATTTGGCCGCACGGCCGCGAGGCTTTTAATGCATGGCTAATCAAAGACGATCTGCTCGAAACGCTGACGCATCTGCGGATGCGGCGGATTCGATCGAGTGGACGGAGCAGCTCTTCGACCGATCATTGAAGCGTGGCACCCGCAAGCGGATGATGGACGGCGTTTTCGAGTCCGGCGAAGAGATCGCAGCCTTGCGACGTTTCGTCGATTTGAGTCAGGTCGATTTTGCGCGGGCAATGGAGATCAGCGTGCATACGCTGCGAAACTGGGAGCAAGGGCGTCGAAAACCGGAAGGCCCGGCGATGGCACTGCTCAAGATCGCTGCGCGGCATCCGCGGATCATCCGCGACAACCTGAAGTCATTGAGTGACGCGCGTGCCGACTAGCGTAACGACGGCGTAAGGCGAACGTCCGCAAGTTTGTGCGTTAACCGTCACACAGGCGACGGCTGACACCGAGGACACAGGTACAGGCGCCGGGAACTCACGCTGATGCGCTCGATCGCAGCGGTGCATTCGTAGCATGGCTGCGCCTCGCGTGCGAACACCATGTGTCGATAGCCGCTACGCGTAATGCCCTCGCGGATCAGTTTTTTCACGCGGCCTGGCGGGTTCGTCGTACCGGCTGTCTCATAGGCGCGCTGAGTGATCTTCAGGGTCGCGCGGCTCAGCCGGCCCAACTCCCCGCGCGTTAGATCTTTTGGGCGCAGCGACGGATGCAGGCGCGCCTCGAAAAGGAGTTCGCTGCGCAGATAGTTGCCGATGCCGGCGATGCAGCCTTGATCGAGATAGAGCGCGCCGATTCCGCGCCCTGCGAAGCGTGCGTCGAGCAGCCGCTGCGCGATGGTCTGCCAGGGCAGCTCCGGATCCAGCGCCTCCGGCCCCAGCTTCATCAGATAGGGCTGCGCCGCGAGCTGCGCCTCGTCGAGCAGCTCGATGTCGGAAGCGCTGTAGAGCAACGCGCTATGTGTCGAGGTGTGCAGCGCGACACGCAGGTTACGATTGGTGCTGGGCAGCTCGCCGCGGCGCTTCACGTACCAGCGGCCGTACAGCTGGTTGTGGGAGTAAAGATAGAAGCCGTGCGAGAACGCCGTGACGATAGCCTTGCCGCGTGCGCTAACGGACTCGACGCGCTCGCCGATCAGACCGCCGGCGTGGCGACGCAGGCGGGGCAGGGTGAGTTCGGCGGCCTCGATCTCGCGCCCGGCGAGCACCTTGGCGAGACGCGTGGCGGCGCGTTTGATTTCGGGACCTTCGGGCATGTGGTTAGCGTGGGTTGGGGGTGGTGAAGGGGGTGTAAAGCGGAGATGGATTTGGAGTTTTTGGCTGAGGTACTTCGTGCGTCTGGCTCTGACTCGCTGAGATCGTTCATGCTCAGAGTCTCCCGACGAACACCGGGTCACCGGCGAAGCGCACCGCCTCGACGTCGCCGTCGCCGTAGACGGCGTTGCCGAAGCCACCCTTCCGGATCGCCCAGGCGGCGTTTTCGTTGTGTTTTGAAGGGTTTTCGCTCACAGTCCGTTG
>JBCCGT010000029.1:0-54933 GCA_039029135.1 Pseudomonadota bacterium | reverse complement strand
GCGATGGAGTTCATGGAATGAGAGAAAGCGTACAAGAGAGTTTTAGAACAGATTTACTGAAGTAGGGATAAGTCAAGTCCTTGCTGTATGCTGAGAATGTTGAAGTAATCACCTTGTAAAGGCACCATGGGGAAATACCGTGACTCTGAACCCTTACTCTGACCCCCCTGGTCCTTCCCGTAGGCGAAGTTGTCTCCCACGTCGTTATCGCGCAAGTTCGACGCGCCAAATTCCGCGCCGCAGCAGTCAAAGTCGGCGCCGGTGGCGTAGGGATCGAAATCAGTTGGAACAGCCGCCTTTGCCACCGGTGATATCCGGGCTCTGGCTTTTGTTGCTTTCGGTCTCGGTCCGGGTCAATCGGTCGTCGTCACGAGGAAATAAGAGAGACCGCCAACAACCGTCCCTGGTCGTCGGCAGAACAGTCACAGGGTCGCGATTGCAGCGAACCGTTTCCAACGGCTGCTAGCGACTCTGGTCAGCTCGGAGATGGCGAGAAGTTCGGGCCAGAGTGGTTGTTAGGTGCAACTTAGATCTGCGTCCAGCAATGCGAGCTCACGGCGCAGTGGAGCCGCTTTGTCCACATTCAGGTTGCCATTGTGAACGCCGCGGTCGATCACGTGATCGAATCTCCCGAGCCGATTGCACGCTTTTTCAACCCGGCCCTTGCCCAGAGCTCTCGTGATTCGCGCCAGGCGCTGCCGCATCCACCGGCCGTGCCCACGGCTCAGGTCGCCGCTGTCGATCAGACCCTCTACTGCCCGATCCAGTCCAGCGAGACGATCGGTCGGCTCCGGCGCCTGCGGAGGAATATTCGGCTCGCCGTCACATGGAAAGTGGGGGCCACAGCAGGGGATCGGGAGGCAAAAGAAACCCTCGCAATCCGGAGGGCGCCGCTTCTGAACTACCGGAGAATTTGGCGCCTGACAGAAGGTGATGTCTTGAATGGGCTGATTGCCATGGTCGGGCCCCTGCAAAGAGTGTGTCCGTAAGGCGCCGGCGGAGAAGTAGAAAATGTTGCCGAGTCCGTCCGGCGAGCGCACGTAAACCGAATGGGCACCGAGCTGCCCTGCCAGATCCGCCGCGATACTGATCGACTCCGCGGGTCCCTGTGAGATCCAGCCCTCTGGAGACGCCCCGGTCGCGTCGTTCTCGAACGCCGCGCAGGTCGACGTTTCGCCAAACAGGTCCTGACAGACCGCATCGCCGGCACAGGAGGTGACCCCGGTGACCGTTTCGGCTAGTTCGGAACCTAGATCGGAGAGATTATCTGGCGTGGCCAGCGTGTTGCCATCGATCGTACAGTAGTAGCCGGTGCCCCCCGCCGGTTCGATCACCGCCACGGGCACGGTCGGCACGTTAGATAGCGCGAAGGTATCCGCTGTCTGGCAACGCTCTTCGGGCGTTGTCAGCGAACCGGGCGGCCTGGTGTCCGGCCGGTGCGGCGTCGCCAACGTGTACACACAGCTATTGAAAATCGATGGCACAGGGTGCACGGCCTGCGCGTTCTGGCAGACCAGAATTCCGAGAACAAGAAAGATTCCAAAGCTTCGCACCGGTTTGTACTCCGTCATTTGCGCCAGTAGACGGCAGGTGCCTGTGATTGTCCTGACGGCAAAATGATGGAAACATGATGAGGCACTGTGTCTGCCGGTTCGCTTGCAGGTCAGGCGGCAACCGATGATTCGCGAGCGTTCGGTGGGTTTGATGAGATCGCCCCAACAGCCACAGACCCCCGAACGGGCGTTCATGCTCGACGATATTGTCGTGGACCCGAGCAACCTCAGCCTCAGCCGAGCCTCGGACAGCGTTAAGCTAGAGCCCAAGGTCATGGCGGTGTTGGTTGCCCTGGCCATGCGCCCCTCTCAGACCTGCCGCCGCGAGGGGCTTATTGATCAAGTCTGGTCGGATGGCAGCGTCGCTGACGAGTCGCTGACGCGCTCCGTGTATCAGATCCGCAAGGCGTTGTCCCGGCTCGGAGCGCAGCGCGTGCTGGCCACGGTCCCCCGTCTGGGCTATCGGCTGGATGCCAGCGTCAAGCACCTCGACTCTGCCGCCGAACTCACCGTGGCGACGTCTGAGCAAACCTCGCCGCCTTTCTCGATCGCGGTTTTACCGTTCTCGTGCCCCTCCACCGAGCAGGAAGAACACTGGCTGGCACGCGGCTTAGTCAGCGACCTTTCCGCGCTGCTCGCGCGCGTGCCCCGTTTCATCGTCGCACCCGTGAGCTCGATTCATCATCATCAGGACAACCAGCTCTCTCTGCCACGGCTGGCGAAAGAGCTGAATACCCGCTTTGTCGTCGAGGGTTCGCTGCTGCGCCAGGAGAACGACCTGCGCATTCGCATCTCTCTCCTCGAAGCGGACGGCGGCGCGCTGATGTGGGCCAGGCGCTACGACACCCAGCTCGACCAGTTCTATGAAGTGCAGGATGACGCGGTACTGAGCATTGCCACTGCGATCTCTACCGAAGTACGTAGCCCCAGCGCGTCCGTTTTCCAGCGCCATAAGCGATTCAACGTCTCTGCCTACGAGCGGGTGCAGGAAGCCGAGTCGCTGCGGCAGAACTACGGTCGGATTACCGCCGCGCAGATCACGCAGAAGCTAGAGGAAGCGCTTGCGCACGACCCGGAAGATGCCGCCGTCGCGGCAGCCTTGGCGGTGCAGCTCAGTCAAAATGTCGTCAGTCGGTGGGAGAGCGATCCGATCGCCGCCAAAACCAACGCCGACGCGCTGATCGATCGTGCGCTGAGTGCGGCACCCCACGATCCAGACGTGCTCACAGGCGCCGGTGTCGTATCGACGATGTTTCATCGCCCCGATCGCGCCATCGATTTTCTCGAACGCGCAATTTTCCTCAATCCCAACGATGCTCACGCGATCGCCGTTTTGGGCTGGCAGCGGTGTCTGCGGGATGCGGACCCCGGCGGCATCGCGCTACTCGAGGCTGCGGAGGCACGTGCGCCCCATCATCCCAGGTTTGCCCTCTGGGCGACCTACCGGGCGACGGCTCACCTCTTCATGCTGCAGTACGACGAAGGACTGGAAGCTGCGAAGGCAGCAGTTGCGCGAACGCCCAACTACTACCAGCCGCGACTGCACTGCGCGTGGGCGTGCGCGGGTTTGGGTGACCGAGACGGCGCGCTGCGCTTCATCGCGGAAGGACACGCCCTTGAAGACGATGTGCTGCCGCTGTACGTCGACGAGATGAGCAAATGGAGCGCGAACTCCCGTCACAGCGTGGCTAATCTGGCGGCCCTGCAACTGCTACTGGCCATTGCCGGTGCCGGTCTTTGAGCGTGCGCTGAACTACGCCGATGGTCACCAGCGACGTGACACGCCGCTACACAGTTCGCGTCGCGACGGCCGGTGAGATCGAGCTGGCCCGATAGGCTGGCGCAAGCGTCGCGATCTGGCTCAGGACGAACAGCGCCAGCGCGCCGACGGCGACGTGTGTCCAGGCGATCTTCGGGAATCCCAGGGCCTCGACCAGCCAGAGGTTGAAGGCAACGGCCAGCAGTACGCCGAGCACAACCCCGATCGCCGCGATCAGCATGTTCTCGGCGAGAAAGTGGGCGACCACATCGCCGCGCGTTGCGCCCAGAGCGCGGCGGGTGCCGATCTGCTTGGTGCGTCTGCGGACGTTAAAGCTCGTCAGCCCCAGAATGCCGAGCGCGGTGATCACCAACAGCGCGATCATGACGATCTGCAGCACGCGCGTCAGACCCACGTCGATCTGATAGCTGCGCTGGCGCGTTTCGGTCATCGAGCGCACGTTGCGGACGAGGCGCTCGGCGCCGCGCGCGGCCAGCACGTCCTCGACCACGGGGATCAGCCGATCTCGCTCCGCGGCCTGCGCACGGACGAGGATGTGCGACGAGCCGAAGTCCATGCGTTCCGGCACCAGTATCGAGCGCTCGACAAGCTGGGAGCCGCTCCAGGGCGCCTGCAGCTTGTCGATGATGCCGACGATCTTCATGGGATGGTCGTTGTTGATGAAAACGTTGCGCCCCGCGACGTCCGCCACTGGATCATCGGGGAACAGGGTTTCGACCGCGGAGCGCGTGAGTATGGCGTTGTCGGGCCAGGTGACGTCGCCCGGACGACGGATGCGCACCTCTTCTTCGCGAAAGTCTCGACCGGCGATCAGCTCTACGCCGAGCGTGCTGATTCCGTGCTGGTCGACCATGTACACGGCAACGCCGGTACCGTCGGCGTCTGCTCCCGGCTCGGTCTGCAGGCCCATCGACCAGCCGCTGCCGGACAGCGGGATGGCGTTCATCTGCACGGCGTCGACGACACCGGGCGTCTCGCGAATGGCCGCCAGATCCTCGGTGATCATCGGCAGCCCGGTCAGGCCATCGCCGTACACGGTGGTCGTCAAGTGAAACAGCTCGTCTTCGACGATGCCGCTGGCGCGGGCGGCCAGATTGAGGCGTTCCTCGATCATGACGTAGGCGTTGATACAGACGGCGAGGGTGAAAGCGATCTGTGCGGCGATCAGGAGCGCGCCGGTGAGGTTGCGCATCAGCGCGCGCAGCAGGGGACCCAGGTGCATGTGCGCTCTCCTTGTTACTGTGACTTAAGCTGCGCGGCGGGCGCGATGTTGCAGGCTCGCCAGGTCGGATACAGACCGGCCAGCATGCTTGCGACAACGGCGAGCACGATCGCCATGGTGACCAGCGTGCCGTTGAGATTCACCAGTTCGGCCAGATACTCACCGAACAGGCGCTCCAGGCCCTGCAGCCCCAGCCAGGTGAACAGCAGTCCGAGCAGGCCGCCCAGCGCTCCGACGGCCCCGGCCTCGACCATGTACTGGGCGAACAGCGTCTGGCGCGTCGCCCCGAGCGCGCGGCGCAGCCCGATCTCGGGCGCCCGGGCGACGAACTTGCTAAGCAGCAGGCCGATCGTGTTCAGCAGACAGACGAGGAGAAACATGATGCCAACCGCGAGCATCATGGTGGCCTCTTCCTGCACGACCTCCTGATCCTGCAGCCACTCGGTGACGTTCAGCAGCTGGTTCCGCAGCGGTCGCTGGAAGCGCCCGAGCTCCTTCTGCTGCATCACGTAGTCGTCCATGAACTGGCGAAACTCCGCCTTCTGTGCCGGCTCCGGCAGCTCGACCCACATCTGTAGCCAAATGCATTCTGAATTCAGAAACGCTCGCCAGCCCGATTCGTCGGAGGGCTTCCAGCAGTTGACGTTGCCGCTGTTCGTCAGCTCGTAGTCGACCATCGCGGACAGGGGCACATAGGCTTGATCGGGTTCCTGGAACGGTCCCGTCGTCAGATCGTAAAACCGCGGAATCATGGTCCAGTCGTCCAGCACGCCGACGACGCGAAACGTGTTGCCGCTCAGGCGCAGAGACTCGCCGACGGAATCGCCGCCGCCGAACAGTTCGTCGTTGAGTTCGCGGCTCAGTACAACGACCAGCTCGACGGCATCGTCCTGTTCCCGACTCCACGGCCCGCCGTAAAGGAACGGTGTATCGAACATGGGAAAGAAATCCGCGCCGACCGCGCGGCCGCTCGCGAGCAGCGGCTGGATGTCCGGGTCGTCCGTCTCGATGACGAAGCCCGTGCCGGTGTTAACGGTCTGGCGATAGGCGCGATCGGCGCTCAGCAGAGCGCTCGCGTCGCGGTAGGTTAGCTGATCGGGCACCTCGTCGTCGGAACCGAAACCGTCGTTCGGATCCCAGCTGTCGAGCTGGACGTGATACAGCGTCGCGCTCTTGTGCGGGATCGGATCGGCGCCCATCAGATAGTGCACGGTGATGATCGACATGCACGCGCCGATGCCGAGCGCGATGGCGAAGATCATCAGCGCGCTCGTGGCTGGATGGCGCCTGATGTTGCGCAGCGCGAGGCTCAGGTAATAGCCGATCATGCCGCCTCCAGCACGCGCCCGTCCTGGACCTCGATACGGCGCGGCATCTGTCCGGCCAGTCCCATGTCGTGGGTCACCATGACGATCGTGGTGCCGCGCGCGTTCAGATCGCGCAACAGCTCCAGGACGCCGCCCGCCGTTTCGCTGTCTAGGTTGCCGGTCGGTTCGTCGGCGAGCAGGAAACGCGGCTCGCCGGCCAGCGCGCGGGCGATCGCCGCGCGCTGCTGCTGGCCGCCGGATAGCTGCGAGGGCAGGTGCTGCACGCGGCCGCTGAGGCCGACCAGTTCCAGGCAGGACTCGATACGCCGCCGTCGTTCGGCGGCGTTGAAGCCGCGATAGCGCAGCGGCACGTCGACGTTGTCATAGACGCTCAGATCGGGAATCAGATTGAAGCTCTGAAAGATGAAGCCGATCTTTTCGTTTCTCAGCTTCGATCGCGCCTTGTCGGATAGGCCGCGCGCGTCTTCGCCGTCGAGCAGGTACTGGCCCTCGTCGAAGGTCTCCAACAGGCCGGCGATATTGAGGAATGTGGTCTTCCCCGAACCTGAAGGCCCAACTACTGCAACAAACTCCCCCTCGTCGACGGTGAGGTTGAAGTCTCGCAGGGCGTGGGTCTCTACCAGGTCGGTCTGATAGACCTTCGCCACGTGTTCCATCTGCAGCATAAGCTGTGGTCTCCGTTTATTGGATTGCGCCCGCGTTGCGCGGTCATGTCAGTCGGTGATCAGTACCCGGTCCACGCCGTTCAGCATCTCGGTGCTGGAGACGATGATCTCGTCTCCCGCGTTCAGCCCCGCGACGATCTCGATGGCGTTCAGGCTGCGCGCCCCGGTCTCTATTGCCGTGCGCGTCGCCAGGCCGTCGACGATCCGGTAGGCCATCCTGCCGGCGCCGGACTCCAGAAACTGGCCGCGACTCACGCGCAGCACGTCGCGCTTCTGCTCGAGCAGAACGCGAGTATTCAGGCGCTGGTTTTGACGCAGGCCCGGCGGCGAGCCGCCGTCGAAGCGCAGTCGGCAGGTCACTTGGTTGTTGGCGATTTCCGGGGAGATGGATACCAGCTTCGCAGCAGTGACCCGCGTGCCAACGCGGACCTCGGCCTGCATGCCGATGCCCAGATCGTCGGCGTAGGCTTCGGGCACCTGCACCTCGATCTCGAAGCGGGACAGGTCGACGATGCTCGCGATGGCCTGATCGGCGGTAACGTTGGTCTTTTGCTCGACCAGCAAGTTGCCGACGATGCCGGCGACGGGCGAGGTCAGAGACAACTCGTCCACCTGACGCTGCAGATCTGCGACCAGCAGGCGCTGCTGATCGCGCTGCAGTTCGCGCGTCTTCAGCTCGAACGCCAGCCGCTCCTCCGCCAGGGCCGCGTCGGCGACGGCGTGGCTGTGGGCAAAACGAGCAGACTCAAGATCGTCCTTGGCTTTTTCGAAGTCGATTCGGGAGATCGCCTCCTTTTCGATCGCGAGGTCCGCGCGTCGCGACTCGCGCTCCGCCGCCGTCAGGGCGACTTTCGCGAGATCGACGACCTGCTGATTGGACAGGACTTCCTGCTTGGTCTGAATCGCCTGGCGCTCGACTTCGATATCAAGCTGAGACAGCCGAGCCTGCTCTTGCTGCAGGCGATTGGTCGTCCCGGGGCTATCGATCGTCGCCAGCAGTGCACCGGCGACGACGCTGTCCCCGGCGTTGACGCTGAAGGTGATCGTGCCGGTGTCGCTCGCGTACAGCGTCGGGCTGACCGCGGCGACGACCCGACCCTGAACCGAAATGTCGCGTATCAGATCACCGCGCTCCACCGTCGCCACGCGAATGCGATCGCGTGAGATGCTGTCCTGCGCCTGCAGCCAGCGGCTCAGCGACGGATACAGCAGCAGCGCGATCGCGCCCGCGACGACGACCGCCGCGACGATCGCGATTGGTGTCTTTCTGCTGCCGCGCTCGATGACCCGATCCTGCGCCGTCGTATCCGCGATTCTCGATTGCTCGGCGCTCATGCCTTGTCCCGTTCCCGCTTCCTTTGCATCCCTGCGTGCTACGCGTCGGTTGGTCCGCCGATCAGCTTCCGCACAGGCCGACGTCGCCGCTCATCGTCTCGACTCGAATGTCCTTACTGGCATCGTCGCGTTTGAACGACAGGACCTTGCCGGGTCCGTACTTGCTCTTCTTCTGCGGCTGCTCCTTGAAGCAGCTGTCGATGTCGCCGGAGAAGGTCTCGACGCTGACGTCGAGATGGGTGTCCTCCACCAGGACGATCTCGACGTCGCCGCTGATCGTCTCGGCGTCAAGGCGCCCCCGCTGATCGATGTCGCCGCTGAAGCTGATGTCGCCGCTGGTCGTGTCCAGATCCACGCGCGTGAACTCGCCGCCGTCGATCGAAGACGTGCCGCTAATGGTCGTGAGCTCTAGCTCGCCCGACAGCCCCTGCAGCTCAATGTCGCCGCTGACCGCGAGCGCGGTGACGATCGTAATCTCGCCGGTGCCATTGGCCCTTATGTTGCCGCTGACGGACTTCAGGTCGAGGTCGGCGCCGAACTCCGTTACGTCGATGTCGCCGGATACCACGTCGATGCGCTGGGATCCCTCTATACCTGCGGTGCGCACGTTGCCGCTCACCGAGTGCAGCGACAGGTCGCTGACCGTTGGCACCCGCAGACGCAGAGACGTGACGCCGATGCGGCGTTCGTTGGACTTCTTGACGACTCGGATCATGAGCTTGTCGTCGTCGTGTTCCAGCACCAGCTCCGCTCTTTCGTCGAGCGTGCCCTGCAACTCGACCTCGTCGCGCGACCAGACCGCCACGTCGATCTCGCCGTTGACGTTGCTGACGTCGACGCGCGGGCTGCTGCCGGTTTTGAACAGTTCGTCGATCGCGCGATCTCTGGCAGCGGCGCTGCATGCCAGCACGCCTGCCAGCATGGCGACGAGCCCCCGGTACAGGGCCAACGAGCCACGACGATGGATGTTTCCAGACGGTTTCATAGCAAGGTCCTCTGGCGCGCGCGCTGGGTCAGGCCGCGCATCTGGTTCAACAGCGACAATTCGCTGGCGTAGTTTTCGATAAGCAGCTGGCTCAGGAACGGGTTATCCGGTTCCTGCTGCAGCGCCTGCAGAATGTCGTTGCGCGCGTCATTGATGCGCTGCAGATTGCGCAGCGCATCGACGCGGGCTTTGGGCGACAGTTCGCCGAGCGCGGCCGCGATGTTCTGGTGCATGTTCACGCGCAGGCTGGCCATGGCAACGTTGCCGGTGTCGAACGCCTCCACGGGAACCAGCCAGTCCGGCTCCGCCGCGACCGGCACGTCGCGGCCGGGAACGAAGATCAGCAGCGCTGCGACCACCGCCGCGGCCGCGAGACCGGAGAGCCGCAGCGCCAGGTTCGCGGAGCGTGGCGTCTGTGCGATGTCGGCTTCAATCTGCGACCAGAGATCGACCTCTGGCTGCACCGTCTTCGGTAACGCCGCTACACGCCTCTCCAGCGCGTCGTTGTCGAGCTGAGTGTCAGTCACTGCGGTTGCTCCTGTCCGGTGTCGTCCGGTCTAAAAGGGGAGGGCGCACCGGCGTCCGCTGCCGAAGGCGCGGTGCTATCTCGCGCGCTGAGGTGTTGGCGCAGCAGCTCGCGCGCGCGGTGGTAGTGCGCCTTGCTGGTGCCCTCTGCGATGGTCAGCAGTTCGGCGATTTCGGTGTGCTTGTAGCCGTGCACGGCGTGCAGCACGAAGACCTGGCGCGATCGCTCCGGCAGCCGGGCGATCGAGCGCTCTAGATCACGGTCGTAGCTCTCCGCCGGTATCGCCGGCTCTTGTTCCACGAGGGCCTGCACCTCGGGCTGGGCGGCGAGCTTGCGCTTCGTGCCGAGCACCGTATTCACGGCGATCCGATGCAGCCAGGTGCCGAGACGCGCGTCGCCGCGAAAGCTGTCGCGTTTTACCCACGCCTGCACGAAGGTCGCCTGGGTACAGTCCTCGGCGTTTGCTCTGTCGCCCGTCATGCGCAGGCACAGCGCGTACACGGATCCGACCTGGGCTGCGTAAACGCGCGCAAAGGCAGCCTGATCGCCCGCCTGGGCGTCCTGCCAGTCCCGTGCCTGGCTGGCGGCGGTGATCGCGCTGTCTGTCAAAGCCTGCATGACCCGTTAGATGGTTGCGGCTCGAGAATGGTTTAGTCGGGCGGCAAATTTCGCCCGATCTTTATCGATTGTTGGACGATGGCTTCGGCCGCTAGCGCCGCCGCCATGGCCGCCGGATCAGGCGACGGCGGCGTTTTCGAACACCGCGGCGATCCCCTGGCCGCCGCCGATGCACATCGTCTCGAGACCGTAGCGACCCTTGCGCCGCTGCAGTTCGTTCAGCAGCGTGGCCATGATGCGCACGCCGGTGGCGCCGATCGGATGGCCCAGCGAGATCCCGGAGCCGTTGACGTTGAGCCGATCGTCGTCGTGCCAGCCCCAACCCTTGAGCACGGCCAGCACCTGGGGTGCGAACGCCTCGTTCAGCTCGACCAGGTCCATGTCGTCCCAGCCGAGCGCGAGGCGTTCGAACAGCTTCTTCACCGCGGGAACGGGCCCGATGCCCATGGTCGCGGGATGGCACCCGGTCGCCGCCCAGCCTACGAAGTAGCCGATCGGCTCCAGATTCAGCTCGGCCAGTTTGTCCTCTGCCACAACCAGGCACGCGGCGGCCGCGTCGTTCTGCTGCGAGGCGTTGCCGGCGGTGACGACGCCGCCTTCGATCGGCCGCAGCTTCGCGAGACTCTCGGGTGTCGTGTCGCCGCGCACGCCCTCATCGGTATCCAGCACGATTGGATCGCCTTTTCGCTGCGGCACCTCGACCGGCACCATCTCCGCGTCGAACTTGCCGGCGGCGATCGCGGCGGCCGCCTTCTGCTGGGAACGCGCCGCGAACGCGTCCGCGTCTTCGCGGCTGATCTGATATTCCTTGGCCAGATTTTCTGCGGTTTCGATCATCCCGGAGATGTGCCCGAACCGCGCCTCTGGCTGCGAGCGCACCCGGCCCCGCGCGAGGCGGTCGTGCATGGTGACGCTGCCCGCCCGCGCCCCGTGGCGCATGTCGGTCGTGTAGTACTCCACGTTGCTCATGCTCTCCGCGCCGCCGGCGATGACGCAGTCGGCCGCGCCGGTCTGCACCATCATCGCGGCGTTGGCGATCGCCTGCAGGCCGCCGCCGCAGCGCCGATCGATCTGACATCCCGGCACTTCCAGAGGCAGATCCGCGGCCAGCGCGGCCCAGCGACCGATCGCCGGCGCCTCGGCGCTGGGATAGCCCTGCGCGAATACGACGTCATCGATACGCTCTGGGTCGACGCCGGAGGTCGTCATCAGGTCTTTGACGACGATGGTCGCCAGATCCTCGGCGCCAAACGACTTCAGCGTGCCTAGGAAGCGCCCGACGGCGGTGCGGCGAGGGGCGACGATGGCGGCGCGGCGAAGCTGGGTCATGAACGTATCTCCTGGTTGGGGGATGTCTGCGGATCGACCGATCAGTCTACTCGATCACACGGACGCCGCTTGGGCTGGCGAGGATCAACACGTCCGCGGCCTGGGCCGCGAACACCCCGTTGCAGACGCAGCCAACGACGTTGTTCAGGTGCCGCTCCAGCGCGAGCGGGTCTTCGATGCGCAGGCCGTGAACATCGAGGATCTGATTGCCGTTGTCGGTGGTCACGCCCTGGCGCCAGGCCGGCTCGCCGCCGATCCGCGCGAGCTCGCGCGCGACCAAGCCGCGGGCCATGGGAATGACCTCCACCGGTAGGGGGTAGGCGCCTAACACGTCGACGTATTTGCTCTCGTCCGCGATGCAGATGAACGTATCGCTGGAGGCGGCGACGATCTTTTCGCGCGTCAGCGCGCCGCCGCCGCCCTTGATGAGCTGGCGATTCGCGTTGGCCTCGTCGGCGCCGTCGACGTAAACCGTAATCTCACGGACCGCGTTGGCGTCGCGAACCTCGATGCCGTGACCGCGCAGCCGCTCGGCGCTGGCCTCGGAGCTGGCGACGGCCGCCTCGAACTGGTGCCGATGCTCGGCCAGCAGATCGATGAAGTGATTGGCCGTGCTGCCCGTGCCGATGCCTACTATGGCCTCGCGACTCAGCAGCGGTTTGATCCGCTCGATCGCCGCAGCCGCCGCGCTGCGCTTCAGTTCGTCCTGGGTCATAATCCGCCGCTCTCCGCTGTCTGTCGCTCGCGCGTCGCAACGCGCCGATGGCTCGCCGTCGACCGTAATCGTCCAGAATCTGAGATGCTCGAACGCTACGTTAAGAAAATTCTATCGTCCCGCGTCTACGACGTCGCGCAGGAATCCCCACTGCAGGCCGCGCCGCTATTAGGCGAGCGGGTGAATCGTGGCGTCTGGCTGAAGCGCGAGGACGTGCAGCAGGTGTTCTCGTTCAAGCTCCGCGGCGCTTATAACAAGATGTCCGCGATGACCGAGGCGCAGCGCGCTCGCGGTGTCATCACGGCATCCGCCGGTAATCACGCGCAGGGCGTCGCCCTCGGCGCGCGCAGGCTGGGCATCAAGGCCACGGTCGTCATGGGGCGCAACACGCCCGACATCAAGGTCAACGCCGTGCGGCGCCTCGGCGCCAGAGTCGTGCTGCACGGCGACGGCTTCGACGCGGCCGCCGCGCACGCGAAGGAACTGGTTAAGGCGCAAGGGTTCACCTTCGTGCATCCCTTCGACGATCCAGACGTGATCGCGGGCCAGGGCACCGTGGGCATGGAGATACTGAATCAGCATTCCGGACCGCTGGCGGCGATCTACGTGCCGGTCGGCGGCGGCGGGCTGATCGCCGGGATCGCCGCGTACGTTAAGTACCTGCGCAAGGACACCGAGATCATCGGCGTCGAGGCCGAGGGCTCGGCCTGCCTGGCGGCGGCGCGGGAGGCGGGCCGGCGCGTCAAGCTGCCGAGCGAAGAGCTCGACCTGTTCGCGGACGGCGTCTCCGTGGCGCAGGTCGGCAAGCACACGTTTGCCGTCGCGAAACAGTACGTCGACGACGTTGTCACCGTCTCAACTGACGAGATCTGCGGCGCCGTCAAGGACGTGTTCGATGAGTCCCGCGTCATCGCGGAACCGTCGGGCGCGCTGGCGATCGCGGGCATGAAGAAAGATCTCGCGAGCCGCAACGTGCCGCCGGGCGACGTCGTCGCGATCGTCAGCGGCGCCAACGTCAACTTCGATCGCCTGCGACACATATCCGAACGCGCGGAGCTGGGTGAGGCGCGCGAGGCGATCCTGGGCGTCGAGATTCCAGAGCGACCGGGCAGCTTCCTCGCGTTCGCGCGCACGCTCGGCAAGCGCGGCATCACCGAGTTCAACTATCGACACGCCGGGGGCGACGACGCCCAGGTCTACGTCGGTCTCAAGACCGATTCGATCAGCGACCGGGTCAACGTGGTGGCCGAGCTGGTGAAGGCGGGCTTCGAGGTCACCGACATGACGGACAACGAGGCGGCGAAGCTGCACGTCCGCCACATGGTGGGCGGGCGCGGTCGCGATACCGAGCACGAACTGCTGTACCGGTTCGAATTTCCCGAACGCCCCGGCGCGCTGCTGAAGTTTCTCACCGGGCTGGGCGGGCGCTGGAACATCAGCATGTTTCACTATCGCAATCACGGCGCGGCCTGGGGGCGCGTGCTGGTCGGCTTTCAGGCGCGCAGCGGGGCGCGCAAGGAACTGCTCGCCTATCTCGACAGGATTGGCTATCGCTGGTGGGAAGAGAGCGACAACCCGGCGTATCGGATGTTTCTGCGCTAGCGCTGGTCGCCCGCGCGAACGCCGCGCTCTCTCGACCTAGTCCAGTCCGCAGGCCTTCGTGCTTTCCGACATGCTTAGCAGCTCCACTTTTAGACTTCGGGGATTTGGGCTGCGGCAAACCGAATTGAAGAACGGCAACAGCCGATTTTCGTAGGCGAAGAGTTCGCCGTCTTGACAGGGCCTCAGATGGAATACTTCCCGTGCGCCGTCTGTGATGTCCAGCGGATAGCGCTCAAACCAATAGTTATCGACTCTTAGGACGACGTCGCCCCAGTCGGCACCCGTATGGCGACGAAGTGGCGTCAGCGACCACTGTGGTAGTTTGTCCAAGACACGACAGAGTGGTCCAGGTTTATTGCTCTCACCGCCTTCCTGTGTTGGCCGATCTGCTGTCACTGCTGTGACGCCTAGTCGATACTCCTTGCCTGCAAGCAGCTCCGTGCCGTCTGCGTCGAGTTCCAGATTGAGACGCGTCTGGCACGCATCGATCGGCGCATATTCAGCGTCCGCCTGTCGAAGATTGGAACATTCCGGATTTTGACCAAAAAAATCCCAAAACAAATAGCCAATTCGCCATACGACTGCGAATGAAAGATAGGCGAATACGGCGATCGCCAATAGTTGCGCAGACGCACGCAGCACTTCGCGTGAAGCATAGAAGGACGGGCTCGTCGCGAAGCCAAGCGAGACGCCGGCGCGCAGGTCTGTGCCCGCGACGAGTTCGGTTGACTCCGCCCGGTCCGAGGGCGTTCGATCCTGTCCGCCTTTAGAGTCTGGGGGAAGTCCACGCACGTGGCGCCATAATGCGTGCATCTTCGTCTGCGCTCGCCGCTTTAGTATGCCGCCAATGCCAAGCAAAACACCGATTGAGAGCGCAAAGAGCAAGAATTCGCCTTTCAGGTTGGCATAGCCCCGACCCCATTCCTCGATTAGCCTGATGCCGGTCCAGCTGCCTATTGCAAGTGGAATGGATGCGACGGCCTCCGTCATCGTGCCGAATATCGGCTGTGGATTGGGTAGGTGTGATTCCTCGGTAGTAAATGGATAGATCAGGAAGGCGAAAACCAGAATGGCATTGATGTAGTAGATGAGTTTGCGCCACAGGACCAGATTCCAGACGCCCTGCTGTCCCTTGTATCGATCCTGTCGGCCGTTGCCTTCATAGTCCCAATCGACTTGTTTCCCGGCGCTATCGTAGACGTCGTACTCGAGGGGCAAATTGATGGGCGCGTAGCCGTCGCCACCATCCAGGATGTGTTGGAACACCCCCTCGTGAATTTTCGCCTTCCCATTATCGACGACGTTTTTTCGAGCGCCAATGCCGAACAACTTCAGCAGTTTGCTTGGCCACTCTGACGGGCTCTCCTGATTCAGGCGCTCGATTTCACGCGGGTGGAAACGATAGGCGACGCCAATCCCTGACCGGCTGTCACCCAGTGGCGCGAGTGAGCTGCCGCTGTTTCTGTAGGTTTCGACCTGGCTGTCAATGAAGTTCAGGCCCAGGTCTTTCGCCTCGTCGATCATCCACAGCAACGGAATCATAGCGATGTGGTCTTGCGGATAGCCGCCGCCGACGTTGCCGTGAACGCCTGGAAACCAAATTTGCAGGAGCTTTGGCCTTTCTGGATTTTCACTTTGCGCTGATCGGTTGCCGTCGGTTCTCGGTTCCTCCGTCACGGAAGCTTCGTTCCACAGCATTGGCGAGAAAGACTCGCGCTGATCATCTAGTGAGAGCGCGTGGCGCGCGTAGTCGATGCGGTGATGCAGGTCGCGGTCTTTGAGACTGAGAGGGTAGATCACCACGTCCCATGCCCGGCCAATCTCATCGATGGGCGCGCCGTATGCATCAACGGTGTCCCATACACCGATCAACTTGATGTTTGCGTATTCGATCGACAGTTCGTCTGACTGCGCATTCGACCCCGATTTTCCCGCTTTACGCTTGTTCGAGAGATAACTCGGATAAGAGAAGAGAGACGGCACGTAGTTCTCATGCCGAAATCGCGTCCAGCTCTCTGAAATGGCTCGCTTGAGGTCATCCTCAGAGAGTTTCGACGCTTTGATGATGCCGTGGTCCGCGATGAAGGCGGCGAGAACTCTGACCGTAAAGGCGCCGCGGCTGTAGCCGAAAACGAAAATTTCGGCGTCTTCAACGTAGTCTCTGCAAAGATTTTCGTAGAGTTGCAGGACGTTTCTGGTCAGGCCAACGCCAAATGCCTTGCCCAGAAGCGCATAGGCGGAGAAACCCGAAGTCCCGACGCCATTGTCGTAGTGTACGCGTAGATTGTCGTTGGTGCGGTCGAGCGCTGTGTACAGGCGCCAAACGTTGCTCTTGTGGGGATTGGATGCGCTGTTTCCAGTGCCATCAGCGAGCAGGACGATCTGCCGCTTTGGCGTTTGATCGTCGCTAGCCTCGCCCTCGCTGCCGGCAGCGCCCCGTTGCTCATCGCCATCCGTCATGATCGACCTCCGTATCGGGCGACAAGGGACGGGCCCCTGTTGCTAGCTCGTCGCTACACCTGCTACGACACCCGCGGCGCTGTTGTCACGTCTAACCGCGCAGCGGTAATTGCGTGATTCCGTGGTGTGTCGGCCAGTTAGAGCGGAATCTCAATGCCAAACGCCGTTCTCACGCTGTCACTGCCGTCCCCGTCGTCATAGTCCACCTCGGTTTCGAGAAAAGCGCGCAGTGAGCCGATGAGGCGGCCTTCGAGGTGTACCCGCAGGTTTTTGCGGTTGTTCTTGTCGAACTCGAACATCTCGTTTTTAGCCCAAGGCGCGTACTCGATGTAGGACCCCCGCAGTCGACCCGAGGTCAACACGGCGCCGAACGAGGTGCTTTGAAAGCGCGCCAGATCGTCGGTGTCTTCGATCGACGCGAAGCCTCGCTGGTGCGAGACATAGAGCCGCGCCGGATACTTGTCGGAGCCGATCTCGAGAAACTCGAAGCGTAGTCCGATCCTGCCTTCCAAACTTTCTGCGTCGCGTAACACCTCGAATGCGCCGTCCAGCGTCGGCGCGCCAGGCACGCCTGCATCACCGTTGTCACCGCCGCCGTCCTGGTTTGCGTCCTCCGCGCCCTCGCAACCCAAGAAGGTGGGCGTATTGCTGCAAATGACCTCGGTGGAACGCACCGTGCGCTGTGTACCGCCGAACAGCCACACACTCATTTTTTGGTCTGCGAAAAACTCGGAGCCACCGAAAATTCGAGAAGACTCGATTTCGAACGCTTCGTAGTTAAATCGAATGTCTAGCAAGGCAGACTGATTGACGTCGCGATCTTCGTCTGGCGTAGCGTTGGCCAGCGTTCTGCCGTCACGCGCGACCTTGATGTCTTGAGCCGTGAAGTTGTCGAAATTCCAACCTAGCGAGATGTCAACGTCCAGCCTGTCTCTGAAAGTCCTGGTGGAGTGCTGTCCTGGGTCCTGACACGCGTCGCTCTCCGTTTCGCCCTCGTCCAAGTAGGCCTCACACCGAACTACCTGGCCGTTCTCGAGGTAGAGTGTTTCGGTGGGTCCGTCTTCGTCGAACAGTGCAATTTCTGTGACGTCGCCGTCTTCAAGAGTCTCTCGTCTGACTACCTCGTCGTCTTCTATATAGACGTGTTCCGTAGTCGTCACGGGCGTGGCGTCTTCGGCGAGTACTTCGCTGCTTGCCGCTAGCGCCAGCACGGTGACTAGAAGCGTTAGGCGCGGTTTAGCGAATCCGTTCGACATCGGTATCTCCCAAAAAATCTGAATGCCTCTGGGAAGAGTACTGTGTCGGCGCGCCGTTTTATCTCACGGCGGCTCTCGGATGCTTGATTTGATGAGCAAGTTTCCGCTGGTCCGGTTGATTCGTACCGCGGGCAGCTAGGAGCCTGTTTGATGCTGTTCCCAAAAAGAACGATGTCTGTCGAGTTCTCCCTCGAAAATCAGCATGCGTGTGTCCTTGATCAAGTCCACATACAGCCTGCCGTCCAGATGATCGAACTCGTGCTGCACGACGGTTGCCGGAAATCCCTGCAGCGTCATCTCCTGCGCTGCGCCGTCGACATCCAAATAGCGAACGCGTACGTGCTGCGGACGGCTGACGTAACCGCGCAGTCCCGGCACCGACAGACAACCCTCCCAGAAACCCTCGCTCGCGTCGTCAAGGACCTCGATCGTCGGGTTGATGAAGGTCGTCAGCGGCACATGCGGTACGTCTCCGTAGCGGCTCGGCGCCTCGCCCAGTTCGATGATCGCAACGCGCACCGGTTCGTCGATCTGCGGTGCTGCGAGTCCCACGCCGCCGTAGTCGCGCAGCGTATCGCGCATGTCCGCCAGCAATCGCGTAAACGCCGCACTGCCGATCTCTGTCGTCGGCAGCGGCTGCGCGACACGTCGCAGATGCGGATGTCCCATGCGCAGGATGCGTCTGACGGCCACAGGCTTAGCCGCGAACCCGCAACAGCGGCCGGGCGCGGGCGCCGAACCAGAGCCAGCCGCTTTCGGTCAGTGCTGCATCCATCGGCATGTCCCAGTCCTCGTCCGGTATGTGCGCTGCGCGCTGACAGTCGTGCGCGAGTGCGATGCGCAGCGCGCTCGGCTGGCGGGCGCAGTAGCGATCATAGTAGCCGCCGCCGAATCCCAGTCGCGTGCCGCGTGCATCGATACCGACGCAGGGTAACAGGATCAGGCCGGGCGTCAGGCACGGCGCGTCTTCATCGGGCTGCGTCGTGCCATGCGGACCGGCCACCAGTTGGGTCACATCGTCGCAGACCGCGAACGCCATGTGCTTCGATCCGTCCTCGCCGAGCTTCGGCAACAGCGTCGCGACCCCACGAGCGCGCAGTGCCGCAAGCGCGTTGGCGGGGTCCAGCTCGCCGTCCATCGCGACGTAGCCGGCAACGGGGCCCGCGAGCGTATCCGCGATCGCCGCGAGCGAGTCGGCGACTGACGCCGCGTGCGTTTGCAAGGAAGACGGATCAAGCGAACGGCGCTTCGATCTCAGCGCGGCGCGCAGCGCGGACTTGTCGCTTGGGCGCGTCATCGATTTCTTGGGGCGTTAGCGGGGATTTTCGCCGGTGCGCTGAGAGAAATTCTCGGTAGAGAGTGCTCGCGAGCGAGAGGCAGAAAGATCGATGCCGCGCGGCTGCCTGCGTCGTTTTCAATTCGAAAACGGGCCTGCGCGCCGAACGGCATCTGTTGTGTTCCCGGATGTGCCGCTGCTTGGCTGGCCCTGAACCGTTGTGGTTCAAGGCGGAGGCACGAGCTGAACCACAGGCTTCCCAATCGACGTCTCGCGGCGGGAGTCGTTCTGGCTAACGCGTTAGTACGCATTTGCCTGAACGGTCCTGGCACACGAGTCGTTTGGGCTGGCACACAGGCCGCAACGACGTAACCCCCTGGGTTTTTTATAACGGCTCAAGGACGACACCAACTGGCGAACACCCCAGGAACGAGAGTAATTATATCTCAATATCTCGCGCCGACAGCGACCTGGGTCGTGGTATTTCGCTTGAGATCGCCTTGCAAGGGCGGGGGAATTGTGCGGGTGGGTACGTAGCGGTTTCGCTGCCGGGCCGAGCCGGAGGACCGCAGCCGTCTGCTCGACGGCGCGGTGTCGCAGCCGGTGCAGTTGCTGCGGGTCTACAGGTTGAGCTGCTTGTGTTCCGCCAGCGCCGCGGAAATGCGCTGCGTCAGATCGACGGCGCGATCTTCGATGATGTTGCGGCTGTCGGACTCTGAGCGGCGCAGCTTCAGCAGTTCGTGGCTGAGGTTCAGGCCGGCCATGACCGCGATTCGGTCAGCGCCGAACACCTTGCCAGAGTCGCGAATCTCGCTCATGCGCTCGTCGAGAATGCGCGCGGATGCCGTCAGCTCGTCGACCTCATCCACGGGCGAGCTGACCTGATATTCGCGATCCAGAATGCGGATGCTGACGGTTGTGATGTCCTGTTCGGGCTTGCTCATGAAGCGCTGTGATCTCCTGTGGTGCCGATGGCCGCTTGGAACGTCCCCGCAGTCGTGCGTCGCCGGCTATTCCTGCTCCAGCGACTTCAGGCGCATGATCATCGACTCGACCCGCGACTTGGCGAGCTCGTTCTTCTCGATGAGCTTCGCGCGCTCGGTGCTCCAAGATCGCTGCTGCGCGCGCAGGGCCTTGTTCTCGCGACCGAGGGTGTCGCAGAGATCGATCAGTTCTTCGATTTTTCGCTCGAGAGAGGCGAAGTCGCTGGCTGCGGCCATGGGCATAGGGCGATGAGGTCCATTACTGCGCCGAGTTTGTCGCGAATTGGAGGGCTTGTGAAGTCATTTGATAAGATAGGCGCCGCCTTTTCCGGTGGGCCGCGCGCACCTAACTTGCTCACCGATCAATGGTGCGCCGCGTACTGCTGCGGCGCACCCACCGAAGGCTGCACGGGCTCCGTGCGCTCGGGTTCGGTAGGCGGCTTGCGGCGCTGCAACGAGACCGACGACGGTCTCAGACGAATGACGGTCACAGATGAACAGAGATGACGAGGAACTCGACGGCGCCGGTGTACCTGATGCACTCGATGCAAGCAGCGTGCCCGCGCAGCCCGTCGATCCCGCGGCCGTCGCCAGCACCGCGATCGCGGCGGCCAGGGCGATCGGGCCCGGTGAGCTGCACGCTGCGGCCTGCGGCCTGTTCGCGGCCGGTGGTGCGTTGGACGATCTGATCCGGCTCATCGGTGAGGAAGCGCTCACTGATCAGAACGCCGCCGCAGAGCTGTGGCGGGCCTGCGCCACCCAACTCGGCGACCCCGACATGGCGTTCGAGCCCCTATTGATGAACCTTGATGCGACCGTGGCCGAGCGCGGCGATGCCCTGGCCCAGTGGTGCGCAAGCTTCCTGGCCGGCTACACCCGCCTGCGCGCCCCTCGGTCGCTCGAAGAGAAGCCGCGAGAGATCGTCAGCGATCTGGCCGCGATCGCCGCCGCGGACATGGACCTCGGCGACGATGAAGACAACGAGCGCGACTTTCACGAGCTGTTCGAGTTTGCTCGGGTGGCTGTCATGCTGCTGGCCGCCGAGGTCGAGGCGCCCGCCGCCGGCCCGGCGGTTGTGCACTGACGCCGGGCACCGGCGATGCTGTTGAACGCAAGGGCACGCTCGGCCGGCGCGGAATCGCCGCGGGTCGCGCTGGCGGAGTATCGTCGTCGCAGGGCGCGACTGACGGCGCTGATGGCGCCGGGTTCCATCGCGCTTGTGCCCGCCGGCAGCAATCGTCAGCGCACGCGCGCGACCGACTATCCCTTCCGCCAGGACAGCGACTTCTATTACCTCACCGGTTTCGAGGAGCCGGACGCTGTGCTGGTGCTGGCGCCAGGGCGCCAGCACGGCGAGGTCATACTGTTCTGCGCCGAGCGCGACGCCCAG
Organism: Pseudomonadota bacterium; assembly: GCA_039029135.1. GTDB lineage: Bacteria > Pseudomonadota > Gammaproteobacteria > Pseudomonadales > Azotimanducaceae > JALZVT01. The sequence continues at coordinate 33,910 of JBCCGT010000029.1, read as the reverse complement.
CGCGAGCGCTGGGAGGGCGCGACGCTGGGGCCAGAACAGGCGGTGGCGAGCCTCGGGCTCGACGATGCGTTCCCCAGCGCGGACATGAGCGACATCCTGCCGGGGCTGCTGGAAGGCCGCAGTCGCATCTATGTCACGCTGGGTGAACATCCGGAGTTCGATGCGCGCCTGCTCGGCTGGGTGCAGCGCATGCGCGCAGCTGCCGGCGCGGACGCGCCCCCGGGCGACTTCTCTGCCCTGCAGCATCTGCTGCACGAACAGCGTCTGGTGAAGTCGGCGGCGGAGCTGCGCCTCATGCAGCGCGCGGCCGACATCAGCGCCGACGCCCACGCCCGCGCCATGCGCGCCTGTCGCCCCGGCATGACCGAGGGCGAGCTGGAAGCTGAGCTGGTCTACGAGTTCATGCGCCAGGGCGGACGCTATCCGGCGTATCCCAGCATCGTCGGCGCGGGCGCCAACGCCTGCGTCCTGCATTACCGCGGCAGCCGCGCCCGGCTGAAAGACAAGGATTTGGTGCTGATCGATGCGGGCTGCGAGTACGGCAACTACGCGGCGGACATCACCCGGACGATGCCAGCATCGGGTCGCTTCTCGGCGGACCAGCAGGCGCTGTACGAAGTCGTGTTGGCCGCCCAGGAGGCCGCGATCGAGGCGGTCAGCGCGGGTGCGGACTTCGACGCGCCGCAGCGGGTCGCTCGGCGCGTCATCACGGAGGGGCTGATCGAGCTGAAGCTCATCAAGGTGCCGCTCGCGGAGGCGCTCGAGACTCACAGCGACGCGCGCTTCTGTCCCACCCGCATCTCCCACTGGCTGGGCCTGGATGTGCACGACGTCGGCGACTATCGCGTGGATGGTGCCTGGCGCGAGCTGGAGGCCGGCATGGTGCTGACCATCGAGCCGGGCGTCTATGTCGCGAAAGACGAGCCCGGCGTGGCCGCGCGCTGGCGGGGCATGGCCGTTCGTATCGAAGACGATGTGGTCGTGGAAAAGTTTGGTCGGCGGGTGCTGTCCGAGGCGGCGCCCAAGCGACCCGCCGACGTGCAGCGCATGATGCGCAGGAAGCTCTAGCTTGGCCGCGCGCCCGTTTGACGCCGTTGTGGTTGGCGGCGGTCCCGTCGGCTGCGTCGCCGCGCTGACGCTGCGGGCCCGGGGTTTGAGCGTTGCGCTGCTCGAACGCAGCGCTCCAGCAACGGTGGCAAACGAGCTGGGCGTCGATGCACGCACCGTCGCCCTGACGCCGGCCAGCCGCCGCCAGCTTGTCGATCTCAACGCCTGGCCTGCGGTCGCGACCGGCGTGCGCGCCATCGAAGTTTGGGAAGAGCGCGGCACCGCGGTGTTGCCCTTCGAGTTGCAGGCGCGGGAAACGCGAGAGGCGGGGTCAGATGAATCGACCGCCCGGCTGGCCTACCTGACGGAGGTCGGGCCCTGGCGCCTCGCGCTCTGGGAGCGGCTCGCCGCCGCTGGCGTCGAGCGCGTTGTTGCGGCGGTCGAGCGGGTTGTCCCCGAAGGCCCGCCCTGGCGCATCGACCTCGTCGACGCCGATCCCGTCCAGGCCGGTCTGCTGATCGGCGCCGACGGCGCCAACTCCGCCGTGCGCGCGGCGTTCGACGTGCCCCTGAAGCTGCAGGACACGGGGCACAGCGCGCTGGCCTTCGCAGCCGAATTGGAACGCCCCCACGAGAGTGTGGCGTATCAGCGTTTCCTGGCCGGCGGGCCGCTCGCCCTGCTGCCGCTCGCGCCGGCGCGCACGGTCTCGGTGGTCTGGAGCCTGCCGCACGAGGACGCGGCGGCGCTTGCGCGGCTTGCGCCTGAGGATTTCGCGGCGCGCTTCGATCTCGCGACCGATCAGCGGCTGGGCCGCACGCTGCGCCACCTAAATCCCGTGTGCTTTCCGCTACGCCAGGGCGTGGCGGCAGATTTTCAGCCCGCGGAAGGGGTCGCGCTGATCGGCGACGCCGCCCGCGTCATCCACCCGCTGGCCGGACAGGGGGTGAACCTCGGTTTCGAGGACGTGGCGGCTTTGGCAGCGGCCCTCGATGGCGGCGGCTGGCGCCGCTTCGCGCGCCTGCGCCGGGCGCGATCCCAGCTCGCCGTTGCGGCGATGAGTTTCTTGGCGGGTGCCTACGCGCCGCAGTCACCCGCGATGCTGCTGGCCCGCAATGCGGCCGTGCGGGCGCTGGCGGGCAGCGATTGGCTGCGCGACCGGCTGACCGCGGAGGCAATGGGTACGGGTTTGCTCGCCCGAGTCCGCTAGAATCACGGCTTCTGTTTACCCTGTCTTAGCGAGTTCCGAATCCTTGAACGCAAGCTTGAAAAAGACCCCACTGCATGACCGTCACGTCGCCGCGGGCGGCAAGATGGTGGACTTCGCGGGCTGGTCGATGCCGCTCAACTACGGCTCGCAGATCGAAGAGCACAAGCAGGTGCGCGCGGACGCGGGCCAGTTCGACGTTTCGCACATGACCGTCGTCGATGTGACGGGCGCGGGAGCCACCGACTACCTGCGCGGGCTGGTTGCCAATGACGTCGCCAAGCTGAAAGCCCCGGGGCGGGCGCTCTACGGTGCGCTACTCAACGAAGCGGGCGGCGTGGTCGATGATCTGATCGTCTATCGCCGCACCGGCGGCTACCGACTGGTGGTGAATGCGGGCACCCGCGACAAGGTGATCCCCTGGCTGCAGCGCCACCTCACGGCGGACGCAGAGATCGCCGAGCGCCAGGATCTTGCGATCGTCGCTGTGCAGGGACCGCGGGCGCTCGAACGCGCGGCGGAGGCGCTGCCGGCGCTGGCTGGCGTCAGCGAGCTGCGCCCGTTTCGATTTCTCGAGGCCGACGAGATCATGGCCGCCCGCACCGGCTACACCGGCGAGGACGGCGTCGAGCTGATTCTGCCCAACGCCGCCGCGGTGGAGGTGAGCGCCGCGCTGGAGGCCGCCGGCGTGCCGCTGATCGGCCTCGCGGCGCGCGACACGCTGCGGCTAGAAGCCGGATTGAATCTCTATGGCCAGGACATGGACGACGCGGTCAGCCCGCTTGCAGCGAATCTCGGCTGGACGATTAGCTGGCAGCCGGGAGCCCGCGACTTCATCGGCCGCGCGTCCGTCACCGCGGTACGCGACGACGGCGATCATGCGCTGCTCGTTGGCGTGGTACTGCGGGAGCGCGGCGTGCTGCGCGCGGGCCAGGAAATCGAGACGAACGCGGGACCGGGCGTGCTTACCAGTGGCGCGTTCGCGCCGTCGCTGGGGTACAGTATCGCCTTTGCGCGGGTGCCCTCGGCCGCCCGCGGCGAAGCCCGGGTAACGATTCGCGGGCGCGAGCTCGCCGTCACGCTCGTCAGCCTGCCGTTCGTGCGACGCGGAGACACGGTGTACCAGCCGCTGTGATGCGGCCCGACTCGCAGAAAACCCCGGATCCAGCACAGTTTTAGTTTCGAGCGATTGACCATGAGCGACCTGCCTACCGAATTGCGCTATGCGGCCACCCACGAGTGGGCGCGCGTCGAAGAAGACGGCTCCGTCACCGTGGGCATCACGGACCACGCTCAGGACGCGCTGGGCGACGTCGTGTTCGTCGAGTTACCCGAAGTCGATTCGACGGTGACGGCCGGCGACGAGGCTGGCGTGGTCGAGTCCGTGAAGGCGGCATCGGACATCTATGCGCCGATCAGCGGCACGGTCATTGCGATCAACGAGGACCTCGATACCGAACCCGAGAAGGTCAACGGCGACCCCTACGGCGACGGCTGGTTTTTCAGGCTGCAGCCGCTCGACGCGAACGAAGCCGATGAGCTGCTGGATGCCGCCGGTTACGCCGAGGTCATTGAGGAAGAAGATCACTAGGAACACCTTCGCCAGCGCCGACCCCATTCAGGCTGGCTATCCCAACCATTAACCCTCGCCCCAGCGGGCGAATTGCCGCAACGGACTGACCCGTGCCCTATATTCCCCACACGCCTGCGGAGACGCGGGCCATGCTCGACGCCGTTGGCGCGGCGACCCTCGATGAACTCTTCGACGAAATCCCTGTGAGTCTCCAGGTCGACGGCCTGACCGGAGTGCCGTCGGGCGTGCCCGAGATGACCATGCTCGCGACCCTTGGCGAGCGGGCGGCGAAAGACGTCACCGGCCCCTGTTTTCTGGGCGCGGGCTGCTACGACCATCACATCCCGGCGGCCGTTTGGGACATCACGACCCGCGGTGAGTTCATGACCGCCTACACGCCCTATCAGGCAGAAGCCAGTCAGGGCACGCTGCAGCTCATCTACGAATATCAGACGATGATGGCCAACCTGACCGGGATGGCCGTCTCGAACGCGTCGGTCTACGACGGCGCCTCGGGTCTGGCGGAATCCATCCTGATGGCCGTGCGCGCGAATCGAAAGGCGCGCAGCAAGCGCGTACTCGTGCCGGAAAACGTGCACCCGCTGTATCGTCGCGCCGCGCGCGATATTGTCGTCAATCAGGGCATCGAGATCGACGTGCTGCCGCGCGCCGCGGACGGCCGTATCGACCACGCCGCGCTTGGCGCCGAGGTCGACGCGGCGGCGTTAATCATCCAGCAGCCCAACTTCTTTGGCACGCTGGAGGACGCTGCAACCCTTGCCGACTGGGCCCACGAACACGGCATGCTCGTTATCGCGGTGGTCAATCCGCTGTCGCTCGCGCTGCTGACGCCGCCCGGCGAGTGGGGTGCGGACATCGTTTGCGGCGATGGTCAGCCATTCGGCATCCCGATGGCGTCCGGCGGCCCGTCGTTCGGTTTCATGTGCACGACCGACAAGCTGGTGCGTCAGCTGCCAGGACGCATCATCGGCCGCACAGAAGACGTCGACGGTCGTGTCGGCTACACCCTGACGTTGCAGGCGCGCGAGCAGCACATCCGTCGCGCCAAGGCGACCTCCAACATTTGCACCAACCAGGGCCTGTTGGTGACGGCCGGAACGATCTATCTCAGCCTGCTCGGTAACGTCGGTCTGCAGCGCGTCGCCGCGCAGTCCCACCACAACACGCTCGAACTCATCGACGCGCTGACCGGCGTGGCCGGTGTCAGCCGCGTGTTCAGCGCGCCCTTTTTCAACGAGTGTGTCATCCGTCTGCCGCGCGCCGCTGAGGGCGTCGCGGACGCGCTGCTCGAACGGGACATCGTCGCTGGCCTGCCGCTCGGAGATTTTTTCCCGGACATGCAGGATGCCCTGTTGGTCTGCGCGACCGAAAAGCGCACGCGTGAAGAGATCGAACGCTACGCCGCGGCGCTTGCCGATGTGCTCGGCGAGGGAGGCGAGTGATGCAGACTAGCGAACCGACGATTTTCGAACACAGCGTCGAGGGGCGTAACGCGCGCGCGCAGATGCCCGCCGCCGCTGAGCTGCGCAGCGAGCTGCCGGTCTCCAGCCTGCGTGCGACCAAACCGGGGCTGCCCGAGGTGTCGGAACTGCAGGCCGTGCGCCACTACACGCGCCTGTCCCAGCGCAACTTTTCCATCGATACCCAGTTCTATCCGCTGGGGTCCTGCACGATGAAGTACAACCCGCGCGGCGCGCATCGCGCGGCCAGCCTGCCCGGTTTTCTCAACCGCCATCCGCTGACGCGGGAGACCCGCAGCCAGGGGATTCTGCAATGCCTGCACGAACTGCAGGACATCCTCGCCGACGTCACCGGCATGCGCGGCGTCAGCCTCGCGCCCATGGCCGGCGCCCAGGGTGAGTTCGCCGGGGTCGCAATGATCCGGGCCTACCACCGCAGTCGCGGCGATGACGCCCGCACCGAGATCATCGTGCCGACGGCGGCTCACGGCACCAATCCCGCGACCGCCGTGATGTGCGGCTACCAGGTGCGCGAGGTGAAGGTCGACGACAGCGGCGACGTAGACATCGACGATCTGCGCGCCGCGGTGGGACCGCAGACGGCTGGTCTGATGATGACCAACCCCAGCACCTGCGGCGTCTTCGAGCGACGCATCGAGGAGATCGCGAGCGTCGTTCACGACGCCGGCGGACTCCTCTACTACGACGGTGCGAACCTGAACGCGATCATGGGTCGGGTGCGACCCGGCGACATGGGTTTCGACGTGCTGCACATGAACCTGCACAAAACCTTTGCGACGCCGCACGGCGGCGGCGGTCCCGGCGCGGGTCCGGTGGCCGTGGGCGAGCGGCTGCTGCCGTTCTTGCCCGTGCCGATGGCCGGCCGCAACGACGCGGGCGGCTACCGCTGGCTGGACGAGGCCGATCTGCCCCAGTCGATCGGGCGGCTGTCGGCGTTCATGGGCAACGCCGGGATCCTGGTCAGGGCGCTCGCGTACTCTCTGCTGCTGGGCCGCGAAGGCGTGCGCCGGGTATCGGAGTACGCAACGCTGAACGCAAACTACATGGCGGCGCGGCTCAAGGACGCGGGCTTCACGCTGGCGTATCCCGAGCGCCGTGCCAGTCACGAATTCATCATCAGCTATGCCCACGAGGCCAAGCACCTCGGCGTCAACGCGATGGACATGGCGAAGCGGCTCTTGGACTATGGCGTGCATTCGCCGACGACCTACTTTCCGCTGCTGATCCCCGAGTGTTTTCTGATCGAGCCGACCGAGACCGAAACCAAGGCCGAGCTCGACGGCTACATCGATGCGCTGGTCCGCGTCCGCGAGGAGGCGCGCGAGAGCCCCGAGACGGTGACCCAGGCGCCCTACACGACGGCCGTGCGGCGACTGGACGATGTCAAAGCGGCGCGTGAGCTGGATCTGAAGTACAGCGCCGGATAGGCGCACGACTGACCCCATAAACTGGGGTATAGCCAAGGTAAGCGCTGCCGGGCACCATCGGCTCATGAAGCCTTGGTCCGACAGTCCTGCTGGTCTGTGGTTGCCGCTCGCCTGTGTCCTGCTGCCGCTGGCCGGGTTTCTGCAATGGGCGCAATCGATCAGCCTCCCCGGCAGCGAGCTCGATCGCGGGGAGCGCACCGTAACGCTGACCAGCGAATGGCCGGACCCTAACGCCGAATGGCGCCCCCTGCAGCTCGCGTCGCGCGGCTGCGACTCGGCGGCGCCTTGCTACGACCACTTTCGCCTCGGTTTTCAGCACGATCCGCCGCGGGACGGCGACTACGGGCTGTTCGTACCCAAGATCGCCGGCAGCCTGCGCGTCAATCTCAACGGCCAGACCCTTGGCACCATCGGCTCGATCGAACCGCCAATCGCGACGCTGCACTTCCACCCCACCTTCTTCGATCTGCCGAGCCACATGCTGCGTGCGGGTGCCAACGAGCTGCAGATCACGCTGACCAGCTCATCGGGCAATTTTCAGGCGCTGTGGCCGCTGCAGGTGGGCCCGCGGGAAGCGCTGCGTCGCGCAGCCGCGCCGATCATCTGGCTGCAGATGGATGCGAACACGCTGGCGATTGGCATCTACAGCATCGCCTTTGCGTTCGCGCTGCTGATGCTGCTCCTCGTCGACCGCAGCCCGCTGTACGGCTGGTTCGCGCTGGTCGCTGCGATGGCGCTGCTGCGCAATCTCTACTTCGTCGTCACCGATCCCCGGCTCGACGAGCTTAAGGTCGTGTTCTATTTCTTCGGCTCGCACCTGCAACTCGCCGCACTCGCCGGGCTGACAGCGCATCTGGTGCACGCGGCCAGATCGTCGCCGGCGCGGGATCGACTGTTTGTGGGGTTTACCGTGCTGATGGCGCTGGCGACCGTCGGCATTCTGGTTGTGCTGTCGCGTTGGCCGGAGCTGGGTCCGGATTGGTCGGTGCGGTTTACCAACTTGCTGTTCGTTGTGGTCAGCGTCTACGTGCTCTACGGCATGATCCGGTTCTACCGTGCGCGACCGGACGCCCTTTCCGCGTGGGTGCTGGCGTTCGTGCTGGGCTCCTATCTGATCACCGCGCTGGAGGCCTGGGCGATCCTGGTGCAGAACAAGAGCGTCGATGTGCAGCTATCGCCGCTGTCGCCGATTCTGTTGGTGTTCGGCTATTGGCTGGTGGTGGTCGGCGGTCAGCAGCGCAGCCTGCAGGCGCTGCGCCACGCCGATCGCGACAAGCTGGCGGCCTTGGAAGTCCAGCGGATCACCATCAAGCGCGACCTGCACGACGGTGTCGCGGCCCAGATTGCGAGCCTGGTGATGCTCGCGAGGCGCCGCTCCCCGGAGCTGGCGCCCTACCTGGAGGAGAGCCTCAGCGACCTGCGCGGCGTCATGGACACGCTCGATACCGCCTCCGGTCACGTCGTGGAGATCGTCGGCGATCTGCGGCCGAAAATCGCCTCCCTGCTGACGGAGCACGAGCTGGAGCATGACTGGCGCGTGGACATCGGCGCGCGCTCGCGGCTGGATGCGACCGGCCGACGGACCCTGTACTTTGCGCTGCTCGAGGCGATGCACAATACCCTGCGCCACGCGCAAGCGCGGCGCCTGCGGTTTGGCCTGAGCGAGGAAGACGAAGAGCTGATCGTCGAGGTGGCCGATGACGGCGTCGGCATCCCCGACGTCGACGCGGTGCTCGAGCGCGGCCGCGGTTTGCATGGCCTGCGCCAGCGACTGGCTGCTATCGGGGGTGGTCTCGAGGTGCGCTCCGTCGGCGGCACCCAGCTACGTTTCCAGATTCCGCTGGAGGTATCGACATGACCGTTGGCAATAGACCCGTGCGCGTCCTGCTGGTCGAGGACCATCCGCTCATGCGCGAGGAACTGCAGCAGGCCTTCGCTGCCGACCGTCGCGTCCGGGTCGACGGCGCGGCGGGCAGCGTCCGCGGCGCGCGGCGTCTGCTGGGCCCCGAGTACGACCTGGCGCTGCTCGATCTACAGCTCCCCGACGGCAGCGGCCTGGAACTCATCGAGGCGCTGCGCGCCGCGGTGCCCGACATCAAGATCGTCGTGCTCACGGTGCATCAGGACGCCAGTCACGCGCTGCAGGCCGTGCAGCACGGCGTCGACGGGTACGTCATGAAGGACGACCCGCAGATCGTCGAGCGGATCATGCAGGTGATGGAGGGACTGCACCCGGTCGATGCCCGGGTGACGGGCTATCTGATGGCGCGCGTGTCGCGGCCGCAGCGCACGCCGGAACACGGCCTGACGCCGCGGGAGCTGCAGGCGCTGTGTGCCCTCTACGAGGGCATGAGCTACAAGCAGATCGCCGAGCACCTGAGCGTCTCTCCCCGCACGGTGCCGTCCTATATCAAGAGCCTGTATCGCAAGCTTGAGGTGAGTTCGCGCGGTCAGGCCGTCTTCAAGGCCGCGCAGATGGGGCTGATCGGCTAGTCAGCCCGTGATCAGCCGAAAGCGGCGGCGCCGCTCTCGGCCGTTCCCCAACGCGCGCCCGCCTCGATCAGCCGCGGGCGATGTCGCTTGCGCGCGAGCGGCTTGCGACATAGGCCGTCAGCTCACGATCGCCGATCTCTGCCAGCAGGCTGCGGGTCACTTCCTGGCGACACAGCGAGACGTGACGCAGGGAGCCGGCCTCGCGAACGGAGGGGCAGGATGACTTCGCGACCTTGCGAATGCGGTCGTAGATGGCGGCGCGGCCGTTCTCGTGGGTCAGCTCGGACGCCTCTACGGCCATCCGCACGTCGCCGGCGTGGCTGGCGGCGGCGCTCGCGGCGATGGCGATAGCGGTCAGGGTTTGACGAATGCGTTGAGTCTTCATGAGACATCTCCATGGTCTGTCAGGGCCGCTCGGGATAGCGGCGATGGGACCATGGTGGGGTGGCGCGGCTACGGAAGCCTGATGATCTGAGGATGAATCAACATTTCGCTGTGATGAAGAAAAAACTAAATTAATCAGATAGTTACTGAGTCAAGCGAAGCTTTGGCGAGAAGTTCGGGCCGGTGTTTTTGGCCCTAAACCGGGTTATGAGGGCTCCCGAAGCTTTCCGAAGGTGCGGCTGAAGCGCGATTTGGGCGCCCTGCCGGTCTTCCAAGAGGCCGGTCTGCGCCTAGCCGAGGGGCGTCAGGGCCAGCTCGGTGCGTACGCCGCCTTCCTGCGCGCTGACGGGCTGCGGCTCGCCGATTCGGATGCGTTCCGCTAGCTCCGGATTCGCCGCTAGCAGGCGCTCGCGTATGGCGCTCGCCCGCGCGGTCGCCAGCTCCGGCGCTTCGACGACCGCCGCGGCCGGCTCCGCGTCGTCCGCCGCCGCGCCGGTGGCGAAGCCAGGATTGATCCGCAGTCCGAGGGCCGGCCGCTTGGCGATCGCCGTGGCCAGGGTGTCCAGCAGCTCGAGTTGCTCCGGCGCGAGTACCGCGCTGTCGACCGGGAAGGACAGCGTATCGGGCGGCGCGGCCCCCTTTGGCAACAGGCCGCCGAGCAGCTTGAACGGCGCCGTCACGAGCTTCGCGAGCACGTTGGCCAGCGCCTTCATCACGAGCGAGCCATAGCTGAAGCTGGGGTCGCTCAGGTCGCCGCGCATGCCCACGTCGAGCGCCAGCTTGCCGCTGGGGTCGGTTAAGAGCGCGATCGCCAACTGCAGCGGCAGGTCCATCGCGTCTGGATATTCGACCCGCTCGCCGAGGCCGATGTCCTTGATACGCACGCTGTGGTCGCCGCGCATGCGTGCATTTTCGATGTCGTACTTGATGCTCAGATCGAGCTTGCCCGTCGCCACCGCGCGGCCGGCGAACTTGACGCTGTAGGGCGAGTAGTCGTGCAGCCGCAGATTGGCGAACTCGAGCAGCAGCTCGCTGCGTTTGCGTGGATCGAACAGCGTCGCGTTGCCGCTGACGTCGACGCTGCCGTACTCGTTCAGCGTGCCCTTCAGCGAGAGCTGCGCTGGCGCTTCGTTCGCGCTGTCGAGTCCCGTGACGCTGCCTTGCAGGCCAGCCAGATTCAGCGCGAAGTCGCCGCCGGGCAGGGTCGCGTCCGCGAATTGCAGCGCCGCATCGCTGATGTTGAGCGCGCCAATCCGCACCCGGTAGGCATCGGCGCCCTGGTCGGCGGCTGCAGCCTGTTCTGCGTCCGGCGCTGCGCTCGCTTCTGTCGCGGCCGTCGCCTGCGCGCTGGCGTCCTGCCAGTTACTGGCCCCGTCGGCGTCGATCCGCAGGCTGGTTTGCGGCCGCTCAAGCGCGAGCGTCCCGATCACTAGTCCCGCCCCGTCGCCGTCGATGCCACCGGCTGCGAGCCGTTCGAGCGTCGCAAGCTCTGTGTCCCCGCGCCGCAGCGCGAATCCCGTCAGGTCCAATGTGCCGGCGTAGGCCGGCCCGTCTGCGTCGTTCCGCAGCGTCAGCGCGCCGTTCAGTGTGCCTTGCAGCGCGCTCGCCGGCAGGTCGAGGTAGCCGAGCGCTGGCGCGAGAGAGAGATCCTTGGGCGTGACGTTCAGCGCCACGATGGGCGCGTCGAGGTCGCGCAGGTCCAATGTGCCCTCGGTTCGTAGGCTGCCGCCGCTGGCGGACGCGAGCGTCAGGTCGATGGTGCCGGGCGAGGCGGTGCCCAGCCGGCTGCCACGGACTTCGGCCGTGAGCTCGAGTTGTTTGCCGGGATCGGTCACGGCCAGGCCGAAGTCGCTGATGCGCAGATCTTCGAGTTCGACCTGCAAGCCGGGCGTTGTTGAGTCGTTGACTGGTTCGTCGGTGCCGGCGATCGCCTCGCCGGCCTCCGCAGGCGCGCTGGTGCTCTGCGGAGGCGTGTGCTCGGGCGCCTGCGCGTCCAGAAGCACTGCGAGCCGCCCGCCGTCGATGGTCAGCGCGCTCGCCGTGGCGCTCGCGGCCTGAGGGTTATCCGCGGGTAGTTTGGCGGCGATGTCGACGAGCGACAGCGCGGCGATTTGCAGCGCCTGCTGCTCGAACGTGAGGTCCAGACTGGCGACGTCCAGCAGGCCGTCGGCGAGCTGCACCTCCAGTTCCGGCGTCAGCGCGGTGTCGATGCGCAGCTCGAACTCGCCGCCCTCGAAGCGCGCCGCGTCGTTCGCGGCCAGGCGATTGATCAGCGTGCCCGGCGCGCCCTCGAGCTGCAGCTCGCCTTCAAGACGCAGCGGTTCGAGACTGGTGCTGCCCTGCCAGGCCAGATCCAGCGCGTCGTCGATGCGCATGGCCACCGACAGCGTGCCGGTGACGTCGCGAATGGTGGCGATGTCAGCCGCGCTGATCGTGATGCCGCTGGTCGTCACCTGCAGCGGCTCGGCCCGGCTCGCGTCGCTGCTGTCGGTGTAGGTGATCCGGCCGTCGTTGAGCAGTATGCGGGCGAGCGACACGCGTAGCGGGCGCGCCGCGTCAGGCTGTTCCGTCTCTGCTGCGGGCGACGATTCGATGCCCGGCAGATGAGTGACGTTGAGGCCCTTGGCGGTCTGCGTCAGCGCCAGATCGAGTTCGTCCAGCGCCACGTCGTCGACGCGAATGGTGCCGGTGAATGGATTAGGCAGCGCCGCGTTGACATAGATCCGGGTGGCGCTCAGCAGCCGGTCGCGGCCGTCGATGGTCGGCAGGCCTTCGATCGACACGTCTTCAAGCGTCGCGCTCAGTGCGAAGGGATTGCAGCGCAGCCGCCCGATGCTAACCGCGCGGCCGAGTGCCTCGGCCGCCAGCGTCTCCACGCGCGGCTTCGCGTACCACGGCAGCGCGAAGAACCCGAGCAGACCGTATACCGTGACCAGGCCGATCAACCACCACAACCAGCGTTTCAATTCAGCGCCTCCTGCAGTGCTTCAAGCTCGGTGATGGGCGCAGAGCACTGAAAGCCCTCACACAGATACGCGGTTGTTCGAGCGCGCACCTCGGCGCTGACCATGCGTGGCAGGTAGTCGGGCACGGCGTGCACGCCGTCATAGGGTATGGCGTAGACGCGTCGGTCGGCGTGGTAGCCCGTTCTGCAGGCGGCCAGCCACGCCGGATCGGGCGGTCCGCGCAGAATGACCTGCACGCCCGGGTCGTCTGCCCGCGCCGCCAGCCGCAGCATGCTGGCGTGGCCCGTTGGAAAGCTCGCGCTGAACGGCCGCGCCCACGCAAGGACGCCCTGCGCGGCCTCTATGTAGCGCGTGTCCGCCAGCAAATGCCCGAGATCGAAGAGTGCTGCCCCCATGACCGCGTTGCCGTTGGCGCTCGCCTCGTCGACGCTGGGTCGGGTGCGGTGGATGAGAGCCTCGTGGTCGTCGGCGGTGAAGAAGAAGCCGCCGCCCGGTGCGGCGAAGTGTTCCAGTGCGGCATCGGCGACCTGGCGCGCGAAATACAGCGTGGCGTCGTGCCAATCGGCCTCCAGCAGCGTCAGCGCCGCCTGCAGACAGAACGCGTGATCGTCGAGATAGCCGGCGAGGCGCGGCGTGCCCGCCTGCCAGGTCGCGTACAGGCGGCCGTCGACGAGCATCTCGGTGCGCAGGAATTCCAGCCCCTGCGCCGCCAGCTCGATCCAGTCGCTGCGCTGGGCGACGAGGCCCGCCCGCGCGATGCCGTTGATCGCGAGTCCATTCCAGCCAGCGAGGATCTTCTCGTCGCGGCCCGGCGCGCGACGCTTCAGACGCTCGGTCAGAAGCTTGCCGCGCGCCGACTCGAAGACGGCGCGCGGATCGTCTGCATCCAGATAGATACGGTCGATCACGCCGCGCCAGGAATCACGTCGGGCCAGCACCCAGCGGCTGGAGAAGTTGGCCGGCTTGTCGAGGCCGTAGAGCGTCTCGATGAGCAGGTTCTCGTCCTCGGTCAGCAGCTTGCGCACCTCGCCGCGTCGCCACAGGTAGTAGGCGCCTTCCTCGCCGTCGCTGTCGGCATCTTGCGCCGCATAGAACGCGCCTTCGGGTGCGCGCATGTCGCGCTCGAGCCAGCCGATCGTGTCGGCAACCACGTCGGTAAACAGCGCGTCCGGCGCGATGGCCAGCGCGTCGGCGTACAGCGTCAGCAGCGCGCCGTTGTCGCACAGCATTTTCTCGAAGTGCGGGATGCGCCACTCGCGGTCGGTCGAATAGCGGCAGAAGCCGCCGCCGAGCTGATCGTAGATGCCGCCGCGAGCCATCTGCGTGAGCGTGATCATGACCATGTCATAGGCAGTGCGATCGCTCTTGCCCTGCGCTGCCCAGCGCGCGAGCAGAAAATCCAGCGCGGGCGCATTGGGAAACTTGGGCGCTCGACCGAAGCCGCCGGCGTCCTTGTCATAGCGCTCCTTGAACATCTCGCAGGCCTGGTCCGCGATCGCCTCCCACGCCGGCACGGCATCGGCTTCGGCGCCCGGCCCTTCGGAGAGCTTTGCGAATACCTCGCTGACCTTGTCCCCCGCCGTCTGCAGTTCGTCGCGCTTGGTCGCGAACAGTTCCGCAACCCGGCGCAGCAGGTCTGTGAAGCCCGGGAGCGCGGCGCTGGTTTGCTTCGGGAAATAGGTGCCGCCGAAGAACGGGATGTGAGTCTCAGGATCCAGGAACATGGTCAGCGGCCAGCCGCCGCTGCTCTGGGTGAGGATGTTGTGCGCAAGCTGATAGATCTTGTCGATGTCCGGACGCTCTTCGCGATCAACCTTGATGCTCACGAAGTGCTCGTTCATCAGCGCGGCGGTCGCCGGGTCCGCGAAGCTCTCGCGGGCCATGACATGGCACCAGTGGCAGGTGCTGTAGCCGATGCTCAGCAGGATGGGTTTGCCGCTCGCTCGCGCGGCCGCCAGCGCCTCCTCGCCCCAGGGGTACCAGTCAACCGGATTGTGCTGGTGCTGGCGCAGGTAAGGGCTCGTCTCGTTCCCGAGTCGATTGGTGGGCGGCTGATCTGAGTTGTCGTTCATGCTCTGTCCGTGGCGCCTGACATCGGGTCAGCGAACCGTCGACGGTGCCAGCCGGTCCACTGCTGCCGTCCTTGTTGTTGTCTGCTGTCGACGGTGCTGTGGCCGTCTCTCGGGTGCGCGCGGTGCAACCCGCGAATAGCGCTCGTCGTTGCTGCCGCGCCGGCCCGTTGCAGTCGGTACACTACCGCGCCCGCTGCAGCCAGCAACTGTGTGCAGCACCCGCGTGCTGGGTGTGGTGGCGGCAGTGGGAGGCCTTCACGCGGCGCGGAGCAGATAGTGCAGGAACTTTACCTCAAGGCGAACGCCGATCGACGCCTGCGGCGCGGTCACCCCTGGGTATACAGCAACGAAATCGACGTCGCCCGCTCGCCGCTGAAGGGGCTGGACGCAGGTGCGACGGTGCGGGTTTGCGATGCCAAAGGCGCGCCCCTGGGCTGCGGTTTTGCGAGTCCGGGCAGTCTCATCTGTGTGCGCCTGCTGAGCCGCGATGAGCGGCTTGCCCCAGACTGGCTGACGCTGGGCCTGAGTCGGGCTTTGGCCTGGCGCGAGCGATTGTATGACGCCCCCTACTACCGCCTGGTGTTTGGGGAAGGCGACGGGCTGCCCGGCCTGGTCGTCGACCGCTTCGACGATGTCTTTGTCGCACAGGTGAACACCTGGGGCATGGAGCGCCAGCGCGAGGTCATCGCCGCAGCCCTGCAGTCGGTGTGCGGCGCGCGACAGGTGATCTTCGATGACAGCACGCGTTCGCGGGCGCTGGAGGGCCTGCCGACGGCCGACGGCGATGCTCCGGCGATTCCTGAGCAGGTGATCGAAAACGGGTTTCGCTACCGGCTGCCCGCGCAGGGCCAGAAGACCGGCTGGTTCTTCGATCAACGCGACAACCGTGCCGCCATGCGCCCATGGGTTGCAGGCGCGCGCGTGCTCGACCTGTACAGCTACGCGGGGGGCTGGGGGTTGCTTGCGGCCGCCTCGGGTGCCGCCGCGGTCACCTGCGTCGACTCGTCCAAACGCGCCCTTGATGCGATCGAACGCTGCGCAGCCGATCAGGACCTGCCGGTCAGCGTGCATGCCGAGCGGGTCGAGCGCTTTCTGCCGGCGCCTGGCGCGGCGGCGCCGAGCGTTGCGGCCGACTGGGACATCGTCATCCTCGATCCCCCGGCGCTGATCGCGCGGCGCAAGGACGTGCGTTCGGGCACCGCCAAGTATCGGGCGCTGCATCGCCAGGCGCTCGCGGCGGTGCGCCCAGGCGGACTGTTGATCAGCTGCTCCTGTTCGGCCCATCTGGACGCGGATGCGCACCTCTCCGTGGCGCGGGCAGCGGGGCGCGCGCTGCGGCGTGATCTTGCCATTGTCTGGCAAGGCGGTTTAGGCGCCGACCATCCGACCCACGCTGCGATACCGGAGTCCCGCTATCTCAGCTGCTGGTTTTTGCGCGTCACTTGAGCGAGCGCGGCGCACGGCGCTCGTTGGAAATTCCGCCATGAATCGGGTTCAATCGAAGCAGTCCCTGACTGGTGAGTACCTGTGATTGATGCTGACGGATACAGGCCGAATGTTGGCATCATCATCGCGAATACGGCGGGCCGGGTGCTGTGGGCCCGGCGGGTTGGCGGCGGCGACGCCTGGCAGTTTCCTCAGGGTGGCGTCGACGACAACGAAGATGTGGAGCACGCGCTCTATCGCGAGCTGCACGAAGAGGTCGGGCTGACGAGCGACGACGTCCGCATCCTCGCCCGCACCAAAGGCTGGCTGCGCTATCGACTGCCGCGCCACATGCGACGCGGCGGCGCCCGTCAGGAGGCGTCCGCTTCGACTTCCTCTGGTTCCAAAGGTCGTTCTGGGGGACGGCGCTCTCGTTCGCGGCGCGGTCGTGGCGGCGGCCAGGTGGCGTTCAAGGGACAAAAGCAAAAGTGGTTTCTGCTGCAGCTTACGGGCGAGGAGCGCAACATCCGTTTCGACTGCGGCAAGAAAGCAGAGTTCGACGGTTACACTTGGGTCAGCTACTGGTATCCGGTCAATCAGGTGATCGACTTCAAGCGCGATGTGTACCGGCGTGCGCTGCTGCAGCTCGCCACCCATCTGCCGCACGCAGCGGCCAACTCTGGAACGACGGACTGAGCCATGCTGGATGCGCTGCGCAGCATCGTTCAGCACGTCAACGACGCCACCAGTTTTCGCGAGGCGCTGGACATCGTCGTTGCGGAGGTCGCGGCCGCGATGGGTACCGAGGTTTGCTCGGTTTATCTGCGCGACGACGCCGCTCGATTCGTTTTCGCGGCCAACGAGGGTCTGAATCGGGACGTGGTGGGGCAGGTGACGCTCGGCGAGCGCGAGGGTCTGGTCGCGCTGGTGGGGCAGCGCGCCGAGCCGCTGAATCTGCAGGACGCCACGGTCCACCCGCGATTTCATTTCTTGCCGGAAATCGGCGAGGAACCTTTCCATGCCTTTCTCGGCGTGCCGGTCATCCACCAGCGCCAGGTGCTGGGCGTGCTGGTGGTGCAGCAGCGCGACCGGCGTCGCTTCGATGAGGCGGAGGAAGCCTTTCTCGTCACCCTGTCCGCGCAGCTCGCGGCGGCGGTCGCCCACGCCGAGGCCACGGGCGAGGCGCGCGACCTGTTCAGTCCAGAGGTGGAGCACAGCGATAGCCGCTATCGCGGCGTACCCGGCGCGCCGGGCATCGCCACCGGGCGCGTCGTGGTCGTGCAGCCACCGGCCGATCTCGATGCGGTGCCGGATCGGCAGGCGGATGACGTCACGGTCGAGCTGCTGGTGTTCGATCGCGCGCTGGACGCCGTCCGCGCGGACATCGCGCGGATTGGCGAGCAGTTACCCGAAAGCGTACCGAGCGAGGAGCGCGCGCTGTTCGACGCCTATCTGCACATGCTCGACGACACGGCGCTTGGCGATGACGTCCGCGAACGTATTCGCGGCGGCCACTGGGCCCAGGGCGCGCTGCGCCGGGTGATCGTCGATCACGTGCGCCGCTTCGAGGAGATGGAGGATTCCTATCTGCGCGAGCGCGCCGCCGACGTGCGTGAGCTGGGCCAGCGCGTGCTTGCCTATCTGCAGGACATTCGCAGCGACCGCGTGCGGCTGCCGGAAGACTGCATCGTCGTCGGTCACGAGATCTCTGCGGGGATGCTGGCCGAGTTTCCGGTGGAGCAGCTTCGCGGCATTGTTTCGATGCGCGGCTCGGGCACGTCGCACGTCGCGATTCTTGCGCGTTCACTCGGCGTGCCGACGGTGATGGGCGCGGTCGATCTGCCGATCCACTCGCTCGACGGCCAGACGCTGATTGTCGATGGCTTTTACGGCGAGGTCGTTGCCAATCCATCGCGCGACGTCAGCGACAGCTACGACAGCCTCATGCAGCAGGAGCGCGAGTTCGACGCCGAGCTGGAAGAACTGCGCGACGCGCCGAGCGAGACAGAGGACGGCCATCGCATTCGACTGTGGTGCAACATCGGCCTGTCCGGCGACATCAGCCGCTCGCTCGATCTGGGCGCGGAAGGCATCGGCCTGTTCCGCACCGAGATTCCGTTCATGACCGAGGAGCGGTTCCCGACGGAAGAGGAACAGCGCCAGATCTATCGCTCGCACATGGCCGCGTTCGAGCCGCGCCCCGTGACCATGCGCACGTTGGACATCGGCGGCGACAAGGCGCTGTCGTATTTTCCGATCAGCGAAGACAACCCGTTTCTCGGCTGGCGGGGTATTCGCGTCACGCTGGACCATCCCGAGATTTTTCTGATACAGGCGCGGGCAATGATCAAGGCCAACGCGGGTCTCGATGGCGTGCTGCGCATCATGCTGCCGATGATCAGCAGCATGGCCGAGGTCGAAGAGGCCCGCGAACTGGTAGAGCGGGCCTTCGCCGAGGTGGTCGAGGAGGGCTTCAAGGTCAAGCCGCCGGAGATCGGCGTCATGGTCGAAGTCCCGGCGGCGGTGTTTCAGGCCCGCGAGATCGCCAAGCGCGTGGACTTTCTCGCCGTCGGCAGCAACGACCTGACGCAGTACATGCTGGCGGTGGATCGCAACAATCCGCGCGTTGCGGATCTGTATCAGGACATGCACCCGGCCGTGATACAGGCGCTGCGCCAGGTCGCGCGCAGCGGGCACGCCGAGCGCAAGCCCGTGGGGATCTGCGGCGAGTTCGCGGGCACGCCGACCGGCGCGGTGTTGCTTGTCGGCATGGGCTACGACGTGCTGTCGATGAATGCGATCAATCTGCCGCGCATCAAGTGGGTGATTCGCAACATCACGCTGCGCCGCGCCCGACGCATGCTCTCCCACGTTCTGCGGATGGACGACTCCGAAGAGATTCAGATGTTCATGCACGAACAGCTACAGCGGGCGGGCCTCGGTCGCGCGGTGCCCAGTCATCGGCTGGTGCCGGGCGCGTCGCTTGGTGAGGGTTAAGTGAGCGACTTCGACCCCTTCGCGTCCGATGCGCCGCTGATCGTCTACTTCGACATCAAGAGCCCGTACGCCTTCATCGCGAAAGACCCGACGCTGGCGCTCGCTGACGAGCTGGGAATAGCGATCGACTGGCGCCCGCTCACCCTCGACATTCCGTCCTATCTGGGCAGCGCGCGGCTCAACGCCAGTGGCGGCGTCGCATCCAGCACCCGCACGCCAGAACAGTGGTCGGGCGTGCGCTATGCCTATATGGACGCGCGCCGCTACGGCTCCGCGTATGGCTATACCCTGCGCGGCACGACCAAGATCTGGGACACCTCGCTGATACACATCGCGTTCGCGTGGGTGAAGCGCGAGGGCGACGATCAGGCGCAGAGGCGTTTTCTCGATGCCGCGTATCCGGCGTTCTGGCGCCGCGAGCTGGACGTGGAGGACCCGCAGGTCGCGCACGCCTGCATTGAAAACACGGGTGTGAGCGCGCGCGGTTTTGCGGCCTGGGCTGGTCACGAGGGGCGGGCCGAGCACGACGCGCAGCAGGCCGCCGTGTTCGCGGCCGGCGTCTATGGCGTGCCCGGCTACGTTGTTAACGGCGAGTTCTTTTTCGGTCGCGAGCATCTGCCGGCCATAGGCGCGCTGCTGGGCGGTCGGTCCCGACGCGAGCCGCTGATCGATGTCGGCAACCCGCTGCCCGCCCTCGATGGGCTGCCCGGCGAGGGTGCCCATCGCGTCTTCGCAGACCTGCGCGCACAGGCCGCGCAGGGCGAACTCGAGGTTCTGGCGGCGCTCGATTTCGGCTGCGCCGACAGCCGACGCGCGGCCGAGCGGCTGCTCGAACTGGAAACGGGCAGCGGCGGACGACTGCGCGTCACCTGGCTGCCGCATTCAAGTCGGCCCGCCAAGTCGTTTCCCGAGCCAGATGCCGATGGCTCCCGCGGCGATTGGCATCGCTACCATCGCGCGCGCTATCGCCTGCTCGACCGGCGCCGCTATCTCGGCGCCGGGGCCGATACCTCGGCGGATCCCGAACAGCCTCAGAGCGTGGAATGGGCCGCGCAGGCGCTGCTGCGACTGAACGCGCGGGCGCCGGATCAGGTCGGCAAACGTTTGCTGGATCTGTTCGCGCGCGCCTCGCAGCCGTCGTCTCAGGTGGCCGAATTCGCCGCGCTGCTCGATGATGATGCCGGTGACTGGCTCGGCTCTGCCGCGGCCCAGGCCGCTCAGGCCGAGGCGGCGGAACGGCTCATTGAAGCGGGCGTTTCGGAGGCGTTCGGCTTCGCGGCAGGCGGCGCCCCCTTCGTTGGTCGCCAGCACCTCGCCGCGCTCGAGTGGGCGCTGCGCTGACAAACCGGCGCCTGCCGCGCGTGTGTTGTCATTGGCTGCTGCCCGATCCCTGCGGGCGGTATTTTTTCGACTAATTCACGCAACGTCCTGGGTCTTCCCGGTAGGGTGCGCACAACGTCTGTGACTCAGGTATCAACGATGCCCGTGCCGTTCTTCCGCGCCTTCGGCTCGATGCTGCTGCTCGCCGGGGCGAGCGCCGTCAGCCACGCGGATCGCCCCGCGCCCCCGCGGCTGTTAGACGAGGCGCCGCCGCCGCTGTTCGCGGTCAAACCCGCGGAGCCCGCGGACCCCACAGATTCTGCGGCGGAGGCGCCGGACACCGCTCCGCCGGCGGATGCCGCCGCGCCGCCCGCGATCGGTGATGGCGCCGAGGCGCCGATCGATTCACCAACAGATGCAACCGACACGGCCGGCGAGTTTGCCGCGACCGCGAGTCCCCACCTGCGACGCTACCTCAGGGGCAACGCGGCGCACGGCTGGGCGGTCGGTCAGCTCGGTCAGCCCGAGGACTTCTGGAACCAGCTCGTTGACGGCCTGGTCGCCGATGAAACCTCGGCGGCGGTGGTCGAGTATCTCGGCCACGTCAGCCGCAAGGACAAGGCGGATCCGTCGACGGAATTTTTCGCCCAGTTCGATCTGGGCAAGAAGGCCAACAACGAGGCCTATTCGCACAACGTCCTGGAGGTCGACGACACGACGCCGACCTATGAGTTCACGCCGCGCACGACCGCGGTCGGCCTCGACTACGATGATTTCTTCACGCCCCACTGCGACCGGATTCGCATGCCGGTGCCGCCCGGCGGGCGTCTGCAGAACGAGTTCGACTATCGCTGCACGACCAACAGCGATTGCCACCTCTACTCGGTGAATCTGGACAACGGCCGCATCTACGAGCAGTGGCGCGCCTATAGCCCGGGCCCGGACAAGAGCGCCTTTCTGGGTGGCTGCGCCAACTACTGGGACCTGCGCGCACCGCAGCCGGCCAACCTGCGCGGCCTGTCCTGTACCTCCGCGAACGCCGCGGGGCTGCCCTACATCCCGATGCTGGTGACGCCGGGTGAGATCAAGGCCGGCGAGATTCGGCACGCACTGGCGTTTACGCTGCCGAACGCCTGGGTGCAGCGCGACCTTTACGCGCGCCCCGCGACGCACAATCCGATCCGCACTAGCTGGGGGCCGCCCGAAGCGGGGCCGGGTCAGCCGATGCTGTACGGATCGCGGCTGCGGCTGCGCGGCGACTTCGAGATCGCCGAGCGCTGGCCGCCCGCGCTGCGCGTCGTGCTGGTGGCCCTGCAGCGCTATGGCATGTTCCACATCGACGGCGGCCCGCGCATGATCATCGCGTCGAATGACGCGCTGTCGGAACACAGTTGGAACGACCCGGACATCCGGCTAAACCCGTTCGATCTGACCGGCATCGCCAAGCTGACCTGGGCAGACTTCGAGGTCGTCTCCGACTCGGACGACATCGGTTCCATGGCCGACACGACCTGCACGCGCAGACCCATCAACGAGTTCTAGCGCCTTCGGTTCACCGGCGCGCGTATAGACGAAACAGCGCCTCACCGGCCCGATCGGCGCTGTAGTCTTCCTCTCCTGCGCCTGCGACCAGGCTCCACGCCTGGGACAGCCGCGTCTGCGCATAGCCCCAGCCGGCGATGCGGCCGGCGTCGATGTCGAGCACCTCGGCAAGGATCGCTACCCGGCGCGTGACCGCGCCCTCGATGTCCTCTGGCAGACAGTTGCGCAGCAGCGCGGCGCACTCGTGGGCCGGATCGCCGTTGACGCCGTGCGGGTCCGTGATGAGCCACCGCGATCCATCGAGCAGCAGGTTGCCGTGATGCAGATCGCCGTGCAGCAGCGCCTCTTCGGGCCCGGCAGCGAACAGCTCGCCCGCGACCGCGCGGACTCTCGCGACGTCGGTCAGCGGCCCCGCGTCGCCGAAGCGGCGCAGATAGTCGTCCCAGCCGCCGCCGAACCACTGCGCTACAGATGGAAACCCGGGCTGTGCCGGCAGGCGCGGCGCGCCGGCGATGGCCGCCGCCAGCAGCGCCGTCGCCGCATCGTCGGTCAGCGACTTCGATGCCGTCAGGGCCTCGCGCAGCGATTCGCCGGGGTCGAGCCTCGGCATGAGATAGGCATCCTGCGTCTGTTCGAGCACATCAATCACCGAGCCGGTCGCGTGTAGCCGCAGCCAGCGCAGTTCCTTTGCGAGTTCCTTCTCATCCAGGCTGACCTTCAGCACTACGGGTTCGTTGGCCCTGCGCCCGCGGGCCACGAAGTTGAACGTCAGGCGCGGCATCGTCTGCAGGTCGTCGATCTGCCAGCGAGCCGCGAGCGCGTCGACGCGAGCGGGTAGGGCGGCGAGCCAGCGCTCGCCGGTCGGGTGAAAGCTGACGATGTTGGTTCGAAACTCGTCCGTTAGCTGCATGCTGATCGCTCCGTGCGCGTCGTTTGCAGATCGTCGCCGTGCGTATAAAAACGCGGCGCGTTCAGGCGCTTCAACAGTCTGCGTGTCGACCGATCGCCGCGCAGAAACCGCGGGATGTGTGCAGCGGTGTGCATGCAGAATTTTCGCGGCAGCGCCTCGTAGATCGACCGCGGCGGATGCCCGTAGCGAATGCGCTTCAGATCGCAGCCGGTCCGAAACTCGTGATAGTAGATGTTCGTGATACCCAGTTCGCGCCACACGAATTCCAGCGTTGCGGTCAGCATGGCCTCCTGCCAGGTCTCGCGATAGGGCTGGAGGAAGCGGCGCACGGCCGCGTGATCGGCATGATCCCGCCGACGCCACTCGACGAACCTGACGAAGTCGCTCTGAATCTCTTCGATCAGTACCTCATCGGTGGCGAAGCTGACGTCGAGCCGCGCCCAGGCGAGCGTCTCCCGGTGCGCGTTGCCTTCTCGATCGCAGGTCGGGTGGGCGATGGCGTTGTAGCCGCGCGAAGCGCGCGAACGCGCCCGTGTCCAGGTTGAGCTGCAGCACGAGGTTGTAGCCGCGGCGGCTCGTCTGATTGTCTCGCCACTGGTGGTTGGAGCCCCACCCGGACAGCGTCAGGGTGTAGTTCTCGTGACCGTCGCTCGGCCAGTAGCTGTCGACGCCGAAGTCGAACGGGGACGCGGCGCCCGTGGTGGCGAGATGAGCGCGCACGATGGGTTTCTCGAGCAAGGCTCGAAAGGGGCTCGCGCGCAGCGCGCGGACACTCGGGTAGCGCGCGCAGGCACGCGCCAGCAGCGCGAAGGCGTAGCGGTCGCGGTAGTAATGGAAGATCGTTCTCTCTGCTGGGAGGCAGGCGATGATCTCTTCGACTTCCTGCTTGAGCATGGTTTTGAGTTCCTGACGGCAGACACAACAAGCCCGGCGGCGACCGGTTTGTCGACGCTGCCGTCGCCGCGCGCGGGATGCGCGGCCGACACAGCAGGATGCAAAGACCCGACGCGGTCAGGGGCTGTGGATATGGGCGAGCTTTGGCGTCATTAGCGCGGCCGATTGCCGGCGTCGCCGAAGTTCGCCACGAGATTCGCCATGGGAAGGCAGGGACAGAGGCGCACGGGGGCACCCTCGAAGTGCAAACGGGCGCGCACCCTACGCAATACTGGTTGTCGAGTCAACGATATCGGCGGCGCGCGTGGTGCCCGTTGCTCGGCTGGCGCTGGAGGGGGCTTTCAAGTGACACTGTGGGCAACCCCGTTCCCGGCAAGCCAAGGAGCAGACCCGCATGCGACTCGTCCTGGAGATGTTCACCGACTACATCTGACCCTGGTGCTACTTCAGCACCGGGCGTGTTGAGGCGTTGCAGCAGCGGTTCGATCTGGATCTGCGGCTTGTGTTCCACCCGCTGCATCCCGAAACGCCGCAGGAGGGTGCGGCACTCGAGGATCTGTTCGCCGGTCGCGTCAACATCGACCGCATGCACGTGAAGATGCGCTACGAGGCCGAGCAGGTCGGTCTGCCCTACGGCGAGCGCAGCCACACCTACAACAGCCGGCTGGCCCAGGAACTGGGCAAGTGGGCCGACTGGCAGCCGAACGGGGCGGCGCTGCACGATGCGATCTACCGCGCCTATTTCGCCGACGGCGCCAACATCTCCGATCCGGAGGTGCTGGTTGGCCTGGCGGCCGGGGTCGGGCTGGATGCGGACGCGGCGCGCAGCGTGCTGGAACAGCGCTCTTTCTCGCCGGCCGTCGACGCGGACTGGGCGAAGGCGCGCAACTATGGAGTCACCGGCGTGCCGACCTTCGTCGCCGGCGGCATGGCGGTGGTGGGCGCCCAGCCGCTCGAACTGCTTGAGCGCTTTATCGTCCACGCGCAGGAACGCGTCGCCGAGCTGCAGGGTGCCGGTCAGAGCGACGGCTGAGGCAACGTCAAAACAATCAGTGAGGAAACTATGAGTCTGAAAGAATTTCGCGCGGAGGCCCGCGACTGGCTGGAAGACAACTGCCCGCCGAGCATGTGCCGTCAGGCCATCCACTTCGAAGACGCGCCGGCGTTCTATCAGCGCGACGATGCGAAGCTGTGGTGTCAGCGCGCCGCGACCCGCGGCTGGCTCGCGCCCACCTGGGACGTCAAATACGGCGGCGGCGGTCTCGACGCCGCGCACGCCGCGGTGCTCGCCGAAGAGATGCAGGCGCTTGGGGCTCTACCGCCCGCGACGGGCATGGGCCTGGTCATGATCGGCCCCACGCTGCTGGAGTTCGGCACCGAGGAACAGAAGGCGCGCCACCTGCCGCGAATCACCAGCGGCGAGGTCACCTGGTGTCAGGGCTACAGCGAACCGGGCGCGGGTTCCGATCTCGCGGGCCTGCGCACGCGGGCCGAAGATAACGGCGATCACTATCTCATCAACGGCCAAAAAATCTGGACGTCCGGCGGCGACCACGCGGACTGGATGTTCGTACTGGTGCGCACGGACCCGAGCGCGCCGAAGCACAACGGCATCAGCTTCATGCTGCTCGACATGCACCAGAGCGGCGTGACGGTGAAGCCGATCTCGCTGATCTCCGGCTCGTCGCCGTTCTGCGAAACCTTTTTCGATAACGCGGTCGCGCGCAAAGAAGACCTGATCGGCGAACTGAACCAGGGCTGGACGATCGCCAAGCGCCTGCTGCAGTACGAGCGCTCCGGTGGCACGACCGGACCGGCCACCAAGCGTAAGAAGCGCGCGAAGCCCAAGGCGCACGGTCTGCTGCGTCTCGCCGCCGAATACTGCGCTACCGACAGCGGGCGCATCGACAGCGACGGCGCGCGCACCCAGGTGCTAGAGCACGTGATGCAGGAGCGGGCGCTGAACCTGACGACCCGGCGCGCGATCCAGGAGCGGCAGTCCGGCGGCGCGCCGGGTGCGGCAACGTCGATCTTTAAGTACGTCGGCTCGACGCTCGCAAAAAACAACTCGGAGCTGCGCGCGACGCTGCGCGGCAGTCAGGGCATGGGCTGGACGGGCGCCGGCTTTAGCGAGGCAGAGCTCGACAGCACGCGTTCGTTTTTGCGCGATCGCGCGGTGACGATCTACGGCGGTACCAACGAGGTGCAGCTCAACATCATCGCGAAGCGGGTGCTGGGTTTGCCGGATTGATGGCTAGCGAAAGGCGATGCTTCTCCGCCTGGTTGACTGCGCATCGTCGGACGCGTCTATCGTCTTTCAGCTGGCAAGTGCGCGACTCGGCCACAGAAGCGTGGAGTTTTTAACCTCGCGTCTGCTCCCAACGAGCCGCCCACACCGCCTGGTACGCGCCTCCGCGCTCAGGACTACTCGTCCGTCGCGGCCTGCGACATCTCCTTGGCGATCTTGCGAGCCGCAGCGGTCATGAAGTCTTCGACCGATTGGGATGCGGCGATCGCACCGCCGAGCGCCCAGCTGTTCTTGTCGACCGACAGATTGCCCAGCGTTTCGCCCGTTTCGGAATCGACGAAGGTGACCTCCGCTTCGAAGTGGGTGCTGCCTGCCCCCAGGCCGACGAGGAACTTCATCGCGCCGTTGCCCCTGGCGTAGCGCGTAACGTCGCCGCCAATCACGATGGCTCGACCCTCGCCGTCGTCGACCTGCACGCTCTCGAATTCGCCGGTCGACCTGACCTCTGCGGCGATGATGTCCGCGAACAACCGGCCGGCGGTCTCGGGCATGTTCTGTTTCTTGGTCCCGTCGGCAAACGCCCGGACGATGACCTGGTCGTAGCTTGAGAAGTCGAGGCTTTGGGCGCCTTCCTCACCTTCAGCCGGTTTGATCGGACCCGTCGAGCCGCAGGCCGTCAGAGCGAGTACGCAGAACGCAGTGAGTATGGGTTTCACCAGAACATCCTTATTGTTGTCTATGCCCCGCTAACCCTAGCGCTGTTTTGATGGCGAACGCCACCCGTGCCCCGATGATCTGGCGCGGGTATGCGCTGCGTTTTAATCAAAATAGACTCGGTATGATTGGTGTTCGCGGGGACGCAGTGTCCCGGTCTAGCTGGGTGTCCAGCTCGCGAGCATGTCGTCGTAGATTTTTTGAATGACGGTTTTGGCGCTGTAGGGTGCGGCGTTGTCGGTGCACGCCAGGGCGCTGTAACGCGCCGGATCTGCCAGCACCTGCTGTATGGACTGTCCCAGCGCCTCCGGCGTGCGCTCCTCACAGACGACGCCGCTGTCGGGAGACAGCAGACGCGGCGTCTCGCCCGCGCGGGTGGTGACGATCGGCGTGCCGCAGGCGAGCGCCTCGAGCACGACCAGCGGCAGCCCCTCATAGGCGCTGCTGAGGACGAACGCGCTCGATATGCGATGCAGGTCGGCCAGTTCCTGTTGCGCGACCGGGCCCAGCATCGTCACGCGCGTCTCCAGGCCCTGCGCGCGAATCTCTTCGCGCATCGTCTCCGCCAGCTCGCCGGCGCCGGCGATCAGCAGATGCACGGTCTGTGGCGCGACGTGGTGCATCGAGCGAATCAGCAGCAGAGGATCCTTCTGCGGGTGCAGCCGTCCCGCGAACAGCAGGTAACGGGTGTCGGACGGCTGCCCGCGCTCGGCCGCATAGGCCTGCCGCCGTTGTTCGCGCTCTGGCGCATCAAAGGGATAAAAGCGATCGCCGTCGAACGTGTTGCGATAAGAGGCCACCCGATCGGCGAACTCTGGATATTGCGCCTTGTACAGCTCGGTCGACTCGGAGTTACACGACAGAACGCGATCGAACTGGCTGATCAGGCGCTTCTCCAGCGCGAAGTACACCTTGGGGAAGCGCTTCCACAGAATGCCTTCGTCGACGTCCTGCGCCTGTATTTGTTGGTGGATATCGTTGTGTACGAACAGCGTCTTGTGGCCGCGCCAGCGCGCGGTTGCGAGGGTGGGCTCGATGCGGTGGAAGTGCAGAAAATCGCCCGAGAAGTTCTGCCACAGCAGCGACCAGGTATAGCGCACCGAGGTCGGTATCAGTTTGCGCGCGTCGTCATCGGGCAGATGAAACAGCGGAAAAAAATCGATCGCCCGGCCGTCGAGTTCCCTGTGTAGCCACTCCCCGATCGGACCCTCGGGATCGCTCTGGGTGCCGACGAGTTTCAGGTTCAGATCGTCAGGCGCGAACTTGATGAAGTAGCGCACGATCGTCTGTATGCCGCCAATCGACGCATCCCACGGGTCGAACTGATAGAAGATGGTCAGGTCGGGGTTGCGCATGCAGCCCTCTCAGCGGTTATCGATAAAGTCTGCACCGAATCACCGCCGATTATGGTGACCTTGCGCACCTTCGTCGATTCATGGCGGCAGTCGTTCACCGACTTGGGCGCAGCATGCCTGAGATCGTCTTGGGCACTCGGCGGCAACGATGGATCGTGCGCCGGGTGATGATTGTTGGTGCAGCCCTTGGTATGCGCTGGCGCGCGTTGCGCTGTCGGGTGCGTGTTCTAGCCCGCCGCGCTGTCCGCTTCGCCCTTTGGATCCAGCAGTCCCGTGACCGTGCCCTTGTCGACAGGTCGCGAAAACAAGAACCCCTGTGCCTCGTCGCAGTTCCATTCGCTGAGCTGCTGGAGCTGATCGCTTTCCTCCACCCCTTCTGCGGTGACCACCAGTCCGAGATGGTGCCCGAGCTGCACGACAGAGCGTGCGATCTCCCGTGCCTTGGGGTCGCTTGCGATGTTACGGATGAACGACTTGTCGATCTTCAGCTTGTCCAGCGGGAATTGCTGCAGGTAGCGCAGCGAGGTGCTGCCTTTGCCGAAGTCGTCGACGGCGATCTTCACGCCGAGCGCGGAGATTCGCTCCAGCACTCGCTGCGCCTGAGCGAAGTCGGTGATCAACACCTCTTCCGTCACCTCTAGCTCCAGGCGCGTCGGTTCCAGGCCGCTCTGGGCGAGCGCGTCCTGAACGCAGTTGAAGAAGCCGGGGTGGGTCAGGTGGTGCGGCGACACGTTGACCGCGACGTGGATGCCTTCGTAGTCGGGCCAGGTGGCGGCGAACTGACAGGCTTCGCCGAGCACGTACTCGCCGAGCTCAGGCATGAGCTGTAGATGGTCGAGCGCGGGCAAGAACTCGCCGGGCGCGAGCTCGCCGCGCTCCGGGTGCTGCCAGCGGACCAGCGCCTCGAAGCCGATGAGGGAGTTCGACTGGATGCTGTACTTGGGCTGGTACGACATGAAGAACTGCCGCTCCTCGAGCGCGGTGTGCAGCGCGCTTTCCAGCTCGCGGCGGCGCTGAGCCTCCTCGTCCATGGACGCATCGAACGGAATAACGTGTCCCTTGCCGTTTACCTTCGCCTGATACATCGCGATGTCGGCCATGCGCACCAGGTCCTGCTGGGCCCGCGAATCGTGCGGAAACAGGCTGATGCCGATGCTCGCCCCGACGCTGATCGTCAGCGTTTCGATGCCAAAGGGCTCTTGCAAAGCGTCGATGATTCGCTGGCACCAGCGGCCGGCGTCCTGATGGCAGGTCGTCTCATCGAAGCCGGTCAGCACCGCGACGAACTCGTCGCCGCCGGTGCGATAGATGTCGTCGCCACTTCTGATGCTGTCGCGCAGACGCTGCGCCACCGCCTCGAGTAGCTGGTCCCCCGTGGCGTGGCCGTACGCGTCATTGACCTCCTTGAACCCGTCCAGATCGATGGCGGCGACGACCACGATCTCGCCCTGCGCGTCGGCCTCGGACAGCGAGTCGGCGAGGCGCTCTGCGAGCGAGCGACGATTGCCCAGACCGGTGAGTTCGTCGTGGAACGCAAGATAGCTGGCCCGCTCCTGGGCGATCTGGCGTTCGGTGATGTCGTTGGCGCCGCCGCGATAGCCGAGCAGCCTGCCGTCGTTGTCGAAGTAGGGCACTCCGGTGACGTCGAAGATTCGCTCGCCCAGCGTGCCGCCGTAGTCCAGGCGCGCGCGGAACGAGCCCAGCGGCTCCTGGCGAGAGACCTTGTTCTTGCCGCCCAGCCTGTCCTGGCGGGAACAGATGAACAGGTCGAACAGCTCGGGCATGCGCTCTGCGATGCGACTGTCGTGACTGGCCGATCGCCCCTTGAAGTAGGTGATCGTCAGCTCGCTGTCGGTCTCCCACAGCACGTCTGCGGTCGTGCTGGCGAAGTGCTGGAAGCGTTTTGCCTGACTCTGGATTGTCGTGCGCGCCTGCTCGTGGCGGTTGAGCAGCGCGTTCAGCGACTCGGCCAGTTCGCTCGCGTCATCGTGAAGGTCGTTGTCCACCTTCAGAGAGTCATCGAAAGCGCCGTTGGCGAGCTGGCTGTCGAGCGCGCGCTTCAGGCGCTGCGTATCGATCGACACGCCGTGCTCGGTGAAGTTGAGACCGAGGTATTCATCCTGCGCGCTGACGCGTAGGGGCGTGAACACGCGGATCGCGCGCAGCGCCGTGATCGCGCAGACGAAGCACACAACAAAGCAGATCACCCCGCCGCCCAGCTGCACAGCAGCCTGCAACGCCACGGAGCCGCCGACGAGCTCGCTGGTGGGCAGCATCCAGGCGACGGCGACGGTGCCCAGCAAGCCGGGGGCGCCGTGCACGGCAACCACGTCCAGCGGATCGTCGAGGCGCATCCGCTTGGTAAGCCAGTCGGATGTCAGCAAGGCCAGGGCGCCGCCGACGCAGCCAAGCAGCGTCGCGTGCCAAACGTCTGCGAACCCTGCACCAGCGGTCACGGCGACCAGGCCACCCAGTACGCCGTTGATGGACCGCGTTGGATTAAAGATGCCGCCGTCGAGACGACAGCCCAACAGCAATCCGACCAGCGCACCGAAGCAGCCGGCGCTTGCGGTGGCCATGATGGTCGTCGCGAAACGCGGATGGTCGGGGTTCAGGGCACCCGCGTTGAAACCGAACCAGCCGACCAGCAGCACGATCAACCCGAGTAGCGACAGGACGGGCGAGTTTCCGGGGATAGGACGCACCGCGCCGTTGGCGTCGAAGCGACCGTCGCGAGGCCCGAGTATCACGATCGCCGCTAGCGCCACCGCGGCAGACGTACCGTGCACGACCGTGCCCCCGGCGAAGTCCACGAAGCCGGCATCGGCAAGCGGCGCGGCGCGGTCGTTGATGAACAGGTTCCCCCAGCACAGCCAGGCGATCAGCGGATAGATGAAGGCGACCACGACCACGGTGAGCCACGCGTAGGCGACGAAGCGCATGCGCTCGGCGACGGCGCCGGCAATGATCGTCGCGGCGGCGCCGCAGAACGCCAGCTGGAACATGAAGTCGATCAGCGGTGCGGAGAGCGCCGTTATCGAGGCGCTCGTCCATATCGGTGAAGGCAGGCCAAACGCAATCCAGAAGCCGAGTACGAGGAACAGCGACCAGCAGATTGCCAGGTCAGTGACGTTTTTCTGCGCGACATTGACGGTGTTCTTTGCCCGCACGCTGCCGGCTTCGAGCAGCAGGAAACCGGCCTGCATGCCCAACACGAGCAGGGTGGCGAATAGGCGCCAGAGTTCGCCGAGAAAGACGCTGTCCGTCATGCCAATGTCTCCAATGTGATGCACGCACACTAGAGGTTGGCTTGCGCCCGTTGTTTGACAGCTTCGTCTATTCCCTGACTGTAAAGATCAACTTCCTGTCAAATGCCAAGCGCTCGTCGGGGGCGCCGGGCGCTGTGCACAGCCCGGCTGTGAACCAGGGCGTGGACAGAGTCAGCTTTTAGTCGTCGTCGACTTCCAGGCCCGTGTGGTGCGCGATGAACGCCCACATGTCCGCGTACTCGTCGATTACCATCGCCGTGGGTTTGCCGGAGCCGTGTCCCGCACGCGTTTCGATTCGGATCAGCTTTGGGGCGCCGCCCGTGTCCGCGGCCTGCAAGCGCGCCGCGTACTTGAAGCTGTGGCCGGGCACGACCCGATCGTCGGTGTCTGCCGTCGTGATCAACACCGGCGGGTAGGCCTGGTCGCGAATGTTGTGGTACGGCGAGTAGGCATGGAGGGCGGCGAACTCGTCGGCGTTGTCGCTGGCGCCGTAGTCGTCGGTCCAGAAACGGCCGGCGGTGAACCGCTGAAAGCGCAGCATATCCATCACGCCCACGGCGGGCAGGGCGGCCGCGAATAGGTCCGGTCGCTGGTTCAGGACGGCGCCGACCAGCAGGCCACCGTTGCTGCGGCCGTAGATGGCGAGTTTCTCGGGCGAGGTGATGCCTTCGTCGATCAGGTGTTCGGCCGCCGCGATGAAATCGTCGAAGACGTTCTGTTTGTTGGCGCCCGTGCCTGCCTTGTGCCACTCGGAGCCGTACTCGCCACCGCCGCGCAGGTTCGCGACCGCGTAGACGCCGCCCAGCGACAGCCAGCCCATGCGCGATACCGAGAACGTTGGGCGCAGCGATATGTTGAAGCCGCCGTACCCGTACAGCAGCGTAGGCGCGTTCTCGAGCGCGACGTCCTTGCGATGCGTGATGAGCATCGGGATGCGGGTGCCATCGCGGGAGCTGTAGAACACCTGCTGCACGCTGAAGTCGTCCGGATCGAAGCCCACATCGGGTTCGCGCAGTGTCGTGCGCTCGCCGACAGCGACGTCATAGCGATAGGTGGTCGGCGGTCGGTTGACGCTCGAATAGGTAAAGAAAGTCTCGCCGTCGAGGCTGCTTTCGAATCCGCTTACCGTGCCGATACCGGGTAGTTCCAATTCCCGTAGCGGCTCGACGCCAGCGCCCGCGAGCTTCAAAAGCTGCACTTTGGAGCGCGCGTGGTGCAGGTACTGCAGCACCAGCACGTCACCGACCAGCGCGACGCCGTCGAGCGTGTCTTCTGCCGTCGCGACGATCTCGCGTGGCATCGGCTGCGGCGCGCCCGCATCCAGCAGGACCACGCGTCCGCGCGGGGCGTCTTCGTTGGTGAAAAAGAACAGCGCGTTGCCGCGGTTGGCGACGAACGAGTAGTCGTAGTCGAAACCGCTGACGACCTTGCGAAACGCGCCGAGACCGCGCG
Organism: Pseudomonadota bacterium; assembly: GCA_039029135.1. Taxonomy (GTDB): domain Bacteria; phylum Pseudomonadota; class Gammaproteobacteria; order Pseudomonadales; family Azotimanducaceae; genus JALZVT01. Next base: position 1,116 of record JBCCGT010000029.1, on the reverse strand, counting down.
ACTGCTGGGTGCCGAGATGCACCTCGTAGCGATCGTCGGTACCAACCGATGCGGTGATCAGCAGATGGCGGCCGTCGCTCGTCGCCTCGGCGAAATAGCTGCGGCGCGGATGTTCCGGGTCGGTGAACACCTCCTCGTCCGCGCTCTGCTCCGTGTTGAGCCGGTGGAAGTACACGGTGTGGTTTTCATTGAGGCGCTGAAACGCGCCGGACTCGGTCGCGGGATAGCGGCTGTAGTAAAAGCCCGAGCCGTCCGCCTGCCAGCTAATGCCCGTGAACTTGAGCCACCGCAGCGTCTCCGGCAGATCCTTGCCGGTTTGCACGTCGTAAATGCGGGCGGTGCGCCAGTCGCTGCCGCCGTCCTGTATGAGGTAGGCGACGTAGCGCCCGCTGGGGTCCGCATCGTACCCGGCGAGCGCGACGGTGCCGTCCTCCGACCAGGTGTTGGGATCCAGGATCAGATCGCCTAGCTGCTCCGCGTTGGCGCTGCGATAGACGCGCGCCTGGTTGGCCAGCCCATCGTTGTGGCGCGTGAAGTAGAACGCGCCGCGCTTGCTCGGCACCGAGGCGCGTTCGTAGTCCCACAGGGATTCCAATCGTGCGTGTATCGGCGCGCGCTCGGGCAGCGCGGCGAGGTAGCGTTCGCTGACCGAATTCTGTGCGTCGACCCAGCCGGCGACGTCGGGTTCGTCGCGCACATCGCCTTCCAGCCAGCGATAAGGGTCCGCGACGATGGTGCCGTGATAGTCGTCGGTCGTGTCTCCCGGTGCCGCTGCGGGGTATTCGAGCTGTGGCGCATCGACGCTCAGCGATCGGGAGGTGTTGTCGCTGCACGCGCAAATGGCGAGGGCGCAGAGCAGAAACAGGCGTTGTCGGGAGCTGTGCATGGCGAACTGTCGGCATTCGTCGGATTGCGCGCAGTCTAGAGGCGCGTCGCGATGGCGGCTAGCGCAGCAAGGGGTCAGAGTCGGGGGGGGGGGGGGGGGGCGCGCGGCACGCCGCAGGTCCCACCAGGTTGGGGTGGCAGAGGGGGGGGGGGGGGGGGGGGGGGGGCGGGGGGGTGTGCTTGCGGTCGGGGATGGCGTTAGCATCCGGGCCGATTGAGTGATCTGCGCGG
>JBCCGT010000028.1:0-62319 GCA_039029135.1 Pseudomonadota bacterium | reverse complement strand
TGCGGCTGCTGACCGGCCCAAAGGGACGCGGGCCCCAGATGAATCACGCGGCCGGCCGGACCGACGCGGATTGCCTGTTGTTCCATCACGCGGATTCCAGCCTCGATCGCGACGCGCTAACCGAACTCGCGTGCGCACTCGACGATACCGAGTGTCAGTGGGGCGGTTTTCGGCACCGCTTTTCAGACAGCAACCGGCGGCTCGCGTTCATCTCGTGGCTGCACAACTATCGCTGGCGCAAGACCGGCGTCATCTACGGCGATCAGTCGATGTTCGTCCGGCGTGCGTTCTTCGATTCGCTCGGCGGATTTCCGGACCACGAGCTCGAGGACCTCGCGTTTTCGGATGCCGCGCTGGCGCGTGCGCCCTCGCGATGTCTCGATTCTTACGTGGTCACCGATTCCCGCAAGTTTCGCCAGATGGGCGAACTGCGCGGCCTCGCTCACGTGCTGTCCATCATCGTGCGCTACGAGCACCAGCGTCGCATCGGCAACGAGGCGTTTTTCAGACCCTATCGCTAGCGTCACGCGCAGTGCCCGTGCTGCATGGACACCTCCAAGAAACTGGCACGTCCCGGATAGCCAAAAAAAACGCAATAATTTCAGCCTGTTAGCGCCCAAGACGAGCTTGGTGACAGATCCTCGTTGATTGCTCCACAATATCCGCGGAGACGATCGAAAGTCACACGGAGGGGATTACCATGATTCGCAGGATCACGGGCGGCGCCGCTGGCGCCGGTTTTTTATCGGTCTTTGCTGTTGTCTGCGCCTATGCCAGCGCGCTGCTGCCGCAACCCGCGCAGGCCCAGGAGCCGGCCAATCGCGCGGTTCTCGAGGAGGTCGTGGTTACGGCACGCAAGGTCGAAGAGTCCGTCCAGGACGTGCCGATCGCCATCACGGCGATCACCGAGGATCTCAACCAGTCGAGCATTCGCAACCTCGAAGACCTGAACGGCTTCGCGCCCAACGTCTCGATCGACACCGACGGCAGTCGGTCCAACGGCGCCTCGATCACCATTCGCGGCATCAGCCCGACCCGCACCGACGATAACTCGTTCGACGCGCCGGTCGCGGTAATGATCGACGGCATCTATCTGGGCTCGCTCGCGGGCCAGGTGCTGGAAAACTTCGATATGGAGCGCGTCGAGGTGCTGCGTGGTCCCCAGGGCACGCTGTTCGGGCGCAACACGGTCGGCGGCGTCGTCCACGTCATTCGCAGCCGGCCCAACGGCGAGTTGGATGGCCGCTTCAAGGCGACGGCGGGAGAAGACGGCCAGCGCGAATTTCGCGGCGTGCTCAACTTTCCCATCCTGCAGGACACGCTGGCCGGCAAGGTGTTCCTGACGAAACTCGATCTCGACGGCTACTACGAGAACATCACGCTGGGCAACGACGGGCCGAAGAAGGACTATCTGAACTACGGCCTGACGCTGCTGGCGACTCCGACCGACAATTTCGAGGCCACGCTCACGGTCGAGCGCTTCGACGACGACAGCCAGCTCAATGCCTTTCAGACCAACATGAACTTCGCGCCAGGGGTGGCGGCGCCACCGCAGGACGCACGCGAAGTCGACCTGTCCCTTGGCACCACGCTGTGCGCGGTTTACCAGGCGGCGATCCCGGGCGTGTGCCGCGAGAGCCTGGACATACCTAATTTTTCCGAGAACGACACCGAGCAGGACGCCTCGCTCGAAACCAACGCCGTCACCCTGAACATGTCGCTCAACCTGAACGACAATCTTTCTGTTGTTTCGGTCACCGGCTATAGAGATCAGGAGGAGTACCGCATATCGGATTTCGACGGTTCGCGTGCGCCCTTCATTACCATCGAGCGCTGGAACGACTTCGATCAGTTCAGCCAGGAGCTGCGCCTGGAAGGCCAGTGGGATCGCGCCTCCCTGGTCGCGGGCTACTACTACTGGAACAACGAGTTCACGCAGGACTGGGTCACCGGCGGTCAGTTCTGGGCCACGCTGTTCGGCGGGGTCGCCTATACGCCGGCGCTGTGGCAGGCCTGCCAGGGCACCAACGGCCTCGACGGCCTGTTCGCTCCGATCTCCTGCGATCTCGGTTTGCCCAACGGGGTCACGCCCGGCGCCGACGTCACACAGATCCTGTTCGAGACTCAGGAAACGACCGCCAACGCCTTCTTCGCCCAGTTCGAATACGACCTGACCGATCGCCTCGCCGTGAACGCCGGCCTGCGCTGGACTAAAGAAGAAAAGGACTTCATGGCGGGCCAGTCCTATCTGTCCAACGTCGAGCGCCAGCGGCTGCGCAACTTCCCGGGCTTCGCCGATCTCAGCAATTCGTGGAAGGAAACGACCTTCCGGTTCGGCGCGACCTACCGGCTAAACGAAGAGGCGATCGTCTATGCCTCATATTCGGAGGGCTTTCACTCCGGCGGTTTCTTCGGCGTCAACCAGAACATTCGCGATTTCGAACGCGATCAGTACGACCCGGAATTTGCCAAGTCCTGGGAGATCGGCCTGAAGAGCCAGCTTGCCGGCAATCGCCTGCGCCTGAACGCGGCGTACTTCAACAACGACTTCTCGAACAAGCAGGAGTCGTTCGTGCAGTTCGATCCGGACACCCGCACTGTGGCGACGGTGTTCGAGAACGCGGGCTCCGCCACCTACCAGGGCATCGAGGCCGAGGCGCAGTTCGCGGCGACGCCCAATCTGCTGCTGTTCGCCAACATCGGCTGGCTGGACGCCGAGTACGACGACTTCGTCATCGACGTGACGCCGACCGACGACATTGACAACCCGGTCAACGCGACCTTCCTGAAGCCGCGAAACGCCTCGGACTACACGCTGGGTCTCGGCTTCGACTTCTCCCAGCAGATCGGACCGGGCGAGCTGCAGATCTATGCCAAGTACAGCATTCGCGACGACTACGAAACCAACGTGCTGAACCTGCCGGTCGGGCGCGTCGACTCGAGCGACACCGAGGACCTGAGCGCCGCGATCAGCTATCGCGTGAACAACCTGATCTTCTCGGTGTTCGGCCGCAACCTGACCGACTCGGCGTTTGAAGTCCCGACCGTGCTGGGCGGCAACGCGGAAACGCCGTCGCAGATGGCCGCCGGACCGCTGTTCATTCCGGGCACGATCAACCGCCCGCGCTCCTTTGGCCTGGAGCTGGAGTACTCGTTCGGGGCGAACAACTAATCCTCAGCGCAATCCCGGGCTGACGGCAGCGCCAGCCTGATGTCTTGACCTAGCGACGCCCGGCGCAAGCCGGGCGTCGCGCCTGCCGCGCGCTGCTACACTGCTCGTTCACTAGGCCACAGGCTCTCGTTCTTCAGTGTCCACCTACGACCGCGACCTGCTGGGCTACGGCGCCGCACCGCCCGATCCAATATGGCCGGGCAACGCGCGCATCGCCGTGCAGTTCGTCATCAACTTCGAGGAAGGCGGCGAGAACAGCGTCCTGCACGGCGACGCCCACGCGGAAACCTTCCTGTCCGAGATCGCCGGCGCCGAGCCCTACGCCATGCGTCACATGAGCATGGAGTCGTTGTACGAATACGGCACGCGCGCCGGTTTCTGGCGTCTGCAGCGGCTGTTCCGCGAATTCGATATGCCGGTGACCGTGTTTGGCGTCGCCATGGCGCTGGAGCGGCATCCCGAAGCGGTCGCCGCCATGCTGGACGCCGACTGGGAAATCGCGAGCCACGCGTGGCGCTGGATCAACCATCAGGAGATGCCGCCCGAGATCGAGCGCGAACACATCGAGCGGGCGATCGAGATTCATACGCGCGTCACCGGCAGTCGGCCGCTCGGCTGGTACACCGGCAGAGACAGTCCGAATACGCGCGCGCTGCTGCTCGAGGCGGGCGGTTTTCTCTACGACGCCGACTCCTACGCCGACGACCTACCCTACTGGCACCGCCGCGAGCCGAAGCCGCATCTCGTGGTGCCCTATACGCTCGACGTCAACGACATGCGCTTCGCGTCGCCGCAGGGCTTCGCCGAGGGCGATCAGTTCTATCGCTATCTGCGCGATACGTTCGATGAGCTGTACGCCGAAGGCGCCGACGCGCCGAAGATGATGAGCGTCGGGTTGCACTGCCGGCTCGTCGGCCGGCCCGGGCGGACGCGCGCGCTGCGGCGTTTCCTGCAGCACGTCGCGGATCACTCGAACGTCTGGGTCTGTCGACGCGTGGACATCGCGCGCCATTGGTACGAGCGGCACGGCGGCTCAGACGCGTAGCAGGCCGGCAGTTCGCTGCAGCAAACTCTCGGGCTCGTTCCAGAGCCTGCTACTAGTTGGCCTGCACCCAGGCGACGAGCGCGGCGCGCTCCTCCGCCGTCATGCCCGTCATGTTACCGAGCGGCATGTAGCCGCTCGTCAGCGACGTCGTCACTAGGGCTGCGTGCGTCGCAAGATCGGCGGGTGCGAGAAAGATGTATCCACCGGGCGGTGCGGCAAAACCCGGCTGCGTCGGCTGCGCCGCGTGACAGCCCGTGCAGTGGCGGGCGACCAGCCGCGCGACCTCGTCTTCAGCGGGCGCCGCGGCTTCGTTCGTCGACGTCACGACGGTCGCCCCGAACGCTACGGCCACGAAGATCGCCGCAGCGCCGACGAGAAACATCGGCTGGCGGTGTCCGGCGTGCTTGCGATTGAAGAAGTGCCGCGCGACCACCGCGGCCAGCGAGATCAGCACGACCAGCAGCCAGGCGTGCGGGTGACCGAAGACGAACGGCGCGTGCCCGGCCAGCATGCAGAACAGGACCGGCAGCGTGAAGTAGTTGTTGTGGGTCGAACGCAGCTTGGCGCCCAGCGCGCGTTCGGCGTCGGGCTCTGTGCCGGCCTCGATCGCGGCGACCAGAGCGCGTTGCGACGGGATGATGCCCAGAAACACATTCGCCGCCATGATCGTGGCAAGCAGCGCACCGACGTGGACGATCGCGGCGCGGGCCGAGAACAGGCCAAAGGCCACATAGCTCGCGGCCGCGATCAGCAGCATGAGCGCGGCGAGTGCGGCGTAGCCCTCGGGACGCAGACGGGCGCGAAACAGCGTCTCGTAGATCGCGAGGCCGCTCAGCAGGTACGCGACACTCGCCGCGACGGCCGCGCCCGGCGTCGTCACCCAACCGTTTGGATCGACCAGATAGCTCTGCGCGCGCAGATAGTACAGCGCGATCAACAGACCGCTGCCGGTCAGCCAAGTGCTATAGGCCTCCCACTTGAACCAGTGCAGCGTCGTCGGCATAGCCGGGGGTGCCAGTCGATATTTGCCGACTTCGTAAATCCCGCCGCCGTGAATCGACCACAGCTCGCCGCCAAGACCGCGCGCCGACTTCTCCACCGACGGCGTCTCGAGCGACAGGTCAAGCCAGATGAAATAGAACGACGCACCGATCCAGGCGATGGCCGTCACGACGTGCGCGAAGCGCAGCACAAAGGCCAGCCAATCGAGCCAGACACCATCCATCAGCGCGACGCTCCGGCTGCGGGCCGCTGCCACGCGATATCGCCGGCGACGTAGGTTCGTTCGATCGCGTTTTCGCTGTCCATGATCATCGCTGCGAACAGCGTGTCGGTGATACCGCGTTCGCCGGCCAACCGCTCGCCGAGCAGCGTGTGCGGGTTCGGGCGCAAAACGCAGAAGTCGGCCTCGAATCCCGCGGCGACCCGCCCGATCGCGTCCTGCAGACCCAGGACGCGCGCGTTACCGAGCGTCGCGGTGTACAGCGCCGACAGCGGATGCCAGCTCTGGCCGTTGAGCTGGCAGACCTTATAGCCATCGCCCAGCGCGCTGAGCATCGAATAGTCGGTGCCGCCGCCGATGTCGGTCGCGACGCCCATGCCAACGCCGAACGCTCGCAGGCGCGCCAGATCCAGCAGGCCGCTGCCCAGAAACAGGTTCGATGAGGGGCAGAAAGCCACGCTCGCGCCCGCCTCGGCAAAACGCCGCAGCTCGGCGTCGCTGAGGTGAATGCCGTGCGCGTACACGCTCTTCTCGGTCAACAGGCCAAACCGATCATAGACGTCCGCGTAGTTTGCGGCCTCGGGAAAGTCGCTGAGCGTCGCCGCAACCTCATCGGGGTGCTCCGAGATGTGGCTGTGCACATAGACGTCGGGGCAGCGGCGGACGATCTCCCCGGCGGCAGCGAGCTGATCCGCCGTACACGACAGCGCGAACCGCGGCGTCACGGCGTAGGCCAGCCGATCCGATCCGTGCCAGCGCTCGATCAGCGCCATGCTCGCGGTCATTCCGTCGTCGGCGTCGCGCAGCTCGCTCGGCGCGTTGCGGTTCATCAGCACCTTGCCGGCGACGATGCGCGCGCGGCGTCGCTGAGCTTCTGCGAACAATGCATCGCACGCCTGCGGATGCACCGTCGTGAAGACGAGCGCGCTGGTTGTACCCCTGGCGAACAGCCGATCGAAGAACAGCGCCGCCTGCGCCGCCGCGTGCTCGGCATCGGCGAAGGCAATCTCCGCCGGAAACGCGTAGCGATCGAGCCAGTCGAGCAGCTGGGTGCCGTAGCTGCCGACGATCGCCATCTGCGAATAGTGAATGTGGGTGTCGATCATGCCGGGGATCAACAGCGCGTCGCGCAGGTCTTCGCAGGCGTCGAGCCGACCGCCCTCGCGCTCGTATGCGACGGCGGGCAGGACGCTATCGATGCGACCGTCCCGCAGGACGACGACGGCGTCGTCCTGATAGTCGACGCCCGCAACCGAGGTCGGATCTGCGCCCGCCGCGAGCGCGGACGCGTCCGGCTCATCGTGAAAGCTCAGCACGCGGGCGCGGAGTGTCGTGCCGGCCACCATGGTCTAGCTGCCGCGGTAGGTCGAGTAGCCGTGCCGGTTCAGCAGCAGCGGCACGTGGTAGTGACCGCCGGACGCCACGAAGCGCACGCTGACCTCCGGATAGAAACAGGTCTCTTCGCGCGCCGCGTACCACGCGGCCGTCTCGAAGCGCAGCTCGTATTCGCCCGCGGTCAGACCCGCGACGCCCGGCCAGGCGCTCACGCGTCCGTCATCGTTGGTCCAGGCGCGGGTCAACTCAGAGCCGCGCGAATCGCACAGCACGATCAGCAGCCCAACGGCGGGCCTGCCGGCATCTTGATCGAGCACGTGAGAGCTCAGGGAAACACTCATTCATTGTCCTTGGCTTGCAGCCGCGAGCAGCGCTCGCAGGCGCAGCTCCGTTATCTGCATCTGCTCGCGTGCGGCGGCGATTATTTCTGATTGGGTCGATCGCGGTAGGCGTTCGCGCAAGGTATCGCGCATTTCCCGCGCGCTCTTGCCGTGCGCAAAGATAATGAAAATGAAGCCGTGACGCTCGCGGTATTCGACGTTCAGCCGCGCAAGATCGACCAGCACGCTGTCATCCGCATCCAAAACTTGACCCTGTTCGGCGTTCGCGCGATCGCCGGAACGATTGAAGCGTTCGCGCAGCAGCTCGACGTCGCCGATCAGCGGGTGGGCGGCGAACGCCGTCAGGCGCTCGTCGTCGTCGACCGCCTCCCAGTCAGCGCGCGCGCGTTCGAGCAGCGCATCCCAATTAGCAAACGGTCGCGCCGCCGCGACCGCGCGCGCCCACACGGGGCTGGCGCAGCAGCCGAGCAGCGCGTCGCGCGCCGCGTCGAGCGACAGCGCGTTAAATTCGGTGAGGCCCTTCACGGCTCTTCGACTCGCCGAACGATGGGCGCGGCAGCATCCGCGTCGGTCACGCGCTGCTGCACCAGACGCTCTTTGATCTGGCGCCAGCCGAGCGTCGCGCCGGGCTCGGCAACAGGCCGGCGCTCGATCAGTTCCATCACGATGGCGACAGCGATCGCCATCGGCTCGCGCAGATGGCCCGCGCCGGCGCCAACGGGGCAGCGCACGCGCTCGAGATCGGTCGGCGTAAGGCCCGCCTGCCGCAGCCGGGCGGCAAAGCGTTGCCACTTCGTCGCCGATCCGATCAGCCCGATGCCCTGCGGTGCGCCTTCGCGTCGCAGCAGACCTTCGATCAGTTCGAAGTCGAGCTGGTGATCGTGCGTGAGCACCAGCACCTCGGCGTCGTCGCGAACCCGAGCGAGCCCTTCGGCCGCCGAACCGAAGCGCTCGCAGCGCACGCCCGACTCCGCCTCGATAGCGCGCGTGTCCAGCCAGCGCACCCGGGCGTCCATGTCGGCGAGCAGTTTCACGACGCGTCGACCCACGTGGCCACCACCGATCACATCGACCGTCAGCGCGGGCGCCGCAAAACACTCGAACTGCAGGGTTACGCTGCCGCCGCAGCATTGCCCGGCAGCGGCTGCCAGCGGCACGTGCTCGATCTCGCTCGCCTGGCGGCCGGCCGCCAGCAGCTCGCGTGCGCGCGCCAGCGCCGCGTGCTCGAGCGCCCCGCCGCCGATGCTGTCGTGCATGCCGTCGCGCCCGACGACCAGCTTCGTCCCAGCCGCTCGCGGTGCCGAGCCCGTGGTCGCCAGCACGGTCACGATCACGAACGGCCGGCCTTCGCTCGCGTAGTGGTCGATGGCCCGATACCAGTGCATCAGCTCGCGTCCTGCGACGCACCGGTCGCCTCGCGGACCGCCCAGAACACGGCCTCGGGCGTCGCGGGCGCGGCCAGTCGCGGCAGCACCGCGTGCTCCCCGGCGGCGCTCGCCGCGTCGCGCAGCGCACACCAGGTCGAGATCGCGAGCATCAGCGGCGGCTCGCCGACCGCCTTGCTGCGGCGAATGGTCGGCTGCGGATTGTCGGCGCGATACAGATCGATGTTGAGTTCGCGGGGGCGATCGTGAGCGGTCGGAATCTTATAGTTCGCGGGGCTGTTGGAGATCACGCGGCCCGCGTCGTCCCACAGCAGTTCCTCGGTCGTCAGCCAGCCGAGGCCCTGGACGTAGCCTCCTTCGATCTGGCCGCGATCCATCGCCTCCTGCAGCGAGGCGCCGACGTCGTGCAGGATGTCGACGCGCAGGATCCGATACTCGCCCGTCGTGACGTCGATGACGACCTCGCTCGCCGCAGCACCATGGGCGTAGTAGTAGAACGGTTTGCCCCGGCCCGCCTCCTTGTCGAAGTGCACCTCGGGCGTCGCGTAAAAGCCGGTCGCAGAGAGCTGCACACGCGCGTGGTAGGCCGCGTCCACGAGCGCATCGAACGACTGCCGCCAGGCGCCGACGCTCACGTCGCCGTCGCGGAACCTGACGTCTTCGCGCGCCGGCGTGGACTCCGCGGCACCCAGCGACTCGCCGGCCTGGCTCGCCGCAAACGCGGCCAGCCGCGCGCGAATCATCAGGCACGCCCGCTGTACGGCCATGCCGTTCAGATCCGAGCCGGCAGACGCCGCGGTCGGGGAGCCGTTCGGCACCTTATCCGTCTGGGTCGCGGTCACGCGCACGCGCTCGCGTGCGACGCCGAACACGCGGGCCGCGACCTCGATCATCTTCGTGTGCAGCCCCTGGCCCATCTCGGTACCCGCGTGATTCACCTCGATGCTGCCGTCGGCGTAGACGTGCACCAGCGCGCCGGTCTGATTCAGATGCGCCACCGTAAACGAGATGCCGAACTGCACCGGCGTCAGCGCCATGCCTTTCTTGAAGCGTTTGTGCCGCGCGTTGAACTCGCGCGCGGTCGCCTGCCGCTGGCGGTAATCGCAGTCTCGCTCAAGCCGCCTCAGCATGTCTGCGAGCACGAACTGCTCGACGCGCTGGCCGTAGGCGGTGACGTCGCGCCCCGGAGCAAACAGATTGGTCCTGCGCAGCTTCAGCGGATCGATGGCCGCCGCGTGCGCCAACTCGTCGAGCGCCGCCTCCATCACCAGCATGCCCTGGGGGCCGCCAAAGCCGCGGAAGGCCGTGTTCGAAACGGTGTCGGTGCGACTGCGGTGTCCCGTGATGTCGATCTTCGGCACGTAGTAGGCGTGCGCGAAATGAAACATCGCGCGATCCACGATGCCTTCCGACAGATCCGGCGAATGGCCGCACTTGCCGGCGAGCGTGACCTTCGCGTCGACCAACCGACCCTGCGCATCGCACGCAAGCTCGTAGTCCGCGTGAAAGTCGTGTCGCTTACCGGTTTGAATCATGTCGTCGCGGCGCGGCATGCGGTACTTCACCGCGCGGCCGGTGCGCCAGGCGAACAGCGCGGCGATGCAGGCGAGCGAGGCGGCCTGGCTCTCCTTGCCGCCGAACGCGCCGCCCATGCGTCGACATACCACGCGCACGCGATGCATCGGTATACCCAGCACGCCCGCGACCAGATGCTGCACCTCGTCCGGATACTGGGTGGACGAATAGATGCGCAGCTCGCCGCCGTCCTCAGGGATCGCGAGCGCGACCTGACCCTCGAGATAGAAATGTTCCTGGCCGCGTATATAGCGCTTGCCGGCGATGCGCGTCGCCTCCTGTGTAGGAGGTGCAGGAGGGGTAGAAGGCGTAGCAGCCGATTCGGCATCAAAGTGCCAGTGCCGGCTGGGCAGCACCGCCGCGTCGGCAGCCAGCGCGTCGGCAACGCTGAGAATCGCGGGCTGCGGCTCGACATCCACATCGATCATCCGCGCCGCGCGCTGCGCGGCCGCAAAGCTCGTCGCCGCGACGGCGAACAGCGGCTGGGCCGCGTAGCGCAGCTCGCCGTCGGCCAGCAGCGGGTCGCCCGGATACACAGGGCCCACGTCCAGCTTGCCGGGGATGTCTGCGGCGACGACCACGTCCACGACGCCGGGTGCCGCGCGCACCGCGTCGAGACGCAGCGCAGCGATCGTCGCGCGGGCCGCGTCGGCATAGCCGGTCGCGACGTGCAGCGTGTCGGCCGGCTGCGGCAGATCGTCGACGTAGTTCGCCGTCCCGGTGACGTGACCGACGGCGGATTCGTGCGGCCGGCTCAATCCAGCAGCTCCTGTAGCGTCTGCGGCTCGGGCGCGTCATCGAGCGCGCGCAGCAGCAGAGCGGCCGCCATCGCCCGTCGGTAATCGGCGCTCGCCCGCACGTCCGTGATGGGTGCGAGCGCCGTATCCAGCGCGACCAGCGCGTCGCCCGCGTCATCGGCAGCGCGCCCGACAAGCGCGGCCTCTACCGCCGGCAGCCGCACGGGCGTGGCCGCGACGCCGCCGAACGCGACGCGCGCCTTATTCACGATCGCGCCATCGCGCTGCAGATAGAAGGCCCCAAGCACCGTCGAGATATCGTCGTCCTCGCGCTTGCTGACCTTGAAGACTTTCAGCGCGGCCCAGTCGATCGGACCTGACACGCGAAACTCAACGATGTATTCATCGGCGGCGCGCACCGTCTCGCGATAGCCGCGCCAGTACTCAGCGAGCGGCAGGCGCCGTTCGCTGCCGCGGGCGTCGCTGAGCACGATGTCCGCGCCGAGCGCGAGCAGCACCGGCGGCCAGTCCGCGATGGGCGAGGCGTTGCCCACGTTGCCGCCGATGGTCGCGCGGCCGCGAATCTGCGGCGAGCCGTAGCGCCGCAGCATCTCGGTGAGCAGACTCGAGCGCTCGCGCGCGAACGCCTCCAGCGTCGCCACCGTGACCGCCGAGCCGATGATCAACTCGTCGCGCTCGTATTCGAGCCGCATGAGTTCGCGCACAACGCTGACGTCCACCCAGCCGGGCGGCCGCTCGAACTGCTGGCTGACGCCCAGCCAGCGATCGGTGCCACCGGCGATCAGCGGCCAGCCGTCGCGCATCGCCGCGTGCAGCTCCGCGCGATCACGCGGTCGCCGATAGCGCGGCGCCGCCAAGTGCGTAGGCGCAGCCGCCCCAAGCACGGGCAGCGCGTCTCTGGCGACGGCGGCGTGTTCCCGCGCGATGACGTCGAACGCGATGCGGCCCGCGGCGAGAATCGGGCCATAGCCGGTGCAGCGGCAGAGATTGCCGGCGATGCCGTCCGCGATACCTTCGGCGGTGCCATTGATCGTGTGTGCCGCGAGTGCTGCGACGAAACCCGGCGTACAGAATCCGCACTGCGAACCGTGCAGTTCGACCATCGCCCGCTGCACCGGATGCATGGCCTCCGGCGTGCCGATGCCTTCGACGGTCACTACCTGAGCCCCGAGGACGGCGCCGAGCGGCGTGATGCAGGCGTTCACCGCGTGCACGCCGCCGTCGGCAGCGTGCACCAGGACGCTGCACGCCCCGCAGTCGCCGGAAGCGCAACCTTCCTTGGTACCGGTCAGTCTTTCCTGTTCGCGCAGGTGCTGCAGCAGGCTGACGTCTGGCGGGGCATCGTCCAGCGCCACCCAGTCGGCGTTGATCCACAGACCGCGCTCGTGGTCGTCTGTGACCGATGCGCTCGTCGCGGAATTTTGATCGGCGTCGGAATCGATCGGAAAATCGCCTGTCGCTGTTCGCTGTCGCACGGCACAACAGCCGCGCAGACGCCGGGCATCCGGCAGGCTTACTATACGCGCCCTGTCCTTCGCACTCATGGTGCTCGCTCGGGCTTCACACAGGAATCAGGCTCGCTAAAGGGACAGCGCCAACAACGGGACAGCAACCTCAAACGGGTCGTAAACGGGTAACGATGCGCGTCTGGATCAAACAACCCCTGATCACCTGGGACCCCATGACGGGCGCGCGCCGCGACGGCGGCCTGGTCGTCGCCGGCAATCGCATCGTCGAGCACGTCGCAGCAGGCGCGACGCCGGACGCGATCGACGAGATTGTCGACGCGCGCGATCTGGTGCTGCTGCCCGGGCTGATCAACACGCACCACCACTTCTATCAGACGCTGACCCGCGCGCACATCAACGCGCTCGACAAGCCGCTGTTTCCCTGGCTGCAAGCGCTGTATCCCGTCTGGGCGGGATTGACGCCCGAGATGATCGACCTGTCGACGCGCCTCGCCGCGGCAGAGCTGCTGCTGTCGGGCTGCACGACGGCGGCGGACCACCACTACGTGTTCTCCGCGTCGCTCACCGACGCAATCGACGTCCAGGCGCAGGCCATGCGCGCCGTCGGCATGCGTGCGGTTTTGACGCGTGGCTCGATGAGCCTGGGCGAGAGCGCGGGCGGCCTGCCGCCGGATGCGGTCTGTCAGGACGAGGCGCTGATCCTGCGCGACAGCGAACGATTGCTCAAAAACGTCCACGACGACGCGGACGACGCGCTGTGCCAGATCGCGCTCGCGCCCTGCTCGCCGTTTTCGGTCACGCCCGGGCTGATGCGCGATACCGCGACGCTGGCGGCGCAGCACGACGCCTTGCTGCACACGCATCTGGCAGAGACCGAAGACGAAAACGCGTTCTGCCTCGAGACCTTCGGCCGCCGGCCGCTCGATCACATCGACGACTGCGGCTGGCTGGAGTGCCGCACCTGGTTCGCCCACGGCATTCACTTCACGCCCGCCGAGATCGAGCGTATCGGCGCCGCCGGCGCCGGCGTATGTCACTGCCCGTCATCGAACATGCTGCTCGCGAGCGGCACCTGCCACGTGGCGGAGCTGGAGGCGGCCGGTGCCAACGTCGGACTGGGCGTTGATGGCTCGGCGTCGAACGACGGCTCCAATCTAATTCAGGAGGTGCGCCAGGCGTTCTTGCTGCAGCGCCTCGGCGCCGGCGCGGCGACGTCGCATCTCGACGCCCTGCGCTGGGCGACCGAGGGCAGCGCCCGCCTGCTGCACCGACCCCAGCTCGGCCATCTGGGCATCGGCGCGTGTGCAGACCTCGCGCTGTTCGCGCTCGACGAGGCGCGCTTCAGCGGCGCGGAGGATCCGCTAGCCGCGCTGGTGCTGTGCGGCGCGACGAACGCCCGGCATGTGTTGGTCGACGGCGACTGGCGGGTGCGCGACGGCACGCTGACGAGCATCGATCTCGAAGGCCTGCAGGCGGCGCATCGCGCGGCCGCCCGCGAGCTGTGGGCCGGCGTCTCGGCCTAGCCGCTCAGTCCGCTTTCCGCCCCGGACCCGTCCCGCGGCCACCGCGCTTCAGCCCCCGATGAGCGATCGGTACATCAGCCGCAGGCTGCCGTCGACGTCCTCACCGAGCGCCTGCACGGCGAGCATCGGCGGCACCGGTTCGCGCGCACCCGCCACGGCCGGACGCGTCATGTTCAGCAGCAGCGACGCCGTCCCGTGCACGCCTGCCCAGATCACGCCGGCGAGCTGATCGGGGTCCGCTTCCAGCCTGTGGGTCGCGACGATCTCTTCCTGCAGCGCGGTGACGCGAGCGAAGCACCGCGTCGCGGCCTCGACCAGCATGTCGTAGTCAGAGAAGTCGCCCAACACGGCGCCGAACATCAGGTGGTAGTGGGTCGGGTTCGCCACGGCGAATTGCACATACGCGGTGCCCATCGCCAGGAACCGGGCTTCCAGGTCATCGTGGCCGGCCAGCGCCGTGCCGATCTGGCGCTCGAGACGGCCGAAGCCTTCGGTCGCGAGCGCCGCCAGCAGGCAGCGCTTGGAGGGAAAGTGCCGGTACGGGGCCGACTGCGAGACGCCCGCAGCGCGCGCCAGCGCGCGCAGACTCAGCGACTCCGTGCCCTCAGCGGCGATGTGCCGCACGGCGTGCTGCATCAGCTCGCCGGCGAGATCGCCATGGTGGTAACTGCTCTTCGCGGCCATTCACAAGACCTTCACTGGGGCAGTCCTACTTTAGCGCAGACTGATGTTGACATTGAACACATAAACGCTAGGATCGACTCCAATGTGTTCGCTGTCAACATCAGCCCTGGCCACATCGGCCGGGCCAGGGTTGCGGTAAGCGCAGCACCAGATTAACGAGCCTGCCACCCACCGGCGGCCGGCTACCGACGAGCGGAGGACGCCATGTTCGGGACTGAACGTAATCTGGGGAGCGACCCGGGGATGGGTCGAACGAGGAGGAACACTCGCGGCAGATCGTCCACCGGACGACGGACCGCGGCGGCGCTCGCGCACATCGCGACGCTGGTCTTGGGCAGCCTCTGCGCGGTGGGGACCGCGGCAGACATCGCCGTGCCCTATTTTCAGATCCAGGCGCAGGACAGCTTCGCCTCTGCGCGCCGCTACGCCGGCCGCGTCGAGGCCGCGCGCACGGTGCAGCTCGGCTTCAAGCGCAGCGGCAACGTCGACGCCGTGGCCGCCGATCTCGGCGACCGGGTTGCCGCGGGCACCGAACTCGCGAGCCTGGACAGCCGCGTCCTACGCGCGGAGCTTGAGGCCGCCAACGCGGACGTCGAGTTCGCGCGGGCGAGCCTGGACGCGAGCGAAGCCAACGCCCGGCTCGCGGCCAACACCGAACGCCGCATGCGCAAGCTGCGCGACTCCGGCCACGCGCCGCAGCAGACCTATGACGAAAATCTGCTGGGCCTGCACGCGCGCCTCGCCGAGGTGAAGGTTGCAAAGGCCGCCGTCCGACGGGCCGAGGCCGCGGCCCAAGCGGCGCGCGTCGCGCTGGACGAGGCAACCCTGAGCGCGCCCTTCGACGCCATCGTGCAGGCCCGCTACGTCGACGAAGGCAGCCAGATCACCGTCGGCCAGCCGGTCCTGAAACTGGTTGAGCGCAACGCCTTCGAGGCCCACGTCGGCCTGCCCTCGGACACCGCCGCAAGGCTCGAGCCGGGCGCCAGCTACGCGCTGCGGCTCGGGGACACACAGATCAGCGCGCCCCTGCGCGCCGTGCTGCCGGAGCTCGATCCGGCGACCCGCACGGTCACGGCCGTGTTCGAACTTGCTCAGCCTGCCGACACCGGCCTGGCCGCCGGTCGCGTCATCGAGCTGAGCGTCGACGAGGCCATCGCCGATCCGGGCTTCTGGATACCGCTAGCCGCGCTGACCGCCGCCGACCGCGGCCTGTGGAGCGTGTACGTCATCAACGCCGAAGACCGGATCGAACGACGCCTGCTGGAGGTGCTGCACTCCGAGGCGGACCGTGTCTTCGCGCGCGGCACGCTGACCGACGCGGACCGCGTCGTCGCCACCGGCGTCCAGCGCATCGTCCCCGGCCAGCGGGTCACGCCGGTAGCGGCCGACCAGACCCAGGTCGCGCTGCAGGTGAATCGCTGATGCGCGCCAACGCCTTTTACACCAACCCCCGGCTCGCGGCGCTGCTCGCGCTGTTCATCGTCATCATGGGCTCGATGGCCTTCCAGGGTCTCGCGCGCCAGGAAGACCCGACCATGACCGAGCGCTGGGCGCGGGTGAACACCTTCCTGCCCGGCGCTACTGCGCTTAGGGTCGAGTCGCTCGTCAGCGAGCCGATCGAGACCGCGCTGCGCGAGCTGCCAGAGGTCAAGCAGCTCAGCTCTCAGTCACGCGCCGGTCTGTCCGTGGTCTCGGTGGAACTCTACGACAGCGTCGGCCCCGACGAGGTCGACGGCATCTGGTCCGAGGTGCGCGATCGGCTCGGCGACGTCCGCGCCACGCTGCCTGCCGCCGCGACCGATCCCGAGCTGCTGATGAACAAGCCGCTCGCCTCGACCCTGATCGTCAAGTTCGACTGGCGCCAGACCACCGCCGCCGGCGGCGCGCCGGGTGCTGACGAGGTGCAGCTCAACCTGCTGTCGCGCGTCGCCGAAACCCTGCGCCTGAAGCTTGCGAACCTCACCGGCACCGAGAGCGCGGAGGCCTGGGGCGCGGCCGACGAGGAAGTGCTGGTCGCGCTGGACCCCTACCGGCTCGCGGACGTCAACCTGACCCCCGCCGAGATCGCCGCGCGCATCCGCGCCGCGGACACCAAGCTGCCGTCGGGTCGGCTGCGCGGCCCAAGCGCCGACCTGCTGGTCGAGGTCGACGCCGAGCTGTCGAGCGCCGAGCGCATCGGCCGCGTGCCGCTGCGCGCGGACGCCCAGGGCAGCGTGCTGCGCGTCTCTGACGTCGCCGAGGTTTCGCGCCATCGCGTCGATCCCCCGAGCACCATGGCGCTGCACGATGGGCGCCAGGTGATCTTCGTCAACGCGAAGATGCAGCCCAATCTGCAGATCGGCGAGTGGACCGCGCGCGCGCTCGACGTCATCGACGACTACGCCGCCACCCTGCCAGCAGGCGTCGGTCTGGAAGTCGTCTACAGCCAGAACGGCTACACCGGCGAGCGCATGAACAGCCTGGGCATCAACCTCGCGTTCGCGCTGGTGATCGTGCTGCTGGTGCTGATCTGGTTCATGGGCGTGCGCTCGGCGCTCACCGTGGGCGTCGCGCTGCCGCTGTCCGCCGCGATGGTGCTGGTGGGCATGCAGACGCTGGGCATACCGCTGCACCAGATGTCCGTCACCGGCCTGATCATTTCGCTGGGGCTGCTGATCGACAACGCCATCGTCGTGGTGGAGGACTACAAGCTACGCCGCCGGGAGGGCGATCCCATCGAAGCGGCGATCAGCCGCGCGATTCGCCATCTGTTCGTGCCGCTGGGCGCGTCGACCGCGACGACCGTGTTCGCCTTCATGCCGATCGCGTTTTCGCCGGGCGGCGTCGGCGACTTCACCGGCACGCTGGGCGTCACCGTCGCACTGTCTGTCGCGAGTTCGTTCGTGCTCGCCATGACGATCATCCCGGCCGTCGCCGGCTTCCTCGAGCGGCGCTGGCCGTCCCGCGAGGGCAACACCCGCTGGTGGCAGTCCGGGTTCAGCTCGCCGCGGCTGGCGGCCGCTTATCGGCGCTCCATCGAGCTCGTGCTGCGACGGCGCTGGATCGGCGTCGCCGTCGCCTGCGCGCTGCCCCTGATCGGTTTCGCGCTGGCGCCGACGCTGACCCAGCAGTTCTTTCCGCCCGTCGATCGCAATCAGTTTCAGCTGCAGCTGTCGCTGCCCGCGCACAGCTCGATCTACGACACGCGCGCCGCCGCCGAACGCGCTGACGCGGTGCTGCGCGCCAACCCCGACATCACCGACGTGTTCTGGAGTCTGGGCGAAGGCGCGCCGCGCGTTTACTACAACGTGGTATCGCTGAACGAGCGCGTCGCGAGCTTTGCGGCCGCCTGGGTGAACACCAGCTCGGCGTCAGCCACGCGGGAGATCCTGCCCGAGGTTCAGCGCGCCCTCACCGCCGCTCTGCCCGAGGCCGAGGTGCTCGCCATCCCCTTCGAACAGGGCCCGCCGACGGCGGCGCCGATCGAGCTGCGGGTGACCGGCAGCGACCTGGAAGTGCTGCGCGATCGCGCGGAGGCGCTGCGGCGCATCCTCGCCGACGTGCCGAGCGTGACCTACACGCGAGCCACGCTCACCACCGCGGAACCGAAGCTCACCTTCGTACCCGACGAGAACGCGGCGGCGCAGGCCGGGCTGTCCACCGGCGAGATCGCCGCCCGTCTCAACGCCTCGCTGTCCGGCAGCCTGGCCGGGACGCTGCAGGAGGGCAACGCCGAACTCGACGTGCGCGTGCGCCTCGCGGATCGCTACCGCGATCAGGTCGGCGACCTGATGAGTCTGCCGACGACGACGTCGCTCGGCCGCGGCGTGCCGCTCGACGAGCTGGGCCGCTGGGAGCTAAGGCCCACGGCCGCGGCCATCGATCGCCACCAGGGCGAACGCGTGACCACGATCCAGGCCTATCTGGTGCCCTTCACGCTGCCGGCCGGCGTACTCAAAGCCTTCAACGCGCGCCTAGCGGAAGCAGACTTCTCACTGCCCGCGGGCTACAGCCTGCAGGTCGGCGGCGAGGCCGAGGAGAGCGGTGAGTCGGTCGGCAATCTGCTGTCGATGTTCGTCTTCTTCGCGCTGGCGATGGCCGTCGTCATCATCCTGTCGCTGAACTCGTTCAAGCAGGCGGCGCTGATCGGCGTGGTCGCAATCTTGAGCTTCGGGCTCGCGCTGTTCGGCGTGCGGCTGTTCGGCTACCCGTTTGGCTACATGGCGCTGATCGGCGCGCTCGGCATGATGGGGCTGGCGATCAACGGCGCGATCATCGTGCTGTCGGCACTGAAGGCCGACCCGCGGGCGCTCGCCGGCGACCAGGCCGCCATGGCGGACGTGGTCGTCGACGCGACGCGCCACATCGTCTCGACCACGGCCACGACCATCGGCGGCTTCGTGCCGCTCATCGTCGCGGGCGGCACCTTCTGGCCGCCGCTGGCGACCGCCGTCGCGGGCGGCGTGGGCGGCTCTGCCCTGATCGCGCTCTATCTTGTGCCGACGATCTTCGCGCGCCTGCATCCGCAGCGTGCCGCAGACACGGACCCGGCGAAAATGCCGCGTCCTAGCGTCGAGCTGCAGCCGCGCGTCCCTGAGCAAGAGGAGCAAGAGGAGCGACGGGAGCTACCGGAGCTCGCCGTCTCCGGCGGCTGACCGAAGCGCGAGCCGGACGCGATCCCGCACGCGCGGGATCAACCGTCCAGGCCGTCGGGCAGGCGCGCGCCGGCGTGCGCCAGGTACAGGCGCATCAGCACGCGTCCGCCGGGCAGCGCTTCGCGCCGCGTGAAGCCCTCGACCTGGCCGTCCAGCGACGGCAGCAGCGCCGCGTAGACGGCATCGAGCGGCAGCGCACGGCCGTCGCGATCGTGCTCCAGCGCCACAGCGCACAGCGACTCGACGCACTCGACCCCGACCGCACCAACGGCAAAGCCCGCGTCGCCCGCGGACGCGAGCGCGCCTTCCAGCGCGTCGGTCAGCATCCCCGCCAGCGCCGGATCCGGGCTGCGCCGCGCGAGCGCCGCGCGTATGTCGCGCTCGAACGCGCGCTGCTCGCGCTCGTTGTCTTCGCGCACCGCATCCCTATCGACGGCCGCGCCGCTCGCCTGCGGCTCGGCGTAAGCGACGGGCATCGCCTCCAGCGCCGCCAGCCGCTCGACCAGCCCCGCCTGCCGTTCGCTCATCGTCGCAAGCTGGTTTTGCAGGGCGACCAGCGTCGCCCGCAGTTCGGCGTCCGGTGCCGGGCGCTGCCGCGCGGTTTGCACCGGCGGCGCGGCGGGGGCGCTCGAACGCCCCAAGTCCCGGCCGGCGTCGCCCTGCGCGGAGTCGTGCTGGACGTGGTCGCTCGCTAGCCAGGCCGCCATGGCCGCGATTGCAACGCTGATCAACAGCGTGTTCTTCCACACTTCCTTCATCTTCGGATCTCCTGTTTCAGTTGTTATCCGACTCGTCGCCTGACCCAGTGCGGGGTCAGGCGCGCTCGGCGACCGGCCGCGGCGCACTCACGGCGCCGGGCACGAACGCTGGTACTTCTTCCGCGTAGCGGTCGTACTCCGGCAACGCCGCACGCAGATCGCGCTCTTCGATGCGATAGGCCCACAGGATGTAGACCGTCGTGCCGAGGGCGAACATCAGGTGCGACACCGTCATCACGGGGCTGATCCAGATCACCAGGAACCAGCCGACGTAGATCGGGTGACGCACGAAGCGATACAGGCCGCGCTGCACGAAACTGAGCTCGCGATAGGGCAGCCCCCGCAGATGCAGCCAGACCTGGCGCAGCCCGAACAGATCGAAGTGATCGATGCAGAAGGTCGAGCTAACCAGCACCGCCCACCCCAGCCCGTAGGCCGCGAGGATCGCGACATAGGCCGGTCCGTTCTCCACACGCCAGATGTCGCCGCCAAGCGGCTGCCAGCCGTAGAAGAACACGGCCATGGCGACGGCCGAGGCCAGGATGTAGGTGCTGCGCTCGAGTTCTGCCGGAATCACCCGCGTCCAGATCGCCTTAAAGGACGGTCGTGCCATGCCGCTGTGCTGCAGGGCAAACAGCGCGAGCAGCGCCAGATTGATGGCCACACCGGCGGCGGTCATCGTGCCGCTCGCGGCGTCCAACGCGTTCGGCGTCAGATCGATCAGCCAGAAAGCCGTGTATACGAGCGAGCCCATGCCCAGCGCGTAGCTGCCGATGCCGTACAGAAAAGTGAGTATTCGCATGATCATGTTTCTGCTCCCTTAAGCCTCACTCGTCGACGCTGAAGCCGGCGACCTTGCCCCACTGCGGGACCACGCAGCTGAAGGCCAGCCGGCCGTGCTTCTCGACGCGCAGGTTCTTGAACTCGACCGTGTAGCTGCCGGTCGTGCCGGTCGGCACTGACTGCGTCAGATAGTGGGTGCCGAAGAAGCCGTCCGTGGGCGCCGAGAAAACCGAGCACGAGTGGTACGCAGCCGAAGGCACGCCCGCATCGAAGTGCAAACCGATCGCCAGCCGCCTGACCTTGGTCTTCTGCGGCAGATCGCGCGGCACCGTGCAGTCAATGTGCGTATGCTGCGTGGCGTGCAGTGCACCCCAGCCAGGCTGGGCGTTGCTGCTCTCGCAGACCCCAACCGCGGAAAAGGTCTTAACGTCACCAGCCTGGGCGGCCCCTGCCCAGAGCGCGCCGCCGGCAATCGCGGCGCTCGCGAGGGTGTTTCTGATCATTGCTGCTGTCTTCATGCTGTTGTGCTCCGTTGCTGCCGGCCGGTCATCGGCTGGCCTGGGGTGCACCCTGCCGATACACTCGTGACCGGGCTTGACCCCCGCCAGATTTGTTTATGACCAATCTGTGACCTCGCTGGGGAAACGTGGAAACACAAGGAATTTCAAAGGTTTACAGCTTCGGCGAGTTCGAGATCGACGAGGCGAGAATCACCCTGACCGCCGCGGGCGACCCGGTCGCCGTGCAGCGCCGGGTCTGGGATCTGCTGCTGTATCTGGTCAAAAACCGCGACCGGGTGGTCGACAAGGACGAACTGCAGGACGCGGTCTGGCCCGGCATGGTCATCACCGAGACCGCGCTGACCCGAGCCGTCATGAAGGCGCGCCGAGCGGTGGCGGACGACGCCACATCGCCGCGCTGGATCAAGACCGTGCACGGCCGCGGCTACCACTTCGTCGGCACGGTCCACGAGCGCTCGCCCCCCGAGGGGCAGAGTTCGGTTGGCCTCGGCGCCGAGGGCGAGTTGAGTCCCGCGACGATCCCGACGAGCGCGGTCGCAGCGGCAGACGCTTCATCAGCAACGCCGGTGACAGCGCCGGGCGAGGGTGCCGATCACGGCGCCCGGCGGCGGCGACTGTTCCGCAACCTGACGGCGTACGGCGCCTTCGCCTGGCTGTTCAATCAGGGCGCGGCGGTCGTCTGGGAGGCGTTCGAGTGGGACCGCACCGGTCAGCAGGCCCTGCTGGTCGCGACTATCGTGGGCGGGCTCCTGCTCGCGTTTGTGTCCTGGTTCTTTGTCTTCACGCCGAGCGGGCTGAAGCGCCCCGACGAGCTGGCGCGCGCACCCGGGGGCACGCTCATCCACCAGGGCACGATCGTGGTGTTGCTGCTCGCCCTCGCCACCTCGCTGTACTGGAACTTCCGCAGCGTCGACGCGCCGCGCGCGGCTGCCGAGCAGATCAGCGTCGCGGTGCTGCCGTTTCGCAACTTAAGCGGCGATGCGTCCTTCTCCTATTTCAGCGATGGCGTCGCGGTCGGCCTGCTGGAGGGCCTGTCACGCCTGACCGGCGTGCGAGTCGTGGGCCGAACCTCGTCGTTTCGGTTTCGCGACGGCGACGACGGCCCGGCGACGATCGCGGCGGCGCTGGCGGCGCGACATCTGTTCGAGGGCAGCGTGCAGCGCGCCGGCGGCAGGGTCCGCGTCGAGGTCGCGCTGCTCGCGGCATCCGGCGAGCGCCTGTGGAGCGAGCGCTTCGACTTCGCCGATACCGAGCTGTTCGAGTTGCAGGACGCCCTGTCCGCGGCCGCCGTCACCGCGCTCGCCCAGCGCGCGCCGGGCGTCGATCCCCAGCGCGCCGACGCCGCGCGCCGTGGCCGGGCGCTGCGGGGCACTGACAGCCTGGACGCCTACGACCATCTACTGCGCGCACGGGAGCAGGTCGTGCTCCGCACTCGCGATTCGCTGCAGGCGGCGGTGACCGAGTTCGAGGCCGCCATCGGGATCGATCCCCAGTACGCCCGCGCATGGTCCGGGCTGGCCTGGACCCGCTTCTCGCTGGCCAACTTCGGCGTCGGCGAGCGCGCGGCAGGCATGAGCGCGGCGCGCGACGCGGCTCGCCGCGCGGCAGGGTTCGACCCGATGCTCGCCGACCCGCACCGCGTGCTAGCGGAACTGCACAGCCGCTACGAGCTGCGCTTCGACAAGGCCGCGGAGGCGATCTCGCTCGCCCGCGAACTCTCGGACGACGTCAACATCATCGGCACGCAGGCGGGCATCGTCAGCAAGCTTGGGCGTCACGATGAGGCCGCGGATCTCGCGCTCGACGCCTTTCGGCGCGATCCACTGAACGCCGGGCTCGCGGCATCGGTCACGATCCGCATGCTGCGCGCGGAGCGTCTCGACGAGGCGGAACAGTCGCTGGCCGAGCTGCTGGCCCTGCGACCAGAGCACGGCGATCGCCACTGGCTGCGCGCCCAGCTCGCACTCGCCCGCGGCGACTTCGAGGCGGCGCGAACGGCGATCGCCGAGGACGAGCTGGAGTATCTGCGCCTGTCCGTCGGCAGCATCGCCCTGCACGGGCTGGGCCGGGACGACGAATCGCGCGCGCAGCTAGATCGCCTGATCGAGACCGACGCGGAGGGTGCCGCGTTCCAGATCGCGGAGGTGCACGCGGCGCGGGGCGAAAACGCGGCGGCGCTCGATTGGCTGGAGCGGGCCTATGCCCAGCGCGACCCCGGCGTGTCGGAGGTGCTGTCCACACCGAGCCTCAAGGGCCTGTACGCGGAGCCTCGGTTCGCGACGTTCATCGGCCGCCTGGGCCTGTCGATCCCGACAGACGGGGCGCGCTAAAGAGCAGGGAACGCGCAGCGCACGTCAGAGAAACAGGTACTTGCCTAGGAACACCAGCGCGACGACGCCAACCGCCAGCGGGCATTCCCGCACCCTGCCGCTCGCCGCCTTAATGAACGCATAGGTGATGAAGCCCACCCCGATGCCGTCGGCGATCGAATAGGACAGCGGTATCGCCAGCGCCGTGATGATCGCCGGGCTGGCCTCGGTGACGTCGCCGAAGTCGATGCCTGCGAGCGACGCGGCCATCAGCGTCGCGACGAACAGCAGCGCGGCCGCCGACGCGTAGGGCGGAATGCTCTGCGCCAGCGGCGCGAGCAGCAGGCACAGCAGAAACAGCGCCGCCACCACCACCGCCGTCAGCCCGGTGCGACCACCGGCCTCTACGCCCGCCGCCGACTCGATGAAACTGGTCGTCGACGACGTGCCGAACAGCGAACCCGCCAGGGTCGCGCTGGAGTCCGCAAACAGCGCCGCCCGCAGCCGCGGCAACTTGCCGTCCGCGCTCAGCAGGTTCGCGCGCATGGTCACCGCCACCAGCGTGCCCGACGTATCAAACACGTCGACGAGCAGCAGCGACAGGATGATCGCCAGCATCGACAGTTCCAGCGCGCCGGCGATATCGAGGGCGAACAACACCGGCGCGGGCGACGGCGGCGCCGACACCACGCCCGCGAACTGCGCGTCGCCGAACAGCCAACCGACCGCGGCGATCGCGAGCAGCCCGATGATCACGGCACCCGGCACGCCGCGCGCGACCAGCACCGCGATCAGCACGAAGCCGGCCAGCGCCGCAGCCGGCCCGAACGCCGTGAGATCACCAAAGCCCACCAGGGTCGCGGGGTTGTCGACGACGATGCCAGCGTTCTGCATCGCGATGAACGCAAGAAACAAACCGATGCCCGCAGCCATGCCGAGCTTCAGGCTGCGCGGAATCGCGTTGATCAGCCATTCCCGCACCGGCAGCACGGTCAGCAGCACGAACAGTACGCCCGACAAGAACACCGCGCCCAAAGCGGTCGGCCAGGCGACGCCGGCGCCCAGCACGATGCCGTAGGTAAAGAACGCGTTCTGGCCCATGCCGGGCGCGAGTCCCACGGGATAGTTCGCGAACCAGCCCATCACGAAGGTACCGAACGCGGCCGCGAGACAGGTCGCGACGAACACCGCGCCGAAGTCCATGCCGGCCTCCGCCAGCATGCCCGGATTCACGACGGTGATGTATGCCATCGCCAGGAAGGTCGTGCAGCCCGCGACGATCTCGCGGCGCACGCTGGATCCCTGGGCGGCAATGCCGAAGCGACGTTCGAGAAACTCGGCCGCGGCGCTCACTGGCGGGGCGCCCCGCCGCGCACTCGGAGGACTCGGCGGCTGAGAGCAAGGCTTTTGTATACAGACATGTTTCGGCTTCGTGGCACTATGGCGTCTCGCTCGATCGACGCTGCACAAACAGCAAACTTGAACCAGCAAGCTGGGACAGCCAACGAGAGAGCGACACTCGGGCCGCGAGCGTCGCACGGCGTGGCCGCCGAAAACAACCGGGCGCGAAGACAATCCGCCTTTGACGGCGGCGATCGCAGCCATTGCGACCGACAGCCACACAGAACACGAGCGCCGCCGCGGCAAGTCATGACAGAGCCATCGTTGCATTCAGACCGGGTCGATTCGAACCGCGCCAACGCGCAGCGCGCCGCTGCCCCGCCGCTGCTCTATGGCCTCGACGAACGTCCGCCCTGGCCGCAGCTGGGCTTGGCAGCCATCGCCCACCTGCTCGCGATCGTCGCCAGCATCGCGACCGCGCCGCTGTTGATCGCCCGCGGTCTAAACCTCGACGCCGCGGCGACCGGTTACCTGATCTCCAGCGCGCTCATCGTCTCAGGCATCGCGACGGCGGTGCAGATCCTGCGCGTGGGACCGTTTGGCTCCGGTCTGCTGTCCATACAGGGCACCAGCTTCGCGTTCATCGGCGCCCTGCTGCTCGCCGGCAGCATCGTCGACCGCAGCGCGATGACCGATTCCGACTTCGTCGGCCTGCTGCTCGGCTCGGCCGCCGTCGGCGCGCTGTGCACGGTCGTAATCGGCTACTACGTCGAGCGCCTGAGCCGCGTGATCACGCCCAACGTCACCGGCATCAGCGTGTTCCTGCTCGGCCTGTCACTCGTCGGCGCGGCCTGGAACAACTTTCAGTTCACGCTGGCCACAACCGCGCGCACGGGGCCCGTCTACATCGAGGCGGCAGTCGTGTTCGTCGTCATCATTGGCAGCGCATGGCTCGCGTCGCGACTCGCGAGCGGCTGGCTGCGCCTGACCAGCATTACGCTGGGGCTGCTGGCCGGCATGCTTGCCGCCTGGCTGCTCGACGACCTGACGCCGCCCGCCGCCGGCGCGGCGCAGGGCCTGAGCTGGCTGCGACCGCTCGCGTTTCCGCTGGGCTTCGACGTCGTGGTATTCGCTCTGCTGACGCCGATCTATTTCGTCACCATGGCCGAGGCGATCGGCGATCTGACGGCAACCGCCATGCTCTCGCGCCAGCCCACCACCGGCGCGCCCTACTGGCGGCGCGTGCGCGGCGGAGTGATGGCGGACGGCCTCAACTCCGTGGTCGCGGCAGGGTTCGGCACCTTTCCGAACACGACCTTTAGCCAGAACAACGGCGTGATTCGCCTGACCGGCGTCGCGAGCCGCGCCGTCGGCATCGTTGTCGCTGCGCTCTTGATCGTGCTGGGCACGCTGCCCGGCTTCGCCAATCTGTTTCAGTGGGTTCCGGGCGGCGTGCTGCACGCAACCACGGGCCTGCTGTTCGCGATGATCGCCATCACGGGGCTCCGGCTGCTCGAGGCCCAGCCCAACCGGCGCCGCACGCTGACGATGCTGATCGTCTGCACCCTGGCCGCGTTCGCGCTGACGCTGGTGCCGCCGCTGCTCGCGGACGTCGGCGTCACGCTGCCGGCGTGGCTCACGCTGCTGTTCGGCTTTCCGGTCGCGAGCGGCGCGCTCATCGCCCTGCTGTGGGAGTGGCTGAGCTCGTGACGGACCATCGCATAGCGCGGATGCTCGCGCGGGCGGACGAGCTCGCCGCGCTGACCGAACAGCCGCCTGGAATCACGCGCACCTATCTGACGCCGATGCACCGGGCCGCCAACGAGCGGGTCGCCGAGTGGATGCGCGAGGCCGGGCTGGACGTTCGCGTGGACGCGGCGGGCAACGTCCGCGGCAGCCGCAACGCCGGGAACGGCGCGCCTCTGCTGATCGGATCGCACCTCGACAGCGTGCCCGACGCGGGTCGCTACGACGGCGTGCTCGGCGTGCTGCTGGGCATCGAGGCCGCGGCTGAGCTGGCAACGACGGACGTCGCAATCGAGATCATCGGCTTCGCGGAAGAAGAGGGCGTGCGCTTCGGCACGACGCTGATGGCGAGCCGCGCCGTCGCCGGCACCTGGGACGACGACTGGCTCGCGATCGAAGACGCAAACGGCGTCACCCTCGCGGAGGCGGCGCGGGAATTCGGCCTGGATCCGGCCACCATGGGCGTTGCCGGCGCGGGCGGCACGCCCGCGGGCTATCTGGAGGTCCACATCGAGCAGGGTCCGGTGCTGGAGTCACTCGATGCTCCCGTCGGCGTCGTCACCGCGATCGCGGGCGCGCGTCGCCGCGCGGTCCGCGTGACGGGCAGCGCAGCCCACGCCGGCACGGCCCCGATGCACCTGCGGCGCGACGCGCTGGTCGCTGCGGCCGAGGCCGTCGTCGCGATCGAAACGATCGCCCGCGAGCACGGCGTTGTCGCAACGGTCGGCAAGCTGGACAACGCGCCCAACGGCATCAACGTGGTGCCGGGCGAAGTGCGCTTCACCATCGACGCGCGGGCGGCGGAAGACGCCGCCAGAGACGCGGCACTCGTGGATATCGATGCCGCGCTCGCGGCGATTGCGCGCGCTCGTGACGTCGACGTCGCGATCGAGGAACTGCACCGCGCCAGCGCCGTCGCCTGCGACGAAGGTCTTGCGGCGCTGTTCGCTGAGGCGGTTGCGGCTGCGAACCTGCCGGTTCATCGACTGCCGAGCGGCGCAGGCCACGACGCGATGGCGATCGCCGACCTGTGTCCCGTCGCCATGCTGTTCATTCGATCCCCGGGCGGCATCAGCCATCACCCGGATGAATCCGTCATCGCCGCCGACGTCAGCGTCGCGCTCGACGTGTTGATCGACACCGTTCGCCGGTACCATCAGAGCTCGCTCTAGCCACGACCCGCGCACGACCAAGACCCATCAGGAGCACGCCGCGTGACCGACTCTGACCTATCTCGACCCTCTGCCTCCTTTCCGCACAAAGGGCCGCACAAAGGGCCGCACACCGGCATGAGCCGCGCGGCCATGCGCCGCGACCACGCGGTCATCACCCCGGACACCCACGTGCCGATTAATCTGCCGGGCTGGAGCGACATCGCGGCCCACGTGCTGATCGCACCGGAGATGGGCGCCAAGTTCACCCAGATCGACGCCACCTGCGCGCCAGGCGCCAACGCTCGGCCCTACACAGCAAACGACGAGTGGTTCTTGCTCACGGTCGACGGCACGGTGACGCTCGAGATCGACGGCAGCCTGTACACCCTGAGCGTGGACGACTATGCCTACCTGCCGCCGGCCACGCCCTGGCGGCTGGCCAGCACCGGCGGCGCGCGCTTTCTCGCGTTCTCCAAGCGCTACATCGCGCTCGACGGCGGCGCGCCGCCAGCCGCGCTGTTTCGCTCGCTCCGCGACGTGCCCGCCGATCCCTTTCTCGGCGACGAGGGCGCGCTGCTGCAGGTGCTGCTACCCGACGATCTCGCCTTCGACTGGGGAATCAACCTGTTCGACTTCGCCCCGGGTGGCACGCTGCCGCAGGTCGAGAGTCACTTCATGGAACACGGCCTGTTCCTGCTTGCCGGTCAGGGCGTGTATCGACTGGGCGATAGCTGGTATCCGGTCGAGGCGGGCGATGCAATCTGGATGGGACCCTATGTGCCGCAGTGGTACGTCGCGGCCGGTAAGTCCCACAGCCGCTATCTCTACTACAAAGAGATGAACAGAATGCCAGGCGCTTAGACCGGGGCTAAAGCCCCGTCTAAGCGCCGCCTCGCCAGCTGTTTGGGCAAAGCCCAAACAGCGAGAGAGCCAGCGGAGCGATATCGAATTACCAATCGCTGTCTCTACTCCACCCTCAGTCCACCCTCAATCCACCACCCGCTCCCCGCCATCATCCAACTGCGCCGGCCGCTGCCAGTAGCGGAACTGCGGTACCCACTCGTCCTCCCCCATGCCGCCGAGACTCAACAGCGACCAGAGCGCGCAGAACTGATCGCCCGGCCCGAAGATCGCGGCGTTGCGCCGATAGATTGCATCACCGTCGCGCTCATACACCACCGCCCCCGGCATGTTGCCCTGGTCGGCCATCACGGACTGCTCGCGGATGTAGCTGCCGCCGCCGTGCGACGCCAGGCGAAACTTCCAGCCGCGGGAGTTCGCGAACTGCCGCTGGGTCGCCGGATCGTCCTTCGACACCAGCACGACGCTCAGCGCATCTTCCAGATGATCGAGCTGGCCGTTGAACCCGTCGGCCCACAGCGTGCAGAAGCGGCAGCCCTGTCCCATGTTGTGAATCAAGAGCAGCCGGTCGCGCCCGGCGAACAGCTCCAGCAGGCTCGCCTCGCCCGTCAGGGTCGCGAAGCTGTAGTTGGGCACGGCCTGGCGCGGCGTGGCCTTGCGCAGTTCGTGCAGTTTCTGGGTCAGCTCAAAGATCTGCATCTCGAGCGCGGCGGCGTCATCGGCCATGGTCTCTCCTCCTCGTCGTCCCACAGGCTACGCGTCTCACGTTCGGAAGATGCCAGAACCCGGTCGGCCGCGCCTGCCAGGGTCGGACCAGAAGCGGGCGGCCGCCGTCGCTCGCTAGGAGGCCTCGAGCTCGCGTTCGAGTTTGCCCACCGCGTCGGCAAACGCCTCGGGCGCCTGTTCGCCTTTCGGCGACAGCTCGTACACGCCCCGCTCCACCCGTTCGAACCAGCCGAAGTGATCCTTTTGCAGGATCGGTGCGGCCCGGTCCACACCGCTGCGTTCACGCAGGTCTCGCAGCGCCAGCGGACCGTCCCTGAGCGCGAGCACGCAGCGCAGCGCGTCCAGCCGATAGGCCGTGACTAGGGCCGTGCGCGTCACGCCGCCGACGTTCGCATTGCCCACGCGATGTTCGAACTCGGCGAGCAGGCGCCGGCCCCGCGGCCTCGACTGCCGCGGACGATAGGGCGCCGGATCGAGCCGCACGTTGACCAACAGCTCCTCGC
This sequence comes from Pseudomonadota bacterium, assembly GCA_039029135.1. Classification (GTDB taxonomy): domain Bacteria; phylum Pseudomonadota; class Gammaproteobacteria; order Pseudomonadales; family Azotimanducaceae; genus JALZVT01. Next base: position 32,474 of record JBCCGT010000028.1, on the reverse strand, counting down.
CGTCGAGCGTGATCAGCCCAAGCCCCAGCCGCCGACAGAGCTTGCGCACCCGGCGCCAGTGCCGGCGCCACAGGGCCGCGGACGACGGAAACGCGATATAGACGGCATCGGTCAGCGCGAAGCGCTCGGTCGCCTGCAGGATCAACTCCAGATTCAGCCGCGTCTTCAGCTCGACCACGACGGGCGGTTCGTCACCGCGGCGCGCCACGAGATCGCAGTGATCGACCTCGCCCTGAACGCGATAGCCCTGACTCTCGAGATAGGCCTCGACCGGCGCGAACAGAGCGCTCTCGGGCAGCGCGCTCATTGTCGCTGCGCCGTCAGCGCGCGCACCAGCGTCAGCAGCGCCGCGGCCACCGGCGCCGCACCCGTCGTCGCTATCGGTCCCAGGATCGACTCGATCTCGGTGGGGCGGCCGGCGCGCACGTCCTGCAGCATGGACGAGACGTTGCGCGCCGTGGTCGCAAGGTTCTGCCGCTGCGCCGCCCACAGCTCGTCGGGCACAAGTTGCAGGTCGCTGCGCGCCGCCGCGGCTGCGGCCTCCGCTGCCAGCGCGCGCATCAGGGGCTCGAGCGGTGCGTGCTCGGCGAGCGCGCCGTTCGGCTGACCGAGCAGAGCGGTCAGCGGATTCGTCATCGCGTTCAGCGCAAGCTTCTGCCACAGCGCCGCGCGCGGGTCATCGACGCGGGATGCATCGAACCCGGCATCGCGCAGCAGCGTCACGACCCAGGACGCATCGTCGGCCGCCGACGCCCAGGGGCCGATCACGGTCTTGCCGTCGCCCCCCCAGTGCACGCAGCCGTTTGCGTCGCGATAGGCACCGCTGGTCGTCGTGCCCGCAAGCAGCCGCTTTGCGCCGACTTCGCTCGCGAGCCACTCGGCGTTGCCCAGCCCGTTTTGCAGCGTCAGCACCACGCCGTCTGCCGCCAGCGCAGCCGGCAAGTCGCGCAGCTCGCGCGTGGCATAGCTCTTCACCAGCACGATCACCAGACGCGCAGGCGCAAGCCGCGAACCACTGGCGCCGATCGCGGCAATGGGCACGCGGCTAACCGAGGCATCCGCCTCGATCAGTTCCAGACCCGCGCGCCGCAGCGACTCAAACCGCGCGCCCGCGCGTTGCAGCACCTGAACGTTATGGCCCAGCGCGCCCAGGCGGACGGCGAACAGGCTGCCGAGCGCGCCGCAGCCGACAACGGTAATGCGCATCAAGAACCCCGCGAGCACCAGTTCGTTACGGTTATGCCGTTCCAAACGAACGCGAGGACGCCGCGGCGTGAGGAATCGATCAAGTTACAGCGGGTATGATCGGAAACCTCAGTGACAAAAGACAAGTGCCAGGAGTCCGCGGTGACAAGACGCAGCGCCCATCTCCATCGTTTCGCGCAACCGCGGCGCGCCCGCCCGCGGGTGATCGCACTAGCGTTGACGACGTCGATCATGAGCCACGCCGCCGGCGCCGATCCGAACGCGCCCAGTTTCAACAAGAAGCTGAAGTCGGGCGGCCAGCTTGAGTACGAAACGACGTTCTCGGTCCCGCCGAGGACGCGACCCACCAACAGCTGCGCCGCCGACATCGAGATCGACTACGAGCAGCGCGGCGATCAGTTTCATGTGCTGGCGCGCGTATCGGGCACCGAGTGCCCCGACGCATACGGCACATACACCGTGCGCGCACGCGCGACGGACAGCGCCGAACAGATCACGACCCAGCGCTTCGAGGAACGCTGGCAGATCAGCGACGACAGCGCGTTCGTCAGCCGCCAGTCTTACCCGCTGAACGACGCCAACCACCTGCTGTGGGTCCGCGTCGCCCCTGGCGACTGCACCTGCGAGACCGGCGAGTGACGCAGCTCGCCAACGAGCTCGACTGGCCGATCAGCGGCGAGGATCCCGATAGCGGCCACGCCTGTACGGAGATTCTGCGCAGCTATCTAGGCATGTCGCGCAAGACGCCCGAACAGGTGCAGGCCCTGCGCGAGCGGGATCCCGCCTGCGCGTTCGGCGCGCTGCTGCAGGGCTACTTCTTCATGCTGGCCGCGAATCCAAAAATCAGCGCGCGTACCGGCGCCGTACTCGACGAGCTCGAGAGTCAGCCGCCAGAAAGCGACTGGCTGGCGGCGCACATCGGCGCGCTGCGGGCCTGGTACGAGCAGCGCACAGACGCGACCGCCGCCGCGCTCGAGGTCGCGCTGCAGGCGCACCCACAGGACCTCCTGAGCCTGCGCCTGCTGCACCATCTGTATTTCTACGAGGGCGACGGCACAAAGATGCGCGCGTCGCTGCGCCAGTACGCGCACCACTATCGCGACTCTACGTTTGCCGGTTTCGTCGCGGGCATGGAGGCGTTCGCCTGCGAGGAATCGGGCCAGTACGCCGAAGCCGAAGAACGCGCCCAGTCGGCCCTGGCGGAAAACCCCGCAGATGCCTGGGCCATCCACGCCGCCGCGCACGTGCGACAGTCGCAGCACCGCTTCGAGGACGGCGTGCGCTGGCTGCAGCCGCGGCGCGCGGTGCTGGAGACGCTGAACGCGTTTCGCTTTCACGCCTACTGGCACGAGGCGCTGTGCCATCTCGCGCTAGGGGATCACGCCGCGGCGCTCGCGCTGTTCGACGACGACATTCTCCCCGCCGTCGCCGACGACTTTTATCTCGATACGTGCAACGCCGCAGGGCTGCTGCATCTGCTCAACGCCAGCGGCGTCGACGTGGGCGATCGTTGGTACGACGTCGCCCGCATCGCGGAGCGCCACCTGCAGGACCGCGAGTTGGTGTTCGTCAGTCTGCACTACGCGATGCCGTTCCTCGGCCGCGAGCAGCACGCGGAATCCGCCGCGCGCTTCAAGGACAATCTGGCCGCCTGGTCCGAATCCGAAACGCCGCAGGGCCAGGCAGCGCGCTACGCGCTGCGCATCCTGGTACCGGTGCTGGAGGGCAAGTCCCCGCCGGACCGGATGACGGTGGATCCGCTCGCGCTGCGCGTGATCGGCGGCAGCCACACGCAACGCGCGCTGTTCGAGGTGCTGGCCGGGCAGCCGGCGCCGTTCCTCGCGCTGACGGGGCGGGACTAGGGTCCCCAGACGAAAAAGCCCCGCCGACCCGGGGTGAATCGGCGGGGAAAAGCGCCTCCATACTGGAGTGGGGTGCGCAGGTCTGCGACGCCGGTAAGGGCCGGGCGTCGCAGCAACAACTCAGGCGTCAGTCAGCTCGAAGCTGATGCGGTGCACCGCGCCGCGGACGGGCACCGCCTCGCCGTCGACGATCTTCGGTCGATACTTAAACTTCAGCAGCGCGTTCAGCGCCGCGCGGTCGAAGATCCCGGCGGGCATCGCGTCGATCAGGACCGGGTCGGCGACCGTCCCGTGTTTCGTGATCGTGAAGCGATAGACCGCATAACCCTCGATGCCGCGCGTCTGCGCGCGACGCGGATACACCGCGGCGACTTTGACGATGGGCAGCGATTCGGCGTTATCCAGACCAAAATGCCTGATGGTGGTCCCGCCGAGGTCAGGCACGACGTTTTGCACGGCGATGCCGCTGCCGCCATCGCCATCGAACTCAGGCAGCATCCGATTCAGCGGCGGCGTCTTCGGCGGCGCCGGCTTCACGATGCGGCGATCCTCCGGCTCGGGCGGCAGATCTTCGCGGACCTCCTCCCAGTTCACGTAGACAAGCGGACCGCTCCTATCCTCGAAGGGCGCCGGCTCGCCGATCAGCCTGATCATCAACGCGAACAGACCGAGCGTCACGGCGGCACCGGCGGCGAACCGGCCCGCCAGCCCCAACACCGGGGTTAGCCCGCTCAGGCGCCGCGCGTCGGGGCGGGTGTCACGGGAAACTTCGAGGGCCGCCGCTTCAGTCGCGGCCGTGGAACCCATCGCTGTCGTCATCTGGGGTCTCCTTAGTGCGCATGGTTCGCACTCGCTGGATAAGGCGCGCACTCGGTGCAGCGCCGGAGCCCCGGTAGGTCAATGGGTCGCGCGGCGGCCGGCTCTAGCGAGAACCGATAGCTTTTGCGGAGCACGACGCGCTCGGCGCTCGATTCCGACGATCGAGCAAAACGCGCCTGACGCACCGCTTCGATGGCGGCGTCGTCGAATAGTTTTGGCGGCTTGCTGGCCACCACCCGCGGCGCAACGACGCTGCCGTCGCCCGCCACCCCAAACTCAACCGTCACCACCCCGCCGACACCGGCCTGCAGGGCGGCGCCCGGATACACGGGTAGCGGTTCGCGGCGACCCACAGGCCGCGGGCCCAGGCTGGTAACGCTCGGCAGGGCGTAGTCCTCGAACGGCCGATCCGATTCGACCACTGCGGGCGCTTGCCGCGCATCGGCGGGCCAGACGACCGCCGCGGACTCGGCGGCGTGATAGCCGGTCAGCAGCACGACCGCGCCCGCACAGCCCACCGCGAGCATCGGCAGCGAGCTTGGGGCCCGACGTTCGCCCTGCAGCAGTCGATCCAGGCGGCCGAGCAGGCTGGAACGGGTGGCGGCGAGCAGGCCCCCGGCGGCGGGACTCTCGCGCTCGAGCAGCGCGGCGGTTGCGAGGCCTTCCAGGTAGGCGCCGCGGTCTCCCAGCCGGGACGCCGCGCGCTCGTCGGCGGCAGCCTCTAGCGCCTGCAGCGCATGACGCCGGGCCCCCAACAGCCAGGGGCAAAACCACAGCAGACGCGCGATCAGGTCGAAGCCCAGCAGCCAGCGATCGTCGCGGGCCTGCAGATGTTCGATCTCGTGGGCCAGAACCGCGCGCCGGGCCGGTGACGGCCAGCTCTGGAAGGCGGCCGGCAGGGCGATAATCGGAACGCCGATGGAGCTTGCACAGCAGCGGGCACCCAAGCGCAGCCGCAGCCGGCGGACGATGCGCCTCGCCGTCGGGCGCGCCGCGAGCACAAGCTCGAGCTCGCGACGCAGCGCGGCATCAGCACAGGGGGCCGCAGCGCTGAGGGCGACCCGCTGCCGATACACCTGCAGACCCAGCAGCAGCACGCCGATCGCGGCCCCCGCGAGCCAGAGTCCGGCCAACGCCACCGGAACCGGCTGCAGCAGAGCGGCGGCCAGGCAGAGCGATGCGGGATCGGCCGCCGACCCGAGCGCCACCGGCCAACCGGGTTGCCACAGCAGCCCGAGCGGCAGCAGCGCCATCACGATCGTGGAGGTCCGCGCCAGGCCGCTGTCCGGTCGGTGACCGGCACACCACAGCAGCGCGGCCACGACCGCGCTCACCAGCGCCGCCTGCAGCGCCCAGCGCCAGCTCAGGTCCACGGCCAGACCCAGACCGAATTCAGCGCCCGTCATCGGCTGCGTCCTCCGCGTCCGTGGCGCCCGCCGGATCCGCATCTTCGGCCGCGGCCTTGAGCGCCCCGACCAGCGTCTCCAGACGTGCGATCTCCTCGGCGGTTAGCGGGCGCTCACTCTCGCCCAGAAGGTTTACCGCCGCGGTCACCCGATTGCCGTCGAAGAAGGTCCGTAACAGCCGCCCGACCGCGCCCTTGCGGGCTTCGCGGTGTTCCAGGGCCGGCCGGTAGATGTAGCGCGGCCCCTCCTCGCGAAATAGCACATGGCCTTTGTCCAACAATTTCCGCAACAGGGCGCGAACCGTGGAGTAGCTCGGCTGGTCGGCCAGCTGCGCGCGCACCTCCGCGGCCGTCGCCTCACGGCGCGCGTAGAGCACGTCCATGATCTGGCGCTCGCGGCGGCTGAGGTCGTGGTGCGGGTGCTTGGCCATGGCGCGTCTCGCGGCCTCCTTTCGTTCCTTCTGCTCTTACTGCTGCTGCTCTTGCTGCTGCTCTTGCTGCCGCTTGGCAACGGGGTTTGTGCTACTTTTTTAGCACTATGCGACAAAAGTAGCACCGCAGCGCCGGACCCGCAACCACCGATGTTTCAAAACCTGAGGTAACGCGAACCCAACCTCGCGAGGGGGGGGTGCGGATCAGTCGGCGGCGGGCTGGTCGAGGCGACGGATCTCCGGCGGCGCGCCGGTGCTGCCCTTGGTGATGCCCGACACCCGTGAGTTGCGGGCCGAGATCCCGGCAAACTTCTTCGACAGCTCCGGGCCCGCGGCCGTCAGACCGCCATCAACCAGAATCGACTCTCCGGTGACAAACGCCGCGTCGTCGCTGGCGAGAAACAGCGCAGCACCCGCGATGTGTTCGCCCCGCCCATAGTCGGGCAGCGGCTGCGCGGTCGCGAAGCGGGCTTGCGTCGCGGCCATGTCCCGACCGGCCGCCAGCGGCGTGGCGATGAAACCAGGGTTGATCGCGTTGACGCGGATGTTGTCGTCCGCCAGCTCCACGGCAGCCGCGCGTGTCAGGTTGATCACCGCGGCCTTGGCGGCGGAATACACGAGCGGCCCGGCGTCGCCGGACAGTCCCGCGATGCTGCCGGTGTTGATGATCGATCCGCCTCGCCCCTGCGCCAGCATCACCCGCGCCGCGTGCTTGACGCCGAAGAACACCCCTTTGACCAGCACGTCGAAGGTGTAGTCGAAATCCGCTTCGGTGGTTTCGGTGAGCGGTCCGATGGCGCCGCCGACGCCGGCATTGTTGAACACCACGTCCAGAGCGCCGAATTCGCGGGTGGCTCTGTCGATCATGGCCTCGACGTCAGCCTCCGCGACGACGTCGACTCGTTCAAACACCACACGACCTTCATAGCCCTGTGCGTTCGCGTCGCGGACGGTGTCCTCGCCCGTTTCCGCATTGAAGTCCGCCACGACCACGCGGGCGCCTTCCGCTAGAAAGCGCATGACCGTGTCCCGACCCATGCCGCTCGCGCCGCCCGTGATGACCGCTACCTTGTCCTGCAGCCGCATGTCGCTCGTCCCCGCTCCCTTCTTCGACGAGCCTTATATTCAGCCGCCGCCGCTTGCGACGCAACGGTGCCCGAAACGACACCGCCGGCACAGGGCCGGCGGCTTCAAGGCGCCGCCCGCTCGGCGGCGCCTGCACATGAGGATCAGCCAGGCAGCGCTCAGGCCAGGCCACCGTCCGCGCTGTCGCTATCGGACGCACCGTCCAGGACGATATCTTCTGCCTCGATGCAGCCGTCTTCGTCGCGCTCGCCGGACACCTCGATCTCGATACCCGCGGCCAGCTCCGCGACGCTGATTTCGCTGGAGGAGACCGCGTCGTCGGTCGCGACAATGCGGAAGAAGTCCGTGTCGTCATCGACGCGCACACACACCTCGGTCTGCTGATCGATCAGCAGAAAGAAGCTGCCGGAGGCGAGATCCAGCGCGATGAGCTCGCCGCTGAGCTCGACGTCGTCGCCCTCGTCGTCATCGTCGCGACCATCGGTCTCGACGTGCACGATGAACGCCTTGAAGAATCGCTCGCCCGTCTCGGCCTCGGCCTTCAGGCCGCGTAGCTCGACCTCGGCCCCGACCGTGATGGCAGCCGCTGTCAGCTCCTCGTTGTCTTCGCCAAGAATGCGCGAGCGCTCGCCAAGCTGCACCACCAGCTCACGGCCACGCTCCGCGTCATCCCCATCGTCAAAGGGCACATCGTCGTCCCCGCCGGGCTGCGTGTCCGGCGCGTCGTCGTCCGAATCCGCATCGTCCAGCTCGAAGCCGTCGCGACGCAGCTCCCTGCGTTCGACCAGCACGGTGAATCGGCCTAGATCATCGACCGGGCTCACCACCTCACCGTCCAGCGCGAAGAAGTCGAGCCGCTCGCCCAGCTCGATGACGTTGGCGTCGATAACGCCATCCAGAAAGTGTCCGTACACCGTGGCCAGCTCACCCGTCGACAGATCGGCGATCGTTAACAGCGCATCCAGGCTATCGACGATCTCGGTGTCTTCGCCGACGCTGACGTCGACGCAGCGCGTCATGTCGACCTGATCGTCGTCATCGGATAGCCGACGCGCGCTGCACAGCGTGAAGGTACCGGCCTCGCCGTCGATCTCGCGAACGATGCCGAACAGTCGCGTGTCGCGACCGCGATTGTCGCGATCGAGCTTGTCCACAAACACGACTGGTCGAAAGCGCAGAACGCCATCGACGCTCTCCTTGATAGAACTCGCCAGGTCGATGTCTATTTCGAGCGTCAGATCGCCCGCGTTTGCAACGACGATGTCGTCGCGCGAGACCAAATCGATCTTTCCTGCGGGCAAGGCGACGTCGACCGACTCGCCCTGAATCACGCTGCCGTTTTCGTCGAGCTTCTGCAGCGTCAGGCTCGACACCTCAAGGCGCACCTTCTCGTAGTCGCCAGCCGGAACGCTGACGCCGTCCGCGATCAGTTCGCTGATGTTCTGCAGATCGAGCAGATCGACCGTAATCGCCGCGTCCAAAAGCGCCGGCGCGTTCGCCTCCTCCTGATCCTCCGCAAGCAGCAGTATCTGATCGATAACGACGATGGCGCGATCAAAGTCGGCCAGCGGATTGTCGGCGATCAACAGCGACACCTGACCCGTTGGATCTTCGGGTGGCGTCACGGGCGTGTCGCTGGCAGGCGGTGCGCCTGTGGCTGCCGAGCCGCCGCCGCCACAGGCGGCGAGAGCGACGGAGAAGAACAGCAGAACAGCCGCGGTACGAAAGTTCATAACAACTCCTGGAAATGCAAATTCGATGTCTGGGGTTGGGTTGCACGCAGCAGCGCTTTGGCCCGAATGCGCGAAACATTCTAGGCAGGCGTCACCGTTAAACCGCCTACTGGTTCGCACCGAAATTGTGATCATCACGGTGCGAGAAACGTGACACTCTTTTTGCTTCTGCTCGACCACCCGGCATTCGGCAGCGACCGTTCGTCGGGCATAATTCAGCGACGTGACAGGAGTAGCGCAGATGAACGCACAGGATTTGTTGGATCAGTTGCTGGCGGCCGGCAAGGAACTCGTCGAGCAGGGCTCCGATCTCGCGGCAGAACGTCTGGACCTGCCGCCGGAAGGACCCGAGCGCGACGAGAAGTTGCGTACGCTCGGTCAGGGCGCGGCCGCCGCAGGCGTGCTCGCGCTACTGCTAGGCACCGGTGCCGGCAGGCGCGTCACCGGCGCGGCCTTGAAACTCGGCGGTCTGGCCGCACTCGGCGGCCTGGGCTATCGGGCCTATCAAAACTGGCTGGCGAACAGCGGGGGCAGCACTCAGGAGGATGCGTTCTCCGGGCACATGGATGCGGACAGCGCGGCCACGCACAGCGACAACCTGCTGCGCGCGATGGTCGCCGCCGCCAAAGCGGATGGCCACATGGACGACGAGGAGCGCGCGCGCATCGCAGACAATCTCGACAGCCTGCAACTCGGCGACGATCTGGCGGAACTCCTGCGCGGAGAAGTGAGTCAGCCGCTCGACGTGACCGACATCGCCTCGCGCGCCTCAACGCCCGAACAGGCGACCGAGCTGTGGTTGGTGTCCCGCATGGTCTGCAGCGACAGCAACGACGCTGAACGCGTCTATCTGCGCGCGCTGGCGCTCGAGCTGGGCCTGGCCGACGACACCATAGCGGCGCTGGAAGAGCAACTAGCGGCGCTCGCGGGCTAGCCGACGGCCAGCGCCGGCGCGCTACTCGGCGATATTCAAGTTCCAGTCGTACTCATAGCGCACCCGACCGTCGAATGCGCTAAGCGCCTCGCCGAGCGACGGGTGCCGCGCGGCGAGGTACTCGATCAGTTCCGTTTCCGTGCTTGCAAAGTCTTCGCGATACCACTTGAAGATCTTTGACAGCCGCAGACCCTTGCGGCTGAGCATCACGCCGCGCTCGTGCGACAGATAGTCTCGTTCCGCCGCCGCCAGTTGGGCTTCGAGCTGCGCGCCAGTGAACGGCGCCATGCGCAGGTTCGGGCAGCCGATGCTCGCGCAGTTCACCGCATAGTGGACCCGCTCGTCCTTGAAAATCGGCCGCAAAATCCGATGCTCAATGTCGTTTAGCGTCAGCGACTCGCCCGCGACGCTGACCGCCGCGTCGTCCCACGGACCGATCTTGAACAGCTTCTCGCCCATGCGCAGGATGCTCTTCTTGTTCGGGTATTTGAGAACGACCTGAACGGTTACGGCGTTGTATAGATTGGCCCAGTAGGCGAACTGTTCGTCGCGATTCAATCGACGCGGGTCGATCGCGGCGAGGTCGGCGACATAATCGTCAAGCTCATCCTGGCCTGCGGCGTCGATCGCGCGGTAGCGCACCCGGTTGATGCCGTCATCGCCTGGCACCAAAAATCGATCGAGCCAGCGCGACCAGGCGCTATGGTCGACAACCTCGGTAGACGCCGCATTCTCGGCGTCCCACAGCGCCCAGGGTTCGGGTGCCGCGTGCGCGGCGCCACCGGCCAGGGTGAGCGCGACAGCGCACAGCAGGCTGGCCAGCACGGCGCGACGATCGTTGACTCTTTGCACAGCTCGCATCGGTGTCTCCTTCATTCTGTTCGTAAGACTGAAGACACCAGCGGGAGTTCAACGCACTGCTACAACTGCACGACCTGCACGCGTGTCCCTGTGCATGTGCAGCGCTAACTGTCGCTCAACGCGCCGAGCGCCTCCGCGCGCGCCGCAAACTCGGCGACGCTGCCGTAGCGTCCGCCGGCAACGATGCGATCGACGCCAGCGTCGGCGAACGCCGCCACCCGCTCCGCCGCTGCGACCGGGTCTTCCGGCAGCCCGGTCATCGCGGTGACCTCGAGCGGTTCCCGCCCAGCGGCCGCCGCTAGCCGCTGCAGTTCCGCGGTCTGCACCGCAATCTTCGCAGGCTCGCGCGCCATCGGCAGCCAGCCGTCGCCATAGCGCACCGCGCGTTCCAGCGCGTGCGGCGGGCCGCCGCCCACAAGGATCGGCGGCTTGCGTGGCCGCGGCTTGAACAGGAACGGCTGGCCGTTGGCGGCGACCTCGTCGTTCGCGAAGCAGTCGTTGAGAAAAGCGAGCGTTGCGTCGGTATCACGTCCCCGCCGGCTGCGGTCGACGCCCAGCGCGTCGAACTCGGGCTGCATCCAGCCCACCCCCGCGCCGAGTATCATTCTCTCGCCCGACAGCTCCTGCACCGTCGCGATGGTCTTCGCCGTCGGCAGCGGTGGCCGATACGGCAGGATCAGCACGCCCACGCCAAGCAGGATGCGCTCGGTGCGGCCAGCCAGCCAGGCGAGACTCGCCAGGGGATCCAGATAGCGCCCGCCCGAACCTTCCGCGTCGTCCGGCGGAATGGCGATGTGATCCACGACCCAGATCGATTCCAGTCCGACCGATTCGGCAATGTGGGCGCACTCGCCCATGACTTTCGGGGTCGATTCCGCGCCCATGTTGCGCAGTGTTGTGCCAATGCGCACGGCCTACTCCTTCAGCTCGATATGCAGTTGACCGTCGCGTATCTCGATGAGCTCCACGCCGTCGGCAAACGATTTCCAGAATCCCGCGTTACCGCCAAACTGATCGACCAGATCGACGTTCTTGAGATTACCGAGCCAGGCGTTCGGAATCGGCACGCCCATCACGCTGATACCGCGCAGAATGACAACCGGCCTCGCGTTTCTGTAGTCGAGTTCCAGGCCCGTGTTGACACGCAGCGTCCGTCCACCTAGCACCGGAAAATCCTGATCGAAGGGCACCAACATCTTCGCGCTGGCAAGATTGTCGGAGAGATCGATCGCAAGCCGCTTTGAGAGGTCCGAGTTGTTGGCGAGCATCGAATTCAGCTCGCGTTCCGAAAACGAGATCTCGCGACTCGCGCCCTCTTCGGTGTACTTTTCGGGTATCAGGTTGCCCTGCGCATCACGCGCGATCGCGTCCTCTATTCGGCGCTCGCCGCGATCGGCGTTGGGCAACAGCGCCTCCGGGTCGACGCCGAGGGAACGCAGTTTGCCGTCGAGCTGCCGCTGTTCTTTTTGCGACAGTTCCGTTGGCGAGAAATCGGCGGGGAACACGTAGGTGCGAACCACCCAGTAGGTGATGCCGATCGTCACCAGTATCGCGAGCAGCAGGAACAGCAGCACCTGCTTGCCGGTGAAGCCCCGCTTCGGCGCGTTCGCCATGGTGCTTTCTGCCATTTCGACTGTCCTCCTCGATGCTGATCGCCGACCGATCGGCAGCCTCAATTCGCCTATCGAATCATTCCGCAGCCGGCGCTTCGGATCACCATAGACGAGCGCTCGCGGCCTTGCCAAGGCGGCGCCGACACCGCCTAATGCGCGACCGTAAAGATCGCGCAAATTGCCATGCTCACGGACATCTTCGGCATCGTCGCCCCAGTCTTCGCGATGACCGCGGTCGGCTACATCTGGGCCCGGCGCGGGCTGCCGTTCGATCAGCCCACAGTCAGCACGCTGATCACCAACGTCGGGGCGCCGGCCCTGGTGTTTCACTCGCTGACCGGTCTGCGCCCGACGCTCGAGCAGCTTGGCACCCTGGGTCTCGCCGCGGCCACCACCATCGCCTGCTGTCTGCTGTTCGGCTACGTGCTGCTGCGGGTGCTCGGCTGGGACCGGCGGGCCTTCCTGCCGAGCCTGGTGCAGGCCAACTCCGGCAACATGGGGCTGCCGCTGGTCATGCTGGCGTTTGGCGAAACCGGACTGGCGCTGGGTTCGATCGTGTTCTTCGTCAACGCGTTCAGCCAGCACACACTGGGGCTCGGAATCTCCTCGGGCACCTTCGAGATTCGCGCGCTATTGCGCCAACCGATCATCTGGTCGGTGTTGGCGAGCAGCGCGGTGCTCGCAACGGATACCGTGGTACCGACCTGGATCGCCGACACCGCGCGGCTCCTCGGCGGACTGCTGATACCCGGCATGCTGATCATGCTGGGCACGTCGCTGGCGCGCTTCACTCTGGCCAACGTGCCGCGCGCGCTGACGCTGGCGCTGACCCGGCTGGGTTTGGGCGTCGGCGTCGCTCTGCTGGTCATTCACCTGTTCGCGCTCGAGGGCCTGGTCGCCGGCGTGCTGTTGCTGCAGGCGAGCATGCCCGCGGCGGTGTTCAACTACGTGTTCGCGGAGCGATTCGGGCGCCGCCCGGACGAGGTAGCGGCCACGGTACTGGTATCGACGCTGCTCACCATGGCGTTGTTGCCCCTGCTCGTCGCCTTCAGCCTGCGCATCGCGGGCATCGCTTCCTAGCGAGGCAGACCGCGGCCTGGTCCGCACGCGCGTTCCCTGCTGGCATCGCTACGGGTTAGCATGCCGGTCATGCGCGTTTGCACCTGGGCACCAACCGTTTTTCAGGGTCCGCAGCTGGTCGGCGGCTCCGCCACATCGGCACAGCCGATGCCGCGCGGCGATGCGCTGACCGGCATGGCGCGCGCCATGGTGCAACGCTACGAGGCGCTGGGCCTCACCGACCTGCTCATCGCGCAGCGATGGTGGGGCTCTGGCGTCGAGACCGAGGGCTCGTCGCTCGACGCGCTGGCCATGACCAGCTTCTTTGCGAGCTGCACCGAGCGCCTGAACCTGGTGACGGCCATCCACCCGGGGTTCTTCACGCCGACCGCTATCGCTAAATGGGGCGCGACGCTGGACACGCTGACCGCCGGCCGCTGGTCCATCAACGTCACCAGCGGCTGGAACCTGCAAGAGTTCGACATGTACGGGATCGACGCGCTGGATCACGACGCGCGCTACCGCAGAGCAGGTGAGTTCATCGAGGTCGTGCGCGGCGCCTGGGACGCGCGCGGCCCGTTCGACTACAGCGGCGACTTTTATGCGGCAAACGCCCTGCGACTGGCGCCGACGCCTGCGGGCGAGCTGCAGGTTTTTCAGGGCGGCCAGTCGGATGCGGCCATCGCGATGGCGGGGCGTCATTCCGACTGGATGTTCCTGAACGGCGGTCGCGACGAGCGTGTCGCCGACATCGTCACGCGCGCCCGCTCGGCCGCGGCAACGCACGGACGCCGGCTACGATTCGCGCTCTACGCAGCACCCCTGTGCCGGCCGACCGACGCCGAGGCCTGGGCAGAGATAGATACGCGATTGGCGCAGCTCGACCCCGCGCTGGTCGAGCGGCGCAAGGCGCTGGTGGGCGGCGCCGAGGGCATGTGGGGCGATGCCGACGATCCACTGTCGCACCTCGATACCAACGAGGGCTACGCGGCTCGCCTGATCGGCAGCCCCGCGTCGATTCTCGAGCGCATCGACGCCCTGCAGTCGCTGGGCATCGACATGCTGCACCTGGATCTGCGCGACGAGCTGTTCGTCGCCGAGGTCTTGCCTGCGCTGATCGCGCGCTAACGCTTCAGGCTGACGTACACCCGATCCACAAAACCGGACGGATCGCCGTAGGTCGCGTCGTACTCCGCCGTTGGCCTGGCCGCCTGTATCTCCGACAGCCGCTTGCCGTCTGAGATCATGCCGCTGACCCGCAGGCGAACCGTCTTCAGCATGCTGATGTAGCTGGCAAACCCGCTCCAGTCGCTGACCTCACCGTGGCCGGGGATCACGATCGTGTCGCGCTCGATCTCGCCCAGCACCGCTTCGCAGAACGCAATCATGCCGTCGATGCCACCGCCGTTGTCCGCATCGATGAACGGATAGCCACGATTGAAGACGTCGCCCATGTGCACCGCGTTGTTGCCTCGAAAAAACACCGCCGTATCGCCGGTTGTGTGCGCCGGGCCAAAGTGCAGCAGGTCGATTGCCTCGCCGTTGAAGTGAAAGCGCATCCGATCCGTATAGGTGATGACCGGCTGGGCGGCCTCAGGGTAGGCCTTTTGCAAATACTTCAGCGCGACCAGGTTGATGACGTGGTCGTCGCGCATCATCGCGCGCGAGTTTTCCTGCGCGACGATCCAGGTCCCCTCGGGACCCAGCGTGAGATTGCCTTCGGCGTGGTCGAAGTGCCAATGGGTGTTGACAGCGAAATCGACGCCCTGACTGCCGATCTCGGCCATCGCGGCCTTGAGCTTCGGCATCATCTGCGGAAACTGGTCGTCGACGACGAGCGTGCCGCTGTCCCCAACGCTGACGCCGACGTTGCCGCCAATACCGAACAGGACGTAGAACCCATCGCTGAGCTTCTCCGTGCGAACCTCCGCAGTCGCAAAATCCCAGCCGAACGCGCCCAGCAGCGCATCGAGTTCGAGCGGCTCGTGCTGGTGCGCGTGTCCGAAAGGCGCCCCCAGCGCCAACAACAGCGCGCCGCCCAGCCGCGCAATCCGGCCAAATACCTGTTTCGCATTCCCCATTACCCTCTCTCTCCTGACTCGCCTGAACATGGGTTTCGACAGGGCTGGGCCGACGGGCCCACGCCAAGCGCGAACCCTGATCACCGAGGCTGCCAAAGACCGGCCCTACGGGACCTTTAGCCCTCTTGAACGCCCAGCAGGCGCCTTCCCTTTGACGGTATGTAAGCAGTCCCGCCAAACGCGTTGCAACCACCTTGGTTACTGTTACAGTGACCGCTGCCCGACGCGAATTCTCTGCAAAGAATAAGCGGTTAACGCAACCAGAGTGTTTCGGGCATCTGGCAGCACCATAGCGTCGCTGCTAACCCGGATTGGCCGGGCCAACCCATTCTGCCGTGACCGCGGAAGCGGACTCGAGCCGGGCAGGAAGGCCCTTCGCCACGGTGCTGTGGGGCATCTGCGAGAAACACTACGGATAAGCAGCCAATCCAAACCGTCCGCAACTAGCGGCCGCCAATAGAGGGGTAGTCAATGAAACTTTTGAGAGCCATTAGGTTGGCTGTGCCTGCGTGTGTGCTGTTCGCATCGCCCGCCGGCGTATTCGCCCAAGAAGAACGAGGGCGCTCGATCGAAGAGGTGGTCGTCACCGCCGAGCGCAAGGAGTCGTCCGTTCAGGACACCTCCATCTCAATCACCGCATTCACCGGCGACATGCTCGACGATTTCGGCATCCGCAATCAGTCCGATCTGCAAAACATGGTGCCGGCCACCACCATTCAGCCCTACGACTCCGCCGTACGCGGCGTCGGCCGGAACTTTCGCAACCTGGGCGGCGACCCGGGTGTCGCGACCTATATGAATGGCATCTACTCGGAAGACCTGTATACGGCGACCATCGGCTCGCTGTTCGACGTCGAGCGCATCGAGGTCCTGCGCGGTCCGCAGGGCACGCTGTATGGCCGCAACGCGGTCGGCGGCGCCATGAACTTCATCTACAAGCGTCCGACCGATGAGTTCGAGGCCACGGCCCGTACAACCATCGGCAGCTACAACACCCTGGACGGCTACGGCATGATTTCCGGCCCGCTTATCCAGGATAAGTTGAACGGTCGCTTCACCGCTTCTTCCCGCCGTCACGACGGCTGGGTGGATGAGCTGGGTCCAACCGAAGAAGATCTCGATAGCGGCGACGAACTGAACCTCGCCTTGCAACTCGAGTGGCGCATCAACGATCGCATGAACGCCCACGTGCGCACCAACAAGGCGAAAGTGCATCGCACCTTCGGCGGTGCCGACGGTGGTGGTCTGATCGTACTGGCGGGCGAGAACACGATTCTTCCCGGCGCCAACGGTCTACATCAGGACGCCACGCGCAACTACGACGTTCAAACGCACAGCCTGCGCAACGTTGATCCAAACCAGACCCTGGTAACCGCCAGTGACTTCGTCGATCCCACGCAGCCGATCCTGACGTTCACGAACCCCACGACCGGTGCAGACATACTGGCTCAGCGCGTTAGACCGGGTGTCGATTCCGCAGTCAGCAGCTTTCGCAATCACGGCCGCTCGCTGAACCTGGATCCCAACCAATGTGTCTTTTCGGATCGCAACAACATCGAGGGCGACGATCTCTGCGCCTTTACCAACGGCCTTAACGTCGAGGAATTCGACCAGAAGGGCACCCAGTTCGAATTCGAATGGGACGTCAGCGATCGCCTCACGCTGAAGTACCTGTTCGGCTACAACACGCTGATCTACCGTCGCGTCACCGAAGATGACTCGAGCGCAGCCCAACTCGATGACCGCCAGTTCTATGTGAACCACGAAGCCGACTATGTCTCTCACGAGATCCAGGCGTTCTGGGATCTGCGCGACAACGTGACCTTCACGTCGGGCATTTTCTTCTATGACTCCGTCATCGATCAGCGCTATGACTTCTTCTCTTCGACGGCCTCGGCCCAGTTCACTGACCCTAACTTCGCCACCGATCCGATTGCCGCCTCTCTTGGCGTACCGGGTCTGGGCTTCCTGGTCGGGCAGTCCACGCCGGGTCTGTTTACTGCGCGCGATCAGTTCGACGCAAATGGTCTAGGCGCCGGCGACCTGCAGCTCGCCTTCGGCCCCTGGCTGGGCGATGCGACGCTGGAAGGTGTAAACCACGGTATCGCCACCACGGGCAGCGACCTGCTGGGTGCGAACCGCACCGAGCGTGAGGCCTTTGCGGTCTATACACAGGGCGTATGGGACATCAACGAGAAGTTCACGCTGACCGCGGGTGTTCGTTATGCGCGCGACGAAATCGAAGGCCAGGAAAACCTGGCACAGTACGCGGAAACGACCGCACTGTTCCCGATTCTGGGCATCGATCTCGCCACCCTGAACATCCTTCGTGGCGCCATTGATCCCGCGACCCTGCAGCCCACGGGTGCGGTCGAGCCCTATCTGCTGGGTGTACCGTTTACCTTCATGGCACACCGCCGTCTGGAACGCGAAGATGATGACGTCACCTGGCGCGTGAACCTCGACTACAACATCACGGACTCGTCGCTGATCTATGCGAACGTCACCACCGGATTCCGTTCCGGCGGTTTCAACCTCGCCTTCTTCAGCCAGACGCCGCAGTTCGATCCAGAAGAGCTGATCGCCTACGAGCTCGGCTTCAAAGGCCAGTTCCTGGACAACACCCTACAGCTGAACGCCAGCGCCTACCTGTATGACTACGATGCGATTCATACCCGCACCGAAGAGGCTTGTCCTCCGATCGCGACGCCGCAGAGCGCGCAAAGCGCCTGTGCCGTCGTAGACTCGACGACGTCGATCGAGGCGGCGCCGGGTGCGGAGATTAAGGGCGTCGAGGCCGAAGTCCTGTGGCTCGCTACTGACCAGCTGACCCTGGGTGGCAACTTCAGCTACACCGACGCCAGCTACACCGAGTCGTTCTTTGTCGTCGACGGCGCGGATCCGCGCTTCCCCGGCACGCTGTACGACGCGGACAGCAACCCGGACCGTCGTATCGACATCAAGGGCAACCGCATGCTGCAGGTACCGGAGACCAAGGCAAACCTCTACGCGTCTTACCTGTTTCCCATGGGCGCCAACGGCAACCTGAACCTGCTGGCTAACTGGAGCTACATCGGCGACGTGTACTTCTCCGCCTACGAGGCCGAGCTGGACCGAGCCCCGTCGTACGATCGCCTCGATCTACGCGCCACCTGGACCAGCGCCGACGAGCGTTGGATCGTTGCTGGCTTCGTCAACAACGTATTCGACGAGATCGGCATTCGTCAGATCCTGCGCCACGGCCAGGCTGACGGCTTCCGTCGTACGGCCCAGGTCACCGAGCCCCGTCTGTACGGCATCGACGTGACGTTTAGCTTCCGCTAATCGTTCGCGCATGGACGCGAGTGCGTCCTTGAAAAAGGCCGGGCACTAGCCCGGCCTTTTTGTTTGCCCCAGACCCATTCAGGCCACGCAGATCAGCCCACGCAAAGATCTTCGGCGAAGGGCACAAATCCGCAGCGCCGCGCAACGGCAAGCGAAGCGCGGTTGTCCCAGGTGGTCGTGTACAGCGGTCGCGCGCCGCCCGCTAGCACCGCCTGTACCCACGCCGCCACCGCGATGACCCCGCACCCACGACGGCGCCATTCGGGCGCGGTCTCCACCCCTGCCTCGTGCAGGCCGTGGGCGTCGCGCACCGTCGCGCACACGGCGACGGCCCGCCCCTCGACCACCACGGCGAGCATCGGATGTCTGTGCTCAAGATCGGGGACCCAATCCGCCAGCAGGGGTTGCAGCAGAGATTCGCAGGCCGGCAGCACCCGAAACAAGGGCGCAAGCGCAGCCGCTTCTGCCGTCATCGTCTTCAATCGCGCCGCCGGACCACCCCAGTAGCGGCTGGCGCCGGAAGGGCGCAGGACCGCGATCAGTTCGTCTCCCAGCCGATCGGCGTGTTGCTGCCACGCGCCCAGCACCTCAGCGACGGCGACACGCTGTGCCTCGGGCACATCGTGACGGCAGGCCCAGTCGATCGGTGCCCCGTCTGACGGGGCTCGACGCACAACGTGCAGCAGCGGCGGAGGCCGGCGCTCCCATTCGTTGGTGGCGAGCAATGCGCCGTCTGCGGCGCGCAGGTAGCCCAGGTCGAGACGAGCCGCGAGCAGTTCGCCGTCACTCAACCTTGTCGGCACCCGATGCTGACATGTCGACATCTAGCGGTCTTCTCCCGACCTTCGTGAGGGGCAGTCTCGACGCTGCCTGAACCGGATTCAAGGGCCAAAAAAGCGGTGCTGCTGGCACCCGCTCAGGCCGATATCCCCGAAGTAAAATCGCGTTGCTGCGGCGATCCCGTGCCGCCAGAGCCTTCCGGAGACTGATAGAATCGGCGCCCGACTAGAGGAATCCAAACATGGCCGAATCCCTGCCTGCAGAATCCGTGCAAGATGCCGTATCGAGCGACGAGTGGCAGCGCCGCGTCGATTTGGCCGCCCTCTATCGCTTGGTCGCCATGCACGGGTGGGACGACTTTCTGTTCACGCATCTGTCGGCGCGCGTACCCGGGCCAGAGCATCACTTTCTGATCAACCCGCTGGGCCTGCGCTTTGATGAGGTCACCGCCTCGAATCTGGTGAAGGTCGACACCGAAGGCAACAAGGTGATGCCGTCGCCCTACGAGATCAATCCGGCGGGCTTCACCATTCACTCGGCCATTCACATGGCGCGTGACGACGCCCAGTTCGTGCTGCACCTGCATACCGACGACGGCGTAGCCGTTTCAGCGATGGCAGACGGCCTGTTGCCGCTGACACAGCATGCAATGCAGTGCGGCGAGATCGCGTATCACGACTACGAGGGCGTGGCGCTGGATCTGGACGAGCGCGAGCGAATCGTCCGCGATATTGGGGGCGGTCAGTTTCTTATCCTGCGCAATCACGGCACCCTCACCGTCGGCACCAGCGCCAACGCCGCGTTCATGGCCATGTATTACCTGGAGCGGGCCTGCACGATGCAGGTCAAGGCGTTAGCAGCGGGACGCGACGCCGTTTCGCTACCTCCGCAGGGTTCACCGGAAAAGGCCGCGGAGCAATCGCGGCTGTTGTTCGACGGCACGGCGGACGTCATCGCCTGGCCGGCATGGACGCGCAAACTGGACGCCATGGATGCGAGCTACCGAGCCTGACATCCCGCGCTACAGCTGGCGCGCGAGCCAAAACGAACGGCCGTCGAGGTCGTGGCGCACTCTCGGTCGGCGCCGCTCAACAGCGGGCGCGCTCGCTCTCATCTTGGCTTTCTCAGCTGCGGGATTGACCGCGCCGTTCGCGACGGCCCAAGACTGGCACACGCTGCGCGGTCTCGCGACCGAGGAACTGCTGCGACTCGCCAATGTCAACGACGCCGGCTCCGCGGTTGCGCAGCGCGCCCAGCTCACGCTGGCCGACAGACTGGCGACACGCGACAGCGCGAACGCGCGGCGGTGGGTCGACGGCGTGCTGCAACACGCAGAGACGGAATCCGATGAGCACGCGCTGGCGATCGCTCTCAACTGCCAATTGCTCTTGCGCGGCGGCGAACCGGGCACAAAGGAACTCTGCGCTGAAGTACGAGACGGTACGTTGCGCGTGGACTCGCTGCTGGTCGAAACCCAGATCCTGCTGATCAGTTCTTTTTTAGCTTACCGTGAGGGCGATCACGGCACGTCCCGATCTGCCGTTGAGACAGCGGTTGCCAACGCAAAGCGTACACAAGACCCCCGACTCAACGCACTTTCTAACAATTGGCTCGGCGTACACCACGCAACGGTGCGCAGGCCACGTCTCGCACTACCGCACTATCAGGAGGCTTGGACGTATTCGCTCAAGGCGGTGGACAGCGCAGACATTCAGCGCACCGTGCGTCTTAATGTCGCGAACGTCTACTCTCAGATCGGCAAACACAAAGAAGCCCTCGACGTGTTCGAGGCCATGGATCAACATCCGGAATACAGCCAGCCCGCGCGGCGTCTGATCTCTGCCGTGATGCGGGCCGAGGCATTGATTGGATCTGGTCGACCCGACGAAGCAGAAGTCGCTTTAGCATCTGTACTGGAGATCACCGGCGGCAGCGTGCAACAGGACACCTACGCCTATGCGCTCTCGACACTCGCGCACGCGCAGCTCGAGGCAAATAGGCTACCCGAGGCACTGACGAATTTCATCGAATCGATGCGCATGATGGGAGTCTCGCCACCCAATGGGCTCGACGTACCGCGCGCTCAGCCGGTGCTGGTGCCGTTTGCGAGGGCGCTGGCAATGTCCGGCCGCAAGTACGAGGCAGAAGCGGTGCTCGACGGCGTGATCGAGAACGTGCCCGCAGACGAGCCGAATCAAATCCTGCTCGACGCTTGGCTTGAACGCAGTCGACTGGCAAGAGTCGACGGACGCCAAAACGATGCGTTGCAGGCAGAGCGCCGTGCACGCGATATTCGGGCTTGGCTGACGAATACAGCGTACGAGTACCGAATCGGGCGTCTGCATGCCGCTATCGAACTCGAAGTACGTACTGCCGAGCTAGCCCTCGTCAAAGAGCGCGCAAAAAACGACCTTTGGAACGCACAGAGAGAGAAACGCCGCCGAACTGCCATGCTCCTTACCTTCGTTCTGTCGCTGCTCATCGGTTACCTGTGGCTCGGGCGCCGCATGCAAAAACGTTTGGCTACGAGCGAGCGAACGCAGAAAGTAGCCCTCGAACAGCAGGTCGCTGAGCGCACCGAGGAACTCGAGAACGAGATGGCCGGACGGCTGGCCGGTGAACTCGCACAGAGCAAGCTGACGCAGCAGCTTGCCGAGAGCGAAAAGATGCGCGCGCTGGGTCAGCTAACCGCCGGGGTAGCGCACGACTTCAACAATCTGATGACGATCGTCACGCTGACGTCAGACTACCTGCAGGAAGTACACTTCACCCCTGGCTCTGAGCCGCACCGGCTGTTGAATGACATCCTCACCGCCGCCAACTCTGGCGCTCGCATCACCAACGGACTGCTCGCCTATGCGCGCCGGCAAACGCTCGTGCCGGAGCAGATCGACCTCAAGGCGTTTTTCGACGACAACGCCACGCTGTTCCGTAACAGCCTGGGCGAGCGCGCGCAGCTGGTCGTCAACGTCGAACCCTGTTCGATCACCATTGACTCCGGGCAGCTAACGACGGCAATCCTAAATCTGCTGCTCAACGCGCGCGAGGCGATACAGGAGCGCGGCACAGTCACCATCACATCGATGATTTGCGAGGAATTCGCGGAGGTCTGCGTCCGGGATACCGGCACCGGCATGAGCCCGGACACGCTGGAACGCGCGGTGGAGCCATTTTTCAGCACCAAATCAGGCAGCGAAGGGGTCGGCCTGGGACTGAGTATGGTCTACGGTTTCGCCGAACAGTCCGGCGGCTCGCTGCGACTGACATCGCAGCCCGGGACGGGCACAACGGCGAGACTGCGACTGCCCATCGCCGCCTGCCCGCTAGCCATCGTCACCCCCGCGCCGCGGCTCGCACACGAGGCTTCGCTAGACCGCCGCGTGCTGGTCGCGGAAGACCGGGATGCGCTCCGCGCGATGTTGGGCCAGCTGCTCGAAGCGCTGGGTTGGGACGTCACCGCCGTACCCTGCGCCGACACGGCCATGGCAGAGATCGACAGTAACGGCCCGCCAGATCTGCTCATTTCCGATGTGCTCATGCCGGGCTCGATGGACGGCTACGAATTGGCGGGAAGGCTGAGATGCCTGCACCCCGATCTACCGGTGCTGATTATGTCGGGCTATGCAGACGCCGGGGATTCAGACTACGCATTTCTGTCCAAGCCCTTCACCCAGCGTGACCTGCGTGAGGCGATCGACGCGGCAATTGAGAGAAGCGCAGAGAGCCAAGCGTCCGCGCAGACTGCCACCCAGTAGCCGCCGCAGGCCCGCGGTCCGTCAAATTAGCCCCTCAGACGTACCTTCAAATCCGTGTAGGCGCAGGCGATAAGCGCTCGGAGCGCAGGCTCGTCCATTGACTGCGTTGGAAACAGTTTGACGTGCCGCATGCGACGGCCCTGTCCCTGCAACAGTCGCTGCGGGTCCGGCAGCTCGGCGCCGTAGAAGAAACCCACGTTGGCGTGTTTGGAAAACGCACCGACGTAGGCAAAGGGATAGGCGTCGACGCAAAGCGTCGGATAGCCGTCGTGCAACAGCTCGACGACATCACGACCGCAGCCGCGAATTTCTCGATACCAGCTTTCGGCCAACTGGCCAGGTCCGTCCAGGTGCTCCGCGAACCACTCCCGGATTCGAGGATCGTCCGCCTGCGCGCCGTCGAAGGTCAGCATGCTCTCTCTAGGATTGTGCGCCATCGTTTCGCTCCAATAGATCCCACTTGTTACCCCACAGATCCGCGAACACGGCAACGCTACCGTACGACTCATGCCGCGGCGACTCGAGGAACTTCACGCCCCGGTCGCGAAAGCGCGCGTAGTCACGTTCGAAATCATCCGTGTGCAGGAACTGGAAGACGCGGCCGCCCGTCTGATTGCCAACCACCCGCCGCTGATCGTCACCAACGGCCAGGGCGAGCAGGAGGCCGTGCGGATCATCCTGATCGGATGCGACGACGACCCAGCGTTTTCCTGCGCCTAGATCAGAGTCTTCCCGGAGCACGAAACCGAGAACCTTGACGAAGTACTCGATCGCCTCGTCATAGTCATGGACCAGGAAGGTCGTCAGCGCAATCGATCGTTTCATTCGGTTTCGCCTTGTTCATTGCTCGAGATCACGCGCAGGGGCGCGTGTGTCGCCGACGAGTATGTGGTATTCGACAGTTCATACTCCACGCCAGGCCCAGCAGGGTACTCCACGTGTCGCAGGAAACGCATTCCCAGCCTCTCCATGACCCGGATAGAACGCACATTCGGCATATCCGCGCCGCCCCAGATCGCGTCGATCCGACCGCGAGAGAAACAGCGACCGATTGCGGTGTGAGCCATTCGCGTCGCGAGCCCGGCGCCCCAAGCCGATGGGCGCAGAACATATGTGAGCTCCAAACGACGCTGCGCAAACTCGGCGAGCTGTACCAGACCGGCGGGCGCCAATCCTTCGTCGCGCTGCAGCAACCAAAGGCCGCCACCGTAACGCCGACTCAGCTCGTCGCTTCGCGCAACCCATTGCTCGGAGATATCGCGAGGCGGTGCCGCGCCGTCCGCCAGAAACTCATAAACCGTTGGCTCACAAAAGAGTTCGTGGATCGCGTCGACGTCGGTATCGCGAGCCAGTCTGAGATGGTAGGAAGGCAGTTGCGACATGAGCAGTACCGTGCTAATTCCTGTTTTATCGAGAGACACCAACGATAGGCGTAGACAATGGGCGCACCACAGATTCGCAGTCTCCAGGACGACGCCTGGCAAGAACAGAACAAACCCCTCGGTATCTGGAAGTTCTTGGATCTTTGCGGCGAACACCTCGGCGTGCGCGTCGAGGAGCTCGCCGTCGGCGACGTCTCCAGCGTGCATCACTATCACACATTGGAGGAGGAACACGTCATCGCACTCGAGGGACAGGCAACCCTGGTATTCGGTGACCAAGAGTACCCTTTCGTCGCCGGCGATCACGTGTGGTTTAGAGCCGGCGACGAGATTGCCCATCACTTCGTCAACAGCGGCACTAGCGCATTCCGCTGTCTGGTTATCGGCGAGCGCAAGCGCGGCGACGTCTGCGTCTATCCCGAGCACGGCGTCGCCAACATCAAGGCCATGAACTCGGGTTGGAAGCAGTTCGATATCGCGCAGCGCAGCCGCCTGCTGCAGGCAGAGCTGCGGGCGGAGCGATCAGATCTAAACCAGGATCCCGACAACCCTTAGCTCATACGGTGAGCTCCAGGCCTTCGAGGTTGTCATCGCGCACCCAGCCATCCAAAACGCGCCGATAGGCACCGAGGCCCTTGGTATAGGTCTCCAGGCGGACGTCACGGTAGCGTTTCGAAGTGCCTTCCTGGTTGTAGTAGCCGGGCGTGCAACTGTCCGGTGATCCGCCAAGAAATAGCTGCGTCTGACCACCACCGTCCTCGAGCTGATCGGCAATCCAGCGTTCCTCCGCCGCTGCCGACACATTTGCCGCCTGAACGTTGCGCTTCAGCAGCTCGCTGACGGTATACGCGACCTGCTTAGCCTGTACGTCGACGCCATAGCAGTAATTCGCGCCGAGCTGGAAAACGAAGATGCCACCACAGACGTAGAGGTTCGGAAATCCCCGCACCATGAGCCCGTGCATGGAACGCATCCCCTCGTTCCAATGGTCATAGATCGATAGCCCGTCGATACCGAAAACCGGCACGCCGATGCGTCGCTCGTAGCTGCTCGTAATCTCGAAGCCGCTCGCATAAATGATGCAATCGACCTCGTATTCGCGACCGTTGGCGCGCACGCCTCGCTCGGTGATTTCTTCAACGCCTTTTGAGTCGCTGACGTCCACCAGTTCGACGTTAGGTCGATTAAAGGTATCGAGGTACTCATCGTTGAAAGTCGGACGCTTACAGAACTGGTTGTAGTACGCCTTGAGTCGGTCCGCCACTTCGGGATCGTGGACCTGGGCATCGACCCGAGACCTGATCTGCTCCATGGTCTGGAAATCGGCCAGCTGCGCAAGCTCACCGATGTCGTTCGCGCCCAGCTCTTCGGCGCGAGCGGACAGCGCGCGCAGATTCCTCAGCATGCGCATCCAGTTCTCGTCCCGAAACTCCTCGGGGATCGCACCGCCGAGAAAGGCCTCACCAAACTTCTTCTGCCGTTCGGCCTGCCAGCCCGGTTGCAGCGACGCCGCCCATTCGGGATCGGTCTCGGCGTTGTTGCGCTCGTCGACCGATGAGGGCGTGCGCTGAAACACGTAGAGCTGCTTGGCCGCGGCGCCGAGGGCCGGGACGCACTGAATCGCCGTCGCACCGGTGCCGATGATCGCGACCCGCTTGTCGGCCAGTTTGGTGAGCTGGGCGTCCGGACCGCCGCCGGTGTACTCATAGTCCCATCGACAGGTATGGAAGCAGTGACCCGCGAAGCGATCGACGCCTTCGATGCCTGGCAGTCGCGGCCGATTCGCCGGCCCGGTACCCAGACACACGTGGCGCGCCTTCATCTCGTCGCCGCGATTCGTGCGGACCAGCCAGCGCGACGTATCGGCGTCCCAGCGCAGCTCGGTCACCAGCGTCTGAAACACCGCGTCCTTATAGAGCCCGAAGTGGCGCCCGATACGCTGGGCGTGCTCGAAGATTTCGGGGGCATAGGAGTAACGCAACTTCGGCATATAACCGGTTTCTTCCAACAGCGGCAGATAGCTGTATGACTCGATGTCGCACTGCGCGCCAGGATAGCGATTCCAATACCAGGTACCGCCAAAGTCGGCGCCGGACTCGACGATTCGAACGCTCGACACGCCCGACTGGACGAGGCGGGCTGCCGTTAGCATGCCGACCCAACCGCCACCGATCACGATGACGTCGCGTTCGTCGAACAGCGGCTCGCGCTCAACGAGATCGCTATAGGGATCCTCAACGAGAAACCGATTCGCGTGCTCGGAATCATTGCCGACCGCCGTGAACTGGTGTTCTGCATCCGCGCGCAATCGCTTCTCGCGTTCCGCGCGATAGCGCGATGTCAGTTCCTGCGGGTCGAACCCGAGTTGTTCCGACTGGTTAGTCCATTCGGCCATATTCCCCTACCCCCTGATTAGCTGCCCGATTCTCGCCAAAACGGCACCATGGCGTCCCAAATCCCATCTCGCAAACGGCGATGGTACAGCGCCGCCGCAACGTGGCCGACGCTCAGAGTATAGGTCCCATTGACGGCGATCTCATGAAGCAACAGCGCCGCCTCCATCATCGCACCCTCTCTCACGCCATCGCCATAGAGCGCGCCGATCCATAGGCCGCTGGCCGGAATGGCTACAAGGCCAGCATACATCCCCAGATGAACGGCGCTCGCCAAGCGCCGTTGGTACAGCGGCGCATCGCTGGGAACCACGCTGGGTACGGTGAATCGCATGTAAAGAAACCGCGCGATCACGACCAACAGGAAAACACCGGCGAACAGCATCTCTTGCTCCAGCAATCCGGGTGCCTCCAGCTCTTCAAGCTCGTCGAGCTGTTTGCTCAGCCCGTAGACGAACAGCAGGATAAAACCCCAGTGCAGCCAGCGAGCTACCGGACCGTGTTCAGCCCTCATGGGCGAACTCACCGTATCTCCAAGGCGGCGCGATAGACGACCCACGATTCCCAGGTGACCTCAGCGCTCATACGGGGAAATGCCTTCAAGGGTCGCGGCAAAACGTTCGTGAGCGTGTCGATCAATGGGCTTGTGCACGACACGATCAGAAGCGGGATGTGCGCCTAACCAGTTGTTACCCTTTCGCGGTTTAGATGGCCGAACGGGCCTGTGCCAAAACCCGCCACCGCAGTTGGGGCACACATTCTTTAGGATTTCCCAAACGCAGGACTCGCAAAACGTACACTCATACGAGCAGATCATCGCCTCTTTCGAGTCAGGCGGCAGAGCCTTGTCACAGTGCTCACAGCTCGGTCTAAGCGCTAACATCGCGGGCTCCTCTGTCCGTCTCTACCTGTTTAGCGACATCGGTCTATCGATATCGGAACATGCTAATTCACGGACTGAAAGAGTGCGACCCTGTTGCCCTCCGAGTCCTCGAACTCCGCCACTACGCCCTGATCAGCGACAACACGCGGTTCAAGCAGCACAGTGCCCTTCGCATCAACAAGCGCGCCCAGTACGGCATCTATATCAGGGACTGCGATATACACAATGGGACCGGCCTTCGCCGGTACGTGCACGTCGCCTTTCGCCAACGCACCGGTGGCGCCAGCCGCGCCTTCAGTGTCGGGAAACAGCGCCATGGCGTAGCCGTCGACCGTGTCACGCACGAGCTGCACATCAAACAGCGTTTCGTAGAACGTGATCGCTCGTTCGAGATCCGCCACAGGTATCTCGAAATAGCTCACGCCAAGAAAGCGTCCGTTGGTCATCGCCAAGCTCCCGTCGATGGCTGTGAATTGATGACTGTCAATTGATGGCTGTGAATGCCACAGCTTTGGCGGCCGCAGCGTCGCGGGGACACTCGCCGCGCCAGAACGATCGCCAAGCGGCCTGCCCCTCAGAAATCGGCATCTTCCTTGAGCTCAATGTCTACTGTTAGATCGAACTCGCCGGATTCAATAAACCTCGTCGGCGCCCACTGCCGACCGTATGTATCGGAGACCACTGTGAAGTGCACATGCGCGCCTTCCCTACCCAAGTGATCAGCCGCAGGTCTGATGGTTCGAAACCAAAATCGGCCAAGCTCGTCTGTTTTGGCCCAGCCCTGGAGCCGCCAGGTCGCTAGCTCTGCATCCCTGTAACCAAACTCAAATCCGTCTCTGTCCCGATGATAGGCGTGCACCAATACATTCCCGGCAGGCTCGCCGGCCGGAGTGAGTATGGTCCCGACGATCAACATTGGCACGCCAGGTTCTTCCTCGGCGGCAATGCGGCCGATGCTCGACGGAGCCTCGGGCCGCTGAATGAACGCGAGGTTCCAGTTCCTCAACCAATCTGGGTCTGCCGCCGCCCACACCGGATCAGCTACGCTAGCGGCAGCGAAGAGCCAGGCACACAGCACCCGGCGCCGCCGTTCCCCGCCCAGTGCCTTCACAGCCCCCAACACCGAGGCGTCAGGCATGCTCGCTGTCCTCGTGATACACCAACTCGATATTGTGTCCATCCGGGTCGATGACGAACGCCGCATAGTAGGTCCCGCTGTACTGCGCACGTATGCCGGGCGGTCCGTTATCGACGCCACCGTTGGCGAGCGCTGCAGCATAAAACGCATCGACCTGCTCGCGCCGCTGCGCGACGAACGCAAGATGCAGGTGCGACGGTCGCGACTCTACGCGGCGAATGCACAGCGACGTCTTGCCGTCGGCACTCAGTTCCACCCCCAGGGCGTCTTCCGCCACGATCTCCAGGCCTATGGGCGCCAGTGCGGCGAGGAAGAATTCCTTGCTGGCCTCATAGTTGCTGGCGTCAATGACAAGATGATCAAACACCACTGACTCCTGTATACCTATCGTCCAATAACGGATCGCTCAACAACGGACGGTGCACCGGTACCCCAAACGGGTCGCCACAAAGGAACAGCCGAAGACGGGCTAGCGCCGGATCGGCTACTGATCGGCGCGACGATGCATAGCAAACCAGCCCAACAGCGCACCACCACTTTCAAGCGCAAGATAGACGTACATCGTCGTGTTGGCCCCACCATCGACGATCATGCCCAGGACGCGCGTGAACGCCATGCAAGCCAGCACAGAAATCACCATGAGCAGCGCCAGCCGAATCTGCGACGAGCGATACAACAGCAGGATCATCAGTCCGACCGCTAGCGTGAGCCCGCCGTAGGTCGCACGAAAATCAATCAACGCAGCCCCATCGGCCAGCCTTGCGCCGGTGACCAGTTCTGACATCGCGTTCGGCGCAATGCCGAACGCAGCACCATAGACCAGGAAAAACACCCCAGAAAGCAGGACGATGATCGAACCCAAATTCATGATGCCCTCATTCTCACTAGTCGAACAGATCTACTGATGGCCGCGGCGATCGCAATCAGACGCGTACCGAGATCGGCTGTGATCTTCATCAGCTTGCGACATCCGGCAACCGAATCAGACGTTACGCTCATGCACCTCCAGATTGCGACCATACGAGCGACCATGGGATACATGAAAATGTAGGTGCTTGGAATCCTGATACGTCCCGAGATTAGTCAACACCCTGCAGGCGCCATGCTCAGCCTCGACAAGAGCAGCAACCTTTCGCACAACGTCCATAACCGTCGACAGAAGGCCGGGGCCGTGATCACCCAAGTCCGTGAGCGAGGGTACGGGTTCTTTGGGCACGACGACAATGTGTATAGGCCAGTAGGGACGTGTGTGATGAAAGGCAAGTACCTCATCGGTTTCCATCACGACGTCAATCGGAGTCTTCCTGGGTATCGCTTCGTCGATGTAGAAATTGCCCATCGTATGCTTCCCACAGCACTGTCGCCAAAACTGTACTCGATGTACCGGCCAGTCGCAGCCTCACAAAACAGCGTACCAGTCATCGCCTCAGCATGTGGCTCGCCCCCAGCCTAGCCTTAATCCGAAAGCCAACCCGGCATCGCTTGACTGAGCAACAAGAGACACAGCAAGAGTAGGTGTACGCGCTTTGATTTCGTGATGGCGCCTGCCACCAACAGAATCGTCATCGTTATCATGAAAGCAGGCGGCGGAGCATCAGTCACACCCGGCAGATAGTCCGCGATCACTGCAGTCAACGTATGCAAGGCAAGCAGCACGAACACGGGCCGGCACGTTGAGAAATAGACCATATCCAGATCCAGATTCTGGTCGTCCAACACGTTGGTCGGGACCAGGGTGGTTACAGCCAGCGTAAAGAACACTATCGGGGCAACTATGATGAATGTGGTGGTATAAACATCGAGATCTACATGCCGATACGCCCAAATCCCCGTGATGTGACCCACTACGTTCACCAGCATCCAGAACGCCAAAACCAGAAACAGCAGAGGATTAGACACCGTCTTCCAGTTTCTAGTGATGTGCCCCAGAAAACTCAGAAGGGCAGAGATGGCGATTGCGCCAACCAGCCCGATCAACACCATCAGAAACTCAAAGAACGTCAATTTCGTCGCCTAAACCAACCATCGAAAGGCAGCGGTAAAGCTCCTTTTGGATAGCACACTCGGGCGCTGGTCATTCAATCACCTGGTTTCGGCACCCACAAAGCCAAGTTGAAACACAGGAAGGTACATGCCAGCAATGAACAACGCGAAGCTAACAACGGTGATCGCCGTCGAAAGCAGCAAAACCGTACGGTGTGAGAGTCCTCCCCCGATGGAAGACAAGCACAACATACATACGAGCGAGGGCGCAATCCAATAGAACATCGCCCCGGGCAGCATCAACTTGGTGATCGCAGGTAGCGTCGATCCAAAACCATCAAAAACGCTGGCAAACTGAGGTGCAACATGACTGGAGAGGTAGATGTGTAGGCCGACCACAAAGAACGCGAGAGCTACAGGAGACAGAAACCGAAACAGAGCCAACACACCGGACATTGAAACCTCCCTCTATGAATGCGCAGTATAATCCGTTATCTGTTCATCCGCCGCCTACCTCCTCGCGGTAATAACACTGGACGTGAGCATCCGACCACGCCCCCTCACTCTCTAGCCAAACGGGCTGCAGGCGCATACAAAATTCGTGAGCCTTTCGGACCACATCATACGTCCAGATGCGGTCGCCCCGAGGCGTAGACATAAGAAGTTCAAACTCTTCTGCGCCGCGTGGCGTGAAACGCGATGCTCGATAGCACCAGCAAACGCAGAACGATACGGCCACTGAGTAACCGTTCAGCGTTTATCATGTATTCCCCTTTGCCACATTGAAAACAAAGTACATCGAGGTACGAGTCTGCGCCCCAATGTTCGAGGTGCCCATCCGCTGCTGCCGAATTCTGACGGCGCGTCTTGGGACGCTGATCTCCTACTCATCGATTAGGCAAAACCCATTTCCGAATGGGTCAACACAATACGCGATCGACCCCCAATCGCCCGTGTCACGACCTTCAATCGCTCCACCGTGTTGCTCCACAAGACTCTCTAAAGCCGCTATCTCCTTCGTTCCGAAATCCAGATGTATAGGCGACCAATGCCGATCGTAAGAACGACCCGACCGGCTTCCTTCAAAGGGTATCGATCCTTCTACTCTTTCCAGCAAATAGAGACGAACATTGCCCGCATCGAGAATGCGGATTCCCTCGGTCCCGTTCTCAATAAGTTTGCAGCCCAGCGCGCCGCAATAGAAAGCCTCCCAGTCATTCAGACCGGGCACATCGATACTGATGGAGACGTTGACCATTCCACTGCCGCTTAACGCAGGTATTGGCGGCATTGTACGCTACGCCGAATGTTGACGTGGTTGCACAAGCAGGCGAGCAGGATCCCGGTCGCACAGCACAGTTAGGCGTCTAAGGCCTTAGGTTGAGGGCGCACAGACGGAAGGACTGGACGTCGATCTACAACGATTAAGCAAGTCTTCGTATAACTCATCATCACCCGTAGACAGCGCAGATTGCGGTTCAGCCTTGTGTTGGACAGCTCGCCAGGTGCTACATCGAAGATCAGTCGCTTCTTGATCAAGGCGTTCTAGATCATCGGACAGATATCTGGCGATCCATCCACGGTGCATTTCCTGACAGACCGAGAGGGTTCTACCCAGATATTTCGGACACATCCATTTAGGCCGACAATGGCCTCAGGAGGTGTCACATGGGAAAGCGCAGGAGGAAGTTCTCTGCGGAGTTCAAACGGGAGGCAGTCGAGCTGTCTTACCGATCTGGAACCACG
>JBCCGT010000027.1:0-68671 GCA_039029135.1 Pseudomonadota bacterium | reverse complement strand
TTACAGAGTTGCCAGCAAAACGCTGGTTTTCATGGCTTTCAGCAGCACGTTCAGGTCGCGCCTGTTCTTCGCGCTGTATTTGAACCCCCTGGCGCAGGTGACGCAGAAGTGGGCCAGGTGGTTCACGCTGTGTCCCGATGCTTCGATCTGCTGCTCATACGGGGCTAGCAGCTGCGAGACGAGCTTGGCGTGCCGCTTCTCGACGGCGGCGAGGGCTGCCCGCCCGGCTTCGCTGTGGCCGCTCATGATGTCTTCGAGATCTTCCGATCCTTGCACCAGTTCGAATGACCTGACGATGGTCTTCGCGAAGTAGACGTCGAGCTGTTCTTCAAGCGAACGACAGTCGCGCAACCCTTCCTCCACCTCCGCAAAATTGATTTGCGCGTGGTGTTTGATGGTCTCGGCAACCAGCTCGTTCTTGTTGCCGAACAACGCGTAGAGGGTCTGGCGGGACACGCCGGCGGTCTCAGCAATATCCACCATCGCCGTTTTTCTCGCCCCGTGCCTGGCGAAGGTGCGTGTCGCGGCTTCAACAATGGTCGTGCGGGTATCCGGCATAAACGCTGAAAAATTGATAGGAGGCAAGAGAGTTGGCGAAGGCCGCATTTTAGCACCTGGACCGCGGTTGACAACGTGTCGGAGTTTGTCTGATATTAACTATCTTACAAATTATGACTGAATGTAATGTCGGAATGTCTATGAACAAATGGATCATCATCGGCGTGGTCTTAGTGGCTGTACTGGTCGTGGCCGGGCTGCTCATTCGCAAATCTGTGCGAGCCGAGACGGTCATCGCTGCCCCGCCCGAGGCGGTTTGGTCGGTCATCACCAACCCCAGTACCTACGGCGAGTGGAACCCGATCTTTGTTGCCTACGAGGGTGACTTTGTCGAGGGCAACACACTCGATGTACAAATGAAGATGGGTGACGGCGATGCCACGCCCGTGCAGGTCGCGGTGAAGGACCTCGTCCCGAATGAGTGGCTGCATCAGGGCGGGGGCTATCCGGTGATCCTCACCTACCATCACAACTGGTATCTCGAGGCTGTGCCTGAGGGGACCAAAGTCGTCCAGTACGAGTACTACACCGGTTTGTATGTGCTGTTCTGGGACCCTACGCCCGCACGGCTCCTGTACGAAGCAGGCAATCAGAGTCTCAAAGCCCGAATCGAAGGTCCCTGACCGAATCACTTAGGAGCACCAGGAATGAAAATTCTTCCCTTGGGGAATACCGGACTGTATGTCTCGCAGCTGACTCTCGGCGCGATGACCTTCGATCGCGAAGACGGCATGTTCGGCAAGATGATCGGCGGCACCGGTCAGGACCTCGCGACGCGCATGGTGGATGTCGCTATCGAATCCGGGGTCAACATATTCGATAGCGCGAACATCTACGGGATGGGCGAATCCGAGGTGATGTTGGGCAAGGCCCTCGGCTCGCGCCGCGGTGACGTGCTCATCGCCACAAAGTACGCCAATCCAATGGGAACCGGCCCGAACGCGATCGGCACCGGCCGCCTGTCGGCGATTCGGGAGTGCGAGAGCAGTCTGCGCCGTCTCGGTACCGATTGGATTGATCTCTACCAGGTGCACAGTTTCGATTACACGACGCCGCTCGAGGAAACGCTGCGCGCACTCGATAGCTTGGTGCAGCAGGGAAAAGTGCGCTACATCGGTTTATCAAACTACGCTGCCTGGCAGATCGCCAAAGCAGACGGTATCTCGCAGCGACTCGGTCTGGAGAAGTTCTGCTCCGTTCAGGCGTACTACTCGCTTGTGGGAAGGGAATTGGAGCGCGAGATTATCCCGGCGGCGCTGGATCTAGGTCTGGGTGTCCTGGTCTGGAGTCCCCTGGCGAGTGGCTTCCTGAGCGGCAAGTACACTAGGGAATCGGCAGGGGAGGGGCGCAGAACCACGATACAGGTGCCCCCCGTCGACCTGGAGCGCGGCTATGACATCGTCGACGTCGCGAAAGCGATCGCAGATGCCAAAGGCGTCACGGTCGCACAGATCTCCATCGCGTGGATGCTGCACAAGCCGGGCATCTCTAGCGCCATCATCGGCGCGCGAAACGAGGCGCAGCTGGTGGACAACCTCGGGGCGGCGGCGATCGAACTGTCCGCGCAGGAAATGGATCGTCTTGATGAGGTCAGCCAACTGCGCTCTGAGTATCCGGACTGGACCTCTGGGCTGAAGCAGCGAGGCCAGGACATGGCCAGCAGACTGAGAGATCTGAACGACTGAACGTCTTCCGGACCCGACGCCTGGGCGCTGTGCGGCGTCGGCGATTACGACCGAGCGTGACTCGGAAGTTGGTGTTTATTTGAGAACGGGGTCGATCGCCAGAAGCAGTCGATCACCCCCTCGATGCGGCGAACGATGCACAACGCCATCGAACTTCTCGCCCCATGCGCCGCCCTTTAGCAGCGACCAGCTGTTGGTTTCGAACTGCATGATCTCGGCTCCCGATTGGAGCGGCGGTGAATCGCTGCTCAGGTCTGAGAAGGCATTCCAGTCGACGTCCTCGTTTTGAATCCACTCTGTACCCGTACCCGTGAGTGTGATCAGCATACGGCAATGCACATGATCGACATGGAAGCGCGGACACATCGGTGCGCTGAGCGTTTCGAGACGTACGCTGACCCGCTTGCAGCCCATAAGTTCGCTCACGACAGCGTTCGCTGCGCAAATCTCGTTCACGAGAACCGAACGCGTTTGAGCGTCGAGGCCGGGTGGCAGCGCGTCGGCCGCAGCAGCGTGATCTTCGGCCGATTGCTGCCAACGCAGACCCGGCGGTATCTGCCGATTTTCGACTAAGCGACGAGACAGGCTCTCGCAGGGCTGCGAGTTATCGCGCGCGATGTTGACCAGTTCCACGTCCGCTTCGTGGATTGCCGCAAAGTCACCCAGTTCGTTGCTCGAAATCTGGCGCATCAGGCTTCGGCCTCGTCGGTCTCACGAATCCACTGCGGGAAAGGATCGTCGTACCTCCGCCAAGCCGCCTTGCCGGCGGCCAGTTCATCGTCATCGAGAAGGCACGCATCCAGCGCGTTGGTCGCCTTCGCCTCATCGAGAGATTGGCCAATAAACACGATCTCCTGTCGGCGATCACCGAACGGCCCCTCGCACTTACTTTCAATTGCGGCGTAGTGCTCCTCGTCGTCGGGCCATTGCGACTTCGACATCGCGGACCAGAACAAGCCCGCGAAGCCATGGTTCATGATTCCGCCCGCTTGCGACCAGGAACCTGCCAGATCGAAGCGGGTCGCGAGCCAGAAGTAGCCCTTGGAGCGAACCAGATTGCCGTGTTGCCAACCCGCGACCAGGAAGTCATAGAGGCGCTGCGGATGAAAGGGGCGACGCGCGCGGTACACGAAGCTGCCAATGCCGTATTCCTCGGTCTCCGGCATGTGCTCGCCGCGCAGTTCCGCGAGCCAGCCGGGCGCGGTGGCTGCCTCGGTTAGATCGAACCGTTCGGTGCCAAGTATTGCTCGAGGGTTCACGCGACCATGCTCTGCGATTAGCACCTTGGCACCTGGATTCAGGCGTCTCAGCGTTGCCAGCAACGCCTCGATCTCGGATTGCTCGAGCAGATCGGTCTTGCTGACCACGATGACGTTGCTGAATTCGACCTGGTCGATGAGGAGGTCGGCGACATTGCGCTCATCCTCCTCGTTGATCTCCATGTGCTGATCTTTAAGGCTGTCAGCCTCACGCAGCAGACGCGGGTAGTTCACCGCATCGACAACGGTGACCATGGTGTCCAGTCGAGCCACCGACGACAACGAGCGACCCTGTTCGTCTTCGAAGGTAAAAGTCTCCGCGACCGGCAACGGCTCCGAGACGCCGGTTGATTCAATGAGCAGATAGTCAAAACGCTGCTCGTCGGCGAGGCGCGCCACCTCGAGCAGCAGATCTTCACGCAGCGTGCAGCAGATACAGCCGTTGGTCATTTCGACCAGCTTCTCATCGACTTGCTGTAGCGCGCCCTCTTCGCGAAGCAGGTCTGCGTCGATATTGACTTCGCCCATATCGTTGACGATCACCGCCACGCGTATGCCTTCGCGGTTGTTGAGAATGTGATTCATTAGCGTGGTTTTGCCCGCGCCGAGGAATCCAGAAAGAACGGTGACGGGTAGCGCTGCGCTCATACCGAGACCCGGTTTTTTGAGTAATGTTATAACATAACAGCAGATGATCCCGGTTCAAACAGCCCGCCGAAACCATCGCAGCAAGAAGGGGTCAGAGTTGCGACTCTGACCCCATTCCTTTCCCCGATCCCATGTCTTCTCGCATTGCCGGCTAGCCGTCGGTACCGGCGGGTACGCGCAGCAGGCTGACCGCGATCAGCGGCACGACGAGAACCGCCGTGAACGCGAAGAAGCCCGGCGCGTAAGAGCCGGTCGCGCCGTAGACGGCCGTGGAGAACGGCAGCCCGACCAGATTGAAGGGCATGGTGAACGAGGTCAGCAGCCCCATCACGCGGGCGAACGAGGCTCGGTCGAACAGCGCGCCCACCGAGATGGCCCACAGGGGCGCTGCCGGGCCGTAACCCAGACCGAATAGGGCGCCGCCGATGGCGAGCCACACAAAGCTGTTTGCGATCGCCAGCGTCGCGATGCCGGCCATCGACAGACCAATCGCGGCCGCGATCATGATGCGCAGCGGCAGTCGATCGGCGAGCGTGCCGAACAGCGGCTTCGCGAGGGCCCCAAACACGGTCGTGATCACGACTAGGTTGGCGCCTTCCATGATGCTGAAACCGAGATCCGTGCTGTGCGTGGGCAAGACGATCACAACGCCGGATATCGTCATGAAGCAAGGACCGAAAATCAGCGTCAGCAGCACGACGCGGCGATCGCGCAGCGCACGCAGCAGGGTCCAGGGCATGCTGTCCGTCTGCGCTGGGACGGGCGGCGGTTCGGCCGCGCCGTCGGGATAAAAGCCGCGCTCCTCCGGCGTCTTCACTGCGCACAGCCAGATCAGGGGCAGCAGCAGGGCGGGGATGCCTAGGCCAAAGACGGTGATTGTCGCCGGCCACCCGTACTGCAGAATCAGCCAGCTCGCCAGCGGCACCAGCAGCACTGCAGAGAACGTGATGCCGAGCTGTGAGAAGCCCATTGCCCGGCCGCGGCGTGCAACCCACCAGTTCGCGAGAATCGTGTTGCAGGGGATGTTGGTGCACAGCGCGAAGCCCGTGCCGACCACCAGACCGAATGCGACGTAGAGCTGCCACAGGGTCTGCGCCTGGCTCAGCAGCAGCAGGCCAATCGAGATCAAGACAACGCCGGCAGACATCACCAGTTTGATCGGCCGCTCTGCGACCAGTCTGCCGACGATGGGTGAGGCGAACGCCATCAGCAGGGTCTGCAGCGACAGGGCCAACGATACCTGAAACCGGGTGGTCTCCAGACTCTGCGCGATGGGGTCCAGCAGAGTGCTGAACACATAGTACGAGGTGCCGACGCACATGAACTGGACGATGAAGGTGAACGCGACGATGACCCAGCCGGCGACGAAGACCTTGCCGGTCGACGAATTCTGGGGTGCGGCTTCGGTCATGGTCAGACGCCGTGGGGACAAAACGATCCATTGTGTCCCTTTTCGCAGCGAGCGGGAAACGCCGTGCGTCCCGCGGCTATACTCCGCGCCATCGTTGACCGCTTGAGAGTTCCCAGTCGCCATGCTCGACAATCTGGAATCGCTGCCGCCTGACCCCATCCTCGGGCTGACCGACGTGTTCGTGGCCGATACGAACCCGAACAAGATCAACCTCGGTGTCGGAATCTACCAGGACGAGTCCGCCGACACGCCGATCATGGCCGCGGTGCAGCAGGCGGAACAGCAGCTCGCAGAGCTCGGCGACAGCAAGAAATATCTGCCGATGGTCGGTGTCGCCGCGTTCAACGCCGGGGTCGAGGCGCTGATGCTGGGATCGACGCTGCGCGCCGAGCTCGGCGCGCGGGTCGCGTCGGTGCAAACCCCTGGCGGCTGTGGCGCGCTGCGCATGGGTGCCGAGCTGATCCGCGTCGCCAACCCGCAGGCGCGCGTCTGGCTGTCCACGCCGACCTGGCCGAATCATCAGCCGCTGATGCTCGGCGCGGGCCATGAACTCTTGACCTATCCCTACTACGATGCCGCGAGCGGCGCCGTCGACTTCGAGGGCATGTGCTCGGCTCTGGAGGCGGCCCAGCGGGGCGACGTCGTGCTTGTGCACGGCTGCTGTCACAACCCGACGGGCGCGGACCTCAGCGCGCAGCATTGGGGTGAGCTGACCGATCTGATCCTGCGCGTTGGCCTGATCCCCTTCATCGATGTCGCCTACCAGGGACTCGGCGTCGGGCTCGACGAAGACGTGGCGGGCGTGCGCGAGATGGTGGCGCGCGTTCCGGAGGCGCTGATCTCGGCATCCTGTTCGAAGAACTTCGGCCTGTATCGCGAGCGCACGGGTGCGCTGATGGTGCTCGGCGCGGACCCCCAGACGGCTTCTGCAGGCCAGAGCCACGTGCTGACGGCGGCGCGCCGCAGTTATTCGATGCCCCCGGCGCACGGCGGCGCGGTCGTGGCCACGATCCTGAACGACGCGGCGCTCACGGAAAGCTGGCAGGCGGAGCTTGCTCAGATGCAGGCGCGCGTGTCCGGTGTCCGTCGCGCGCTGGCCGATCGGCTGCGCGAGCTGGGCCACGATTTCGAATTTATTGCCGAACAGAACGGCATGTTTTCGAATCTGGGCATCGCTCTCGACGAGGTGCTGGCGCTGCGGGCGAACTACGGCATCTACATGCTCGATTCCACTCGCATGAATCTGTGTGGGCTGAATGCCGGTAACCTCGAATACTTCTGCGATGCGCTGCACGCCACACTGAAGGGCGCTTAGCGCGGTAGCGAGCGGCCTACCGGCCGCCCGTGCTCGATCGTGCGGAGTCGCGTCTGTCCCTTAGCCGGCGGGCTCCGTCTTGTCCTTGTACTCGCACAGATCCTCGATCAGACAGCTGCCGCATTTGGGCTTGCGCGCGGTGCATACATAGCGGCCGTGCAGGATCAGCCAGTGGTGCGCGTCCACCAGGAACTCCTTCGGCGTCAGGCGCAGTAGCTTGTCCTCGACCTGGCGAACGTTCTTGCCTGGCGCTAACCCGATGCGGTTGCTCAGTCGAAAGATGTGGGTGTCGACGGCCATCGTCGGCTGGCCGAACGCGGTGTTCAGCACGACGTTCGCCGTCTTGCGGCCCACACCCGGCAGGGCCTCCAGCGCCGCGCGCTCGTCGGGCACCTCGCCGTCGTGCGCGTCGATCAGCGCCTTGCAGGTCTTCAAGATGTTTGCGGCCTTGGCGTTGTACAGGCCGATCGTCTTGATGTGTTTCTTCAGGCCGCGCAGCCCGAGCCGGAGAATGTCCGCTGGCGTGTTCGCGACCGCATAGAGACCACGCGTCGCCTTGTTGACGGACACGTCGGTCGCCTGGGCGGAGAGGATCACGCTGATCAACAGCTCGAAGTTGCTGCTGTATTCGAGTTCGGTTGTCGGGTGCGGATTCGCGGCGCGCCAGCGCGAGAAGATCTCAGTGCGTTTGTCTTTGTTCATCGCGGTCCCGCCTGCCGCGTGCTGGTGGCAGGCGGGCAGCGGCTGGCTAGCCTGGGTTGGAACCCCGCCAAATCGCCTAGCGCACTTCCATGCCGGGTTCGGCGCCGCTGTCGGGTGCGAGGAGAAAAATATCGGCTCCCCCCGGGCCAGCGGCCAGCACCATGCCTTCCGAGACACCAAAACGCATCTTGCGCGGCGCGAGGTTGGCGACCACGACGGTGAGTCGGCCGACGAGATCCTCGGGCGCGTAGGCGGCTTTGATGCCCGAAAACACGCTGCGCTGGTGATCGCCGACGTCGAGCGTGAGCTGCAGCAGCTTGTCCGCGCCCTCGACCGCCTCGGCCGCGGTAATGCGCGCGACGCGCAGTTGCACCTTCAGAAAGTCATCGATGCTGAGTGTGGGGTCTGCTGACTCGGCGGCGTCGACGGGCTCGGTCGGGTCGGCGGTCTGGCTGCCCGACTCCGCCTCGGCGGCGTCTAGCATTTTCTCGACGGCCTTGGTT
Organism: Pseudomonadota bacterium; assembly: GCA_039029135.1. Classification (GTDB taxonomy): domain Bacteria; phylum Pseudomonadota; class Gammaproteobacteria; order Pseudomonadales; family Azotimanducaceae; genus JALZVT01. The sequence goes on along the minus strand of JBCCGT010000027.1, from coordinate 60,590 downwards.
TCCAGCCGCGTCAGCAGCGGCTTGAATGCCGCGATCTGTACCGCGCCCAGATACCCGGGCTGGTCGTGCCAGTGCAGCGGCCCCTGGTTCAAGAAGGCCTCGGCGCGCTCCACAAGGTTCGGCAGGATCGGCTTGAGGTAGATGATCAGCACCCTAAACAAATTGATGCCCAGGCTGCACACCGGCTGCACGGTGTGCTTGCGCTCGTCGTCCTTGATCGCGGCCCAGGGGGCGTGCTCGGCGATGTACTGGTTGGCGAGATCGGCCAGCGCCGCGATCTCACGGACGGCGCGGTTGTAGTTGCCGGCATCGAAGTGCTCGGCGATCGGCTCGCTCGCGTCGACGAAGCGCTGCCACAGCTCGCGGTCCTCGTCGGTGACCGGCTCGGGCGCCAGCACGCCGTCGTACTGCTTGTTGATGAAGCCGGCGCAGCGGCTGGCGATGTTGACCACCTTGCCGACCAAATCTGAGTTCACCCGGGCGACGAAGTCGTCCATGTTGATCTCGAGGTCGTCGGTGTTGGCGGCCAGCTTGGTCGCGTAGTAATAGCGCAGGTACTCGGGATCGAGGTGATCGAGATAGGTGCGTGCGTTTACGAACAGGCCGCGGCTCTTGGACATCTTGCTGCCGCCGACGGTGATGAAGCCGTGGGTATGCAGCCGGGTCGGCGTGCGGAAGCCGGCGGTGTCGAGCATCGCGGGCCAGAACAGGCCATGAAAGTTAATGATGTCCTTGCCGATGAAGTGGTGCACCTCAGTCTCGGCTGCTTGCGTCGGCTGCCAGAAGTCGTCGAAGACAATGTCGTTGTGCTGCTTCGTGTAGGCACGGAATGCCGCCATGTAGCCGATGGGCGCATCCAGCCAGACGTAGAAGTACTTGTCGGTGGTACCCGGAATCAGAAAACCGAAGTAGGGCGCATCGCGCGAGATGTCCCAGGGCTTGAGTCCCGCGTCGAGCCACTCCTTCAGCTTGTTGGCGACCTCGCTCTGCAGCGTGCCGGAAGTCGTCCAGGCGCGCAGGAAGTCGGCCTTCTGCGGCAGGTCGAAGAAGTAGTGCTCCGACTCTTTCAATACCGGCGTAGCACCTGAGAGCTTCGAGCGCGGCTCGCCGAGGTCGATCGCGGCATAGGTCGCGCCGCACACCTCGCAGTTGTCGCCGTACTGATCCGCGGCCTTGCAGTTCGGGCAGTTGCCTACGACGAAGCGATCGGCCAGGAACAGCTCGCGTTCGGGGTCGTATAGCTGCTCGACCGCGCGGGTAAAGATCAGCCCAGCCTTCTGGCAGCGGTTAAAGATCAGCTCCGCAAGCTCCTGGTTCTCGTCCGAATGGGTCGAGTAGTACAGGTCGTGGGCGACGCCAAAGTCCGCAAAGTCGCGGGCGTGCTCCTGGCGCACTTCCTCGATCAGGGTCTCGGCGTCGATGCCGCGCTCCTCGGCGCGCAGCATGGTCGCGGTGCCGTGGGTGTCGTCGGCGCACACGTAGTGGCAGGCATGCCCCCGCAGCCGCTGAAAGCGCACCCAGATGTCGGTCTGAATGTGTTCCAGCAGGTGGCCCATGTGGATTGGACCGTTGGCATTGGGCAGCGCGCTGGTAACCAGAATGCGGCGTTTTGCGGTGCTCATGGCGTCGTTTGCGGGGCGGCTCGATCGGGCCGGGACTATAACCGGCGCCTGCCGGCAATGCATCTGCGCGGGCGGTCGTCTTGCCGGACCCGCGGGACCGGCGCCGCGCCGGCGAGGGCGGATTTGGTGGCCGTTGCGCCCTATAATGCCCGGCCGCGCAGACCTGACTACCGCTGTTGCCCGTGTACAGGATACCGACATGACCGCTGGCTCTCTGACCGACTTCGTTGATCCCTACCTGGACGTTTCCTGGGGCGAGCTGGGCGCGCGGGTGGAACCGGCGGCCGGCCGCGCGACGGTCACGCTGGGCTATCCGAGCGCGGGGCTGGCCGAGGGGCTCGCCGCGCAGCTCAGCGAGCGGTTGGAACCGGGCGTGGCAGTAGATCTGAAATTCGAAGTGCCTCCCGGCGGCCGCGCGGGCAAGACCGTCCCCGGCGTACAGCACGTCATCGCCGTCGCCTCCGGCAAGGGCGGGGTCGGCAAGTCGACCACCGCCGTCAACATGGCGCTCGCGCTGTCGGCGGAGGGCGCCAAGGTCGGCCTGCTCGATGCCGACATTTATGGTCCCAGCCTGGGCATGATGCTGGGGGTGCCCAGCGATCGCCGCCCCGAGGTCCGGGACGGCAATCGCTTCGTGCCGATCAAGGCGCTGGGCCTGAAGGCGATGTCGATGAGCTTCCTCGTCACCGACAAGACGCCAATGGTGTGGCGCGGCCCCATGGCTTCCGGCGCCCTGCAGCAGCTCATCAATCAGACGGAGTGGTCTGATCTCGATTATCTGATCGTCGATATGCCGCCGGGTACCGGCGACATCCAGCTCACCCTGTCCCAGAGCGTGCCGGTCTCTGGGGCCGTCATCGTCACCACGCCCCAGGACATTGCGCTGCTGGACGCCAAGAAGGCCATCGAGATGTTTGCCAAGGTCGATATTCCGGTGCTGGGGGTTTTGGAGAACATGAGCGTGCACCTGTGCCCTAGCTGCGGCCATCAGTCGCACATCTTTGGCGAGGGCGGGGCCGCACGCATCGCGGCCGAGTACGATCAGGTGCTCTTAGGCGCCCTGCCGCTGGACATATCGATTCGCGAGCTGGCGGATTCCGGTACGCCCAGCGTGGCGGCCGATCCGGACAGTGCCGTCAGCGCGCTTTATCGGGACGCGGCACGCCATCTCGCCGCGCGCCTGTGGCAGCAGGCCGATAAGAGCGCCGCGCCGACCATTCGCTTCGCCGACGACTAACTTTGGCGAAGCCGCCAAAGCAACCGATCTTCTTCATCAAGATTCACGGACTTCAGGACCGACGCGCATGACCATTAAATCCGACCGCTGGATCCGCGAGCGTGCAACGCAGGACGGCATGATCGAGCCGTTCGTAGACGGGCAGGTGCGCGAGTCCGACGGCCGCAAGCTGATCTCTTACGGTACCTCGAGCTACGGCTACGACGTGCGCTGCTCGCGCGAGTTCAAGATCTTCACCAACATTCACTCGGCGACGGTCGATCCGAAGCATTTCGACGAACGCAGCTTCGTCGACATCGAAGACGACCAGTGCATCATTCCGCCAAACTCTTTTGCGCTCGCGAGCACGGTTGAGTATTTCCGCATTCCCTCCGACGTGCTCGTCGTCTGCGTTGGCAAATCCACTTATGCGCGCTGCGGCATCATCGTCAACGTCACGCCGCTCGAGCCCGAGTGGGAAGGGCATGTGACGCTGGAGTTTTCCAACACGACCAACCTGCCTGCGAAGATCTACGCCGGCGAAGGCGTCGCGCAGATGTTGTTCTTCCAGTCGGACGAGGCCTGTGAGGTCACCTACAAGTCCCGCGGCGGCAAGTACCAGGGGCAGCGCGGCGTCACGCTGCCGAGATCCTGATGGCGAGTCTAGACGTTGAGTCCGCGACGGCCGCCTACATCGACGGCCTCGGCGCGGATGCGCTGGCGCGCGCGGCCAGCTACACCGCCGGCAACCACTGGCTGCTGCTGGCCGAACTCGTCGTCACGCTGCTCGTTACCTGGCTCGTCATCCGATCCGGCGTTCTAGACCGGCTTGCCGTGCGGCTTGGCAAACGCGTGGTGCTTGGCACCTTCATCACCTGTGTTGTGTTTCTCGTCATCAGCTCGCTGCTGTTTCTGCCCTACTCGCTGTACGCGAACTGGGCTCGCGAACACAGCTATGGGCTCTCCAGCCAGCCGCTGGCGGACTTTCTGTTGCAGGACCTGCAGGGCACGCTGATCGGCGCGGTTTTCGGCGGCCTGTTTTTTCTCGGGGTCTATGCGCTGATCCGTCGTGCCGGGCGACTATGGTGGCTGTGGTCCGGCGGCCTGGCGGCGGCTGCGATCGTCGCCGTGCAGCTGCTCGCGCCCACCGTCATCATGCCGATCTTCAACGACTACGAGCCGCTGCCCGCGGGCGATGTGCGTGACGCGCTGGAGCTGCAGGCCGCCGCCGCGGGCATCCCCGCCGATCGCATCTTCGTTTACGACGGCTCGCGGCAATCGAACAACTTCACGGCCAACGTTGCCGGGCTCGGCGGTGCGGCGCGCATCGCCATCTCGGACGTCGCACTGAAGGACGCCTCGCTAGACGAGGTGATTGCGGTGACCGGACATGAGATCGGGCATTACGTTCTCGGCCACGTATGGCGCAGCGTCATCGTGCTGCCGCTGCTGGCGATCATTCTGTTCTTCGTGGCCGACCGTACCTATCCCTGGTTCGCGCGTCGCTTCGCCTGCGAAGTGCCGCTCGCCGACGCGCGAAGCCTGCCCGTCCTGCTGTTCATCGTCTCGCTGTTCAGTACGCTGACGCTGCCCATCAACAATGCCCTGACCCGCGTCGGTGAGCGCGAGGCCGACGATTATTCACTACAAACAACCCACCTGAGCGAAGCGCTGGCGGGCGCCCTCGTGAAGACCGCGGAGTATCGCGATCCGCGGCCACACCCCCTGCAGGAACTGTTGTTCTATACGCACCCGTCTGTTGAATCGCGCGTGCGCAACGCGATGAGCTACAAGGCGCAACGCGGGGGCAGCTGACTCCGGGGGCTAATATCCATCCGGCCGAGCGCAGCATCGATTTTGGAATCGCAGCCAAAAACCGTTACGTCTTCGATTTGGACGGCACGCTTGCGCTCGTCGATCACCGACGGGAGCTGCTGCGCGGCGAGCTACCGGATTGGCATAGATCGAGTCAGGCGCGAGGCTGGACGTGACATGGGCTGCGCGCGGCTCTTGCTTCGAGTGGAACGAGTGGTGCGAGCGGTCGCAAAGGTGGTATACCTCGGCCCAACAACAACCATCGGGAGGGGTGGATGAGGATTTTGAAAGTGATCGCTCAGGTCGTCGGCCTGATCGTGCTTGTCTACGGGGTGGGCATGTTCACGATCTACCTCGACAAGCGCAATGAAGACGGACCCTCCATCCTGTTTCCCGGTGGTGAGCTGGTGTCCGGGGATCTGCATCAGGGCCCGGATCCGGACTGGGGGTTCACGGATGACGTGTTCACCATCGAGCTGCAGCTCGACGAGACCGGCACGTCACGCCGGATCTTCGTCATGGAAAGCGACGGCAAGCTCTACGTGCCGTCCGGCTACATGCGCTCGACGCTTGGCAGGCTCTGGAAAAACTGGGCCTTTGTGGCCGACGAAGGCGACGGCCTCGCGGTCGCGCGTATCGAGGGCGTGCGCTATGCGCGGCAGCTGAAGCGCCTGACATCGGGTCCCGCCATCGACGGCGTGGTCGCCAAGATGGCCGAAAAATACCGCCAGGGCGATACCTCGCCCGAGGATCTCGCCCAGGCTCGTAAGGCCGTCGAGGTGGGTGAGATCTGGCTGTTTGAGATGGCGCCGCGGGCCTGAGGATTAGCAGATGACGACAAACACCTATCTGAAGACCTGTGCCGCCGTCGCCGTGCTGACGGCGCTGGCTGTTCTATTCGTTCCCGGTGCTGCGGCACTGTTCGAGGGCCTGACGCTGCAGTTTCTCGCGACCAACGCGACGACGGCGCCCTAGCCCGCGCTTCTCGCATTCTTGCCGGGTGCCGAGCGGTGTTCCCGGACCGGCGTCAGCCGTAGGCGACCACCTCGTATTCCACGTCGTCCGCGTCGTTGAAGTAGAAGCGTCGGCCGGGTTCGTAGTCGCCGTGGTTGTAGGGCGTTAACCCTTCCGCGACCACCCGCGCCTCGATGGCGTCCAGATCATCCACCTGGATGCCGATGTGATTCAGGCAGCGGATGTAGGGACCCTTCGCCACCGTAGCCAGTTCCGAACCCGTGGTGTAAACCGCGACGTAGCTCTGTTCGCCGCCGACGTGATAGGTGTAGCCGCCGAGCTGCGATGGTCCGTGCCAGCGCACCTGCCAGTCGAACAGCCGACACAGCATTCCGGCCGTCGCTTTGGGATCCGCCACGGTGACGTTGACGTGCTCTATGGAAACCTCGCTCATCGCTTTGCTCCTTAGCCCTTTGTCGGGCATCGCTCGTTGCTTCGGTAGCTGTCGCTGCGCCTGTGGTCAATCACACGCGCTGGAGAGTAGGCTAATACCTCAAGTTAACTTGAGGTCAAGGCTTATGTCGGGATCCAAACTGCGTGCGACCGATCGACTCGGTATCGGCGAAGTGGCTCAGCGTACCGGCCTGTCGGTGCCTACGATCCGCTTCTACGAGACCGAGGGTCTGGTACAGCCCGTCCGCAGCGCCGGCGGGCAGCGGCGCTTCCTGCGCTCCGATCTGCGGCGCCTGAGTTTCGTGCTCATCGCCCAGCGACTGGGGTTTTCGCTACAAGAGATCCGGGAACGCCTCGACGGTTTGCCCCGGCAGCGCACGCCGACACAGAGAGACTGGGCGCGCATCAGTCGCGAATTCCGAGCTGAGCTGCAGGCGCGTATAGACGGTCTGACGCTGTTGCGCGATCGGCTGGACGGCTGCATCGGCTGCGGCTGTCTGTCGCTGAAACGCTGCGCGCTGTACAACCCGCAGGACCGGGCACAGGGGCTTGGCGCCGGTCCACGCTATGTGCTGGGTGATCATCCGCTAACGCCGGATTAGGCCCGATTTGAACGGCACCGAATCCTTGCGTCGCGCTATCAGCCCCCCAGAACGACCGGATAGCGAGGGCTGTCCAGGACGTCGCCGGCGGCGAGAGTTTCACATAACAGCGGCTGGCTGACGCCGATACGCGGGTCGTAGCGGACGTCGTCGCCGACGTAGCGCACCGTGTAGCCGCGCCGCATGCGCTCACCGGACGAGTTGCCGCCGGCGCCGTGCACGGTCATGCCGTGAAAAACATAGGCGTCACCGGGTTCGAGATCCCACGTGATGATGTCGTAGCGCGCTCGCGCCGACTCGATGTCGGGGATGATTTCGTAGTCGGGATTGCGCTCGTAGGCGAGGTTGTCGTCGGTCTTGCCGAACGCCTCGGGCTGAAACCAGCGCTCCCATCGATGCGAGCCACGAATGAACTCCAGTCGGCCGTTCTCCGCCGTCGTGGGGTCGAGCGCGATCCACAGCGAGATCACCTGACGCCCGCTGATCGGCCAATAGGGCTGATCGTTGTGCCAGCGGGTGCGCTGGGACATGGCCTGTTCTTTCACGAATAGCTGGTCGTACAGCAGATTGATCTTTTGCGCACCGAGCAGAGTCTGGGCGACTCGCGCATTGAATTCGCTCAGGCAAAACGCTCGGAACGTCGCGTGGGTTTCCCACAGCCGCAGGTTGCCGTGAAAGCGGCCCTCGTCGGATTCGTAGCCGTGGTAGAACGGCCCCGGTTCGCGCATGTCGTCGTCGACCGCGCGCCGCAGGGCGTCGAGCGTGGGGGCGTCGATCAGCCCGCGCAGCATCAGCGCGCCGTCAGTCCGGAACGCCTCGAGTTGGTTCTGCGTTATTGGATACGACACTTCCGCGTCTCGCCTTGCGATACAATCATCATGCGGCGAGGCGGCTGAACAGGTGGAGAGCACCGAGCGATGCAACGAAGAAGATCAGCAGACCCCAGGACGCCCGATCGATTCTTCCTGGTACTCGATACCAGCCGTTTTCGCTTTCCTGCTCGCCGTTGTCTCTGAACCACTGCTGCTGGCCGCGTACGGTGTATGTGGACCACGCGTCCTGACGACCGTCCAGAAGACGACTCATGGCCAGCGATACGCTGACGTTGACTACGCCGCCAATCAGGCAATACCACGGCCACGCGATATCGGTCTGGGTGGCGACCAGCCAGATGACCAAGAAGCCAATCGAGACACCGACAAGAAGCCCGCGTTCGGTGGTGTCTCTGGAAAAGAAACCGAGCCCGAACATCGCGAGTTTGGCGCCTACAAAATAGGAGCCAATGCGACTAAGCGTTTGCAAAATGCTGCCCTCGCTTTGCGCGTACAGCAGCGCGGGAACGATGATCGCCGCGGCCCAGAAGATTGTGCTCAGTCGGCTGAATCTCAGGTATTCGGCCTCGCTCTTCTCGGGTGCGAAGTAACGCTGATAGAAGTCGACCGTGGTGACCGTTGCCATGGAGTTCAGCGATGAGTCCAGACTGGACATACTGGCAGCGATCACGGCGGCAGCGATAAGCCCCATGAGCCCCGGAATCGCAAGATCTGCTGCGAACTCTAGAATGATCGTGTTGCCGTTTTCGAATGCCCTCCCGCCGTAGTAGGCGAAAAATAGTACCCCCAGAAACATGAACAGAAAGTAGATGAAGAACGCGGCGTAGCCCATCATCAGAAAGGACTTCTTGGCGTCGCCGATGTTCTTCGCTGCCAGCGTGCGCTGTACCATCATCTGGTTCGCGCCATATACCGTGGTATGAAACAGCGTCATCGCGATGATGCCCGACCACACGGTGGCCTCTCTGGTCCAGTCGAACGAAAAATCCAATGCGTTGAGCTTGCCGCTTCCTTGCAGGCTTGAAAGCGTGGCAGCCAACCCGTCTGGCAATCGGTCCAGTAGGGCCACGGTCACAACAGCCGCGCCCACCAGCAGTACCAGTGCCTGGATCAAGTCCGTCCAAATGACGGCTGCAATGCCGCCCATCATCGTATAGATCAATGCGATCGCGGTGACGATCAGAATCGACCAGGTGACGTCGACGCCGGTGATGAACTCAACGACCAAAGCCGTGGCATACAGAATCGCGGCCGACGTAAGGCTTTGCGAAACAAGAAAGATGCCGGCCATGACGCTTCGTGATCTGTGGCCGAAGCGGCGTTCCTGATACTCATAGATCGATGCGACGCCGCTGTTGTAGAAGAACGGCAGAAAGAAGGTGATCACGAGGAACACGACCAGCGGATAGTTCAGGTGGATGGCGATGACGGCGAGGGACTCGCTATAGGCCCAGGCTGGCCCCCCCAGAAACGACAGCGCGCTGACGTACGTGGCGACCACCGAAACACCGATCGCCCACCAGGGAATGTTTCGTTGACCCAGATAGAAGTCACTAGCGCTCTGGACGCGCTTGCTGAGGACGAACCCCAGGCCGAGATTGGCCAACAGATAGAGCGCAAGAATGCTCCAATTGAGACCGCCGAAATCAGTCACCTTCGCTCCCCTTTCCGCATGGTCACTATCCCATGATTGCGCTGGTCTGTCCTTTATCCGTCAAATCGGCGAGCGAAGGATGCGCCGTGTCGTAGCCGGCATGTTCGGTCGCCAAAAGATGCGCGCAAAAAGAAAGGGGCCGTAGCCCCTTTCCATCGTCGCCCTCAAATTAACGGGCGTTGCTTGCTGAATGGCTAGAAGCGGGCTCGGACCGAAACGCCAATGTTGCGCGGATACAGGTAGGAGGTCTGAACGACGTCGTCGCTGTTGTTGTTGCCGCGGGCGAGTACTTCCTCGTCGCCGATGTTCTCGACAAACGCCTCGATGGAGTAGGCCAGATCTGCTGACTCCCAGATCAGACGCAGGTCGACCTTGGTGTAGGAGTCCTGGTCGTGTGCCGGATCGGTGGCTAGTAGGTTCGACGTGTTGTAGTCATCGGAGTAGTACAACTGCGCGTAGGGCGTAAGGCTGCCGAAGTCGCCGAGATCGAGTCGATACGCGGCACTTGCGCCAATGGTCAACTTGGGCGACCAGGGCGTGCGCTCGCCGTTCTGATCGACGAAGGACTGCACCTGACCGTTGTACAGCTGGTACGGGTTGCCCTGTCCAAAGGTGCCGAACTCGCTGTCGAGATAGGCAAAGTTCGCAGAGAGCGTCAGTCCGTCGGTAGGCAGCCAGACGGCATCCATCTCAACGCCGAAAGCGTCGATGTCGCCGCCGTTAGATGACGTCGTCACGACGATACCGCCCTCGTTGCGCTGCGTTTGGGTCAGCAGGTTGGTGTACTCGGTAAAGTGCACCGCGCCGTTGAGTTGTAGGGTCTGATTCGCCAGAACGCTGCGGAACCCGAGCTCGAAGACCTGGGATTCCTGCTGATCGGTGATCCTTGCCGTGCTAGCCGCGCCCGAAAGGTAGCCTGTGGAGAAGGTCGCATAGAGCATGACGTCGTCATTCAGGTCGAACTCCGCGCCGGCCCGCCATGTGACTTCATCGAAACCGCCGGAAAGCTCCAGCGCGTCGGTCGCGTCGCAGTTGAAGGTGAATACGTCGCGCGCGCTGCCCGGCAATACCACCGGTGAGCTGCCGGCTGCCCCCGGGGCCACGTTGACGACGCGATCGCCACCGGAGAAGTTCGATCCGCCACAGCTGACGTCTTTTTCCTCGTCGTTGTAGCGCACGCCGGCGATGACGCGTAGCTGATCGGTGACGTCGAATTCGCCTTGTGCGTAGACGCCGAAATACTCGGTATCGACCATCGTGTTGTCGGCGAAGAAGCCACCCAAAACGATGTCGTTCGAAACGATGTCGGTGCCTTGCAGGACCGTGAAGGTCCCCTCGGGAATCGTCACAGTCGGTCGGGTCGAATCGTCGCGCGCCGTCTGTTGGTAGATGTAGAAGCTGGCTTGATCTTCGAGGTCAGAGTAGTAGAAGCCGGCGGTCCAGCGGAACGGCCCTTCGCCGTTCGACTGCACCTGTATCTCTTGCGACCAGCCTTCTGATGCTTCGAGGAAGCCGCCGTTGCTGTTGCGGGTCGGTGAGAAATCGAAGTCGAAGTTGATGTCATTGACGAAGTCGGAAAACGCCGTAATGGACTTGATGGTGACTGCTCCCGCGTCGTAGACGAGATCGAGGCTGAAGGAGTCATCTTCAAGGTCCACAGGTCGTACGTAATCCTGGCTGATGCGCCATGGATCACCGCCCGGGCCGTTGGATGCGGTACCGAGACCGCCGGAGCCGCGCACTGGATTTGCACAGTTTCGGACGCTGCCAAACGGATCGGTCAGGCCGTCTGTCGTTTCGTTGCGGCACAGAAAGGTATAGCCGAACAGGCCGGCTTCGTTGCCGTCCTCGCGAATGTAGGTATAGCGCGCGAGTACCTCAAGCGCCTCGGTAGGCTGCCACAGCCAGGACAGGCGCAGTCCCTTGTCGTCCTGCGCGCCGACATCCGGTCCAGCGGCGTTGCGGATGTAACCGTCGCTCTTGTCGTAGACAGCGGCAAGACGCAGCGCCGAGTTGTCACTGATCGGCACGTTGACGTAGCCCTCGCCGCGGATGCGGTCATAGCTCTGCGCGCTAACCTCGATTTCAGCACTCATCTCCTCGGTATCCGGGCGATTCGTGTAGACGTTGAGCGCACCCGCGAACGTGTTGCGGCCATACAAGGTGCCCTGCGGACCGCGCAGGAATTCGACGCTCGCAACATCGAAAAACGCGCGCGTCTGCTGTGAAGCGCGCTGCTTATAGACGCCGTCGACGAATGCGCCAACGATCGAGGCGTTATCGCCGAAGGTGTTTGACGAGTTCGCGCCGCGTACGTTGAACTTGGCGTCGTTGCCTGCGAACGCGTAGTTCAGGCCAGGCACGAGTAGTTCGAGGCGGGACACATCGTCGATGCCGCCTAGGTCGAGCTGTTCCTCGCCCAAGGCGGTAACCGAGATGCTGACGTCCTGAATGCTCTCACTGCGTTTTTCGGCGGTGACGATGATCTCTTCGATCACCTGCTGGCCGAACGCGGGGCTGACGGCGAGCGTGCCTAGCACCCCAGCGACAGCGAATGAACCGAGTCGAGACGCAGACGTCCCGAAGCGGGTGATATTTCTGCCTGACATGTGAATCCCCTGATTGTTACCGCTTGCAGCGTTCAACCGAAGAGATTTCGGCAGACGCGCCGGGTGCGGCTGTTTGCTTTGCCTGTTTGCACTGCCTTTTCGCACTGCCTGTACGCTTTGCCTTTTCGCATTGCGTATTTGCATTGCCCCTTTGCCTGGCCGCTTTTCATGGCTCATGCGCGGGAACTGTGCGACGCCGGACGCTGCGTGGACCTCTGCTCGTCCTGCAAACGGTTTGTACTGCGTATGCAGGCATAGGTCAACAACACCATTGGGGCGAAACGAGGGATATAGACTTAGCTGCATTCTTGACTGACGATTTCAGAAGATTGGTCAGGCCTCACTCGATGAATGCGGATGCAAAAAAATGCATGAATGCTGCGCTTCGGGCATGATGGCGCGTAGTTGCGGTAATTGGAGCATCGTTTGCGGTGAAGAGTGAATCCGGTGGCTCTGCGAGATCGGAGGGCAGGTCTGCCCTGGCCGGCAAACGGGCTGAACAGCGTCCGCGACGCGCGACTTCCTACGATGTGGCCCGCCTTGCCGGTGTTTCGCAGTCTGCGGTGTCTCGTGTCTTTCAGCATGGAGCCAGCGCGTCGGAAGGAATGCGGCGGCGCGTCCTAGAGGCGGCGGCCACCGTCGGCTATCGCCCCAACGCGATCGCGCGGGGGCTGATCACCCAACGCTCAGAGCTGGTCGCCGTGATCATCTCGCGCATGACCAATCTCAACTACCCGGAGGTGCTGGTCGAACTCACACAGGCGTTTTCCGACATCGGTGTGCGTGTGCTGTTGTTCACCATCGAGCGCGAGGCCGACGCCGCCGGCGTTGTGGATCAGGTGCTCGGCTATCAGGTCGACGGTGTAGTGACCGCCGCGCTGCTGTCAGCAGACCAGCTTGGTTTGCTTGAAAACGCTGGTGTTCCGGTGGTCTTTTTCAACCGTCGAGCGGATGGTCTGGACGCGTGCGTCGTGCGCTGCGATCAGGAAGAAGGAGAACGCTGGCTGGTTGATAGATTGGTCGCGGCCGGGCACCGGCGATACGCGATCATCGCTGGTCCTGCCGATTCTCCGGTCTCCGCCGAGCGCACAGCCGGGGCACTGAAGCGGCTGGCGGAATACGAGATTCAGGACGTATTGGTAGTGAACGGTGATTACTCCTACGCCTCTGGGCGCTACGCGTTCGATGAGATTTTGGAACGGTCGACGCAGGCACCGCAGGCCGTGCTGGTCGCGAACGACGTGATGGCCATCGGCTGCATCGATCAGGCACGCCAGACGCATGGACTCCGCGTCCCCGAGGCGCTGTCTGTGGTCGGCTTCGATGGCGTCGGTCCCGCAGACTTCGCGGCCTACCGGCTGACCACGGTGCGTCAGCCCATCGAGCTCATGACGGCAGCCACTGTAGAGATGATCCGCGACCGGGTGGGTGCGAAACGAGCGTCCGAAGAGCGCGTGTTCGCTGGCCATAAGATACCCGGCGGATCCGCTCGTCTTGGTCGCGCCGCCGCCGTCAGCGAGATCACTGCGACGCCCTGAGCCCATTCTCCCACTCTTGCCGCGCAGCGGAGGAATTATGCAAATCAGCCAGGATCGGATACTGACGACACACGTTGGCTCGCTGCCACGCTCGAAAGCGGTCACGGACATCGTGTTCGCGCAGGAGGCTGGCGAGACGGTCGCCGACGCTGACAGCGTGATCGGTGCCGCCGTCAAAGAGGTCGTCCGGCTTCAGGCACAGGCGGGCATTGACGTCGTCAGCGACGGCGAGATGAGCAAGATCAGCTATGCCACCTACATCAAGGATCGGATATCGGGTTTCGAGGGCGATAGCGAGCGCCAACCGCCCAGCGATCTGGAGGCGTTTCCTGGATTCCTGCAACGCCAGGCGTCGAGCGGTGGCACCCCGACTTATTCGCGCCCCTGCTGTGTCGGCCCGATAGCCGTCAAGAACATGCAGCCGGTAGAGACCGACATTGCGCACTTCGCTGCGGCACTAGCTGACTCTGCGGTTGTCGAGGGGTTCATGAACGCGGCATCGCCGGGGGTCATCGCCCTGTTCCAGCCGAACCGCCACTACGGCACACACGAGGCGTATCTCGAGGCGCTGGCCGACGCTATGGCTGCTGAATATCGCGCGATCACGGGCGCGGGCCTGATCCTGCAGCTTGACTCCCCGGATCTGGGTCTCGGGCGTCACATGATGTTCAAGGGCCGCTCTGACGCAGACTATGAGGCGCTCGCGAGCCTCCACGTCGAAGCACTCAATCATGCGTTGACAGGCATCGATCCCGACCGCGTCCGGATGCATGTTTGCTGGGGCAACTACGAGGGTCCGCATCACCACGATGCGCCGATGGAGCAGGTGTTGCCCATTGCGCTAAAGGCCAATGTGGGGGCCCTGTTGTTCGAGTCTTCGAACCCGCGACATGCTCACGAGTGGCAGGTATTTGCGCAAGCCGATCTGCCCGAAGATTTGATCCTGATCCCGGGCGTGCTGGACTCGACCACAAACTTCGTCGAGCACCCAAGGCTGGTCGCCGAACGCATCGTGCGATTCGCCAACATCGTTGGCCGCGAGCGCGTGATTGCCGGCAGCGATTGTGGCTTCTCCACGTTCGCGGGCTTCGGCGCGGTCGATCAGGATATCGTGTACGCGAAGCTCGCGGCGATGGCGGAAGGGGCGCGCATCGCCAGCGAAGCCCTGTGGGTATGAGTCGCATCGCTACGTTTCGGCAGCGCCTGGCCAGCGGTGAACTCTGCGTTGGCACGTTCGTCAAGACGCCGTCGCCGATCGTGGCTGAGGTGCTTGGGCTGACGGAACTCGACGTTTGCTGCCTGGACGCGGAACACGCGCCCTTTGGGCGGCTGGAACTGGACGGCTGTGTCGCGATGCTTCGGGCGGCGGACATGCCGTCGTTGGTGCGCGTTGCGAGCGACCACCCAACCGACATACGCAACGCCCTCGACTGCGGCGCGACTGGAATATTGGTCCCGCATGTGGTCACCGCCGAGCAGGCGCGGGCGATCGTCCGGTCCGCTCAGTTCGGCGAGGGCGGCCGTGGCTATGCTGGATCAACCCGTGCCGCCCGCTATACCACCAAGCCGATGTCCGAGCACATGCGCGACTCAGCCGCCGGCACGACGGTTGTTGTGCAAATCGAGGACCTCGCAGCGCTGGACCAGGTTGATGCGATCGCGCGGGTCAACGGTGTCGATGCACTGTTCGTGGGTCGGGCGGATCTGGCTGCCGCGCGCGGCTGCTCGGTCTCGGATCCTGACTTGATCGCAACCGTTGCACAGATTTGCGCCACCGCCGGCGCCGCCGGCAAAACGGTGGGGATGTTTACGCCTGCGCTAGATGAGATTGCGGGGTGGCGGGAGCGCGGTGCCCGCTTTTTTCTGCTCGACTCTGACCACGGCTTCATTCTCAAGGGGGCTGCGGCGATGCGCGCCGCCGTGCACGGTGCTGAAACGAACTGAAGATGGCTGGCGCAGGAAGAGAGATTCGCTCTTCTGCGTGTTGCTAGACGAGTTGTGCCAGCAGAGCCAGCCGGTCAACTACATCCCACTGCGTGGCCAGGCGGCCGGCGACCAATCGCCAATGGGCTATGCCCATGACGTAGACCGGACGCTGCGTCGCTGCGATGCCCAGATAGGTCCCGGTGTGCGTGGCGGCCAGTGAGTAGCGTACGGCGTACTCCTCGCCACTGCCCGCCCAGCGCTGGCGCGTGACCTGATCAACCGCAATCACAACGTCAGAGAACGCGGCGACTTCCTCTCGGTAGCTTTCGATCACCGCCTCGCGCCCTGATACCGAGTGCTGGGTGTCCAGATGGCGCACGGCGTAAGGCGTTATCAGGACCTCGCGGTCGGCGTCGCTGCGACCCGTCCAATACAGCCTAAGCACGTCGTGGCAGAAGTCGGTCTGCGCGCCTGCCTCGCTGCGAACCCGCGCGATCTGTGTCTGTTGCCAGGCGCGCGCGTCCGCATCGGGACGCTGCGACCGCGCCAGCGTGGGCAGCGCGAGACCAAGTTGCGAGGCGAGTTCGGCGTTGTCTCGAGCGAGCCATTCTTCGACGATCCGGCCGTCCTCGACGCGACAGTCCGCGATCGTTCGCACCGTGACCTGGCGCCCCGTTGCGGGGCCCCAATTCGACGCGCCCAGATTGGTCATGGGGCTGAAGATGCGGTGAGAGCTGAATCCAGCGCTAACGGTTCCGCTGGTGATTACCGCTTCAGCGAGCAGCCGTCGATCCGGGTAGGCCGCCAGGGTTGCCCAGGTGTTGTCGATCACGGCCTGGGCGCCACGAATCACGCCGCCAAGTGTGTACAGCGGCATCTGGGCGCCGTAGTAGTCGCCGATCAGTTCGACCCCGCGCTGCTCCCAGATCTCATAGGTGATGCCGTGGATGTAGTCGACCAGTTCGTGCTCTGTGCCGTAGCCAGCCGTTCGGGTCATCGGTCGCTTCCTTCGCGTGGCGGCCGCCTCGCAGGGCGGCAATTTCCTCTATTTTACTGCGAATGCAGCCCTTCATGGCGCTCAAAGACGACATTTCGACCCGGATAGTCGCAGCGTTGCAGTCGTTCTTGCATTCGCAGTACTCTGCGCGGCGGTGGACGCCGCTCGCCCGCTCCTGCGAGTCGTGTCGCTCTTTTGCCGACTCTTTTGCCGACTCTTGTTGCCGACAAGGCAGGTAGGCGCATATGACCAGAATAGACCGGGTTTCCGCGGGCCTCGACGCGCGGCTCGTACGCTACGCGGACTTGATCCCTTGCACGACCGCATTCATCGATGCGCGCACGCCCGGTAGTGAGCGCAAGGAGAACTTCACCATCATCGGACCGGGCGTCGCGGAGAACCCCGATCAACACGTGCACATCAGCGAGGCGCACGGGTTCAATATCGGCGGCGCGCGACAGCCGCCGGGCTGCGTTAACTCCCAGCACAGCCACGAGACCGAGGAAGTGTTTGTCGTGCACTCCGGTACCTGGGCGTTTCGCAGCGGCGAAAACGGCGAGGACGGCGAGGTGACGATTCGCCGCGGTGACGTGATCTCGATTCCAACGCACGCGTTTCGCGGCTTCGAAAACGTTGGCGACGACTTGGGCTTTCTGTTTGCTGTTCTCGGCGGCGACGATCCGGGACGCGTCACCTGGGCCCCTTATGTGTTCGACAGCGCCCGTGCTCATGGGCTAGTGCTGCTCGAGAGCGGGCGACTGATCGATACGGCTGCCGGTGAGCGTCTGCCGGACGATGCAGCGCCGATGCCCGAAACCGGTCCGGAGGATGTCGCGCGCATGGAGGTGCTTAACGACGAGGCGATGCGCGGCTGCGTGGCCCGATTTGATGATTTTTGTGCGGACGACAGCACGCGCATCATCAGCCGCTCGCCGACGAGCGAGCCTGGTCTGCTGGGTTGGGCGCACGGCTTCGAGTTGCGCTATCTCGCCTGTCGACCCTCGGCGACGGCGTGGTCAGCGTCAGCCGACACGCCAACGGTATTGATGATGCTGGGCGGTGCCGCCGATGTTCTGGTCGGGGGCGATCCGCTGCGGCTGGCGGAGGGCGACGTCTTCACCATTCCTCCCGGCGCGCCGTACGAGATCGCCGGTGCCGCCGACACTGGTGGCGATTGCTACCTGGTGTGCGGTTGATGCGCGGGGACCATATAGGCCTCGGCGACTCGGCGTTGTGTCGGTTGTCGAGCACGGCTGAGAACACTATGGGGAGGCGAGCGTGATTCGAATCATCAAGTCTGGCGTCAGTGAACCGGACGCGCGGTCCATGGCTGATCAGGTCAAGACAACCGTTGAGGCCCTGCTGGCTCGCATCGAAGACGAAGGCGACGACGCTGTCCGCGAGCTTTCGCAACAGTTCGATGGCTGGCAGCCTGAGCAGTTTCGCCTGACGGATGCGCAAATCGATGCGTGCGTCGCGCGGCTGCCGGCACAGACGCTGGAAGATATCCAATTCGCGCAGGCGCGCATCAGACGCTTCGCGGAGATCCAGTTGGCGTCGCTGAGTGAGGTTGAAGAAGAGACCTATCCAGGCGTCGTTCTTGGTCACAAGAACATCCCGGTCGGCAGCGTCGGCTGCTATGTTCCAGGCGGCAAATACCCGATGGTCGCCTCGGCACACATGAGCGTGCTGACGGCCAAGGTCGCCGGCGTTCCGCGTGTCATCGCTTGCGCGCCGCCGCACCAGGGTGCGCCGCACGATGCCATCGTGGCTGCGATGCATCTCGCCGGTGCGGATGAGATCTATTGTCTTGGCGGTGTGCAGGCCGTCGGCGCCATGGCCATCGGCACGGCGGAAATCCTGCCGGTGGACATGCTGGTGGGACCTGGTAACGCCTATGTTGCCGAGGCCAAGCGCCAGCTGTTCGGCCGGGTGGGGATCGATCTGCTTGCGGGTCCAACTGAGACGCTGATCATCGCCGACGACACCTGTGATGGAGAGATGGCGGCAACCGACCTGTTGGGGCAAGCAGAGCACGGACCGACCTCGCCTTCCATTCTGCTCACGACCAGCGAATCACTGGTCGCTGAAACGCAGGTGGAGATCGAACGCCAACTGGCGACGCTGTCGACGGCGGATATTGCGGGTGAAGCTTGGCGCAATTTCGGCCAGATCATTTTGTGCGATACCGAGCAGGAACTGCTCAGCGAGGCGGACCGAATAGCCGCAGAGCACGTGCAAGTCATGACGCGCGATCCCGAGTACTTTCTCGACAACATGCGCAACTACGGCGCGCTTTTCCTCGGACCAGAGACCAACGTGTCTTACGGTGACAAGGTGATCGGCACCAATCACACGCTGCCAACAAAGCGGGCCGCGCGCTACACCGGTGGTCTGTGGGTAGGGAAGTTCATCAAAACGTGCACGTATCAGCGGGTGAAACCAGAGGCCACGGCGCTGATCGGCGAATACTGTTCGCGCCTGTGTGAACTGGAAGGCTTTGCCGCGCACCAGGCGCAGGCCGATCTGCGGGTGGAACGCTACGGTAACCGGCCACCGAGGCGCCAAGAGTGAGCGATTCCGACGAGGCTCGCAGCAAGGAACAGGCGAACAAGCAGCTCGTTGACGACATGTACGGCGGGCTAAATCAAAACGTGCTGGGCCTCATGGAGCGCTATTGGCACGCCGACATGGTTTGGGATGGTCCAGCGGGCATCGGTACCAAGCGCGGCATCAAAGCGTTCGAAGAGGACTATCGGTCTGCGTTCATTCGCGCTTTCCCCGACAAGCACGCCCACGATGTGGTGCGAATCGCGGAGGGCGACTGGGTCGCCGGCACCGGCTACCAGACGACCACGTTTGCGCACGACTGGCTCGGAATTCCTGCGACGGGCGAAGGTGTCAAAGTACGCTACATGGATTTCTGGCGCATCGCCGACGATGACAATGGCCAGCCCAAGCTGGCCGAGAATCTCGTCCTCATCGATATTCTCGGGGTCCTCGAACAGGCGGGCTACGATGTCGAGAAGGTGCTGCGTTTCGTCGGATCGAAACCGCCGGAGTTCTTTGCTGCCGTCGCGCAGTCAGAGGGCAATGCGTCAGTGGACAGCCATTCACAGGATAGCTAGCGCGCGTCGAGACCCGGATTGCTGAGCTCGCGCATGCGTGCGAGCACGTCGACACCGAGTTGACGAAAGACGTCGAGCAGATCGATAAGCACCCAGTTTTCGCGGATCAAACCGTTTTCGCAGCGCCAGAAGTCCAGGCTGCGCATCGTGATCGGCTGTCCCGCTGGCGCGACACCCAACCAACCGTCGCCGCTCAATGTCATGTGCATGCCCGGCCACGCGGTGAATCCCACATAGTCGTTGTCACCGAACAGGTGCCCGGTGTCACCCGAGCCGACGCGGTCGGGCATACCGTTCAAGAACGGGATTTGGTGGAACATTCTAAATCCGTCAATACCGCGTGCCGTGCCAATGCCGCTTGGGCCATACCAGCTGCAGCGGGGATGCCAGTAGCGTGGCAGTTCCATCGCGGCTGCACCGCCTTCGGCGAAGCGGCTCAATCCGATGAGCATGCGATTGACCAGCTCGACGCTAGCGGCGCTGCGTTCGGCGTCGCGCGGCGTCGCGTCTTTCCCGTCTTGGGTCGCCGGTCCTGGCGCTCGCCACTCGCGGCCCAGCGCGGGTGCCAGTGGCCACACGCCAGCCTGCTGCATGACTTCAGGGATATCCCACACCGCCTGAATCTCGACGACGCGTTCGTCGACGAAACGAAAAAACTCGTGATAGCGCATGGCGACCGGACGCTGCGTGGGTGGAATATTGAGCCAAGGCCGTGCAAACGTGCCCAGATAGTAACCACAGCAACCGACCCAGTACGCGCCGGACCCACAGCTACCGGCGATGATGATCTGGTCGCGGCGCTCCAGATCTGGCCACGCACTCGCGAGCGGTGAATAGGCGCGCTCGAGTAACGCCTGGGTGTCTGCGAGCGTCTCGAACGGCCAGCCGAGCTGAATCAGTGCGTTGTCATGAACGATGTCGCGCAAGGCCCGTTCGACAGCATTGTGGTCGAAGTCGTAGAGCGCCGCGCGCAGGGGTTCAAGTTGGGCCTTGTGATGGTCATGCGGAGCGTTCATTCGAACGACGCCTGGGTCAGCTCGCGGCTGCGTTCCAAGACATTCACCCCCTGCTGTAGCAGCCAGTGCGGTAGGTCGATCAGCACCCAGTTCTCTGCCAGCTTGTCGCCGTCCCTGCGATAGATGTCTACGACCCGCATGTCTGCTGCCTTGTCGCTGGCAGGCAGACCAAGAAATCCGCCTGCAGCGCGATTCGTCAGGTTAGGCCAGCCGAAGAATCCGCCGTAGTTGCCCTCGGCGCAGCGACAGATGTGCCCGTTGAACACTTTGTCCGTTAAGCCAGTACGAAACGGATACTGATGCTGTGCCTGGTATCGCTCTATGGTGTAGGTGGCGCCGATGCCGGCGGGGCCGTACCAAAGCATGTCATCGTGCCAGGTGCGCGCGAGATATTCCGGCGGACATCGATCCTCGCCGCTCAAGTTGAGCGCGCTTAGATCGTCGACCATGCGATCGATGAGGCTGAGCGTTGCAGCCGACTCCACGGGATCGGCATCCGCAAGCTGTAGCCCATCGTGGGTGCGCGGCCCTGGATAGACGAAGTGCTGACCTGTCGCGGCGGGCAGTGGACTCAGGCCGCTCTGTTGCATCAGACCGATCAGATCAACAAACAGGCTAGCGCGTGCGATCCGGTCCTCGGTGACGTGGCAAAATTCCGCGTAGCGGAGCATGGCTACTCGACCAGTGGGCGGTATGCCCAGAAATGGCCTGTCAAACAGACCCATCAGGTGTCCCATGCTGACGACCCAGAGCGCGTCGTCGCTCGCATTCCGGCCGGCGAAGAAAATGTCCTGGCGTCGCTGCAACCGCTCGAACGACCCGCATAGCGGTGCCCAAAACGCGCGTGCCACCGCGTGCGAACCGTGCCGCTCGCCGAATGGATGCACCCCGTACCAGTGAAGATCCTCGTGGGCGAACCCCGCGATGACTTCGGCGAACCCGTCCTCGTCCCGGTGTTCTCGCCCGGCGCGCTCTAGTTCCGTTTGATAGTTGAGAATCAGCGCTTTGGCGCGGGACGTATCAGTCGTCGGCATGCTCGGCTCCGTTGCTGATTGCAGTTTACCGCCAGCGCTGGCTCACTGGCGCAATCATGATCGAGAGGCAATCTCAGGATGCCGACACGGACCTCAACCCCCTCGCTTCTGCGGCGACGCCGCCGACTGCGCCTACCCGGCGCCCGCGATCGTTCGAGCATCAGCAGCTTGCTGCAAAGCTGCATCCTGCTGGTGTTATGTGGTTGCTCGGAGTTGACCGATGTGAGCGGCGGCGCGCGCGACGGCCGCCCTGTGGGCCCGTTCAGCGCCTATCCCGACGAACTACTCGCCGGCCCTGCGACCGCCTTTGTTGCGACTCAAAACCTATTTGCCGCGTTGACGCCGGAACAGCGGGAGCGGGCGGTGCTGCCCATCGACAGCGAGCTGCGCCGCAATTGGTCGAATCTGCCCTCGGGAATCACCGACTTCGCGCGCAACGGTCTGCGCTTTGGCGATCTGGACGACGCCCAGCGCGTTCTAGGACTGCGCGTTCTCGCCGCCGCGCTCGGTCGCCGCGGCTATGGCCTGGCTTCAGACATCGTCGCTGCGGACCGGATCCTCGGCGACACCATCGAGGGGCCATACATCGGTTGGAGCGATGCGAACTATTGGCTGGCGTTCTTCGGCGAGCCCAGTACGAGCGAACCCTGGGGGCTGCAGTTTGGCGGTCACCACCTCGCGATCAATCTGAGCTACGACGACGGCCAGGTCGTTAGCGCTTCTCCCGGATTCTTCGGCATCGAGCCGGCGACGTTTGCGCTCGACGAGCGGGAGTTTTCGCCCTTCGATGCACTGCTCGACGACGCCGTGGCGTTTGCGGCGGCCTTACCCGTGGACCAGCTTGCGGCCGCGGCCGTCGGCGAACGACCGGACGAGGTCTTTGCCGGCGCGCAGCGGGACGGATTTGTGCCACCGATTGAAGGACTGAGTGCGGCGCTGCTCGACGCATCCCGGCGCGACGAACTTTTGGGGCTCGTCGCGCACTTCGTACGCCTGCAACCCCCAGGTGCTGCGGCGCGGCGCCTGGATGAGATCGAGAGCTCGATGGATCAGCTGCGCCTCGTCTGGCTGGGCGGCACGAACGGCGCGGGCGAGCTTTATTTCCGCATTCAGGGGCCTCGCCTGCTTGTCGAGTTCTCGACCGAAGGCGCCGTCGGGGCAGACGGGGGCCACTATCACGCGGTCTATCGCGATTTCGAGCTCGAGTACGGCGGCCAGCTCGACCGTGCGACCGGCGGCTAGCCCGCGGCGGCCGCGCGACGGCTCAGCATCAGCTCAACGACCTGCGCGCCGTGGGTGTTCTGCAGAAAGTGGCCGGCGTCGGCGATGGCGTCGAAGGGCGCGTTCATGCGCCCCGCCCAGTCGCGTCCCCACGCTTCGGTGAACACATCGTCCGTTGTGCCCCAGATGAAGTGGCAGCCCTTGTTCCAGTCGAGCAGCGTCCGGTAGTGCAGCGCCTGCGCCGCGGCGTTGCCGTTGTGATAGCTGTCGAGCGGGATTGACAAGGGAAAGCGCCGGAAGCCGTTGAACCCGGCATCCGGCAGGCCGCGATAGGGCGCGCTGTAGCCGGCGTACATGGTCGCGGCGTCGCCGCTCAGATTGGCCTGCGCCCCTTCGCGAAAGGCGGCGTTGAATTCCTCGAAGGACATCAGCCCGGCCGTCATGCACATCATCAGGCCCAGATCGGGCTGTTTCAGGTCGAACCGACCGCCCGGCTGCCAGCCCGCGTTCCAGCGCGTTATGCCCTCGGAGTAGCGGTATTCGTCGTGATGCAGCCAGGTGTTCATGATCACCAGATGATCGAAGCGCTGCGGCAGCATCGCGGCCTGCGCCAGGCCCGTCGGCCCGCCCCAGTCCTGGCAAAACAGCGTGATGTGATTCAAGTCGAGCGCGACGATCAGCGAGTTGAGGATTTCGGTGTGCCGCGCGATCGTGTACCAGTGAATGTCGGTCGGTTTGTCAGAGCGGCCGAAACCCATGTGATCGGGCGCGATGCAGCGATAGCCGGCGTCCAGCAGCGGCGGGATCATGTCGCGATACAGATAAGACCAGGTGGGCATGCCGTGCAGCAGCAGCGCGACGGGTGCGTCCTTCGGACCCTCGTCGACGTAGTGCATGCGCAGGTCCTGCCACGCGTGGTAGTTCGGTGAATGGTTGAAATCGGTTAGCGCAGCGAAGTTGTCATCGCTGGTGCGAACGAACTCGGTCACGGCGAGGCTCTCCCAGATTCAGCTCCCGAGCCGAACCCTATCGCAGTCGTCGTGTTGTTGTCCGCCGGGATTGCTGCTGGCTCGCGCCGACGCGCCCCGATGCAGAAGCCTAGCCGGTCAGACTGGGACGACCTCGCCGATGTGCACAGGCGCTTCGCCGGCGGCCTTCAGCGCCGCGGTTGCCGCGTCCGCATCCTCGGCGCGAACGCAGATGACGAAACCGATGCCGCAGTTAAACGTGCGCAACAGCTCTGCCTCTTCGATGTTGCCGGCCTGCTGCAGCCAGCTGAACAGCTCGGGCCGCTGCCAGCTCGCGTAGTCGAGCTCGGCGGCGAGCCCGCTATCGCGCGGAAACATGCGCGGCAGGTTTTCCGGCAGACCGCCGCCGGTGATGTGTGCCATGCCGTTGATAGTGACCGCGTCCTGCAGCGCGAGTATCGAGCGGGCGTAGATGCGGGTCGGCGCCAGCAGCTGCTCGACAAGCGGATCGTTTGCGCTCAGCGCCTGCTGTTCAAGGACACGGCGAATAAGGGAATAGCCGTTGGAATGGGCGCCGCTCGACGGCAGTCCTAGCAGAACGTCGCCCGCCCGTATGCGCTTGCCGTCGACGATGCGAGCTCGCTCCGCCACGCCGATACAAAAACCCGCGAGATCGTAGTCGCCGCGACTGTAAAAGCCCGGCATCTCCGCGGTCTCTCCGCCGGCCAGGGCGCAGCCCGCTAGCTCACACGCGGCCGCTATGCCCTTGATGACGCGCTCGGCGACGTCGACCTCGAGGGCGGCCGTGGCGTAGTAGTCCAGAAACAGAAACGGCTCCGCGCCCGTCACCAGCACGTCGTTGACACACATTGCCACCAGGTCCTGGCCGACCGTGTCGTGTGCGTCGTGATCGATCGCGAGCTTGAGCTTGGTGCCGACCCCGTCGGTGCCCGTGACGAGCACGGGCTCTTCGTACTTCTCGGGCAGGCGCGCGAGCGCTGCGAAGCCGCCGACGTCGCTCAGGATCTCTGGCCGCCGGGTGCGCGCTGCGGCCGGCGCGATGCGCTCAATCAGCGCGTTGCCGGCGTCGATGTCGACGCCTGCGTCGCGATAGGTAAGGCTCCTGCCCGGGCCGTTCGTCGGGGCCTTGCTCATGCTTGTGCGTGTCCTCTTCGAGTTGCGAGTCGCTGGTCGATGTCGCCCGGGATCGGGCCGTCTGCGGTGCCCGGCAGGCGCTCGCGAGGGCGGCGAGTCTATCAGATTGGCCTGCTCAGACCGGACTCCGGCCGACGGCGCCCGCCGCAGCGGCCGCGACCGGGCTTGCGCTAAACTAGGCGGCTGTTGCAACGCTCCCCGGAAACTTCATGACCCAGCGCCTTCGATCGAGTCAGGGCTGGCCACCGATCGCCGCGCCCTTGGCCGCCTGCCTGACGGGGCTGCTGACGTGGCTTGTGATTGCCCTGAGCTTCGGCGCGGGATCGGCGGCGGCGGCGCTGCCCGACAATTTTTATCGGGTCAACGTGCCGGTCGCTTCCCGCAGCGCAGAAGATCGCCGCACCGCGGCTGGACAGGGTCTGCGGGTGATGCTCACGCGGCTCACGGGACTCACGGACGTTGCCGATTCGCCGCCGGTCGCGAAGGCCACCGCGAATCCGGAAGACTATTTCAGTCAATACCGCTATGTGCGTACCCAGCGCTTCGACGACTGGGGACAGCCGATCACTGAGCTCGAGGTGACCTTCGTGCCCGCGGCCCTGCGGCGGCTGCAGGCGGCCGCCGCGCTACCGCTATGGCCGCTCAATCGGCCGCGCGTCGTGCTGTGGCTGCTGGAGGACGACGGCGGCGAGCAGCGTCTGATCAGCGACGCCCAGCATCCGCTGGCCGATGCGCTGCTGGCACACAGCCGCTGGCGCGGGCTGCCCATGACGCTGCCCGGCGGCGATGCGGTGGACGTGGCCAACATCACGGCGCGCGCTGCCCTGCGTGGCGATCCAGAAGCGCTGGCCCGCGCCGGTGCCCGCTACGATGCGCAGATCAGCCTGCTCGGTCGGGTTGAGTCTCTGGGCGACGACAACTGGTTGGTTCGCTGGACCGCGCAGCAGGGCGAGCGGCCTCAGCGGCTGCGGCTGTCCGGAGGGCTCGCAAACGTCGCGCTCGCGCCCGTGGACATGATCGCCGATGCCCTGGTGGCGCAGTTCACCGTCGCCGGCGGCCGCGGCGGCCAGCTCGCGCTCGAGATCGCCGGCATCGCGAGCGTCGCCGCCTATGGCGGCGTGCTGAAGTACCTGGGCAGCCTCAGCTATGTATCCGAGGTGGCGGTCCGCGAGCTGCGCGGCTCTAGCCTGCTGGTCGACGTGACGACCGGCAGCGATGCGGCCAAATTTCTGCAGCTATTGGCGGTGGATGCGCGTCTCGTGGCGATCGAGCGCAGCGGTGACCCGCTGTCCACGGCAGTTACAGCGCAGCCTGTACCGCTCGGCGCCGAGCCCGTGCTGTCTACGCCCGCCGGCGTTTTGCAGGTCAGCTGGCAGGACTGAGCGTGCGCGATGCACCATTTGCCGAATGTCATCACGATCTTTCGTATTCTGCTGGTCATACCGATCGTGCTGCTGATGTGGCGCGAAAGCTATGGTCTCGCGCTGCTGCTGACGGTCATCGCCGGCGTCTCTGATGCGATAGACGGCGCGCTGGCGCGCCGCTACGACTGGAGCAGCGACGTGGGCGTGGCGCTGGACCCCATCGCGGACAAGCTTCTGGTCTCTGCGCTGATGATCGTGTTTATGCTGCAGGGGCACGTGCCGCTGTGGGTCGGGATCATCGTGCTCGCCCGCGACGCGATCATTCTGCTGGGCGCGGCACTGTATCGGGCGCTGTTCGAGAAGACCAACTTCCGCCCGACCTTTCTCTCCAAGGCCAACACGGCGATCGCCATTGCCACACTGTCGCTTGTGCTACTGCATCTGCTGCGGGTCTCGCCGCTGAGCGACTGGGCGCTCCTTGTGCTCGATCCGCACCTGTTCTATGTGCTCGCGGTGCTGGGGGTGGCCTCGGGCGCGGACTACGTCGTTACCTGGGGCGCGCGCGCCTGGCGGCATGGCCGCCAGTGAGCGCGCAGCTACCACTGCCATTCGAGCTGCGCGACGAGTTCACGCTCGAGACCTTCGTTGCGGGCCCCAACGGCGCCGTCGTTGACGCGCTGCAAACACTTGCCGGCGGCGTGTTCGTCTGGCTGGCGGCGCCTTCGGGCCGCGGTAAGTCGCATCTGCTGCAGGCCCTGTGCGGCGCGTCCAAGCGGCGGCTGGTCTATGTACCAGCATCCGCCGTGCCGGCGGCGAGCGCCGCCGCGTCTCTCGACGGGCTGAGCGCCTTCGACGCGGTGCTGATTGACGATGTGGATCGCTGGCACGGCACACCCGCGGCGGAGGCCGCGCTGATTGGCCTGTATCAGTCTCTGCGCGCGGGAGATACGCCGCTGGTTTGCTCGGCCGTAGCACCGGCTGCCGGCGCTGTGACGGCTACCGCGGACTGGGGCTCGCGGGTGCGCGGGGCGCAGGCCCTTACGCTAAGTGAACTGAGCGAGGACGATCGGGTTCACGTGCTGCGTCAGCGCGCCGCCCGGCTCGGCCTGGATCTCGGCGAAGAGGTCGTCGCCTATCTCCTGCGGCGCCTCGGGCGTGGGCTGCCCGAACTGTTGGCGGTGCTCGCGCGCCTCGATCGCGCCGCGCTCGCCGAACAGCGGCGGCTGACCGTGCCCTTCGTACGCAAGGCGCTGCGGCTGTGACGCGCGCGCTGCGGTCCGCGAGCCGCCGCGAGTGCTCCTCGAGACGGGCGGCCTAGCGGTGAAAGTTCTGATTACGGGCGGGGGCAGCGGTGGCCACGTCACGCCAGCGCTCGCGGTTGCGAGCGAACTCGCCGGCTGCGAGCTGTTGTTCGTTGGTTCTAACAGCGGCCTCGAGGAGCGGATCGTCCAGCCGAGCGGGCTGCGCTATCGCGGCATCAGCGCGGGCAAGCTGCGGCGCTATTTTTCATGGCACAACGTTGTCGATGTGCTGCGCGTCTTGCTTGGTATCTTGCAGGCGCTCGTTCTGATCGGTCGCGAACGTCCGGCCGTAGTATTCTCGAAGGGTGGGTTCGTCGCGTTTCCGGTGGTCTTCGCCGCCTGGCTCTGGCGCGTTCCCGTGGTGGCGCACGAATCCGACGCGACGCTTGGACTCGCCAATCGGCTGTCATTGCCGTTCGTCAAAACGCTCTGCGTCAGCTTCGCGCAGACGCAACCCGCGCGCTTCGCCGGCCGGCTCGTGCACACCGGCGCGCCGCTGCGCGGCGAACTGCTTGCCGGCGACGCGCAGGCCGGCCGTCGCCGCCTGGGCATGGAGCCGGGCACGCGGCTGCTGCTGGTTACGGGCGGCAGCCTCGGCGCCGAGGCGCTGAACGCGGCAACGCGCGCAGCGTCGTCGCTGCTCGACGGCTGGCATCTGCTGTTGATCTGTGGGGCCGGAAAGCGCGCGGACGCGGCACCCGACGCAGGAATGACCGAGCTCGAGTACGTCGCCGAGGGCTGGGCCGACCTGCTGGCCGCCGCGGACGTGGTCGTCTCGCGCGCCGGATCGAACGCGCTGTTCGAGCTGCTCGCCCTGCGTAAGCCGACGCTGCTCGTGCCGCTGCCGAGCGCGGGCAGTCGCGGCGATCAGCTCGACAATGCCGCCTATGCCGAACGCCAGGGCTACGCGCGGGTGCTGCAGCAGGCGGACCTGAACGCGCGCCGACTGGCCGACGAGGTGAACAGGATCGCCGACGACGCGCCGGAGCTCCGCGAGCGGTTGGCGACGTTCGAGCTGCCGAACAGCGCGGCGCTGATCGCCGCAGAGATTAAAGGGCTCGCGGGCGTTTGAGCGGACGCGAGCGCTGCACGCGCGCCGATTGCTTACGCTGAACAATTTTCCATGACTAACGGGAACCCATGAACAAGATTCGCATGCACAACCAGATCGCTCTCGCCGGACTCGAACGGCTGCCGCGCGATCGCTTTGAAGTCGGCACCGAGATAGGCGAGCCCGACGCGCTCTTGATCCGCAGCTATCCGCTGTCAGCCGAAGAGCTGTTGCCCAGCATCCGTGCTGTTGCGCGCGCCGGCGCCGGCGTGAACAACGTGCCGATCGATGCCTGCACCGAGCGCGGCATCGTGGTGTTCAACACGCCGGGCGCGAACGCGAATTCGGTCAAAGAGCTGGTGCTCGCCGGTTTGCTTATGGCCGCTCGTGACCTGTTCGGCGGCATGCGCTACGTCGCCTCCCTGGACGCTAGCGACGACCTGCACGCGCAGGTCGAGGCGCAGAAGAAACGCTTTCGCGGCACCGAGCTGCACGGCAAGACGCTGGGCGTGCTGGGCCTTGGCGCGATCGGCTCGAAGGTTGCGCGCGCAGGGCTCGACATGGGCATGGACGTGATCGGCTACGACCCGGCCATCTCGGTAGAGGCGGCCTGGGCGCTGCCGAGCGAAGTCGAGAAAGTGGAGAACATGCAGAGCCTGTTCGGCCGCGCGGACTATGTCACGCTGCATGTGCCGCTGCTGGATTCGACCCGCGGGCTGATCAACGCCGAAACCCTGAAGTCCTTCAAGCCGGGCTCGGTGCTGCTGAACTTCGCGCGCGAGCCGATCGTCGACGCGCAGGCGCTGCGCGCTGCGCTCGATGAAGATCGGCTGCGGATGTACGTCGCGGATTTCCCGGTCGCGGGCCTGATCGATCACCCCGGCGTCCGGCTGCTGCCGCATCTGGGCGCCAGCACCAACGAGGCCGAAGAAAACTGCGCGATCATGGCGGCCGACCTGCTGCGCGCCTTTCTGGAGGACGGCAATATTCTGCATTCGGTGAACTTTCCGCGGGTGCGCCTGCGGCGTTCTGAGGGCTACCGTCTCGCGATCACCAACCGCAACGTGCCGGGCACGCTGGGCGACATCACCAGCCTGTTCGCGACGCACAAGCTCAACGTGATCGACATGCTGAATCAGTCGCGCGACAGCGTGGCGTACAACCTCATCGATATCGACGCGCCGCCGGCCCCGGAACTGCTGAGCGCGCTGAGCGGGATCGACAGCGTGATCAGCGTGCGCGTCTTCGAGGCCGACTAGCGACCTCGACTGCGCGCCGTGCTAGCCCGCGGACACCTGTACGGGCCGGCGGTTGCCGCGGCCGTACAGGTTGACGCGCAGGCGCGAGATGGCGTTGACCAGAGAATTCGGCGCGTACTTGATGTCGCCCGTGAACTCGATGTTTGGGAACCGCGCGAAGATCTGTTCGTACGCGACGCGTAGCTGCATCTGCGCCACGTGCTGTCCCAGGCACTTGTGAGAGCCGTAGCCGAACGCGAGGTGCTTCGCGACGTTCTTGCGCGTCATGTCGAAGCGATCCGGATCGGGAAAGACGCTCGGATCGCGGTTCGCGGCGCCGTACCACATCACAACTTTTTCGTCCTTGGCGATCCGCTGGCCGTTTAGCTCCGTGTCGGCCAGCGCGGTGCGTCGCATGTGCTTCACCGGCGACACCAGGCGCAGCGCCTCGTCCGTCATGGGCTTTATGAGCGTCGGGTCGTCCAGCACCATCGCCCGCTGATCGGGAAACTCCGTCATTAGCTTGATCGTGCCCGACAGCGAGTTTCGGGTGGTGTCGTTGCCGGCGAAGATGATGAGCAGCCAAGAACCGTCGAGATACTCCTGCTGCAGCTCCTCGTTGTCGAGCTGCGATTGCGCGATCACCGTTAGCAGATCCTCCCGCGGGTTGGCCCGGCGGTCGGCCATCACGCGCGAGCCGTACGCGAACATGTCTTCGACCACTCGGCGAAAACGAAAAGGAAACAGCGGCTCGCTCAGGAACGTCCGAAACGGGTTCGCGAGGAACTGCCCGGCCATCTCCAGGTAGTGCATCCAGTGAATCACCTGCTGGCGATCTTCCTCGTCGACGCCGAGCATCTCGCACAGCGTGTATAGCGGTAGCTGGTTCGCGAACACCTCGACGAAGTCGGCCTCCGGTCCCTGGGCCTCCAGGTCGTCGAGCAGCGACTCCACCTTGCGGCTGACGTTTTCGCGCAGCTTGGCGACGTAGGCCGGAATGAAGAAGTTCTTCTGCTGGATGCGCATGTGCATGTGCTGCGGTTCGTCCATGCAGATCAGGTTGTCCATGGACGCCCGGATCAGAATCTCCGGGTTCCAGTCCTTGCGCTGGGGTACGGCCATGTTGATGCCGCCGCGCTGGGACGAAAACACGTCGGTGTTCTGCTCGACGGCCTTGATGTCCTCGTAGCGCGTCACCGACCAGTAGTTGGACGCACCGCGCGCGAAGCGCGACCACATGACCGGCGCCTCGTCGCGCATGCGCGCATAGAGCTCGTATGGATGGCCGTCGGTCCAGGAATTGGGATTCCACAGGTCGAAGCTGGACTCGAGCATCGGGTAGGCCGGCTCGTACACCGATTCCCGCGCGCCGCTGTCGACCAGGATCTGGTCGCTGATGAGTGTCGCCATGCGTCTGCTCTGTCAATTTAAGCCGTCAATCTAAGTTGGCAATGATATCGCAGGGTCCGCCGTCGTTCCGACGGTTCCTGCACGTTGACCAGAAACGGTCGGCCTGTCTTTCTGTTTCGCCGTTGCCTAGTCCGCCGCCCCCATGCGCGGGCCGCGACGCGCCTGGCGTTCCCGAAAGCGGCGGCCGTCGAGCGCGGCCTGCAGAGCGCTCGATATCGGCGCGAACTCGCCGCATAGGCTTGCCGCGACGCACTCGGCCGCTAGCGGTGCGGCGGACATTCCTGAAGAGCCGAAGCCCGTTAGCACCTGAACGCCGGGTAGCGGCGCGAGCGTGGGGTCGTAGAGCGCGCCAAACACGGGAAGCCGATCGGAAGTGACCGTGCGAGCGGCGCGGAAGCGCCCGCGCGGGCGGAGGTCAGGCCAGCGGGCAAGGTTGCTGGCGCTCGCCTCGCGCGGCGCGAGGGGTCGATACTCATAGGTGGCGCCGATCGCGACGCCGCCTCGGTAGGGTGCCGCGTAGCCGTCGCCGACGACGGGTTGGGTCAGCGGCTGCGGGTGGCTGCACAGATCGATCTGGCCGGCTATCGATGCCAGTTCCAGGTAGCGCGCCGCCGCGTGCTGCCGCGTCGCGATCGCGTTGGCCAGCACCAGCGGCGTGCCGCACTCGGACGCCGTCGTCGGATTCGCGCTAGCTTCGTCTGCGCTGCTCGGCTCTTCGCGCCATTCGATGTCGCTGTGAGCCAGCAGCGCGCGGCACAGCCGACGCCCTTCGACGATGCCGCCGATCTTGAACGCGAGGCCCGCAGCGCCCCTGGCCCAGGTATCCTCGACGGCGCCGGGCGCCTCTGTAAGCCAGGCACCGCTGGCCGCGTAGCGGCGCCAGATGGCACCGAGCCGATCGGCCGGGGTGTTGGGTCCAGGCAGCTGCAGCACGCCGGTCGCCGCGTACCCCGGCTCGCCGATGAGTCGCTGGTGCGCGTGGTGAAAGCTCGCGAGCTGCCAGTCGGCCGCCGTCGTCGGACCCGGATGCAGCCGGCCGTGCAGCACGGCTGCCGGAATCCGCGAGGCGTGGCTGGCGGAGCGTTTGCCGGGGGCGCAGACCTGCACGACCACGCCGCGTTCCGCCAACGCGCGGGCGACGCTGGCACCGGCGATGCCGGCACCGCGCACCGTGACGCGCCTGGGTGCCGCCCAGTCGCGGCGGCCCGCGCCGACGAAGTGCCCGGCGGTCGAGTGCAGCTTGTGAGGTCGCTGGTCCACGCGGCGCACGTCGAAGCCCGCGTCGCGGAGGTCGCGTCGTACCTGTCCGACTGCCGTGAAGGTGCTGACCGTGGTTGCCCGTTCGCTGCCGGCCGCGCGCGCGCCGCGAGACAGTTGGGCGAGCTGACCGAACAGCTCAGGCGACCACATTTCCGGATTGCGGTCCGGCGCGAAGCCGTCGAGGCACCAGTGATCGATCGGTTGTTGCTGGCGATCGACGATGTCCGCCAACGCCGCGCACGCCGTGCCGAAGTACAGCGACAAGGTGACCCGTCCGGCCGCGAGCCGGCGGCGATGCCAGCCACCGAGCAGCGCCGGATAGGCGGCCGCTAGCTCGGCGTAGATCGGCAGCGAGGCTCGCCAGTGCCGCGCCGCCCGGTCGAGGTCTTCGGCGCAGAAGGGCCGCGCGTCGACGCTGATGAGGTGCAGACGCGCGGTCGTGGGCGCGCGGCGCAGGAACGCCTCCGCGATGACGGCGCAGTTGAGTCCGCTGCCGAAGCCCAGCTCGCCGACGGTGAAGGTGCGGCGCGCACACTGTGCGAAGCGGTCCTCGAGCTGCACCGGCGCCATAAACACTCGGCGCACCTCGTCGAGCGCATCGCGGCTGAAATAGACGTCTTCGGCGTCCAGCGAATACCAGTGATCGCCGTCCCAGCGCGCGCGGGCCGGTGCAATGGGCTCGGTGGCCATCTTCAGGCGGGCGCGCGAGGCCGGCTTGGGTCGCTGATCCAGTCGCTCCAGCTGCCGACGTACAGCCGCGGCTCGCGGCGGCCGGCGTGGCGCAGCGCCAGCACGTTGTGCGCCGCGGTGACGCCGGAGCCGCAGTAGCAGATCGGATCCTCGCCGATATCTGCGAAGCGCGCGGCGAGGTCCTCGCGACTCAGAAAGTGACCGTCCGGACCGAGGTTGCCGGCGTGCGGCAGACACAGCGCACCGGGGATGTGTCCGGCAACGGGGTCGATGGGCTCGACCTCGCCATCGAAGCGCGGCCGGGCGCGGGCGTCGATCAGCGGTCCGGCCCCGGCGGCAATCTCCGCGGCAACTACGGTGCGGGTGAGCGGCGCGCGAGGGGGCAACGCGGCTCCGCCGGGCGCCTCGCGCTCGCCGCGCTCCAGCGCGGCCGCGCCGTGACGGTCGGTCCAGGCGGCCAGCCCGCCATCGAGCACCGCGACCGCTGCGTGACCCAGCCAGCGCAGGCACCACCACGCGCGGGCGGCGAAGGCGCCACCCACATCGTCGTATACGACGACCTGCGTGTCGGCCCCGATACCCCAGCGCCCGGCGCGCTCCCGGAGCCGTTCGGCATCCGGCAGCGGGTGTCGGCCGCCGCGCCCATCTGCCCGGACCGGCGCGGCCAGATCGCGATCCAGGTCCGCATGCAGGGCGCCCGGCAGGTGTGCGTCGCACCAGGCGCGGCGGCCGGCCTTGGGATCGTCCAGCGCCGCACGGCAGTCCAGCACGACCATGGATTGCAGGGTCTCGGGCGTCGCCTCGCCGGCGCCAATTAGGGTCTGCCACGCCATAAGCGCTGTCTCTCTGAAGGGTTCGCTGAGCGGTTATTGAGACAACACTAACTTATTGATCTGGTTCGCGAAAACCGATCTCTCGGGCGGGGTAGGATGGGCCGCGTGAGCGCTCGCAATTGCCCCGGCGAGTTGCCACAATAGCGCCGCGCTGCGGCGGACAAGAACAACAACCGTCAAGTAACCGTCAAGCAAAAAGAACAACGAATGCGAGCGGCGAGCGCCGCGGGATAAGGACAACGGCATGCTGGGATTTCTTGAAACCTACTGGTACGGGCTGTGGAACCCCGGGCTCTGGCCGACGGTGCTGTTCACCCTCGCGGTGACTCACATGACGATCGTCTCGGTCACCGTCTATCTGCATCGCCATAGCGCCCACCGCTCGCTCGACCTGCATCCAGCGCTGCAGCATTTGTTCCGCTTCTGGCTGTGGCTGACGACCGGAATGCGGACCATCGACTGGACTTCGGTGCACCGCAAGCACCATGCGAAGTGCGAGACCGAAGAGGACCCGCACAGCCCCAAGGTGAAGGGCCTGTGGGAGATCTTCTGGAACGGCGCGCACCACTACGCCGAGGCGGCGACGCCCGAGAACCACAAGCGCTACGGCCGCGGCTGCCCGGACGACTGGATCGAGCGCCACCTGTATACGCCGCGCAACTTCCTCGGCATCTTGCTGATGTTCATCATCGACGTGCTGCTGTTTGGCGCTTGGGGCATCACCGTCTGGGCCGTGCAGATGGTCTGGATACCGCTGTTCGCCGCCGGCGTCATCAACGGTCTTGGCCATGCCTGGGGCTATCGCAACTACGAGTGCACCGACGCCGCGAAGAATTTGATGCCCTGGGGCATCCTCATCGGCGGCGAAGAACTGCACAACAACCACCACAGCTATCCCAACTCGGCGAAGCTGTCGCAGAAACCGTGGGAGTTCGACATCGGCTGGTTCTGGATTCGGCTGTTCGAAACCTTCGGACTCGCGAAGGCGCGCAGCACGGGGCCGATCGCCGAGCGCGACCCCAACAAGTCCGCCATCGATATCGATACGCTGTTTGGCGTACTAAACGACCGGCTGCGCGTGATGGCGCGCTACACAGAAAACGTCGTGCGTCCGGCCGTCCGGCGAGAATACGAGACCGCCGACAAGGCCATGCGCCGCGTTTTGCGCCGCGGTGCACGCGTGCTGACCCGCGACGAGATCCTGGTCGACGCTGCTGCCCGCGAACGCATCGCCGCGCTGACCGAGCAGAACGAGTCGCTGCGGCACCTGTACGAAATGCGGCAGCGCCTGCAGTCGATCTGGGCACAGCGCGGCGGCAACAGCGAAGAGTTGCTGCAAGCGTTCAAACAGTGGTGCGCGGACGCCGAGGCGTCCGGGGTCGAGGCGCTGCGGGACTTCGTCGAGCATCTGAAGAGCTACACGGTGCCCGCGGCCGTAGCGCGAGCCTAGAACGCTCCGCTGCCGGGGCCGGCGCCTACATTCGATCCAGCGTTTGAATGCCGAGCAGGTCCAGGCCTTTCGTTAGGGTCTGCGCCGTGCGTGCACTGAGTGCTAGGCGGCTGGAGCGAAGTGGCTCTGCCGACTTCAGGATCGGGCAGGCCTCATAGAACTTCATGTAGCGGTTGGCCAGCTCGTACAGGAAGCTGCACAGGTGGTGCGGCAGCCCGTCTTCCAACAACTGGACAACCACCTCCTGCAGGCGCAACAGCGCGACCGCGAGTTGATGCTCCGCGCCGGCCTCCGGTGCCTCGATGGGAAATGCCAGAGCCGCGTCGAAGTCGACCTCTGCCCGACGCAGCAGGCTGTGCACGCGGGCGACGGCGTACATCAGATAGGGCGCCGTGTTGCCCTCCAGCGCCAGCATCGCATCCCAATCGAAGATGTAGTCGCTGGTGCGGTTCTTGGACAGGTCGGCGTACTTCACGGCGCCGATGCCGATGACCCGAGCCGCATGTGCGCGCTCCGCCGGGTCGGTGATGGTGTCGCGCTCGGCAAGCTGCGCGGCCGCGCGCTCTTCGGCCTCGTCGAGCAGGTCGGCGAGTTTCACGACGCCGCCGGCGCGGGTTTTGAACGGTCGGCCGTCCTTGCCCAGCATCGCGCCGAACGGCATGTGCTCGAAGCTCACGACGGGGCGCGAGAGTTCCGCCGCCGCGGCGACGGCAAAGATCTGCTGAAAGTGCAGCGACTGGCGCGCGTCCACGAAGTACAGCACGCGATCCGCCGCGAGTCGTTCCGAGCGATGCCGCACGGCCGCCAGATCCGTCGTCGCATACAGATAGCCGCCGTCGGACTTCTGCACGATCACGGGCTGCACGCTGCCGTCTTTGGCCTTGAACTGGTCGAGGAACACGCACTGCGCGCCGTCGGATTCCTGCAGTAGATTCTTAGCCTTCAGCGCATCGATGATGCCGGCCAGGTCGTCGTTGTAGGCGCTTTCGGCCATCACGTCCTGCGGCGTCAGCGTCGTGCCGAGGCGTTCGTACAGCGACTGGCAGTGGGCGAGCGACAGTTCGATGAAGCGCTGCCACGCGGCGCGAATCTCGGGATCGCCGCCTTGCAGCCCGACCACGGTTCGCCGCGCGCGCTCGGCGAACGCCGGGTCGCCGTCGAAGCGCACCTTCGCGGCCCGATAGAAGGTCTCGAGATCCGCCAGCCCATCGTCGCCGCCGGTCTCCGCGCCGTCGGCGTCGGCGAGATGCGCCACCAGCATGCCGAACTGGGTGCCCCAGTCGCCGACGTGATTCTGCCGAATCACACGGTGCCCGAGCGCCTCGAAGGCACGGGCCAGCGCGTCGCCGATGATGGTGCTGCGAATGTGGCCGACGTGCATCTCTTTGGCGAGATTCGGCGCCGAGTAGTCGACTACGACCGTCCGCGGCGGGGGCGTCGGTGTCAGGGGGGCGCGCGTCGCGTTGAGGGTCGCCGCCAGCCACTCGGGCTTCAGGCGCACGTTGATGAAACCGGGGCCCGCGATCTCGAGGTCGGCGACGGCGTCCAGCTCTGCCGCCTCGACGACGGCCGCGGCCAGCTCACGCGGGTTCTGTTTGAACCGTTTGGCGGCGCCCATGACGCCGTTCGCCTGATAGTCGCCGAACTCCGGCTTGGCGGCCTGGCGCACAGCGGCGCTGCTCGCGCTCGCCCCCGCGGTCGCTAGCGCGGTTTCAAGCGCGGTCTCCAGCGCTGCTCGCAGATTGACGGTGGTCATCGGCCTAGCCGAAAGAGCCGAGAGCGGTCAGTCGCCGGTGACGTCTTCGGCCTGCAGTCCCTTGTTGTGATCGGTGACCACGAAGGAGACCGCCTGGCCGTCGCGCAGGTTGGCGCGCCTTGAATCGTCGTCGCTGCGAATCGAGCGGTGGTGGACGAAGATCTCTTCGCCGTTCTCGCGGACGATAAAACCGAAGCCCTTGCTGCGGTTGAACCACTTGACCGTGCCGGACTCGCGCGAGCCGTCGGGCACCGGCGGCGGCGTCTTGTTGGCCACCGGCTTGCTGCCGCGCTGGTCGTTTTTCTTGTTGCCGTTTGACTTGTCGCCGCCGCGATTGCTCTTGCCGCCGTCGCGTTCGCCGGCTGCCTCGTTCGACTCGCCGCTCGATTTGCCGCGTCCGCGGCCGCCGCGGGATCGGCTGCGCTTGCGCGCCGGCTCCGGCTCGGCGTCATCCGCGGCCGGTGCGATGATGCCGGCCCGCAGGGCGGCCAGGCGGATGTTCGCGAGGCTCACGATGCTGATAGCGAGAAAGGTGAGTACCAGGAGCGCCAGATAGCTGCCCGCGAACAGGCGGGAGTAGATCTCGGTCAGGATGACGGCGAACAGGAGCGCGCTGACCAAGGCGGTAACGAAGTTTTTCATATTGGGCCGGTGG
This sequence comes from Pseudomonadota bacterium, assembly GCA_039029135.1. Taxonomy (GTDB): domain Bacteria; phylum Pseudomonadota; class Gammaproteobacteria; order Pseudomonadales; family Azotimanducaceae; genus JALZVT01. The sequence goes on along the minus strand of JBCCGT010000027.1, from coordinate 22,841 downwards.
CAGGGAAAGCCGGGCATCATAGCAAAGGCGCGAGGGTCACGGCACGCGTCGGCGGGCCTCGAGGGTGTTCAACCGCGCGCTGGTCCGACCCCTGCGGTGGGTGTCTCGCCCCGCCGCTCGTCGCGGCGCCGGGCGGCGACCGCGCGGTATGGGTGGCGGGCGCTACTCGGACGCAGGTGGGCCCGGCTTCAGCTGAGTCGTGGAGATGATTTCGACCGCCTCCAGCGGCACGCCGGCCATGCCGTTGCGAATGCCCGTGTCGGCCAGTTCGATGCGCTCCGCGTGTTGCATGCCGGCGATCACCCGGCCGAACACGGTATAGCCGGCGCTGCCCGGTCCGGGATCCAGATGCGGGTTGGTGCGCATGTTGATGAAGAACTGCGCGTCCGCCGAGTCCGGGTCGTCCCGGCGGGCCATGGCGAGCCAGCCGCGCTGGTTCTTGAGGCCGTTTTTTGCCTCGTTGATCACCGTTCTTGGCGGCTCACGATAGGCGAGCTTGGCGTCGTAACCGCCGGTTTGAATGACGAAATTGGCGATCACCCGGTGAAAGATGGTGCCCTTATAGAAGCCATCGTCCACGAGCTGCAGGAAGTTCGCGACGCTCTCGGGGGCCTGCTGGGGAAACAGCTCGACGTCGATGTTGCCGACGCTGGTCTCGATGCGCACCTGGGGTCGCGATGAACTCGCGGACTCCGCCGCCGTCGCCGTGACCGCGAAACCCAGCAGCGTCAGCGCCACGATCAGCGAGCGGAGTGCGCCGGATCCGATCCTCATGCGCGTGGGCGCCCCGCGTGAGCGGCGGCTGATCCAGGGGGCGGCTAGCGTGGCGGAGTAGGTTGCATGGCTCATGAGGGTCGGGGCTTCGTCTTTTTGCGGTCGATTCAGTCTAGTGCTGGCGTCGGCAAGCGGGGCGCTTGATCGTCATAGCTTCGTAAACAACTGGGCGCTATGCGAGCGCCGCGGCGTAGCGTTCGACCGTCTCTTCGATGCCGAGTTCAAGGGCGTCGCTGATCAGGGCGTGCCCGATGGACACTTCGCTGACATTGCCGATGCGCGCGAACAGCGGCAGATTGTCGAGATCCAGATCGTGTCCCGCGTTGACGCCGAGCCCGATCGCCCGTGCGTGTTCGCAGGCGGCCTGGTAGCGGGCGAGCTCCCGGCGGGTGCCGTCGCCGTTCTCGCCCTCGGCCGCGAACGCGTCGGCGTAGGGGCCGGTATACAGCTCGATGCGCTCGACCCCACAGTCGCGCGCCGCGCTGATCTGGTCGCGGACCGGATCCATGAACAGCGATACCCGCGCGCCCAGTGCCTGATAGCGGCGGATGCGGGCGAGCAGCCGGGCGTTGCTGCCGCCGAGCAAATCGAAGCCGTGGTCGCTCGTTAGCTGGCCGTCGGCGTCCGGCACCAGCGTGCACTGCTCGGGTCGGCAGGTCTCGATCAACGCATCGAACCCCGGATAGCCGTTGCGGCGCGCGCGATTGTAGGGGTTGCCCTCGATGTTGAATTCGAGGTTTGGATACGTGGCGCGCTCTGTCGCGACCAGCTCGCCCAGGGCCACGGTGTCTGCCGGCGTGATGTGCCGCTGGTCTGCTCTGGGATGCACTGTGATGCCATCTGCCCCGGCCGCGATGATCCGCTTCGCCAGGGCCACCACGTCAGGCCGCCCGCCGCCGCGCGCGTTGCGCAGCCAGGCGATCTTGTTGACGTTGACGCTTAGCGCGGTCACGGATTGTTGCTTTCGCCGGCCGCGTTCTGCGCCGGCTCCTGCAGCAGTCCTTGCCGATACAGATAGATGCCTGTCAGCAGCATGTACAGCAGGGTGAGCAGGATGCCGCTGATCAGCTTGTAGCTGACCCAGAAATCCAGGCTGAAATTGTAGGCCACGAGAATGTTCAGCAGCCCGGTCAGGAAGAAGCCCGCCGCCCAGCCGAAATTCAAGGTGCGCCAGACGCGGTCGGGCGCCTCTAGCTGGCTGCCCAGCAGCCGCTGTATCAGGTTGGCCTTGCCGACGAAGTGGCTGCCGATCAGCGCGAGCGAGAAGGCCCAGTTGACGACCGTCGGCTTCCACTGAATGAACTGCTCGTTGCGCAGGGTCAGGGTCAGTCCGCCGAAGATGATGCTGGCCCAGAACGTGAATTTCAGCTCGCGGCCGATCGGTCGTTTCAACAGCCAGTACGCGACGAGCTGCAGCGTCACGGCCACCATCAGCGCCCCGGTGGCGAAATAGATGTCCGTGGTGAAGTAGGCCACCACGAAGACGAGGATGGGGACCAGATCCCAGAGCTGCTGCATGGTCGGCGTGTTCCAAAAAGCGGGCGAGTCTCGCTTGGGTGCGCGTCGCCGTTGCTGACGCGTGCGATAATACGGCAAGCAGGGAGTCTCTGGTGACTCCCGACTGTTCCAGTCGCGCCCCGTACGCGGCTTGAGTCTGTGGTGAGCCCGCTGTGAGTCAATACTTCGAAATACACCCGACCCATCCCCAGGCCCGCCTGATCCGCCAGGCAGCGGACATCGTGCGCGGCGGCGGGGTGATCGCCTATCCCACAGACTCGACCTACGCCTTCGGCTGCCATCTGGGGGACAAGTCGGCGCTGGAACGCATCCGTGCCCTGCGCCGGCTCGACCGTCGCCATCTGCTCACCCTGGTGTGCCACGACCTGTCGGTCATCGCCACCTACGCCAAGGTCGACAACGGTCAGTATCGGCTGCTGCGACGCGGGACCCCCGGTCCCTATACCTTCATTCTGGAGGCGAGCCGGGAGCTGCCGAAACGCCTGCTACAGGAGCGCCGCAAGACCATCGGTATGCGCGTGCCGGACCACCCGATTCCCGCCGCGCTGCTCGCCGAGTTGGACGAGCCGCTGCTCACGACGACCGCGCTGCTGCCCGGGGACGAACTGCCGCTGACGGACGGCTTCGACATCCGCGAGCGCCTGCAGAAGCAGCTCGATCTGGTGATCGACGGCGGACCCTGCGGGCTGGAAGCCACGACCGTTGTCGACCTGACGCTCGCGCCACCGGCCGTGCTGCGTCAGGGAATCGGCGCCTGGCCGCTGTAAGTCGACTCGCGAACCGTTCGCCGCACAGAAATCGCGTTTGGCGGCGTCGCTGCGGTTCTCCTGAAAGGGTCGGACACCTATACTGCGCGCGTGACGAACGAGGCCAACAAAGAAGCGCTCGCCGCGGCGGCTGCCGAGCCCGTGGCAGATGGTGCGCCGGATGCTGCAACGACTGCGGGCGAGCCCCAGCCGGCGACGCCGCTGCCCGCCGCGGAAAACTCTGCGCTGCAGCGCGAGCGCAGGGTAGACGCCGCCACGATCGCCGTTGTGGAAGGCGAGGTGGTCACCGAACTGCCGAAGGACCTCTATATCCCGCCCGCCGCGCTCGAGGTCTTTCTAGAGACCTTCGAAGGCCCGCTCGACCTGCTGCTGTATCTGATCCGGCGTCAGAACCTCGACATCCTCGAGATTCGGGTGGCGGAGATCACCGAGCAATACATGGCGTACATCGACCTGATGAACGCGATGCGTCTCGAGCTCGCCGGCGAGTACCTGGTCATGGCCGCGATGCTGGCGGAGATCAAATCACGCATGCTGCTGCCGCGGCCGGCCTCGCTGGTCGACGACGAGGACGACCCGCGCGCCGAGCTGATCCGGCGGCTGCAGGAGTACGAGCGCTTCAAGACGGCCGCCGAATCCATCGACGAGCTGCCGCGGCAGGAGCGCGACTTTCAGCTCGCTCGCGCCGAGCGGCCCGAGCTGATCCGCGAGGTCGCGCACCCCGACGTCGAGCTGTGGGATTTACTGCTCGCGCTGTCCGGCGTGCTGCGTCGCGCGGAGCTGTACCGCGAGCACGAAGTGGCGTTCGAGCCGCTGACCGTTCGCGAACGCATGACCGGCGTGCTGGCACGCATGCGCGATAACACGGAGTTTCTCGACTTCACGCACCTGTTCGAACCCGCCGAGGGTCGTCTGGGCTGCGTGGTGACCTTTCTCGCGATTCTCGAACTGGTGCGCGAGCAGCTCCTGGAGTTGGTCCAGAACGAGCCGTTCGCGCCGATTTACGTCCGTGCCGCAGGCGCAAGCGCCGGTCCGGCGGCACCGGACTATGTGTCACCGGACTATGTGTCACCGGACCATGCGGCACCCGCGCCTGCCCCCGAGTCTGCGGCGGGCGCCCCTGACGATGTGGAGCCTTCATGAGCGAGGCAACGAGCGATCCTGACAGCAATTCGACCGACGGCGCAGTCCCGGCGCCGAGCGGGACGCTGCCACCCGAGCAGATCGAGCGCATCGTCGAGGCGGCGCTGCAGGCGGCCGATGAGCCGCTGACCGCCGATCGACTCTACAAGCTGTTCTTGCCTGGCGAGCTTGCCGACGAGGGCGGCCGCGGCCAGATCCGCGTCGCGCTTAAGAGCATCGAGGAGGCGAGCGCGGCGCGCGGCGTCGAGCTGCGCAAGGTCGCGTCGGGCTATCGAATGCAGGTGCGTCAGGAGTTTTCGCCCTGGGTCAGCCGGCTGTGGGACGAGAAGCCGCCGCGCTACACGCGGGCACTGCTCGAGACGCTTGCCCTCATCGCCTACAAACAGCCGGCGACGCGCGGCGACATCGAGGAGGTTCGCGGCGTCGCGGTCAGCCCGAACATCATGCGCACGCTGCTCGAACGCGGCTGGATCCGCGAGGTGGGGCAGCGCGACGTGGCGGGACGGCCGTCGATGTACGGCACGACCAAGGCGTTTCTCGACTATTTCAATTTGGCGACGCTCGGCGACCTGCCGACCCTGCCCGAAGTGCGTGAGCTGATCGATCCGCAGATCGAGGCCGTGGTGCCCGAGACGCCGTCGGCCTCCTCTGATTCGGCAGGGGGAGCGGAAGCAGAATCAGCCGCGGACCCAGAAGTGCAGCAGCAAGCGGACGGTGATGCGGAAGCTGATACGGCGACCGCTGCAGACCCCGCAGCCGTCGAGCTCGATGCGCCCCTGACGGTGCGCGAGTCGGGTGCTAGCGTCGACGAGGGAACAGAGGCGGAACCGGCCAGCGAACCCGCGGCGAGCGATGCGGACGACCGCCCGAGCGCGGATGTCGTCGTGCTACCCGGCGTCGAGACCCGGGAAGACGCCTGATGGCCGGCGCGCGGCGCGGCCGGAGTCGCGAACGCTCAGCGAAGGAACCACCCCCGCAGGAGCCGGTGCGCCTGCAAAAGCTGCTGGCGGGTGCGGGTCTGGGCTCGCGACGCGAGATTGAGGGCTGGATCGAGGCCGGGCGGCTGCGAGTTGACGGCGCGATCGCCGTGCTGGGTACGCGCGCAACACCGGATGCAAAGATCGAGCTGGACGGTAAGCCCGTGCGGCTCGGTCCGAGCGTGCATCCCCGCGCGCTGGTGATGAACAAACCCGAAGGAATGATCTGCACGCGCCGCGATCCCGAGGGACGGCGCACGGTGTTCAGCGACCTGCCGCGGCTGCGCACGGGGCGCTGGATCGGGGTGGGGCGCCTCGACGCCGCTACCACCGGGCTGCTGCTGTTCACGAACGACGGCGAGCTGGCCCATCGCCTCATGCACCCCAGCACGGGACTCGATCGCGAGTATGCGGTGCGCGTTGACGGCGAGCTGAGCGACGAGCAGCTCGCCGCGCTCAAGGCCGGCATTGACAGCGAAGGCGAGCGCCTGCGTTTCTCGGACATTCGCTACTTCAACGGCAGCGGCCGCAATCACTGGTACCACGTGACTCTGCTGGAGGGCCGCAATCACGAGGTCCGGCGCCTGTTCGCGAGCCAGGACGTGGCCGTCGGGCGCCTCAAGCGGGTGCGCTTTGGCCCGGTTGTGTTGCCCTCCTGGCTGAGGCGCGGCTCGCGCTTCGAGCTGAACGGCGACGATCTGCGCGCGCTCTATCGAACCGTCGGTCTGGCGGCGCCTGTTGTCAGCAACAAGGCGCGCGGCCGCTCAGAGCGCGCCGAGCGCAGCGTGCTGATTCCCTATCCGGAGTTGCCCGGCCCGGGAACCTGACCCTGCGCAGCCTGACCGTGCCCAACGATGTGCGCAAAGACGCACAGACAGACGCGCTGGCGGATTTGTAAACAGTTACCATCTTGAGCCCATGCTGATCGATCTGGAGCAATACGACGGCCCGGATACGCTGGACGCCGACGTCTGCGTCGTCGGTGCGGGCGTCGCCGGGGCGCTGCTGGCGGAGCGTCTCGCGGCCGCGGGGGTAGACGTGTGCCTGCTCGAGGCAGGCGGCGCGGACTTCGAAGACCGCACCCAGGCGCTCTACGCGGGTACCAACGCGGGCATGGACTACTATCCGCTCGACGGCGCGCGGCTGCGCTTTTTCGGCGGCACCGCCAACATCTGGGGCGGCCGCTGTGTGTCGCTCGACCGCATCGACTTCGAGCGCCGCGAGTGGGTCCCCTACAGCGGCTGGCCGATCACGGCCGAAGATCTCGTGCCCTACTACCGCCGTGCCCACGACCATCTGGAGCTGGGCGAATACGACTATTCCGATGATCTGTGGGCGCAGTGCGATGGCGGCCGTCCGGAATTTGACGCGGACAAGTTCGCGACCCGATTCTGGCGCTTCGATGAGCAGCGCGAGCGATTCGTCGCCGGCCGCTCGCCGCTGTTGCACGCGGACGCGCGCGCGCGGGTGGTGCTGCACGCCAACGTGACGCGCCTGGCCGCCGCGCCGAACGCAGACCGCATCGAGCGCGTCGAGGTCAGCACGCTCGGCGGCCGCAAGCTGAGCGTGTGCGCGAGCCAGGTGGTGCTGGCCGCGGGCGCGGTCGAAAACGCGCGGCTGCTGCTCGTCTCGAACGACGTCCAACCCCACGGCGTCGGCAACGATCGCGATCAGGTCGGGCGCTACTTCATGGAACACCCGCATGCCCGCATCGGCACCCTGGACCCCGGTTCGGGTGCGGACTTTAAGCTCTGGTCTGCCTTCCGCAAGCGGTTCCTGCCGGTACCCATCGCGCCTGTGCTGCTGGCGTCACCGGCGCTGCAGCGCGAGCGCGAACTGCTGAACACGGCGGTCACGTTCAAGCTGCAGCGGCCAACCGATCGCGGCACGCCGCTGAACCGACGCCTGTATCTGAGCCTTAAGCACCAGCTCAATCCGACCCGCACGGGGCGCGCGCTCTGGCACGGCTATCGGGACGCGAAGAAGCTGCTGCAGCGCAGTGTCCGCAACAGCTTCGAGCGCACGCGCGCCGCGGTGGGCGCGACCACGCTGCACCTGATGGTGCGGGCAGAGCAGGCGCCGAATCCCGCCAGTCGTGTGCGACTGGACGCGCACGAGCGCGACGCGCTGGGTGTGCCGCGTGTCGCGCTGGACTGGCAGCTCGGCGAACAGGACAAGCACACGCTAAACGCCCTGAACGCGGCACTCGGTGCGGAGTTCCAGCGGCTCGGCTATGGCGCCCTGCGTCCCAGCGAGTGGCTGGCCGACGACTCGCTCGCCTGGCCCGTGGATCCGACCATCGGCAACCATCCCATCGGCGGCTATCACCACATGGGCACGACGCGCATGAGCGCGGATCCCGCGCGCGGCGTCGTCGATGCCGACTGCCGCGTGCACGGCTACGATAACCTGTCGATCGCGGGCAGCTCGGTGTTCGCCACCGGCGGCTGGGCGAATCCCACGCTGACCATTCTGGCGCTGGCCGAGCGCCTCGCCGATCGCCTCAAGACGCTGGTGTAGGTCTGCGGCGGCGACCTGTAACATCGGCGCGGCCCGCGATCGGGGAGCGCGCCGTCCGGAGAGCAGCGGGGAGCCGTGGGGAACAGCAAATGAGAACAACAGACGTTCGCCCAGCGGCGTTCGGGGTACTGCTCGCGCTGAGCGTGGCGGGCTGCAGCGGCGAGGTGCGCGATACGGCGGCGGCCGATGTTGCCGCTGCTTCCGGGGTCGCGGTCGACCCGTCGGCAGAGGCTGCGCCCAGCATCGCGGAGAGCGGCGTGATCGGTCGCTGCACCAACTACGTCTCCACGGGCATGCCGCTGTTCGGCGATTTGCACGTGCATACCTCCTATTCGTTCGATGCCGCGGCGAACAGCACCGGCGCGACTCCGGACGACGCGAATCGCTACGCCCGCGGCGAGGTGGTGCCGTTCTGGCCGATCGGCGCCGATGGCAAGCCGACCGGCACCGCCCAGATCGACCGGCCGCTCGACTTCCTGGCGGTGACGGATCACGGCGAGTTTCTCGGCGAGCGTGCGCTGTGCAGCACGCCGGGTTCGCCCAGCTACGACACGGTGTTCTGCCGCGGCTTCCGGGCGGATCAGCGGCAGGGCATGTTGATGCTCGGCACCGTGATTACGTCGGAGGCCCCGCAGCGCATCGGCGAGCTGTGTGGCGCGGACGGCGCGCTCTGCCGCGACTATGCACGCGGGCCCTGGGCGGACATTCAGGATGCGGCGAACGCGGCTAACGAACCCTGCGCGTTTACCAGTTTCATCGGCTACGAGTACACGGGCACCCCCGGTACCTCGAACTATCATCGCAACGTGATCTTCCGCGGCGACGTCGTGCCGCCCGCGCCGGTCAGCTACGTCGATGCGCCCATCGACAGCGCGCTGTGGGAAGGACTCGATCGGGCTTGCCGCGCGGAAGACGGCTGCGACTACCTGACGATCCCGCACAACACCAACCTCGCGAACGGCCGCATGGCGCCCTATCGCAAGCTGCCGGATACGCCCGACGCGCGGCGGGCGTACGCCGCGCAGCGGCTCGCGCGTGAACCGGTCATGGAGATCTTTCAGCACAAGGGCGGCTCGGAATGCATCAACGGGCTGAGCACGGTGCTCGGCGCGCCCGATGAGCTGTGCACCGTCGAGGCCGTGCGGCGGCTGGGCGAGGCGAAGACCTACGCCACTCGTACCGGCCCCGCGAGTTCGCTGCAGGTCGGGCAGGCCACGGTGGTGACGCGAGAGTGCGCACCCGGCGAGATCGGCACGGTCGGCATGCTGGGCGCGGGCTGCGTCCACCCCACCGATTTTCAGCGCTCGGCGCTGGCCGTCGGCCTGCGCGAAGAGGCCGAGGTCGGCCTGAATCCCATCAAGCTCGGCATCATCGCCAGCACCGACACCCACGCGGCCAATCCCGGCGGCGTGATCGAGAGCGACTGGGGCGGCGCAGTTACGGGCGAATCGACGCCGGCGGAGCGGCTGCAGACCGGCGTCCTGACCAGCGGCATCGACGGCAACCCGGGCGGGCTGGCCGGCGTCTGGGCCAGCGAAAACACCCGCGACGCCATATTCGACGCGCTCAAGCGGCGCGAGGTGTTCGGCACCAGCGGCCCGCGGATCGCGCCGCGGCTGTTCGCAGGCTGGGGCTATGACCCCGCCCTGTGCGGCCAGCCGGATCGCGATGCGGCGGGCTACGCTGGCGGCGTCCCCATGGGCAGCGACCTACCCGCGCCGACTGTGCCCGCCAAACCGAGATTTCTTGCCTATGCCGGCAAAGATCCGACCGGCGGCGATCTGACGGCCCTGCAGCTCATCAAGGGCTGGGTCGACGCAGAGGGCGGGCTGCACACCGAGGTGCTGCCCATTGCGGCATCGGAAGGCGCTGCCGCGCTGTGTAGCGTGTACGTGGACGAGGCGTTCGACGCGCGGCTGCCTACCTACTACTACCTGCGGGTCGTCGAGCAGCGCGTGCCGCGCTGGCACACCTACGACTGCGCGCGCCTGCCCCCAGCCGAGCGCCCCGCCGTCTGCAGCAACGGCGCCTACCCAGACACGGTGGTTGAGATGGCCTGGACGTCGCCGATTTGGTTTCGCCCAGAGGACGGCAGCGGCATCGCCAGCGCGGGGCGCTAAATCACCTGCTGGCCGATTCGTTGCCGCCCGAGATCAGGCCGGCAGCTCGATCAGCACCGCGGTGCCCTCGCCGGGCGATGAGTCGATCGTCAGGGTGCCGCTGTGATTGCGCACGGCGCCGGCGACGTACGCGAGACCCAGGCCGAGACGCCCGGGACCCCGGGTCGTAAAGAAGGGATCCAGGACGCGCTCCATCTCCGCGTCGCTGAGGCCGTCGCCGTCGTCCGCAAACTTCAGCGTTATGCCGGTGGTGGACCCGCGCACGGACACTTCGACGCGCGTTGCACCGGCCTCTTGAGCGTTGCGTGCCAGGCAGCGCAGCATTTCCTCGATCTCGCCGCCGTAGAGCGCGAGCTCCGGCAGGTTCGGTTCGAGCGACACGTCGAGCTTTACGCCCCGGTCCAACAGTTCGCGAAGTCCGGCGGCTTCGATCACCTCGCCGAAGGCGACGAAGCGGCGCGCGCCCGCCGCGTTGCCGGCGAAGGTGCGCAGCGGCACCACCAGATTCGCGAGCCGAGTACTCTCCTGCCAGATCTTTTCGACAAACTCTCGCGTGTCGGCATCGTCGCCGCGCAGGGCGAGATCCGCGGTACCCATGATGGCCTGCAGCCGGTTGCTGGTGTGGTGCGCGATGCCGGCGGCCATGGTATTGAGGCTGGCCAGGCGCTCGACCGCCGCCGTCCGCGCCGCCAGCTCCAGCTGGTATTGACGCGAGCGCTCGGCATGCTGCACGGCGCTGCGCCGAGCGACGTAGATCGCGGCGGCGACGAACAGCAGCGGTGCCAGAACCCAGAGCGAGAATACGTCGATGCCCGATAGCCGGGCGCTGACTGCGAAGTGCAGGCCGATGGTGGCGGACTCGGCCAGCAGCATCGGTATCGGCGACAGGATCAGCGCGGGCGTCGCGACCATCAGCGTGCTCATGAAGATGAACGCCGCCACCGTCGAGGCGGAAGTGAGATGCTGGACGACCACCACCGTGGCAAGGCCCCACAGCACGAACAACAGCCAGGGCGCAGCCCGGGTGGCGACCTCCGAGCGCCAGCCGTACAGCGTTGCCGCGATCGTGACCAGCGCGCTCACGGCGGGCGTGATCAGCATGTGCGCGCCGCCGCCGAGCACCGTGTGCGACAGCGTCTCCCCGATGAAGATGAGAATGAAGGCCGGGCCGCCGAAACGCAGGACGCGAATCGCGTCGGCGTCGAAGGGATTTTCCTCGACGTCGAGCGGCTGGGCGCCTGGACCGATCAGCCAGGGTTGCGCGATCTCGTCGGCCCGCGTGGCTATGGCGTCCAATCCCGGGCGTCGAACGCCTGACCGTTGTGCGCCGTGCTGGCGCCCGACAGCAGATACAGATAGATGTCCATGCGCGACTCGGGGGTCACGACGTCGGCGGGGTTCTCGCCGGGATAGGCCTGCGCCCGCATGGTGGTCCGGGTTGCGCCTGGGTTAAGGCTATTCGCACGCACATTGTCGCGGCTGTCGACCTCGTCGGCGAAGGTCTGCATCAGGCCCTCGGTCGCGAACTTGCTGGCGGCGTAGGCCCCCCAGAAGGCCCGGCCCTGGCGGCCGACGCTGGACGAGGTGAACACGACGGACGCATCGGTCGACGCCTCCAGCAGCGGCATGAGGCCGCCGGTCAGCAGCGCGGCCGCGTGGACATTGACCTGGAACACCTCCCGCCAGGTGCTCGCCGGATAGGCGGCGAGCGGCGTCATCAGGCCCAGCATCGAGGCGTTGTGCAGCAGGCCGTCGAGTCGCCCGAAGCCGTCCTCGATCGATTGCCGCAGCGCGTCGACGTTAGTTTCGTCGAGATACAGAAGGTCCGCCGGTACGATCACCGGCTGGGTGTCGGTCGCAGCCGCGATTTCATCGAACACGGCCTCGAGCTTGGCGCGCGTGCGACCGAGCAGCACGACGTCGGCGCCGTAGGTTGCGCAGGTGCGCGCGGCGGCGCGGCCGATGCCGTCGCCCGCGCCGGTAATCAGGATCACACGTCCGGCCAGGGCGTCTGCGGCCGGTTGCCAGCGCCAGTTCGCCCGCGCCGCGTCGAGTTCCGGATAGCTCACGCGGCGCCCTTATCGCAGCTTGCGCCGTTCGTGCCGCGGTCGCTCGCCGCGCCTGAAACCGCGTTCGCGGGTTTGCGCGCGGCGAGCAGGTAGTTCACGCCCAGGCGCTTGTTCAGCGTGCAGCTGCGGCTGAAGGGGTTGTAGCGCATGCCGGCCAGTTCCCCGACGACCAGCTCTGCGTCACGCGCGTAGCGGGCGAGCTCTGCCGGTTTGATGAACTTTTGCCAGTCGTGCGTGCCGCGCGGCAGCAGACCGAGCACGTACTCCGCGCCAACGATCGCGAGCGCGTAGGACTCGGGCGTGCGGTTGATGGTCGAGAACACCAGCGTGCCGCCGGGCTTCGCCAGTTGTGCCGCCGCCTTAACCACCGCGCCGACGTCCGGGACGTGTTCCAGCATCTCAAGGCAAGTCACCAGATCGAACTGTTCGGGCTCTGCCGCCGCCATGGCCTCGGCGCTGGTCTCGATATAGCGCACCTCGACCCCACTCTCGGCCGCGTGCAGGCGGGCGACGTTTAGCGGGCCGCGCCCCATGTCGATGCCGGTCACTTCGGCGCCGCGCGATGCTAACCCCTCCGTCAGCAGCCCCCCGCCGCAGCCGATGTCGAGCGCGCGCGTGCCCGCCAGCGATAGCAGGTTGCCGATAAAGTCGAGCCGCGGGCCGTTGATGTCGTGCAGCGGCTTGAATTCGCTGTCGGGATCCCACCAGCGTGCCGCCATGGCCTCGAACTTGGCGATCTCCGCGGGATCGACGTTATCCGTCGCGCTGCTGGCTGTGCCCGCCGCGGCGCTGGGTTTGGCTGCGTTCGTGTTGCTCATGCCGCGTAGTGTAAATGCAACGGGCGTTCGCGCGACGGCGCGTGGCAGAAATCGCACACGGCCACCAACCGCCGGCCAGTTCCTGGCGCCAGTCGCCGTCGCGGCCGCGGGCGGCTCGCGGTCTGTCGTGTGCCGGTCTCAGGCACGCAGTCGTTCGGTCCACAGCGCCGCGCCCTCCACCAGCGCCGCGCCGTCGATGGTCAACAGCGCGCCCTGTTCGACGACCTGCTCGCCGCCGACCCAGACCTCGGTGACCTTGCCGCCGGCCTCGGTGTGTACGAGCTGCGATACGGGATCGATCAGCGGCAGCATCGCCGGGTGGGTCAGATCGATGGCGACCGCGTCCGCCAGCTTGCCGGGCTCCAGGCTGCCCAGCCGGTCGTCGACGCCCAGCGCGCGGGCGCCGCCCAGTGTGGCCGCTTCCAGCGCCTCGCGGGCGCGCAGCGCGTCGGCCGCCCCGGTCTCGTGCTTCGCCAGCAGCGCCATCAGCCGCGCGGCCTGCAGCATATCGAGCGAGTTGCTGGACGCCGCGCCGTCGGTGCCCAGCGCGACCGGTATGCCCGCGTCGAGCAGATCGCGCGTCGGGCAGGCGCCGCTCGCGAGCTTCATGTTCGAGGCGGGGCAGTGCACGACGGACACGCCGGTTGCGGCGACCCGCTCGATCTCCTGCGCGGTGAGCTGGGTCATGTGCACCGCCTGCAGCGACGGATTCAACAGGCCCAACCGATCGAGCGCGGCCAGCGGCCGCGCGTCTTCGACCTCGACCGCGTTCTCGTGCACGTGCATCTGGATCTTCAGGTCGAGCTCCTCGGCGTAGGTCAGCACGCGGGCGAGCGCCGTCTCGCTGACCGCATAGGCCGAGTGTGGTCCGAACGCGACGCGGATGAGGCGATCGTCGCGATAGGTGTCGTGCAGCGCCAGACCCTTGCGAAACGCCTCGTCCAGATCGGCGCACCACGGATTCGCCTGTTCGATGATGGGAAAGGCGAGCTGCGCGCGAATACCGGCGCGCGTGGCCTCGCGGGCGACGACCTCGGGAAAGAAGTACATGTCGGCGAAGCAGGTGGTACCCGAGCGCAGCATTTCGGCGATCGCGAGCCGCGTGCCGAAGGCGACGAAGTCCTCACCGACCAGTCGCTGCTCCGCTGGCCAGATGTGCTCGAACAGCCACGGCTGTAACGGCTGATCCTCGCCCACGCCGCGCAGCAGCGTCATGGCGGCGTGGGTGTGGGCGTTGATGAGTCCGGGCAGCAGCAGCCGGTTCGGCAGCTCGATCTGCGTGCGCGCATCGAACCGGGCCGCCAGCTCCGCGCGCGGCCCGACCGCCGCGATGTGGTCCCCGCTGATTGCGAGGCTGTGGCCGGAGACCGCCCCGGCGTCCGCCGCCATGCTGAGCAGCCAGTCCGGGTGAAGGAGCAGATCGACGGTTTCAGACACGGTTTTACTCTTGTTCTGGCCGCACCGCGGCGCCGGTTTTGGCTGCACTGTGCCACCGGTATCGCCGCACCGCGGCGCAGGTTTCGGCGCGCGTTACGCTGCTGTTGGCTGCACTGTTGGCGGTACCGTTGATAGCCGTCTTTATTCGGCGTTTACGCTACGAAGCAGGGCCGCAAAATGCTAATATAGCGCGCTTATCTCGCGTGGTTATCCACAGCCTGCAACCTATTAACAAGCCGCCCTGAAACAGCGTCTTGCGACGGCCGTATGAAGTCGTTGAGGGCAGGCATCGAACGGGTCGCAAAGCGAGTTCTCAGCCCTATCTGAACAGACAGCATGAGCGACGATCAGGACACCGATACAGGCCTTCTAGGTGAAGGCGGCGGCGACGCGAGCGATATTCTGCCGGTTCGAATCGAAGACGAGCTGCGCCAGTCCTATCTCGACTATGCGATGAGCGTCATCGTCGGGCGCGCGCGGCCCGACGTTCGCGACGGGCTGAAGCCCGTGCACCGGCGCGTGCTGTTCGGCATGTCCGAGCTGAACAATACCTATAACCGGCCCTACGTGAAGTCGGCCCGCGTCGTCGGCGACGTCATCGGTAAATACCACCCCCACGGCGACTCTGCGGTCTACGACACCGTCGTGCGCATGGCGCAGAACTTCGCGATGCGCTACATGCTTATCGACGGCCAGGGCAACTTCGGCTCGGTCGACGGCGACCCGCCGGCGGCGATGCGCTACACCGAGGTGCGCATGGCGAAGATCGCGAGCGAACTGCTCGCCGATCTCGACAAGGAAACCGTCGACTTCGTCGCCAACTACGACGACACGCTGACCATGCCGGACGTGCTGCCGACGCGCGTGCCGAATCTGCTGGTGAATGGCTCCGCGGGTATCGCGGTGGGCATGGCGACCAACATTCCGCCGCACAACCTCAACGAGGTGGTGGATGCGTGTCTTGCACTGCTCGAGGATCGCAACCTAACCATCGATCAGCTGATGGAGCACATCGCCGGTCCCGACTTCCCGACCGGCGGCATCATCAACGGTCGCGCGGGCATCGTGCAGGCCTATCGCACGGGTCGTGGGCGCATCTATGTGCGCGCCAAGGCCGAGGTCGTCACCGACCCGAAGAGCGGGCGCGAGTCGATCATCGTCCACGAGATCCCCTATCAGCTGAACAAGTCGCGACTGATCGAGCGCATCGCGGAGCTGGTCAAAGAAAAGAAGATCGAGGGCATCACGGAACTGCGCGACGAATCCGACAAGGACGGCATGCGCATCGTGATCGAGGTGCGGCGCGGCGACTCCGGCGAGGTCGTGCTGAACAACCTCTACACCCAGACCCAACTGCAGAGCGTGTTTGGCATCAACTGCGTGGCGCTGCACGAGGGCCAGCCGAAGGTGCTGAACCTCAAGCAGATGCTGGAGGCGTTCCTGCAGCATCGGCGCGAGGTGGTCATTCGCCGCACCATCTTCCTGCTGCGCAAGGCGCGCGCCCGCGGCCACATCCTGGAAGGTCAGGCGGTCGCGCTCGCCAACATCGACGAGGTCGTCGAGCTGATCAAGGCGTCGAAGACCCGCCAGGACGCGCGCGAGGCGATCATGGGACGGGGCTGGCGTTCCGAGACCGTCGAGGCGCTGCTCGAACGCGCCGGCGCCGACGCCTGCAAGCCCGACGATCTGGGCGAGGAGTTTGGCCTGCGCGACGGTCAGTACTACCTGTCCGAGGTGCAGGCCCAGGCGATCCTGGAGATGCAGCTGCAGCGCCTGACGGCGCTGGAGCAGGATCGCCTGATCGAGGAATACGAGGGCATCATCGCGGAGATCGCGGAGCTGCAGCGCATCCTCAACGAAGAAGATCGTCTGGTCGAAGTCGTGCGCGACGAGCTGATCGAGGTCAAGGAAGGCTACGGCGACGAGCGCCGCACCGAGATCCGCGAGACGATGGAAGATCTCACGGTCGAGGACCTCGTCAACGAGGAAGACCTGGTGGTGACCATCTCCCACCAGGGCTACGGCAAGACGCAGCCGCTGGACGCCTATCAGGCGCAGCGTCGCGGCGGCCGCGGCAAGGCGGCGACGGCGGTGAAGGACGAGGACTTCGTCGAGCACCTGCTGGTCGCGCACAGCCACGACACGCTGCTGTGCTTCTCTGATCGCGGCAAGGTCTATTGGCTGAAGGTCTTCATGATTCCGCAGGCCAGCCGCGGCGCGAAAGGCCGGCCGCTGGTGAACATGCTGCCGCTGGATTCGGGCGAGCGCATCACCGCGATCCTGCCCATCAAGGATTTCGGTGCCGACAAGTTCGTCTTCATGGCGACGGCCAACGGCACGGTGAAGAAGACGCCGCTGGAGCAGTTCTCGCGCCCGCGGACGGCCGGCTTGATCGCGCTGGAGCTCGAGGACGACAACGAACTGGTGGGTGCCGCCCTGACCGACGGCAGCAGCGACGTGCTGCTGCTTGCGAGCTCCGGCAAGGCCGTGCGCTTCAAGGAGTCGGACGTGCGCGCCATGGGCCGCACGGCGCGCGGCGTGCGCGGCATCAAGCTGACGGGCGCCCAGACGCTGATCTCGCTGATCATTCCCGAGCCCGACGGCTTCATCCTGACGGCGAGCGAAAACGGCTACGGCAAGCGCACGGCGGTCGACGATTTTCCGGTCAAGGGACGCGGCATTCTCGGCGTCATCGCCCAGGCGATCACCGATCGCAACGGCGCCGTCGTCGGCGCGGTGCAGGTGTTCGACGGCGACGAGGTCATGCTGATCAGCAACCAGGGCACGCTGGTGCGCACGTCGGCGGACGATATCTCCCAGCTCGGCCGCAACACCCAGGGCGTGCGCCTGATCAACGTGCGCTCCGACGAATACCTCGTCGGCGTGCAGCGGATCGTCGAAACCGAAGAAGATTGATGCCCCGCAGCTTCAACTTTTCCGCCGGGCCCGCGGCGCTGCCGACGCCGGTCCTGGAACGTGCGCAGGCCGAACTGCTCGACTATCAGGGCAGCGGCATGTCGATGATGGAGATGAGCCATCGCGGCAGCCACTTCGTCGAGGTGGCCGAGCGCGCCGAGGCCACGCTGCGCGGGCTGCTCGCGGTGCCGGACCACTACAAGGTGCTGTTTCTGCAGGGCGGGGCGACACAGCAGTTCGCGGCCGTGCCGCTGAACCTGTGCGCGGCGGGCGCCAGCGTCGACTATGTCGATACGGGCAGCTGGTCGACCAAGGCCATCAAGGAGGCCGGCAAGTTCGCGAGCGTCAACGTCGCGGCCTCCTCGAAAGAGGACGCCTATTCGCACATTCCCGCACCGGATCGCTGGCAGCGATCGCGCGACGCGGCCTATTTACACGTCTGCTCGAACGAAACGATCGGCGGCCTGCAGTTTCATGCCTTTCCCGACACCGGCGACGTGCCGCTGGTCGCCGACATGTCGTCGGATTTTTTAGCGCGCCCTCTCGACGTCGAACAGTTCGGCGTGATCTACGCCGGCGCGCAGAAAAACGTGGCCCCGTCCGGCCTGACCATCGTAATCGTGCGCGAGGACCTGCTCGATCGCGCGCGCGCGCCGATCCCCAGCATGCTCGAATGGTCGGTGCACGCGGCCGCGGGCTCGATGAGCAATACGCCCGCCACCTTTCCCTGGTACGTCGCCGGGTTGGTGTTCGAATGGCTGGTAGCGCAGGGCGGCCTTGCAGGCATACAGGCGCAGAACCTCGCCAAGTCGAGCGCACTGTACAGCGCGATCGACAACAGCAACTTCTACCGCTGCCCGGTCGTCGAGGCGGACCGCTCGATCATGAACGTACCCTTCACGCTGGCCGATGAAGTGCGCGACAAGGACTTTCTCGCGGGCGCCGAGGCGCGCGGCCTACACGGCTTAAAGGGCCATCGATCGGTCGGGGGCATGCGCGCCAGCATTTACAACGCCGTTGGTCAGGACGCTGTCGACGCGCTGGTCGACTACATGCGTGAGTTCGAGCGCGAGCACGCGGGCTAGCCGACGCTGACGAATTCGAGCGCGCGGCCGTGCGCTCGAGGACCTCGTGCGGTCTGTCAACCTGTTGACAGACGCGAACGCAGACCGGGTCTATCGTGGCCTCACTCAATGGAGCTGAGGTAATAAAGATGGACCCTTACTTGGGCGAGATACAGATCTTCGCCGGCAACTTCGCCCCGCGCGGCTGGGCGTTCTGCGACGGTCAACTCCTGTCGATTTCCCAGTACGAGGCGCTCTATTCGCTGCTGGGCACCATGTATGGCGGCGATGGCCGCTCCACCTTCGCGCTGCCCGACCTGCGCGGCCGAGCGCCGCGCGGTATGGGCACGGGACCGGGCCTCAGTCCAGTCACCCAGGGCGAGCGGGCGGGCGCCGAAACGCACACGCTTACGGCGGCACAGATGCCCGGTCACAGTCACGGCCTCGGCCCGAACGGCGCGGACGAAGCCGGCGATCAGAGCAGTCCCGGCGGCCATAACCTGGCGCAGATCGAAAGCGGCTACACGGGCTCTGCCGCCGACGTCACGGTCGGCCCGCCGACCACGCTGCCGGCCGGTAGCGGCGCGGCCTTCAACATCGAGGACCCCTACCTGGGCATGAACTACATCATTGCCCTGCAGGGCGTGTATCCCTCGCGCAGCTAGCTCGCGTCGGCAACATCCGTAAGGAGGTAACAACATGAGCACGATTCCGTTCATCGGTCAGGTGCAGTCGTTCGGGTTCGGCTATCCGCCACGCGGCTGGCTGAAGTGCGAGGGCCAGCTTTTGCCCATCGCGAGCCACACGGCGCTGTTTTCGATCATCGGCACCATCTACGGCGGCGACGGTCGCACGACCTTCGGGCTGCCAGATCTGCGTGGTCGCGTCCCGCGCGGCGAGGGCACGGGGCCGGGTCTGGGCAATGTGCGTTTGGGCGAGCGCGGCGGTCAGGAAAGCCATCAGCTCACCACCAACGAACTGGCGGGCCATAGCCATGCGCTGAGCGCCAACGCGGCGTCGGGTGCCGGCGAGATCGGCTCGCCGTCGGATGCAGTGGTGCTGGGCTCGAACGACGCGCACCAGCACTTCACCACCAGCGCGAACGAGACCATGGGACCCGTCGCGACGGCGCCGTCGGGTGGCAACGCAGCATTCGAGGTGCTGGGTCCGTCACTCGGCAGCAACTGGTGCATCGCGATCGACGGGCAGTATCCCTCGCGCAGCTAGCGCGGATCTGCGGGGCGATGGCGTGCAGGTGGTAAGGGTCTGGCAGACGTAGCCCGGCCCTGCCGCGCTAGGCGTCCGGCCGCAGCGCCGCGAGATGATCGTTCAGGAACACGCCGTCCGGGTCCACGCTGTTGCGCGCCTGCCACCAGTCTGACCAGCGGGGATGGCGCTCGCTGAGCTGTTCGCGATTCAGATAGTGCACCTTGCCCCAGTGCGGTCGACCGCCATGGCGCAGGAAGATTGCTTCGCAGGCCCGGTAGTAGGCCGTCTCGTCCTGGCGCACGTCCTGATGCACAGAGATGGTCACGGTGGGGCGTTCGTATGCGCTGCTCAGCCAGACGTCGTCCGCCGCGAGCGTGCGGAATTCGACGGGCCACGCCACGTCGGCGAATTGGTTTCGCAGCAGATCGCGAATCTCGCGCACGCAGTCGAGTGCGGTGTCGGCGGGCACGCTGTATTCCATCTCCGTGTGTTTGTGCGGGCGGTGATTCGGCAGCACCTCGTAGTTCCAGCCGCAGCGTGCGCCCTCGTCGGCGAGCGGGTATTCCGGCGCGTCTTCGGTCTCGTCGATCGCCTTGACGATGGCGTTGTCGGCCTGCGGATACCAGAAAAATTCGTAGTGGCGATGCTGCGCCGCGCGCTCGAAGAATCCGTCGAGCGCCGCGTCCAGCGACATCTGCCAGCCCTGTTCGCGCAGCCGGTAGGCGCGGCGTAGCTGCAGTTCGATGGCCGTGACGATGCCGAACGCGCCCAGGTGCAGCCGCGCGGCCTGCCACAGTTCGCGATGCTGCGTCTCACTCGCCGTGACGAGTTCGCCACTCGCGAGCGCGATGCGCATGCCGGTCACCCGCGCCGACAGGCTGTTGAGCGCTGCGCCCGTGCCGTGGGTGCCCGTGCCGGTGGCGCCCGCGAGCGCCTGCTGATCGATGTCGCCCTGGTTGTGCAGCGCAAGGCCATGCTGGTGCAGTGCGTGTCCCAGCGCGTAGATGCGCGTGCCGGCGCCGATCCAGGCGCGCTCGCTCGCCGCGTCGACCGCAAGCACGCCGGCCAGCCCGTCGGCGTAGGCAATGATGCCGTCGTGGGCGACCAGAGGCGCGTGGGAGTGGGTCGCGCCGCCGACGCGGATGCTCTTGCCGTCGCGCTGCGCGGCGCTGGCGAGGGCGCAGGCGTCTTCGGGCGAGCGGATGAAGACCAGGCGTTCGGGTTCGGCGGTGATCCTGCCGGACCAGTTGTGCCAGTTGGGCATGTTTAGTCTCCTGCTGCGGTTGGCGTGACTCTACCCTGATCGCGAGCGATCGGCCGATCCACGGGAGTGCGATGGAGCGCTCCCGGCAGCCGATGGCGCAAAACCCTCTGTCGGTGGTTTTGTTTGCACCTATACTGGTCGCCTCTGACGCCGCCCTCATTCAGCTATGGACAATCTCGCCGACCTGCGAAGCGAAATCGATGCCATTGATAACGAACTCTTGACGCTGCTGAACCGCCGCGCCGAGTGCGCCGAGCGCGTCGCCGAGGTCAAGACGCGTACCAGTTCGGACGACAATCCCGTCTTCTATCGCCCCGAGCGTGAAGCGCAGATCTTCGACCGCCTACGCGCCGCGAACACCGGGCCTCTCGCTGACGATACCGTCGTCGGTTTGTTCCGCGAGGTGATCTCCTCGTGCCGCGCGCTCGAGCTGCCGCTATCCGTCGCCTACCTCGGCCCTACCGGCACCTACACCGAGGCGGCGGCCATCAAGCAGTTCGGCCAATTCGCTCGCCGCCGGGCGCTCGCCAGCATCGACGAGGTGTTTAGGGAGGTAGAGTCCGGATCGGTCCACTACGGTGTCGTGCCGGTTGAGAATTCGACCGAGGGCATGGTCAATCACACACTCGACTGTTTTATCGGTTCGAATCTGTCGATCTGCGCCGAGATCGAAATGCCGATCCACCATGCGTTCTTGCTGCAGACGGACGCCTCCGTCGAGGGTTTGCAGAAGATCGTCAGCCATCAGCAGTCGCTGGCGCAGTGCCGGCGCTGGTTGGATGCGCACTTTCCCGGAATCGAACGCATGGCGGTGGCGAGTAACGCAGAAGCCGCGCGGCTGGTGGCGGAGCAGCCGGAACTCGGCTGTGTCGCCGGCGAGATGGCGGCCGACACCTACGGCCTAGCGGTGCACGCGCGCAGCATCGAAGACGAGCCAGACAACGTCACCCGCTTTCTAGTTCTCGGCCAGCAGGACGTGGGTCCGAGCGGCCAGGACAAGTCGTCGCTGCTGGTGTCTGCGCGCAACGAATCGGGCGCGCTTGTGAAGATTCTCGAGCCGTTTCAGCGCCACAACATTTCGCTGTCGCGCATCGAAACTCGGCCGTCGAAGACGGGCAACTGGTCTTATGTGTTCTTCATCGACTGCGATGGCCATCACACCGAGACGGGTCTGGAGGCCGTACTGCGCGAAGTCGGGGAGGTGGCGATGGACCTGCGCGTGCTCGGCTCCTACCCCCGAGCGGTACGCGACTGATCTATGCGTTTGGCGATTGTGGGTTGTGGATTGATCGGCACATCCGTTGCGCTCGCCCAGCGGGCGGCGGTACCCGATGCGTCGATCCATGGTTTTGATCCGGCACCGGCATCCCGGCAGGCAGCGGCCGCGCGCGGGGTGTTCGATGACATGGCGGAGTCGCCCCAGGGAGCCTTCGATGTCGCGGTGGTGGCCAGTCCGCCCACGACGGTCGCGGCCGGCGTGCAGGCCTGTGCGGCGCTTGCGGATTTGGTGGTCGATGTGGGTAGCGTGAAGGCGCCGATAGTCGATGCGCTGGCAGACGATATTCCTGGCAACTTCGTGCCCAGCCACCCGATGCGCGGCTCACACCTGTCTGGCGCAGCGGCGGCGAGTGCTGAGCTGTTAGCGGGCGGTATGGCGCTGCTGACGCCGCTGGAAAACACACAGCCTGAAGTGGTGGAGCGCGCCCGCAGTTTCTGGGCGCAGCTTGGCATGCGCTGCGAAATCTTGACGCCTGCCGAACACGATGCGGCCGTGGCCTTCACCAGTCATGCGCCACACCTGCTGGCCTGGGGGTATCTCGCAACGGGCCAGGCCTCACCCGCCACGGTGGGTCCCGGCTTTCTCGGTTTCATGCGGCTTGCACAGGGCGACCCGGCGCTGTGGGCAGACATTCTGCGTAGCAATCGCCGCGAGGTAGCGCGATTGCTTGCGTCTCTCGAATCAGAGCTGGCCGAGGTGCGGATGCTGCTGGAGGACGACGTCGTCGATAACGCGGTTGATAAACTGGAAGCCTACATCAGCGCCCGCCGGGAAGAAGCGCTGCGCCTAGTCCCCTAGTCCGGGCGTCGCCTTCGCGCGGCAGATTGCTGGGGTCACATAAAAGGGGGGAGGTGGGCGCCAAGAAACCACGGGCGTTACCCCGAAAACGAACCCCAAAATTTTTTGGGGGGGGATTGACGCCCGTCAAGGGAAGGGTGGAAGTATACCCCCGGGTGGGTTTTTTTT
>JBCCGT010000026.1:0-71889 GCA_039029135.1 Pseudomonadota bacterium | reverse complement strand
GTCGGCGCGGCGTTCATCGCGGCGACGGCGGCGGCTGGCAACGCGGCAAGGGGCGCGGCGTTACCGGCGTCCGGCGCCGGGCGCTCGGCAGTCGGAACCTCTGATTCCTGGGAGGGCGTCTCTTGCGTCGCAGGCAGGCTCGCGGCGGCGTCCGGGTAGTCTGCGACAACACGCGCTTCTTGTGCCGCCAGCGGCGAGGGTTCCTGCACGCTCACCGCAGCCAGCGGCACATCCACGCTGACGAGTTCGCTAACCACGGGCGTGGCGGCCGGCGCGTCGAGCAACAGCGGCTGTAGCAGGCTCGCGGCGCCAACCGTCGCGACGGCGCCGCACAGCAGGCCGAGAAAAAACCTCACCAGCCACCTCCCAGCCAGGCGCGACTGGCGACCTGCTCTGGCCACGGACGATCGCCTTCGAAGCGCAGCGAGCGCCAATCGATGTCATCTTCCAGCGCGGCGATGCGCGCCAACGCGTAATCCAGCCACTCCGGATCGATCGGCGCGCGCGAGCCCGCGCAGTTCGTCGCCCCGGCCCGCAGCAGGCCCAGCAGCCGGTGGGCGACCTGCAGTCGCTCGGTCGCGACCGCATAGACGCCGATGCCGCCGCGCAGCTTCAGGCGATAGCGCTTCGGCGCCTCGATCCGGCGCAGCGAAGAGCTGCAGTTCGGCAGGGTGAGATCGCCGTTCGGCTGGGTGCGGAACATGACCAGGTACGCCGGCCGCTGCATCTCGATCTCGACCTCCACACAGTCGGCCTCGGGTCCGTAGCAGCGATCGCCGGGACGCGCCGGCATCGGGCGCAGCGCCCGGAGCAGCCCATTGGCCGCCGGCAGTGCCTCATGGGCCGGGGGTGCCGGTCGCACCGGGGTACGGGGTACAGACGCCGCGGGCGCTTCATATCCAGACGCCGCAGGCGCTTGGGCAATCCGTGCGCCCTCGCCCACCGCCGCGTCAACGAAAACACTCGCGAGTCGCTGGGCCGCGCCGGGATTGTCGGCCAGCGGCGTGATGCGCGCGATCAGTTCGTCGCCGCGGCCGCGCTCGAGCAGCAGCGTCCAGGCGGCCTCGGCCTCGCTGCCCACCAGCGTCAGCCGCGGCGAGTGTCGCAGCAGGCCCGCGAGCGCGACGGCGACGGCAGCCTGTTCCGGTGCGTCCGGCTCGGCCAGCCAGACGGGCTCATCGAGACCGGCCGGTAGCTGGCAGTCGATGCCCGCCAGCAGTCGGCGGGCGATGGCGTCGGCCGCGGTGACCGGCAGCGGACTGCCAAGCGTGCCGCGTGGCCCATCGCGCACGGGCTCGCGCGCGGCGGCGCGCTCGGCCGGGCTGAGCGCGCCGCGCCAAGCGAGATTGATACCGTCGACCCACACAGCCTCTTCGACGTCGACGAGCGCGATGCGCACGCTGTGGGTCCGCGCGCCCATGACCTTCAGCTCAACGCCCAGCAGATAGGGCACGTCCCGGGGAAGCGCGCAGGGCGCGGAGTCGGCCGAGTCCCACGCGATGCGCAGGCCTCTCGTGCCCAGCAGTAGATGCGTGAGCTGGCGCCGCAGCGCCGCGGCGAGCGCGTTGTCGGCGGCGGAAGGTTGACCGTCGCGCATGGCGACTACGCGTACGGTCTCGCCGCTGAATCGGGGGTGCTGACCAAGCGTTGCGGCAAGACTGGGTGCGGCCTCGGCGCGCAGCCAGCGGCCGAGATCGGCGCCAAACAGCGCATCGGGCTCGGCGGCGAGCCCAGGGCTCATGCAGGCGAGCAGAATAATGGCGAGCAGTCGCTGCACGAGGCCGCGCCTCGCCCTCTGTTCAGGAGTTTTCATGGCGGACCTGTCCGTGGCGATCAATCAGTAGCGAACCGGTACGGGCGATGCCCACGAGGCGGCGAATCTCGGCCTCGACGTGACTGGGCATGCGCACGCCCCACTTGTAGCTCTCAAAGCTGCCGATCCGGCGCGCGGCAGAGCCGCTGATAGCCGCCGGTATGGTCGCCGGTAGCAGCTCGTAGAGCTGACCGGGCGGGCGGGCGGGCGCGAAATCGAAGCCGCGCCCCAACTTGAACGCGCTCGCGTCTGCCGGGCCGTCGAACAGAAACAGCTCGACCTGTCCGGAGCTCAGCAAACGTAGGAAGTCGTGCTCAGAGGCGAAGCGCAGGGACAGCCCCTCCTCCGCCGGACTTGTGGGTTCTGTCTCGCCAGTGTCCTCGAGCGGCACCTCGGACGATTGCGTCTGCACAACGGGTGCAGGCTCCGTCTGCGCGACGGACGCAGGTTCAATCGGCCGCGCAACGGGCTGGGCAGAGCCAACCACAGGCTCCGCAGAGGGACGCGACGCACGCTGCGCTTCGCGGCGGGCGACGGCGTCCCGCTGACGCTGGGCCTGATGCGTTCGCTGCCGTTCGGCGCTGCGCACCTGCGCGGCACTCAGCGCCCGCGCGAGCCGACGCCGCTCATCGTTCGACACTGCCTGCGAAGCAGGCAGGCTTGGCTCGGCGTCGGGCGTTGTCACCGGGGTGGACGCGACCGCCGCTTCGGGCGGCGCGGTGGCGACAGGCGTTACAGTTTCGGCAGGGCTGGAATCAGCGGTCGGCGGCGGTTCAGCTTCGGGTTCGGCGCGGCCGACATTGGCAACAGGCATTTCGACCGGCGGCGGCCGCATCGCGATCGGCTCGCCGGGCGGCGCCTCGACATTGCGCACCAGCGCGAGTATGGCGACCAGGCAGAAGGCGATGATGGCCATGAAGCGCATCACATCCGCCTGCAGGCCATCGTGGTCGAGCGCGCGCTGCGGCCGCCTCACGAGGCCGCCCTCGCCGGCTCGACCGGGGCCGGCGCGACCGGCATTTCCAGCCGCGCCTCTATGCGTTCCGTGGCCTCGATCAGCTCTCGCACGTCCGCGCGATTGCTGGCTTCGAACACCGCCTGCAGCCGGTTACCGACAAGCAGGGTCTTGATCAGCCGCATCAAATAGCCGCCGATGCCGCCGACGATGGTCGTCGTCAGCGCAAGCAGGATGCCGCCGTCGACCAGTTTGCGCAGGACGTTACCGGCTGAATCGGTCAGCGCATCCGCCGGATCGCCGAGCGCGGCCTGCAGCGCGCCGCGCATGCCGACCGCCGTCCAGATCACGCCGATGCCGATGAACAGGTGCATCCAGACGTCCGTGAGCGAATCCAGCTCGATCACGCGCTCAGAGTGCGGATCGCGCTCGAGCAGGCGGTGGAGCTGATGCAGGTTGAGCAGGAATAGCACGATGACGATCGCAAACAGCCAGAACGAGTGGCCCAGGTTCACCACGACCCAGTTCACCACGCCCCCGGCGTTCGCCGCGCTGGCCGCGGCGGCGGGATCCAGACGCGCGACCAGGGCCGCGAGTCCGATCACACAGCCGATCGCGGCGCCGGCAGCGAATCCCCAGGGGCTATCGTTCACCGGCCCGGGTTCCCCGCGTCACAGGCGCGGCAGGTCGCCTCAAGGACGATCTGCGTTTCCTTCAGCAGGCTGTCCGCGCGGTAGTAGCTCGCGCGATCGGTGCTGACCCGCAGCAGTCCGAGCTCCTTGTCCTGCAGCTCCGACTTCATGTCGTTCAGCACCCGCGCCTGCACCGGACAGGTCTGCGAGCAGGTGTTGTAGTCGCCGGCGAGCGAGACGAACTTGACGTTGAAGTAGCGGTTGTACAGCTCGCGCGCCTGCCGCTTGCTGATCACACCAAGCTCGTTGGCGCGCACCAGGTGATCCGAGAACAGGCGTTTGTTATCGCTGCTGGGATTCGCCTCGGCGGTCGCGAGGTTTTCGCGAAAATAGCTCTCGAACTGATATTCGCAGCCGAGCCCGAGGCGCCGCTCGGTCTCAGCCAGCGCCGCCTCGACGTTTGTGCCCAGGCGGCCGGCGCAAACGTCGGCGACCGGTGTGGTCTCACACGCGGCGAGCGCGAACAGCGCCGCCGCTAGCAGTATGGGTTTCATCATGACCTTGCGTCTCCTTTTGACTTGACTCATCGGTTTCATTGCAACGGCTCGCCGTGCAGCCCGCGTACGGCGGGCTACATCTCCAGCGGGCTGACAAACTCCGTCTGCCCGATGACGTACGGCGGTGCCGCGATGGGCGCATCGACAACAGACTCGCCAAACAAGATTTCCTTCACGCCGCCCACTACGGCGGCCATCTCAGGCGTGATCACCCCGAAGCTCTGATTGAGCTGCTCCATCAGGGCGGCGCGCGAGATCTCTTCCTGCGTAGCGGCGATGAGTTGGGCCGCTTCTTCCATGTCGAGATAGATGTCGGCGGCCACCACCGCGAGCGACGAGCCCGGACCTTCCCGGTTGGTCGCCACGAGCTGGTAGTACTGCTTGAATCGATCGGACAGGCGCACACCGGAGCGACCGCGCAGCGCCGGTCGATCCTTCGCTTCGGTGCCGGGCACGCCGAGGCTGCCCGACTTACCCAATAGCTGATCCTGCAGCGAGGTCGGTGTCGTGCGCTGACCCAGTTCCTTGCGCAGGCGCGACTCCAGGCTCGTGCGCGTGCTGTTCACGGCGCGCTCCATATCCGGCAGACGCGAATTCATCAGGTCGAGCATCTCGAGATAGGTAGCGCCGAGCTGCTTGGATATCTGCGCGCAGCCCTCGTCGCCTTCGGCGCCCTGACACTGACTGTCGACAAACAGCTGCTGCTGAACGTCCAGGCGATGTATCACCTCCTGCAGGCCGTTCTCCATCTCTTCCGCGACCTGACCGGTCTCGCGAATGTCTTCCAATACCGTGGTCGGGAACAGCCGCACCACCGGTCCAGTGGCGCTGGCCGCGACGCTGACCAACAGCGTCGCGAGCGCAATTGCGCCTCGAAAATTGAGTTGAGTTGCCACGACTTTCCTCCTAGATGCGATAGCCATTCCGCCGACTGCGCTCATAGCGACGCGAGGTCGTGGCGGGCCGGTGGGTCACGCGAATGCGCAGTGAGTCGCCCGGATCGAAGTCCATGCGACGGGTATAGAGTTCGCCGTTGTAGCGGTAGGTCACGTCGTAACCGTCGACGCGCTCGATGAGCCGCTCTTCCTCAACGACTTCGCATTCATAGCGCGGTTCGTATCGATCGCGCGTAGAACGATTCTTGTGCGCTCGATCGGCGATGCTGGCGCCGGCAATGGCGCCCGCAATGGTCAACACCTTGCGACCGTCGCCGCCGCCGAAGCGGTTGCCGATCAGGCCGCCGACGACGCCGCCAAGAATGCGCGCACCCGTCGGGTTACCGCGCCGCTCATAACGATCGACGCCATAGCCGCGACGGGTTTCAAAGCACTCTTCGCGCGGTTCGACCACGCGCTGGGTAGACACGATGGGATCGACGCGCACGACGGGCGCCTCGACCTCGTAGGCGTGTCCGGGTGCCGCGTTCGCGGGGATGCTGGGTAGAGCTACACTGAGTAATGCGGCCGCGGCCAGCCCGACAGACCAGCCGCGAGGCGCACCGCGGGAGCGTTTCGAATCGTTGGTTCGCAAGCGACGAGAGGAACTGAAGCGCTGCATGACATGACTCTCATTGGAAGGTTCCGAGGCAGTCTATGCGGCACTAGCTAAACGCCACCTGAACCGACAACGAGACATTTGGAAGGTTCCAGGCGCGCAGCTTGTGGGTGAATTCGCGGCGCGAACGGTCCCGCCGAGATAGAATTCGCGACCAAGTTCGCGTTCTTGTCGCGGCGTTTTTCGCAGACGACACACAGCCCCACAGACAGCGATCGGCTTCCGCAGAAGGAACCGGCCAGGGACGACAACCTAAAGAGCAAGCACCATGACTGAACTGACCTGCTTCAAAGCCTATGACATTCGCGGTCGCGTACCGGATGAGCTGAACGAAGAGATCGCCCGTCGCATCGGTCGCGCGTATGCCGAGGTCGTTAATCCCGAGCGTGTGGTGATCGGACACGACATTCGGCTGTCCAGCGAGCGCATCAAGGCCGCGGTCGCCAACGGTCTGATGGACGCCGGCGTCAACGTCGAAGACATCGGACTGTGCGGCACCGAGGAGATTTATCACGCGACCTTCGCGGGCAACTACGACGGCGGCATCGCGATCACCGCCAGTCACAACCCGAAAGACTACAACGGCATGAAGTTCGTCCGTGCGGGGTCGAAGCCCATCAGCGGTGACACGGGACTCTTCGAGATCAAGCGTCTCGCAGAACGCGGCGATTTGCCCAATGCCACCGCACGCGGCGAGCTGACCCAGGTCGACTTCGATCAGCGTTACACCCAGCACCTGCTCAGCTACGTCGACGTCGCATCGCTGAAGCCGCTGAAGATCGTCGTCAACGCCGGCAACGGCGGCGCTGGTCGGGTCGTCGATCTGTTGGCGCCACACCTGCCCTTCGAATTCATCAAGGTGCACCACGAGCCCAACGGTCACTTTCCGAACGGCGTGCCCAATCCACTGCTCGAAGAAAACCGGCCGCCGACGATAGAAGCCATTCGTGCGCACGGCGCGGATCTCGGCGTCGCCTGGGACGGCGACTTCGATCGCTGTTTCCTGTTCGACGCCGACGGCCGCTTCATCGAGGGCTACTACGTCGTCGGTATGCTGGCCGAGGCGTTCCTCGCCAAGCACCCGAGCGGCACCAAGGTCGTCCACGACCCGCGGTTAACCTGGAACACGATCGACCTCGTCGAGGAACGGGGCGGCGAGGCCGTGCAGTGCAAGACGGGGCATGCGTTCATCAAGGAACGCATGCGCGCCGAGGACGCCGTCTATGGCGGCGAAATGAGCGCCCACCACTACTTCCGCGACTTCGCCTACTGCGACAGCGGCATGATCCCCTGGCTGCTGACCGCGGAGCTGATGAGCCACAAGGACTGTACGCTGGCGGCGCTGGTCGACGCGCGCATGACCAAGTTCCCCGTCTCCGGCGAAATCAACCGCACGATCGAGGATCCCGCGCGGCTATTGAAGGACATCGAGGCGCGCTTCGCCCACGAGGCGCAGCAGGTCGAGCACGTCGACGGCGTGTCGATGACGTTCGAAGGCTGGCGGTTCAACCTGCGCATGTCGAATACCGAGCCGGTGGTCCGCCTGAACGTCGAAACCCGGGGCGACGCCGCCTTGATGGCCGAAAAACGCGATATGCTGCTCAGCCTAATGGGGTGAGCGAACTGGGCGGCACATGGCCAAGGGTCTTTCTCGCGCGCGAGCCACGGCGCTGCGCGCAACGCTTGCGGCACTCGCCGCACTCGCACTAGCGCCAGGCTTTGTCGCCGCGGCCACGACGGACTGCGCCGCCGAGGCCAACGTCGACTTTGCCTCCACAAGCTGGGGCGGCGACGCGCGTCAGACGCGCACGCAGGCCAACAGCGACATCCGCGTAGACAACGTCGCCCAGCTACGGCTCGACTGGGTGTACGCCCTGCCCGGCGGCAACTCACCCCACTCCTACCCACTCGTCACCGCCGACACCCTGTTCATCGGCACGCAGTCGGGCGTGCTGCTGGCGCTGGATCGCGCGAGCGGCTGCAAGCGCTTTCGCTTCCAGGCCGACAGCGAGGTGCGCACCGCGCTGACCGCCGGCCGCGTTGGCGACCAGGCGCTGATTTTCTTCGGCACGCGCGGCGGATTCGTCTACGCGCTGGAGGCGCGCACCGGGCGCCTCGCATGGTCGCGCGACGTCCGCGATCACGATGCCGGTATGGTGACCGGCACGCCCGTGTTGCACGCCGGCAAACTCTATGTGCCGCTGTCGTCCAGCGAGGTCGTGCTCGCGACCAGCGGCTTCTACGGCTGCTGCACCTTTCGCGGCTCGGTGTCCGCGTGGGACGCGGCGACGGGCGAGTTCATCTGGCGCAGCCACACCATCGATCGCGAGCCCAAGCTGACCCACCGCCACTGGGTGTTCGTGCGCAACTACGGACCGTCGGGCGCGCCCGTCTGGTCGGCGCCAACGATAGACGCGCGCCGCAACCAGATCCTGTTCGGCACCGGAGAGAACTATAGCGGCCCCTCGTCCGGCGGCTCGGATGCGATCTTCGCGCTGGATCTCGATACCGGAGAGCGCCGCTGGCGCACGCAGTACACGGCCGACGACAACTTCAACGTCGCCTGCAACGTCTCGGCCGACCACCCCAACTGCCCGGCCGAGAACGGGCCGGACCTGGACTTCGGCGCCCCGCCGATACTCGGCAGACTGCAAGACGGCAGCGAGGTCGTGCTGGCCGGTCAGAAGTCCGGCTATGTCCACGCGCTGACCCCGGACAACGGCACGCGGCTGTGGTCTCGCCGGCTGGGTCGCGGCGGCTATCTGGGCGGGATTCACTGGGGTATGGCGTTCAACGAAGAACTCGGCCTGCTGTATGCGCCGATCAGCGATATCCGCCAGGCGCCACCCGGCGTCGAGGGCGAACCCAGCCCGGGGTTGTCCGCGATCGACGCGGCGACAGGCGAGGTGCGCTGGCAGCAGCCCGTCAGCGCCAACTGCGACGGCCGCAGCCGCTGCCTCGCCGGCTTCTCGGCGGCGCCCGGCAGCAACGCGGAGCTCGTGTTCGTCGGCGGCCTGGACGGCATGCTGCTCGCCTTCGACGCGGCCAGCGGCGCGGAACGCTGGCGTTTCGATACCTGGGCCGAATTCGCGAGCGTCAACGGCGGCGACGGCGAAAGTCGCGCGAACGGCGGCGCGATCGACGTCCACGGACCGCAGCTCGTTGAGGATCTGCTGATCGTGCAGAGCGGCTATGCGGGCTTCGGCCAACGCGGTGGCAATGCGCTGATGGTCTTTCGCCTGACCGACGACGCCTCATGACGGCCGCTGGTCATGCGCGACGCACTGCCGCGTTCGCCATCGATGCGGCGCTCGCGGCGCTGGTCGCACTGCTGCTGGCGCTCATCTTCGGCGTGTTCGAGACCGCCATCGCGTACCTGGAGCAGTTTCGACTGCGCGTCGGGCTAGTGGGCCTGGCCGGCTATCTGCTGGCCCACGGCTGGTTTCTGTCGCAGGGGCGTTCCGTCGGCAAGCGGCTGCTTGGCCTCGTGGTTATCGCACAGTCGGACGGTGCGCCCGCCAAGCTGCCGCGCATGCTAGTGCGCATGCTGCCGCTCGCGCTAGTGCTGTTCCTGCCGCCGGTGTGGGCCCTGGCCGCGTTCGCGGTCAACCTGCTGCCCGCCGGGTTCGGCGAGCGTCGCGCGCTGCACGACTACCTGGCGGGTACGCGCGTCAGCCGATTAGCCTGAGCACGGCCTGCTGACGAACTGAGGACCCCGGCTTAGTCGCAGACCGGGCTACGGCCCGCGGCGCGGGCCTCGCGGCGCAGCGCCTGGGCGGCCGGGGCGCGCTCGTCGAGCTTGCGAATTCGCATCTCGGGTGCCGGATGCGTTGAGAGGAACGTCGGCTGGCGCGCGCCGCCCTGAGCGCTCATGTTGCGCCACAGCTGGCTCGCCTCGCTCGGGTCGAAGCCGGCTTTCGCCATGTAGTCCAGTCCGAGCAGGTCTGACTCGGTCTCCTGGGCGCGACCGAATGGCAGCATGACGCCCACCTGCGCCCCCAGACCGAGCAGCCCGAAGAGCTGGGCCTTCTGCGGCGAAGAACCGGCGCCCGCGGCAATCGCCGCCACCTGCAGGCCGGTCTGCGTTGCGAAGTTCGTCGACACGCGCTCGTTGCCATGGCGCGCGGTGACGTGCGCGAGCTCGTGTCCCATCACGGCGGCGAGCTGATGCTGATTGACCGCAACGCCCAGCATGCCGGAGTAAACGCCGAGCTTGCCGCCCGGCAGCGCGAAGGCGTTCGCCTGCTCGCTTTCGAACAGCGTCACTTCCCACTGATAGGCGTCGAGTTCCGGGTTGGCCTCGATGATGGCCTGAGCGACACAGTTGACGTAGTCGCTCGCCTTGCCGTCTTTGGAGATCGGCGTCTGCGCCCGCATGTCCTTGTAGGCAAGCGCGCCCATCTGCGCGAGCTGGGCCTCCGGAAACAGAATCAGCTGGCTGCGCCCAAGTGGTGAGGTGGCGCAGGCGGTGAGGCAGGCGATCGAAACGACGGCCGCGCAGCGCGCCAGCTTGCGGCCAATCAGGCAGTCCAGGCGTTGTATCATGGCGCTCTCCGTTGGTGACCGGCCGCCGGCATTTTGCCACAGGGCGGCACCGGCTATGTTCGGGGCCGACGACCCCGTCTAGCGGACCCTAACGAAAATGCGGGCCCATACCGATACTGAGACACCGCAACCCGCCCGCCAGTTCGGCGGGCGCTCGAATGTTACGAACCGTTGACACCGCGATCGGCGCGGTCCAAACAAACCTGAACACCGCGTAGAGGAAGCACCCATGACCGGAGCCACAGCTGGAGAAAGGACCGGACGCCTCGCGGGCAAGCGCGTGCTGATTACCCAAGCCGACGACTACATGGGCCCGGCGACCATCGAGCTGTTCGAAGCGGAAGGCGCCGAGGTCATCGCGGATACCCGCGACCTGCGGGATGCCGACGCCGCCAGCGAGGCCGTCACCGCGGCGGGTCGGGTCGACGTGCTGGTCGCGAATCTTGCGTCGCCGAACTACACGGGCATCACGGCAGAGGATCTGCAGGACGACCAGTGGCACAACGCCTTCGACATGATGGTGCATCCGCTGCACAAGCTTTGCCAGGCGGTGCTACCGCAGATGCGTGAGCGCGGCGCGGGCAAGATCGTTGTCTACGGCAGCGCCGTGGCGCTCAAGGGGCTCAAGACCGTCACCGCCTACAGCGCGGCCCGCGCCGCCCAGGTGGGCTATGTGCAGTCGCTGGGCGTCGAAGTCGCGCCCGCCAATATCCAGGTCAATCTGATCGCGCAGAACTACGTCGAGAACCCGGTCTATTACCCAAGCGAACTGCAGGCCAACGAGCGTTTCCAGGCCTCGCTGCGTCGCCAGGTCCCGCTCGGTCGCCTCGCGACCGCGCGGGAGGATGCGAGCTTTGCACTCTTTCTCGCCTCGAACGAAAGCGATTTCTTCGTCGGCCAGGCGATACCCTTCGCGGGCGGTTGGGTACAGCGCTAGCCACCTGTCGCGCCCCTTGCGGGATTGCCCAACACCCTGATTTTCCATCGATTTTGCGATCCGACGCGGCTTTGCCGGGGGACCGGCGTGCTAAGCTGCCGCCACCGACACGAGACCGGAATGCCAGCCACCCAGGCGCAACTTCTGCCGTGCAGTTTCTGATCCTCACAATGATGACCACCGTGCTGCTGGTGGACTTCGTCCAGATGCAGTTGCGCCTGCCCGGCGTAATGGCGCTGGTTCCCGAGGTGCTGTCCGGCATCGCGCTGGTGCTCGTACTGAATCGACTGGCCACGGATCGTCAGTTCGCGATGCCGCCGCCGATCCTCGTGTTCCTGCTCATCATGGCGCTGCACCTGTGCTTCGGCGCCATCATCTCGGACGCCCAGACGGGACCGCTGATCGGCGGCCTGCGCGCCTACTTGCGCTATATGCCGTTCTTCCTCCTACCCATGGTGTACGACTTCAGTCAGCCTCAACTGCGCAACCAGCTACGTTTCCTGATGCTGTGTGCGCTGATACAGCTCCCCATCGCGCTGCTGCAGCGGTTTGTGTTCGCGCCCTGGTGGCACAAGTCCGGCGACGTCGCCAAGGGCACGTTTGCGACCGGATCGCTGGAGGCGATATTTCTGCTGTCGTGCATGGCGGTCACGGTCGGGTGCCAGCTCCGCGGGTTCCTGACCTGGCCGAAGACGCTAATCCTGTGCGCCTTCATGGTCATTCCGTCGACCGTAGGCGAGGTTAAGGGCGTGTTCTTCCTGCTGCCGCTGGCGGTCTTGATCCCCATGATCTTCAACCCGTCCGATCGCTCCCTGTTCGCGCGCCTCGCGCCCGGAGCGCTCGCGCTGATGCTAGCGCTCGGCACCTACATCGGCGTATCCGAGGCGATGGCGCGGGCCTACGACCATCGGCTGGGCTCGCCGCTCGAGTTTTACTTCGATCTGGACCGGCTGGCGCACTACATCGCCCCACAGCTCGCCGGCATCGAATCGGTCGACGAGCGCCACGGTCGACTCGATAAGGTCGTGGAACCCTTTATTGAGAACGCGGACGAACCGCTCAAGCTGTTCGCGGGCGTCGGTATGGGCGCGTTGAATCGGGCGCCGATCTCGATGTTTGCCGCCGACGACTACCTCTATCTGATCGAAGAGGGACGCGTCGGCGTCTCCTGGTCGATCATCATCTGGGAGATCGGCGCGTTCGGCGCGCTGCTGGTACTGGTCGGTTTGTATCTCATCTGGCGCGAGGCCAAGAAGCTGCGCTTTGAGAAAGACCTGTATGGACCGCTGTCGCTCGGCATGCTCGCGGTCATCCCGATCTTCATCATGGCCTTCGCCTGGAAGAACGTGATGGTGAACAATCCAAACATGTATCTGTTTGCGTACTTCTGCGGACTCATCGTCGCCGCGTCCTATCGCCGCACGCGCCGGCAGGCCATCGATTTCGTCGGCGCTTCAGCACCCACCCGGGGTGATGGCGTCACCGGCCTTGCGGCAGGTCCCGGGATAGTCGCCGAAGCAAGCGGCGGGACGGAGCTCTTGGCCGATCAAAAGATGGCCACAGGAACGGGAGATGGCACGCCCGCGATGATGCCGGCCGGTGCGCCAGCAGCCGAACCCGCTTCCGATCAGACTACCGAATCGACGCCGAGCGAACGGCCGCCGATTGGCTCACCGCAGCGCTACTACCGTCCTGCGCCGAAGCGCCGTTCCGAACGCGCCAGCAGCGGTACCGCGCCCCGGCCCGCAAACGCGCCGCCGCCACCCATCCTGAACGAGCCTCGGCAGGCCTAGCGGCGCCCCGTTTGCAGATCAGGATTCGAGCAGCTTAATCAGCGCGTCGACGTTGCCCATCGAGTGATTGGCGAGTGCGTAGCGGCGCGACTGCTCGCCCAACTGCGCGCGCAGTTCGGGCGCCGCAGCAAGCTGCAGCACGCGCGCCTTGAGCCCCGCGAAATCGTCTTCGCAGTAGCCTATGTCCTCGGCGTCGAACAGCCGATCGCTGTTCACACCGACCGTGAGCACCGGCATGCCGCGCATCCAGGCCTGAATGAAGGTGTTCGGAAACCCTTCCATAATGCTCGTGTTGATCAGCGCGTCGCAGTTCGCCAGCTCCGCGTTGACGCGCTCTTGAGGGACCTCGCCAAGGTAGGTGAGGTTGTCTAGCGCGTCGATGCGCTTGTGTAGATCGCCGTAGGTTCCAGGATTTCCCGGACGCCCGATCATGAGGTATTGGACGCGCGGATCGGCGGCCGTCTCTTCGGCGAGTTGCACAAACAGCTCCGGTCTCTTGACCGGCTTGAAGTTCGCAACCCACGCGATCCGCATCGGCCGCTCGGCGTCGGTTCCGGTCGAGCGTGGCGGCACCAGCGCAGCCTCCGCCGCCGCATCCGGCAGCGGATGAAAGTTGCGCACGATCGCCGCCGCCTCGACGCCATAGTGCTGTTGCATCAATTCGCTCTGCACCAACGTCTGGGCGATGACCCGATCCGCCCGCCGCAGACCATATTCGCCTAACCGTTTGTCGATAGCGGAGACCCCACTGAATTCCTCGTCCTTGAGCAGCGCGCGTGGCAGCACGTCGAAGTCCGAGGCGACGTGGAACACGAATCGGGCGTCGTGGCGCGCGGCGTACCAGGCCCCCACCCCGGTATGCGCCCGCAGTCCCTGCTGGTACACGACCTGAGGCTGAAAACGGGTGAGCTGGCGATAGAGCTGAAACGAGTCGAGAAAAAAGCCGACGCGGCGAATCCAGCCCGGCGTCGTGATGCGCTCGATGCGATAGCCCACGGGCTTGAAGTTCGGGTCGACGTTGCGCGTGATGTAAGTCACATCGAAGCGGCCGGTTGCGGCGAGCGCGTCGACCAGCACCTCAGCCTGATACTGCGCGCCGCCTTTGGAAGCAGAAAAGTGGCCGCCCTGAATCATGCAGAGGCGGGTCTTTGCGCCCGTGGTGGCCGTCGCTGCGTCGTGCGCTGTTTCGCCCTGTCGAGCTACCACGTCCTTTGCCTGCGCGCCGCTGTCAGTTGCATTGCCTTGATGCCTCGCCGTCTGACTCACCCAATCAATCGGGCGAGCGTAGCAGGTTCGGCTGCTCGTTCGGTGACGACCTTCTACCTTTGTCGCCGCCGTGATGCCGTACACTCGCGCTATGACTCGCGTCGTTTTTCACATCGGGCTGCACAAAACGGCAACCACATCCCTGCAGGTCGACACCTTTCCGACGCTGTCCGGGATCAACTATCTGGGACCCGGACATCCGGCGGTCGCGCACTACGTGAACACCGTGATCGCACGCGATCCGATACATCACGGCGCCTTTCCAATCAAGACGCAACCGACAGGTGTAGCGACCGCTGCAGGCGCGGCCGACGACGCGCCGCCCGTCGACCAGCAGGCGGTCACGGCGCTGCGCGAGGCGCTGCAAACCGGCGAGACCAATCTGGTTTCTTCCGAAGCGCTGTCCGGACCGGCCTGGGTGGGCGTCACGCAGCGCGGTATCGATCACCGCACGCCCGTGCTGTTGAACCTGCTACAGGATTTTCCGGACGCCGAGTTGCTGTTGATCATTCGCCGCCAGGATGACTACGCGAAATCCATGTACCGCCAGTACGTGAAATCCGGCGGCACGCGTCCCCTCGCACAGTTTCTGGGGGCGAACGGTCACACGCCTCTGTTCGCGCCAGATCGCTATCGCTATGCGGCGCTCGTCGACGCGCTGCAGCGCAGCTTTGCGCGCGTGCGGGTGATCCCGTTCGAGTTGCTGCGGGAGAACGAGGGCCAGTTTCTAGGCACAGTCAGCGACTTTCTCGGCGCGCCGCCACCCGATAAGCCCATGAGTCGGCGCAACAGCACGCGCATGGGCAGCGCCGGTCTGAACCTGTGCCGCGTTCTTAACCGACTGTTCACTAGTCCGCTGAACCCCGCCGGCGTGCTGCCGGGCATCCCGATCAGGCGTGGCGGCGGCTGGCGCACGCTCAGTCCCGTCGCGCTGCTGCAGGATCATTGGCCGAGCACCCGGGCGAAGACGTCCGCCGCCCATCAGGCGCTGTTTGCGACTGTGCTCGCCGAGGCGAATAGCGACAACCGCAGGCTCGAGGCGCTGATCGATCAGGATCTCGCTCGCTACGGCTACTGAATTTCAGCCAGGGAAAAGGGTCGAACAGACTATGGATAGCAGTACACCAGTCGGGCGCAGCATATGAGCAACGCGCCCTCGCCCAGGGATACCCCCGTGCGCTCGAGGCCGCGCATGCCGCGCTACGTCGCGCTCGCAGCGCTTGGCACCGCCCTCGCGGCCGCGTCGCTGTTCGCCGTCGGGCGCGGCGGCCTGCCGTCGCTGCGCCCTGCCGCCCCCGTCGCAGCACCGCAGCCGGAACCGGCGCCGTTCATCAAGTGGAATCCCGGTCACTACGCGATGGCCAGCGCCGACCTGCCGCTGAAGAAGATCGAACGCTACTGGTCGAGACACCCGTTCTGCACCGACCCGCGCGGCGCCAAGTACATCGAAGGCGTCCGCCTGAAGTTCCACTGGCGGGCACTGGAACCGAAGAAAGGCCAATACGACTGGCGCATCATCGACGAGTATCTGCGGGTGATGACGCAAAGCTGCGGCGATCGGCCGCGCCGGGTGATGCTGGCGGTGGATCACCAGGCAAACAACCGCGACGCCAACAAGGAGTCCAAGCGGATGTGCGCGCCCGAGTACATCTGGAAGATGGACGGCGTCTGGCACTTTACGCGGCGCACCGGCAAGGAACGCTGCCTCGCCCGCATCTGGCGTCCCGGCGTCGCCGAACACTACAAGAACCTGGCCGTCGCGATGGCGCGACGCTACAACGACCATCCGCTGGTGGAATACTTCTCGACCAAGGGCGAGGGCTCGCTGGGCCTCCCGGAAGAGCGCGGCGACTTCGAGCGCGCCCGCTACACCCAGGCCCTGCTCGACGTCGCGGCGGCGATGCGCGCGCACGCGCCGAACACGGCATTCACGTTCGGTTCGAATCACTTTGGTCGCGACAAAGAAAATTTCATGCCGTTCGTGACCGCGGCCAACAGCCTGCCCGGTTTTGGTTGGCGCTGGCCCGATACCTTTCACACCCCGGACAAACCGTTTCCGGCCACGGCCACCCACGAATACTACAAGTCGTTTTCCGGCGTCCACGGGCCGCTGGCCGGGGAACATCAGCTCCCCAAACGCCGCGGACGCAAGACGTCGGGCTACGACAATGCGTGGCTGCACTGCTGCGACCCGGCGTCCGAACAGCGCGGCGTGCACCCGCAGACAGGCAAGGTGGTCGACGTCACCTGGGCCGCGACCCACCCAGTCTGGCCGCGGCGGGACTACGACGACAAGTTCAACGTGGAAAACCTGCTGACCGTACTGGCCGAGCGCGACGGCGGCGTGTACTCACGGGCCTGCCCGCAGGCCTGGACGCGGCACGGCGTCACCTGTTTAACCGGTGGCCTGCCCGACGCGACGACGCCGATCGCGAGCGCGCCCGAAGTACGATCGAAACGCGAACGCAAACGCGCCCGGAAAGAGCGGGTGCAGCGGGGAGAGCAGCAAGGACAACAGCGAAGAGACCAGCAGCGGCTCTAGCGGGCCGCTGCTGCCCAATTTACGGGGTTCTTTCTACCTCGTGCCCGTGACGCAGCTCGCACCGGCATTCACCCAGGCGCTCGGACACTCCGCATAGGCCGGCGTCCAGCCGTAGCGATTGAAGGCGTCGAGCCACGCATCCAAGCTGGAATACGGCTTGTCACCAGGGATGTACACCGGATGCGTGGCGCCGTGCGCGTAGTTGGGCCGCGAGGTGGGCGCCGGCAGTGCGTTCTCAGGACGCGGCAGCAGGTGCTTGTAGCGACGTGCGCCGAAGGCACCGCGCCAGTGTTCTGCGACGTTGTTAAAGGTCTGACCGGCGCGCTGCCACTCCCATGCCGCCGGATACTGGCCGTGCTTGGCGAGCCCCATGAACACGCGGTCGAAGCCGGTTTCGGGGAAGCCTCTTGAGTCGATCGTGAACGTGTCCGGCTTGCGAAATCCAAAGCCCGGAATGTTGTCCGCGCGCTCGAACTGAATACGCGCGCGACGCATGATCACGTCGTCGTCAGCGCCCAGCCCGTTGGCGGGCATCAGCACCATGGTGTTGCCCGCAACCCGGCGCACATCGAGTTCGATCGCTCGCAGGACGCGATCGTGCTCATCCTTGTCGAAGGTCGGATCGGTCGGGTTGCCAAGGGAATTCTCGCCCTTGCAGAACAGCGCCTCGACGCGCGGGTGGGTACCGTAGCGTTCGCCCAGCGCCACGCACAGACGGCGATAGCGCGCACGCACGTCCGTGCCGCTGCGCGAACCGTCGTCCCAGATGCGCGCGAGACAGCGCTTCTTACCGGTGCCGCGCACCCACCACCACATGCCTTTGCCGTGGACCCGCAAATCGGGCGGGACGCAGAGATTGGGTTCACGGCCAGCGCCGTTCTTGAATCCCGCGTGCCGGTTGTTGGCCTGATGATCGACGCCGACGATCAGTCGCTGCCCGGACGGCTCGAGCGCCTCGAGGTAGCCGTCGATGACGCCCCAATCGAACACGTTGGGCGTCTTTTCGATCTCGCCCCAGTGAAACTTCAGCCGCACGCCTTTGACGTGCCTGACCCAGGGTTCTTTGAGATAGGTTACCCGCGGTTCGCCGCCGATCTGGGCCTTCTTCCACAGCCGATTGTGCACGCTCTCGCGCGTCGGATTCGGCGTGAATCGGGTCTGCTCGCCCCAGTACAGCCCGGGGTTCCACTTGATCTGGACGCCCCCCGGGGCCGGCTGAGGGTCCGGTTCCGGCGCGGGTTCGGGCGTCGGGCCAGGCTCAGGCTGGGGTTCCGGTGGAGGCGGCACCGCTCCGGTCGCACAAGTGCCCTGGTAGCAGGGCACGGGCGGCGCGGGATCGGCCTGCGCGGCGCCGGGCACGAGCAGGAAGAACAACAAAGCAGCCAAATTGACTAAATTGAGACTGGGACGCGAGAAATCGTGCAGCGGCGTCCCGCGCTGCTGTGAGAATGTAGACATAGCTTGTTTGAATCTTGGTGTTCCCGCAGCGCCGCCGAACCGGCCAGCAATGGAAGAGCGCTGGTCGGCAGCGCGACGCTGCTCGTTAGTCGGTAAAAATCTGACGGCCCCACGCCGGGCGATCGGGGACGGACGTGGTCCGCCCCAGCTGCATCGCATGTCCGTATCGCTGTAACGCGCTGTTCGCGCGCTGTTTAGCTTGCATCGATCGCTTGTGGGTAAAGGCGCAATCCTGGGCGCGTTCGCCGTCAGTACTTGCTGGTCGGCGCGGTCCTCGCGTCGACCCGCGCTAGTGTTTCATAGCGCTCGTCTGGCGCCGCTTCGGCGCCGTTGTCTAGGCACTGCGGTGCCGAAACTCAACGACCTCGCAACCCGTTGCCTCGGGCGCGGCGAGCCGCGGTCATGGGCATCCTTGCTGTGCCACACGAATTGGCGCGGGGTTCCGCTCGGGCGTTTCGGCACAGATCGCGAAACCCACTGGCGCCATCGATGCAGCCGTTAAAACCGGCGGCATCCTGTCGCGGACTATGAACGAAGGCCCAGACAATGTGAACCCGGCAACTCGCGAAGATTCGCGAAGTGTTATTGTCGCCCTACCGACTGTTTAGCGGCGTCAGGGCGCCGTTTCGCTCGATCGCAACCGCGCGCCCAGACGGGCGCCCGCCTCACCCGAAATCGCCATTCGAAGCACCATGTCCGCACGCGTCATCGTCCATCTCGGCCTGCACAAGACGGCCACCGGCACCCTGCAGCGCCAGCTATTTCCCGCGACGCGTGAGATCAAGCTGTTCACGACGCTAGATGACCCCATGCGCGAGTTCATGCAGCTAGTGACGCGCAAGGATCCCGCGTACTTCGACGCGGACTACGCTCGCAGCCTGCTGCAGCTCGACGACGCGCGCACCAACCTGGTATCCAATGAGTCGCTGTCGGGGCCGCCCTACGCCGGCGTGATCGAGGGCGGTCTGGATCACAGGACGCCCGTGCTGACCAATCTGGCGCGCGTCTATCCGCAGGCGCAGGCCGTGGTGGTCATACGCCGCCAGGACAAACTCGCCCAGTCGTTCTACCGCCAGTATCTGAAGTCGGGGGGGACGCGAGACGTCAACCGCTTCTTTGGTTTTACCGCCGGCCAGACGCCGCTGTTTGCCGTCGATCGGTTCGACTTTGCACCCTGGCTGCGGGCCGTGCGGGAAGCGTTTCCCCAGGGGCTGCTGGTATTGCCGTTCGAGCAGTTTGTCAGGGATCAGTCCGCGTTCCTCGACCGCCTGGCCCAATTCATGGGCGTGAGCTTTCCAGACATGACGCTGACCACAGAGAACTCGACCAAATTGGGGCCGACCGGCATGGTCGCGAGTCGCCTGCTCAACCACCTGTTCCGCAATCTGCTGAATCCCGCCGGTCTGATTCCCGGCATCCCGGTCAAACGGTTCGGCAAGTACCGCTCGACGAGCCCGGGGCAGCTGCTGCATGACTACGCGCCGAAGAGCAGCCGGGGGGTGGATCGCGGTCCGATACACGCGGCCGGAGAGCGCATCCTGAACGCCGAGCGCGAGCGCAACCGGTCGCTCGCCGACGAGTTCGGGCTGGGCCTCGAGGAACACGGCTACTTCTAGCCGCGCGTCGTGCGCCGCTGCTGCCAGCGCGGACTCAGGCGTCCCGCGACGGCTCGCTCCCACGATCACCGCCACTCGCGCCGGGATCGTCGGGCACAGGCAGGCGGCCGGCCTTGCGCAGCGCATCGCGACAGATGAATTCGATCTGCGCGTTGAGGCTGCGCAGCTCGTCATCGGCGTAGCGCTGCAGGGCGGCGAGAATCTCACCGTCCATGCGCAGCGGATAGGCCCGACGTTTAGCCACACTCGCGCCCGATCAGGTGTAGAGCGAACCGGCGTTGACGACCGGCTGGGTCTCGTGGTCGCCGCACAGCACAACGAGGAGGTTGCTCACCATCGCGGCCTTACGCTCTTCGTCGAGATCCACGACGGAGTCGCGCTCGAGCTGTTCTAACGCCATCTGCACCATACCCACGGCGCCGGCCACGATCTGTTCGCGGGCGGCGATGATGGCGGTGGCCTGCTGTCGCCGCAGCATCGCGCTCGCGATCTCGGGCGCATAGGCGAGGTGGCTGATCCGCGCCTCGATGACCTCGACGCCCGCCTTCTCGAGCCGATCCTGAATCTCTCCTTTGAGGGCATCGGCAATCTGCAGCGGGTCGCTGCGCAGCGACAGCTGGCCCGCTTCGGCGTTCTCGTAGGGATAGGTGGTGGCGAGGTTCCGCAGCGCGGCCTCGCTCTGGATGGTGACGAACTCTTCGTAGTCGTCGACCTCGAACATCGCCTCGGCCGTGTCGATGACGCGCCAGACCACGATGGTGGCGATCTCGATGGGCGAGCCCGCCGAGTCGTTCACCTTCAACCGGCCGCTCTCGAAGTTGCGGATGCGCATGCTGACGGCGCTCTTGGCGTACAGCGGATTGGTCCAACGCAGCCCCGCCTCCTTGGCGGTGCCGACGTAGCGACCAAATAGCTGCAGCACCTTGGCCTCGTTCGGATGGACCATGAACAGACCGACCAAGCCGAAAATGCCGCCCGCGATGCAGACAATTCCGATCAGCGGACGCCCGCCGGTGAAGTTATAGACGCCGAACAGCGCCAGTCCGGCAAAGAGGACGGCGGCTACATAGCCCGACGGCGGATTGATGGTCTTTTCGTGCTGGCTCATGGATTCGACCCGACTGACTGAGACTTCAATATGATATCATATCGATATCTTTTTGAATTTAGCCCGGTACACGCCTCGCGGTCCATCGGCACAGCAGGCCGTCGTGAGCAGCCGCCAAGCAGGTCCGCCGCGCCCCGCGGGGCTGGAACGCCTAGCTCCAGGGTGTCGGACATTGGCATGCACAATCCCGCCTCTCCTATAATCCGTCCATGACCTACTGCCTCGCGATGAAGCTCGACGAAGGGCTGGTGTTCTGCTCCGACTCGCGCACCAACGCTGGCGCCGATCGGGTCAGCGCGTTCAGCAAGATGCACCGTTTCTCCCTGCCGGACGATCGTCAGATCGCACTCCTGTCGTCGGGCAATCTCGGCACTACTCAGGCGGTCATCGAGGCGCTGGAGCGCGACATGCGCGAGGCGGCAGACATCAACCTCGCGAGCGCGCCCTACGTCTCAGACCTGGCTGATTATGTGGGCCGGCTGAGCCGCGACATGCAAAACAAGTACGCCCCCGAGGGCGAAGAGGCCGGATTCAACGCCGAGGCCTCGTTCATTCTGGGGGGCCAGATCAAGGGCGCGCCGCAGGAGCTGTATCTCATCTACCCGGAAGGCAATCACATCCACCCTTCCGAGCGCTTTCCGTTCTTTCAGATCGGCGAGACCAAGTACGGGCGGCCGATACTGGATCGGATCGTCGCCCACGACACGCCCCGCGAGATCGCCATGCGCTGCGCCCTGGTCTCGATGGACTCGACGATGCGCAGCAACGCCACGGTCGGCCCGCCGATCGAGCTGCTGTTTCTGCGCGCGGACAACTTCTCAGAGCCCAACCCTTACCACAGCTTCGAGGCGACGGATCCGACGCTGCTGAAGATGCGCGCGGCGTGGAATGAGGAGATCGTCGCGGCCTTCAACAATCTGCCGTCCATCGCCGAGGTGTTCAGCGAGGACTGATCGTCCAGGGTCCGGGCGCAGACCGAATCTAGCGCCTTCAGCCGCGCAGCCGAGCGACGCTGTCCCAGGCGAAGCGCAGCTTCTGGGCCACCGCGTCGTTCACCACGAAGGGATACGCATCGC
Organism: Pseudomonadota bacterium; assembly: GCA_039029135.1. Classification (GTDB taxonomy): domain Bacteria; phylum Pseudomonadota; class Gammaproteobacteria; order Pseudomonadales; family Azotimanducaceae; genus JALZVT01. The sequence continues at coordinate 50,037 of JBCCGT010000026.1, read as the reverse complement.
TTAGCCCGACGCTGCGATTGAGCTCGTTCAAGGTGACCGACAGCGGTCGCCAGGCCGCGAGCCAGGCGGCGAAGTCGTCGCCGGCCGGTCGCGTGGCGATGACGCCGTGCGTGTACGCCGTGTCCAGCGCATCCACAATATGCAGCAGGTGTCCCCAGGTCTCCGCCCAGTCCTCGTTCGGATGCGCGCTGGCGTACGCGCTGATGTAGCCGGCGCGCCAGTCGTCCGCGGGTCCGCTCGCATAGTAAGACTGCAGCGCCTGCGAATAGTCGGCGCGTTCATCGCCGAACAGACCGCGAAAAGACGCGCGCCAGTCCGCACAGACGAGCAGCCGGTCGAGAAAGAAATGGCCGGCCTCGTGGCGCATGTGTCCCAGTAGCGTGCGCTGGGGCTCATTCAGCGCCTCGCGCTCTGCTTCGCGAATCGGCGCATCGGCCTCCAGTACGTTGATCGTGATGACGCTGTCGAAGTAGCCGGTTGCCACCCGCGTATCCCCATACCGCTCCGGATCGCTGCGGCCATCTTCCAGAAAGTCGAAGCGCAGCCCGGCGTGCGGCAGCCCGAGCTCTCGCAGCGTGTACAGCAGACGCTTCTTCGCGGTTTCGAGCGCGATGAACCGACGCACGTTCGCGGCCCGGTCCAGCGCCGGCACCGTGCGGTTGTGCTCGCAGGCGACACAGTACTCGCGCCCGTCAGCCACCAGCCAGTTGCAGGCGCCGTAGCGCCGGCCGTTCGCACAGATCCGCGCATCGGTCGTCCGCATCGTCATGTCGACAGGGTCGAACGCAACCCGACGGCCACAGGCAACACAGACGCTGCTGTCGAAGAACAGCGGCTGACCGCAATCGCAGCGAAATTCCTTCACGACGGCTCAGCGACCGCCCGGATCGAACCACTGCTCGTGAAAGCTCTCGTCCACAAAAGCAAGCCGCTGTTGCAGTTCGTCGATGAAGGCGTGCAGATCGGTTAGCGACATGGGCTCTGCATCCATGCCGCGCAGCTGCGTCACGACCTCGCGCAGTTTCACCAGCAGACCGCGCGGCGCCTTGAGCGTGCCGACCATCTCTTCCAGCTCGTTGACGCAGTAGAGCACTGAGCGCGGAAACTGTTCCGATGTGAACAGAAAGTCGACGATGGGATTGGGCATGAGCGTGGGCCCGACCTTGCGCCGGTAGGCGCTCGTCGCGGACAGCGACATCAGCAGATTGGCCCACAGCAGCGGCACCTCCGGCACGCTGGTCAGCTTGAGGATGGCTGTCGCGCCAACGTCGACGATGCGCGACGTCATGTCGGCACGCTCGAGCAGGCGGCCCAGGCGCATGAAGTACAGCGGCTGGTCGCGCAGCACCGTGCTCTCGATGAGACCGTTGAGCTGCTGGGCGCGACCGATGACGTCGAGCAGAAAGCGCGCGCGGCCGGCACGCGGCACGCTGGCATCGGCCTGATCCTCGATGAACAGATACAGCTCGTTGACCAGCTCCCACGCGGGCGCCGGCAGCACGTCGCGGGTGGTCCGCATGTTCTCTCTGGCGGCGCGCGCCGACGCGCGCAGCGAACTCGGGTTGTCGCGATCGGCCAGCAGAAACTTGATCACATTGCGTTCGGTCTCGCGCGTGTAACGGCGCCGAAACCGCTCGCGCGCGTTCAGCGTGTCGATCAACACGCTCCAGCCCGGCTCGACGCCGCGCGGCAGATCCAGAATCAGGTGACTGTACGCATTAGCGAGGCGACTCGTGTCCTCAAGCCGTTCGAGATAGCGCGCCATCCAGTAGAGGCGTTCTGCAACGCGCGACAGCACGCCTAACTCTCCACGATCCAGGTGTCTTTGCTGCCACCGCCCTGAGACGAGTTCACTACGAGCGAGCCCTCCCGCAGCGCGACCCGCGTCAGGCCGCCCGGCGTAACCCAGTGATCGCGGCCCTGCAGGACGAACGGCCGCAAATCGAGATGGCGCGGCGCGATGGCGCCGTCACAGATCGTTGGTGCGGTCGACAGCGCGAGCGTGGGCTGGGCGATGTAGTTGCGCGGGTCTTTCTCGATCCGGGCGGCGCACGCGCGGTGCTCTTTCGCGCTGGCGTGCGGGCCTACCATGATGCCGTAGCCGCCCGACTCGTTCGCCGGCTTCACCACCAGATCGGCGATGTTGTCGAGCACGTATTCGCGATCCGACTCGCGCATGCACAGATAGGTTTCGACGTTTGGCACGATGGGTTCCTCGCCGAGGTAGTAACGAATCATCTCGGGCACGAACGCATAGATCACCTTGTCATCGGCAACGCCGCTGCCGGGCGCGTTTGCTATGGCGACGTTACCCGCCCGCCAGGCGCGCATGCAGCCGGCGATGCCAAGCGCGGAGTCATCGCGAAACGCCTCGGGATCGATGAACTCGTCGTCGACGCGTCGATAGATGACGTCGACGCGGCGCGGGCCGTCCACGGTGCGCATGAACACCTGGTCGTCCTCAACGAACAGATCGGTGCCCTCGACCAATTCCGCCCCCATACCGCGCGCGAGGAAGGCGTGCTCGAAGTAGGCCGAGTTGTAGATGCCAGGCGTCAACACGACGACCGTGGGCCGCTTGACCCGCCGCGGCGATAGCGACGCCAGCGTCTCGAAGAGTCGATTTGGATAGTCGTCGACCGGCAGGATCGAGTGATTCTCAAACAGCTCCGGCAGCACCCGCTTGGTGATCTCGCGATTTTCGAGCACGTAGGAAACGCCGGAGGGGACGCGGAGGTTATCCTCCAGCACGCGAAATTGACCCGCGCCATCGCGAACGAGATCCACGCCAGTGATGTGCGCCCACACCTGATGCGCGGGCTGCACATCGCGACAGGCCTCGCGAAAGTTCGGTGAATCCAGCACCAGTTCGGCGGGCACGATACCGTCCGCAAGTATCTTCTGGCGGTTGTAGACATCGTGGATGAACGCGTTCAGCGCCCGCGTTCGCTGGGCGAGACCGACCGCGACACTCCGCCACTCCTTCGCTGGGATCACCCGCGGAATGAGGTCGAACGGCCATGCGCGATCGATGTTGCCGGCATCCGAATAGACGGTAAACGAGATGCCCATCTCGCGGATGGACAGGTCAGCCGCCGCCTGCCGCGCCGCAAGTTCCGCGCCCGACAGCCGGCCGAGCTGACGCACGAGGCGACGTGCGATCGGACGGGTCCGGCCATCGTCGCGAATGAGCTCGTCGTAGCAGCCGGGCGATCGATAGCCCTGCCAGGCCTTGCCCACTGAACCGCTACGGCTGGCACGAATCCGGGTTGCTAGACGTTCAGGCATCGCTGGCCGCCTGAGCAAGCGGACGCGGACGCCGCGTGGCGACGGGCGATCCGCTGGCGCGGGTATCTCGCCGGGCGTTGATCATGAAAGCGCAGATCCTTCTGAAGTTATGGCTGAAGGTATGGCTGAAGGTATGGCCACTGTCGCGCAGATCGGGCGCGGCGCGCAATACCCCACGCGCAGCGCCCGTTCAGACGGCCCGGCGTGCACCAAGCGGGTGCCTGGCCCGAGATGAATGAGCCGACATGATCCACACAATGGGCGCAGCCAGCGGTGGCCGGGCCAATGCGGTCAGGTCACCCCGCTTCTTCGGCGAGTCGGAAACACACTGATACAGCTGAACCGAATCTGACCCGGCAGTTAAGGCTCGATTCAAGCTGCGCGCTCTAGCCTGCGACGCTCCTGACCAGGAACAACAACCAGGAGTATTGGTTATGACTAGCACCAGCGATACGGCAGCGCAGACTGCCGCCACGACTCACCGCCGCGCGCACCGCACGCTGCGTTCCTCCACACCCGCGCTCATCCTGGCGTGGTTTCTTGCCGCCGGCGCCCTTGCGCTCGGCAACGCCGCACACGCGGAAAACTTCGGTCCCTATATCGGCGGTGGCGCCGGCGTGTACACGCTGGACATCGACGATCTCGATTTCGACGACAACGCGGCCGTGGCGCGCGTATTCGCGGGCTATCGCCTCTCGGACTATCTCGCGATCGAGGGCGACTACCAGAAGCTGTTCGAGAGCAACGGCGATACGCTGGAATTGGAGGGCGATGCCTGGACCGTCGCGGCAAGACTGATACTGCCGCTCAACGACGCCATCGACCTCTACGCCAAGGCGGGCTACACCTTCTATGAGTTTGATGCGAGCGCGAACATACCGGGCGTCGATCTGACGACCAGCGGCGACGACGAGGACTGGATCTACGGCGCCGGCGTCGACTTTCACCTGGGCGACAATCTGAGCCTGCGCGGTGAATGGAACCGGGTCGACATCAACAACACCGACCTGAATCTCGTCACCGCCGGTCTGGTGTTCCGGTTCTAGGAAACCGCTCGGGCAAGCACCGCCGCGATGTGGCGTTGCGGAACGCGGGTCAGGAGCTGCACGACAGCATCGAGCAACCCACCCGCGTGCGGGCCCACTCTGGTCGCCTGGCCGCGTGCTCTTCGCGGCCGGGCTGCTCGGCGTAGGGCGTACGCAGCACATCCAGCAGCTCATTGATTCGACTGAAGTCGCCGCCCTCCGCCGCGTCGATCGCGAGCTGTGCCATGTAGTTGCGCAGCACGTACTTCGGATTCACGGCGTTCATGCGCTGCCGACGCTCGGCGACGGGTTGATTATCTTGCCGTACGAGCGCGAACAGATCGTTCAGAAACGCGTTCAGCGCAGCGCGCGCCGCAGCCGGCACCTGGCCGTAGGCCGACGCCTCGAGCGCGGCAAACGGATCGTCATGCGCGCGGGCGTCGACGTCGGCGAGCGCGCGAAAGAAGATCGGCATGTCGATCTCGGTCGACCTAAGGGCTGCGTCCATGGCCTCGATAAGCGAATCGCGCGCGGCATGCTCCGACGCCATCGGCGTCGTGAGACCGAGCTTGGCACTCCACATCTCCCTGGCAGCGGACGCATACTCGGTCTCAAAGGCCTTGAGCTGTGACTCCAGCGGTTCGGCCTCGCCTACCAGCGGATAGATCGCGTTCGCGAGCTGCAGCAAATTCCACTGCGCGATAGCCGGCTGATAGCCGTAGCGATAGCGCTTCTGCCCGGCATCGGTTGTGTTCGGCGTCCAATCCGGGTCGTAGTCTTCGAGCCAGCCGTAGGGGCCATAGTCGATCGTCTCGCCGAGTATCGAGAGGTTGTCGGTGTTCATCACGCCGTGGACGAAGCCCACGCGCATCCAATGAACCATCAGTCGACGCGTGCGGTCGCAGACCTCCGCGAACCAGGTCAACGCACGCTCCGCGCGATCGCCGACCGCGCCCAGCGCCGCGAAGTTGTGGCGCAGGTCGAAATCCAGGAGCTGCGCCAGGAGATCCGTTTCGTCGCGGGCAGCGAGCATCTGGAAGTGCCCGAAGCGCAGGAACGAGGGCGACACCCGACACACCACCGCGCCCGGTTCCGCTGCAGGATGGCCGTCATACAGCATGTCGCGCACAACCTCGTCGCCGGTGAGGCACAGCGACAGGGCGCGCGTCGTCGGCACGCCGAGGTGGTGCATGGCCTCGCTGCAGAGAAACTCGCGAACGGAGGAGCGCAACACGGCAAGCCCGTCTGCGGTGCGCGAGTAGGGTGTGGGCCCGGCGCCCTTGAGCTGCAGCGTGTAGCGTCGATCTCCGTTCACGACCTCGCCCAGATTGATCGCCCTGCCGTCGCCGAGCTGACCCGCCCAGTTACCAAACTGGTGACCGCCGTAGCAGGTCGCAAAAGGTTGCATGCCCGCCAGCAGTGCGTTGCCCGAAAAAACCCGCTCGAAGCGTTCGTCCTGGCTCGTTGCCGCGTCCAGACCCAGCAGTTCGAGGACCTCCGGCGCGAAGGCGACGAGGCGCGGCGCGGCCGTCGGCGTCGGCTCGACCGGCGAGTGCAGCACTCGCGCGACCTGCCGGCGACGCGATCCCGCCTCAACGTCGCCGGGCAGCTCCCGGACGAAGGCGTTGTCGAAGCGCAGCGCGTCGAGGCCGTTCGTCGCGTGCGTGGTCGTCGCGCTCGTCATGCTGTGCTCCTTACCTGCTGGGATGTCTTCTCGGCAATCTGCCCGGAAACCGCGGCGCTTTTCTTGCCAGTCGCAGCGCGCGTGGCACCAGCAACGCCCGCCGGGCCCGCGTTAGAATAGGCCATCGATCGCGACTATCAGAGCGCATGCCCAACGAACTTGTCCACACCTTTGCCGGCAACCCGCTGGATCGCGCGGAGGTGCCGCGCCGCGACGAGGCCTGGCTGCAGCGGGCGAGCACCAGCGAGCGGGCGAAGTTTCTCGCGCTCTCGAGGCTGAAGGTCTGCCTACACACGGATGCGGGCGACGGCGCGCGGCTCGCCTGGCAACCAAGCGCTGCCTTCGATCTCGCCTCGACAACCTGGGTGCTGCTGGGGCTCGATGCCGACGAAGCGCCCTGTTTCGCGATCGACGCGGCGGAGACGCCGGCGCCTGACGGCTGTGCGTACACCGATTGCCGCGTCGCCGCCGGGCTGCTGGGCGGCGGCGACGCGGGGATCGTCGCCCAGGCCCGTGCGCAGCTCGACTGGCACCGGCGCAATCGCTACTGCGGTCGCTGTGCCGCGCCCACCAAGATGCGCCGCGGCGGGCAGGCGCTTGGCTGCACCGCCTGCGACAACCAGATTTTTCCGCGTACCGATCCGGTCGTCATCATGCTCGTCGCCGACGACGAGCGCTGCCTGCTGGGACAGGGCGCGGTGCGCATGCCGCGCATGAACATTTACTCGGCGCTGGCCGGCTTCGTCGATCAGGCTGAGTCCATCGAAGAGGCCGTGCGCCGCGAGGTGCGCGAAGAGGCAGGCATCGAGGTCGGCGCCGTGCACTATCACTCGTCGCAGCCGTGGCCCTTTTCCTCCTCGCTGATGATCGGCTGTCTGGCGGAGCCAGAGACCCGCGACATCAACTTCGATACCGAAGAAATGCGCGACGTCGCCTGGTTTTCTCGCGACCGCGTTCGCGATGCGTTCGCCGGTCGCCTGGATCACGGCCTGCCCGGCCCGATCGCCATCGCCCACCACCTCATCATGCACTGGCTGGAGGCGCAGCCATGACAGAATCCGCCATCGCCGTCGCCAACAACACCGTCATCGAGTTCCACTACCGGTTGTTCGATGCGGACAACCAGAAGCTGGAAGACACCAACACCGGCGCTCCGCAGGCCACGCTGATCGGTCACCATCGTTTGCTGCAGGGCGTGGAGGCCGCGATGCTGGGCAAGTACGGCGGCGAGTCGCTGATCATCACCCTGCCGCCGGAGCGCGCGTACGGGGTGCGCGATGAGACCAGGGTCGAGCGCATTCCGAAAAAGTACTTCGCGAACCCTAAACTGCTGCGCCCCGGCATTCGCACCGGACTGCGCAGAAAACAGGGCGGCGTCCAGCCCGTCACCGTCGTGAAGGTCGGCGCCAAGGTCGTTGACGTCGACCTCAATCATCCCTACGCCGGCAAGACCGTGACCTTCGAGCTCGATCTCCTCTCCGTGCGCGCCGCGACCCACGACGAAATCAAGCAAAAACAAGTTCGAGGACCGACTACGAACAGCCGCTAGGCGCGGCCGCGGGCGCCGAACCAGCGCAAACCTGACCCGGTCAATTCCTCGTGTATAGTCCGCGCCAAATCAGACGGAGTTTGTCGCAATGCGCGCATTCAAGAAGTACCCACTCGTCGTGTTCGCGTGCGCGCTGGCAGGCCTGCTGGCCGCCTGCAGCCAGACGCCCGCGGTGCCCGCACCTGCGGCTGCGCCGACAAGCGCAGAGATCGAGGCCGAGAGCGCGCGACTGAACGCCTGGTTCGAGGCCCAGTTCGAGGCCGAACTGCTCGAAAGCCCGATGTATCTCACCGTGCTCGGCAGAAAGGAGCGCTACGACGAGCTCGACGATCAGAGCATCGCAGCGCAGGATGCGCGCCTCGAGCGCGCGCGCGCGGCGCTAGCAGAGCTGAAGACAAGCTTCGACCGCTCGCGGCTGAACGCACAGGCGCGGCTCTCGTACGATCTGTGGCTCATTCAGGCCGAACGGGGGGAGCGTGCCGCGAGCTTCCGCGATCACGCCTACCACTTCGAGCAGATGAACGGCATCCAGTCCTTTCTGCCGACCTTCCTCATCAACTACCACCGCGTCGCAGACGAAAGCGATATGACGGCCTATGTGTCGCGTATCACGGCGACCGGCGAGGTTATCCGGACCGTGCTGGGGCAGGCGCAGGACAACGCCACCGCCGGCGTGCGCGCGCCGCGGTTCGCTTACGAGGGCGCCACGGAACAGGCGCGAGCAGTCATCACCGGCGCGCCGTTCGAGGACAGCGATCAGGACGCGCCCCTGTGGGCGGACGCCAAAGCTAAGATCGCGGCGCTGAAGCTCGACGGCGACGCGGCCAGCGCGCTGACGGCCGACACGCGCGCGGCGCTCACCGAAGAATTCCTGCCCGCTTACCGCGAGCTGATCGACTGGCTGGAAACCGACATCGAGCAAACAGACGCGGAGGCGCGCGGCGTCTACGCCCTGCCCCGCGGTCGCGCGTATTACGAATCGCGGCTGGCCGCGAACACCACCACCGACATGACCGCAGACGAGATTCACGATCTCGGTCTCGCCGAGGTCGCGCGGCTGCGCGGGGAGATGGAGGCCATCAAGGACCGGGTTGGCTTCGAGGGCAGCCTCGATGAATTCTTCGCGTTCATCCGTACCGACCCGCGCTTCTTTTTTCCGGACACCGACGCCGGCCGCCAGCGCTACATCGACGAGGCAGAGGCAGCGATCGATTTCATTCGCGAGCGGGTACCGGACTATTTCGGCGTGCTACCCAAAGCGGAGCTGGTCGTGAAGCGCGTCGAGCCGTTTCGCGAGCGCGACGGCGCGGCCCAGCACTACCACCCGGGCACACCGGACGGCTCCCGTCCGGGCGTGTACTACATCCACCTCTCCGACATGACCGCGATGCCGACGAACCAGCTCGAGGTCATCGCATACCACGAAGGACTGCCCGGACATCACATGCAGATCGCCATCAGCCAGGAGATGACCGATCTGCCGACCTTCCGTCGCCAGGCCCGCTTCACCGCCTACGTCGAGGGCTGGGCGCTGTATTCCGAATGGCTCGCGGTCGAGATGGGCGCCTACGAGGATCCCTATTCGGACTTCGGCCGTCTCTCGAGCGAGATGTGGCGAGCGATCCGCCTGGTCGTCGACACCGGTCTGCACGCCAAGGGCTGGGGCATGGAGCAGGCCGTCGCCTACGCCATGTCGAACTCGCCGGAGCCCGAAGAGAGCGTGCGCTCAGAGGTGCGGCGCTATTTCGTGCTGCCCGGGCAGGCGACCTCGTACAAGATCGGCATGCTGAAGATTCAGCAGCTGCGGCGCGACGCCGAGGCCGCGCTGGGCGACGACTTCGATCTGAAGGGTTTCCACGATCTGGTGCTGAGCGGCGGAGCGCTGCCGCTGTCCATGCTGGAAGACCAGGTCAACGCCTGGGTGAAGGCCCGCGGCTAGCTAGGCGCTAAACGACGACGCTCGCTTCACGGCGCGCGGTGGACGCTTGCGCCATGGACGACTTTGCGAGCACGGCGCTTTACAACCTGATCGCGGCGCGGCTGCGACGCGCGGGCATGCCCGCCGCGACGCAGCAGCGCTTCGCCGGCAAGCTGGAGCGCACGCACAAGTCGGACCTTTTGAACGCGGCGCTGGAAGAGCTCGGTCCCGCGGCGATCGTCGACATCGGCCAGGGACTGCGCGACGTCCACAGCGACCCCACGCTGAACGTGCTGCTCGCCGCCGACACGCCGGGGGAACTGCTGGCACGCTGGCAGCGCATGGAGCGTTATTACCACGGCAAGCATCGGGTGCGGGTCATCGCCAGCGATGCATCGCAACTCAAACTCGAGCACTACGCCACGGGCCCTGGGGCGCCCACCGCAGGCGAGGATCTGGTGATCGCGGGCGTTCTGGCCGCGGCGCTGCAGCTCATCGGCTGCCGCTCGCTCTCGCTCGCGATCGGGGATGCCGGCCACGCGCTGATGGCCGCCGATCGCGTCGTGCCCACGGCCTCACTGCCGCCGGATACGGCGAGCTGGAAGCTCACATGGCGGACCTTTGAGCGACAACGCCCGCCGACGGCGCTCGCGGCGGCGGCGAGCACGCTCGGCGAGCGTATCCGTACCCTGCTGCGCAGCGACATCGGTCGCGGGTGGCGCCTGGCGGACGTCGCGCAGCAGCTCAACATCTCCAGGCGCAGCCTGCAGCGCGCCCTGGCGGGCGAAGGCCAGTCGTTCCAGCAGCTGCTGCGCGCCGTGCGGGCGGAGTTCTCGGCAGAGCTGCTGTCCGCCGGCGAGATGGGTCTGGCGGCAGCCGGCTACGCGAGCGGCTTCGCTGACCAGGCGCACTTCAGCCGCGACTTCAAGCTGCGCTACAACATGCCGCCGTCGGCGTTTGTCGACCTCGCCCAGGCGAGCTAGGGACCGGCCCAATCGCTGCGCGCCACCGACGCTGGCGCGATTATTCAATACCATGCCGCTCGATCGCGGCATCGTGCGGGGGTCAGCCTGATTAAGGAGGCCCCATGCAACTCACCATCAACGATGCCACGCACGAGATTCCTGCTGAATGGCAGGACGCCTCGCTGCTCACCGTGCTGCGCGACCACCTGGGCCTCACCGGCACCAAGTTCGGCTGCGGGCGCGGCATCTGCGGCGCCTGCACCGTGCACATGAACGGCGAGGCGGTGCGCGCCTGCGTCATGCCCGCGCGCGCCGCGGGGCAGACCCGCGTGACCACCATAGAGGGACTGGCTGAGGCTGAGTCGCTGCACCTGGTGCAGCAGGCTTGGATCGATGAATCGGTGCCGCAGTGCGGCTACTGCCAGCCGGGGCAGATGATGACAGCGGCCGCGTTCATCGCTCGCAACCCGACCCCCTCGCCCGCGGAGGTCGTCGACGCCATGAACGGCAATCTGTGTCGCTGCGGCACCTATACGCGCATTCGCAAAGGGGTGCTGCGTGCCGCAGAGCTGGCGCGGGAAGTCGCGCTGGAAGTGCGATGAGCGTCTCGCGACGCCGGTTCCTCGCGCGCACGGGCTGGATCGCCGGTGGCCTGACCGTGGTGGGTGCGGGCGGTTGTTCTTTGGTGCCACCGCTGCCGACCTTCGGCGGCTCCGACGTTGCGGATATCGTGACCTGGGTACAGCTGCAGCCGAACGGTCGGGTGTGTTTCCTGCTGCCGCGCGCGGAGCTGGGCCAGGGCATCGGTACCGGCCTGTCGCAGGTCGTCGCGGAGGAGCTGGCTGCCCCGATCGACATCGTCGACTGCCACCACCAAAACACCGACGCGATGGCGCCCTGTCAGATGACGGTGGGCAGCCAGAGCATCGAAAACTATCTGACGCTGACCGCGCGTGCCGCCGCCTGTTTGCGCGAAACGCTGCGCCAGCGGGCAGCACTGCGGCTCGAGGTGAGCGCGGGTACGCTCGAGCCACGAGGCGACGGCGGCTTCGTCCACGCGGACGGCCGCGGCCTGGGTTACGGCGAACTGCTCCAGCCGGACGAAGCGGCGGTTATCCCGCTGCTCGTCGACCAGAATCCGGAGCTCCTAAGCGCACGCCCCGAGGCCGAATTGCAGGTCGTCGGGCGTCGGCAACGCTCCCCCAGCGCCCTCGCGATCGTGACGGGTCGCGAAACCTACAGCCGGGACAAGCGGGTCGACAACCTGCACTTCGGTGAGATCGCCCGCCCCCCGCAGATCGGGGCCCGTTTTCGCGGCTATGACCGACAGGCGGCACAGCGCGTTGCGGGCGTCACGGCGGTGGTCGAGCGGGATGGTCAGGTCGGCGTCGTCGCGCGCACGCCGATGGCGGCCCGCGCCGGCGTCGAGGCGCTCGCCGTGGATTGGATTCCTTTGCAGCAGCCCGCGCTGGACGCCATCCAACAGACCCTGGACGTCGACGGCTTCGCAGCGCGGGCGGCACTGGACCATGCCGGCGAACGAACCGGCGACGTCGAGGCGGCTGGTCGCACGGCGACCCAGCGCCTGTCACTGCGCTACGACTCGCCGATGGCGGCACACGCGGCCATGGAGCCGCGCGCCGCGGTCGCGCGCTGGGTCACCGACGCGAACGGCGCCGAGCGCTGCGAGATCTGGACTGGCAGTCAGGATCCGTGGCTGGTACGCGCCAGCGCCGCGAAGGCCGTCGGACTCCCCGCCGATCGCGTGTGTGTCCACAATCACCGCGTCGGCGGCGCGTTTGGGGGACGCGTCCTGTGCCAGGCCGCGGTTGAGGCGGCCTGGCTCACAAAGGCAGCGGGCGTGCCGGTAAAGGTGCAGTGGACGCGCGAAGACGAGTTTTGCCACAACTACGTTGGCCCCGCGTTCTCGACCCGCATCGAGGCCGGTCTCGACGCCGACGGCCGCATCACGCACTGGCACCATCGCGCCGTCGGCGCGCCGATCTTGACCTCCTCGACCTTCATTCCGGGCTATCTGCATTGGCTCGCGAACCGGGTGCCCGATCCGGGCACGAAGCGCGGCATGGAGCTGCCCTACGCGGTCGCCAATCGACGCCTCGAGTTCGCGGACGAGCGGCTGCCCATGTCCACCGGGCCCTGGCGCGGACTGGGCGCCGCCCCCAACACCTTTGCGGTTGAGTGCGCGATGGACGAACTCGCGGTCGCCGCCGGCATCGAGCCGATCGAGTTTCGGCTGCGACACCTCGACGCGCCACGACTCGGTCACTGCCTGCGCCGACTGCGAGTAAAGCTCGCGGGCGAATCGGGCGAGTTCGGGATCGCGGCCACGGCCTACAAGGGCGTCACCTTCGTGGCCCTGGCCGCCAAGGTCGAGCGCATAAGGGGAAGGATCGCGGTCACTCGGCTCGTCTGCGTGCACGACTGCGGGCGCGTCATCGCACCCGATCAGGTGCGGGCTCAGGTCGAGGGCAACCTGGTCTGGGGTGTGGGCATGGCGCTGCGCGAGTCTTTCGCACTTGCCGGCGGCAGCGCGGCAACGCGCAACTTTGACCGCTACCAGCTGCCCAGGAACGCCGACGTGCCGGATATGGACATCGAACTGGTGCGCTCTTCCGCCCCACCGTCGGGCGCCGCCGAGGCCGCGCTGGCGCCGGCCGCCGCGGCAATCGCAAACGCGGTGTATGCAGCCTCCGGCGAGCGCCATCGCGCGCTGCCGTTGAGCGACGCCTGAGACGTTCGACGCGCGGGCGGTGCCGCTAGCGCCCGCCCGCGACTGCGCGCATCGGGACAGGCAGCAGGGCGGGCGGCAGCGCGGGCCGTCGTCCCCACTCCGTCTCGTCGTAGTTCGCGGCCAGATAGTCGATCAGGCGATCCTCATCTGGAATGGGCCAGAGATTTTGGGTGCGCTGCATCCAGCGGATGATGTCGCGCCAGTAGGTCGCATCCCCACGCTGGGCCGTGACGAGCTGATAGGAATGGCACACCCCGCAGTGGGCGGCGGCGAGTTCCCAGCCCTCGGCAATGACGAGGCCGCTGCGCGCGTCGAACGCGGCAGGCCCGTCCGCGGGTACATCAGCAGGCGAACCGGCAGAGGAAGGGGCGGCCGCAGGGGCGGCCACGACCGGCGCGGGCTCCGGCCCGACGCGCTCGCACGCCCCTAGCCCGCAGACCAGCACAAGCGCCAGCAGGCGCCCGCCAAACGATGCGGCGAGACGGGCCGGAAAGCGTGCCGGTAAGAGCACGAGAGAAGCCCGATATGACAGGTTGCTGCGCAAGGCGGCTACACCGCCTGCACGGCGATGCGGTGACAGGCGTTGTTCAGATAGCCCTTCGGATTCCAGCCCGGCAGCAGCATCGGCTGACTGACACCCACCTCGTCCGTCGCGCGCGCCCAGACCTCGTAGTAGCCTGGACTTGGCGGCACCACGCGCGCGCGAAACCGCTGCCAGGCCAGCCGATTGGGCGGCGGCGATAGCGTCGCCGGCGACCAGGTTGCGCCGTAGTCGGTCGAGACCTCTACCCGACTGACTTGCCGGTCGCCGGCCCAGGCGTGGCCGCGCAGTTCGAGCGGCTGCCCCGCCGTGACCCGCACGCCGGATTCCGGGTGGGTGATCAGCGACTTCACCGGCATCGACTCGATGATGCACATGTCGTCATCGGCAACCTTGGCACCGGGGGCCACGCTCTCGCAGGGCACGCGATAGGACTTGCCGCCCATCTTCGGGCCGTCGTGGACCCGATCCCGCACCAGAATGTCCGTCAGCCACTTGCCAGCCACGGAGCCCGGCCAGCCGCCGATGACGAGCCGCAGCGGCGCGCCGTGCAAGAGCGGAATCGGCGCGCCGTTCATCTCGAACGCGAGGAGCGATTCGGCCTCCATGGCCTTCGCGATGGGCACGCCGCGTGAGATCGTGCGTTTGTCAGCGCCCGACAGGTGTTTATCGGCGCCGACGTAGGCCACATAGACCGCGTCCGCCCCGACGCCGCAGCGGGCGAGCACCTCGCGCAGCGGCACGCCGGTCCATTCGGCGCACGCGACCGCGCCGGTGGTCCACTGATTGCCGCTGGCCCGCGGGCGAAACTCCGCACGACCGTTGCCGCCACACTCGACGACCAGCCGCAGCGAGCGCTGCGTGAACTCAGAGCGCAGTTGTGCGATCGAGAAACTGCGCGGCCGCAGACAGGACTCCCCGCCGATGGTCAGCGACCAGTTCGCGGGATCAACGTCCGTCGGCGGCACGCCGTTGTTGCGGACGAAAAAACGTTCGGCCGGCGTGACCTCGTCGTCTAGCAGGTGCGCAGGGGTCTCGGCGTTAATGGGTCGGTCGTTGAGCAGGCGCAGGTCCGGTTTGCCGTGCGAGACGAGCAGCGCGTTGGGTGCGGCCGCCGTCGGTGCAGCAGCCGTCTGCGCGCGCAGCAGCAGCGGCCCGAGTGCGACCATTCCGGTCGCGCGCGCGGCCAAGCGCAGCGCGCGCCGCCGACTGAGAAGACGCGGCTGGTCCGTCGCGCCGCGCGGGGCAGATGGTCGATGAGCGGCTAAGGACGGCTGCCGCGAGTCCAGCGTTCGCGGTCTCTTGCTTTTTCGGAGCAGGGTTTTTCGGAGCATGGCGTCCTTGGCGGCCTCAAAGAGGCGCTAGCCTACAGGACCCGGCAAACTCTGCCTGCCCGGCGCGGCTGACGCGGTGACCAAGCCTCGTCGGCCGCACCGCGCGGGCAGACGCTATTTCCTGCTCGGTCCTGCGGGCAACGAGTCCCGCAGGGGGCGGCCGTAGCGACATTTCTGTCATTACAGAAATAACGTAAATGGGATTATAGAGCCGAAACCCGCCCTGACAAGCATGGCCGGGCACCCGCTTCCCCCGCTCGAGCTATGCCCTACAATCGACCTGATCACCGGCCGCCTGGGGAGGAGCCGTCATGTCAACGCAAACCGTACCGAACACCTATCCGCTCGATCGCGCCTTCGAGGAGAAGATCTACGCGGGCGTCCTCGGCAAGCTGATCGGCGTCTATTTGGGCCGGCCCTTCGAGGGCTGGGACAACGCCCGCATCGAGCGCGAGCTGGGCGACATTACCGACTACGTCCACGAGCGACTCGGCACCCGACTGATCGTCACCGACGACGACATCGCCGGCACCTTCACCTTCCTGCGGGCCTTCGAGGACCAGGGACTCGACTACGACCTCACCGCCGAGGACATCGGCAACAGCTGGCTCAACTATCTGATCGAGGGACACTCGGTGCTCTGGTGGGGTGGCATGGGCAATTCGACCGAGCACACCGCCTACCTGCGATTGAAGGCAGGCATCCCCGCGCCACGTTCGGGATCCATGGCGCTGAACGGTCAGGTCGTCGCCGAACAGATCGGCGCGCAGATCTTCATCGACGGCTGGGCCATGCTGTGCCCCGGTGACCCGGAGGCCGCCGCGGCGCTCGCGCGGCGCGCGGGGTCGGTCTCCCACGACGGCGAGGCGCTGCACGGCGCGATGGCGCTAGCGGCGGCCGAGGCCCAGGCGGTCGTCACGCCGGACGCCAACAGCCAGCTCGATGCGGCGGTTGGCGTCATTCCGCGCGACTCCCTGATCCGCCGCCTGATCGACGACGTCCGCGACTGGCACGCACGCAATCCCGACGACTGGCGGACAACCATGCGCGAGATCCAGGCGCGCTATGGCTACGACAAATACGGCGGCAACTGCCACATGGTGCCGAATCATGCGCTCATCGTGATGGGCCTGCTGCACGCCGATGGCGACTTTGCGAAGGCCATGCAGGTGGTCAACACGGCCGGCTGGGACACCGACTGCAACTCCGGCAACCTCGGCTGTCTCATGGGCATCAGCGTCGGGCTGGCGGGACTCACGCCGCACCTGCGCGAGCCGGTCGCGGACCGCTGCTATCTGCCGACCGCGGACGGCGGGCGCGCGATCTCCGACGCCTGGACCGAGAGCCAGCGGATCATCAGCTTCGTCCGCGGTGCCCGCGGCGAGCCGACGACGCTGCCCGCGGAGGCCGCGATCGACTTCGCGATGCCGGGCGCGGTCCAGGGCTTTCAGGCCGAGGCGGGCTCGCTGCGGCACACGGCCGAGGACGGCGGCGCGCTGCTGCTAAGCGCTGCCCAGGGCGAGTCGGCGCTCGCGCTGCGCGACGTGTTCGTCGATTCGCTCGCAACCTCCCGCTTTTTCCACCGCGGCGGCTACGCGCTGGTAGCGACGCCGCAGCTGAATCCGGGCCAGCGGCTGCGCGCTCAGGTCTCGGCGGCGCAAGCGAAGACGAGCGCGCAGCTCGCGATTCGCGTCTTCGATGAGAACGACGACACCCGTCTATTGCTTGGACCGGCGACCGAGATCGACGCGGGTTCGACGCTCGCCCTGACCTGGGAGGTACCGGATCTGGGCGGCTACCCCATCGCACAGGTCGGCGTCCGCACCGGCGCCGGCGAGGCCCGTCTCCACGAGCTGTCTTGGGACGGCGCCCCGCGGGTGACGCTGACGCGCCCGGATCGCAGCAGCGTTATGTGGCAGCGCGCCTGGGTCAGTTCCCTGGATACCCTCTGGCACATCGCCGAACCGTTTCGGCTGATGCAGAACGAGGGCACCGGCCTGTTGAGCTACGGCTGCCGTTCGTGGCGCGCTTACCGCGTCAGCGCGGATGTCACGCCACATCTGGCCGACCGGGCCGGCCTGGTGGCGCGCTATCAGGGTCTGCGCCGCTACTACGCCCTGCTTTTGAACGCGCAGGCGCAGAAGCTACAGCTCGTGCGGGAATACGAAGGCACGACCGTGCTCGCCGAGTGCGAGGCGAGCGTCGAATTCGGTCGCACCTATCGCTTTGAGCTCCAGGTCGACGGCGACAAGCTGCGTGGCAGCGTCAACGATCAGGTGCTGCACGCGCGCGACGGCGCGCTCGCAGACGGCGGCGTTGCGCTCTTGATCGACACCGGCCGCAGCGCCACCCAGGCGCTGTCGATCGCGCCGCTGGCTTAGAGGAGCGCTGGGAGATAAGAGCAACACGCCACAGCCAGACAACGCACATTCAGACAACGCACACTCAGACAAAGCTCGGCCAGAGACATGAGCGGACAATGAGCCGACGGCCACACAAGCAAAAAAAACGCAGGGAGCACGCTTTGCAGCAACACGGACCCACAGCAAGGACAAAAGCCATCGCGGCGCTGCTCGCCGTCGTCACACCCTTCGCGCTGTGCAGCCGGCTCGAGGCTGCAGCGGTCGACCTTGGTGCCTATGCGCTAGAGGACTTCGCCAGGCTGCCGAACGTCGGGCAGATCAGACTGTCGCGGGGTGGCACCCACCTATCCGCGGTCTACGCCAGCGAGGCCGGCGTGCCCACACTCTTGATCCAGAATCTGGACGACGACAGCTATGAGCCCTACGCGGCCAGCACGGGCGACTGGCGCTTCAATTGGACGAATTGGATCTCGGACCATCAATTGCTGGTGAGCGTCACGCTGCCAACACGGCTCGGGGGAACGCCCGTCAGCGTGACCCGCCTGTTTGTCATCGACGCCCGCGAGCGCAAAGGCTGGCTAATGTTCACCAAGCAGCGCAGCCCGGGCTTCATCCAGATTCAGGATCGCTTCCTCGGCACGGTGGCCGGCAAGCCCGATCACATTCTGATTCAGGGCAATCCCGAGCGGGCCGACGCGCCCGCGGTCAAGCTCGTCAAACTCAGTGCCATGCGGTTGCCCAATCGCCACTATCAGCGGCCGGCGGCGCGCATCTACTCGTGGGAGGCTGACAAGCTGGGGAACGTCAGATACGGCTTCGGTATTCGGCGCAACGATGAGGAGGCAATCGCACGACTAAAGGACGCGGACGGCACCTGGCACAATCACAGCGGCCTGCTCGAACGCGCGTGCGAGGTCCTTGAGCTGCCCACCCACGATCTGAACGAGGCCTGGGTGCAGTGCCCGACGGACACCGGCTTCGGCGATGTCAGAGCGTTCGACGTGCGGACCGGCGAGTTTGGCGAACAGATCGCCGGCCATCCTCACAGCGACGTATCTAACATCAAACTGAACGCGCGCGGCGACGCCATCGACGTCGTCTACTACGAAAGCGATGAGGTCGAAAACGACTATCGCAATCCGACGCTCGCCGCACTCAAGGCGCTCGCCGACAAAAACTTCGAAGACACCTATAACTTTGTCGCGCACTGGTCCGACGACTATTCCAAGGCCATCATCGGCTCTACGAGCGATGACGCGCCCACGCACTACTACCTGTACAATGGCGCAAAGAAGCGCCTCGATTACTTCACCTCGCGCTACCCGAAGATGATGGAGCGCGCCCCGGGTCGAATGTTCGGCGTCGAGTTCACGGCGCGCGACGGGCTGGTGATACCGGGCTACGTCACGCTGCCCGTGGACCTGACGCTGAAGACCGCCAAAGGCCTGCCATTCATCGTCCATCCGCACGGCGGTCCCCACGCGCGGGACTACTTCAGCTACGACTGGATGACGCAGATGCTCACGGCGGCGGGCTACGGCGTGCTGCAGCTCAACTTCCGCGGCTCGACCGGCTACGGCCTCGAATTCAAGAATGCCGGCAAGAAGCAGTGGGGCCAGGCGATGCAGGACGACATCACCGATGGCACGCGCTGGTTAATCGACCAGGGCCTGGCGGATGCCAGCAGAATCTGCATCTTCGGCAGTTCCTACGGCGGCTACGCGGCACTGATGGGCGTGGTCAAGGAACCCGAGATGTACGCCTGCGCGGCCAGCCTCAACGGCGTAAGCGACCTGCGCGAGATCGTGCGCGACGCGGGGGACTACATCGGCGGCGAATACGGCGTGCGCCACATCGGGCGACTCTGGCGGGACCGCAGCATGCTGCGCACCAACTCGCCGCGGGAGCGCGTGGACGAAATCAGAACGCCCGTCATGCTGGCGCACGGCGAGAAGGATCGCGTCGTGCGCGTCAGCCAGAGCCGGCGCATGGCGAAAGCCATGAAAAACGGCGCGCTGTGGCGCTATCTGGAGCTACCCGACGGCAATCACCACCTCAGCCTGCAGGCCAACCGGATGCTGTTCGCCCGCACCCTGCTCGAGTTCTTGACCGAGCATATGGCGCAAACGCCGACTGCGGAGGCGGCCGCGACAACCGTTAGTCGTCCCCAGGACGCCGCCGGCTAGCGCTCGTCGCCGGCGATCAGACCGAGATCTTCAAGAATGCGGTAGCCCGAGGGCACGACCAGCAGGGTCACAAGGGTCGCGAAGATCACGCCAAAGGCAACCGAGGTCGCCATCGGGATCAACACGCCCGCCTGCACGCTCTGATTCAACAGCAGCGGCGACAGACCCGCGAAGGTGGTGAGCGACGTCAGCACGATCGGACGGCAGCGGGTCACCGCCGACTCGACGACCGCGTCGCGCAGCGGCATACCGTCGCGCAGCCGGGTGTTGATGCCGTGGACCAGGACGAGCGATGAGTTGACGACGACGCCCGACGCCGCGATGAAGCCCATCACCGACATGATCGCCATGCTGGCGAGCAGCCCTGCGGACTTCATGATGAGGTGACCCCAGATCGCGCCCGCGAAGGCAAACGGGATCACCGACATGATGATCAGCGGCTGCACATAGGACTGCAGCGGAATCGCCAGCAGCGCGTAGATGATGAACAGTGCGAGTATCAGCAGGGACACCATGCTCTGAAACGACTCGCCCTGCTGGCGCTGCGCGCCCTCGAGACTGAAATCGACGGTTGGATAGTCGCGCATGATGCCCTGGATCGGCCCGTTGCCGAATTGGGCCAGCACCTCGTTCGCGGTGATAACGGACCGGTCGACGTCCGCAGTCACGTTGACCACGCGGCGACTGTCGCTACGCAGAATCGACGAATAGCCGGTGCCGAGTCGGGCGTCGGCCACCGTAACGAACGGCACCTCAGAGCCGCTGGCGGTGCGAATCCGCATGCTGTCCAGCGTCCCCAGCGAGCGGCGCTCGGCCTCGGTGTAGCGCAGCATGACACGCACGTCGTCCCGGCCGCGCTGTATGCGCTGCACCTCGTCGCCGTAGAACGCCTGTCGCATCTGACGCGCGAGGGTACCCAGCGAGACGCCGAGCACCTCGCCTGCGGGCAGCACGTCGAGGCGCAGCTCCTGCTTGCCGGCGCGGAACGAGTCGCTGATATCGATGACACCCGGGTACTCGCCGAGCCCGTCGCGGACGCGACGAGCCACCTCCGCCAGCTCGAGCAGATCGTCGCCCTCGAGCTGGATATCGATCTCGTTGCCCACCGAAAACCCCGACGCATCGAAGGTGAGCTCGGTGGCCTCGGGAACGGCGCCCACCGCGTCCCGCCAGCGCCGCGAGATCTCGAGCGTGGTCACCTCGCGCTCCTCGCCCGGCGTGAGCTGCAGCGTGACCTCGGCGAGATAGCCGCCGGCGGTCGATACGCTCGGCGAAAAGTTGGGGCCACCGCCGCCGCTGCTCATGGGCTGACCGCCGATGGCCGCCAGCATGTGCGTCACGGGCGGCGCCAGCGGATCGCGCGCTCGATAGTCGTCGCGCAGCCGGGCGCCCTCGGCGGCGATGCGCTGCACGATGGCTTCCGTTTTTTCCACCGGCGTACCCAGCGGCATCGTCAGCTTCGCAATGACACGGTCACCCGGCACGGCAGGAAAAAACGAAAACGGCATGTGGCCACCGGCCAGCGCGCCGAGCGTGGCGATCAGCGCCGCCAGCGCGATCGCGGCAGTAACGTAGCGCGCGTCGGTGGCGCGCGCCACGAGCGCCCGAAAGCGCGTCTGTATCGTGCGCTCCAGCGCCTCCGAGAAGCGCTGCTGCGCGGAGATGACGCGCGCACAGAAGTGCTCGAAGCCGCCGTTCACATGCCACGCCAGCAGCAGCGCAACCGTCGCGATCACCAGCGCGATGAAGCTGCGGGTGCTCCAGGAAATCTCGAGCAGCGCAATGCCGAGCAGCGGTATCAGCAGCAGGCTGACCTCTCCCGCCGCGCTCTTCACGCGGCGATGTCCGAGATGCGCCGGCAGCACCAGCTGGGATTCGATGAGCGAAAACGCGAGGCAGCACAGCACGACCGTCGCGATCAGATTCTGTATCTGACCGATCGTTCCCGGACCAAACAGCACCGGACCGAACGCAGCGGCCGTCGTCAGCACGCCGAAGATGACCGGCATGGACACCGCACGCGTACCCGCGATCGCGCCGCGCATCAGCGCCGCGCTGCTCAGTTCGTTGACGCCAACCCCTGCGCGCTGCGCGGCCTGCGACTGCAGCGAGAAGACGCGCTCGCCGACGACGACCGCATCATCGACCAGGATACCCAGCACCAGAATGAAGCCGAAAGTCGAGATGCCGTCGATGGACTTGCCGAGTAGCGACAGCAGAAAGATCGCGCCGCAGAACGCGACAGGGACGCCGACGCTGACCCAGAACGACAGCCGCGGCCGCAGAAACGCGGCGAGCAGCAGCAGCACCAGCAGAAATCCCTGCCGCGCGCTGTCGAGCAGCGTATCGAGCCGATCGCGCAGAAACTTCGACTCGTCGCTCCAGATGCTGACCTGCACGCCCTGCGGCAGCCGCGAAGGCGCCGCGGCGATATAGCGCTTCACCTTGTTCGCAATGTCCAGAACATCCTGATCACCGATGCGGGCGACGCGAATCAGCGCGGCCGGCTTGCCATCGAACCACAGCTTCTGCTCCGTATCCTCGAAACCGTCGACCACGCTCGCGACGTCCGCGAGCCTCACGCGCGTGCCGTCAGCGCGCGTCAGCACAACCAGGCGCTCGAAGTCTTCGCCCCAGTAGGCCTGGCCTTTGGTTCGCAGCAGGATCTCGCCGCTGTCCGTTTTGATCGACCCGCCGGGCAGGTCAAGCGAGGCGGCCCGCACCGAGCGCGCGAGCTCATCGAAGGACACGCCGTAACGACGCAGCGACGCCTCCGACACCTCGATTGAGATCTCGTAGGGCCGGGAGTTGGCCAGCTCGACCTGCGTCACGCCGGGCAGCGCCGCGATCTCGTCGCGCACGCGCTGACCGAGGACCTTCAGCTCGCGCTCGCTATCGGGTCCGGTGACCGCGAGGTCGATCACGCCGCGCGCAGGCGTCACCAGCGTGATCACGGGCTGTTCCGTTTCTTCCGGGAAGGTGTCGATCGCGTCGACCCGATTCTTGACGTCGTCGAGCGCGCGCGAGGTGTCCGTACCATCGTACAGTTCGACGCTGACGAGACAGTTGCCCTCCACGGCGGTCGAGCTCAACTTCTTGATGCCCTCAACGCCCTCGACCGCCTCTTCGACGCGGATGCAGACCCCCTCCTCCACCTCCTCGGGTGCTGCGCCCAGATAGCGCACCGAGACCGTGATGAAATTGAGATCCAGATCGGGAAACGACTTCTGCGGCATGTTCGGCAGGGACACGAGGCCGGCGACCACGGTCACGCCGAGCAGTAGATTCGCGGCGATGCCGTTGCGCGCAAACCAGGCGATGGGACCGCGCTTTTCGTCGCTGGGCTGCGGCCCCGACTGCGCGGCGACCTCAGTCACGGACCCGTCGCCTCCGGGTCGCCAGACGCCGCTCGCGCCAGAGTCTCGGGCCGTTCGAAGCGCACGCGCATGCCGTCGCTCGCGCCAGGCACGGATGACACGCACACCCACTCTCCGGCCCGCAGACCGGCCGCGATCAGCACCTCGTCACGCTCGCGACGCAGGACCGAGACATCGCGGAACCACAGCCGGCTGTCGGCGTCGACGACAAACACCCGGGACGCATCGCGCAGCGCGCTGCGCGGCAGGCGTACCAGATCCGGCACCAGCGCGCCGCTTATCTGTGCGTCGACGAACAGACCGACCGCGAGCGGCGGACGCTCGCCCGCCGTGACGTAGGGTGCCGCCACGCGCGCCACCACCTGCACCATGCGCGTCGACGGATCGATCTCGCCTTCGGTGCGCACGACCTCGCCCAGCCACTCGTGCTCGGCCCCCGCGAAGCGCGCCCGCAGCACGACCTCCGCGCGACGTTCGCCAGCGGCCGCGGGATCGGTTTCTGTAAGCGGCAGATCGAGAAAGGCCAGCTCTTCATCCTGTATCGGCAGCCGCACCTCGGCGTAGTCGACCGCGTAGACGGTGCCGACGGCGGTACCGCGGCGCACGAACTGCCCGACGTCGACCCGCTCGCTGCGCACGCGACCGTCGTAGGGCGCCGTGATGCGGGTGCGCTCGAGATCCCGGGTGGCGCGCGCCAGCCGCGCCGTCGCCTCGCGCTTCGCGGCTTCCGCGATGCGCACACGATTCGCCGCGTCGTCGCGCTGCGCCTCGCTCGTGGCGCCGCGATTCTGCAGATTGAGCTGCCGCGCGAGCGTCTTACGCGCGTTGGACAAATCGCTGCTGGCACGCGCCAGGCCTGCTCGCGCCGTCTCGAGGGCGACCTCGTAATCCACGGGCTCGATGCGCAGCAGCGTCTCCCCGGCATCGAAGAAGCCGCCCGACACCAGCTTCGGCGAGACCTCGATCACCCGGCCGTCGACCTCTGGGATCAGTTCGCTTTCGGTTCTCGGCACGACGGTGCCATGCGTGCGGGCTAGCAGACGCTCGGCGCGGGGCGAGACCTGCACGACGCGCACCAGCGGCGCGAGCGACTCCGCTGGCTGCGGCTCGAGGCTGGGACCCGTGGCAATCAGAAGCGCCGCCAGGCCGAAGCCAGCGAACACGATAAGGAGGGGCAAAATCACTTTTCTCACCCCTATCAAACTAGCAGAGCCACCGCGCCGCGACTATAACGACCAAGCGTCAGCAGGGCCGAGCCGGACAAAGGTCCCAGCGCTGAACGACCGCTCGCGACACGTCTTGAGCGGAACAGTGGCGGCATCGGTGCCGCTAGAGACTTGCGCGGGGACGTGCGAGGATAAAAAAGCGGAAGAGCGAGAGGATCAGACCATGGTCAACACTGCCTATGTGCCATCACTGGAACTGACGGAAGGACAGCCGCCACCAATCGCGGCCAACGGCGGTCGATCCTACATGGCGTTCCAGCGCGACGGCGACGCGGGCACGCACGCCGCGACCGAAGACGCGCTGCGCCAGATCGCGACCGGCGAGGGTCAGGCCGTCATCGACCTGATCGAACACTCACCGCCCGGGCCGATCATGACGCGCTGGGGCGTCGGCTTTCGCCGCTACGCCGAGTGCCTCGAGTACATCAAGGCCAACAACATTAGCGCCCCCGAGGGCGGCCTCGCGCTGCCGCTGCGCTACACGATTTTCGAAAAGCCGTCGTACTCGATCGTGCCATCGAACGAGCTATGGCGCGATCCCGCGCGCGAGGCCGACGCGCACGCGCTGCGCAAGGACGAGCGCGACAACGTGCGGCGCTGCCTGTATTTCCCCCAGGTGATGCGCGACGCGCGACGAATCGAACAGTACTACCCGGGCCTGTCGCCCTACACCGCGGAAAGCATGGACCGGCTTGGTGTGTCGCTCGCACACTGCGAGTCGAAGTGCACGAACTTCTATGATGCCGCCGAGGTCGAGGCCGTCTTCTATCCGGAGATAGAGGCACTGCTGCTCGACTACTTTCCAGGCGCGACCGATGCGCTCGTGTACAACCACGACGTGTTCGACAAGGACTACGAGGGCGACCGCACCGAAGACCAGGATGCCAAGAATCCGGGCGTCAATGCCGCCTACGCGAATCTGGTCCACAACGACCTGAACGACAACAGCGGGCGCGTCCGCTGTCGCGAACTGCTGACGAAGAACCTGCGCAATTTCGGCCGCGAGGTGCACTACACCGAAGCCGAGGCGGACGCCAAAATGTCGCGCCGCTTCATGTCCATCAACCTCGCCAAACCGATGGAGACCGTCGAGCAAAATCCGTTCGTGCTCTGTGCCTGGCCGTCCTTCGCGGATCAGCCGTACATCAACAACTATCGCGTCTACGACGATCGCGTCGGCGAGACCACGCGGTTTACCTATCGACCGGATCACGAGTGGTACTGGCTTCCGCGGCAGGCGCCGCACGAGGTGTCGATGCTGAAGTGCTACGACTCGGTCACGGACGGCTCCGTCTCCCGCTGGTCGTTTCACACCGCCAGTATCGATCACACCGCGCCGGCAGACGCGCGCTGCCGCAAGAACGTCGTCGTGCGCTCGTACGTGTTCTTCTAAGACGACGGACGCGACGTCGGAACGCGCCGCAGAAGCAAACGGGGAGCACAGACCATGATTCGCTATATGGCACGCACGCGCGACTACTACGCGGCGCAGGGATACCAGCCCTATAGCTGGGCCCACAACGACGACCGCCCGTGGACACAGCCGGCCCAGTCGCTCGCCGACAGCACGCTCGCGCTGATCACGACGGCGGCCCCCTATCGTCCAGAGTTGCGTGATCAAGGACCCGGGGCACCCTACAACGCCGACGCGAAGTTCTACACGGTGTACACCGCCCCCCTCGATCCTGCACCGGACCTGCGCATTTCGCACATCGGCTACGACCGCAAACACTGCGCCGCGGACGATCCGAACACCTGGCTGCCGATCCCGGCGCTGCAGCGCGCGAAGCGGGACGGCATGATCGGCGCGATCGCACCGCGCCTGGTCGGGGCGCCGACGAATCGCTCGCAGCGCGCGACGCTCGAGCAGGACGCGCCCGCCGTGCTCGAACAGGTTCAGGCGCAGGGGGCCGAGGTCGCCCTGCTGGTGCCGACGTGACCCGTGTGCCATCAGTCGGTCAGTCTGATCGCCCGGTACCTCGAAGCCCACGACATCGCCACCGTCGTCATGGGCTGCGCGCGCGATATCGTCGAGTTCGCGAACCCGCCGCGCTTTTTTTGGAGCGACTTCCCGCTTGGACACTCGGCGGGCAAGCCGCACGACCCGGCGTCGCAGGACGCTACGCTGCGCGGGGCGCTGGCTCTCTTCGACAGCGCAGGGCCGGGCGACTCGACCGCCGTGTCGCCCCAGCGCTGGGCGTCGAGCGATAGCTGGAAGCAGGACTTCATGGACGTCTCCCACCTATCCGCTGACGACATCGCCAAACTGCGCGCGGCGCACGAACGCGTCCGCGAGGCGAAAGCAGGTGGCGCGAGTTCCTGAGGTCGCGAGGGCTCATTCATGATCGAGGGACACTGTCGCTGCGGCGCGCTGCGCTGGACGCTGAGTGAGCCGCCGGCATTCGCAAACTCGTGCAACTGTACGTCCTGCCGAACCTCGGGGGCGCTCTGGGCGTACGGCTTCGAGGGACAGCACATTCGCGTCAGCGGGGACACCATCGGATACTCTCCCGACGGCGGTCTGACACAGCACTGCTGCGCGACCTGCGGCGGTCTGGGCTATTGGCGGGGTAACGGCCTCAACGACGAGGGTCGGCAGCCGATGGCGGTGAACCTCCGTCTCGCGGCGCCCGCGGACATCGCCGACATCCCGCTCAGGCGTTTCGACGGTCGGGATAGTTGGTCGACGTTGCCCGACGACGGCCGTACGGTGCGCGACCTGTGGACGATGCGGCCCTGAAGGACAGGATCCGCGGACGACGACAAGCAGCGGACTGTGAGAGCTCGAGAGCCGGGCAATAATGGGGGAAACAATATGCCGAGTTGGCTGAAGTGGACATTGGGAGGCCTGCTCGTCGCGCTGTTGCTCGGCTGGGTCTTTCGCATCGAACTGGCGCTGTGGGGCGTGGGGCGGCTGCTCGCAGCCCAGTCCGACATCGGTCCGACGCAGGCGGTGAACTGGTCAACGGGACGGGATGCCCGGGCGCCCGCCGCGCGACCGCCGAACATCGTCCTGATCCTGGCGGACGATCTCGGCTGGAACGACCTGTCGATGAACGGCGGCCCGAACGCCACCGTCGCCACACCGAACATCGATCGCCTGGCCGCAGAAGGCGTGAACTTCACCCAGGGCTACGCGGCGAACGGCACCTGTGCCCCATCGCGCGCGGCCCTGATGTCGGGTCGCTATGGGACCCGCTTCGGCTTCGAATTCACCCCGACGCCGACTGGCATGCAGCCCATCCTGGGCATGATCGCCGGCACCGAGGATCGGCCGTTGCGCCCGCCAAGCGTGGCCAACGACGAGCGCAACAGCGTTCCGTACGACGAGATGGGCATGCCGCCGACAGAGATCACGCTCGCCGAGCTGCTGGCGGAACGCGGCTATCACACCGCTCACATCGGCAAGTGGCATCTGGGGCGCAGCAACGGCATGGCCGCTCACGACCAGGGGTTTGCGGAGAGTCTGCTGATGGCGAGCGGACTATACGGCCGGCTTGACGACGCAAGCGTCATCAACGCCCGCCAGGAATTCGATCCGATCGACCGCTTCCTATGGTCGGCCCTGCGCTTCGCCGCGAGCTTCAACGGCGGGCCGGCCTTCGAACCGCCGCGCTATCTGACCGACTACTACACCGACGAGGCGGTCAACGTGATCAACGCCAACAGGGATCGGCCGTTCTTTCTCTACCTCGCGCACTGGGCCCCGCACACGCCCCTGCAGGCGACCAAAGCGGACTACGACGCGCTGGATCACATCGAACTGCATCGCGAGCGCGTCTACGCGGGAATGATCCTCGCGCTCGATCGCGGGGTGGGCCGCGTCATGGCGGCACTTCGCGACAACGGCCTTGACGACAACACGCTGGTGATGTTCACCTCCGACAACGGCGGCGCGGGCTACATCGGCCTGCCGGACGTCAACGACCCTTATCGGGGCTGGAAGATCACGCTGTTCGAGGGCGGCATACGCGCACCGTTTCTGGCGCGCTGGCCGGCAAAGATTCCTGCCGGCGGCGAATCGGCAACACCCGTGCACCACTTCGACATGTACGCCACCGCGGCCGCGGCGGCCGGCGCGCCCCTGCCCGCGGATCGCGTGATGGACGGCGTCGATCTGCTGCCGTTCGCGGCCGGCACCGCGGACGACGCCGACGCACAGGCGCACGAGTACCTGTTCTTCCGCAGCGGCGCCGCCGAGGCGGCGCGCGATGCGCGCTACAAGCTGATGGTCAGCGCGCCGCCAGGACTGCCGCGTAAAGAGTGGCTGTTCGACCTGCAGCAGGACCCGGGCGAGCAGGTCGATCTGCTGGATGCGGAGCCTGCGGTCGCCGAGCGCCTGCGCGCCGCCCTCGCGGCCCACAATGCCCAGCAGATGGCGCCGCGCTGGCCCTGGGCCGGGGCAACCCCCATCAATGTCGATAGAGATCTGTCCCAGCCCGACCAGCCGGACGATGAGTTCGCGTACTGGAGCAATTGAGCGGCGCGTTCTCGCCAAGTCGCGCCTTCGCTAAGTCGCGCCATGGCATGACCGCGCAATGCGCGGCAGGCCGCACATTGAAAATGTGACCTGCGTTAGCATGGAAGCGCCATGAGCCGAGCGACGGCTGGCAAGCGCGAGCACCGCGCCAGGTCAATCCGCGGCAGGTTAAAAGGGGTAAGCACATGAGAGATCTGCGAGCGACACCGAGCGAGACCGGCGTGCGGATGCGTGTTCCGCGCTGGCGCGGCGTTGTCATAGCCCTGCTGCTCCTTGCGGTGGCGGCGAGCGCGCGCGCGGAACAGGCCGCGATCCATCTCACCGACGGCTCGACCCTGCGCGGTGAGGTCGTCGGCCTGACGAGCAGCGGCTATCGCGTGCGCAGCAGCGCGCTGGGCGAAATGACGATTCCCCAGAGCCGTGTCCGCGTCATCGAGTACGGCGGCGCGACGAGTGAGGCCGCGCCAGTGGACGCGCCCACAGCAAACGACACGGGCGGCCTACAGAGTTCCATCATGGCGCGGCTGAGCGGGAACCCGGCGCTGCTGCAGAGCATCATGTCACTGTCGGACGCCCCGGAGATGCGCGCGGTGATCGAAGATCCTGACATCCAGCGCGCGATCGCGGCCGGCGACTATGCGAGCCTGCTGAGGAACCCGAAGATGCGCCGGCTGATGTCGAACGCCAAGGTGCGTTCGATCACGAACGAGCTGAAATAGCGCAGCGCGGCCGCGCGTTAGGCAAACAGATCGAGGGGTTCAAAGCCCGTTCCAAGGATTGCACCAGGTGTCGCTCCCAGCCAGGGCCCGGCCGCCGTCGCGTAAACCCGGCGAAAATCCGTCGTATGACGCAGGTTGTCGGTGCCATCCAGATCCTCGAGATCGGGCGGCCGGCCGTAGTGGCCGCCGCGCACGGCCGATCCGGCGACCAGCATGAGATTGGCACTGCCGTGATCGGTACCGCGATTGGCGTTTTCGCCAACCCGACGCCCAAACTCCGAGAACGCCAGCAGCGTCACCCGCTCGCCCAGCCCCTGCCGATCGAGGTCACGAACGAAGGCATGGATGGCGTCCGCTGCATAGCTGAGCAGCCGCCGGTGGAGCGCCGCCTGCTGTACGTGGGTATCAAACGCGTTGTTGCGGAACGACACATAGTAGACGCGCGCCGGAAAGCCGCTCGCGATGCAGGCCGCGACCTTCGGCAAATCGAGCGGCGCAAGGCCGTAGTCGACGGGCGTCTTGTAGTCGCGCCAGGCCGCGCGAATCTCAGCGGCCGCGGCCCGTCCGCCGCGCGCGACGTCGCGTAAGAACTGCGCGCTGGCGTTCGCGGCGGCCCCGTCCGGAATCGTCTCTAACGCGTCGCGCTGACTCGCGAGCGCACGCCGGCCGAAACGCTGCGGGTCATCGAACACTACGGGGACATGGCGATTCGATCGCACGGCGAGCGACTGCGCGGCGCCGATATTGACGATGAAGTTCGGTGGCGCGGCGGGCGCCAGCTGATCGGCGAGACGCCCCAGCCAGCCGTCTCGACGACCGCTGTTGGGCGCACCCGTGTGCCAGAAGTTCATGGACGTGAAGTGCGAGTACGACGGGTCGTCGTAGCCGCAGCCGTGCACGATCGCGAGCTCGCCGCGCTGCCAGAGTCGCTGCAGGCCGACCGCGCCGGGATTGAAACCGAAGTGATCGTCCAGCGGCAGCAGGGCGTCGCGGCGTATGCCGAGTCCCGGCCGGGCGCGGTAGTAGGCATCGTCGCCGTGCGGCACGACCGTATTGAGGCCGTCGTTGCCGCCCGACAGCTCGACGACGACCAGGATCCTGTCGTCCCGCGCCGCGTCACGCACGGCCCCCGCCGCTCGACCCGCGAACGGCACGGCGGCGAGCGCGCCCACCAGTCGACGTCGACTAACCAAGTTGATACTCCGGCAGGCTCAGCATGGTATGCAGCAGCAGGCGCAGCGGCTCTTCTGCGTAGCTGAGCGCCGCGGCCACATCGTCTGTGCCGAGCTGCGCCAGCAGGAAGTCGCTGAGCGTGCGCCGCACCTGGGCTTCGAGCGCGACGCTTAAGAAGCGCCGCTCGAAGTAGTTCACCACCGCCGCGCAGTCGACGGCGCCCGCAGCGCGAATCTCACCCGCCAGGTCGAGCCGGGCCGTCGTCCGCGGAATCGGCAGGACTCGCTCGATCGCGAGCTGCCAGCCGCGCATCGATCCCAGCCGTGTGTTAAAGGCCTCGTCTTGGTCCGCCATCGCGTTGGAAGCCGCCATTTCCCCGCCTGCCGCGACGCCTGCGGGCCGCGTCGCCGACGCCACGGACTCGCCGGCGCGGAGCCGATCCTGCACGGCGACGATGTTCGCACCACCATAGTTCGGATAGCGATCAGGCGGCACGAAGCCGATGTCGGGAAACAAAACGTCCTGGACGAAGTTGCCGCGCTCGAACAGCAGGCTGGGTGTGATCCAGGCGCGCCCGGCGGACCAGCCCGCGACCGTGGGCGGATGCAGCAGCCGCTGCCCGAGCGAACCAGTGACGACGTTGAAGTCCGGAACGCCGGGCAGTGCGCCGAGCCCCAGCTTGCGATAGGTCGACACGACAAGCTCGACCGGCGATTTAATGTGGACCGCGCGGCTGGCCGGCGAGTAGAAGTCTTTCGAGCGCAGCAACAGCGCAAGGAAGCCGCCAACGTCGTAGTCCAGTTCGTACAGCCGCCGACCCAACTCGCGCGCCAGCTCAGGCGCAACCGTGTCGCGGACGAAGAAGCGATACAGCTTGGCGGCCAGAAAGTCGGCGGCCTGACGCTCGGCGAGAATGAGATCAATGATCTGCTCGCCGTCGAAGCGCCCTTCGTGGCCCAGAAAGCGTTTCGCGCCCTGGTCGTGCAGCTCCGGGTCAAACGCAAACCGCAGGCCGTCGTAGTTCCACCCCGTGAACGCGCGCGCCGCCTCGCGCACGTCCTGTTCGCCGTAGTGCCCGACGCCGAGCGTGAACAGCTCCATGATCTCGCGGGCGAAGTTCTCGTTCGGTGCATCCTTGACGTTCACCCCGGCGTCCAGAAACGCGAGCATCGCCGGGCTGCGGGCCACCGCCAGCAGCAGATCGCGAAAGTTGCCCAGCCCGGCGGCCTGAAACAGCTCGATCTGCGCCAGCAGCTTGCGGTAGTCCCGAACCTTGTCCTCGTTGACGGCGAAGTGACCGTGCCAGAACAACGCGGTTTTCTCGACGAGGGGCGACTCGCTGACCAGCATGCGGTTAGCCCACCAGTAGGCGACACGATCGGTCTCGAGTCGGGAGGCGCGCAGCCAGTAGAAAAACTTGTTCACGATCGGCTGGATCGGTCGATTGCCCGTCGGCTTGACGTCTATCCCGAGCGCTCTGCCGTCCCGCTTTGCCGCGTTGGTCGTCGCCGGGCGGCTGGGCGGAAAGGGATCGAGCCCAGCATCAAAGATGCCGGAATGGACAAACGCGCTCGCGCCGCGACGCGGCCGTGACAGCTCGCGCACCGCCCGCTTCGGCCCGAGCCGCAGCAGCCGCTGGACGTCGGCGGGCGTGGCGCCAAAACCCGCCCGCTCGAGCAAATGCGCGGCGTCGCTGGCCGTCCAGGCACCCCGCTCGATCGGCGTCAGGTCGCCCAGCCATGCGGCGCGATCGCCGGCCTCAGCGGCGGCGACCGAGGCCGCGCCACCGAGCACCAGCGACACCCACAGCAGGCTGCCAACGCGCGGGCGCCGTCCGCAGCCGAATGTGCGGCCGAACATACAGAGGACCCTGCAGGTAGGCATTGCGTGTACTCCCCAGCGACTGGACGGGATTGCCGCGGTTTAAAGACGCACCGCGAACCGACGCGGCACGCCCGGTGTCTCGAACCAGCCACTTCCAGCCCTACTTCCAGCCGTATAGGGTACTTGCAGAGGCCGCTCGCACGCGAGCACAACAGAAGACGAACGACCGTCGTCAGCGCGGCTGGGGCTGCCCGCTGGGGTCGGTGGCGAATCGATTTGAAGAGGGGTTGCGCGGCGCCGGGAAGGATGTCACGTCCCTGTGAACGCGTCCTCCCTGATCCTCGACGGTGCCTGCCTGCTTGATCGCACCTCGCGGCGTAACGCTGTCCCGTTGCTGCGAGGGTTGAGTGTGCAAGCGACAAGGCGCTGCCGAAGTGAGCACAGCCCTTCCCTGGGCCGTCTTACGTCCCGCGGCAACTACGCTCCTGATTCCCTGGAACTACCGCCGTCACTCACCGCACTTAGTGTCTCGACGGCAAGGGTTACCAACAAGTAAAGCCTAAGTACGATTAAGTACGTACGCGCACAGACGCCCGACATTTAATTAGATCTGATCTAATATTTCCGGTTCGCTGAACGTTTGCTCAGTGCCGACCGGACCACTGACCGCCGCGCGCCGGCTGCGAAGGCCGAGACCGGCCAGTCTTGCGGCGCCGTCCAGAGTCCTGCGCGGCGCCCCGGCGTTGACTGCCCCGATGCTCGGCCGGCACAAGCTGACCCGGTCGAGAACCGATCAGATCCGCACGACCGATGGCGACGAGCGCCTCGCGCAGCAGCGGAAAGTTGGCCTCGTCGTGATAGCGCAGGAAGGCCTTCTGCAGCCGCCGCTCGTCGAGCGCCTTGGCCGAGAACACGCGCTCGCCGCGCTTGTAGCGCAGCGGCTTCAGCGGATTGCGGCCGGAATGGTACATCGCCGTGGCCAGGGCCATGGGAGACGGGTAGAAGGTCTGCACCTGATCGACGCGAAAATCGTTCGCCTTCAACCACAGGGCGAGTTCCAGCATCTGCGGCACGTCGCTGCCCGGGTGCGCGGCGATAAAATAGGGGATCAGATACTGCCGCTTGCCGGCCGCCTGGGAGAACTTCTCGAACAGCGCCTTAAAGCGATGGTAGCTGTCCATGCCGGGCTTCATCATCTTGTCGAGTACGGCGTCGTCGGAGTGCTCGGGCGCAATCTTCAAATAGCCGCCGACGTGATGCGTGACCAGTTCGCGCACGTACTCTTCGTCGCGTACCGCCAGGTCATAGCGCAGCCCCGAGGCGACGAGCACCCGCTTCACGCCCGGCACCGCTCGCGCGGCCCGATACAGCTTGGTCGTCGGCGCGTGATCCGTGTTGAGATGCTTGCAGATCGTCGGGTGCACGCAGGACAGCCGACGGCACTTTTCCTGCACCTCGCGGCTCTTGCAATTCAGGCGATACATGTTGGCCGTCGGCCCGCCAAGGTCCGAGATCGTGCCGGTGAAACCGGGCACCTTGTCGCGGATGTCGGCGATCTCGGCGAGGATCGACTCCTCGGAGCGACTTTGGATCACCCGCCCTTCGTGCTCGGTAATCGAGCAGAAGGTGCAGCCGCCGAAACAGCCGCGCATGATGTTGACGCTGGTCTTGATCATCTCGAACGCGGGAATCTTCGCGTCGCCGTAGCGCGGATGCGGCCTGCGCTGATAGGTCAGGCCGAAGACGTAGTCCATCTCTGCCGTCGTAAGCGGCACCGGCGGCGGATTCACCCAGACATCGTCGCCGGCGTGATCCTGCACCAGCGCGTGCGCGTTGCCGGGATTCGATTCCTGATGCAGCACCCGCGAGGCGTGGGCGTAGAGCACGGGATCGTTGCGCACCTTGGCAAACGACGGCAGGCGAATGTAGGTACGCGCCGCGTCCAGGCTCGCCTTCGACTTCAGCGGCAGCGGCACGATCCGTACGGGCTGTGCCGCATCCCCGGCGTCCCCCGCGGCTTGCGGCGCATCCGGCTGGGTCTGTGCGGCCGTGTCCATCTCGTACGGGTTGGGCAGCAGGTCGATTTGTCCCGGCCAGTCGATGCGGGTCGAGTCGATCTCCGTCCAGCCGGCGGGCGGATCCACACGCCGCAGGGCTGTACCGCGTATATCCTTCAGCGCCTCGATCGGCTCGCCGTTGGCGAGCCGCTGGGCCACCTCCGCGATAGCCCGCTCGGCGTTGCCAAACAGCAGCAGATCCGCGCCAGAATCGAGTAGCACCGAGCGCCGCACCCTGTCGCTCCAGTAATCGTATTGGGAAATGCGGCGCAGGCTGGCTTCGATGCCGCCGATGATCACCGGCGCGGCGGCGAAGGCCGCGCGGACGAGCTGCGTATAGACGATCACCGCCCGGTCAGGCCGTTGCCCGGCCACATCGCCCGCGGTGTAGGCGTCGTCGCTGCGCAGTCGCCGGTCGGCGGTGTAGTGATTGATCATCGAATCCATGTTGCCGGCGGTGACGCCGAAGAACAGATTCGGCTCGCCAAGGACGCGCACGCTGTCCGGATCACGCCAGTCCGGCTGGCTGATGATGCCGACCCGAAAACCCTGCGCTTCCAGAAAGCGCCCCATCACCGCCATGCCAAAGCTCGGCGCGTCGACGTAGGCGTCGCCTGTGACGATGATGATGTCGCAGCTATCCCAGCCGAGCTCGTCCATCTCGGTGCGCGACATGGGCAGGAAGGGCGCGGTGCCGTAGCACTCCGCCCAATACTTCGGATAGTCGTAGAGGGCGCGCACGGGCGTCAGACGGTCGCAGCCCCGGAGCTGCTGCGGACGAGCGGCGACTGGTCTTCCAGTTCCGCGAGGTGGGCATCCAGGCTCCGCCCTACCGCCGTGCAGATCCGGATGCGCTCTACCTTGGGCCAGGTCGAACGCTCGCCGTCCGCAATGAGACGCAGGGCCTCCTTGGGTTCCAGCGGCGACAGCAACTTGCGCGGATCGTACAGGCGTCGACCGGGGACGATGTTGACGTCGGCGGTGTAGTCCTGGGACCAGACGCCATACCAAAGGCGCGTCCAGACGTTCAGCGGGTAGTGGTTGCGGACCATGTTCATGGCGAGCGGATAAGATCGCCGCAGCCACTCCTTGAACATGACGCGCGACATGGCGGCGAACTGCGAGAACGGATCGGTGGCGTGCGGATCCAAGAGCGCCCAGAGCACGATCGGGTTGGTCTGGCTGGCGATGAAGAAGTTGGCGCCGTACAGCCGCGCGAGCCGCCCGACCGGCATGTCGTCGGTCACCGAACCGTCCACCCAGGTACGCGACTGCACGTAGGGCCGCTTGCGCCCGTCGGGGCCCCGCGCGAGCAGTGACACCGGCGGAAACACGCCGGGCACCGCGCACGAGGCGAGCACGGCCTCGCGTACCAGCACGTTCGGCGCCGTCAGCGCGTTCAGCGTGCGCGACTGCTGGTGCAGCTCGGAGGGCGCGACCGATACGTTCAGGTGACGGCCGGAAATCTCCAGCACGTCGGCGAAGGTCACGTCGGGGATCCAGGTCTCGACCAGCGCGCGCAGACCCTCGGTCGAGATGCGCGCCGACGAACCTTCGCCCGTCGCGTCCACCGCCCCGAGCATCTCGATCTGGTCGAGGATCGCCTTGTTTTCGAGCGCCTCGGCCAGTTCCTCGGGGCGCCGGGTGCACGCAAAACTCGCCACCAGGCTACCGGCGCTGGCGCCCGAGATGATGTTCGGCAGCAGATTCTGTTGCGCCAGGGCCCGCACGACGCCGAAGTGAAAGGGGCCGAGCGAACCCGCGCCCGAGAGCATGAGGGCACAGCTGCCATACGCGTGGCGCGCGCGGCGGAAGAAATCGACGCGCTCTGCGCGATCGAGCGTTTCGTCCTCGGCGACCTGGTCCAGCCCCGCGACCAGTTCGGCGACGTAGTCCTCGATCACGTGTTTGGTACCCAGCGCCGACTTGCGATACAGCGACGGGGCGCCCATGCCGGCCATGTTGCCGTGCAGGCCTTCGTCGAAGTAGTAGATGAGCTTGCGACTGTCGCCCGAGCTGCGCAGTTGGCGCAGTTCGGTGAGTCGATCGCGCAGAACGCGGTAGTCGAAGCCGGGCGAGGCGTCCGCAGCCTTCCAGCGATCGGCGCCGCTGCGCGCGTCCGTCAGGCGCGCGGTTTCGCGCCAGGTTTCATAGGTCGCGGCTGATGCTCTAGATTCCATAGGTGGTACTGCTTTGCTGCTTGCTGGGGCGCTGACCCGCTTGCGGTTCGAGAGTGGCGAAGCTGTGTCCGACCAGGACCGCGACGCGCAAACCGCCAGATGTTACCAAACAAAGTCGAGCCGTCCGACAGACCTGCGCTGGCTCGCCACAACGCAGCACCGCGGGGATCCGACATCGGTGCGCCCGCAGGCGTTATCGCACGGCCGCACCGCGCGCGGTCGCGCAAGGTGTAGGCATCTTGTAAGCGCGCGCCGACCTAGCAGGCACTTTCGAGCGGAGACGTGCAACTAGTCAAGCAGGTTGTAAAAAGCTGTGCGCTCCGGAGTTTCACCCCCACGACGCTGCTACACTGGCTGCGGTCGCGACGGCGATCGGGGGACACGATCGCAGGCGGGCCGACGCCACCAGAAAAACACTGAAATCGTTGCGGACCAGGCGGAATGGGACGCCACCAGCACGGACTCTGCTGCAACGTTGTCTGCCCGGCGCTCCCTTGCGTCCGCCGGCCGGCAAACAGGGAGCGCACGCGGGAGACATGAAAGTTCTGTTGTTGGCACCGCAGCCGTGCCATAGCGACCGGGGCACGCCGATCGCGATCGACATGACGATCGCGACCCTCGCCTCTGCGGGCTATGAGATCGATCTCCTGACCTTTCCAGGCGGCAAGGACCTCGACCATCCGGGCCTGAGGGTGCAGCGCGTCGGTACCTGGACCGGCATCGACGCCATCAAGGTCGGTTTCTCGGCCAAGAAGCTGTGGCTGGACTTTCTGATGCTGTTCGACGCCATCGGCATGGCGCGCCGGGAGCGCTACGACCTCGTGCACGCCGTCGAGGAGAGCAGTTTCATCGCGCTGCTCCTGCGCGCGCTGTTCCGCGTGCCCTATGTGGCCGATATCGATTCCAGCATGACCACACAGCTCGTCGACCGCTGGTCCGCGCTGCGACCGCTGCGCCGCCTGCTGGCCGCCATCGAGTCGATCCCCACGCGCTTCGCATCCAGCGTCGTGGCGATGTGCGACAGCCTGGGCGAAGACGCGGCCCGCACCCGAGGTTCGTCGGACGGCGTCTACGTGGTCAAGGACGTGTCGCTCTTGGACTACTACGAACCCATAGACACCGAGCCGCCGGTACTGCTGCGCAGACTGCAGGCCGCGGACGCGCACCTGTCCATGTACGTCGGCAATCTGGAGCGCTATCAGGGCATCGACCTCATGCTCGAGGGATTTGCCGCATCGCGCGCGAACGCCATGAACTGCCACCTGATCATCATCGGCGGCAGTGCGGCCAGTATCGAGCACTATCGGCAACGAGCAGATGTCCTGGGCCTGCGTGACAACGCCCACTTCCTCGGCCCCCAGCCCGTGCAGAACCTGGGCGTGCTGATGGGCTATGCCGACGTGATGGTGTCGCCGCGCACGAGCGGTGCCAACACGCCCCTCAAGCTGTACAGCTACCTCGATTCCGGCAAGCCCGTGCTCGCGACCGATCTGCCAACTCACACCCAGGTCGTCGACAACACCCAGGCGCTGCTCGTCGCACCCAGCGTTCAGGCGATGGCGGACGGCTTCGATCGGTTGTTTGACGACGGCGAGATCGCGAGCGAAATCGCGGAGCGCGCTCGCCGGCTGGTGCGGGAGAAACACAGCCTACAGGTGTTCAGGCGCGAGCTGCTGGCGATCTATGCGCACATCTCGGCCAACATCGGCGCAGCCACGGAGCTGCGCTCCGCCGAGTCCGGCTAGCGGCCGGCTACGGGTCAGATGTCG
Organism: Pseudomonadota bacterium; assembly: GCA_039029135.1. Lineage (GTDB taxonomy): Bacteria > Pseudomonadota > Gammaproteobacteria > Pseudomonadales > Azotimanducaceae > JALZVT01. The sequence continues at coordinate 11,627 of JBCCGT010000026.1, read as the reverse complement.
CCGCGTTCGCGGTGCCAGCGCACCAGCGCGCCCACCCCGTCATCGAGCGTGACGCTAGGCTGATAGCCGAGGCGCGATGCCGCCTTGGACAGGTCGAACGAACGGTCGCTGGCGAAGAACTTCACACGCCGTCGATGTAGCGGCGGTTCGACGCCAATCAGCCCACAGAGCTTTTCGCAGAGATAGCCGGCCCAATACACCAGCCGGTACGGCACGCGCAGCGGCAGCATGCCGCCGCCGGTGTGGCGCGCGATCAGGTCGACGAAGGCTGCAAGCGTCGGCGCCCGTTCGCCGCCAATGGTGAACACCTCGCTAACCGCAGCGTCTTTCTCCCCGGCGAGCATGAGCCCGGCGGCGAGATCGCGGACGTGGACGAGATGAAACTTGCCCGCGCCGCGGCCGATCATCGTGAACTGACCGCGCGCAATCGGGCGGATGATCTTCAGAAAGCGGTCATCGCCCGCGCCGTAGATGGCGCATGGCCGCACGATACTGAAGGGCAGACCGACGCTGTCGGCGCAGGCGGCGACCGCCAACTCGCCCTCGTATTTGGTGACCTGGTAGTCGTCGTCCGGCGCTGCCGGGTCGGACTCCAGTGCCTGTTCGGGCGGGTTGGGACCCTGCACCCCGATCGTGCTGGTATGAACGAAGCGGCGCGCGCCCGCCTCGGCGGCTGCCTGAATCAGGTGCTGGGTGGCCGTCACATGAGACTCGAACAACGACTCGCGGGTCACGCCCACCGTGCGAAATACGGCGGCCACATGAAAGACCGTGTCGATCCCCTGGACGAGTCGCTGGCAGTCGTCGGCCGAGCGCAGGTCGCCCCGGCGTCGGCTCACCCGCGGGTCGAACTCGGCATCGCTGCCGCCTGGACGCAGCGCCGCGAACACCTGCGCGCCCGCGTCCAGCAGTTCCCCCACGAGATGACGCCCGGTAAAGCCTGCGGCGCCGGTGACCAGCACCGGGCGGCCGTGCCAAAAACCACCGGCCACGGCAGAGCGCTCGGGTTCTCCCGACGCTGTGATCTGCGGTATCGCCGTGCGGGCTGGCTGTTCGCTCACCCTAGTGTCTCAATCTCAACTTCAGTGTCCGCGCATTCTATCTGCGGCGACGCGGTGACCGGCGTGACGCGCGTCATTGGCCGACGGTCGGGCCCCTTCTACAATCGCCGGATCGAGCACCTTACTCCGCCACATGCCTGCATATGTAAAAACATGTCTCCGGCTTCTCGGGGCGACCCTGCTGATCGTCCTGATCGCGCGTCAGGTCGAGCTGACAGAGCTGGCCGATGTGTTCGCTTCGGCGCGCTGGGATGGCCTGCTGTGGTCGCTCGCGACGATCATGGCCGTGCGCCTGCTGATGGCTTGGCGGCTGCAGCTGATCGGCCGCGAGTTCAGCGTCGACACCAGCTACCACGCGTCGTTCGCGATGCTGTCGACCAGCTCGCTGGCAGGGTTCGCGCTACCCGGTGGCATCGCTCAGGATCTGGTGCGCGGCTGGCAGCTCAATGCATTCGCGCGCGATGTGCGCAAGGCGCTGTCCATCGTGCTGCTGGACAAGTACTTCGGCATCATCGCCATTCTGCCCATCGGCGTGCTGGCGCTCGTCTTCGTCGGCGAACTGATTCCGCCGCTCGTCGGCTGGCTGTTGGTCGTCGCCCTGTTGGGGAGCCTGCTGGCGACCGCTGTCGCGAAACGCCTGGGCACGCGCCTCATCGCGCGGTTCCATCCGCCCGCCAAGCTCGCGCAGCTGATCGAAGTGATCGGCGACAACATCTCCCCGAGCGCATCCTTCGTACGCCTGTACGGCCTGTCGCTGGTGGTACAGACGCTGCGCTGCGTCGCCTTCATCGCGCTGTTCTACGCGTACAGCGCGGGCATCGCCCCGCTGCTCGCGTTCGTGTACGTGCCGGTACTGGTGATCGTTATCATCGCGCCGATCTCGCTAGGCGGCCTCGGGGTGCGCGAGGGGCTGCTGCTGGCGATGTTCCTGCCGCTGGGCGCGGACGCGGAACGCTTGGTGATGATCGGCTTCAGCCACATGATCATCGAGCTGCTGTCATCGCTGCCCGGCGTCTGGTACGCCGTCCGCGGTATACCGGACGCGGACGCTCAGGCGGCTGCGGCGGAGTCGACCAGCGAGGCCGCTAGCTCGTAAGAGCGCAGCCGCGCCGCGTGATCGTATATTCCTGCCGTGATCATGACTTCGTCGGCACCGGTTTCGGCGACGAACGCATCGAATGCTTCCCGCACGGTGGCGATGGTGCCCACCGCGCCACGGCTGCTCTGCTGATCCAATAGCTGGCGAGCGCCAGGCTCAAGCGTGTCGCGTAGGTTCTCGACCGGCGGCGGCAGCGGCGTTGGCCGCCCGAGGCGCAGATTGAGAAACGCCTGCTGCATGGAGGTGCGCAGGTAGCGGGCCTCTGCCTCGCTGTCTGCGGCGCAGACGTTGAATCCCAGCATGACGTAGGGCGCCTCGCACTGGGCCGACGGCTTGAAGTTGTCCCGATACATCTCGAGCGCGGGCATCAGCATCTGCGGCGCGAAGTGCGAGGCGAAGGCAAACGGCAGCCCCAAAATGGCCGCGAGCTGGGCCCCGAACAGGCTGGAGCCCAGAATCCACAGCGGCACGTTCGAGCCGACGCCGGGCACGGCCTGCACTCGCCCCGGCTGGGCCGGCCCGAGATACGCCTGCAGCTCGACCACGTCGCGCGGGAAATCGTCCTGACTGCCCTCTCGCGTGCGCCTCAGCGCCGCGGTCGTCGCCGGGTCGGTGCCCGGGGCGCGGCCGAGACCGAGATCGATGCGTCCGGGATACAGCGCCGCGAGGGTGCCGAACTGCTCCGCGACGACCAACGGGGCGTGGTTCGGCAGCATGATGCCGCCCGCACCGACGCGAATGGAGTTCGTACCACCCGCAATATGGCCGATCACGACCGCCGTGGCCGCGCTGGCGATGCCCGGCATGTTGTGGTGTTCCGCGACCCAGTAGCGCCGATAGCCGAGCCGTTCCGCGTGGCGCGCAAGATCGAGCGAGTTCTGCAGGGCCTGCGCCGCGCTCCCGCCTTCGACGATCGGCGACAGATCCAGCACGCTGATGGCAACCATGACGACTCTCCCTCGGGTCTTGCTTCGAACGTTCTGCGCGGCTCACACAGGCCGTCGCGCCATTGTAAACCAACGGCGTAAAACCGAAGGCGAGCCTGCCCGGCTCAAGTCTGCGCCTGCGGATAGGCGGCCAGATAGTCCGCGTAGGCGGCGGCAAGCGCGTCGGCCTCCAGCCCGAACTGCTCCAGACTGTAGCGATGCCGGGGCCGCTGGTGGCGCGACTCGATACGGCCCCGTAGCTTCGCGGCCAGCTCGACGTCCGCTTCGACTTCAGCGAACCTCAGCACCCGTTCCACCACGGCGGCCGGATCCGCGACGAGCTCGCGGTAGCCAACATCGATGAACCGCGCCTCGAGCGCCGGGTCGGCGCGCCGCGCGGCAAGGGTGCGCAGCAAACCCTGACGCCACAGCGCCTCGACGTCGCGACCGATCTCCGCCGGATCGCGCCGCCGGGTCGTCACCCGGGACAGGCTGCGCGTCAGGCTCGCCATAGACGGCACGATGCTGCGCGGGTCGCGATGCGTCTGCACGAACAGCGCGTCCGGATAGCGCCGCAGCAGCGCGTGGATGCCCAGCGTATGGGCCGGCGCTTTGAGCACCCAGCGCGTCGCGGCGTCGCCCAGCAGGCCCAGGTGCCGCTCGTGCCACGCGTAAGCAGGCCCCCAATCGAAGCCCGCGCTGCGCATCCACGCGTCGTAGCGCGGCAGCCGGAACGCGGCGTGGAACGTGATGCTGCGAAAGCTGTACGCCTGTATGGACACGCATTCGTGCGGGCCGTTGGTGCGCAGGGCATGGATGCGACGAAAGTCGCGGGCAAACAGATCGAGTGCGGCAAGCTGCGCCGCGATGGCCGCGCGCGTGAGCGCGTTGACCAGCGGACCAGCCGGCAGATGATGCGAGTTCCAAAACGTCGGCGAGCGCAGCCGCGCGTGGCTTGCGAGCAGCTCGTGCAGAAAGGTGGTGCCGGTACGGGGTAGCCCGAGGACGAAGATCGGGCGCTTGATGGGTGCCGGCTCGCGTCGAGCGAGCGCCTGCAACACGGCGCGCCGCATGAGGAGATGGCGCCCGAGGTAGTAATCGGCGACGCGTCGCCCCGGCGCGTGTAGCTGGCCGCGCAGCACTAGGTCTTCGACGATCAGGGCCAGCGCCTCGTGCGCCGGCGCATCCAGCCAGCGCTCGGCTTCGTCGCCCAGGGTGCGCTGAAGAAGGCGTTCGCAGGCGCGCGCGGGATCGGAAACGGTTAACGCAGCGAACAACACAAAGCTCGTATCACATCGGGTCTCGTGACCGCTCGAACGGCCACTCTTGGCCGCCGACCGGCGGGGCGACTTACCAGTCTAACAAAGCCGCGCCGTGGACCGGGTTTATAGTAGCGGGGGCGAGCCACGTGCCAGGGGGGATTCCAGATGGCCGAAGTGACCCAGCCGGGAGGCTGGCAGACGCGCTATCGCGTCATCGCGATGTGTTTTCTCGCGACCTTTATCTGCTACATCGATCGCGTGAACATCTCGGTTGCGATCATTCCGATGGCCGCAGAGTTCAACTGGGACAAGCAGACGCAGGGCGTCGTCCTGTCGTCGTTCTTTATTGGCTACATGGTCATTCAGATCGTCGGCGGCCGGCTGGCCGACCGCTACGGCGGCGCGATCGTGCTTGGTATGGGGGTGCTCTTGTGGTCGCTGTTCACCATCGTCACGCCCTGGGCCGCGTGGATGGGATTCGTCGTGCTGCTGCTCGCGCGCATCGGCATGGGCATGGGCGAGGCCGTCACCTTCCCCTCCGTTTACAGCATGGTGAGCCGCTGGTTCCCCGACGGCGAGCGATCGAAGGCACTCGCCCTGAACGCCAGCGGCATACCCACCGGCACCGTCTTCGCCCTGCTGGTCACGCCCATCATCGTGCAGACCCTGGGCTGGGAATGGGCGTTTTACCTGTTCGGTCTGGTCGGCGTCGTCTGGTACGCGCTGTGGCGCGTGCTGGTCACGGCGACGCCGCAGCAGCACCCGAACATCTCACCGGAAGAGCTGGCCTACATCGAGGCGAACGCCCCCGCCAGCGGCGTGGCGGCTGAGCGCCCGAGCTGGGGCACCATGCTGTCGAACCTACCGCTGTGGGCGATCATCGTCGCGCACTTCGCGAACAACTGGACGCTGTACGTCGTGCTGTCGTGGCTGCCGATCTACGTCAACGAACAGCTCGGCGTCGACTTCGCGTCGGTCGGGCTGATATCGATGCTGCCGCACATCGCATCGCTCATCGCGCTCAACGTGCTCGGCAACATCGCCGATCGCCTGCTGAGCGGCGGCTACAACGTCACGATCGTGCGCAAATCGATGCAGACGATCGCCTTCGGCGGGCTCGCCGTCTGTCTGCTGTTTGTCGCTCAGGCGACCAGCGTCTGGGCCGCAATCAGCCTGATGTGTCTCGGCAAGGTGTTCGGCGCGTTCGGCATGGGCGGGTACGGCGTGAATCACATGGACCTGGGCCCCAAACACGCCGGCACCCTGATGGGCATCACCAACACGGCTGGAACGATTCCGGGCATCATCGGCGTGTACGTCACCGGCTGGATCCTGAACACGACCGGTTCGTGGGAGGTGGTGTGGCAGACGACGGCGGGCGTGACGTTGTTCGGGATGCTGTTCTATCTGCTGTTTGCGAGCGGAGAGAAGCAGTTTGACTAGCGCCACGAGCGGCGCCGTACCAAGCAGCGACAGCGAAGGATTGTGAAGATCCTGGTTACAGGGAGTTCGGGTCACCTCGGGGAAGGTCTCGTCAGAGTCTTGCGCAAGAACGACGCCTTAGATGTGCTCGGTCTGGACGTCAAACCGTCCCCCTACACGACCCATGTTGGCTCAATCCAGGACACCGCCCTGGTCAATCAGTGTATGGCGGGCGTCGACACGCTGTATCACACCGCCACGCTGCACAAGCCGCACATCGAAACACACTCGAAGGCGGAATTCCTCGCGACAAACATTGGCGGCACGCTGTCCCTGCTGGAAGCCGCCGTAACACACTCGGTCAGAAGCGTCGTCTTTACCAGCACCACGAGCACTTTCGGAGACGCGCTGCGACCGCCTCCAGGTCAAGCCGCAGCCTGGGTGACGGAGCAGACGGACCCCATACCCAAGAACATATACGGAACCACAAAGATCGCTGCAGAAGACCTTTGCCAGTTGTTTCATCGGCAAGAGGGACTGAACTGCATCATCTTGCGCACCTCCAGGTTTTTCGCCGAGGAGGACGACAACGACGGCATCAGGAACGGTTTCGCGGACGCGAACGCGAAGCTAAACGAATTTCTCTATCGCCGCGTCGATTTACAGGATGTTGTGGACGCGCATATCCGGGCAGCCGCCAGGGCGCCAGAGCTACGCTTTGGATGCTACATCGTGAGCGCCACAACACCGCTAAACGCCGATGACGCCATGGCGCTCAACGAGGACGCCACACCGGTGGTGGCCAAACACGTTAGCGGTTTCGAAGATGCCTATCGAGCCCTGGGGTGGCGCATGTTCGTGCGGATCGATCGCGTGTATGTCAACGATGCCGCGCGCAAGGATCTGGGCTGGGAGCCCAGATTCGATTTCGGTGCCATGCTGAGGCGATGCCTCAACGGCGAAAAGCCCATGAGCGCGCTCGCGGCAGAAGTCGGCAGCCATGGCTATCACGACCAAGTCTTTACCGGCCGACCCTATCCGGCTAGGCAGTAAGCAGCTTCGCCAGGTCGGCACGCCGTGACAACTGCGACAACGAAAAGGTTATAGGCGCGGTAGGGGTTGGCGCGCGACTAACAGCATGACCCAATACCGTTTCGACTGTCGGCAACCTCGCTGGTCGCTTGCAGCCCATCACTTAGACTCGCCGCCGCCGCCGCAACGCCGGACTCCGGCAATCTCGCACCCAACGCCAGCAGCGTCGCCTCGATCGTGCCGAGCACACCCAAAACCGCCGGCGGGTTCAGGTGCCCCATGTGGCCGATGCGAAAGGCGTTGTCGAACTCGCCGATGTTGATCCCGAGCACCAGACCGGCCCCATGTTCCGCCACGCTGCGCATCTGATCGGCGTCGATCCCGCTGGCGCGAATGGTGGTCACCGCGTTTGAACGCTGGTGTGGCTCAGTGATGTTGAACGCAAGCTGCCCGCCGGCGCTCCAGGCCGCGACGGCTGCGCGCACGGCATCAGCGAGCTGTTCGTGACGCCACCAGACGTTGTCGAGACCTTCCTCGAACAGCATGTCCAGCGCCTCGCGCAGACCGTAGATGTGCTGGATCGGCGGCGTACCGCAATAGTGCAGGTAGTGGCTCTCGGCGGTCTTGCGCGGCCCCCAGTCCCAATAGCCGGTCTTCAGATCGGCGCGACTGTATGCCGACCAGGCCTTCTCGTTCGCCCACACGAACGCAAGCCCGGGAGGCACCATCAGCCCTTTCTGCGAGCCCGCGACGGTCACGTCCACGCCCCAGTCGTCCATCTCAAAGCGCTCACAGCCAAGACAGGCGATGCAATCGACCATCAGCAGCGCCGGATGACCGGCCGCGTCCATGGCGGCACGAACGGCGGCGATGTCGTTGCGCACCGAGGTCGCCGTGTCCACCTGCACGACCAAGAGCGCCTTGATGCGGTGCGCGGCGTCGGCACGCAGCGCGGCCTCCACCGCGTTCGGATCGACCGCCAGCCGCTCGTCGCCGGGCAGCGTCTCGACCTCGATGCCCAGGGTGTTGGCCATGCGGCCCCAGACGTTGGCGAACAGGCCCGATTCGAGCACCAGCACCCGATCGCCGCGCGACAGCGTGTTGGTCAGGGCCATCTCCCAGGCGCCATGGCCGTTCGACATGGTGATGAACGCGTCACCCGACGTGCGCGCGATCTGCGGCAGATCCGCAAACAGCGAAGTCGACACGTCGATCAGCTCGCCCTCGTAGATGTTTGGCATCGCCCGATGCATCGCGTTCAGCACGCGCTCCGGGATCATAGACGGTCCCGGTATCGCGACGATCTCTCGGCCGTGGCGCAGACTTCTGTTCATCGGTGGTTCCGCGGGTCCTGCTTGGTCGCCGTCAGGCGTTGGGATTGATGAGGTACTTCTGCCCGGTCGCCTGCTGACCGTACTCGGCGATGGCCTCGAGCGTCAGCGCCTCCTGCAGTCCCACCTCGCGCGTGTAAGAACTCGCGAAGGTCGTCCGAATCTCGCGGGCCACGCGTTCGCGCAGGGCCTGCGCCGCCTCGAAGCCGATCTTCTGCAGGAAGGGTGTCAGCAGCCAGCCGCCGAGGCCCCAGGACATGCCGAAGTTGCGGTTCAGCGTCGTCGGCGAACGGTCCAGACCGCCGTAGATGTAGACCTGCTTGTAGGTGTCCGAGCCATAGCGGCTGAACTCGGTCGCGTTGCGATTCTGGGCCTGCTCCATGGCGCCCAGAATCTGGCCCGCGAGCTTGCCGCCGCCGGTCGCGTCGAAACCGATGGTCGCGTTGGTCGCGGCCAGGGCGTCTACGAGCTGCTCGCTGAAGTTATCGTCGCTGGAGTTGCAGACATAGTTCGCGCCGATGTCGCGCAGGATGGCCGCCTGCTCCGGCTTGCGCACAACGTTGACCAGATCGACGCCGTCCGCGAGGCAGATCTTCTGCAGCATCTGACCCAGATTCGAGGCGGCGGCCGTGTGCAGCAGCGCGGTGTGGCCTTCGGCCTTCATGGTCTCGACCATGCCGAGCGCGGTCAGCGGGTTGACGAAACAGGAGGCGGCCTCGCGCGGTTCAACGCCGTCCGGCATCGGGAGGCACTGCTTGGCCTTGATCACCCGGAACTGCGTATACATGGCGCCGCCGAGGATCGCGACGGTCTTGCCCATCAGCGACTGTGCGAGGTCGCTGTCCCCCGCCCCGACAACGACACCGGCGCCCTCGTTGCCGACCGGCAGCGCCTGATCGAGGCGGGCCTTCTGCGCGCGCACCATCGCGTCTGCGACGTCGGCGACGACACCGCCGTTATCGACGCGCGCCGTCGTCATATCGGCCAGCCCGAACAACAGCCCCAGATCTGAGGGATTGATCGGCGCCGCCTCGATCCGGACGACGACCTCCTCCGGCTTGGGCTCTGGCACGGGCACCTCGGCGATCGCGAGCCTAAGCTGGCCGTCGCTGGTTACCGTGGTGTGAATCTGCTTCTGCGTGTCGGTCATGGCGCGTCTCCCCGGTCCGATTGATAAGGAACGCGATGACGATAATGGAGGACCCAGCGGGTGAACAGAGGCAATGCGCGATCCATCCGACACCGCTGGCGGTGGCGCGATTGAGCGGGTCATAATCGAGCGCGAGGGTTTACAAGGGAGATCGGGGGAATGGCACGATTTGACGGACGGGGTGCGCTCATCACCGGCGCGGCCAGCGGCATCGGGCGCCACGGGGCGCTGCGGCTGGCGGCGGAAGGCGCGGCGATCATGTGCGCCGATCTCGACGGCGAAGGCGCGGCCAGAACGGCCGCCATGATCGATCAGCAGGGTGGCAAAGCGCAGGCCTGCGCGCTCGACGTCACCGACGAGAAGGCCTACGCCGCCGCTCTCGCGGACACGGCCAGCGCCTTCGGCGGCGTGCGCGTGCTGTTCAACAACGCCGGCATCGGCGGCGGCGACCTCGAGTGGGAGCCCGTGATCAACGTCAACCTCAACGGCGTCGCCAACGGTATGTTCCACGCGGCGCCGCTGATCGAGGAGTCGGGCGGCGGCGCGATCATCAACACGGCGTCGATCGCCGGCCTGGTGGGGCTGGTCGGCGCCCCGCCGGCGGAGGGAGAAGAGCCCCTTGAGATGAGCCGCGGCGCCGGCGCGTACATCGCCTCCAAGCACGCCGTTGCGGGCCTGACCAAGCAATACGCCATCGCCTGGGGACCGCGCGGGGTGCGCGTCAACGCCATCGCGCCGGGCTACATCGAAACCCCCATGACGGCAGAGATGCGCGAGACGCCGGAGGGGCACGCCTTTCTCGAGGGGCTGCACCCGATCGGCAGACTAGGCCAACCGGAGGAAATCGCGGCCGCCCTGGCCTTCCTCGCCAGCGACGACGCGAGCTTCGTCAACGGCGTGGTGCTACCCGTGGACGGCGGTTACACCGCACGCTGATGAATACCGCTGCGCCGGGAACGGAGCGCTACACGCGGGGCTATCGCAACTACGCGCTGGTCGTGCTGCTGCTCGGCTACATCGTCAACTTCATCGATCGGTCGATCCTGGGAATACTGCTCGATCCGATAAAGGCGGACCTCGATCTCAGCGACACCGAACTGGGACTGCTCGGGGGACTGGCGTTCGCGCTGTTCTATTCGACGCTCGGGGTGCCCATCGCCGCGCTCGCAGACCGCACCAGCCGGGTGAAGGTGCTGTCGATCGCCATGATCATCTGGAGCGCGATGACCGCCGTCTGCGGTCTCGCCGCCAACTTCTGGCACCTGCTGCTGGCGCGTATCGGCGTGGGCGTCGGCGAAGCCGGCGCCAGCCCGCCGTCCCACTCCCTCATCTCCGACTACTTCCCTGTCGAGACCCGCGCTACGGCGCTGTCCATCTACGCGCTGGGTATTCCGCTGGGGTCGATGATCGGCAACGCGGTCGGCGGCTGGGGCGCCGAAAACCTCGGCTGGCGCGACACGTTCATCCTCGTCGGCGTGCCCGGCATCGCGATCGCGCTGTTGATCCTGTTCACGCTGCGCGAACCGCCGCGCGGAATGTCTGAGGCGGCGACGACGAGCCAGACTGATGAGCCCTCCCCGCCCATGGCGGACGTACTACGGTTTCTGTGGGGCAAGCGATCGTTTCGACACATGAGCCTTGCGTGCGGGCTGCACGCCTTCGTCGGCTACGGCGCCGGCACGTGGAACGCGCCTTTTCTGCTGCGTACCCACGACGTGCCGATCACCGAGGTGGGCTATTGGCTGGCCGCGATCTCCGGCATCGGCGCGATCGGCACCTTCGCCGGCGGCTACCTGGCCGACAAGTTCTTCGACCGCACCGGCGAGCGGCGCTGGTATCTGTGGATACCGGGCCTGGCGACGCTCGCGATGGTGCCCTTTCAGTTCCTCGCCTATCTGTACGACGGCTCGATCGCGGCCGTGTACCTGTCGCTCGGGATGGTGGCGATTCTTGGCGCGATGTACCTCGGCCCGTCGTTCGCGATGACCCAGGCGCTGGTGACGCTGCGCATGCGCGCCGTGGCCTCAGCCATCCTGCTGCTGGTGTTGAACCTGATCGGCATGGGCCTCGGGCCTTACTTCATCGGTTTCATCAGCGATGTGCTGGAACCGGAGTTTGCCAATCTGTCGCTGCGCTGGGCGTTGTGCGTGGCAGTGTTGTTCAACGCCTGGGCCGCGATTCACTATCTGCTCGGGGGCGCGCACCGTGGCGGGGGACATCGAAGATACGGAACGATTGAAGGGCGCGAGTTAGCGTTAGCAAAGCGCGACCGTCTCTCTTTCTGCGGAGAAGCAGAGATGGCAGAGAAACCGAGGGGTGCGAGTGGGGGGGGGGGGGGGGGGGG
>JBCCGT010000025.1:0-82501 GCA_039029135.1 Pseudomonadota bacterium | reverse complement strand
TGACCAGATGCAGCGCGCCCGGCGGCGTGCCCGACGCGCCCAGACGCTCGAACGGTTCCAGCCATGCCGGGTGGGGCGGGCAGTCGTCGTGGTCCATCGCGGCGATCGCGGCCGAGAATATCTCCACCCGTCCCGACGGCGTCGTCAGCGGATGCGCGGCGGGATCCGCGCGCCAGGCGGCCAGCCAGTCTGCGGGCCGTTCCTTGTCCGGCAGCTGATACAGACCTTCCTGCCAGAACACGTCGAAGCTGGGCAGCTCGAAGCCCTCCTCTTCGGCGCGCTCGGCGCTGCGCTCCCACATGTTTCGCAGCCATTCGCGCGGCGTGCGGCCCGCGCTGAACTCGTCGAGCAGGCCGAGCCGGTCGCTGAGTGCGCAGAAGATCTCGAAGTCAGATTTGGCATCACCCTGAACCGGCAGGGCCGCCTGCATGGCATGAGCGTAGTCGTCGTGGCTCGAGGCGCAAATGTCCTCGCGTTCGAGCGGCGTCGTCGCGGGCAGGACGATATCCGCATGCCGGGCGACCGGCGTCCACCAGGGCTCGTTGACGATCACGGTATCCGGCCGCGCCCAGGCCCGGCGTAGGCGATTGAGATCCTGATGGTGATGAAAGGGATTGCCGCCGGCCCAGTAGATGAGTCGGATGTCGGGGCAGGTCAGCACGCGGCCGTCGTAGTTGAGCGGCGCGCCCGGATTTTCCAGCACCTCGGCGATGCGCGCCACGGGCACGGCGAAGCCGGTCGGGTTGCGACCCTTTGGATGCGCCGCCCAGGCGAAGCGGCGGGTATCGCTGCCGACGAAACCCTCCGCCGCGTAGCCGAAACCCACGCCGCGCCCGCGCTGACCCAGCTCGCCCAGCATCGCCGCCAGCGTCACCAGCGCCCAGTAGGGTTGTTCGCCGTGATGGGCGCGCTGCAGCGACCAGGCCGCGTTCATGAAAGTGCGCCGGCCCGCTAGCTCGCGCGCGAGCCAGACGATGTCCTCGGCCGCAATGCCGCAGATCGCGCTGGCCCAGGCCGGGGTCTTCGCGACGCCGTCGCTGTTCCCGCGCAGGTAGGGTTCGAAGCGTTCAAAGCCGACACTGTGGGTCGCGAGAAAATTGCGGTCCAACCGCTCTTCGTCGACCAGCACGTACGCCAGCGCCAGCATCAGGGCGACGTCGGTGCCCGGACGGATCGCCAGATGTCTGGCGTCCAGCCAATCAGGGACATCGTCGGCGATGGGGCTGATGACGACGAACCTGACGCCGGCCGCCGCCGCGGCGCGCATGCCCGGCATCGTCTGGTGAGTGGTGATGCCGCCGTACGCCACCTGCGAGTTGCGCAGCGGCATACCGCCGAAGCTGACGACCAACTCCGCGCCCTGCGCGATCTCGCCCCACGAGGCTTGCTGGACCTCCATCTCGTGCCAGTACGCGATGACGCGTGGCAGGATCACCTGCGCGGCGGCCGTGCTGTAAGAGTTGTAGGTGCGGGTGCAGCCGCCCAGCAGATTGAGGAAGCGGTGCAGCTGCGACTGTGCGTGATGGAAGCGACCCGCGCTGGCCCAACCGTAGGAGCCGCCGAAGATCGACTTGTTGCCGTGCTCGTCGACGACTCGAGCGAGCTCACTGGCGGCCAGCTCGCTGGCCTCGTCCCAAGGCACTTCCACGAACGGCTCGCGGCCGCGGTCGTACCCGCTGGTCGCGGTCGGCCGCCCCTGCTCGCGGGCCTGCAGCCAGCCCTTACGCACGGCGGGCCGGGCGACGCGCAAGGGATGCTGGACGCCGTCGAGCAGCGCATCGCCCAGCGGCGATGGATCCGGATCTAACGCCAGCGGCGCGACGGCGCTGATTCGATCGGCGCTCACGTCGACGTCGTAGACGCCCCATTGAGTCGCGGTCCGCAGTGGCATCGGCGAGTGCTCCGTTCGTCTTGCGCCCAGCAGTGTGCCATCCGAGGCCGCTCGACGGGAGCGTCGCGCCATGAGAAAGACCGAGGGGTGGGGGATCGCAGAAGCGATCCGCGCGGGGCCGCGCCGTTTTTAGCGGAGCGCAGCCCGGCTTGCGCCGGGCAGGTACAATTGCACGCTGCGGGTCGTGAGGTCCTCGGGCAGGTATCGTCTGCCGCCGAGGGAACACAGTGCCCACCGATGCCGCTCGTTCACCGCCCTAGTTCAGAGATCAAATGACCTTGCCTGCCAGCGACTCGACCCATCGAATCCTGATCGTCGACCCGGTCGGGCTGGCGCTCGATGCCGCGAGCGAGTTTGGTGCGGACGCCGGCGACGCGAGCGAGGTGGCAGCCTTTGTCGCGAATCAGGGCGCGCACTTCCACCGCGGACCGCTGCCGGCGCGACCCGGTCCCGGCTGCCATTTCAGCTATCAGCCGGCCCTGACGACCGCCGACGAGATTCTGAATATCTCGGCACAGGGCCAGTTTGATGCGGTCATCGCTGCGGCGACGTTCATTCCCCCTGGCAGTCGGTTTCAAGAAGGCGGTGTTCGAATCGGCGCGGGTACCGCCAACATGGCAAGCGACAGCTGGGGCGGCGGCGACGGCGGCGGCACCGCGCCATTGATGAACACGCCCGGCTACAACGCGCGGGCAACCGCCCAGATGGCCATGAAGGCGCTGCTGCGCTTTCGTCCCGCGCTGCCCTTGGATGAGCTGCACGCAGCCGTCGCCGCGAACCGCTTCGACACCGGACGCGATCTCGGTCGGTTCCCCTGCGCGAAGCTCGAAGGCCAGCGCTGCGCCGTCTTGGGTTTCGGCAGCATCGGCCGCGAGTTCGCGCGCCTGGCGCAGGCCTTCGGCCTGCGCGTCGCGGTCTTCGCTCGTCTCGAGCGGCGGCGCTGGATCGAGGCGGAGGGATTCGAGTTTGCGCCCACGGCACACGCCGCGGCGGCGGATGCCGATGTGCTGAGCGTCCATCTGGGTCTGGGGGCCCTCGGTCCCGGCGGTCACGCCAATGCGGGACTCATCGACGCACGGGTGCTCGGCGCGCTGACGCCCGGTGCAACGCTTATCAACTTCGATCGTGGCGAGCTGGTCGATGCGACCGCCCTAGAGGCAGCGCTGGGCACAGGGCGCGTTGCGCATGCCGCGATCGATGCCGACGTGTTCGTCGATGCGGACGGTGTCGTCAGCGGCCCCATGCGGCCCTACCTTGCGCTGCTGCGCGCGCACGGCGAGCGGCTCATGCTGCTGCCCCACGCCGCTGCGGACACCGATCATCCCTCGCGGGTTGCCGGCGCTAAGCAGGCCGTGCTGCAGATGCTGCTGGCCATACGCGAGCGTCGCGTGGTGAATGCCAAAGGGGCCGTGCCCGCCGGCTACGTCGATGCTGGAAGGGCGAGCCCGATCGACGTGGGTCGAGTCGATCCTGCCCGGTTAGCGGCAATGGCGCCCGATGACCGCGCCGCGATGCGTCGCGACCTCGACGGCGTCGCAGGGCTGCTGGATGGCGGCGATGTCGAGCAGGGCCTCGAGGCCGCGCTGCGGCTGACCACCGCGCTGCGTCGGCACGGCCTGCTGGGCGCACCCTGATGCCGCTTGTCGAGGATCTCTGGTGGGACGGGGTGCGCGCGGTGAGCGGACGCTCCACCGTGTCGGCGGCGCTGGCCGCGCTGGGCACCAGTCGCTTCGACGAGGTGCTAGCGGTTGGCAAGGCGGCGTCGGCGATGGTGCTCGGGGCCCGGGAGCGGCTGGAGCGCATCTGCCCCACGCTGGTGGTCACCAAGCCCGATCACGGCGTCGCGGCGCTGCGCGATCTGCTCGACGTCGAGATCATTGAGGCGGGCCATCCCGTGCCTAACGAGCGCTCGCTGCATGCTGGCAATCGACTGCTTGAGCGGGTCCAGGCGGCGCCAAAGGACGCACGAGTCCTGCTGCTGATATCGGGCGGGGCGTCGGCGCTGGCGGAGCGGCTCGTGCCGGGCATGTCGCTGCTCGAGCTACAGCGTCGTACCGAGGAACTCGTTGCCTCCGGGCTCGACATTCACGCCATCAACGAGGCGCGCCGACAGTGGTCGCTGCTCAAGGGCGGTCGCCTGCTGCGCGCGTTCCGCGGTGCTGAGCTGCGCGTACTGGCGATATCCGACGTCGAAGGGGATGACCTGACCGTGATCGGTTCCGGCCTCGGCGACTGTCGGGGCAGCATCGCGCGCTCGCGCGGCGCGGTGATCGCGAGCAACGCGGATGCCCGTCGCGCGGTGGTGGCCTCCGCGACGCGGCACGCCCTGCCGGTGCGCTACAGCGAGGAGTCGTTGTACGGCAACGTGCGCGCCGTGGCCACGACGCTCGCGCAGGTGATTGCCGACGGGCCGTCGGGACTCTACATCGCGGGCGGCGAAACAACCGTCGAGCTGCCGCCGGACCCCGGCCGCGGTGGCCGCAATCAGAGTCTCGCTCTGGCGCTTGCCCTCGAGCTTGCGCATCGCGATGTCGACGCGGAGTTTGTCGCCGCGGGAACGGACGGCACGGATGGACCGACCCACGCGGCGGGCGGCGTCATCAGCACTCGCCATTTTGACGCCGAACAGCCCGCCCACACCGCGCTCGCCGGCGCCGACGCTGGGACCTATCTCGCCAACCGCGGTGCGCTGTTCGTGACCGGACCGACGGACACCAACGTCATGGATCTGTGCGTGTGCCTGAAACGCTAGCCCCGACGGGCGGTGGCCGCCGTTGTGTTGGATCACCCGCCGCGCCACTGGCGCGCCTCACCAAGATCTGGCGGTGGCCGCTGCCGGAGCCGTCTTCCCGCCCGTGATAGCGCCGGTTACCGGGCGGTAATTTCGATGATGGGCCGTTGTAAAACTTCTATAAAACAATGGGTTGAACTTTTTTCTTCGAACTCGAAGCGACTGGCACGCAAGTTGAATTCCATGTGCTGGAGCGAAGGTGGTGCGCGGCCGTCGGTCCGGCCTTGGGGCCGGACGGCGGTACTGACACGACCTGTAGCGATCCTGTCACGTTAAGGAGGACAACATGCGTACGGCTCTCGGCGTTCGACGATCGGGCCAGAGGGATTGGCTGTTTCTGAGTACGCTGACGCTGGTCAGCGTCTGTGTCTGGACCCTGTTGCTTGCTGGGCGCGGCGCGGCGGCCGCGGAAATCCCGGCGGCCGGGGTTGGATTCGAACAGCGAGATCTCGGCGAGCGATTGACCGCCGCCTTCGGCGCGCTGAACCTGAATGGCGCGCTGGATGTCGATCTGCACCCGGGCGCGCATGCGGGGCTGCAGGCGAGAGGATTGCGCTCGGATCTCGATGCGCTGCGTGTCAGCGTCGCTGACGGCGATCTGCGCATCGGTTTCGCGCCTGGCTGGTCGCCGCGCCAGCGCGTCACACTGGCCTTAACCTATGTGGCGCTCACGCGCATCAACGGCGCGGGCTCGATCACGATCCGCGGCGATGGCCTCACTGGCGACGCGCTGCGCTTGGACCTGCGGGGGCGCAGCGCGCTCAATCTCGACCGCGCCCGGCTTGCGGTGCTGGATGTGCACACCCGCGGTTCGGCGCAACTCGACGTTGTCGGCGCAGCAGATGAACTGCGGCTGTCAACGGCTGGCGACGCGACCATGGCTGCGGCAGGGCTCGCGACGCGCGTTGCCGAACTGGGTATTCGCGGTCGGGGCAGCGTCGAACTCGCTGTCGCGGAGCGGTTAACCGTAGATA
This sequence comes from Pseudomonadota bacterium, assembly GCA_039029135.1. GTDB lineage: Bacteria > Pseudomonadota > Gammaproteobacteria > Pseudomonadales > Azotimanducaceae > JALZVT01. The sequence continues at coordinate 76,845 of JBCCGT010000025.1, read as the reverse complement.
TTCGCGGCAGCGGCGACATTCGCTACCACGGCTCGCCAAGCGTCGCGCGCGTTATCCGCGGACACGGCTCTGTGCGGCCTGCTGATGCCGCTGCAGCGGGGGCGGCGGGCCGTCTCGCATCCGCCGTTGGGGCTGGCTCGCTCGCCGTGTTGGCGGCGCGCGGCGAAGACTGAGCGCGCGGCATCCGGCGGCATATTGTCCGGTCGTTAGCTTGTAAACGGGATTTTGCGGCTTAAAAGCGAGAGCGGATTTCGCGCGCCTGTTAGACTGCGACCAGATACTCGCGCGGAAGGAACATGCTGTTCCGGCGAAAGAAAAAAAATCCCGCAGACCTCGGCGACCGGCGACGGGCCGCCAAGAAGGGTGGCGTTAAGAAATTGTTCCACGGCGTTGCGGTGCGACCGCGCGGCGACGTCGCATGCGAGGCGGTGAAAGCCGTCGACAGCGCGCGCTATCTCTCTGACGAGGCGCCCCTGCTGCCGCTACCCGATTGCTCGAATCCCCAGTCCTGCAGGTGCATCTACGAGCACTTTGATGAGCGCCGTGGGAGCCTGCGGCGCGAATCCGATATCGGGCTGCCGATGCGCGACCACCCGAACGATAGGCGCAAGGGCCACGGCCGGCGCATCACCGATGGCTGACGCACCCCGCCAGCGCTGACGCGATCGGTGCACGCGGATCCGACGCTGCGCTCGCCCCGCCAGCCACGACGCGCGGTCTACGGTGGCCCGGGTTTCGGCTCGCTGTGTCCTACAGGTTCTCGGTGCTAGACTGGCTCGGCGGTGCGCGCTGCGCATCTCGCGGGAACACTGGCGGTGACAGACGCGGGGAGAGGGACATGTCGAGCGAACGAGTTCAGCAACCGGACGTCGTAGTGGTCGATGCGCTACGCAGCGCGGTCGGGCGTAAGAACGGCGCGCTCAGCGCGATGCATCCGACGGACATACTCGGCCAGGTGTTCACGGCGCTGTTCGAGCGCAACCGCCTTGAGTCCGCCGCTGTGGATCAGGTGATCGGTGGCTGTATCAACAAGCTCGGCGCGCAGGGCATGAACGTGACGCGCACCGCCTGGCTGGCCCACGGCGGTGCCGAATCGACGCCGTGCATCACTATCGACTCGCAGTGCGGCTCCTCGCAGGAAGCAGTGACGCTGGCCGCCAGCGCTATTCGTGCCGGGATGGCGGATGTCGTCGTCGCGTGCGGCGTCGAGAACATGTCCAAACTGCCGGTAGGCGCGGACGCGGTCGGGCTGCCGCCGGCTCTTGGCAAACCGGTTTCGCGGAGCTACTTCGAGCACTTCGAGTTCACCTCCCAGTTCGAGGGCGCCGAACGGATGGCGGAGAAGTATCAGCTGACTCGGCAGGACGCGGACGCGTTCGGTCTCGCGTCTCAGGAACGGGCGGCGGCCGCGATCGCCGCTGGCCGTTTCGCCGGGCAGATCGTGCCGCTAGCGGTCCCGGTGCTGGATGACGACGGTAAGCGCACGGGAGCGACGCAGACGTTCGACGCCGACGAGGTACCGCGAGACACCAGCCTCGCGGCCCTGGCGGGTCTGAAGCCGGTGGCGCGCGAAGACGGCGTGCACACGGCGGGTACCTCCTCGCAGATTGCTGATGGCGCAGCCGCCGTGCTGCTCATGTCCGCCGCGCGGGCGCGGGACATGGGACTCCAACCACTCGCAAAGGTCGTCGCCACCAGCCTCGTTGGCTGCGATCCCGTGCTGATGCTCGAAGGTCCGATTCCGGCCACCGAAAAGGTGCTGGCGGATGGCGGTATCGAGATCGGCGAAGTCGACGTGTTCGAAGTCAACGAGGCCTTCGCATCCGTCGTGTTGTCCTGGGCGAAGACCGTGGGCGCCGACCTCGCTAAGGTGAACCCGAACGGCGGCGCAATCTCGCTCGGGCACCCACTCGGCGCCACCGGCTGTTTTCTGATCACCAAGGCGGTGCACGAATTGCAGCGTACCGGCGGACAGTATGGCCTCGTCAGCATGTGCTGCGGCGGCGGCTTGGGGACCGGCACGCTTATCCAGCGCCTGTAACGGCTTCCTGGCGCTCACCGCGAAGCCGCTGTCGGCGATCCTGGCGGAGCGCGCGGACCAACGGAGACGCTTGATGGCTCGCGACATGACTCATGGGGACCGGAAGTCTGCGGCCGCAGCGGCGTCGCCGGGCAGGGGCGGTACGCTCAACGCCAGCGTGCTGCTTGTGCTGCGCCAGAACCCGCTGTTTGCGGGCCTGCGAATCGAGCTCATCGAGCGCATCGCCGCAATGGCCGTGATGCGCGAATTCGACAGCGGAGAATACCTGTTTCGCGAGGGCGAACAGGGTAAGGAGCTGTTTGGGATCATCTCGGGACTGGTACGCATCAGCGCGACCTCCGAGGATGGTCGCGAGCTCAATCTCAACATGATTGGGCCCGGCGAGATCATCGGCGAAATCGCGTTTCTCGATGGCGGGCCGCGAACGGCCAGCGGCCAGGCGTCGGAGTCGACGCTGACGTTTCTGATCGCGAAGGATCCGTTTCACGAACTGATGCTGCACGCCCCCGATCTGCCGATCCACCTGCTGAAACTAGTGTGCGAGCGGACGCGCTGGACCAGCGCGCAGGTCACGAGTTCAGCGTTTCTCACGGTGCAGGCGCGCCTTGTGCGCTGTCTGCTGCAGTTGCCGCGCGCCATGCACGATGAGGCCGGGGACGCGCGCGCGGCCACGGTGCGTATCTCCCAGTCAGAGCTCGGCCGTTTCCTCGGCATATCTCGGCAGGTGGTCAACGGCTATCTGCAGGACTGGCAGCGCCGTGAGCTAGTCCAAGTCCGTCGCGGTCGAATTGTGATCCACGATATCGACCGGCTTGTCGGTCAGGCGATGCTGAGCGACTAATAGCGTGCGTGCTGGTGCGGCGCGATCAGCGGCGCCCGCCGCAAGCTAGCGCTTGGACGCACCGGACGCGACGACCGACTCGCTCTCGCGCCAGCCGTAGCGCACCGCTTTCGCTTCCAGCGTTTGGCCCATGCCCAGGTCGACCGGATCCGTATACAGACGCCAGGCGCCGTCACCGAGCCGGTAGCCGATGCTGCCCGTGCCGCTGAGCGTCACCACGCTGCCGCTGTCTTTTGTTGTGATGTTAACTCGCGGCGGTGGGGTTAATCGCAGCTCGCCGTCGGGTCCCAGCAGGCGGGTGCGAAGCTCGGCTTCCGGCAGCGCGCCGAGGTCCCCGATGGCCTCGAAGCGTTGCTCAAGCGCCCGTAGCAGGCGCCGTTGCACGCGCCTATAGCGCCGGCGGTCGGCGAGATTGTCCAGTTCGTAGGGATCGCGTTCGAGGTCGTACAGCTGCAGAGCGCCGGCCGGTTCGAACCACCGGGCCTGCGCGGTGTTTAGCGTGCCTGCCGCATGGGCGGCGCGCAGAGCGCGGGTGCTGGCCAGCAGATCCCGATACGCGAGTGGGTGACCGCCCGGCACTTCGGGCGCGAAGCTCTGGATGAGCTTGAAGCGCTCGGTGCGCACCGCACGCTGTCTATCGGGGACCTCGTCGATCCGGTCCCGCGCCGCATACAGGTATTGTCGCCGTTCGGCGGCCAATAGATTTCGGCCGTGATGACGTCCCTCGGCGGGCAGACCGGCCAGGTGCAGAAGAGTTGGCGCCAGATCCACGAAACTGATGAGCCGATCGTCGCGCGTACCGGCGCGCCACCAGCGGGGGCGCAGCCGTTCAGGTAGCCAGATTAACAGCGGTACCCGCAGGCCAGAGTCGTACAGTTCGCGCTTCGCGCGCGGCAGGCCGTCGCCGTGGTCGGCGGTCACGATGACGATTGTGTTGGTCCACAGGTCCTGTGCATCCAGGCGCTTGAACCAGCGCGCGACCTGCGCGTCCAGCGCTGCGATGTTGTCATAGTGCCGGGCGAGATCGGCGCGTACTGCGGGCATATCCGGATAGTAGGGCGGCAGCGTAAGGGTCGCGGGGTCGGTGATCGTTGGCGCGTTCAGGCCCGCCTGTGTGCGGAACGCCATCGTCCGTGCGTGGGTCGCGTCCAGCGGTGTTCCCGTGGTCGCCATCACGCCGCTTTCGTGAGTCTGCATGAAGTTCACCAGCCCGAAGAAGGGCTGCTTGCGGTCGCGTCCGCGCCAATCGGCACCGTTGCCCTGCGCGTCCCAGATGGTGAACGGGCCGCTGCCGGCGCGAATGCCGCTGAACTGGTAGTCGAGCTTGGCGTCTGTGAACGTGTAGTAGCCGCCGGCTCGCAGCAGTTCGGGAAACGCGCGCATGCCGTCTGCCGGCTGGGCGAGATAGAAGCCGAGCGGCGCGGTGCTGGTACGCATGTGCGCAGCGCCAAAGCTGACCGCATGGGCGCCCATGATCATGGCCGCGCGGCTGGGTGCGCACACACCGGCCGTGGTAAACGCTCGGTCGAAACGCACCGCGCGCTGGGCGAACGCGTCGAGCTGGGGCGTGCGTGCCGTCGCGTCGCCGTAGCTGCCGAGTCGCGGCGACAGATCCTCCGCGACCAGCAGCAGTATGTTTGGCGGCGCCGCGAGGGCATTCGCGCAGACGGCGAACAGTGCCGCAGTGGCGTACGCAAGGCGCCTGCCGCTGCGGCGCCGCGCGACCTGCGGCCGTACGCAACGGTTCATACAGACCGCAGGACGTGTGACAGGGTGTCGTCCAGCGGCGTGAGCGTCAGCCCTAACGTTCGGCAGGCGGGCTCCGGGTCGTAGCAGTCGTCGTGATTCAGGATCTCCAGCATGGCGCTGGTGATCGGCGGGTCACTGGAGACGGCTTCCAGCGCGCGCGTTGCCCAGCGGGCGATCCAAGCGGGCAGCCCGACCACGGTGGTATCGCGTCCCAGCACCGAAGCCGCGCGAGTAATCAGCGTTCGCTTGCTGACGGCCTCCGGACCGGCGAGACACAGACGCTCATTGAAGGTCGCCGGCAGTTCCCGGGATTGCACGATGGCCGTTGTGACGTCGCCTGCATAGATGGGCTGGTCGCGGGCCGCGGCCGCGAACACGACGTTGAAACCGCGCCGCGCCTGGGCATCGATCGCCGCGCTCGCATAGTCGCCTTCGCCGAGCACCATCGGCACCTGTATCACGGTAGTCGGTACCGGGCCATCTAACAGCATCTGCTCGGCGCGTCCCTTGGACGCCAGGCAGGCGTTGGCGGCCCCCGGGTGAGAACCGACGATACTGAGATAGTGAATTCGCTGCAGGCTGGCCGGTGCGGCCGCGAGCAGCGCTGTCGTGGTGCCTTCGTGGGCCTGCTCGTAGCTGGTGTGTGGGTATTCCTTGATGATGCCGACCAGATGCACGACCTCAGTCGCGCCCTCGAGCGCGGCGCCGAGCGCCGCCTCGTCGGTGTAGTCGAGCACCGTGCAGCCGACCCTGGCGGCGGCCTCGGGCTTCATTGCTTGCGTCACGCTGTTGACCTGGGCGGCCGCGTTTGCCGATCGCACCAGCGCCAGTACAGGAGCGTGCTGTGCGAGCAGTGGGAGCAGGCGACTGCCCAGATGGCCGTTGGCGCCGGTGACTACGATACTCATGCTGGTTGCTGCGATCCTGCTCGTTTGCGGGGAACCTGCCTATGATACCGTGAGGCGACCGTGAGGACGGCGGCCGCTTGGGCAGACGGGCGAGGACTAGTTGTCGCAGCGGTTCCCGATACGCGAGGGTCCTGGGCGCGGCGACGCCGCCGAATCGAAGTGCAGAGTGAGTCCCCAGAATCGTGAAGGCATCAGGTCATCCAGTCCGCGCGGCCGACGAATCAGCCGGAGACCGCGACATGACGCCGGCCGCGTCGCCACGCCGCCTGTTCGGCTGGGCCAACCTGCTGACCGCACTGCGCGCGGGGCTGATCTTGCCCATTGTCGGGTGCATCGTGCAGCGTCAGTGGCTCGCGGCCGCGTTTCTCTTTGTGGTCGCCGTTGCCAGCGACGTGGCGGATGGCCGCGTCGCAAGGCGCTTGGGCGAGGCGAGCGCGCTCGGTGGGTTGTTCGATCACGCGGTCGATGCCCTGTTCGTCGCCAGCAGCATTGCGGCACTCGCGTGGCTTGGAATCGCGACGCCCTGGTTGCCCGTCCTCGTGCTGGTCGCCTTCGTGCAATACATGCTCGATTCGCGAGTGCTGGCCGGGCAGACGCTGCGCGGGAATCGACTCGGCCGCTATAACGGGGTCGCTTATTTCGTCGTGGTTGGCATTGCCGTTATCGGTGCGGCGCTGGGCCTGCCGGCCTGGCTAGCGGTTGATCTTGTCACCGCGCTGAGCTGGATTCTCGTCGCCTCGACGCTGGTGTCGATGGCCATTAGGGCGGCCGCCTATCTGCGGGCGCGGCGTCGCGGCGACTAGCCTCGCGCGCGCAGATCGCGCAGCAGCCGTCGAATCTCGTCTTCGTATGTGCCGACAATGTTGTTGTCGTGGCCGGTGCGCGCGCCGAGCAAATCGCCGTCTTCGTTGAGAAGGAAGGTTGCCGGCGCACCACGCACCCAGAGCGCGCCGTGCAGCGTGCCGTCGCGATCGTAGATCAGATCGAACTGCGCGCCCTGTTTGACCGCGAACGATTCGGCCGAGCGCGGCTCGTCCGCCCGGTTAACCGCGAGTATCTCGAGCCCGCGAGCGTCATAGCGGGCGTGCATCGTGTTCAACCAGTCGAACGCTGGGTTGTTCGCCTCACTCTCTTGGGACCAGAACACCAGCATAAGCAGTCGATTGGGGTAACGCTCGGTCAGTTCCAGCAGCGCTTCTGGCGCGCCACCGCTCGTGAGGGATGGCGCGTCCGCGCTCGTGGGCGAGTTCACGGGCGCGATCGTCTCTGCTGAGCTCGTCGCGGGCTCTACGGTTGCCACTTCGCCGGCGTCGTCGCCGTCGGCCGCGGTCGGTTGACCGGCCTGCGACGCAGTCGCGCTGGAAACCGGCGCTGGATCTTCGCTGGTCTCCTCCTTGGGTTCGGCGTTGATCGCGGACTGCGGCGCAGGCGCCGATTCCACGGCGTCGCCCGCCGCGCGAGCCTCGCGATCGGCGGCCACCGCAGCCGCGACTGCGGCCAGGATGCCGGCGTCACCGGGACCGCCCGCCAGCGTGCCCGCGGCGGCATCTGTGGGGCCCTCCACCGGATCCTGCTGATTCGCCTGAACTGGTTCTTCGGACACTGCTACAGCTTCTTCTTGGACGTCGTCTGCAGTTGCTAGCGCCGTTGGTGCCGTCGTGGCGGGGGCCTTGGGTATCGCGAGCGCCTCGGCTGTCGCGGCGTCGCCTGTCGGCTGCGCGAGCTTCTCGTCGGCTGCGGCGGCGGCAGCGTCGACGACCGCGGTGGCCTCAGTGCCGTCCGCGCCGGGCGCGGCGGCCGAAACCGGCTCTGCGGCCTCGACCGCCGCCTCAACGGCTTCACCCAGTGCGTGCTGCAGCGGGTCCGCGGCGACCGCTTCGATGTCTGCGGGCGATTCGATGCCCATATCGGCCAGCGCGGAGCCGGTGACCGATGCCTGCGCGGTTGGTTCGTTGGTGGCTGTCGGTGTGCCCGTATGCGACTGCGGGGCTATGTCCTCGGGAAGCGCCTCCGGCGCTGTTTCCTCGGTACGCGCCTCCGGCACTATTTCCTCGGTACGCGCCTTCGGCACTATTTCCTCGGTACGCGCCTTCGGCGCTGGGCCGGCTGCTGCCTGCTCGAGTGTCGCGGTTTCAGTGGATGCGGCGGGTGCCGATACGACTGCGTCCGTCGCCGTGGCCAACGGCTCGTCGTCCGTGGGTGCGGCGGTCGCCTCCTTTTCTATGGCATCGGACGCGGAATCCTGCGTCGCGATCGCTTCGCCGGCAGGCTCCGTCGAACCCGCCGCGGCCACTCCCTCGGTCACTGCCGTTGGCGGTGGTTCGTTCGGTGTCGGTTCAGTCGACAGCCCGGACTCGTCCTGAACGGACTGTGCGGCGGTCGCAGCGGCGGTAGCGGACGCCATTGCGGCATCCGTCGCGGCGGCGCCCACCGCAGTGGGAAGGACCGGAGCGGCGACTGGTTCTCGCAGGCGCGCCTGCGTGCCGCCCGCATCGGCGACGGCCGCGGCTGGCGGTGGGCTCGACTCATGGCTGGTATAGGCGCCGATCCCCAGAAATGCCAACACGAGCGCGACGGTGCGCCTCGTGTAGCGAGGCATATTGTTCCAGCGCAGATTCGCCAGCTTCATGTGTCCTTCCTCCTTGGAATGGGCCTGCCATCGAGTCCGGCGGACAGGGGGCTGATCGCGCTCTGCTAGCCGCGCCCAGTGGTCCGCCACGATGTTTCTTAAAGGTCTCATGATAGACCGAGACGGGGATCGCACCGCGCGAGGGGCGCCGATCTTACACAACTTTTAGGCGTTGCCGCCGCCGATGCGGGAGCTGGACCCGGACCCGAAGCGGCGCCGTCGCGTCGCCCGGTCGCAACAAGCGTGCTATCCGGGTTCGTTGTCGTCCAGGTAGGCGCTGAGTTTGCCGATTGAACGTCTGAACACGTCGCGCTCTTCGCGGGTGAGCTGACTCAGCAGTTCGCTCTGATTCGCGCGTCGTGCCGGCATGATCTGCGCGTACGCGGACTCGCCCGACGGTGTGATGTAGAACAGCGCGCTGCGTTTGTCGCTTGGGTCGATTTCGCGTCGCACATATTCGCGGTTGCGCAATTGTTCGATGCCGCGGCTGACCTGCGCCTTATCAATCAGCGTGCGCGCCGCCAGGTCGCGGACCGTGGTGGGCGAATGCTGGCTGATCTGTGCAAGCAGCCACCACTCCGCCAGCGCCATGTCAAAATTCTCGTTGAGAAAGCGAGAATGCCGACGCGATAGCTTGCGAGCCAGAATATTCAGGTGGTAGGTGAGAAACTCCTCGATGTCATCAGGATACAGATCCGAATCGGGTATCCTGCCGACAGATTCGATATCCCCGTCCATGGGCTCGGCGTTGGGATCGGTTGTTTCAGGGGGTTGCATGGCGTCGGTCGGTCCGCGCTGGGACTGGCTAGATTTGCGGGCAATTATGCGATTTGACACCCCACCGGGCAACCGTGCCGACGATGACGTTGCCAACACAAACATCGTCGAGGCGGCTGTTGGGCAGGCGCTGGCGCGCCAAGGGCGCAGCGGTTCTGAGCGTCGCTGCCCTGATCCCATCATTAGCGTTGTGATCCCGGTGTTCGACGATCGTGAGGCGCTGGCGTCGCTGCTGGCCGAACTCGCGCCGTGGCGTGCGCGCGGCGTCGAAGTGGTGGTCGTTGAGGCCGGCTCGGCTGCGTCGGCGCCCCCGACAATGCGCGCGGCGACGGATCTGTGGCTGCATTCCTCAGCGGGCAGGGGGCAGCAGCTTGGGCTCGGCGCCGAAGCAGCGCGCGCCGAGCGGCTGTGGTTTCTCCACGCCGACACGCGGGACATCGACGCTGCCGCCGACTGGCTGCTCGCGCGCTCTACCAACACCGCTGGAGAGGTCGCGTGGGGACGTTTCGATGTGGCGATACGACCGCGCGACTGGCGGCTCGACGTGCTCGCCTGGTTCATGATTCACCGATCCCGCTTGACCGGAATCGCGACGGGCGATCAGGGCATCTTTGTCGACCGTGCCTTGCTGGCGCGCGTCGGCGGCTGGCCGTGGCAGCGGTTGATGGAGGACATCGAGTTGTCGCGCCGCCTGCGTCGCATCAGGCCACCGCTAACCCCGAAGACTGCGCTCGGGGTCAGCGGCCGGCGCTGGCTGCGCAACGGTTTCCTGCGCACGGTGCTACAGATGTGGTGGCTGCGCTTCACCTACTTTGTTGGCGCGCATCCTGACGATATCTATCGGCGCTACTACGGCAGCGACACGAGGGACGCGAGCGACAGCTCACCCGAATCTGCTCTTGCCGACCACGAGTGTGCCCAGCCCGTCACGCCCGCGAGCGAGAAGCGCGAATGACGCCGCAGCTGGTGGTGTTTGCGCGCGCGCCGCGCTATGGCGCGGTTAAAACGCGGCTCGCCCGGAACATCGGAACGGCGCAGGCGCTCGCGGTCCACTGGGAGCTGTTGACCAGCGCGCTGCGCTCTGCTCGGGCGAGCGGATTGCCGTGCCGGCTGCTGCTCGACGGCGAGCTCGATGACCGCCAGCGCCGGCGGCTGCGAGCATGGCTGCCGGATGAGATCGAGCAACAGATTTGCGGCGATCTCGGTGCGCGAATGGCGGCGGCGTTTGAATCTGCAGGCGCGCCGGTGCTGTTGATGGGCAGCGACTGTCCGGATATCGACGCCCGCTACCTGCAGCAAGCGGCGCGTCAGCTAGCGCTCGCCGATGTGGTCATTGGCCCGGCGGAAGATGGCGGCTACGGACTCATCGGCCTGCGCTCGCCGGCGCCTGAGCTGTTCCGGGACATGCCTTGGAGTACCGACCGAGTCGCCGCGGAAACCCTCGCGCGGGCGCGTGCCCTGGGTCTGCGCGTGCGTCAGCTCGAACTGCTGTGGGACGTCGATACGGTCGCGGACTGGCGCCGCTGGCGCGAACTCAGCGGGCGGCGTCCGCGATGAACGTGTCTATGTTCGCTTGCGCCTGCTGCGTTAACTCAACGAACTCCAAGCCCATAACCAGCGACTGAGTCCTGGGATTGAAATTCGCGTGCCGGACGACGACGTCGAGGTTGACGTCGAGGCCGCCCGGAACGCTGAGCCAGCTATCCGCGATTCGATCGTTGACCTGATACTGATCGGGTAGTGCCGGCTCGAGCGCGACCCGCGCGCCGCCACGAGATACATCCAGGATGCTTGCGCGGTGCTGTCCTGCCAGCAACAGATAGGACTCCGATCCCGCCAGGCGAACGGGTAGGCGATAGCGCGGGGCGCGGCGCCGCTGCTGATAGAGGATGCTGGTTGGCAGAGCGATTCGAACGGCGTTGGCGCCGTCCGCCGCGGAATCGCTACATTCCAGACATCGGTTGTCTGCGATGTAGACAAATAGTCCGTTTGCCCGACCGGAAATCGAGAAGTCGTTTTCGCGGCGCATCAGTTCCATGCCGTTTGCGGGAATGATGTTCTGCAGCAGCACGGTGGCCTCGGTGACCTCGACCACTCTCGCCGTTAGCGGCGTCGCCGTGCTAGGGAAGCGCAACTTGAGTTCCGACTGCTGATCGCGAAACAACTCAAACACGCCGATGACTTCCTCTGCGGAGTTCATCAGGCGATTTTCCAAAGCTGTGCCCATCATTGCCCTCCAAACCTGCGTCTGGCCGGCACGATTTGATGCGCCCTCGGCTCATCGCCGCGGGATCCCCCAGCATCGAAAACCAGTCCTGCCAATCAACTGGCGCCTGAGCAGTCCGGTCGGTATCGCGGCCGGAATCCACGCGTCTCGGCTGCCTCGCGCGTCTCGGTCCGAGCCGGCGGGCGAGCTTCCTTGCCGCAAGTGAGCCCGCATGCTCCGCACGGAAGGCGCCGTGGAGGCCAGTGTGTGTTGTTTTGAAAGCCGGCGCCGTTAACTGGTTGTCTTTCCGGGCATCCGCCCGGCGTCAGAGGCGCGATAGCGAAGGGCGACATGCGAGCGGGGCGTCACGAAATCAGATGCGAATCGGCTCCGCCGCGACGTTTGACCGTTGCGCAATTCCTACTTTACTTCCCAACAGTTGGTTGTTCAGAGAAGCGCGCCAGGACATGCGAGTACAGGTTGTTGGTGAGCACGAAGATGCCGCACGCATCGGCTGGCTGTTGCAGGCGCTGCGGATCGAAAGCACCGTTCAGACACGATTTACGCTACCCGACTCGTCTGCGGCGCAGGCGCTCGGCGGTGAGCCCGCGATCGTGCTGCTGCCGCCTTACGATACATCCACACTGCCCGAGGACGTGCCGGTTGTTGTCGCCGTTCCAGACGGCGTACCGCCGCCAGATGTTCCAGCGCTGCTGGCCATCGCTGCGCCCTATGTCTTCGACGAACTGATCGCCGCGCTGCGCGTGTTGCGTGCCTCTCGCACCCTCGCCGACGAGCTGTGGGCGCGAGGCCTTGATGAGTCCTCGCTCGCGGCGCTGCAGGAATTCCCGGGCGAGCATCCGGTTCTCGATACGCTCCGACAGGACATATGTCGCTGCGCAGGCGCCGACGGCGCCACGCTGATTCGCGGGGAGATGGGTAGCGGCAGGCGTTTGGTCGGATCGATCGTACATCGGTGTTCGACGCGCTCTAGCGGTCCATTCATACCAGTCAGCTGCGCCGCTTTTCCGGATGCTCTGCTGCCCGTTGAGCTGTTCGGCGCGGAGGCCGATTCGCTGCCCGGCGTGCAGGGACGCCGCATCGGGCGGCTGGAGTTGGCCTCGGGCGGTGTCCTGCTGCTGGAGGACATCGAGGCGCTGAATCTGCAGAGTCAGGCTACGCTGCTCGCGTTTCTGCGCTCCAAGCGACTCGAGCGGATCGGTGCGTCTCGGGGTATCGCCTGCGACACGAGGGTGCTGGCGTGCTCCAGCGCCGACCTGGAGGCGCTCGTCGAGGCAGGCTCGTTCAGAGAAGACCTGTACTACGCATTGCAAACCGAGACGCTGCGGGTACCGCCGCTGCGCGAATATTGCGCGGCGCTGCGCGATGTATTTATGCACATCGAGTCGACATTCACGCTGACAACGCTTGCTGAAGAATCCTGGGCGCTGCTTGAACGCTATCAATGGCCAGGAAATCTGGCCGAAGCGCGAAACTTCATTCGCCAGGTACTGCTGCTAAGCGACGGCCGGCCATTGGAAGTCGAAGATCTGCCGTCGCGCATAGCGGTTGGGGCGAGCGTCACTACGGCGGCGGAAGCCGCGCTCGATTCCACCCTGCCGATGCTGCCCGTCAATGGGCTCGACCTCAAAGAGTATCTGTCGACCCTCGAGAAACACCTCATCGTTCAGGCGCTGGAAGACACACGCTTTGTTGTCGCTCGCGCCGCGGACCGGCTACAGGTCAGGCGCACGACGCTGGTAGAGAAGATGCGCAAATACGGGTTGCAGAGGAGCTAACGATGGCATCAGTAGATTCCACCATGCTGAGCCGCGAATTGACTATTGCCGTCAGCGGCAGATTCGATTTCAGCACGCACGACGCATTTCGGCGCTCGTATCAGGAGCTGCAGGAATTGCCGGAGTCTGTGCTGGTCGATCTAAAGGACGCGACCTACGTCGATAGCTCGGCCCTGGGCATGCTGCTGCTGTTGCGAGACTATGCCGGCGGCGATGACGCGCGTGTGGCCATCGAAAACTGCAACGAAGATGTGAAGAAGATCCTCGCCCTATCGAATTTCGAACAGCTCTTCGAGATCCGTTGAGCGCCGCGTCGGCCAGCCTGGCGGAGCACGCGACTCTCCAAGAGCACGTGCTGCAGGAACACAATGCCGCCAAGGCGGTCATGGATCGCGTGGTCCACAGCGGTTGCCTGGATAGCGACAACATACGCTATCTGATTTCTCCGCTCGCCCTGTTCAATGGCGACGTGCTGCTCGCGGATCTGACGCCTGCCGGGGATCTCAATATCTTCATGGGCGACTTCACCGGCCACGGCCTAACCGCCGGTATCGGTGCGATGCCCCTCGCAGACGTGTTCTACACGATGACGCGAAAGGGCTTCGATCTAAACGAAGTCATTACCGAGTGCAATCGCAAGCTGCACTGGGCGCTGCCGATCGGTCAATTTTGCTGCGCCACCGTGGTATCCGTGCAGAGCCGCCGTTCCGGCATCGAGTTCTGGTGCGGCGGGTTGCCCGATGGCTATCTCATCGAATCTAATGGCGCGGCGATGAAACGGCTGCGATCGCACGCGCTGCCGCTAGGCATCGTTGGCGCAGACCGCTTTCGCTGCCAGACCCAGCGGCTGGCGTATCGAAGCGCCGATCGATTGCTGCTATTCACAGACGGTTTGCTTGAAAATCGTGGCATCGACGGCAGTCATTTGAGCAGCGAGATGGTCGAATCGCTGGTGTTGGGACAGCCGAGCGCCTCGTCTTTCGATCGCCTGCTGGCCGCCAACAACGACCGGCGCATTTCCACATCACCTAGCGACGACGTGACGCTCATCGAGGTCGAGCTGAACGAGGCCGTGTCGCCGCAGGCGGCGCTCGGACAGACGCGCCCAACTTTTGCCTCGGAGGCGCCGCCGCCGGAACAGGACTGGCGATTCAGCTACGAACTGCGGGCAGCGTCGCTGCGCGGCTTCAGCCCGCTGCCGATGATTCAACAGCTTGTGTCCGAGATTCCTGGTCTGCGCCCGCATGTTGGCGCCATCTACTGTGTGCTCGCTGAGACGTTTTCCAACGCGCTCGAACACGGGGTGCTGCAGCTTGCTTCAACCGACAAGCACAGCGCTGATGGTTTTGACGCCTACTATCGTCGTCGCGAGCAGCGGCTGCGAGATCTCAGGCACGGCTACGTGCGCTTCGAGTTCGAGTGTCTCAGCGACGGCCGCCGCGGCCGTTTGATCATTCGTGTGATGGATAGCGGTGATGGCTTTGACTACGAGCGCACGCTCGCAGAGCCTCGCGCGCAGAGATATCACGGGCGCGGTATCGGGCTGCTGCAGCGTCTGGCCACGCGTCTATGCTTTCTGGGAAACGGTAATATCGTAGAGGTCGAGTTCGAATGGTCATAGTGCGTCCCGCGGCCGGACTCGACAGTGCGAGCGCCGCAACATGAGTAAGCCCATACAGGTCGTTGCGATCGCCGGCGGCAAGGGCGGGGTTGGCAAGACCAACGTCGCCATCAATCTCGGCGTAGAGCTCAGCCGACTCGATCTGCGGGTGACCCTGTTCGACGCGGCGCTCGGCCTGGGCAACAGCGACGTGCTGATGGGACTCAAGGCCAGGGAATCGCTGGTCGAGGTCATCGAGGGCGAACTGTCTCTCGCAGAGGTCGTATTGCAGGGACCCTGTGGCCTGAGCGTCGTGCCGGCGGGAACGGGGAGACCTGAGCTGGCGACGCTGTCGCCGCTGGTCCACGCGGGTCTCATCCGTTCGTTCTCTGAGCTTGCCGCCGACATGGACGTGCTGGTCGTCGACACGGCTGCGGGCATCGCACCCGAGGTCCTGAATTTCCTGATCGCTGCCCGCGAGGTGCTCTTGGTCGTGACGCCGGAACCGACGTCGATCAATGACGCGTTCGGACTGCTGCGGGTGCTGTCGGAGCAATTTGGGGTTCAACGCGCGAGCGTCGTGACCAATATGGTGCGCAGCGACAACGAGGCGCGCGACGCTTTCTTAAAACTCGAAGGCGTATGTGGCCGCTTTCTCGATCTGTCGCTGCGCCACGTCGCGGACATACCGCTCGACGAGAGCGTTCGACGGGCGGTGCGACGGCAGTCGCCCGTGGTCGAGCTGTACCCGCGCGCGCCGGCGTCGCTGGCCCTGCGCGAGCTGGCGAGTCAGGTCGCGGCATGGCCCGTATCGCGGGAACTCTCCGGTCAGCTCGAGTTCTTCGTGGATCGGGTGCGCGCGCCCGCGCAGTCGATCAGTTAGCCGAACAGGCCGCCATCGGCCTCGAAGCCCGCATATTGGCAGGCGGCTCGCAGCAGTGCCTCGCTGGGGCGCCAGCTCAGGCGGCGCGCCAAGAAGCGTCTCTGCAGGCGCGGGCGCAGATCGATCACGCCAGCGGGCAGGGGAGACAAACCCGCGTCCAGCCGGCAGACGAAGCCGGCCGCATCCGTCGTCACGCACAGCGGTTCTACCTCGGTAATGCGGGCCTCATACCCGGCGATGGTCAGCACCTGTGCGCGACCCCTTCGCGTTTCGCGGCCGTCCTGGGTGTGGTGGGTGTGGTGGGTGTCGTGGCTGTCCCTGCGGTAGGTGTGCCAGGTGGGATGCGCTGGTAGTGGCGCCCTTCCAGCAATGATGCGCAGCCAGTGACCGTGAGAGATGGGAATCAGCTGGCTGGATCCACCGTCTAGATCGCCCTGCGGTGACCAGACGTGCTGAAAGTGAAATTCCTGTCGCTGGGCGCCGTCCATGACCGGATGTTAGCGCTTTACTGTATATAAATACAGTATTGTCTGCGCCTGGGGCTAGCGCTTCGAAAGGGCGGGTCGGTGGCGGCGGTCCGCCTAGTGAACCTGCAGACTGGCCGCGTGTTCGCGAATGCGCCCGACCATCGCCCGCAGGCCGTTGCCGCGTGTGGCACTGAGGTGGCGCAGCAGCTGCAGGCGGTCGAACAGCGCCTCGATGTCAAACGCCAGCGCCTCGGCGGGTGTGCGGCCGTGGTACGCGCTGCCAACCAGCGCCGTTAGACCGCGAACGATGAGCGCGTCGCTGTCGAGCTGTAGCCGCAGCCGGCCGGCGTCGTCCAAATCGGCCAGGAGCCAGACCTGGCTCTGACAGCCGCGGACCAGCTGTTCGTTCGTGCGCGCGTGGTCCGGGAAGGGAGACAGGCCCTTGCCGAGATCGATCAGGTAGCGATAGCGATCTTCCCAGTCATCAAGAAAGGCCAGATCCTCTTCGACCAGCGCCAGCTCGGGGAAACTCAAAACAGTCCCAGTTCCAGCTGGGCCTCCTCGCTCATCATGTCCCTGCTCCAGGGCGGATCGAACGTCAGGTCGACCTGCACGGTCTCGACGTGCGGCACCTGGGCGACGCGACGTTCAACGTCCGCAACCAGCACCGGACCCATGCCGCAGCCCGGTGCGGTTAGGGTCATGCTGATGCGGACGTGGTTGTCGTCGACTTGGCTGTCGTAGACGAGGCCGAGATCGACAATGTTCACGGGTATCTCGGGATCGAACACGCTTTCCAGCGCGGTCTGTACCTGCGTCGGGTCCACGCGGCCGTCGGTGGGCTGCTCAAAGTCTAGTCGCTGTGGTTCAAATCCCAGGGCGTCTGCGTCCTCGCCCTCGATGCGCGCCATGTTGCCCTCGTGCACGATCGTGTAGGTGCCGCCCAAACTTTGCGTGAGGGTTACGAATGCGCCGTCGGGGATGGAGACGGGGTCGCCGGTGGGCACCAGCCGCGCTTCCACCGCGCGACGAACGGGGATCAGTCGTCGTTCCACGGTCGCGGTTAGTCGGTCTGGGTATCGTTCAGATTGAAGCTCTCGCCGCAGCCGCAGTGTCCTTCGGCGTTCGGATTGGCGAAGCGAATCGCCGAGTTGAGTCCCTCAGTGACATAGTCGATCTCGGTTCCGGCAACCAGCGGCAGGTGCGCCTGCGAGACGACGACAGCAAGGCCGGGGGCCAGCTCGAAGTCCAGATCGTCGGCCGCTTTCTCGCTGGCGAAAGACAGGTCATACATATAGCCGTTGCAGCCGCTCTCGGTGACGCCCAGGCGTACAAACGCCTGCTCGCTCGCGGCCAGTACGCGCAGCAGATGCACCTGCGCAGGCGCGGTCGCGGTCACCGCCGCCGGAGGCTGGAACTGGGCGACCGTTGCGTCGCCGCTGTCGGTTGCGTTGTTCATGCTGTGTTACTCGCCGATTTCTGCGTTGCCTGTGCTTGCTGTCTTGTCGATTACTGGCTGCGGGTTGTCTGTTTGGGCTAAGCGTCTTTTAACGCGTGCTCCGCCTGTGTCAGCAGAGCGCCACTGTGCACCCCACGGCTCATATGAACGTCAGCGCCTTGTCGAGTGCCTGGACAAACCGTGTCACATCTGCCGACCCATTGTATAGACCGAAGGAAGCCCGTGTCGTTCCGGGAAGGCCGAGGTGCTGCATGAGCGGCATGGCGCAATGGTGGCCCGTGCGCACGCTCACATCCTGTTGGTCCAGCAGCGTGCCGATGTCCTCTGGGTGGGCGCCGTCGACAACGAACGACAGTACGCCTGTTTTGCGTTTGGCGCTGCCCACGACCCGTACGCCGGGTAGCTGCGAGATCGCCGCCGTGGCCTCGCGCAGTGTTTGCGCTTCGTGGGCCGCGAGTGCGGCTGGGTCGATCGCGCGCACGTAGTCGATAGCGGCGCCCAGACCGACCGCGCCGGCGATGTTGGGCGTGCCGGCTTCGAATTTGTAGGGCAGTGCATTGAATGTGGTTTGCTCGAGCGTGACGTGCTCGATCATCTCTCCGCCGCTTTGCCATGGCGGCATCGACTCCAGCAGCGCCTCGCGCCCATAGAGCGCGCCGATGCCGGTCGGACCGTACAGCTTGTGGCCCGAGAACGCGTAAAAGTCAGCACCCAGTGCCTGCACGTCGACCTCGAGATGGGCGACCGCTTGGGCCCCGTCGACCACCAGGATCGCCCCCGCGTCGTGGGCGAGGGCCGCGATGTCGGCTATCGGGTTGATGCTCCCCAACGCGTTCGAGACGTGCCCGAGCGCAACGATGCGCGTGCGCTCGTTGATGAGCTCGCGCAGCTCGTCCATGTCGAGCTCGCCTTCCGGGGTGACTCGGCAGGCGCGTAGTCTGGCGCCGCTGCGCTGGGCCGCTAGTTGCCAGGGCACGATATTCGAATGATGCTCCATCACGCTAATGAGGATTTCGTCGTCCTGCTGCAGCACGCTTGGGGCATAGCTGTGGGCGATGAGGTTGATCGCCTCCGTGGTGCCGCGGGTCCAGATGATCTCGCGCGTCGAAGCCGCGTTCAGAAAACCGCGCACGCTTTCACGCGCGGCTTCAAACGCGTCGGTCGCGCGTGCGGCCAGCGCGTGCGCCGCGCGATGTACGTTCGCGTTGTCCGCGCGGTAGTAGCCCGCGATCGCATCCAGCACCGACTGCGGTTTCTGTGTGGTGGCCGCGCTGTCGAGATAGATCTGCTTCGCGTCGCGCAGCAAGGGAAAGTCTGCCCGCAGCGCATCGATGTCTGTTCGCGCAGCGTTCATGTCGATGCCAACCACTGCTTCAGCTCCGCGCTGGCGATTGCCGCCCCACGCTCGGCAGCGGGACCGCTGATCCCTTCGCGCACGAACGCGAGCAGCAGCGCCTCCCGAGCGGCCGCCTCCGGGATACCGCGCGATCGCATATAGAACAGCGCGTCCTCGTCCAACTTGCCGATGGTCGCCCCGTGTGAGCAGCTGACGTCTTCCTCGTAGATCTCGAGTTCGGGTTTCGTATTGATCTCCGTCTGCTCGTTGAGCGCGAGGTTGGGGTTGCTCAGCTGTGCATCTGCGCCTGCGGCGCCCGTGTGAATGTGAATCCTGCCGCCGACGGTGACCTTGCCGCTGCCCGCCGCGATGCCGTGATAGCGCTGTCGGCTGCGGCTGTTCCTGCCTTTGTGCTCGACGATGGTTTGCACGTCATTGCGGTGGTTGTTTCCGCACAGCAGGGCGCCGTCGATTTCCACGCTGCTGCGATGACCCAGCAGGCGGAAGTGATTTTCCTGGCGGCGCAGTTCGCTGCCGAAGCTGAGATGATGCAGCGCGTAGCTCGCGTCGTCGGCGAGCTCGACGTCCAATAGCTGCCAGCAGAATCTATCCTGGCTTGCGTGCCGGCTGTGCGTGATCCGGGCGCCCGCGGCGAGCTCGCAGCGCAGCACGCCGAGTGCGCCAGGTGACTGGCGCTCATCGATCGTCAGGTGCGCCCCCGGCGCGAGCACGACCTGCAGCCAGCTTGTTGTCGCTGTCGCGGCGTCGAGGACGAGCTGTGCATCGCCGTCGACCTCGATCGTCCAGCAGCCGCTGCCTTTATCGCCATGAGAGGTGCTGACGGCGATGGCGACCGCGTCTGCGATCGGGTGTCGCTGGCTATCGATCTGCTGCGCCGAACGGACTAGCGTCTGCGCGTCCGCTGGCCGTGCGCGCGCCGCGCCCGACAGGACCCAGGGCGGCGCCTCATCATCGGCAGCGGATTCTGCCGGTGCTTCCAGCGTGGTCAGGATGCGTTCGTAGACGCGATTGACGGGGGTGTACTTCCAGCGTTCGCTGCCGGGCAGCGGCAGCCGCGCCCCGCGTAGACGGCGACTGATGGGATCCAGCGAGCTTCCGGCCGCGCTGGCCAGCAGCGCCGCCCGCGCGCGCTCGGCGTGCGCGCTTACCCGTTCGCGCTGCGATGCCACTAGGCGTTCGTTAGCCATCCGTAGCCTCGTTCCTCGAGCTCAAGCGCGAGTTTCGCGTCGCCACTGCGCACGATGCGTCCCTCGGCCAGCACATGGACGTGGTCGGGTGTGATGTAGTCGAGCAGTCGCTGGTAGTGGGTGATGAGAAGCACGGCTTTGTCCTCGCCGCGAAAGCGATTGACGCCCTCTGCGACGACCTGCAGCGCGTCGATATCGAGACCGCTATCGGTTTCGTCGAGAACGGCCAGCGACGGATCCAGCATGGCCAGCTGCAAGATCTCGTTGCGCTTTTTCTCCCCGCCGGAAAAGCCCTCGTTAACGCCCCGTTTGAGAAAGCTAGGGTCCAGACCGAGCGCGGTGGCGTGCTCGCGCGCCAGGCGCATGAAGGCCGGGGTGTCCAGCGGCGCCTCACCGCGAGCCTTGCGACCGCTGTCCAGCGCGGCTTTGAGAAATTCCATGTTGCTGACGCCGGGAATCTCAGTCGGATATTGAAAGGCGAGAAACACGCCCGCGTGGGCCCGTTCCTCTGGTTCGAACGCGAGCAGGTCGTCGCCGCGAAAGTCGACTCCGCCATCGGTCACCCGATAGCCAGGCTTGCCCGCCAGTATGCTGGCCAGCGTGCTCTTGCCGGACCCGTTGGGGCCCATGATCGCGTGCACCTCGCCGGCAGCAATGGAAAGGTCCAGGCCCTTGAGTATGGGCTTGTCGTCTACCTCTGCGGTGAGGCCGCTAATGGTCAGCATCTGCTGGACTCGTACATCTATTGGTTCATCGGTTGGTGTGGCTGTGTCTGCGTCTGGCCGAGCCTGTGTCGACTCTCTGCCGACTCTGCACTGCGCTGCGGTCAGCCGACGGCGCCTTCGAGGCTCACCTCTAACAGCTTGCCGGCCTCGACCGCGAATTCCATCGGTAGCTCGCGAAACACGTCCTTGCAGAAACCGTTGACGATCATGCCGACGGCCTTTTCCGGATCGATGCCGCGCTGTTGGCACAGGAACACCTGATCGTCGCTCACCTTGGAGGTCGTTGCCTCATGCTCCACCGTGGCGCTCGCGTTGCGGCTTTCGATATAGGGGAAAGTGTGGGCACCGCAGCGGGAGCCAATCAAGAGCGAATCGCACTGCGTGTAGTTGCGTGCGCGCTCGGCGCGCGGCGACACGCGAACGAGGCCCCGGTAGCTGCTCTGGCTGCGCCCGGCGCTGATGCCTTTGGCGACGATCGTGCTGCTCGTGTTCTTACCGAGATGAATCATCTTGGTGCCGGTGTCGGCCTGCTGCAGATTGTTCGTCAGGGCAACTGAGTAGAACTCGCCGACGGAATGATCGCCCTGCAGCACGACGCTGGGGTATTTCCAAGTGATTGCGGAGCCGGTCTCGACCTGGGTCCAGGAGATCTTGGAGTTGTTTCCGCGGCAGGCCCCGCGCTTGGTCACGAAGTTATAGATGCCGCCGCGGCCGTCCTTGTCGCCGGGATACCAATTCTGCACGGTCGAGTACTTGATCTCGGCATCGTCCAGCGCGACCAGTTCGACAACCGCCGCGTGCAGCTGATTCTCGTCGCGCATCGGCGCGGTGCAGCCTTCCAGGTAGCTCACGTAGCTGCCGCGATCGGCGACGATCAGGGTGCGCTCGAACTGGCCCGTGTTGGCCGCATTAATGCGGAAGTAGGTCGACAGCTCCATCGGGCAGCGAGTGTTCGGCGGGATGTAGACGAAGGAACCATCGCTGAACACGGCGCTGTTAAGCGCGGCGTAGAAATTGTCCTGCTGCGGCACCACGCTGCCAAGATATTGGCGCACGAGTTCAGGGTGCTCCTGCACCGCCTCGGACAGCGAGCAGAAAATGACGCCGGCCTCGGCCAGTTTGGCCTTGAACGTCGTCGCAACCGATACGGAATCGAAGACGGCGTCGACGGCGACGGTCGGCGTCGCCGCATCCTCATCGTCCGTACGAACGACGCCCGCGAGTCGCTCCCGCTCGTGCAGCGGTATGCCGAGCTTCTCGTAGGTCTCGAGCAACTCCGGATCCACCTCGTCGAGTGAGCGCGGCGCGTCGGCCATGCTTTTGGGGGCGGAGTAGTAGGAGATAGCGTCGAAGTCGATGGGCTCGATGTTGAGCTGTGCCCAGTCGGGTGGCGTCAACGTTCGCCAGCGCTCAAGCGCCTGCAGGCGCCAGTCGAGCAGCCATTGGGGCTCGTTCTTTTTGGCGGCGATGAAGCGCACGGTGTCGTCGTCGAGACCGGGCGGGAGCGTGTCCGCCGCGATGTCGCTGACGAAGCCCGCGGCGTAGTCGCGCGCCAGGCTCGCCTCGACGGCCTCGTCCTGTGGCGGGCGAGCCGAGGCCGATTTGTCGTTGTAGGCGGAGGCGTCTGCCACGCGTCATCCGTCGCATATTCAGGGGGCGGCATTGTATCGCCGCGCCCGGACGTAATTCCAGACCAAAATAGTCTGTTATTCGGTGTGTCAGCAACCTGTCCGGGTGGCTCGAGCGGTGCGTTACGCCCGTCGCAAATGCACCGCAGACCCCCACGTATTCGCCCGCTTGGACACACAATTGAGATTGCCGTTAACATCGCGCCCTTCCGACAATCGCCGATGCCCAATGCCCAGACTCGAACGCCTGCCCGAACCTCACGTTTACGCGGCCTATGGTATTTTTCTGTTGCAGTCTCAACATCGTCTGATCCGACGATTGAAGCGCATTTACGAGCCCTCAGTACACGGTCACAAGACCTGGGGATCGAGCTTCCTGTTGATGGATTATCTCGATCACAACCCCATGCGGCGCAAGTCTCGCGTGATGGAGATCGGCTGCGGCTGGGGGCCGGCGTCGATATTCTGCGCCAAGCGCTTCGGGGCGAAGGTCACGGGTGTCGACATGGACAAAGACGTGTTTCCGTTCCTTGAGGTGCTGAGCGCGCTCAACGAGGTCGAAGTCGAGACGCTGGTGAGTCGGTACGAAAACCTGACGACCAAGCACTTCGAGAATCAGAAGCTGGTGATTGGCTCGGACATCTGCTTCTGGGACAAGCTCGTGAAGCCCCTGTCCAAGGTCATCAATCGCGCTTTGAAGGCCGGCGTCGAACGGGTAGTGATTGCGGATCCGGGTCGACCTACGTTTTACGAACTCAGCGACCTCTGCGCCAAGAAGCACGACGTCGAACTGCAGGAGTGGTACGCGGTCGAGCCGAACCATGTGACCGGCGAGGTGCTGGAAATTCGAGCCCGCAAGAGCTAAGCGAATGCGCCGGATCTGGCGTGGTGGACAGAGCATCGGCGCGGCGGAGCGCTTGAGAGTGTTCGAGAGGGGCCGCGCCTGGTCTTAGGGTTGGGGAAAGCCCCTTACGCGGCGGAGGTGCCATGACCGCCGCAGCGTAAGGGGAGGGCGGTTAGCCGCGCGCCTTGAGCGAGTCGCGGATTTCCGTCAGCAGGTCTTCGGCCGTCGGACCGGGGTCTTCGGCCGGCGCCTCTTCCTCTTCCTTCTTCGCCGCGTTCATGGCCTTAACGACCAGGAAGATGGCAAAGGCGATGATCAGGAAGTCGATGATCGTCTGGATGAACGCGCCGTAGCGGAGCATCACGGCGTCGGCGCTCTCGGTTGCTGCCTGTAACGTCACGGCGAGGTAGCTGAAGTCCATACCGCCCATCAGCATGCCGATCGGCGGCATCAGGACGTCGGCGACGAACGACGACACGATCTTGCCGAACGCTCCACCGATGACGATACCGACGGCCATGTCCACGACGTTGCCGCGCATGGCGAAATCTTTAAATTCGCTGACCATTCCCATGGTTTGTGCCCTCCAAGTGCTTCAAGTGAAAGCGGCACCGCAGTGCCCGTATTTTCATTTCTTTTTATGACGGGCAACGATAGCGGATGTTGTCACCTGACCGGCCCTGCGAAGCCTCGCACCCGTGTCCGGTGTGACAATTTCCATCGCTGCCCCGTCTGTTATTTGGCGCTCCCGTCGCCCCCTGTTAACGTCGCGTCAACGGCGTGCGAGCGGCAGCAACCAGCGGTGGCGCGCAATCCTGCGGCCCCCTGACCGCTTAACAAACGCTAAGCGGCACGCCTAGCGTGCATCATTCGCTTGTCAATTGGTACCGCCGGCCCGCTATTTTACAGTTGGGGAGCCGCGTGCCTGTCGCCCCGCATTGCCACCCTTTGCGCCACCCTCCGCGCCACCCTAGTTGGCGGTAGGGGATCGTGATCAGGGCTGTCCCAGGCGTTTGGCCTCTGCCTGTTTTGCCGCCATGCGCCAGTAGCGCCAGACCTGCACCGCGATCACGAAGACAAGGAATAGCTGCGCCGGCGCCCACGAGCGCTCCCACAGCAGCGACGTGTAGCCCGCCACTTCGGCGCAGATCGGCTGGCCCCCGATGCTGCTCGCGGACAGCGTCGGCAAAATCCCGTACAGCGCCAGTGGCAGCAGCAGCGCGACGGGTACACAGGCGAATTTGATGCTTTGGACGATGCTGGGCAACTTGCGGGAGACCAGCAGCAGTAGCGCGAAGGTCAACGTCAGCGGCGCCATCCAGAAGAGCGCGCGCCACAGCTCCGAGCCATCCGCGCTGCAGTCGATCTGCGGCAGTATCGACAGCCACAAGAGATGGCCGATGATGACCATGAAGGCCACCAGCGTGACCCCGAGACGAAGGAAGATATCGGCCACCGGTCGCAGTCCCCGTTCAGAAAGCGCCCCTGACGATTGGCGTCATCGCCGTCGCCAGTCGGGTGCCGCTTGCGTCATGTGCGCTGATGCGCAGCTTGATCTCGTCGTCGCCAATGTCCTCATCCAGCAGCGCCTGGGCGACGACGAGTCGCCGCTGCTGGCTGGTCGTGGCGCCCGCCCGGCAGGCTACGACGTGTCGATCGATGTCCCTGGCGAGCAGATCGTCGCTGATCAGGTCGTCACCTAGAATGTCGATCGATACCTCCAGGCCCTCCTCGGGGAGGTCGCAGTCGGCGTCGCGAGTCAGCGTATAGCCGTAGCCGACGTGGACGATGCGCAGCAGTCGATCCTCGTCGCTCTGGGTGAGGCTAAGCGTGGTGTCAGTCAGTTGCATGAGCATGAGTATGTGTGTGTATGTCGCAATCGAGGGTCCGGTTCGCGTGTCGACCGAACGGCCCCATGAACGCGCCCGCCCGGCCAGCCCGCGGGAGCGTCAGCATAACGCAGCGTGGTGGCGAAGCTATCCTTCGATGATGAAGGTCTTCAGCTGACCGGCCAGCGTGTTGCAGGCCTGGGTGCGAACGCGGGCGACGAAGGGCAGGGGTACGACGACTGCCGGCATGTAGCTGGTGCCCGTCGCGTCTGAGCTCACTTTGCCGACCGGACGCCCGGTATGGATATCCCACACCGAGGCTTCGTAGGAAGAGTCGTGCTCCCAGGATAAGAAACCGAAGCAACCGGCGGCGCCGGGTGTGACCGTGCAGCTCATGCTGCCGGTCTCATCGGTACGCTGGGTGGAGCCGTCTACCCAGATGAGATAGCGCAGGCCGATATCCTGCAGCCGCTCTGACATCAGCGGCTGGGCCAGCAACTCGGGCAGTTCTCGAGCGGCAACCGGTGCGATGCGCGGTTCGAACCAGGGGAACAACGCGTCCTTGAACTCCTGCTCGCTGATCACCGGAATGGGGTCCGAGCCGGCCCCCATGTTGCGCCCAACGCAGGTCACGAAGTCCTCCTCGGTCTCCGCGCCGCGGGCCTTGCCAGCCCGGCCGAGGACGACCACCGAATCGCCCTCTGACATCCCGGTTGCCGCCTCGCGAACCTGCTGCACCGTGGCGGTGACGCAGCCGCCAAGGGCGCTGGTGAGGGCGATGAGTGTGAGGGTCAGCAAGCGGTGACTATGCATGACGTCAGCCTTTCGGTTGTTGTGCGACCTCCTGCAGCCACGTGGTGACGGCCGGTAGACGCGGGAACTTGAATGAGAAGAAGGCCATCGCATCGCGCAATGCAAGCTGGGCCGCAGCCTGCAGCGCACCGTTTTGCGTGTCCTCCATGAAGCCATAGTTGCGGCGGTTGGCGCGGCCGTAGGCTTGGAGCGGCCACTCCGCGATCATGCTGCCGTCGGGTCGCAGCAGCCGAAACTGGTATTTGATCCAGACCTCGAAGAAGTCGGTGCGTGTCTGGGATGGGATCGCGAACTGCAGCTGTTCGATGTTCGGCACGAGGATGCCGTCGACCTCGGGTCCCGG
Source organism: Pseudomonadota bacterium (assembly GCA_039029135.1). Lineage (GTDB taxonomy): Bacteria > Pseudomonadota > Gammaproteobacteria > Pseudomonadales > Azotimanducaceae > JALZVT01. Next base: position 50,760 of record JBCCGT010000025.1, on the reverse strand, counting down.
CGCCGCTGGATCGGCGACCGCCGCGTGAGCGATGAACAGCCCACTTGCAAGGTTTTCAAACATTAGCTGCTGCGCGCTGCCCAGCTCGATGCGCCAGCGTCCGTTGTTTGGCAGCTCCTCTTCGTGGACGAACTCGCTGATCGCGATGGGTAGATGTATGCCCATCGTGACCGGCAGCCGCTCGACCAGCGGCACCGGTAGGAGAGTCGGTTCTGGCGCGACGTCGGCGCCCGCGCAGCCGAGCAGCGTGCCGGCGACCAGACCAAGCAGCGAAGCTCTCAGCAGCCGGCGTCGCCAGCGCGATGGAATTCGAGATTGCTGAATCAATCCTTGCTGCACGAGTTTCCTCTTGGCGGCTTTCGGTGCTTGTTTGCTCTCGACTTGGCTCAACGGCGCTCCCGCAGCGGCGTTACCTATTCGGTTTTCTGTCTGGTGACCTGGTCCGATTGCTGGTGTCACGGCCGAGATGCTTGCCCGCGCTAAAGGCTGGGCAACCCAACGAATGTACCGTCGTTACGATACGCCAATTCCCGCATCAGTGCCGCGAAGCGAAAGGCCCGAGAGCCCGGGCGACGCAGATACACGGGGAAGCCCACCGCGTGGATGCGCACGCGACGGCGACCGGATGCGTCGGCGCGATTGATGCGATCGATCGTGTCTACCACCTGTTCAATCGATCGACCCGTGTAATCGTCGCCGAACACGTAAACGCTGATTCTCTTGTCGGGCGCCCAGAAGGTGCTGACGGCCTTCTCTATGCCCTCGACCGGTGAGGAATTGGAAAATGGTGCCCAGTTGCGCATGCGCTCGATGATGGAGCGGCGCCGCTGCGGCGAGTCCGGTATCCAGCGGTCGCGAAACGTGGGAAACATGAAATCGCCCATGTCACTCATCACCTGGATGCCCTTCACGGTCGGGTAGATCTGCAGCGTTTCGCTGACTTTGCGCATCACCGCGCCCCAGGCGAATTGCTGCATGCTTCCGGAGGTGTCGATGACGAATATGATGTACTCGCTGTCGACGGGGATGCCGCCGATGGTCTCGGAACTGCGCTTAAAGCCCTGACCCAGCAGGCGCTCCATTTCCTCCGTTAGGCTCTGCCGCGCGGCGGCGAGCTTCTCGAGTCCCGTGAGCGCTTCGTCTATTTCCTCCTTGGTCGTCGCGTACTGACCCCGGATGGTGCTGGCCTCGTCCTTCTTCAGCGACAGTTCCGCCAGGCGTTCGTCCAGTGCGCGTTCCGTATCGTCGGTCTGGCGCTCCAACTGCTGTACCTGGCCGCGGATCTCGAACAGCTGCTGTTCGCGCGCCACGATCTGGCCTTCGAGGTCGACCACAGACTCTTCTAAAACTATGGGTTCTGCTGTTTTGGTGATCATCAGCAGCAGGATGATGGCGCCGAAGCCACAGCAGATCACGTCGAGGAACGACAGGCTAAACTCTTCGGCTTCTCTGCGACGTGGCATCGAGCCTCCTACGGCCAATCGCGCGAGGGCGCAAGGTAGGCGCCGCCGCGAACCATGGCGAGGTTCCAGTAGGCTGCCGCGGCGAGCGGGTCGCCCTCCATCGGAAACATGATCACGTTGACGGTCATGTTATCCGGTAGCTGCTTCACGGCCCGACCGAACAGCTCCATGCGGCGGCGGCTGCTCACCGTCGCGGCGCGCGGTTCGTTGCGCCCCTGCGTCGGCAGGCCGTCGGCGACGAGGTACAGGTTGTCCGGCTGCGGACTCATCGACGCCACTCGGGCGAGCAGGTTTTCGAGGCTGGTGCCGCCTTCGGGGACGCGTTTGCGCAGTCGCTCGACCGCCGAGTTGAGCTTGTTCGGGCCGTCGATCTCCTGCCAGTCGAACTGACCGGGCGTGACCAGGCTGTCCACTTCGGTGTTGTATGTCAGTATCTGAAACTGGGAGTCGATGGGAATCTGGGCGGCCAGCCAGTCCGTGGTTGCGACAGTGCGTCGCCACTTCGGCGCTGCGCGTTTGCGCTCGTCGTCCATGTTCCGGCGGCGCAGCACGTTGACGATGGAATGGTCGAGCATGCTGGCCGAGACGTCGATCGCGATCAGTATGCGTTTGCCGCCGACCTTCAGGCCCGTCAGATACTGGCGATCGCCCTCGCCGACAACCTCGCGAACGTTCTGCCCCTCGCTTTCCGCCTGAGCGGCGCGCAGGCGCTTCACTTCGTCCTCCTGAACCTTCAGGTCGCTCTTTAGCTGCTCCACGCTATCGATTTTCGCCAGCGTGTCCGCATCGAGATCTGCGAGGCTTTCGGTGTTCTCGCGCACTTCGGATTCCAAAGCCGCGATCTGTCTTTGGATCTCCTTCAGACGACGCAGCTGCTCGTCCAGTTTCTCGCGCCGCTCCGCCAGGTTTTTCTCCCCGGTTAAGACCTGATAGTCGAGCATGCGCAGCTCCGCGAGGATGTCGCGATTGGTTTCCTGCACGGTCTCTTCGGTGGCGTGATTGATGATCAGAAAGATCAGGACGACCGCGCCGAACCCGCACGACATGATGTCGAGGAACGACAGCGAAAAGACGTTGAAGCGGCGTTTACGTGCCATCGCTGAGGCGAATGCAGGTGACGCGTTCGTCCCCCGCCTCCAGTACATCGCCCGGAACCAGCGCTCTGCCGGGGGCGACGGGCGCGCCGTTCACGCGCACGCTGGCCGCGGGCGCGCGCCAGCCATAGGCGGCATCGAGAGCCGCGATACCGTTGGCGAAGGCGTCGAGCGGCCGAGCGAGATGCTCGGCATCGACGAAGTGGGTCGCCGCAGGCTCGAGCGTCGGGCTCGGCGCGGCGGGTGTCGCCGCGTACGGCACAGCGCTTGAAAACTGCACGCCCGCCTCACTGGTGGCGAACAGCTCGGGGCAGGCGGTTAGCGACAGCGCTAGCCCGCGCTCGTCGGCATCGAGCGTGCGGTGACCGCGCGAAGACAGGAACGCCGCCAGCCCGGGCAGGGTAGCGGCGATCGGCCCCAGGACTACCGTCGAGCCGGGCGCAAGCGGTCGTTCGATCTCGCTGTAGCGCACCTGGGCGCGCTCCAGCAGTTCCTCCGCTTCAATCCGCACCGCGCGGGTGCTGCCCTGATGGGTGATCTCGACCGCGAGCGCGTCGCGGCGGGTATCCAGCAGCCAGGCGCGAACCTGATCGAATAGCTGCTGCTCTGTCTCGGCGACCCGCAATGGATCGAAGCGGCTATCGGCGACAAAGCGGTCGACCAGTTGGTCCAGCCAGCCGTCGATGAGCTGCAGCTGACCAATTCGCGGTACGACCGTCGCATCGGCCCGCTGCAAGCGAGCGTCTGCGCAGGACAGTTCGGTTACCACTGCCCGACGGAGATAGACCTCGATGCAGTAAGCGCGCTCAGGCAGCGCGGCCGTGCGGGCATAGAGCAGCGCTGCGTCGACAAACCCGCACACCGGTATCCCGACTTCCTGAGCAATGCCGAGCAGCATGCCGAGCTGATCCGTGCTGTGGCCGCCGGGCACGGCGATGACGACGGCCTCGGGATTGCGGCCCGCCCAGGGTTCATAGAGCGTCTGCAGGTGGCGATAGACGAGATCCGCGTTGTTCTGCAGGCCAGGCGCTGTCTGACTCAGCGGGTCGGCGTTGAGCGCCTGCCAGTGATCCTGATTGAATGCGCGCGGCGCCAGCCGCGCGCTCGCCAGCGCCTCGGCGCCGAACAGTGTCCCCTCCGTGCCGATGAAAGCCGCGCCGGGATCGCCGCCGCCGCTGCCGTTGCTGCCGTCGTACCAGCCGAGCGCCAGGTCGTGGAGGTGAAACAGCAGCTTCACAGGTCGCGCACCTGCATGTGCCTGATGAGCCGCTGGTCCGCGTACACCTGCGTATCGAGCACCAGTCGCTCCTGTATGAGTTGTAGCTGATGCATCAGGAACATGATGACGATGCTGATTACGAGCGCGACGAAGGTCGAGTTGAACGCGACGCCCAACGAGGCCGTCACGCCGGCGATGTCGCCTTCGACCGCCTTGTACGCCTGGCCAAGCGCGTCGCCGATGCCGCGCACCGTGCCAATGAAGCCGATACTGGGAATCGCCCAGGCGATGTAGCGCACGAGCGACAGCTCGCTGTCGAGTCGATCGGACTCGGAGTCGCAGATTGACTTCACGGCCTCCGAGACGTCCTGCACGTTGCGCGTAGACGCGAATCGCTGCAGCGCCGCGAGCAGGGCCCGCGGCAGCAGCATCTGCTGGTCGTCTTCGCCGAGCGCCTGGATGGGCCGCGTGTACTCGCGCGAGTCTTCCGGTAAAACGCTGACGCCTTCCGCGACCTGCACGACGTCGTCATTGAGCAACGCGCGCTCGCGCAGTGCGTTGCGGCCCTTGTACCCCATGATCGCCATGGCCCACAGCATCAGGATGAAACAGCTCTCCTGCTCGTAGTCGCGCAGCACGACATACAGCGAGCGATCCGGCACGAACGATTCGCCGGCCGCCGAACGCTGCGCCTGCTCTTCCAGCAAAACGTCGGCATTGGGCCGAATGAGCGTCACGTAGAGCAGGTGCACGACGATGATCGCGACCAGCAGCGCGCCGACCTGGAACACCAGCTCTGCGGGGAGGTTCGATTTTTTGTTTTGTTTGTTGTTCAGCTTATTGCTCTGCTTGTTGCTCTGTGTGTTCTTTGTGTAGTCAGGCGCCGTACTCGCGATCTGGCCGGGTTACAGGATCATATGTCTACGGGGAATGGGACTGCCGAATCTTCGGAAATATCCTCTGTGGGTATGAAAACGTCGTCGCCGTCGCTCGCGTCATCTTCGCTCGCGGCCTCTGCCGCCAGCGCCGAGTGCACGCAGCAGCAGAGCATCAGCACCACGGCGCCGGCGCGACGAAGCCAGCCGTAGCGCCGCGCTGGTGTGATGTGCCCGGGGAGCTTCGTCATTTGAGTAATGCGCTTATTCCGCATAGCGTGCGATCCTGAAGCCGACGTCGTTGCGGCCGTCCTTTCCGTAGTCGCGGAACGATAGGCGCAGCTCGCTGATGGTGCCATGCCGCCAGCTCGAGCCGCGTATCACATGGTATTCGCCGGTAGCCGGGCCGAGATGATCGGTGACCGCATCCGTGCTGGGTAGTTCGTAGTAGTCGTGGGTCCACTCCGCCACGTTGCCACCCATGTCGTGCAGACTGTTGGCGTTGGGCGGGAAGGTGCCTACGGGCGCTGCGACGATGTGATTGTCGTTGTAGCCGAAGATGACCCGTGCGGCCACGTGGGTCGCGGAACGATCAGCGTAGTTGCCGTGGCGGTCGGGTGGGGGAAGCTTCGGCCCCCAAGGAAAGCGCAGCAGTTCGTCGGTCTCGGGCTGAGTGCGCGCGGCGAAAGCCCACTCGCTTTCCGTTGGCAGCCGATAGCCGTCCGCCTGAGCATCGATGCCGCTGACCTTGCCTGGTTCTATGCGATAGAAGGGTTGCAGGTTGTCGCGCTTCGACAGCCAATTGCAGTAGCTCGCGGCGTCCAGCCAGGTCACGCCGACGACAGGCTGGTCCGGCTTGTCTAGCGCGTGCTCTTCGAACTTGTCGGAGTCATGTCCGGTCACGAACTGCTTGAACTGGGCATTCGTGACTTCTTTGCTCGCCATATAGAAGGGTCGTGTCAGGCTCGCCTCGCGCAGCGTCTCGTTGGCGCGACGCCCCGGCTCGCGTCTCGACGCGCCCAGCGTGAAGTCGCCGCCCATCAGCAGCACCAACTCGTCGCCGGCCGCGCTTTCGCGGCGTGGCTTCAGGGCCGCCAGTCGCGCCTCGGCGAGGGTTAGCAGGCGTACTTTGATTTCCTGCGTCAGCCCGGATTTGGGCGTCAGGCGGGTGCTGTAACCGGCGTAGCCGTCTTTCTTCAGTTCGATCTGATGCGGCGCGACGGACAGTGACAGCGTCTGGTTGGCGCTCTCCAGGCGCCGGCCGTCGACGTACAGCACCGCGTCGGCGGGCTCGACCACAATGTTCACGTCGCCGCGCTGCGGCGTCAGGCTGACGTTCAGTCGCTGCTCGCTGGCGCTGGCGGTGATGGTGCGGGTGATCGCCTCGAAGCCCGCCTTGAACAGGCGGATGCGATAGCGCTCGCCGGGACGCAGGGCAAGCTCGGCCGGCGATTCGCCGTAGAACCGGCCGTTCGCGGTGATACCCGCACCGGCCGGTTGCGTGAAGACGCTCACGAGTCCGTCGGCCAGCTCCAGCGCGACGGGCGGCAGGCTCTGCGGCGCCTCGGCCATCGCCTCGATGTCCGTCGACCAGGTCTTGTAGCCGTCGAGCTTGAGGCTGAGCTCGGCGTAGCCGCTGGGAACGGGCACGACGGCGGGCGTCGTCAGACCGGTGTCCGTGTCGCCCAACAGTACGCGCGCGCCGCCCGGCGTACTCGTGACGCTGACATCCGCCCAGTCGGGCGCAAGAGCAAGGGTGACGGTTTCCGGCGTCGCGTAGCCGGTGGCCGTGATTCGTTGCCGATACGGCTGGTAGCGCGCGAGGCGAGCGTCGAGGCGATAGTCACCGGCGCGCAGCGCCGCCGTGAAGGGTGTCGTGCCCGCGCTCGCGCCGTCGATCATGACCTCGGCACCGGCGGGTTCCGAGCTGATCGTGACCGCGCCTGGCGCCTCGAGCAGGGTAAGCGCGAAGTGTTCGTTGCGCTCGGCGCCTACCTCGACCGTGGTTTCCAGAGGCAGATATCCCGGCGCTTCGGCCCGTACCCGGTAGGCCCCCGGGAAGGTGAGGTAGGTACCGCCGATCTCGACGGCAAAGCCGCCGTCCAGGGTATGAACCGCCTCGCTCGGTGTGAAGGCCAGCGTGATCGAGCGCGCCGTAAACAGAAACAGCGCGATCCCGAGCAAGAGCGCGCCGCTGACGATCAGCAGCCAGCTCGTGCGCGACAGACCGCTAGCCTGCGTGCTCGAGACCGGACTGGGCGAGAAGCCGCTGGGGCGGATGATCTGCGTGTCGTCGGCGCTCATCGGCTACAGGGCCTGTTCGCAGCGAATGTCGACGGGCGCCATGCCGGGTTTGACCAACACTTCTTTGCGGACGTCGCGGCACCCGGCGCGACTACCGACGATGGTGTAGGTGCCGGGCCGCAGCTGCAGCTCGTGCCGCGCGAACGTGCCGAGCGCGCCCACGCGATAGACCGTTACTTGGGTGCGGTTATCCGAGCGCAGGGTCACCGCCACGGGCTGCGCGTAGCGCTCGATGGTGGCGCGCGCGGCCGCGATCGCCGCGCGCCATTTGGGCCCCGCTGCCGGTTTGGCCTCGGCTTCCGCTACGAGCTCGCGGGCCTGCTGCATGCGCTTGTCGCTGGACAGCTTGTCGCTTTGGCTTTGAATGATCTGCATGCCGCGCATCAGGCGCCTGCGCTCGCGCGCCTCGCGCCGCCCGTTCTGGGCGAAGGCCAGGGCACCGTCTTTCTCCAGCGCGCTCGTATAGGCCTGCTCGGCGTCCTCCCAGCGCTCTGCTGCGACGGCCTGCTCGGCCTCTTCGCGCAGCCGCCGGATGGCGACCACCTCGGTTTCCTGGCTGACCTGCTGCAGCGCCCCCAGCGCGACTGAGTCGCCGGGCTTGTCGGCGAGTGCTGCGTTAAACGCGCGCCGAGCCGCGGCGTAGCGGCGGCTCTCGAGGGCCGCGAACCCTTCGCTCAGCCGCTGCTGATAGCGTCGCTCGAGCGCATCGCCGGCCAGCTCGGCCAGGGCGCTGTCGACTCCCGGCACCAGTGGGTCGAGCGCGCGCGCCGCCGTATAGCGCTCGCGCGCGGCGTCGATGTCCCCGCGTCGCGCGAGCTGCCGGGCCTGACGAAGCAGTCGCTCGAGCTCCGGAATCTGCGCCGCGCGGGCCTGCGCGGCCAGCGCCGCCGCATCGTCCGGCTTGATGATCAGCGCATCGCCGATCGCCATCTCGGCGCGCGGCTGATCGAAGTCGAGAATCGCCGCCAGCGCCTCCTGCAAACCGGCGGCGAAATCGCGCTCGCCCGAATCGCGTAACGCCTCGATCTGATCTGCCGCCGTCGCGTAGGAGCCGAGCGCGGCTTCGAAGTCGCGCTTGACGAACTGTTCGTCGCCGGCGCTGGCAACATCCTTGATGGCCTCGTAGCGCTTCGCCCCCCAGCCTGCAACGTTGAGCTGCTCCTCGAGCTCGATCTGGACTTCGACAAAGCGCGCCAGATGCTCCTGCGCCTGCTCTTTCGCGCGGGCAAGTTGAGTGTCGCGAAAGGGCGTCGAGGGTAACGCTGTCGGCTCGTCGGTGGTCTGGGCCGGTGAACTCTGTGCTGCCTCGGAGGCCGCTGGCGCGCGCTCTGGTGGCCTGGGGAGCAGCGCGTAGATCGCGATTGCCGTCGCGAGCGCCACGCCCGCAAAGATCGCGAGCTGCCGCATGCCGCCACTGGTTTGCTCGCCTACGCCGCCTTGCGGCTGGGTATCCCCGGTGAGCTGCCCGGCGCGCTCGCTGAGCGGTGCCGCTCGCGGCGTGATGACTATGGGATCGCCCGCGTCACTCAAATCGGGTGCCTTGGCAGACATCTCGGCCTGCGCTTAGCTGTCGAAGGCGGGGCGCGACATGCTCCACGTCACTGCTCCGCGCGTGCGTCGGTCGCCTCGGCGGCGACCTCCTCGGTGTTGGCGATCGCCGGGTTCGGCAGACCGACTTCTTCGAAGTAGATGTCGCGCAGAATGCCGCGCAGTTCCTCGTACTGCTTATCGACGCTGCCCTGCAGACGCACGCTCTCGTTTTCCAGCTCGATCGTGTAGGGGGAGATTTCCGCTTCGGCCGACGAGCCAAGCTCTTCCAAAACGTCTGCGTGGATCGAGGCAGAGGCGCGTTTTTCGAGGGCGGAACGCAGGCTCACGGCGCCCCCGATGATGCCCACATAGCCGCCGACGTTGGTGACCGTCGAACTGCTGCTCTGGGCTGCGACGCCGCCCGCGATAGCGGCAGCGCCAGCGACGGCGCGGGAGCGTGCCTGGGCGCGCAGCTTCTTTAGCTGAATGGCTTCATCGTAGGTCGCGCTGCGCCAGTCCTGGTAGCTCCTGTACATCTGCTGGTGAAACTTGCCGTAGTGTTCGTCGAGCGTGTCGATAAACAGATACTCCCGCTCGCGAATCTTGCGCACGCGCGCGAGCATGGGGTCGTTCTCGGCCGGCAGTCGCTGGACCTCGAAACGCTGCTTACCAGATCGCTGCTCGGTCTTGCTGACGTGCTCACCGAAGGCGTCGGGCGCGAAGCTCTGGGCGAAGCGAATCTCTGCCGTACGCCGGATCTCTGTGACCTCGTCGTCCGTCAGATTGGCGCGCACGGCCAGTAGATCGTTGGCGACGTCTCGATAGACGGATTGAAAGGGATCGATCTCGACGGGCACCGTGTCTTCGTAGGCGTACTTGCTGGCCAGCGCCTCGTAGCGCTTGTTCAGCCACACCACTCCGCGCGCGTCGACGGCCGACACGTCCAGTTCGATGCTTTCGCCGTCCGAATGCAGGATGCGGCCGCTTAGCACCAGATCGACCGCGTGGGTCTCGCGCGGGATAACGCGCACTGCGCCCCAGTTGCCGCTGCTCTGCAGCAGATTTTTCTGCACGTAGGCCATGAAGTTGGCCTCCGCGCGACGCACCTCCGGATTGATCGACTTCCTAATTTGTTCGTCGTAATCCTCGGGGACGTTGGGATCAAAGATGTGAATGCCGACGTCGAGCAGCAGCGCTTCGCTCGGCGCCTGTACGAGCTGTTCGGGCGGCGTCATGTCGACCGTGCGCAGGGTCTGTGTGACACAGCCAGCCAAGAGCAGCGCGATGCCCAAGGTCGGCCAGCGACTGAGCGCGGACCCGCTCACGACTTGCCCTTGATGCGACGGTACTCTTCCCAGAGTTTCTCTTTTAGCACCGGGTCGGTTTCTTTCATCGCCGCCTCGCGCACCTGCCGTGCGACCACGCCGTCGTCCTTGGCGTCGGGGATGTCCTCAGGCACGGTCCCGCCGCCGGAACCGGGAGCCGGTGAGCGCGGAGCTTCGCGGGTCGGCGGCACGTACTCGGTGTTGACCGCCGTCTGCGCGTTGCCCGACGAAGCTGGCCCGTCGCCGGGCGTGCCGCTGCCTGCGGGGGCGTTGCCGGCCTTGCCCTGTTTGATGACCTCGCGCTCGGCCATGATTGTGCCGTCGAAACCTTCGAGCGCCTCGTCGAGGGCGTCGTCTAAGCCGCCGCCACCGGGCTCGTCGCTCTGCGGGCCGCGGCTCGCCGTGCTGCTCGCACCGGTCGTCTCAGAGCCGCTGCCGGTCGGCAGGTTTTCGTTGCTGGTCGACCATTCGTCGTCGCCGCCACCGCCGCCGCCTTCCAGCCAGTCATCGCCGTCTTGCTGCCCGTCGCCGGTGCCGGCGGTGCTGGAGTTACCGTTCGGCTGGCCGCCATTGCCGTCGCCCGGCAGTCCCTTGCTGCCGTCTCCGGGCTGGCTACCGTCGTTTCCGGTCCGACTACCGTCTTGGCCAGGCTGGCCACCGCTATCGCTCTGCGGCGATCCCGACTGGCCGGAGGGCGGGCTAGGCATCCCGCTGCCCGGTGACGGCAGGCTGGAGGTCTGTGGACCAGGACTGGATTGACCAGGCGAAGATTGACCAGGCGAAGACTGTCCGGGTGACGATTGCCCAGAAGGCGACGATGGCCTGCCCGATGGCGACGACGGGCTGCCCGATGGTGACGATGGACGGCCCGAGGGTGACGGCATACCCGAGGGCGATGGCATACCGGAGGGCGATGGCATGCTCGGGACGTTGCGGGATGACTGCTGGCCGAAGGGACTCTTGACGCAACCCGTTAACGCGCTCACAAGAATCACAACACCGATTCCGTAGGCGGCCTGTGCGGCTCGCGAGCGGCTGTGCTTTGCACCGCTGCGGGGCGTGTTCTGACTAGGTTCAATCATCTTCGCTTCCTCGGTGTTTCCTCGGTCTTCCGCTGCTTTCTTCCGCTGCAGATGCCATCGCTGGTGTCATCTGCGTGCGCGGCCGCGTTCGACGCCGTCTTGCCGCCGTTTGGGCAGCAGCGCGATCGGCGCTGCGGGCCTGGCCGGGCACAGTGCGCGGCGCCACGATTTCAGCGCGCTGCGCCTGACTGGGGGCTGAACGCGCGACCCGTCGCCGCGATGTGCTCCTGGCTTCGATAGGCGGCGGTCGCGCCGCTGCACGGCTAACCACCGGCTAGCCACTGCGAACGGCGGCTGCTGACCCGGCGTCCTCGCCAGCGGCGCCAAGGCCCGAGGAGATGGCTGGTTCGTCAGCCGCCTCTTCAGGGGCAGGGGCGTCGAGGGCAGCCTCTGGGCGCTCGGCGGCAGCATCCGGTGCTGATTTTGGCTCCGGCGTGTCCTTGGCGCGGGGCAGATAACGGAATTCGTGTCTGTAGGTCGCGGCCTGGGTCGCCTGCGGCAGGCCGTCCACGACGCGGGGTCGGTAGCGTGCGATCGCGATGCTGCGTCGCACGTTGTACTCCATCAGGCCGCGAGGTTCGGAGGCGAGTGTGCGCAGGCGTTTCACCTGACCGCGAGCGTCGATGTCGTAGCTGACTTCGACGTAGCCTCTGCGTAGCTGGGACGAGCGCGTGCCTTCCGGAAGTTTGGGGCCGCCAGGTTTGGGCAGATAGACCAGCACCGGTTTCCCAAGCAGCGCGGTCGGATCGGTGTTCGGATCGGCCACCGCAACCTTGTAGGCCTGCTGATAAAACGCGTACGCCCGGGAAGACTTGTTGAGCAGCAAGTACCAGTCGGCGAGATCGAGCAGGGCGGTGATGAAGTCGGCCTTGGAGATATCGGGATGCTCGTAGGCGAATTGCAGCTGCGACTCCTGGGTGGATGCCGCCGCAGTCCTGACTTCCAGTCCCTGTGTCGGCGCTTGCTCGAGCGCCGTGTCGGCGTCGGCTTGCGGGGCAGGATTCGCCGCCGCCTGGGCGCGCATTAGGGCTGTCTGGATCTGCTGCAACCGGTGCTGTTCGATGCGCACGACGTCGATTAGCGCTTCGGTGCCTTTTTGCAGCGTGTTGATGGTGTACGCGCCGATGTCGCGCTGTGCCTGATCGCGATACAGGGCCGTGTTTTCGCGCAGCAGTTCGTTGTTTTCGAGGCTTGAACGGAAGTAGTACACCGGGAAGCGTTCGTCGCGATAGCTGCGCGCTATGCCACGCAGCGCGGTGAGCATGGTGTCGTCGGTGGTCGTCTGGCGCTGTGTCGACAGCATGTTGCGCGCGTGCACGTACAGCGCCCGGCTGCCGAGTATGTTGCCCGTGTCGGCATACCAGTCCGCGAGCTTCAGAGCGGCAGGGACGATCTTCGGCGAGAACTCGCCGTACGCGCGGCTGCTGACCCGGTAGGCGTACTCGTGCCGTCGGTTGGCTTCTTCGAATGAACGCATCGCGACCAGGCTGTCGATCTCCAGGTGCAGCGCCTCGATCTGTGCCGGATGGTGCAGTCCATTGGTGACCCGGCTGATCTGGCCCGCGCGCGCGAAGTGGTCGGCCGCTGCAGTGAAGTCACCCTGCGCGAATCGTGATTTGCCGAGCAGCGTCAGCGGTTCGACGAGCCGTGCGTCGAAGCGATCGCGATCGCGCGAAATATCGTCGATGGCGGCGCCGAGTTGGCGTTCGACCTCGATGAACTCGCTTGCTTGAATTTGCCGTTCGATGTGGGCGAGACCGCTCGTGTCTGCTGCTGAACTCGGGTCCGTGAGCGCTTCGACGGGAGCGAAAGCGTCGGTGTCCGCGGCGCTGGTCGCCACGGCGCAGAAGGTGAACACACAGGTCAATAGTGCGGCCTCGCGAACGCGTCGCGCGCTGGCCGCCGGAATCGATCCAAGTCGCCTTAGGGTCGTCTGACGCTGTTCTGCTCGCTGTCGCGCGCCGGTCTGGCGTGCTGGTCTACTGCGGTCACGCATCTTTATGAGCTTCTGTCTTGCGGTTCGCCTGGCTGCTCGTGTCGGTTCTGGCTGTTGTCGGTTAATTTTGGTGACTGATTTTCTTCCGTCTCTGAGAGCGTCCCTGAGAGCGTCTCTCGGAGCCTCTCGCGGCCTGTATTTCGGTCCGTTCGGCCTGCGGGTCTGCTGATCGTCCGTTTTGGCCCTGGTCGGCGTCCGTGTGCTGTCTCTGACCCGTCTGAGACGGCTTCGTTCCGAGTTTGTGTAGCGCCTCAGGGCAAGTCAAGCCAGCGCCAATCTCGACCTGCACGCGCTATGAAATTGACGGTTAGCAGCCGCGCATCCGGTACCATCGGGCCATGAACATCGACAAGCCCAGCGACGCCGACGATTCCCTGAGCCCCCTCGGCCAGGAGTGCGGCGATGATGCCAAGCGCGGCCGCGCCGCCGTCACCGAGCGGCTGGATGCCAGGGGCCTGACGTGCCCCGAACCCTTGATGCTGGCACGCAACGCGATGCGTATGCTCGCCCCTGGCGAGACGTTGGAAATCCTCGCTACCGATCCGTCAACGGTGCGTGATTTCGACCAATTCTGCCGCTTTATGGGGCACGACATGCTCGACCAGAGTCGGGACGACTCCGCCGGGGAATGGCGATTCTTGCTGCGCAAGGGCGGCTGACCCCGAGTTGTGGACGATCGAAGGCACATGCACACGGCTAGCGAATACTGGTACTTCGCGTACGGAAGCAACATGAATCCCGCGCGCGTGCGCGAGCGCAAGCTGCCCTTCGATCTGGTCTGTCCCGGACGCCTCACCGGCTTCGAACTGAGCTTCAACAAGCGTTCCGGCGTGGTCCCCGGCGCCGGCCATGCCAACATCCTCCGGCGCGCCGGTGCGGTGGTGGAAGGGGTGCTCTACCGGCTGCCCAGTGCCGCCAGCATCGAGCGCATGGATCCATTCGAGCGCTATCCGATCAACTACACGCGGCGACTCGTGGCGATCGACAGACCCGCGCCGTCGATGGGGCGGGAGGCGCTGCGCGCGCTCGCGTGGACCTACTTTGCAACGCCCGCGGCCTCTGCTGACGCCGAAGAGACGACGTTACTGCCAGAGACTGAGTACCTCGCGCACCTGACGGCCGGCGCCGCGTTCCTGACGCCGGCGTACGTCGCGCGGCTGCGGTCCCAGCCGGTACACACTGGCAACCGGGACTGAGCGGATGGCGTCCTTGGATCAGCACGCGATCTGCGGTGTCTTCAACGCCGCCTTCGGCGCCGACCATGGCGTGCGCCTGGTCGGTGGCGGTCGGGAACCGGCCTACACGCCGCCGGCCCCGGGTCGCTGCGGCGAGCTTCTGTGTCGCGAAGACTTCGCCGCCAGCGCGCTGCATGAGGCGGCGCACTGGTGCTGCGCGGATCGCGGCATGCGCGCCCAGGACGACTATGGCTGTGTTTATGTGCCGCCGCCGCGGGGTGTCGCTGGCCAGACGCGATTCTTTGCGATGGAGCAGCGGGTCCAGGCTTACGAGTGCTGGTTCGCCGCCGCTGCCGGTATCGAGTTCAACGCGAGCGCCGACGATCCGGACTGGGCGCTGGTGGACGTGCGCTGCTTCGAGGCGCGGGTGCGTGCCCACGCGGCCGCGTTCGCCTGGCGTCCATCACTAGCAGCCGCGCGGGCTCGCTGTTTCGTCGCCCGGCTAGCCAGCGCTCGCGCGGCACTATAGGCCGCGCTGCGATGCCTGGACCCATCGGCCTGATCGATGCGTCGATCTACTTCTTTCGCGGCTACTTCGGCATGCCCGAGCGCTGGTTCGATCGGCGCGGCGTCCCCAGCAACGCGGTCTACACCTTCGCGCGGGTGTTGGCACAGGCGCTGTCCGCGCACCCGCGCCGCTTGGCCGTGGCGTTCGATGAGAGCCTTGGTACCTGCTTTCGGCATGCGATCTGGCCAGCCTACAAAGCCAACCGCGTGCCGCCGGACGACGCCGTCCGCGCTCAGTTTCGCCACTGTCGAGCGCTCTGCGAACTGCTCGGCGTGCCGCACTATGGTGGCCCCGAGTTCGAGGCGGACGACTACCTGGCGAGTCTCACCCGGCGCGCACTGCAGGGGCGTGGCGATATCTATATATATAGTAAAGACAAAGACTTGCGGCAGTTACTGAGCGATAGAGTCAATATTTTGGAACAGCCAGGTGGCACGCGGATGGATCGCTCGACGTTCGAGCACGAGTGGGCGTTCCCACCCCGACTGTGGCCGGATTATCAGGCGCTGGTCGGCGATAGCAGCGACAATGTGCCCGGCGTGCACGGCGTCGGCGAGCGCAGCGCGCGGCTCTTGATTGGCGCTTACGGCCCGCTGGAGTCGGTTCTGGCATCGCCGGGCCACTGGGCGCGTGACGGGCTGCGGCTCGCCAGGCCCGCCCAGGTCGAGGCGGCGCTTGCCGCGGACGGGGCGAGGGCGCTCGATATGCGCCGAGTACTGCGACTGCGGCGCGATGTGCCGCTCGGTCGCGCCCCGTTCGCGCGCCGTGGCAGTGGACGTGGCGACACGCGCAGGCACGCGCTCGATCGCTGGCTAGTCGCCACCGGACTGGCGCGACCGCTGGCGGCAGCGCTTCGCAGCGTGGCCTGATGGTGAGAGGATTTGCTCCTAGCAAAACAAGAGAATTCAATAAGTTGAAGAAGTTTTTTGTGGGTTTTGTTGAGTCTTTCAGGGCGGCCGCGTTGCGATGAGTGGCATGGAGACAGAAACCGTTGTCATCGGTGCCGGCGTCGTGGGGCTTGCGGTGGCCGCGCGCCTGGCCGCGGCGGGGCAGGAGGTCGTCGTTCTCGAGCGCAACGACTTGATCGGTGCCGAGACCAGTGCCCGCAACTCGGAAGTCATCCATGCCGGCATCTACTACGCCACCGGCAGTAGCAAGGCCCGGCTGTGCGTGCGCGGCAAAGCGCTTTTGTACGCGCACTGCGCCGAACACGCGGTGCCGCACCGCAACTGCGGCAAGCTGATCGTTGCGACTCGGCCCGACCAGTACGACACCCTGCGCGGCTACCAGCAGGCCGCGCTTACCAACGGCGCGGGCGCGCTGCGGTGGGTGGAGACGGACGAGCTGCGTGATCTCGAGCCGGCGGTCGATGCGCTCGCAGGGGTGTACTCGCCCACCACCGGCATCATCGATTCGCACCAATACATGCTGAGCCTGCAGGGCCTGCTCGAACGACACGGCGGCATGATCGCGCTCGGGACGGCGGTGGATGGCCTGTCGATCGACGGGGCGCGCCTGCAGCTCGCGACCAGCCAGGGCCAGGTGACCTGCCGGCGCCTGGTCAACAGCGCCGGCCTGTGGGCGCCCGGACTCGGATCCGCGCTCGACCGCGATGGCCCGAAAGCGCGCTATGCAATCGGCCACTATTACAGCTACGCCGCGTCGCCCTTCAATCGGCTCGTCTATCCGGTCGCGGAGGCCGGTGGACTCGGCGTGCATGTGACGCTGGATCTGGGCGGTCAGACCCGCTTCGGTCCTGACGTGCGCTGGATTGATGAGATCGACTACGCGTTCGATGACTCGCGCCGCGAGGAATTTGTCGCGGCCATCCTGCGCTACTTTCCCAGTCTTGAGCGGTCTCGTCTGCTGCCCGGCTACACCGGCATTCGCCCCAAACTCGAGCTGCCGGCCGGCGTCGCGGACGACTTTCAACTACGCGGTCCGGAGACACACGGTATCGACGGATTCGTCAATCTGCTCGGGATCGAATCGCCCGGCCTCACGGCATCGCTGGCCATCGCTGAGGCGGTGGAGGAGCGCCTCGCGGCGTGAGGCTCGGCCTGGTCATAAATCCGCGCGCCGGCATCGGCGGACCGGCTGGCCTGAAGGGCAGCGACGGTGCCGCGATCCAGGACGTGGCCGCGTCCGCCGGCTACGCGCCGCCCGCGCCGGCGCGCGCGCTGGCGTTCGTTGCTGCCCTGCTCGACGGCGCCGACCTGGCGCCGGGCGCGTTGACCATCGTTGTGCCGCTCGGCCCCACCGGTACGGACGCGCTCGGCGCCGAAGTGGATCGGCCCTACGCCGTACAGGCGCTGCCGGCGCCCGCCGAACCGACCAGCGCCGAGACGACTCGGTCGCTGGCCGCGGCGCTCGTCGAGCGCGGCGTCGACCTCATCGTCTTTGTGGGCGGCGACGGCACCGCGCGGGACGTGCTCGATGGCTGCGCCGGCGTTCGGGTGCCGGTGGTCGGCGTCCCCGCGGGGGTGAAGATGCACAGCGGCGTATTCGCGACCTCGCCCCGGCGCGCGGCCGAACTGGTGCAGCGCCTGCTGACGGGGGGGCTCGTCGGGGCGATTGCCGCGGAGGTTCGCGACATCGACGAGGCCGCGCTGCGCGCCGGCAGGGTGGGTGCCGTGACCTACGGCGAACTGCTCGTGCCGCAGCTTGGGGGCTATCTGCAGCACACGAAATCGGGCGGTCGGGAGGTCGAGGACCTGGTGCTGCTCGAGATCGCCGCCGATCTCGAAGCATCGCTGGCCGAGCATCCCGGGCCCGTCGCCATCGGCCCCGGCAGCACCTGCTTCGCGGTCAAGGAACGGCTGGGCGGCAGCACGCTGCTCGGCTTCGACGTCGTGCACCGCGGTGAACTGCTGGTGGGCGATGCGTCTCGCGCGCAGCTCGACGCGCTGCGGGGTGACGTGCGGCTGGTGCTCAGCTTCAGTCGCGGCCAGGGCTTCCTGCTCGGGCGCGGCAACCAGCAGCTGTCTCCGACGCTACTACGGCGGGTGGGCATGCGGGGCACGATCATCGTTTCGAGTCGCAGCAAGCTCGCGACGCTCGAAGGCCGCCCGCTTCTGGTGGACAGCGGCGAGCCCGGCCTCGACGCCGAACTCGCGGGCATCGCAGAGATCGTCAGCGGCTTCGAGGATCGGCTGCTGCATCGGGTTGCCGCCGCCTGATGTCTGCCGTCGGTCAACCGCCCGGTTCGCCGCCCACCGCGCGACAGTGGGAGGAACTCGCCGGCCGCGCCGCACAGCGCCTGGCGAGTGTCGACGAAGATACCGACCTCGTGCGGTTGTTTCACGGCCGTGGCCGGCTGGTTGAGGGCCTGGAGCCGTACACCGTCGACCTGCTGGGTTCGGTCGTGGTGCTCGCAAATTTCGCCCGCGAGGAAATCGATCTGGCGCCCGGCGCGCGCGCGCTGCGTGCCGCGTTCGCTGGCTCAACGAAGGTCACCGGCATCATGGGGCAGCAGCGCCGCGGGCGGGCAACGCGGGGCGACACGCTGTGGGGAGAAGTGCCGGACGAGGTCTACGGCCGCGAGGCGGGACTGCGCTATCTGCTGCGGCCGAGTCGCAACCAGAACGTCGGTCTCTTTCTGGATGCGGCGCCGGCCCGGGCGTGGGTTCGCGAGCAGGCCGACGGGGCGCGCGTACTCAATTTGTTTTCCTATACCTGCGCGTTCTCGGTCGCGGCTTTGGCCGGCGGCGCGCGCGCCGTGGTCAACAATGACATGAGCCGTACTGCCCTCGACTGGGGACGCGTCAACCACGATTTGAACGGCATGCCGGATCAGAACGCCGGACAGTCGGTCACCTATCTGCCGCACAACCTGCTCAAGAGCTGGTGGAAGATCCGCAAGTTCGGGCCGTTCGATCTGGTCGTGATCGATCCGCCGACGAACCAGCGCGGCAGCTTCAACTCGGAAAAACAGTACTCGGCCGTGCTGAAGCGCCTGCCGGACATGCTGAACCCTGGCGCGCACGTCGTCGCCTGTCTGAATTCGCCCTTTCTCGGCTTCGATTTTCTACCGGCGCAGGTGGCGCGCTGGTGTGACGGGTGGCGCAGCCTCGGTCGACTGTCCGGCAGCGCCGACTTTGCCGACGCCGAGCCGGAGCGAGCATTAAAGGTCGAGCTGTATCGCGTGCCCTGAGCCGCGTCGATTAGGCTTGCCCGCAATCCTCATTCGGCGGTGCATCGTCGGCCAGCCCGCTCATGGTCGCCATCAGCGTCAGCATCGTCCGTCGCACGGCGGCGGATGAGCGTTCTGCCAGCCCGGCACGCAGCTCGCTCGCGACGCTCGACTGTTCTAGCGCCAGCGTCGCCGGTAGCCCGGTGTCGCTCAACGCCGGCCGCGGTCGCGTGAGTAACACGAAGCAGCGAGCGCTGAGGCGTGCCTGATCGATCGCCTCGGAGCGGATCGTCTCCTCGTAACGCAGATAGCCTTCTTCCGCTAACCACTGCAGTGCAGCGAAACACGCCAGATAGCGCTCGGAGTGCATCCCAAACTCGTCGGTCTCCTCGACGCGATAGATGTCGTCGACCTGCAGGATCACCGGGCGCGGAAAAGCGGACACGAGCAGCAGCAGGGCGCGAGCCGCGTCGCCAAAGAATGCGTCGAGATTCAGCGAATCGCCGTGCGGAGCGGCCGCTTTGGTCACGCGCGTCCCGCTGTGCCGGTCACGGGGCCGCCGGTGTCTGTCGATAGTCGGCGAGAAACTCGGCCAGTCGCCCAATCGCGTCGCGCAGATCCTGCTCGTGCGGCAGGAACACCATGCGGAAGTGATCGGGTATCGGCCAGTTAAAGCCGCGGCCGTGGACGAGCAGAATGTTCTGCGCGCGCAGAAAATCGAGCACGAAGCGCTCGTCGTCGACGATCCCAAAGCGCTCGACGTCGAGCTTCGGAAACAGGTACAGGGCGCCCTTGGGTTTAACGCAGCTGACCCCTGGAATCTTGCTCAGGAGCTCCCACGCCAGATCGCGCTGTTCGAACAGCCGCCCACCAGGGGCCACCAGCGCGTCAATGCTCTGATAGCCGCCCAGCGCCGTTTGCACGGCGAACTGTCCGGGCACGTTGCTGCACAGTCGCAGGGACGCGAGCATGTCGAGACCCTGGACCAGATCGCGCGCCCGCTGCAGCGGTCCCGTCACCATCATCCAGCCGGTCCGAAACCCGGCCGCGCGGTAGGACTTGGATAATCCGCTGAAGGTGAGCGTCAACACGTCGTTAGCCAGCGACGCAAGCGGGGTGTAGCTCGCGCCCTCGAAGATCACCTTGTCGTAGATCTCGTCGGCCAGCAGCACGAGATCGTGGCGGCGGGCGATATCGACCAGGGCGAGTAGCGCGTCGCGGCCATACACCGCGCCGGTCGGGTTGTTGGGGTTGATCACCACCAGCGCGCGCGTGCGCGGCGTGATCAGGGACTCTAGATGCGCAAGGTCCGGTTCCCAGTCGGATTCCTCGAGGCAGCGATAGTGCAGCGCGCGGCCGCCGCTGAGATTGGTCGCCGCCGTCCACAGCGGGAAGTCGGGGGCGGGCACCAGCACCTCGTCGCCGTCCTCCAGCATGGCCTGCAGCGCCAGGCTGACCAGCTCGCTGACGCCGTTGCCCATGGTGATCTGTTCGATGCCCACGGCCGCGATGCCGAGGGTCTGGTAGTACTGCACGATAGACTTGCGGGCCTGGAACAGGCCCTTCGAATCGCTGTATCCCTGGGCCGCGCTCAGGTTGGCCGCGATGTCCTGGATGATCTCTGCCGGGCAGTCGAAGCCGAAAGGGGCGGGATTGCCGATGTTGAGCTTCATGACGCTGTGACCGGCCGCCTCGATTGCTTCGGCGGCGTCGAGTACCGGTCCGCGGATGTCGTAGCAGACGTTCGCGAGCTTGCTGGACTTGCGAAAGGTCCGCGCGGTCTTGTCCTGTGCGGTTTTGAGCGGTGAGGTTGCGGGGTTCAGGGGTGTCGGTGTGCTGGCCATGGGGTTGATCGTCGTGTGTGCCGCGGCGCCGGGCCGCAATCAGTGGGTGTGGCGCGTCGCGCCTGCCTGGTCCGGCGCCTTGAGCGTCATGATAGAGATCTCGTTGCGCGGGACAATCCCGTCAGCGGTCGCGCTTCGGGTCTCGCTACGCTCTGGCTGGTCGGGTCTTGTGACTGGGGTGGGGGGGTTGGCTGCAGCCCTCAGGCGCTGGCTCGCTGGGCCTGCTGCAGGTAGAGGTTTTCGAGCTGTCGCAGGCAGTGCCGCGCGTCGCGCTGCATGCCCGGCTTGAAGTCGATGGTGTAGGTGGTCGAGCTGCTGCTGGCGCTGGCGCTGGAGACGCGGCCGGCGAGTTCCTCGACCCGCAGATCCAGTACCTGCAGATCCATGACGACGCCGTCGCCGACGCTGAAATTGGCGTTCGTCGTGACCCGGATCTTGCGCGTATCGAAGGCAATGCACTCGGCGTCGATCGTCGGCCGAAACAGACCCATGACACCGGAGCGATGGATCTCGACCCCGATGGTGCCGTTGCAGCAGATCTGGAATTGACCGGTGCTAGCCATTGGTAAAGCGCGTTGTCTTAGATTGCGACTGGACATTTAGTGTCTAAGTCCGAGTATGGCGGAGCAACCGGATTATTGTTTCGATCTGTATCAAAAAAATACCGTCTTCTCTGTGTTAATGGCGCACGCTCCTTTCCTGCATCTGACGCCAGCCGAGTCGCCTCCCGCGGATTCTGAGTCGGGCGCGCTGGCAACCCTGTCCTACGCTGCCCTCGAGGCGCGCGCGACCGAGCTGTGCGCGCGCCTGGGCGATGTTGCGGTCGCCGTGCTGGGGGCGCCGGCTTGCGTCAATCGCGGGGATACGCTCGCGCTCGTATGGGCTGCAGTGCACGGACGCCTGCGCTGCGCCTGGCTGCCGCCTGGTGGCGAGTTTTCCGACCGGGCGCTCGACCTACTGCGACCGGACTGCGTCGTGTTTGCCGAAGGGGCGGCTCAGGAAGCGACCGCGGATCGCGGTCAACAGGACCAGACGGCGGTTGTGGCAGGCGAGCCCCGAAACAGTGGCGTCTACGGCGCGCGCGGCTATGGTCGCGCCGAGCCGTTCGCGCCCGGGTTGCTGCTCGCTCGAGCGCCGTCAGGTCAGGCCGCGCCGCCCTGGCCTGACCGCCTGGTGGCCCTATCGTCGGGTGTCGGCGGGGCGCCCGCGCCCGTCAGCGCCGGCGCGGATCTGTCGCGACATCCGCTCGCCGACACCCACTCACCGCTGATCATGGCCGGGCTGGACTGGTGGCCTGCGCTGCGCGCGTGCGTGAACGCGCTGGCGGCGCGCCGGCCGCTGTGGCTTGGTCTCGCAGCCGCCGAACTGATGCCGGCGCACGCCGCCGTCATCCGCCACGCCCTTGGCGTCTGCGATGCCAGCCTCTGGACGCCGGCCAGCCTCGCGCGGGCGCTGAAGTACCTGGCGGCGATCGACAAGTCGCCGGAGGCGCCGGATGCTGAGTCTCCCGCCGCCGTCCATGCGACGCATCGCGCCGTCGTCTCCGGCGCCCCTTGGAGGGGCGAACTGGCGACGCGCTGGCGACTTCTGGCGCCGCAGCGTCAGCTGCTGAACTGGTACGCCACTCGCGAGGGCGAGAGCCTGCTGTGCCCGGCTGTGGACGGTGCGCCCGCGCTGTTCGACGTCGAGAACAGGGCAGCGCTGCGGTTGGCGCCGGACGACTGGATCAGCGGCGGTCCCGCTGACCGGGTCCTGGTGCGCGGCCGAGTGGGTGCTGGCAGCGAGCGCGATGGGGTGCGGGTCTGCTGGGCTGAAGCGGCTGCCGTGCTCGCGGAACATCCCGACGTGGCCTCTGCCTGGGTGTTCGAGCGCCCGCTGCAGGACGCAGAGGACGTCGTCGGCGCGCGCGCCCTGATCGGCAGCATCGTCCTACTGCCGGGCATCGAGCCGACGCCGCTGTTGGAGGTGCGCGTGATGGACTTTTGCAGTGCCCGCCTGGCGCGCGTGAAGTGTCCCGACTGGCTTGAGATCGTCCCCGCGCATCTGCAGCTACCCGGGGACAAGCTGCCGCTGAGCGAGCGCCGGGCTAGCGAGTGCTGAGCAGGTTGGCCGGCGAGTACTGGTCCGTCAGCACGCGGGCGTCGAGCTGCCAGTCTGGCGTCGTCGTCATCGCGCCACGTACGCGCGCCAGGTCGACGTCGTAGGCTTTCAGCCGCGGTTGCCAGAGGGCCTGATTGGCGTCTAGCTGCGCGGCGTCGGGCACGGCGCCGTTCTTCACCATGATCACGCTGTTCGAACTGGCCGGCGTGCGCAGCTGAATGAAGTCGCCAAACACGCTCGCGTAGGTCGCGCGTTCGTGGTGGTAGAGGCGGCTGATAGAAAAGGTGTTTGCCAGCAGCACGCCACCGGGTGCCAGCAGCGCCCGCGTTTCCTGCAGATATTCGCGGGTCATCAGGTGTTCCGGAATGTACTCGCCGTTGAACGCATCCAGCACGATCAGATCGTAGCGGCGCGGCTGGCTGCTTGCGCGCTTGCCGAAGATGCGCGCGTCCTGGACATGGACCGCACCGGGGGAGGTTGCCCGATAGTCGAAGTACTCGGCCGCAACGTCGACCACGGCCTGATCGATCTCGACCACATCGATGTGGGCATCGGGCAGCAGCTCGCGATAGGCCTCGGGCAACGTTCCGCCGCCCAGACCCACCACGAGGATGGAGCGCGGCTGCGGATTGAGCAGAAACGAGCCGAACGACAGCTTCGCGTAATCGAACAGGATGCGCTTGGGATCGCGCAGGTTCTTGCACGATTGGTTGCGCTGTTCACGCTTAACGCTGAACTGCATGCACAGGCGGTGGACGTCCTTCGTGACCAGGATGGTTCGATACAGACTGCGTTCTTTGTGAATGACCCGGCGCTCCGCGTTCGCCTGAGGGGGCAGCAGCAGGGCCAGCAGCAGTCCGCCCGCAACCAGCGCCCGTCGCTGCGGGCTCGAAGACCGGGAGCCGGCGGTGGAGTCTGCGCACCCGGCGCAATCTGGGGCGGCGAGCACTAGGTGACGCCTGCCGTTTCGGTGCGGCTTGCGCTCGACTGAGCCAGTCCGCGGTGGGCCAGGATCGCGGTGGCACCGCAAAGGATCAGGGCGCTGCACAGGCACAGGAAGATGGTGCGGATCTCGAACCAGAGGACGAAATAAAACGACGTCGCGAGCGTGCCGAGGGCGCTGCCCAGCGTAGAACAGAAATACAGGCTGCCAGCGACCTGGCCCGCTCGCTCGCTGGTCTCGACCAACAGCCGCACGCTGTACGGCGAGATGATGCCTAGCGTGACCGTCGGCACGATGAACAGCGCAGAGGAGGCGAGCAGGGAGCCGTAGCGGGGATCCTGAACGTGCTCGAACACCAGTTCCATGATCGGCTCTGCCGATAGCATCAGCGGCAGCAGGATCACGCCCGCCGTCAGGAACACCATGCCGAAGCGCTGCAGGCTGGGGTTATGCACCGACCAGCGGCCGCCCAGGAAATAGCCGATCGCGAGCGCCAGCATGAACACGCTGATGATCGATCCCCAGACGTAGATGCTGCTGCCGAACCAGGGCGCAAGCAGCCGGCCCCCCAACAGCTCCAGCGACATGACGACGAAACCGCCCGAGAACGCGAGCGTCATGATCAGGACCTGGCGAGCCGTCATCGCCGCGCCGCCTGCCGGCTGCGCGGGTCGTATAGCGCCATGCGTTCGGCGCCGGCATCAGCCGCTCGCTGCCAGACGCAGCCGATGCGTGTTGGCGGGGCGCTCCGGCCTCGTTTCATCATATTTGTCATCACAGACTGTGAGTGCCTCCTGCGGGCCGTCCGTCGGGTTGGCCGGATAGACGCGAGCGCCCGGGCTGCGTCGTCCGGCGGCTAGCGGCCGCGCTGTGCGGCGGTCCACACCGCAGACGCTGCGCCAGTTTTCCGACGCGTCGGCTTCGCAAAGGACGCTTGGGATTGCTCGCGCTACTGTGTCCCGCTGCGCTCACCAAACGGGCGAGAGTGTAACTGTTCGGGTGAACGAGGTCACAAGCCAAGCGGCCGTCGGCAACTGGCCCGCAGGGTGTGGGCGAGTGCTCTTTTTGCATCCGGGCCTTGACCTAGAGTGCGAGTCACCAGTTACGACAGCGCGTTCACGAGGTCTCACGCATGCCCAACGAAGGCACCTATCCCGGTCAGTTCGATACCCCCCCGGATGCGCTGCACGTCGCCATCCCTCGGGTCGAGATCGTGGCAGAGATGGCTTTTCGTGGCGAAGAAGCTGCGCTGAACGATGTCTGCCTCGCCGTCACCGTGATTGCCGATGCGCTGGATGCGGCGCGCACCGGCGTCGCTTCCAGCTAGGTCCCCTTACAGTTAGGTCCGGCAGCGGCCACTCAGCCCAAGCCCGGAGCCATCTGCCGGCGGTGATGTCGGCCTAACGTCCCTTCCAGTTTGGCTTGCGCTTCTCACTGAACGCTCTCGGGCCTTCGATGTAATCCTCTCCGGCAGCCATGGCCTTCACCGAGTCATAGCTCGTCGCCATAGAATCTTCCAGCGACGCGAAGTCCAGCGATCGATACACGACGTCCTTGCTGGCGCGAACCGACAGCGGGGCCCCTTCGCAGATCATCTGTGCCCAGCGCAGCGCCGCGTCCATCAGGTCGTCTGCGGGCACGACTTCGTTGACGAAGCCGAGCCGTTCGCCCTCTGCTGCGTCTACATGGCGGCCGGTCAGGATCATGCCCAGCGCGCGCTTCGAGCCGATCTGGCGCGGTAGACGGTTGAGTCCGCCCGCCAGAGCCGCGAGACCCACCTTGGGCTCGGGCAGCGCGAAGCGAGCCGCTTCGGAGGCGATGATCAGGTCGCAGGCCAGCGCGATTTCGAATCCGCCCCCCATGGCCACGCCGTTCACGGCGGCGATCACCGGCTTGGTGAGGTCGAAGCGCGACGTCAGGCCGCCGAAACCGCGCGGCATGGGCACGCGCTTGCCGCCCTCGGCCTGATAGCGCAGGTCGTTGCCCGCGGAAAATCCGCGGCCCGCGCCGGTCACGATCGCCACCCACATATCCGGGTCGCTGGCATAGTCGTCGAAGACCTCGCCGAGTTCGGCGTTAGCCGGTGGATGCAACGCGTTCAGGCGCTCGGGCCGATTGATGGTCACGGTCATGATGTGGTCGCTTTTATCGACCAGGCAGTATTCGGTCATGTGTTCCCCCTCTTGAAAGCGAAATGGCGACAGCTGCGCTCGCGCTGGATGTGATGGCGCGACGGTTACCCCGGCGCCGCGCCCCTTCGACCGTTCAGCATCACAGAAAGTGCGTGTGGTTGTAAGCCTCGACGTAGGGCTCGGGGTCCAGCAGCAGCTCGGTAATCGAGCAGTTGGCGATCTGGTAGCTCTGCCAGCGTTTCGGCGTCTCGTCGATCAGCGCCGCGAGCGCAACCTGGAAGGCCGCGCCATGGCCGACGACGCCGACGCAGCTGTCGAAGTCGGGATAGGAGTGCGCGCGGGCGATTTTCGCAAGCGTGGCGGTCAGCCGCGCGCTGACAGCGTTGAGGCTTTCGCCGCCGGGCGGCGCATAGTCCGGGTCCTCGAGAACCCGGTTGAAGAAGTCCTCGCGCTCCGCGAGCTCGGCGAAGGGCATGTCCTCGAACGCCCCGACGTCCCATTCCGCCAGCCCCGTTTCCGTTCTTATGGGCAAGCCGAGGCGCTCTGATAGCGGTCCTGCCGTGGCCTGGCAGCGCTGCAGCGGGCTGACGTACAGCGCTTCCAGCCGGGCGTAGCGCCGCGCGGCATAGCGGCCCAGCGCGCGCGCCTGGCGGCGTCCGCGCCACAGCAGCGGGCTGTCGGTCGCGCCGTGCCAGCGGCGTCTACGGTTCGCCTTGATTTCACCGTGGCGCATGAGGACGAGCGTGCAGGCCATCAGCACGCGCGCCCTGCGGCGTCGCGAGGGCACAACGCCGGTCGTGATCGAACTGTTCGGGTCATTGAGTCTGCCTTTGGGCTGGGCTGCCTGCTGCTGGCCGCGCGGCTGCGCCCTCCTCTTGGCCGCGCCGGCGCAGCGTCCGCTGCACGACGAGCGTGCCGACAATATCGCCCTGGACGTTGACGGCCGTGCGGAAAGTGTCCAGCGGCCGTTCCACCAAGAGCAGGATACCGATCGCTTCCAGCGGAATGCCAGCGGCCAGCAGCACCACCTGCATGCCCGCCATCGAGCCGCTCGGAATGCCCGGCGCGCCGATGGAGGAGATCATCGCCACGAGAAAGACAATGATCGTCCCGGCGGCGCCGAGCTCAACGCCGAACAGGTGAGCGAGAAAGACGGCCGCGATGCCCTCGAACAGGGCCGTGCCGTCCATGTTCATGGTGGCGCCGAGCGGCAGCACGAAGCTGCGCACAGACTCGCGGACGCGAAACGCGTCGCTGACGGCGGCGTGCGACACCGGCAGGGTCGCGACGCTGGACGAGGTGGTCAGCGCGACCAGGAAGGGGCGCGCGATGCCGCGCGCCAGCTCGATGGGTCCGACGCCCGCGCCGAACCAGCTGATCAGGGGCAGCACGATCAGCCCGTGAACGGCCGTGGCCAGCAGGACAACCCCGCAGAAGGACAATAGCTGGCCGAGCAGGTGCCAGTCGGCGCTGCCGAGCAGTTCGTAGGTGACGGCCATGACGCCGAGCGGCATGAGCAGCACGGCCCAGGTCGCGATGCGCTGGGTGACGCTCGCGGCTTGAGCGACGAGCTCGGGCCAGGCGCTGTCGCGCGGCAGCACCAGCACCATGGCGATCCCGATCAGCAGGGCGTTGGCTACGATAGCGAGCACGTTGAGCTCAGCCAGCGCGGTGAAGGGGTTGGTGAGCATCGTTTCGAGCAGCCCGCGCAGCACGCCGAAGATCGAGCCGTCGGTCTCCGGTATCAGCGCGGCGCTGGGCAGGCTGGCGCGGTCGATCAGCGGCGGGGCGGACTCCCAGGGATGGACGAACGAGACGACGAACAGCCCGATGGCGACAGCAATGGTCGTTGTCAGCACGTAGTACAGGGCCGTGGCGGCGCCCAGCGTGCGCAGCCGATAGGCCTCGCCTAGCTGTGCGAGGCCGGCCAGCAGCGAGAAGAAGATCAGCGGTGCGATGATGAGTTTGAGGGCGCCGAGGAACAGCGTCTTCAACAACCCCATGAGCGCGTCCAGACCCGGCGGATGATCGAGCAGCAGCAGCAGGGCGCCGAGCAGCGCGCCGCCAAACACGGCGAGCGTGAAGCTGCGATTCGCGTGCGAGGCTTCTCTCGCGCCCGCTTTTCTGCTGGACTCGCCGCGTTCTTTTTTGGAGTCGTCGTCGCTGCCCATGTTTCTTCGCCTGACACCCGTCTCGGCCCGCGTCGCGCGCCTGATCTGGCTTCGACGCGCCGCTGCCCCGGTAGATACGCTGGTACGCTGGCGCTGTCAGCGCCATCGCCAGCTAACCCGCGATCTTAGGAGCTGTCGTCACCGATTGTCGAACGTTCGGCGGCTCGCGGCCGTGCGGTGGCCGGCGCCCGGGTTGAGCTGCACAACGGCGTTGGCGCTCGCCTGTGGGGCGCTTGTCGGCTGCGCGCCGCCCGCTGATGAGGCCTACCAGCGCTATGCGGGCGGCACCATGGGCACGGGCTTTCGCATCCAGGCTGCCTGCGATGGCGCGCTTCCCGTGGCCGCGGTCGATGCCGCTCTCGCGCGCGTCGATGCCGTGTTTTCGACCTATCGCGATGACTCCGAGCTGAGTCGCCTGAACGCGCGCAGCACGAGCCCCGAACCGCAGCCCGTGTCGGCGGAGCTTGCCCGCGTGCTCAGTGTGGCGGCAGCCATCGCGCGCGCCTCGGGCGGCGCCCTGGACCCGACCGTCGGTCCGCTGGTCGACCGTTGGGGCTTCGGGCCCGCGGGCGTCTCGGCGCCACCGACGCCCGCAGCCATCGCCGACGGGCTGCGCGGCGTCGGCATGGCCGCCGTTCAGATCCGCCGCGCTCCTGCACCGGCGGCGGCTGACGCTCCGGCGGCCACCGGGGAGCATCACCTGGTCGCATTTACCGCGCCACGCAGACTCGATTTGTCCGCGCTCGCAAAGGGGCGGGGCGTTGATCTGGTCGCCGAAGCGCTGCAGGTCGGCGGCTGTGCCCACTTTCTGGTCGACATCGGCGGCGAGATTCGGGTGCGCGGGCGCAGCCCGCGCGGCGCGCCCTGGCGTCTGGGTATCGAGCAACCGGGCGCGCTCGCGCCGGGTTACCGACCGCTACCCGCGCTGGTGCTCACGGAAGGCGCGGTCGCGACCTCGGGCGACTACCGCAACTACCGGGAGGTCGACGGCGTGCGGCGGTCCCATCTCATCGATCCGCGTACGGGCTATCCGATCGCGCACGCGTTGGCGGCGGTGACGGTCTGGCATCCGCAGACGATGCACGCGGACGCCTGGGCCACGGCGCTCAACGTGCTGGCACCCGCCGAGGCCCGCGAGACTGCCGAGCGCGAAGGGCTGGTCGCTGCGTTTCTCCTGCGCCGCAGCGACGGCCTGTTCGAACCCTGGCGCAGCTCCGCCTTCGCGGAACGCTTCGAGTCTACGGACGGTGACCGAGTGCCTGGCGAAACCCTTTGATGGCTCTATGCTATTGCGCAGGGCCTCTGCCCGCGGCGCGCGTCACACGAAGCACCCGCGGAGGGGCGCGCGATGGCATAATTCGCGCCCGTGCGACGGCGACCACGCTCAAGTCAACGGGCCAGTGCCGGCACACACCGCCCGCGCATCGCGGCGGCCAGCAGGAGTTTCTGACATGACCACGGTAGTTCTCGCCTTCGGCATCATGCTGATCATCGTCGCCGGTATGGCGGTGGGCGTCCTGTTCGGGCGGCGACCGATCAGCGGTTCCTGCGGCGGTCTGGCGGGCCTGGGCCTCGACGCTGAATGCGAGATCTGTGGGGGCAATCCCGCGCGCTGCGAATCCGGCGGCGCTGAGACGACCGCCTCGCAGAATCCGGTCGGCCGCTTCGATCCGGCTGACTGATCGCCTCCAGATCCTCGCCTAGCTTTGACTGCCATCCCTCGGGCTGATCGCACGTGCTGCGACCGCTAGGGTTTGCGATCGGCCTGCGCTACGGCCTGGCCAGACGCAGCTTCGTCGCGCAGGTGAGCGCGCTGTCCGTGTTCGGGCTGGCGCTGTCGACGGGCGTCCTACTGTTGGTCTTAAGCGTGATCAATGGCTTCGAACGCGAGCTGACCCAGCGCATTCTGGGCATCGTTCCGCATCTCAACGTCCGGGCTCGGATCCCGGTCGCTGAGCGCGCCGAGGATCGCGCGGCGCTCGAATCGATCGCGGGCGTGCGGGGTGCCGCGAGCATCGTTCAAGGCGCAGTGCTGATCGCGACCGCGGGCGAGGTGCGCAGCGTCGCGCTCAATGGCATCCGCGGCAGCGAGTATGCGGGGCTGTCGCGCCTGGATGAATTTCTCTCTCCGGGTGCGCTGGAACGCCTGCAGCAGACCCCGTTCGGTCTGATTCTGGGCGCGGCACTTGCGCGTGAGATCGGCGTCGAACCCGGTGGTCGGGTCACGCTGATCGTCCCGGAAGGCACGGTTTCGCCGTTCGGTCTGCACCCGCGGCAGCGGCGTTTCGAGGTGGTCGGGATCTTGGACTCCGCGTCCGAGCTGGATCGCGGCAACGCCTATACCGACATCGAGAGCGCCGCGCGCCTGTTTCGCCTGGGCGGCGCCATTCACGGCTATCAGCTATGGCTCGACGATCTGTTCGCCGCCGAGTCCACCGGGCGCGCCGCGCAGGCGGCCGTGGGCACCGAGTTCTTTGCCTCCAGTTGGATGCGCACCCACGGCACGCTCTATCAGGCGATAGGCCTGCAGAAGGTCACCATGTTCGTGCTGCTGTCGCTGCTGGTCGCCGTGGCGGCGTTTAACCTGGTCTCCACCCTGGTGATGGTGGTCAATCAGCGGCGCGCAGACGTCGCCGTGCTGCGCACGCTCGGCAGCTCCAGCGGCGTCGTCATGCTCGCGTTCCTCACCCTGGGGCTTGTGATCGGGCTGCTCGGCGTTGCGCTGGGCATCGCGCTGGGCATCGGCCTCGGTGCGCTGCTGCGCGACGGCGTGCAGGTGCTCGACAGCCTCCTGCACCTCGAACTGCTGAATCAATATTTCGTGACCGAGTTGCCGGTGGAGCTGCGGCTCGCGGACATCTGGCTGGTCGGCGGCACGGCGCTCGCCATGTGTCTGGTCGCCGCGCTCTATCCGGCGTGGCGCGCGGCGCGCCTGCTGCCTACCGCCGTGCTGAAGTACGAGTGATCTATGAACGATGAGACAGCCGCGCTGGTCGCACGGGATCTGACGCGATCCTTCAGTCAGGGACCGGCCCGTATCGAAGTACTGCGTGGCGTGTCGCTGGCGCTGCGTAGGGGCGAGCGGCTGGCCGTGCTCGGGCGCTCTGGTTCGGGCAAGAGCACGCTCTTGCATTGCCTCGGCGGGCTGGACGATCCGGATGCAGGCGAGGTCATTGTCGGCGGCGAGTCGCTGTCCGCCATGACGCCGGGCGCGCGCGCCCGCCTGCGCAATCAATCGGTCGGCTTCGTCTATCAGTTCCACCATCTGCTGCCGGAGTTCGACGCCCAGGAAAACGTCGCCATGCCGCTGCTGCTGGGTGGCGTCGCGCGACGGGAGGCCGCGGAGCGCGCGGCGGAACTGCTGTCCGGCGTCGGGCTTGCCGCGCGCGCCACGCATCGACCCCACGAGCTGTCCGGTGGCGAGCGGCAGCGGGTTGCCGTCGCGCGCGCCCTGGCGGCGCGTCCGCTGGTTGTGCTGGCCGACGAGCCCACGGGTAACCTCGACAGTCACAGCGCTGGGGAGGTCTTCGATCTCATGTGCGACCTGTCCGAACGCCTCGAGACCGCGTTTCTGATCGTGACGCACGACGAGTCGGTGCTGGAACGCATGCACCGCGCGGTCCGACTGGTCGACGGCTCGCTGGCGGAAGAGGCGTGACCGCCGACGTTGCTCGCTTCGTTGCCCTGCGCTATCTGCGCCGTGGGCGGCATCAGTACGCGCGCTTCATCGGTTGGGTGTCGCTCGTTGGCATCGCGCTCGGCGTTGCGATGCTGGTGCTCGTGCTGAGCGTGATGAACGGCTTCAATCGCGAGCTCACCACTCGAATACTCGGCACGGTGCCGCATGTCCTGGTCGAGGGCGCTGAAGCCGCCGAGGTCGAGGCCGCGGCGCCGGACGCGCTCGCAAGCCTGCCTTTCTTCCTGGCCGAAGGCCTGGTCACCCGGGAAGGCGCGGTGTTTCCCGTCGCGGTCTACGGCCTCGAGGGGCAATCGGCGGAGCGCATCGAGAGTCTCGCCGCCGCGGTCAGCGCGCCGCTACCCGATCTACTGGGCACGGAGCGGGCCGTGGTGCTTGGCGCGCCGCTCGCCCGCCTGCTGGGACTGCTGCCTGGCGACGCCGTGATGCTGATGCTGAGCCGGCTCGAGGGTGGCCGGGTGCGACCGAGACTTGAACGCTTCCGGCTGACCGGAACGTTTGAGATCGGCGCCGAGCTGGACTACGGACTCGCGCTCGTGCGCCTGGCCGATGTTCGCGAGGCGCGGTTTGCGGGCACCGGTCGCTTTGGCGTGCGCGTCGTGCTCGACGATCCGTACGGCGCGCCAGGGGTTGCGGCGGCGCTCGCTGAAGCACTGCCGGAGGCGCGCGTGAGCGATTGGAGCGACGACTACGGCGAGCTGTTTCGCGCCGTGCGGCTCGAGAAGGCGATGATGTTTGTGCTGCTCGTGCTGATCGTCGGCATCGCCGCCTTCAACGTCGTTGCCGGTCAGACCATGTTGGTCAACGACAAACGCGGCGACATCGGCATCCTGCGCACGATGGGCGCAGAGGATGCGACCGTTGTGCGCGTGTTTCTGCTGCAGGGGGTGATCACGGCGACGCTTGGCGTCCTGCTCGGCGTTGCGCTCGGGCTGCTGCTCGCCTGGAACATCACGGACATCATGCTGCTGGTCGAGCAGACGCTGGGTTTTCGTGTCCTGGATGGGACCTATTTCCTCGAGGTGCCCTCGCAGGTAAGGCCGTTGGACGTGCTTGCCGTTGCGCTGCTGGCCCTTTTCATCAGCACCCTGGCGGCCTATCTGCCCGCGGCCGCGGCGCTGAAAGTGAATCCCGTCGAGGCGCTGCATCAGGCCTGAGTGCCGCTACGGCGTGGCGACCCTGCCCGGTGAGTCTGCGGCTCTCCGGCTCTCCGATTCTGCTTTGACGCCCTAGGGCTCGGCGGCGGCCCTGCGCCGCTCGCGCCTCGCCAACCAGCGTCGGTGCACGTGGGAACGCCACAGCACGCGTACCAGGGCGAACCCCGTCAGACCCGAGACCCAACCGCAGACCAGCGAACCCACCAGCAGCGGATAGGCGATCACGCTGAACTGCGTGGACAGCCAGTCCCAGCTCAACTCGATGCCGGGCACGGCCTCGGTGACGCCCAGCAGCCACGCGCCGAGTCGATACGCGAAGTAAAACATCGGCGGAATGGTGAGCGGATTGGTGATCCAGACCAGCGCGATCGAGATCGGCAGGTTGACGCGAGTCCCGATGGCAAGGACGGCGGCAACCAGCATCTGGAACGGAATCGGCAGGAATGCGCAAAACAGCCCGACGAAGAAGGCGCCAGAGACGCTGCGCCGATGCAGGTGCCACAGATCCGGTTTGTTGAGGTGATGACGTACAGGCTCCAGGGCGCGAATCCTACTCAAACGCTCGCGATCTGGCAGATACCGTTGCAACCACTTCTTTGGCATAACCTGCGAATTATGCATCGCGAGAATTTGCCGGTACATGCACGCGTCGTTGACCGGCCTGATACTCGGGACATTTCTTGGTTCTGCCGCCCCCGCGATGTGGCAGTCGAGCGTCGCGGCTAAGCTGATCGCGGGCGCGCTGATCGGCGTGGTGGCGCTCTGCGCACCCGCCGGATTGGGTGTCCGCACGCGCGCCTGCGCCCGGTTCGCGGCGCCGCTGCTGCTCGCCTGGGGTGCTCTTGGGCTGATCGCCGCGCGCACCGTGCAGACAGGTCTGGATGCGGGTCTCTGCCTGCGGGAGAGCGGCTCAGTCGGGCCCGCCGCGCGCCCGACTGATGGCGCGCCCGCGCCGAATTCGCTTGGCCTGAGGCGTGATGCGGTGCTGCGCGTGCGCGTGTTGGGATTGCCACAAACGCGGACCGGCGCGCGGCCGCTGACCCGATTCGCGGCGCGGGTGCTGGACGCGCGCTGCCGCGGGCTGCGCGGGGCGACCATCGGGCTGAGCTGGTCGGACGCACCGCCGCTCGTCGCTGGGCAGACGCTCACCGCGGTCGTTCGCCTGCGTCCGCTGCGCGGCAAGGTGAACTTCGCGGGCGCCGATTTCGAGGTACTGCAGCGTGCGCAGGGCGTCGCGCTGAGTGGCTACGTGCGTCGGCCATACGGCCTTACGGCGCCGCGCGGGGCTGTGGCCGATCGGGTCAGAGCGGCACTGCGCGCGCGGCTCGATCGTGCGGCACCCGAGTACCTCGGCGTGATCGAGGCGCTGTTGATCGGCGCCGCGGATCGGCTGCGTCCTGGCGACTGGGATGCGCTGCGACGCACCGGCACGGTGCATCTGGTGGTGGTCTCTGGACTCCACGTCGGCCTGGTCGCCCTGCTCCTAAACCTGTTGGTGGCCGGCGTAGAGCGCTGCCTGGGCGCGCTGGGTCGAGCGCCACCGCCGCTGGTTGGGCTCGTGGCGCTGGGCTGTGGACTCGGTTTGTTCGTCTTGCTCACCGGGGCGGGTACGTCCACGCGGCGCGCGTTTTGGATGACGCTCGCTGGCGTCATTGCCTGGCGTGCGGGCCGCCGCTTGCCGCCGGCTGGTGTGGTCGCAAGCGCCTGGCTGCTCGTCGTCGTGGCGGAGCCGCTTGCTGCCTTTACCAGTGGTTTCTGGCTGTCCTTCGCGTTGGTCATTTGGCTGCTGTTCTGCGTCGCCAAACGGGCACCGAGCGGGGAGGGCGGCGGCAGGCTGCGCGAACTCTGCGCGCTGCACGCCGGTTGTTCGCTGCTTATGGCGCCGGTCCTGCTGTGGCTCGGTCTGGTCCCCGCGCCGCTGGCGGCGCTCGCCAACCTGCTCGCTGTGCCCTGGGTCAGCCTGGTGGTGGTTCCGACCACGCTGCTGGTACTGCCGACGCTGCTGCTTGGGGACGCGGCGTTGCGTGGACTGCTCGCGCTGCTGGATGCGCTGATTGGCGGCCTGTTTTGGTGGCTCGACCGGGTGGCAGTGGCGGGAGCTAACTTATTGGTTCCCGATGGCCAGGGCGACGGGCCGCGCATGCTCGCTCTGTGCGCTTTGGTGGTGATCGCCCTGTTGCCAGTGGCGCGTGCCGCGCGCTCCTGGGCGGCGTTGATCCTGTTGCTGTGGCTCTTTGCGGCGCGCCAGCCGATCGCGGCGCCACCTGCGGGCGCGGTGGAGATAGAGACGCTCGACGTTGGCCAGGGTACGGCGGTGGTCGTGCGCACCGCGCGCCATCTGCTCGTCTACGACACCGGTCCCGCATTCCCTGGGGGTGGTGATCTGGCGGCCGCCGTGCTGGGACCGGCGCTAGAACGCCGTCCGGACCTCATCATTGTTAGCCATGGCGACATCGACCATGCCGGCGGTCTGGGTTCGCTGCTTGGTCGCTACCGCCGCCTGCCACCGGTCATTGCGGATGCGGCCTGCGTGCCGCAGCGCCGCTGGCGCTGGGATGGGGTGCGCTTTCGGCTCTGGCGCTGGCCGCTGGGTGCCGGCGACAACGATCGCAGCTGCGTGCTGTCGATCACGGCCGGCGCTGCGTCCGCGCTGCTGCCGGGCGACATCGAGCGCGACGCTGAGGCGCGTCTCGTCGCCAGCGGCGACCTGCTGCCGCCCGGCGGCGTCGACTTCGTGCTGGTGCCACACCACGGCTCGCGGACGTCGTCGACCCCTGCCTTCGTCGACGCCGCCGCGCCCCGCGTTGCGGTGATCAGTCGCGGCGCCGGCAATCGCTTCGGGCATCCGCATGAGGCTGTGGTGCGGGCCTATGGGTCCAGCGGCGCCCGCCTTGTCGATACGGCGCACGAGGGCGCCGTGCGCTGGCGCAGTGACTGGCCTGGGGCTGTGGAGACCGCGCGGGCAGCGCGGGATCGGCGCTGGTTTTTCGGCGCGCCGCTGATCATCAGGTCGTCTATGGCCGAGCCTCTGACCGAGCCTATGACCGAGTAGGAAAGGGCGATCAGGCAACCTGTTCCAGGCGGCTGATCATGGTCCGCAGCTCGCCGATCAGCTTCTGCTTTTCCTCGTAGTTGAGAAAGGCGCCGATCTCCTCGCGCCGCTCCCGTTCGGCTACGGCGAGCTTGAGCTCGCCCAGACGGTGCCGCGGCTTTTCAATCTCGATGCGCGTGAAGAAGCGTCGGAAACGGTGCTGCTCTTCGGCCCGTCGAATGCCGCGTTCGAGTACCAGTTCCTCCGGGGTGAAGCGCAGCACTTCCTGTCGGTGGGTCTGGCGTACACAGTAGTGGCTAGCCCAGGCGAGTAGCAGCATCTCGGCGCCGGCAAACGGCAGGATGGGCCAGTACCCCTGCAAGACGAACGCAGTGGCGATGCTGAATGAGACGACGGTCATCAGGCCGACGAAGACGAGGTTCGCGCGCCAGGTCCAGGAGTTATTGGGCTGCAGTACGATCTGACCGCCGCGGGTGGTGTCGTCGTAGTCTACTGAGACCATTCGCCTTACCTGGTTGTATGAGTCGTTTGCCCGGAAGCGCCTCGCCTGTTGTGACGAAAGCGTCGTGCGACGAGTGTCCCATGGTCGCAGTGCCCGATGCGAAGTGTCGCGCGCGAGCCTCGGCGTCCGGCCGCGCTCAGGCTTCGATTTCGAAGCAGCGGCCGATGGCCGCCTGCACCACGTCGCGAATGGCCGGCGCGACAAAGCTGAGCTCCTTCAGCGCCCGCGTGGACGCCAGCCAACGGCGTCGATCATAGCCGCCCATACCGAGTTCCACTCGGTCTGTCGCAGTAATGTACTCGTGCACCAGAACCAGCGTCGCGTTCTCCGGCGCGATAATCTCTGCGTCGCTGTTCGTCCACAGCGTCTGCATGAACTCGAGCTCATCCTGGCCGAGCGCCGCATCCAGAAACTGCCGCAGCGCGGTGTCCCAGGACTGACCGCTGAGC
Organism: Pseudomonadota bacterium; assembly: GCA_039029135.1. GTDB lineage: Bacteria > Pseudomonadota > Gammaproteobacteria > Pseudomonadales > Azotimanducaceae > JALZVT01. The sequence continues at coordinate 13,950 of JBCCGT010000025.1, read as the reverse complement.
AGGTAACAGCCGGGCAGATTCCAGCGCGTCTTGTCTTTGACCACCAGAACGCCCGCCTCGGGGTGTCTGATCAGTGCGCACTGATAGACGCGGAAGGTGTCGACCCCGACCTCGAGCTCATCCTCGCCGATGTCCGCGCTGTGCCATAGATGGGCGCCAGATCTGGAGGCGAATTCCAGCCCCACGCCCTGCGCGTCGACACGAGCAACTATCATCTTAATGGTGGGCGTCGGACGGGCGTCCATGAGCCCGCGCCGCACCGTGACGGTCACGCTGCTGCGCAGGCGAAAGGGCGCGTCCGCGTACCAGACGTACAGACCGCTATCGGACTGATCTCGCACGGCGACCACCGCGGAGCCGATGCTCGGATGCGCGAGCGTCAACTCTACGGGGAGTTCGATGCGTGCATGGCGGCGCCGTTCGTTCATGACCGCGCAACATACTGCGGCGGCGGGCAGGACGTCCAGCGACCGGTTCCCAGCGCGGGCGGTGCCCCGTTTGCAGTCTGCCGTTCGGCGCCGTTGGTGTTGAAAAACATGAATGCGACCGCATAAAGGATCGAGTACATAAAGCTGGTGATCGCAATGCGAATGGATCGATTTACGGAATCTTTGCAGGCCGCGCTCGCGGAAGCGAGTTCGCTCGCTTTGGCGCACGATCATGCCGAGGTGGCGCCTGTGCACCTCTTGAGCGCGTTAACCGTGGCGAAGGACGCGCCCTGCGCGCGCCTGGTAACGGCGGCGGGCGGTACGGAAGGCAAGCTCAAGCGCGCGTGCGATGCGCTGCTCGAAGAGCTGCCGCGCATTACCCGACCGACCGGCGATGTGCGTCTTGGTGGTGACGCAGTTCGCGTTTTGAATCTGGCCAAACGAGACGCGCGGCAGCGTAACGATGAGTATCTGGCGACCGAACTGGTCCTGGCTGCGCTCGCAGACGTGCCGGCGCTCACGACCGCCTTTACGGCGGCCGGGTTGTCCAAGGCTGCGCTCCAGTCCGAGATCGAACGACTACGCGGCGGCAACGCCGTGAACGACTCTGACGCGGAGGCCAGTCGCGAGGCGCTGGAGAAGTACACGGTCGATGTCACCGCGCAGGCGGAAGCGGGCAAACTCGACCCCATCATCGGTCGCGACGAAGAGATTCGCCGCACGGTCGAGGTGCTGCAGCGGCGTAGCAAGAACAATCCCGTGCTGATCGGCGAACCCGGCGTAGGTAAGACCGCGATCGTCGAGGGGCTCGCCCAGAGAATCGTCAACGGCGAGGTGCCTGAAGGACTGAAGCACAAGCGCATTCTGGCGCTGGACATGGGCGCGCTGGTCGCCGGAGCGAAGTTTCGCGGCGAGTTCGAAGAACGGCTGAAAGCCGTGCTGAACGATCTCGCAGCACAGGATGGCAGCATCATCCTGTTCATTGACGAACTGCATACAGTCGTCGGTGCGGGTCGAACGGACGGCGCGCTCGATGCGGCGAACATGCTGAAACCCGCCTTGGCGCGCGGCGAGCTGCACTGCGTTGGCGCAACCACGCTCGACGAATACCGCCAGTACATCGAAAAAGACGCGGCCCTTGATCGGCGCTTTCGCAAAGTGCAGATCGACGAGCCGAGCGTCGAAGACACGATCGCCATACTGCGCGGCTTGAAAGAACGCTACGAGCTGCACCACGCGGTCGACATTACCGATCCGGCGCTCGTCGCGGCGGCGCAATTGTCGCATCGCTACATCAGCGACCGTCAGCTCCCCGATAAGGCGATCGATCTGATCGACGAGGCGGCGAGCCGCATTCGCCTAGAGATGGACTCGAAGCCGGCGGAGCTTGATCGACTGGACCGACGTCTGATCCAGCTCAAGATAGAAATCGAAGCCCTGAAGCGCGAGACGGATGAGGCCTCGCGCGGTCGGCTGGAGCAGCTGCAAACACAGGTCGATGAACTCGAAGGCGAGTACTCGAGTCTGGAAACCGTCTGGCGCGATGAGCAGGCAAGCGTGCGCGGCGCGCAGACGCTGAAAGAGCAGCTCGATCAGGCGCGGTTGGACTATGACGCGGCCCGGCGCGGCGGCGACCTGACCCGTATGTCGGAGCTGCAGTACGGTCGAATTCCCGAGTTGGAAAAGGCGCTCGCCGCCGCGGGTGACGCAGACACACAGTCGCCGCGTCGGCTGCTGCGCAACCGCGTGACCGAGGAGGAGGTCAGCGACATCGTCGCCAAGTGGACCGGGATACCGGTGACCCGACTAGTCGAGGGTGAAAAGGAAAAACTGCTGCAGCTCGAAGCGCATTTGCACGAGCGCGTGATTGGCCAGGATGCGGGCGTTAGCGCGGTGGCGGCCGCGGTGCGACGCTCGCGTGCCGGGCTGGCCGCGCCCGATCGCCCGAACGGCTCGTTCATGTTTCTCGGGCCAACCGGTGTTGGCAAGACCGAGCTGTGCCGCGCGCTGGCCGTGTCTCTCTTTGACAGCGAAGACGCCCTGGTGCGGCTCGACATGTCCGAGTTTATGGAAAAGCACTCGGTGGCCCGTCTGATCGGCGCGCCGCCGGGTTATGTCGGCTACGAGGAGGGCGGTTATCTGACGGAGGCCGTCCGGCGCAAGCCCTATTCGCTCGTGCTGCTGGACGAGATCGAGAAGGCGCACCCGGACGTGTTCAATATTCTGCTGCAGGTGCTGGACGACGGCCGCCTGACGGATGGTCACGGCCGCACCGTGGACTTTCGCAACACGGTCATCGTGATGACGTCCAACCTGGGATCGGACGTGATTCAGCGGCTGACGGAAGAGGGTGCCGTGGCGGGCATACAGGACGCCGTGCTCGAGATTGTCGGTCGGCACTTTCGGCCCGAGTTCCTGAACCGTATCGACGACCTCGTGGTGTTCCACCCGCTCGAGCGCGAGCACATGCGTGACATCGCGGCCATTCAACTGCGGCATCTCGATGCGCGGCTGGCGGGCCAGGGGCTGACCCTGCGGCTGTCTGATGCGGTCACAGAGGCGCTGTTGGAGGAGGGCTATGACCCCGTCTATGGCGCGCGCCCCTTGAAGCGCGTGCTGCAGCGGCGGCTGGAGAATCCGCTGGCCGAGGCGCTGCTGGCCGGTCAGTTCGCGGCGGGCACGAAGATTCTCGCAGTGCTCGAAGCCGACGGCAGCATCGGGTTTCAGACGTCTGCAGAGGTACTCGACTTTCCGGCGGGATAGTGTATATTCGTACAGTATAACTGGTTGTTTAGCCAACTATCGTAACGCGGGCCATCTTGGTCCGGGCTGTACTAACCGACTTGGAACGGCTGACATGGAACAGCTCTCTCTCGTCCCAGTGCTCGAGCTTGCGCCGAAGCCGGCGCGTACGGGTGTGACGCCCGGCCAGCCGACCCGAAAAGAGCCGACCCGAAAAGAGCCGACCCGGAAAGAGCCGGTACGGAACCAGCTTTTGCTGGGCGCGGCTTCTGCCGGTCAGCACGCACGCGACGCCCTTCAGGAGCCACAGCGCAAGGACACGAAGCAGGACAAGCGACCGGACTCGCGACAGGGCGCTCGCATGAGCGGCAAGCGCCACGCCCGTCGCCGGGGTGCGTACGGCCGGTCGTCGGCGACTGCCGTGGCGGATCAACCACTGTCGGCGCAGCACCTCGCCGCAGCACAGAAGCTGCAGCGCCAACTGCGCCGCGCGACCCCTTACTCAGCTGAGCAGACTCGGGCCGGACGACTGATCTGTCGTCATCTGGTTGCCATGCTAAAGGCACAGGATCTGGCCTCCTGACGGGTTCTCCGCACTGACGACACCGACGACCGCGAATCGCCGAGGGCACCCCGACCGTTGATCATATGCGCTGTATGCTTGACGGCAGCTCGGCACCCAGCGGCGGAAAACTGTGAAGTCATCCCTTGTTGAGGGGGTCGACGCTGCTAGGATGCCCGCGAAGCAGTCGAACCACATGACGTGGTCGCTGCCACAGTTTGACCCTGTTTGTTGACTCTGTGCGTCGCCGCTCGGGTCGACGCCAAAATGCAGATCGCGGCCAAACGCGATTGGCCCGCAGCGCCGCATCTGCTCGCGACCAAGGACTGCGCAATGATAAAGAAGTGTCTGTTTCCCGTGGCCGGGTACGGCACGCGGTTTCTGCCGGCAACGAAAGCCATGCCGAAAGAGATCCTGCCAATTCTCGATAAACCCCTGGTGCAATACGGCGTGGAAGAGGCCTTCGCGGCGGGCCTAACCGATATTGGTTTTGTCACCGGGCGCGGCAAGCGGGCGATCGAGGATCACTTCGACGTCAGCTACGAGCTTGAGGATCAGATCGAGGGCACCGGCAAGGAAAAGGCCCTCGCGGGTATCCGTGAGCTGATCGAGCGCTGTACCTTCAGCTACACGCGGCAGATCAACATGAGCGGGCTGGGACATGCGATTCTCACGGGTCGCACAGTCATCGGCGACGAGCCCTTCGCGGTCGTGCTCGCAGACGATCTGTGCATGGGCGAGGACGAAGGCGTGCTCGCGCAGATGGTGCGGCTGTTCAAGCAGTTTCGCTGCAGCATCGTCGCTATCGAGGAAGTGCCCCAGGACGAGACGCACAAGTATGGCGTCATTGCGGGTGACGCCTTGAGCGAAAACCTCTTTCGCGTCACGGACATGGTGGAAAAACCGGACCCTGCCGCGGCGCCCAGCAACCTGGCGATCATCGGTCGCTACATTCTCACGCCCGACATATTCGATCTGCTCGAAACGACCGAACCGGGCAAGAACGGCGAGGTGCAGATCACCGATGCGCTGCTTAAGCAGGCGCGCGAAGGCTGCGTGATCGCCTACAAGTTCAAAGGCCGGCGCTTCGATTGTGGCTCGGTGGCGGGCTTCGTCGACGCGACCAACTACTGCTACAACGAGCTGCAGTCGAAAAGTTGTTGACGCCGCCGGAAGTGAGCCTGCTGGGCAAACGCGCCTGGCAGGCCGTCGATCTCGACGAGCCCCGGGACATCGAGACGATTCCCACGCCCGCGCTGCTTCTAGATGAGGCGCTGCTGAGTGCTAACGTCGAGCGCATGGCGTCTTTTCTCGCTCAGCGCGGCAAGGCCCCGCGGCCGCATGCCAAGACGCACAAGTGCCCGCTGATATCGCGACTGCAGATTGCTGCGGGCGCGGTTGGGATCTGTGTCGCCAAGGCCTCGGAGGCACTGGTGCACGCGCAGGGCGAAGTAGGCGACATTCTGATTACTTCGCCGGTCGTCGATCCGGCGCGTGTCCCGCTGCTGGCGGAGGCAAATCGGTTGTGCGCGGATCTCAAGATCGTGGTCGACAGCGATGCCGGTTTGGACACGGCGCGCGCCGCCGCTGCTGCCAGCGAACGGACGCTGGGCGTGGTGCTCGATATTGACGTGGAGATGGGGCGAACCGGCTCCCGCGATCCGACGACGCTGCTGCGTCTTGCCGAAGCCTGCGAGGCGGCGCCCGAGCTTGCGCTGCGCGGCGCCCAGCACTACGCCGGCCACCTCATGCACGTGGCTCCCTACACCGAGCGGCGCGAACGCTCGCACGCCTCCTGGGGCGCTGCGCTCGACATCATCGAGACGATTAGGGCGCAGGGTCATAGCCTCGACATCGTCACGGGGGCAGGCACGGGCACGTTCGACATCGATTCGGAGCTCGACGCGCTGACGGACCTGCAGGTGGGCAGTTACATCTTCATGGACGAGGAGTACCTCGCAATCGAGCCCGCGCCCGACGCGAAAGCGGGTCATTTTGCAACCAGCTTGACTATTTTAGCGAGCGTGATCAGCGAACCGGTTAGCGGTCTGGTGACGCTCGACTGCGGCTACAAGGCGATGGCATCGGAAACCGTGGTGCCCGGAGTCAGCGAACTGCCGGATGCTCGCTTTCGCTTCGCGGGCGACGAGCACGCGGTCCTGATACTCAAGCGAGGCTCGCAGCAACCGCTACTCGGTACCCGACTGCAACTCGTCACGCCGCACTGCGACCCGACGGTGAACCTGTACGACTACTACTGGGTACATCGCGACGGTGTCGCCCACAGTCTGTGGCCGATCGCCGCGCGCGGCTGCAGCTGGTGAACCAGCGCAGCCGAGGTCTTCGGACGGGGCTGATTTGAGGCGCGCGGACCACTAGAATTCGGCGCTGATCGCCGTCGCTTTGGCGTGGTCAGGCGCCGGGCGAGCGCGCGAAACGAAACTCACAGCAACATGAATACTCAGACAGACGAAATGCGAAGAGGAGACGAGGTGTGCTAGAACTCATCCAATCAGGCGGTTGGTTGATGGTACCCATCGTACTGTGCAGCGTGCTGGCTGCAGCGATCTGCGTCGAGCGCTGGTGGGCGCTGCAACACGTTCGCGTGGCGCCGCCTGATCTGTTGGCCACCACTTGGACGGCCGTGAAGAACAAGGATCTCGACCAGCAACGACTGCGCGAGCTGCGCAGCGGCAGTGCGCTTGGTCAGGTGCTCGCGGCAGGACTCGTCAACGCCAGCCGCGGTCGCGAGATCATGAAAGAGGCGATGGAGGAGGCGGCGGGCCAGGTCATGCACGAACTGCAGCGCTATCTCACGGCGCTGGGCACGATCGCGGCGATCAGTCCGCTGCTCGGTTTGCTGGGCACCGTCGTCGGCATGATCAAGGTGTTTCAGACGCTGCAACTACATGGCGCGGGCAACGCGAACGTGCTGGCTGGGGGCATCTCTCAGGCGCTTATCACCACGGCCGCGGGTCTCGCCGTCGCGATCCCCGCGCTGATATTCCACCGCATGTACACCCGCAGAGTAGACGAGCACGCGGTAACGCTCGAGCGCCAGGGCAGTCGGCTGATCGACATCATGCAGGGCGACCGTGAGGTCGCGGATGCCGTCACGGATCGCGCCGCGTGAAGGTTCCGCGCCTGGGCAATCGCCTCGACGCCAGCGTTGAGATGACGCCGCTGATCGACGTCGTGTTTCTGCTGCTGATTTTCTTCATGGTGTCCACGACGTTCATTCGCGAGACCCAGCTGAAGATCGATCTGCCCGAGGCCGCGGGCGAACTACAGAAGGTGGAGTCGCAGTCGCTGGAAGTTAGCATCAGCCGCGATGGCGAGTATTCGGTTGACGGTCGTCTGCTGGTGAACAGTCAATTGAAGACGCTGCTGCGGGCGCTAAGAGAAGCGTCGGGCGGCGACCTCAAAACGCGGCTCATTGTGACTGCCGATGCAGAGGCGAGTCACCAGTCGGTGGTTCGCGCTATGGATGCGGCCGGTCAGATCGGTTTGACGCGGATCAGCATCACCACGCAGAACCCGGACGATGACGACGACTGAGTCCGTCTCGGGTCGGGACTACCGGCTCGCAGATGAGGCCGCCGCCCACGCGGTGGACGCGGCCGCCGACCCGGTCGACGGCCAACGCCAGCCCGACGCGCCTCGGCGCGCCGCCGATTGGCAGTCCGACTGGCAGCTGTACCGACGCCTGCTCGCCTATGTGGTGCCGCTGTGGCCGCTGTTTCTCGCCGCGATCGTCGGTTTCCTGCTCGGCAACGCCGGCGAACTGTGGCTGGCGCGGCTCGTCGCCGACGTGCTCGAGACCTGGGGCTCGCCGCCCGCGAACGCCGCCTTGCTGTTCCCGGCACTCATCATGGCTGCCGCGACGCTGCGAGGCCTGGGGAGCGTTGGCGGCGAACTTTTTCTGGGCCGCATTTCCTACCATGTCGTACATCGAATACGCACGCAGCTGTTCGATCAGCTGTTGACCATTCCCGCCGCCTACTTCGATCGCAGCACCCAGGGTCATCTGGTCTCGCGCATCACCTTCAATGTCGCGCAGCTACGCGACACCTGTTCGGATGCGCTGAAGACCATCGTCCAGGACGGCACTAAAGTGATCATGTTTCTCGGCGGCATGCTCTACACGAGCTGGCGCCTGACGCTCATTTTCATCGCGATCACGCCGATTGTGGCGCTCATCACGCGCTACGCGAGTCGGCGTTTTCGCCGCATCAGCGAGCGCATACAGGGTTCTATGGGCGACGTGACGCACGTGGCTTCCGAGGCCGTGAACGGTCACCGCGCGATACGGGTGTACGCGGGGCAGGGTTACGAGAAACGGCGTTTCGATCGCGCCAGCGATCGGAATCGGCGCCAGAATCTGAAGATGATTTTGACCAAAGCGTCGAACGTTCAGATCATCCAGCTCATCGTCGCAGCCGCGCTGTCGCTGATCATCGCGCTGCTCTACAACCCGGCGCTCAGCGGTGGGATGAGTTCGGGCGAGGTGATCTTCTTCATCACTCTCGCGGGCCTGCTCGCGAAGCCAGTCAAGAAACTCTCGGAGGTGAACGCCAAGCTGCAGCGAGGGCTTGCGGCCGCCGAAGATGTGTTCGCCCAGTTTGATCATCCGGTGGAACGCAACGCCGGCCGCCGGCGCATAGATCGTGCGCGCGGTAGAATTGAGTTTCGCGACGTCAGTTTCGGCTACGAGTCGGGCACGCAGACCGTGCTCGACAGTATCAGCTTCGCCGTCGAGCCGGGTCAGACCGTGGCGCTAGTTGGTCGCTCGGGTGGCGGTAAGTCCACCATCATCAACCTGATCCCACGCTTTTATGACGCCCTCGACGGCGTGGTGCTGCTCGATGACGTCCCGATCGAAGAGTACGAGCTAGGTAACCTGCGCGAACAGATCGCGTTCGTGAATCAGCAGGTTGTGCTGTTCAACGACACTCTGCGCAAGAACATCGCCTACGGTCAGCTAGAAGATCACTCTGACGCTGAGCTGGCCGAGGCGATTCGACGCGCTCACGCCGACGGCTTCATCGAAGATCTACCCGAGGGTCTCGAGACGCTGCTTGGCGACAGCGGCAAACGGCTATCGGGCGGGCAGCGGCAGCGGATCGCCATTGCGCGAGCGCTGCTCAAGAACGCGCCGGTGCTGATTTTGGACGAGGCGACTTCGGCGCTGGACAACGAGTCAGAGCGCCATATCCAGGCCGCGCTGGAAGAGGTCATGCGCGATCGCACTACGATTGTGATTGCGCATCGGCTGTCGACCATCGAGCGCGCCGATCTCATTTTGGTGGTCGAGGCTGGCCGCATCGTAGAGTCCGGCAGTCACGAGACGCTGCTGGCGCAGTCCGGCTCCTACGCGCGACTGTACGCGAGCGAACTCGTTGTCACTGACTAGTCCGGTTCGCGCGCGCATCGAAGCCGCCGTTCGGCGGCGCTGGTATGGAGAGCCCGGCTGGCTGCGGATACTCACCCCGCTCAGCGTCGTCACCCGTTGGGTCGCGCGGCGCAGAATGTCGCACCGGCGTCTGGATCCCGATATTCCCACGGTCGTCGTCGGCAATCTGGTCGTTGGCGGGGCGGGCAAGACCCCGCTCGTCCTCGCGCTGGTACGGCGTCTACTCGATGCGGGCGCGCGGCCTGGCATCATCAGTCGCGGCTATGGCGCCGCGTCGGGTCACCAGGCGCGTCTCGTCGAAGGCACGGAGGACGCGTCGCTCGTTGGCGATGAGCCCTTGCTGCTTGCGCGTGAATCGGGCGTGCCCGTCGCGATAGCCCGTGATCGCGTCGCGGCGCTTAGTCTGCTGGCGCGCCGCTGCGACGTGATCGTCAGCGATGACGGCCTGCAACACTACGCGCTGCCGCGCAGCGTCGAGATTGTCGCGGTGAAGGCCCCCCACTTCTTCGGCAACGGCCGGCTGCTGCCTGTCGGTCCGCTGCGCGAGCCGCTGGATCGGCTGCAGGCCGCCGATTTAATCGTTTGCGTCGGCAGCGACGTCAGCGCGACGGGTGCCGAGGCGATGAAGGCGCTGCCGCCGGAGGCTCGCGCCACAGCGGTAGCGATGGCCGCCAACGCATCGGGTTGGCAGGTATGGAAAGCGGGGATGGCGCCGCGCCGGGTGCCGCTGGCGGAAGGCGCTGCGGACCTCGCGGGGCGTTCGCCTCTGGCGCTCGCCGGCATCGCGCACCCCGAAGATTTCTTCGCGGATCTCGATGCGCTTGGAATCAGCCACGAAGCGTATGACCTGGGTGATCACGGTAGCGCACTACCAGAGCTGCGCACCGGCCGCGTGGTCGTCACCACCGCTAAAGATCAGGCCCGGCTGGATCCCGCGCTCGGCGCGCTCGAATGCTGGGTGCTTGAGCGAGAGCTGCGCGCTGATGCCGCCGCCGAGCGCGCGCTCGAATCGCTTGTGCGGCGGCTTGTGGCGCAGCGGCGCGCCTGAAAGTCTGAAATCGCGCTATTCTCGGCGCGCCCTCGTCGGAGTAATCGTCCGTGCGCAGTCCCGTCTTTCACGCCGTCATTCCCGCGCGCTACGCGGCGTCGCGCTTGCCTGGTAAGCCGCTCGCGGATTTGGGCGGTCAGCCGATGATCAACTGGGTCGCTGCTGCTGCGGCGGCGAGCGGTGCGGCGAGCGTCACGATAGCGACGGACGACGAGCGCATCGCTACAGCCGCGCGCTCTGCGGGTTGGGATGCCCGGCTGACGCGCCCAGAGCATCCGTCTGGTTCCGACCGCGCCTGCGAAGTGGCCGACGCGCTCGGCCTCGCGGACGATGACATCGTCGTCAATGTCCAGGGAGACGAACCGTTGATCGCGCCGCGCGTCGTGGCGCAGGTCGCGGAGCTGGTCGCGCGCGACGTCGCGCCCGTAGCTTCTCTGGCCGAGCCGATCACGACCGCGAGCGAGTTACTGGATTCGGCAGCGGTAAAGGTGGTTGTGCGCGCGGACGGGCGTGCCCTGTATTTCTCGCGTGCGCCGATACCCTTTGCGCGGGAAGGCGGCGCCTCGGCAGCGACAGCCGATACGCCGCCGCTCGGACTGCGGCACGTCGGGCTGTACGGCTATCGCTGCGCCGCGCTGCGGCAATTCGTCAGGATGCCGCCATCGCGGTTGGAGAGACTTGAGGGGCTGGAGCAGCTCAGGCTGCTCGAGAACGGTTACGACATCCTGATCGCGCCGGCCGTGGAACCGTCGCCCGGGGGAGTGGATACGCCCGCCGATCTGGACCGCGTGCGTACCGAGATCGAAGCGCGGGCGCTGCGGCCGCACGACGCCCAGCGCGTTGCTGGGCGATAGCCTCGCGCGCGACGGCGTGCGCCGCGCGCGGCCCAGGGCTCAACTACTTCGGCTGCATCCGAATGCCGCCGTCCAGGCGAATCGTCTCGCCGTTCAGATACGGATTCTGGATGATCTGCTGGGACAGCAACGCGAACTCCGGCGCGTCACCCAGGCGTTTCGGAAACTGCACCATGTCGATCAGCGGTACCCGGACGCTGTCCGGTGCGCCCAGCATCATCGGCGTCTCGAAGATCCCCGGTGCGATCGTACAAATCCGCACGCCGCTGCGCGAAAGGTCGCGTGCGATAGGCAGCGTCATGCCGGCCACGCCGGCTTTGCTCGCGCTGTAGGCGGCCTGACCGATCTGACCGTCAAAGGCGGCGACGGATGCGGTGTTGATGATGACGCCGCGCTCGCCGTCGTCGTTCAAGGGTTCATTTTTCGCCATGTTTTCCGCGCACATTCTCAGCGTGTTGAATGTCCCGATCAGATTGACGCGGACGACGAAGTCGAAGTTCTTGAGAGGCATCGCGCCGTCGCGGCCGACGGTGCGGCTGGCCGCCCCGATACCCGCACAGTTGATGTTCATGTGGATTGCACCGAACGCGTCCATGATTTGACCGGTCACGGCCTCGACGGCATCCGCGTCGGTCACATCGACGGCGAACGCTTTGGCGTTATCGCCGAGTTGGCTTGCGGTCTGCTTGGCGTTGTCTTCGTTCAGGTCAACGATTGCCACCTTGCCGCCCGCCGCGATGACCATCTCCGCGCTCGCGCGGCCTAAGCCCGACGCCCCGCCGGTAATTACAGCAACCTTGTCCTGGATGTCCATCCGCGAGTTCCTCGGTAAGTAAAGGGTCGCGTAGTATAGCGGCGCCCGTATAGCCGGGGTATGCCGACCGCGAGCGATTTGATGCGCGCATCGGTGGCGAGGTTTCAAATGACAAATCCATGATGTTTGCAGCTAACGACGAGAAACGGTGCGAACTGCCAGCGGGCTTCGACTATCACCCAGCGCTGCTCGATGCGCGCGAATCCGACGCGCTCTTCCACACGCTCCAGCTTCGGGTGAACTGGCGACGCGAGCGCATTCGCCTGTTCGGTCGCGACGTCGACGTGCCGCGTCGCGTCGCGTGGTGCGGCGACGACGGCCTGATGTATCGCTACTCCGGCCAGGAGCATCGCGCGACCGGCTGGTTGCCGGCGCTTGCCGCTGTGCGCGAGCGCGCACAGCGCTTGAGCGGTACCACGTTCAACTTCGTGCTGCTGAACTATTATCGGGATGGCAACGACGCGATGGCGTGGCACAGCGACGACGAGCCCGAGCTGGGCCTTCGGCCCTGCATTGCGGCGGTCAGCGTCGGCGCGACGCGAGCGCTGCGCGTGCGCCCCAAGGCGCGACCCGCAAGCGGTCGGCGCCAGAGCGTGTCAGTCAGCCTTGCCTCCGGTTCGCTGCTGCTGATGACGGGCGCGTCCCAACGCGACTTCGACCATTGCATACCGCGCGTATCGAACGCCGGGCCGCGCATCAGCCTGACGTTTCGTCGCCTTGATAAGGCGTCGGTTCGTTGAGCGCGCGCGTGCCCAACACGCTCGGCATCGACTGCCAGGCAGAGCGTCTGGTGTCCGTCGCCTCTGAATCCCAACTCGCCGATGAGCTGCGCGAGGCGCAGGCTGGGCCGGTGCACATCCTGGGGGAGGGGAGCAATGTGGTGCTGCCCGATCGACTCGTCGGCGTGACCCTGCGCGTGGCACTTCGCGGTATGGAAGTCGTCGAACGCTCGCAGGAACGCGTCCGAGTGCGCGCGCGTGCCGGCGAGAACTGGCACGGCCTGGTGCGTTTCTGTATCGCCCAGCGGGCATACGGGTTGGAAAACCTCAGCCTCATCCCGGGTACGGTCGGGGCCGCGCCGGTGCAGAACATCGGCGCCTACGGCGTCGAACTGGCAGACTTTGTCGAGCAGGTGCGCGTCTTCGACCGCCAACGCGGTGCATTCGCCACGCTCGATCCGACGGCCTGTGAGTTCGGCTATCGGAACAGCCTGTTTAAGCGCGCGCCGGGCCGCTACGTCATTGTGGAACTGACGCTGCGTCTGTTCGCCCGACCGCAGCCGGTGCTGAGCTATGCCGGCGTTGAGGAAGAGCTGCGACGCTACGGTATCGAACGGCCGCATCCCGCCCAAGTCTCGACCGCGATCTGCCGGATCAGGCGCCGGAAGCTGCCGTCGCCGCGGCGTTTTCCCAACGCCGGCAGTTTCTTCAAGAATCCGGTTCTGACATCGGCGCAGCTACGCCGGGCACGACTCGACGGCGTGCCACAGTGGCCGGAGGACGGTGCCGCCGCAGAGGATGAGGGGGCGCGGATTAAGGTCAGTGCCGCAGCGCTGATAGATCGCGCCGGTTTTAAGGATGTCCGAGACAACGGCGTCGGCGTCTGGCCGCGACAGCCGCTCGTGCTCGTCAACTATGGCGCCGCGGGTAGCACCGAGGTGCGCGGTTTCGCGGCGCGAATCCGCGCCGAGGTGGAGCGCCGCTTCGGCGTGTCGCTGGAACAGGAGCCGATCCTGCTCTGATCGGCTCCTGCTATGGGATCAGGCCTGGCCGTCACCCTTGGGCAGTACGCCCTGGGCGCGCAGTTCGGCCTCGCGGGCGCGGCGCCGGACCTCGCGTGGATCGTTGGCTGCGCGTCCGGGAGCCGGCGGTGCCACGGTTTCCGCGGGCGCCGTGACGACCGGCTCTAGTACTTCGACGATGCCGCCCTGTGGCTCAGGGGCGCTCGCTTCCGCAACCGCCGCCGCGTTGCCTGCCGTAGCTACGGCCGCGGCGGGGCGGGGGCGGGGCCCGCCCCGGGGGGGGGGCGGGGCGGCGCCCCCCCGGCCGGCGCCCAAGGGCGGCGGCGGGGGGGTGTGTGGCGCGCGGCG
>JBCCGT010000024.1:0-84894 GCA_039029135.1 Pseudomonadota bacterium | reverse complement strand
GTGGTTCCCGATCGAAAAGACAGCTCGACTGCTTCCCGTTTGAACTCCGCAGAGAACTTCCTTCTGCGCTTTCCCATGTGACACCTCCTGAGGCCATTGTCGGCCTAAATGGATGTGTCCGAAATATCTGGGTAGAACCCGGCCATGGACACCTTGCCTAGGCCAGAGGCGTATACCTCGTTCACATTTGCCCAGTTGTCGTCGTCGAAGAGGCGCTTGGCGATGTCAATGCGCTCTCGCACATCTGTTTCTCCGTCCGTAGCGGCATCCAGCCAGTCGTATATCTCGATAAACGCGGTTGGCTGGGTGTCGCGAAGATACTGTCCGGTTGATAGTAGCTCTCGTGGCACGCCGGGGCTGTGAGCATCGCCTGTTTGCAGGCTGAGCGCGTTGGCACGTGCCGTCAGCTGGTTAGCGTACTCAGCAGCTAAGTTCGCGAGTTTGGCAACATCAATACTCAAGCGTTTTTCCTTGGGTGGTACGGACGCAATTTGATAGGAAAGAAAGGTCGCCAAGATTCGGTAGCTCATGGCGATGCTGGATACCTTCGAGAGCTCACGGCTTTTAAGTTCCGAATATTCGCGACGGTCTGCCTCAAGCTCACTTTCCAGCGCGCTCTTCACTGAGCCGATGAGCGCTTTGAGCTTGCTAAGTCTGTCCTTGGCTCCGCTGACCTGCTGCTGCTCTGCCACCGTCAAGTCGGTGACGCCGGCGCTTAATTTTCTTATCGCTGATTGCAGCTCGGTTACGACAGTGTTTACGTCGCTTTCAGATGTGTCGATGTGGCCAATTGCGACCATGTTTGTTATAGCGTTTAGGCGTTGGCCATGCTTGCCGGTGGGGAAGGCATAGGCGGCGTCGATGGCAGAGAAGTCTTGGAGCTGCTGGAGATTTGCTAGGAGTGAGCTAATGCCTGAAGGGAGGTTGACTTTGTCTTGAATGGCGGCGTCGGTCGTTACAAGTAACCCCTGAATGTTGGTTGCGAGGTTGCTCCCATCATAAAGGACTGCATCGTTGAGATATGCCGTGAGCTCCGACTTTAGCGTCTGCAGCTTCGTGGAAAGGTTTGAGTTCTGGATCGCCGCAAGACGTGGGTCGGTATCTGTATTGGCTGCGCCGCCGCCCAAGGCGGGAAGCGCGCCGGTGAACGTCTTGATCGCGTTTCCCGACGCTTTGAGTTTTGCGGTGTGCGCTGCGCGCTTTGCAACTGCTACGTTTGCCTCCGCGTAAAACTTCGCGAAACTGGCCGCTTGCGATGTTGTGTTGTCAATGAGGCGCTTCGTCGAGGCGTAGTTTGTGGTGTAAGTTGTTGTGCTTGGCAGCTCAACTTTTTTGTCGAGCAGCTGAAACGCGTAGTCACGGCGTAACTGGTCTGCGTAGTCGCCGTAGTCGGTCATCGCTTTGTGGTGAGACCCTGCCGCCAGCTCTTCTAGTCTCAGGCTTAATTCATCGAGTGCGGCTTCAGCGTCCGGGTAGGTGTTGGCTGAGCTAGCGGCCTTTATTGCGTCCTCCAGTTTCTTCAGTCGCGACTCATAAGCCTCGATCATTCTACTGTGCCCCCGCAATGCCTCGATGACGGTGACGGCGGCGTAGTCCCCCGTTTTCAGTGTACGTTTAATCTCCTTTTCAGCGGCTGCGACTGCCGGCAGGGCATCGCTTGTTAGACGGCTTAGGGCTTGAACCATCGCGTCGTAGGAGGTTGAGGTTGCATCCCTCCCCATGACCGCTTGCAGCGCAGCACCAAGTGATGCTCGGACCTGGTCGATGCGACTTTGACAGGAGCGCGATTGGCTGGCGCACAGGTCTGCGGCCACGGTATCCAGACTAAGCGCCTTCTCCATGTCCTCGCTTGGCCAGCGGCTGTTGTCGAAGCGGTTGAAGTCGACATTTAGATTTGCGAGACGGCCTTGGATGCCCGCCACCTGTTCCCGCATGCGAACGTATAGAGGACAGACGCTCGAGAGCTCTCTATCGCTCAAGCGGTCCCTATCGCCTATACGCATGATCTGAGCATTCGAAGGGCAGGTCTCACGACCGCGCTGGGAAAGACTGCTGAGTGGTTGCGGCACCAGATTGAGCGGCAGCGCTTTGTCGTTTGCAGGGATATGTCGTACGCGACAACGCAGCAAACACATTGAGGCCACCAGTTGTCCATCGATGTCATCAAGTCCTTTGCCTGCGGTGCCGAGAAGGGCGGCGAGCTGTTGCTCTTGAATGTGTTGCGTGTTCGCGAGCGGCCCTTTGTAGACGTCGACTTTAATGCGCATCGATGCGGAACCGCAGCCGATGAGCGTGACCGAAATCAGCGCTAACGTTAGGATTCGCATGATCATTCCTCGTCAACAATGAGCTGTGCGTTCAGGTTGTTTTTGACGGTTTCCAAGTCATCGGTCTCTTTGATGGCTTGAACGGTATCCTCGATTCTGGACACGCGTAGCTGCTCTCGAAGTAAAGGAAGTACTAGTTCCGCCGTCGATTTCTCCGCGACTTGTGCTCGGAACATGCGTCCACTGACCTCTGCTAGTGCGCCGATCAGTGGTTTGGCGTTTGACGACATCGCCATCAGCAGTCGGTCTTCTTGGTCGAACGTCTTGACGCCCTGTGGCCCCATGATCTGGAAGCCGCGCTGCACTTCCGAACCCGGCGGGCAGGCGAGCGCGTTGGCGGGCGATTGGCTCGCTTGGACGTTCTCGGGTGGAGCGGGGTTGCCTATACGATTGATGGCTTGCTCAATTTGTTCTTGTATAGCCGCGGTGGTTTCTGCCCGAACGGCAATCTTGTTTTCCTCTCGGTTCGACAGCTCCCCCATCCGTGCTTGCAACTCGAGCAGCGTGTCAATGGTTCCGAGAGCCTCTGCCCGCTGTGAACGTTTGCGAGCTTCGGCTTGCGTCACGATGCGATAGTTGCCGTGCTTGTCGTCATATTCCACGGTCGCCCCGAACGGATCGATCTGGCTTGCCTTGAGGGTGCCAGACTCGAAATGAATCTTGCTGATCGACGGGTTGGCTTTGCCCGTCATCACAAATCGGTAAAGGGAGTCTGTGCGAGGCTGGTGTTTGTTGCCTGAGTACTTGTCGTAGCAGTAGTCGTATACCCGAAAGAAGTACGTGGTACGGAACCGAACCTCTTCGTTGGCGTACTCTGGCGAGTTGCCTTCTACGTATCGCTTGCTGGGTGAAACACAGCCCGAGACGATGGCGATGAAACTAAGTCCAAGAATGAGCTTTGAAATCATAGTTAATGCTTAGCGAATTTAAGGTTGGTCCACCGGCGTTGAGCAGCTACGTTTGAGCTGCCCTTGGCCAACTTGCAGATCATGTAGTTCAAGATCATGTACGGTCCGTAGTTGCCGCTGAGCCCGACTTCACGACGCCACTGTTTGACCATGGCCGTCGGCGTGATGCCTCTAGGTGCTTGGCCGGTCTTGTGTGATCGGAATAGTGGAGCGTTCGATCTCGGATCAGGGTGAACATCGCGCCAGCCCCTGATCGCATCGGCGACAATCTGGTTGATCGTGGTCGACCGACAGCTCTCGTTCTTCAACTGCTCCTGCTCGCGGCGATCTCCCACCCCTATTCGGCTCACCCGCCCTACCCTGATCAATACCAGCTCACTGGCTCCGTCGGCCGGATTGGTGCCTTGGGTGAACAGACAAAGGTCACGAGGTCGGTCAGCGAGTAGCACCTTGATCTGTCTGGTCGCATCCAGGTCAGTGACCGTCTCAACCCCGATTGAAGAGCCCCGTCTAGGGTGAATTGGATGGGGTAGTCGTTGCGCGGAGAGGTCTCCTTTGTTCCTCGTCACAGAAACCGGCCGACGCAATCGTAAAGCTGATTCTTATCAATCAGTTAAAGGCGCTAAACGCCGATACACGCTGCTGTGTCAAACAATATTCGGCGCGAGAGATGTGTTCCGAAAATCAATCCACCCCGCTAGCGAGGTTTAGAGCCGCCCGCGCTCCGCTACTCGGAATACTCAATCTCCACCACGTCGTACAACGTACTTCCCTCCGGACTCCGCACCTCCACCTCATCATCGATCCGCTTCCCTAGCAGCGCTCTGGCCATCGGCGCGTCGATGCTGATGTAACCGGGCTGACTGCTCGCCTCGTCGGTACCTACCAGCCGCAGCCGCTGCTCGTTGCCTGCTTCATCGGCGATCGTTACCCAGGCCCCAAAGAACACGCGATCGCGTTGCGCGGGCAGGCGGGTGATCACCTCCGCGTGGTCGAGGCGTTTTGACAGGTAGCGTATGCGTCGATCGATTTCGCGTAGCTGTTTCTTGCCGTAGATGTACTCGGCGTTTTCCGAGCGGTCGCCCTGGGCGGCGGCCTCTGCAACTTTGGCGGTGACCTCGGGCCGCTTTTCTTTCCACAGATACTTCAGCTCTGCGGCCAGCGCGTCATAGCCCGCCTGCGTCATGTGCGGTGACGAGCGCGGCTGGGGCGGTCGGTAGCGGCTCAAGGGGCCATGCTGCCATTGGCGGCCGCGAGTTGGGGCAACTCATCGCGCGTGAGCAGACCCACGTTGGTGATGTAGCCGGCGACGAGCTCCGCGGGCGTTGCGTCGAACGCCGGGTTGCGAACGTTAACACCGTCCAGCTCCCAGCGTCCGGTGACTTCGTCGCGCGCGCGTTCCTCGATCGGGACGTCTGCACCCGTCGGCGTATTGGGGTCGAAGGTCGATGCGGGACAGGCAACGTAAAACGGCACGTCGTAATGGTTGGCGAGTACCGCAACGCCCAGGGTGCCGATCTTGTTCACCACGTCGCCGTTCGCCGCGATCCGATCGGTCCCGACGATCACCAGATCGACCTCGCCCTGCTGCATCAGCGTGGCGGCCATGTTGTCGCAGATCAGCGTGACGTCGATGCCCGCCTGGGCCAACTCCCATGATGTCAGGCGCGCGCCCTGCAGCAGCGGTCGGGTCTCGTCGGCATAGACCGAAAACGGCACCCCGCGCTCGTGGGCCAGGTACATAGGCGCCGTGGCCGTGCCTTTGGCCGACACCGCGAGCGCGCCCGCGTTGCAGTGCGTGAGCACCCGGCTATCTGAACGCAGCAGATCGACGCCGGCCTCGCCGATGGCGGTGCACATCGCCTCGTCCTCGGCATGGATGCGCTCCGCGTGTCGCGTGAGTGCCGCGATCGTCGGCTCTGCGGCAGCCACCGTCAGCATCTGGTCGGCCGCCCAGGCCAGATTCACGGCGGTGGGGCGGGCGGTTTTGATGTAGTCCGCTGCTGCCGTGAGCTGTGATCGAAAGGCGTCGGGCGCCAGGTCCGCGTGGCGTTGCATGGCCACTACCAATCCGTAGGCGGTCGCCACACCGATTGCAGGCGCGCCGCGCACCTTTAGCGCCTTGATCGCGCGCCACACGGTCTCGAGATCGGGCTGCGGTTCGTAGGCGATGCGGTCGGGTAGCTGGGTCTGATCCAGCAGTTCCAACGCTTGGCCGTCCCAGCGTATGGCGGGGGGAGGGGTGCTCATGGCGTGTGTTCCGGGCGGTTGGTTACAGGGTCGCGGCGAGCGCTCGGGCGTAGTCTGCCAGCAGTTGAGCACCCGCGGCATGCAGGTCGGGGGCGACCGTAAAGATGCCGTCCTCGTGGCCGAGCGTCGCGAACGTCAGAGGTCGCGCAGGGTGTGCGGCGAGCAGGCCGCGCACGGCATCGCCGAGCGCCGGTGTGCCGTAAGGCACGTCAGCCGCCGTCGTCGGCATGCCGAGTTCTTCTGCGCGTTGCCACAGCGCGGGACTGTGAGCGTGAATGACGCCGCCGATGTCCGGATCCGCCGCGTACAGCATCGCGTGGGTGATCGACTCGCTCGAGGGTGGCAGATCCCCTTCCGCGCTCAGCGAGAAACCATCGAAGTCTACGGTCGTGACCTGGCACCATGCGCGCGGGTCGGTGCAGTCAAGATGCGCCGACTGGCTCGCGGAGATCTCGAACCCTTGACCACGGCGTTCGCTGATGTTGCCGAACGCGTAGCCGCCGTAGCGATCGGGCTCCTGCCCGAGCAACGATAGCCGACCCGCGATCTGGCGCCAGACGATCAGTTCGCGCAGTTCACTCGACGTAACCGGCCTCTGTCGGCCGCCCAACTCGCAGCGAAATTGAATGACGCCTTCTTCGCTCATGTCCACTCGACGGCCTGCTTGTGAAGTACCATAGCAGCCCTGTCGAGCGGGCGTGGCCAGGGTCCGTCGCGCCGCGGGGCGCTCGCTCGGGTTGAGGCTCGTGCAGCGACTTGGGGAACCTGAACAACAGCATATCGCCCTTGGAGAGGGGCGGCAAAGAGGAGCGGGGGTAGTCGATTGGGGAGTTCCATGCACGCCAGGAAAGCAGCGGGGGCGATTGGCGCTTTTGTCACGTCTGTCGACCTGACCGCGGCGGGCGAGGACGCGGCGCTGCATCGACAGATTCGCAGCCTGGTGCACGAATACGAGGTGCTGTTCTTTCCCGACCAGGCGATCACGCCGCAGGCGCTCGAGGCCTTCGCGCGCGGTTTTGGCGACATAGAGGATCACCCGGCGTACCCGAAGGTCGACGGCACGGCCGTCCAGATGCTGGAGAGCACGCCCGAGTCGCCGTCCAAGATCGAGCTGTGGCACAGCGACATGACCTTTCGGCCGGCGCCTCCGTCGCTGACGATCGTCCATGGCAAGATCATTCCGGACTACGGCGGCGACACGCTGTGGAGTTCCGCTAGTGCGGCCTATCGGGCGCTGACCCCGGCGATGCGAGAGCTGGTCGACGGACTGACGGCCGAGCACGATTTTCGCCACGGCTTTCGCGAGAGTCTGGCGGAACCCGGTGGCGCGGAGCGGCTACGCGAGGCCGTCGCGGCCAACCCGCCCGTGACGCATCCGCTGGTGCGAACCCATCCCGAGAGCGGTCGCCGCGCCCTGTTCGTGAATCCGCTGTTCACCACGCGCATCTGCGAACTCGCGCCCGACGAGAGCGACGCGATACTCGCCTTTCTGTACCAACACTGCATCCGCGATGAATACACGGTGCGTCTGGACTGGAACCCGAACACGGTCGTCGTTTGGGACAACGCGGTGACGCAGCACAAGCCCGTCAACGACTTCCATCCGCAGCATCGACTGCTGCACCGCTTGACGGTCGTTGGCACCCAACCGGTTTGAAGCGATGAGCGAAGCACAGCCCGTTCGGCAGTTCGATCTGCTGCGTCAGAGAAGATTTGGCGCGCTGTTCTGTACCCAGTTCCTTGGCGCCTTCAACGACAACGCGTTCAAGAGTGCGCTGTCGATCCTGTTTGTCTACGGCGGCTTCGTCGCCGCAGACATGCAGGACGTCGTCGTCAACCTGGCCGCCGCGCTTTTCATACTGCCGTTCTTTCTGTTTTCCGCGCTGGCGGGTCAGCTCGCGGACAAGTATCCGAAAGAGCTACTGATTCGTCGGGTCAAGCTGGCGGAGATCGCGATCGCGGTGCTGGGGACCGTCAGCGTGTTTTCGAGCAACGTCTATCTGATGCTGACCACGCTCTTCCTGCTCGGCGTGCAGTCGACGTTC
This sequence comes from Pseudomonadota bacterium, assembly GCA_039029135.1. GTDB lineage: Bacteria > Pseudomonadota > Gammaproteobacteria > Pseudomonadales > Azotimanducaceae > JALZVT01. The sequence goes on along the minus strand of JBCCGT010000024.1, from coordinate 77,364 downwards.
TTCAGCCCGCTGAAGTTCGCGATCCTGCCCCAGCACCTGCTGCCGCAGGAACTGATCGGCGGCAACGCGCAGATCGGCATGGGCACCTTCGTTGCGATCCTGCTCGGCACGATTCTGGGCGGGATCATCGCGGGTCAGCCTTCCGCCGCGCCGCTGCTCGCCACCCTGGTGGTGACCGTCGCGATCGGCGGCTATCTCTGCAGCCGCTTCATACCCAGCGCGCCGCCCGCGGGCGAGCTGAAGCTGAATCTGAACTTCTTCGGCGAGACCGCGCGGCTCCTGAAGATGGCAAACGAAAACTACTCGGTTCTGCTCGCCATCATGGGCGTGTCCTGGTTCTGGCTGATCGGTTCGGTGTTTCTCGCGCAGTTTCCGGCGCTGTCAGAGCGCAGCCTCGCCGGCGACACGACGGTGGTCACGCTGATTCTCGCCACTTTTACCATCGCGATCGCGCTGGGTAGCCTCGCCTGCGAGCGGCTGTCGGGATCGCAGATCGAGATCGGTCTTGTGCCGCTGGGCGCGCTCGGCATCGCGCTCGCGGGCGTGCACATGTACTTCTCGGTCGCCGAGATCGAGGAGTACGTCGCGCTGGCGGGTATCGAGCGGCGCGACTGGCTGAGCTTCATCGGCGCGCCGGGCTCGAAGACGCTGCTGCTCGACTTTCTGCTGATTGGCATGAGCGGCGGACTGTTCATAGTGCCGCTGCAGGCGTACATCCAGTCGAATACGCCGGCGGGCCGGCGCGCCCGCATCATCGCGGTCAACAACATCTACAACGCGATCTTCATGGTCGCGGGCAGCGTCTTCTCTATCGCCGCGCTGCTGTTGGCGGACACCGGCGTGCCCGGGCTGCTGCTCATCGTCATCATCATGCACATGGCGGTGACCCTGTTCATCTTCCATCAGATCCCGGAGTTCGTGATGCGCTTCGTCATCTGGGGTCTCGGCCACACGCTGTATCGCGTCACGCACAAGGGGCTGCAGCACGTCCCGGACGAGGGCGGTGCGCTCATCGCCTGCAATCACGTCAGCTACGTCGACGCGCTGCTGCTCGCCGGCGCGGTGCGACGGCCCATTCGCTTCATCATGCACAAGCCCATCTTCGACCTGCCGATCCTGAACTTCGTGTTTCGCACGGGTAAGGCGATACCGATCATTGCCCGCAGCGACGACGAGGCGGCCTACGAGGCCGCGTTCGAGCAGATACGCGAGGCCCTCGATGACGGCGATCTGTTGTGCATCTTCCCCGAGGGCCAGCTCACCAAGACCGGCGACATGAACGAGTTTCAGCCGGGGATCGAGAAGATCGTCGACGCATCGCCCGTGCCGGTCGTGCCGATGGCGCTCAGCGGACTCTGGGGGAGCTGGTTCAGTCCGGCGGGCGGGCTGTTCAGCGGCAAGATGCGGCCGTTCAGCTGGATCGAGGTGAGCGCGGGTGCGGCCATTGCGCCGGCGGACCTCGATCGGCGCTCGCTGCGGGAGACCGTGCTGCACCTGCGGGGCGAGCGGCGCTGACGGCGGCCAGGCGCCTCTCGTCCGTTACGACAGGGGTGATTCGGTCATAATGCGCGCCACGCATGTTGAGGTATAGCGGATGGATTTTTCGGATCAGCGCTTCGGTTTCGCAACGCGAGCGATCCACGCGGGTCAGGAGCCCGACGAGGCCACGGGCGCCATCATGACGCCCGTCTACATGAGCTCGACGTTTGTGCAGAGCTCGCCGGGCGTGCACAAGGGCTACGAGTACTCGCGCACCAGCAATCCGACGCGCGCGGCCTACGAGAAATGCGTGGCGAGCCTCGAGGGCGCCAAGCACGGGTTTGCCTTCGCCTCCGGGTCGGCCGCAAGCGCGACGATCATGCACCTGCTGCGCAGCGGCGATCACATTCTGTGCTGCGACGACATGTACGGCGGCACCTACCGCCAGTTCGAACACGTCTTTCGGCCGCAGGGTCTCGACTTCAGCTACGCCGATCTGTCGAACGCAAACAACTTCCAGCTGCGACCCGAAACGAAGATGGTCTGGCTGGAGTCGCCGACGAATCCCTTGTTGAAACTGACGGACATCACCGCGATCGCAGAACGCTGCCGTTCGGCTGGCGTCCTGTGCGTCGTCGACAACACGTTCATGAGCCCCTACTTCCAGAACCCGATCAAGCTCGGCGCGGACATCGTCGTCCACAGCGCGACCAAATATCTGAACGGCCACAGCGATCTGGTTGGCGGCGTCGCCGTGACCGACAGCGACGAGATCGCCGAGAAGCTCGCGTTCTTTTCGAACGCGGTCGGCGGCATACAGGCGAACCTGGACGCGTTCCTGTGCATGCGCAGCCTGAAGACGCTTGCGGTCCGCATGCGCGAGCACGAGGCGAACGCGCACGCGATAGCGCAGTGGCTCGAGACGCACCCGCGCGTCACGCGGGTCTTGTATCCCGGACTCGAGAGTCACCCGCAGCACGAGCTCGCGAAGGCGCAGACCTCCGGCTTCGGGGGCATGGTGACCTTCTATATCGAGGGCGGGCTGGACGACGCGCGCCGCTTCCTGGAACGCACGCGGCTGTTTTCGCTGGCGGAGAGTCTGGGCGGCGTGGAGTCGCTGGTTGAGCATCCGGCGATCATGACCCACGCGAGCATCCCGGCAGAGCAGCGCGCGGCGCTCGGTATCTCCGATACGCTGATTCGCCTGTCTGTTGGCATCGAGTCGCTCGACGACCTGCTCGCCGATCTCGAGCAGGCGCTCGCTGCGTGACGGAAACCTTCGATTCGATCGATCGGCACCTGGCGGTCGCCGGCTCGATCGATCGTGCCGCCATTCCCGGCGGCTTTTACGTTTCCTGGTGCGCGAATCTCGGCCTGCTGACGCTGCCGGCACATTCCGACGAGCTGATCAGTCGCGTGCGGTTTCGCGACGCATCCCCCATCGAGCTGTATGTCGCCGGCTGCGGCGGCTCGCTTGAGGCCGGTCACCTCACGTACCGCGGGGTTCGTTTTACCCGAGAACATTTCGAGCGCTATCTGGCGGTCTGCCGGGAAACGTTCGGCGCCGATATCTACGCCGCCGAGCCCTCCTGGGAAAACTACGATCGCCTCGCGAAGGTACTCACGGTCTGGCTGCTCGGCGCGCCACGGCGATCGAGTGCGCAGGCGCGCCCGGCGGGCCGCTTTTCGGCCTGGCTGCGGAAGCTGCTGACGTGATTCATGTGCGCGACACGGACTTCTTTCGGCCGACGGTTGACGCGATCGACTGGTCTGCGTTTGCCGATGCGATCGCGGCGCCGGCCGAGCCGGTCGACAGATCGCTGACGCGGATGCTCGGTGAGATCGTGCCGCCGCGTCGGCCGATCGGCGTGTACTCGCTCGGCCGCCAGACGGGTTCGCTGTTCGATATCGACTATCTCGCGGTTGCGCCCGAGTTTCGCGGCCAGGGATTCGGCCGTCGGCTGCTCGGTCACGCGCTCGGGCTCGCGGAGTCCAAGGGCGGTCGCGTGGTCGACATCTGCGCGCCCGACGACCGCTCGCGCGCGGTATTCACGCGCTATGGGTTCGAGCCCACGGAAGACGAGCGCCGACTGCGCTTCGTGCTGCCGCCAGAGTGATGCGCGAGGCGCTCGCACAGGCGCTGTTGCCGCAACCGAGCTCGCTCGACTGGCGGTCTGGCGCACTAGCGATCGGTAACCGGCGGCTGGCGCTTACTCAGGTTGGTCACTGGAGCGTCACGGCGCAGCGACGCTGGTCGACGCTGCTGGCCGCGTTTTCAGGCGCCGATCGCGCCGCCATAGACGTCCAGGTCTGCGTCGACGCGGCCGCGCTGCAACCGGACGCAGGCGAGGCCTACAGCCTCGTGGTCTCCGAGCAAGGCATAGCGGTGCAGGCCGCGAGCGCCACCGGCCTGCTGCGCGCCGAGGCGACGCTCGCGCAGCTTTTGATGGCGGCAGGTGAGCGCATACCGTGCCTGCGCATCGATGACGCGCCGCAGTTTGCGTGGCGCGGTCTGCTGCTCGATCCCGCGCGGCGCTTCCTGCCGCTGGATGCCCTGCTGCGGACGCTGGACGGCATGGCGCGCTACAAGCTCAACGTGCTGCACCTGCATCTTTCCGATGACCAGGCGTTTCGCTTTCCCAGCCGCGGCTATGCGGAGCTCAACGGCGGTGCGGCTTGCTACAGCCGCGACGATCTTGCGGTGCTGATCGATCGCGCGACGCGGCTCGGGATTCGCGTGGTGCCCGAGATTGATCTGCCGGGTCACAGCACGCGCATCCTCGCGGCCTATCCTCAGCTCGCGCTCTTTCCGGTGGAAGACACGACGCGCTTCGGTGTGCACCACGCCTGCCTCGATCCGACGCTGGATGCCACCTACGAGTTTGTCGCAACGCTGCTCGATGAACTGGGCGAGGTCTTTCCAGACGAGTGTGTGCATCTGGGTGGCGATGAAGTACATCCGCGGTGGTGGTCCGAGCACCCACGCGTGCAGGCCTACATCGACGCCGAGGGCCTAGACGGCACGACCGCGCTGCAGGCGCGCTTCACCCAGCGCGTGGCAGAACTCGTCGCCGAGCGCGGCAAGCGCCTGGTGGTCTGGGACGAGGCGCTAGACGAGAACCTGCCGCAGGACACGATTGTGCAGCCGTGGCGCGGCATGCACAGCCGGGACTGCGCGCTGCAGGCCGGTCATCAGTGCGTCGTGTCGGCGCCCTACTACCTCGACCTGTTTTTTCCCGCCGATCTGCATGCGGCCTTCACGCCCGACATGTCGGCCGAGTCGGCTTCGGCCGCCGAGGACGCGCTGCGGCGAGATCTGCGCCTCGCGCACGTTGCCGAAGGACTCGAGTGGACGCTGCAGTGGCGCGAACTGGAGGCACCGATTTCGCGCCCAGAAGGGGCTCTGCTCGGCGGTGAGGCCTGCCTGTGGGGCGAACTCGTCGATGCTCGCGTCCTGGATACGCGGCTGTGGTCGCGGCTGCCGTACGTCGCGGAGGCGCTGTGGCGCGGCGCGAGCGATGGTCGCCTGACGCGGCTGCCGACGTCGCTGGCCGCCTGGGCGCGATTGGGCGGGCCCGATCTCTGCGTCGCGATCGGTGGCGGCGTATCACAAACCGGTCTGGACGCGGCGCAGCGCGCAGCGCTCGGCGACGACGACCTGACCGACGATGTGGGACCGCTGCTCGCGTGCCTCGAACCCGTGAAGTGGTACGCGCGCCTGCTGGGCGCGGAAGCGCTGGCGGCACGGCTCGGCGGGCGCGAAATGCCGCAGGCGCGGCCCTACCAGGCGGACACGCCGCTCGACGACCTCGCGGACGTGCTCTCACCGCAGAGCTTTGTCGCGGCGGAGCTGCAGGAGCTGTTGGCGCGCTGGCAGCGGGCGCCGCTGGATGTTGAGGATCAAGAGCGTCTGCGCGGCTGGGCCGAGCAGTGGGCGCGGATGCCCGGCGCGGTCGAGGGGCTGCAGTGCGGCGTGGAGGTGGGCGCGCAGCTTGCGGCCCTGGCGGATCGCTTGGCGCAGTTCAGCACGGCGCTGACCCGGCTGGCGCGCTTTGCTGGCGAGGCGCTGGGTCCCGAGCAGCTCGCGGGCCTGGATGGCGACTTTCTGCTTGGCCTCATGCAGCCCGTGGATGATCTGCTGCTTGCCGTCGTGGTGCGGCTGGCGCAGCTCGCAAAAGAGAACGCCCATTGAACCGATCGCGCTCGACCCTGCTCGTGACGGGTCCTGTGGTCCTGCGCGCTTGAGCGATTCGCGGCCAGTTGCGCAGGCGGTGTTGGCGAGCTGGTTTGCCCGTTCCCCAGAGACCGTCGAGCCGCTGGGCGACGGCCACATCAACGCCACCTTCGCCGTGCGCGGCGCGTTGCCGAGGGGGCCGGACGCGGACTTCGTCCTGCAGCGCATCAGTCGCGGCGTGTTCGCGCGGCCGCAGAACGTGCTCGACAATTTTTCCCGCGTCGCCCGCCATCTGGGCGGCGAGTTTCCTTACGCGGTGCCGACGCCGCTGCGCACGCGGGATGGGAGCGATCACGCCATCCTTGACGGCGAATGCTGGCGGCTGGTGCGGCGCATTCCCGGGGTCTGCCACCAGACGCTCCCGAATGCCTCTGCGGCCGCCGCCGCGGGCGCGGCGTTTGGCGCGCTGCACAGCGCGCTGGATGGCTTCGACGCAGCCGCGCTTGCGGAGGCGATCCCCAATTTTCACCGGCTGCGACACTATCTCGCCGAGTTGCGCGCCGTCGAGGCGCGTGCGGCAAACGCGGAGCGCGAGACGCTCACCCGCCTGCTGCGCCACGCAGATCGCTTTCGCGCGCTCGATAGCGACCCTCCTGCCACGGCGATTCACGGGGACTGTAAGGTCAACAATCTGCTGTTCTCGCCGCCGGCTTCGGAGCGCGAACCAAGCCGGGTGAACGGAATCCTGGACTTCGACACGTTGATGCGCGGTCACTGGTGGTGGGACTTCGGCGACCTGGTGCGCTCCGCGACGGTCGTGGATGGCTGCTTCCAAACCGGCTTTTATGCCGAGTTAACGCGGGCGTTCGTTGCCGCCGGTCGCCGCTCGACGATCGAGCGCGAGCTGGACCTCGGCTGTGAAGCACCGGGCTACTTCGCGTTCATGCTGGCGGTGCGATTCCTCGCCGACCACCTGAACGGCGATCGCTATTTTCGCGTCGCGCGACGCGGCGACAATCTGCGTCGCGCGCTGGCGCAGCTCGACGATCTGCTGGTGTTGGAGCGCGCCGACAACCGACGCGAGCTGCGTCGTGGACTAGAAGCAGCGCTGGTTTAGGCGGCATACAGAGGGCGCGCGTTCGGGTCAGTCGCGCTCGCCGTCGCGCGGCCAGATGAACGCGATCTGCAAGCCGGTGTCGTTGACTTCGCCGACGCCTGGCTCGGTCACATCTTGACCTGCAGCGCGGACGTTTGTGAGGCGCAGCTCGACGTTGTGCAGCTTGCAGATTGCGGCCACCAGAGCGAGTCCCAGTCCGGTGCCGGCGGAGGTGCGCGCGCCGTCCCCGCGGTAGAAGCGTTCCGTCAGTCGTTCGAGCTGCGCCGCCGGTACGCCGGGTCCTTCGTCGGTCACGGTCACGATAGGTCGATCGCGGTTAGCAAGTTCGATGGTGACAGTCGCGCTGTCCGGCGCATAGCTCAGCGCGTTGTCGAGCACATTTGCCATCGCCTGTAACCAGATGCCGCGATCACCGCGCACGGTCAGGTCGCGCGTCTGCAGCGCGAGTTCAAGTTTGATGTGTTGTTCCGAGAACGCAGGCTCGTAGAGTTCCGACACCTCCAGTAGCAGACTTGCCAGGTTGAAGCTGCGGAAGTCCCGCTGGCCGGTGCCCTGTTCCAGCTCCGCAATGCGCAGCAGTGCGTTGAACGTCTCCAGCAACTGGTCGGCGTCTTTCGAAAGTTGCTCCAGATGTTGGCTGTCGACGTTTGCATCCTGGTCGACAAACTCAATGCGGTTGCGCAGACGCGTCAGCGGTGTGCGCATGTCGTGCGCCAGTCCGTCGGAGAGTTCCCTGACGTCGCCGATGCGGCGCTCCATGTCGTCGATGCTGCGCTCGACGAGCGCTCGCAGCCAATCGATGTCGTTGATGAGCAGGCGCCCTCGACCGCGACTGGATGAGGCGGGCGTGCGCCGCGGGCTCGAACGCTGCACGTCCCAGGCGACGGCGTTGATGCGACGCAGGCGCCGCCCCGCGATCAGGATCGCGACGATGAGCAGGGTGATCGCCGTCAGCAAGACGATCGCGCCGGCACTCTCCTGGGCTGCAAGGATCGCTCGGCTGGATTCGGTTGCCATCGCGCCGTAGTGGAGCTCGCCGCCGCCTGTAAGCGGTACGCGCAGGACGGCGCAGTACGCCTGCGGCGCGGACGCCGCCACGAGCGGCGCCGGCTGTTGTTGCGGGTGTTGCAATGGACCGACGGCATACACGCGCCAGCTTTCCTGGCCGATGTCGGTGGCGTAAACGTTGCTGTAGTTTTCGTGAGCTTTGCCTTCCCTAGCAGCAGCCGCGCCGTTCGTCACCTGGGCAGGTAAGTGCAGTGTGTAGCAATAGTCTTCGTGCCATGCGGGCGAAGCGGAAGCCAGTTCCAGCATGACCGCCAAGCGGCTGACCGGTTCCTGCGCCTGCCAGGTCGAGTGCGATCGCAGGTAGGCGCGGCGAAAGTCGCTCGTTGCTTCGAACGCCGCCAGGGTGTTGGTTCCCAGCCGCTCGCGCATGAGTGTTAACGCGGTATCGGCTGCCGCCCCAAGTGCGGTCGGATACCCTTCCGCGAATGTCAGCAGATCGTCGTCGGCCTCCCCGATGAGATAGAGTCCCAGAAGGGCAGCGTCGTCGCCGCTTGCATGCAGCCGCGCAACGGACTCTTCGTACACTTCGGCCTGTTCATCGGTCAGGAGTTCCCAGTCCGGCTCGGGCGTCAGCGCGAGCAGATCCTCGGGCGGATTGGTCGCTGCGGCGGCGTCGAGCAGTTCCTCGACCTCTTCGCGCAGACGCTCGATGGTGTTCTCGAACAGCGCGTTTTGCGCGGCATCGATGACGGCCAGCAGGGTGATCAATAGCAGCAGCCAGATCAGCAGTGCGGCCAGCAGCGCGCCGCGCAGCGTGCTGGAGCGCCACAGTGGTCGCTGTTTAGGCGCGGACGACATAGCCCGATCCGCGCACGGTGTGGATGAGTTTCGGATCGTAATCCCGATCGATCTTCTGCCGCAGGTTCGACACGTGGACGTCCACGATGTTGGTTTTCGGATCGAAGTCGAGCTGCCACACGTGCTCGAGCAGCATGGTGCGCGTCACGACCTGACCCGCGTTGCGCATCAGATACTCCAGCAGCGCGAACTCCTTGGGCTGCAGATCGATCGCAGTTCCCGCGCGTTCGACGGTGCGGCTGGCAGGGTTCAGCAGCAGGTCGGCGACCTCAAGATGCTCTGGTGCAGACGCGTGAGGGCGCCGGGCGAGGATCTCGACGCGCGCCAAGAGCTCGCTGAATGCGAACGGTTTCGTCAGGTAGTCGTCCGAACCCGCACGCAGCCCTTCGACGCGCTGCTCGACGGAACCCATGGCACTCAATATCAGCGCGGGCGTGTCGATCGCCATCGCCCGCAGGCCCTTGATCAGACTCAGACCGTCCAGGCCGGGCAGCATGCGATCGACGACCAGCACGTCATAGTGGCCACGTGCGGCTTCGAGCAGGCCTTCGTGACCATCGACCACGGCGTCGGCGCTGTGGCCCGCCTGGTGCAGCCCCGCGATGACATAGTCGGCGACTTCCTGGTCGTCCTCAACGACGAGAATCTTCATGGCTACCGGTTCCTGGCCTGCGTGCCACAGGACCGCTCATTGTCGCCTCCAGCGTGGCGTTCGCGGGAGGCGGATGCGGGTTGTTCGGGCGTTTCGTGCACCCCGTCACACTGACAGGCCCTACGAATCCTGCAAGTTAAGAAACCTTAATCTTCCGTCCACCCTCCGCTCATCGCGACGCCGCTAGTGTAGGTCTGTATTGAATCGAGAGTTTTGAATCGAGGTTTTCGAATCGAGCGCGCATCGCAAATTCGATTCGAGTGCCCTTCGGTGGCAGTGCGGAGACTTGCAGCGTGCATCAGCGAGCATTGAGAGCCTGTGTCTTGTGTTTATGCCTCGGCGTCGCGGCCTGTGGTGGTGGCGACGGGAACGTCTCGATGCCTGGCGATCCAGGCGGCGGCGCTTCGCCCGCGCCCGCGCCACCCAGCGGCGGCGCGTTCGACGGCGTGTTTACAGACGCAAACGAAACGGCGCGGTTTCTGACCCAGGCCACATTCGGCCCCACGCCCACGGATCTCGTGGAACTGCCTGGCAGCAGTGCCAGCGACTGGTTTCGCAACGAGCTGAGCAAGGACATAACGCCCCATCTGAACAAGATCGGCGAGCCCGAGATTCGCGGTGCCAGCACCATGTTCTGGCGGACGGCCGTCGAGGCGGACGATCAGCTGCGACAGCGCATGGTCTACGCGCTTTCCCAACTCCTCGTAGTGTCGGACTTCGGCGGTGAGGTGCTGACCGACATACCCGAGGCGGTCGGGTACTACCAGGACGTGCTGGCGCAGCACGCGTTCGGGACTTATCGGGAGCTCCTCGAGGCCGTCACCTACGCACCGGCGATGGGCTACTACCTGACTTATCTTGGCAACGAGAGGGGCGACGCCGCGACGGGTCGCATGCCGGACGAGAACTATGCGCGCGAGATCCTGCAGCTGTTTTCGATCGGCGTGCTGCAGCTGAACCCGGACGGTACGCCAACGCTCGACGTCGATGGTGAACCGATAGAGCTCTACGACAACGCCGATATCACCGGGTTGGCGCGTGTCTTTACGGGCATCGATTTCACCGAGGCTACGGTGTTCGACCCCGATGATCCAGGTGCGCTCGAGTGGACTACGCCTATGACCATGTACGAAGCGCCACATTCTCCTCTCGAAAAACGCTTCTTGGGGCTCACAATTCCGGCAGGCACGGACGGCGTTACCAGCCTCGAGTTGGCGCTGGACCATATCGCGGCACACCCGAACCTCGCGCCCTTTGTTTCGCGCCAGCTAATTCAGCGGTTCGTAACGAGTCACCCGGAACCAGACTACGTGGCGCGGGTCGCTACGACGTTCGACGCGGGCACGTTCGAATTACCTGACGGTGCCCCTGTAGGCAGCGGCAGGCGCGGCGATCTGGGTGCGACCTTGGCCGCCATTCTGTTCGATCGCGAGGCGCGCGATAGCGATGCGCGACGCGCGGTTGGCTTCGGCAAGCTGCGCGAACCGGCGCTGCGCGTGACGGCGTGGGCGCGCGCATGCGGCGTTGGCAATCCGTCGCCGGAGTATGTGACGCCGCTGATCATCGCGTACGACACCTCGATGCTGGGACAGAAGCCGTTCGCGGCCACCTCGGTATTCAACTTTTATCGACCGGGGTACGTCGCCCCTGGAACCCTGTCGGGTAGCGCGGGCCGCACGGCGCCAGAACTGCAGATACTGAACGCGACGAGCGCCTTCGGCTACGCCAACGTCATGACCTTTCTGATCTTCGGCGGCGTGCGCGACGATGAATACCAGCAGGAACTGCGCGACGAGGTGTTCGATCTGGGCGGGGACGAGCCGCTCGAGTTCGACGCGGACGCGGCGGCGACGGCGTTCCTGCCGAATTACGACGAACTCGAGACGCTGGCGAGCGACCCCGAGCGCATGATCGATCGACTCGATGCTCTCTTTACCTTCGGCGGCCTGTCTGTGGAGACGCGGGCGCGGATTCTCGCCGTTACGAATGCTGTGCCCGCCGAGTTCGCCGAGCTGCGGGTGCAGCGCGCCATCCTGCTGCTGATGACCAGCGTCGATTTTCTGGTGCAGAAATGAGCTCGCGCGAAGGAGACCAGTCATGAACCTCAACCGACGACGCTGGCTGCAGACGTCCTCGCGTGCGGCGCTGGCCGCAGGAATCGGCGGCCTCAGCCTGTCGCACCGTGCGCAGGCGATGGCCGAGCCCGGTGACTACCGCGCTCTGGTCTGCGTGTTTCTGCTGGGCGGTATGGACGGTCACGACCTGCTGCTGCCCTATGATCAGACGAACTATGACCACTGGGCCGGCGCGCGCAGCAGCATGCTCGGCGCGTACAGCGGCGCCCGCGACCGCGGTCAGCTGCGCGTTCTGGCCCCGGACAACGCGAGCGCGTTCTCTGGTCGCCAGTTCGCCTTGCCGCCAGAGATGCCGAACCTGCAGCGGCTGTTTCAGGCGGGCGATGCGGCCTTTGTTGGCAACGTGGGACCGCTCGTTCGACCGACCACCAAGGCCGCTTTCGAAGCGGGCACGGTGCCCCTGCCGCCGCGTCTGTTTTCACACAACGATCAGCAGTCGACCTGGATGTCGTCGTCGCCCGAGGGCGCGCGGTTCGGGTGGGGCGGGTTCTTCGCGGACTCGATCGCCGCGCTGAACGGCAGCCCGGTATTCACGGGAATCACGAGCGGCGGCAACGATCTGTTTCTGACCGGGAATCAGAGTTTTCCATTTCAGATCGGTCTTCAGGGTGCCGCCTCGCTGGGTCTGCTGGAGGAGATCGCGGGCGCCGAGATCGACCTGTTTCGCGAGCACTTTCGACCGCAGGCGGACGCAGCGACGGCGCTGCTCGATCAGGATGTCGCCAACGCACTGCGCAACGCGTTCGATGCCAATGAGTCCTACGGCGCTGCGCTCGCGAGCCAGAGCGCGCTGCAGACCGGGTTTCCCGAGTCTTATCTCGGCGCGCAGCTGCGCGCTGTGGCGCGCACCATCGCCGCGCGGGACGCGCTGAACGCGACGCGTCAGGTATTCATCGTCTCTGCGGGCGGTTTCGATACGCACTCGGAGCAGGCGCGCGCGCTGCCCGGGCTGCTCGCCGACATCGATGCCGGCATCGATGCGTTTCAGCGCGCGCTCGTCGAACTGGGGCTTGTCGACAAGGTCACGCTGTTCACCGCATCGGAGTTCGGCCGCACGCTGGCCGTCAACGGTGACGGCACGGATCACGGTTGGGGCGGGCATCAGATCCTGGTGGGCGGCGGCGTTCGCGGTCGCGTGATCCACGGCGATCTTCCGTCGCCGGAGTTCGGCCACGACCAGGACGCCGGCTCGGGTCGCCTGATTCCAACGACCGCGGTCGAGCAACTCGCCGCGCCGCTCGGTGCCTGGCTTGGACTGGACGGCGCTCAGGTGTCGGCGGCGTTGCCGAATCTCGCGAGCTTCGGGGAAGGTCTCTCGCTGCATGCCTAGCGGACGTCTGCGAAAAGGGCGCCCTACGGGACTCAGAGGCCGCCCAGCACCGTGCGCACGATGAAGATCATGGTCAGCACGAAGACAATCGTGAAGCCGATGCCGGCGATGATGTAGTCGCGCGCCCGGCCCTGTTCGAAGTCGCGGCGTCGATTGCGGCTCGACTGGACACCAACCGCCGCGGCGATCGTGCTCGACAGCACGGCGCCGATACCCAGGCCCTGGTTGGGCTTGTCTGAAGCGTCGCCGTCCGCGCTGGCCGCGTCGACGCCGGATGGCTCGGCTGCGGTTGTTGCGTTGTCCGCGGGCGCGGCGCTCGTTTCGTTGGGATGGCTCATGGGCCTATTGTGGCAGGTTGCTGCGAACGCTGTGTTGCGGGGTCAATGGCCCCGAGGTTCTGCGGTAGCGCAACCGACTGGTATTCTGCGCGCATGCAGGATCCTACCCGCGAGCGTGTCCTCGACTCTTCCCTCCGCCACGTGCAAAACCCGCGCGGTGCGGATACTCGGCGCCTGTCGCTCAAACTGCTGGTCTGGTTACTCCTGCTCGGTGGCTGCGTCAGCACCCCGGACCGCGAGCCGCTGCTGCAACGCGGTGATCAGCTCGCCTATCCCGAAGCGGCGCGCGCGGCGGGTACAAGCGGTTGGGTAAAGGTACGCTACGACGTCTCCGCCGCAGGCCGCGTCGAGAATGCGAGCGTGATCGCGGCAGTGCCGGCGCTGGTGTTCGACGCGGCGGCCCTGCAGGCCGTTAGCAGCTGGCGCTTTCAGCCGGCGCTGCGCGACGGCAAGCCCGCGGCCGTGGAGGGACTGACGAGCACGCTGCGCTTCAAGCTGGGTGAGACCGATGACTACCCGCGCCGCTGATCGCTGGCTGCCGCTGCCCGTGGCGATAGCCATCGGCGCATTGCTGCTGCTGACGACCTGGTTGCTGTTTGTCGAAGTGAACGCTCTCGGAACGGGCGCCCGCCTCACGGCGCGACTGTCGTTTACGTTCTTCATCGCCGCGTACTGGGCTCAGCCGCTCGTGCGCTGTCTGTCCCGCACCGAGTCTGGCGCCCGCCGATTCGCGCGCTGGCTGCTCGCGAACCGCCGCTGGCTCGGCATTGGCGGTGCGCTGTCGCAGGGCGTGCATCTGGCGTATGTGGTTGGCCATCAGCTCGCGCACAGCGAGCCGCTCGACTGGGTGACGCTGGTGTTCGGCGGACTCGGTTTCGTCGCGTTCTGGGTCATGGGGGTGACGTCCAACAACACCGCGGTGCGTCGTATGGGTCGCGACTGGTCGCGCCTGCACAGCGTATCGCTGCACTACCTCTGGTTTATCTTCTTCATCACGTATCTTGGTCGCGGTCTGGATCCGCTGTACACCAGTTTCACGGCGCTGCTCGTCGGCGGGCTTGCGCTACGCCTCATCACCCGGCTACCGCGCTTCAGTCGCGAGCGTTGACCTTAATCGCGTAAACCCCGGCGAAGGTCGCGCAGGATCGGTCGCCTGAGCGAATGTCGATGGTCAGGTCGTAGCGCTGCCGCGCGCCCGGCTGCAGCTCGGCCAGCGCCGCGTCCGCCGGAAACCGGCCGCTGCATTCTATGTCGCCGGCCACGGGGCGCCGATAGTCGATCTCTCCGCGGGCGATCACGATGCTCGCCTGCTGTTCGGCGGCTTCCAGATTCAGGTGGGTAAGCCCCCAGCCGCAAAGCGCCGCGACAGCGTACAGGCTGCCGGCGAAACCCGTGCCGTGGACGTTGACGTTCGGTTCGAGCGCTGCGCGCAGCCTGAGCTCGCCGCCCTCGAACGAAACTAACTGTATGCCCATCGCCTTCGAAATGGGAATCTGCTCGTGCCAGATCTGTTGCAGGCGCTCGCAGGGGTCACTCATAGTAGTCATCGCGCTGTTCCATCGTGCGGGCCAAAGTGCGGGCCGAAGTGCGGGCCGAAGTGCAGGTCAACGTGCAAGCCAAAGTGCAGAAAGGTGAACCAATATGATCTTCGTGACAATGACGGGAACGAATGCAGCCGGCGACGCACTGTATCAGGTCGACGTCGAGGGGGAGACGGAGACCCAGCACGAAGTCAGCCTGGCCGACGCGGTGTATCGCCGTCTGTGTGATGGCGGCGTGACCCATGAGTGGCTGATCGTCTCGTCGTTCAAGTTTCTGCTCGAGCGCGAGCCCAACACGTCGATACTCCCGCGCTTCGCGCTCGAAGAGATTGAGTCCTATTTTCCGGGCTATGAGGTCGAGATGCGCCGCCGTCTGAGTGAACGCTAGACGCCCGCAGCAGGCCATGCAGCCACTAGATTCAGACCGGGCAGGCAGCGGCCCCCGAGGCGGGAGATCGCGCCGCACGCGACGCCGAACCCGCGTCTGGCTGGTCGTTGCGAGCCTTGGTGCGCTGATCCTGCTGCAGCAATTCGCGTCGCTGTCCGGTGGCACGCGGCTGCTGCGTGCGCTGCAGGACGCCGCCCACGTGCCCTGGTTCTTCGCCATCGCCCTGCTGCTCGCCTATCTGGTTCGGCGCCGCCACCCGCTGGCGCGGGTGGCGCTGGTCGTGATCTGCGGCGCCGCCATCGCGCTCGCAACGGAAGCGCTGCAGACGCTCGTGCTCGGGCGTTCCGCCAGTGTTGCGGATCTGTATGCGAACGCCCTGGGTGGCCTGCTTGGGCTGGTGTTTAGCTTCTGTCTGTGGCCCTGGCCGCCCGGTCTCACCCGCAGCATGGTCGGGGTGACGCTGGTGCTGCTAACGATCGGCGCGACCATACGGCAGCCGCTAGACGAATGGCGGCTGCGCGAGTATCGCCTTGCGCTCGCACCGCGCCTCGTTGATTTCGGCGATCCGCGCACCCGCACCTATCTCGCGACCAAAACCTACACCGACTATCGAATCGGCCGCGCGCGCGACACCTGGGCCGAGCGCGCGGGCCAGCCGGTCCTGCGCGTGGCTTTCGGCGACGACGAATACCCGACGCTGTACATCGACGAGCTGCTGCAAAACTGGCGCGGCTACGACAGCCTGGTGCTCGATCTGTTCTTGCCCGGCGGCGATCCGCTACGCTTTGTCGTCGGGGTGCGCTACGAGGGTGCCAGCGGCACGACCGCGTATTTCGAAACTGAGCTCCAGCCGGGTGCGACGCTGCTGCGCGTTCCGCGCGACCGGCTCGTTCCCGACGATGCGGTAAACGTGCGCGTCGACGATCTCTTGCTGTACAGCTTCGGCGCGCAGCACGCGGGTCGGGCGCTGCTGTTGGCGGACATCTATCTAGAGTAGATTAGGATGCGGCGTGAGTGCGTGCGACGGTGTTCGTTGCATTGCACCCAGCCTCAACCGGATGCCTGCAGATGACGAACAACAAGCTCCCGACCGCGCTCGCGGTTTACGCCGCGCTGTCGCTCGCCGCACCCGCTTCGACGCTTGCGGACAGCGCCGCACTGGCGGCACAAATCGACAGGGGCGTCGCGCGCGTTGCCGACGAGGTTGTGGCCTGGCGGCGTGACATCCACGAGCACCCGGAGCTGTCCAATCGGGAGTTTAGAACGGCCAAGCTTGTCGCCCGTCATCTGCGCTCGCTAGGCATGAAGGTCACGACAGGCGTTGCGCATACGGGCGTCGTCGGCCTGCTGGAAGGCGGCTCGTCCGGCCCGGTCGTGGCGCTGCGGGCAGACATGGATGCACTGCCGGTGACCGAACGTACCGGTTTGTCCTATGCGTCGAAGGCGCGCGGCGAATACGAGGGCCGCGAGGTCGGCGTCATGCATGCCTGTGGTCATGACAATCATGTCGCCATTCTCATGGGTGTAGCCGAGGTGCTGACGGGCGTGAAGCGATCGCTGCCGGGAACGGTGAAGTTCGTATTCCAACCGGCTGAAGAAGGACCGCCAAAGGGTGAGGACGGCGGCGCGAAGATGATGATCAGCGAAGGCGTGCTCAGCGCGCCCGAGGTGGACGCGATCTTCGGTCTGCACATATCGCAAGGCGAACGGACCGGCCGCGTTTCCTATCGGCCGCGCGGCATGATGGCCAGCGCCCAGCGCTTCGACGTGATGGTCAAAGGTCGCCAGACGCACGGAGCGCGGCCCTGGGCGGGCGTCGATCCGATCGCCGTCGGCGCGCAGATCGTGACCGCGCTGCAGACGATTGTGAGTCGCAGCGTCGACGTCACTAATCACCCGGCGGTGGTTACTGTTGGCAGTTTTCAGGCGGGCGTGCGCAACAACATCGTCCCCGATGAGGCGAGCCTGTCTGGCACGATTCGGACCTTCGACCCGCGGGTGCGGGCCGACATCCACCGGCGTATCGAGCGCATCGCGACCGGCGTCGCGGAATCAATGGGCGCCACGGCGGAGGTCGTCATCGATCCCGGCGTGCCGGTGACCTACAACGATCCCAGGCTCACGGATTTTGCCGTCCCAACGCTGCGTCGAGTGTACGGCGCTGATAACGTAAGCCTAGCCGGACGCATAACCGGCGCCGAGGACTTCTCTTATTTTCAGGAACAGGTTCCCGGCTTCTTTTTCTTCATCGGGGCGCGGCCCCCGAGCGTCGCAGCGAAAGACTCGATACCGAATCACTCACCGCTGTTCTACGTCGATGAGGACGCACTGCGTCCTGCCGTGAGTGCGATGGCGCATCTGGCCGTCGACTATCTTGCCGGGCACTGAGTTTGCCCGTGGGTTTTTGCGCCGCGCTGCGGCTACAGTCCCCAGCACTCCAGATCGTTGCCGTAGATTAGCGGCCCGTCCCACTGGGTCTCTATCGCTTCGCGCGTTTGCGATTCACGGCCGCGCGTTCGGTTCATACGCTGGCCCAGTATGACCATGCGCGCGTCCGCCTGCTTCGCGATGCGGCCGATTTGGCTCGGCAGTATGTGCAGATCGCGCAGCGCACCGCGTGACACTTCGGCGATGGTGTGGCTGAACACGAGTGCGTCCGTTCCCTGTGCGAACTCGGGCATCAGATTCTTGCGATTGTTGAACTCGCCGGTGAACACCATTGACTGAGCGCCGACTTGCACCCGCCACGCCAGAGCGGGCAGGGGACCGTGGTTGACCGGGATGCTGGAGATGCGCATGCGTTCGTTCGTGAAGCGGGTGCCCGGTCGCGTGCCGGTGGCGGGCGCGTTGTGTGCCTTGACCCGAAAACCGCTGGGCTTAAAGGTCAAGAAGTCTTGCAGCAGCGGATAGGCGCCCTTCGGACCGATCAGACGGCTTAGGAATTCGACGGTCGACGGCATGTATTCGTTGCCATCCGGTCCGTACAGCGGCAGCGGACGCTCTCGATTGCCGAGCTGAGCGCCGAGTATCAGGTCTGGCAGATCCGCGGTGTGGCTCGCGTGTAGCTGGGTCAGCAGCACCGCGTCGATGTCGGCCAGCCGCCCGCCCGCAAGGTCGACCTGATTGGCGGCGCCTGGACTCGCATCGACCAGCAGGCGAGCCTTGCCGTCGATCCACAGCAGATAGGACGCGCCGGCGCGTCGATCGTCCAGCTCGCCGCCGCCGCTGCCAAGTATCTGTATCCAGACGCCTTCGGCGCCGCAGTATTTACCAGGACCCAGCGCGGCCGTAGCGGGTCCGCCCCACAGCGCGGCGAGCACCCCGAGCGCGGCGACGAACGGCACGCAGAGTCGTGCCTCCGTCGAAACTCCATGGTTTGCAAACATCGCTCTTGTCCTCAGGTCTTTTTGCGCACACGCGTCGAGCGCTGCGCCTTCGGTGTCGGTCCGCGTGGGGCTTTGGCCGTCGGCGTCTTGCGTCTGCTTTTCGCGCTGCCTTTGCTTTTGACCGGCAGTCCATCGATGCGTTCCAGCAGTCGGTCGACGCTTGCCTCGTCGGGCATGCGCCAGTCGCCGCGTGGCGAGAGGCTGACCGAGCCGATCTTGGGCCCCGGCGGCAGGGTCGTGCGCTTGAATTGTTGGGTGTAGAAGCGCCGGAAGAACACTGCGAGCCAGCCCTGAATCGTTTTCGGCTTGTAGGTGTTCGAGAAACTCGCGCAGGCCAGAAAGAAGATCTTCTCCGGCTCGAAGCCGCTGCGCAGAAAATGAAACAGGAAGAAGTCGTGCAGCT
This sequence comes from Pseudomonadota bacterium, assembly GCA_039029135.1. Classification (GTDB taxonomy): domain Bacteria; phylum Pseudomonadota; class Gammaproteobacteria; order Pseudomonadales; family Azotimanducaceae; genus JALZVT01. Next base: position 58,555 of record JBCCGT010000024.1, on the reverse strand, counting down.
CGTACGGTCCGATGAGTGTTTCGGTCGACTGGGCGATGCGACCGTCTTCGGGCGGCAGCAGCTCAGGTGAGATGGGCGTATCGAGAACGGCCTCCAGAACCCCGAGCAGCGCTTCGCTCGCGCGGTGCTCGCCGTACCAGCGCACGAGGTACGCGATCATGGTCTTCGGCACAGACGCGTTGACGTTGTAGCTCGCCATGTGGTCCGCATTGAACGTACACCAGCCGAGCGCCAGCTCGCTCAGGTCGCCGGTCCCGACGACCAGCGCGCCGAGCTTGTTGGCCTGATTGAACAGAATCTGCGTGCGCTCCCGGGCCTGGGCATTCTCGAACACGACGTCGCGGGCATCCTGCGGGTGATCGAGATCCTTAAGATGCTGTTCGACCGCGGGTGCTATGGAAATCTCGGCGATTGCGAGACCCGCGGCCTCGCACAGCCGGTGGGCGGAACCCAGCGTCTGACTCGAAGTGCCGGGGCCGGGGAGGGTAAACGCGTGCAGGTTCTGCGCCGGCAGCTCGAGCTTCGCCAGCGCGTCTAGCGCCACCAGGAACGCGAGCGTCGAGTCGAGTCCGCCGGACAGGCCGATGACGAGACGCTCGCAGCGCGCAGCCAGCATGCGCCGCGCGAGTCCTGCCGCCTGGATGGCCATGATCTCGTGCGCACGGTGCGCGAACTCCTCAGGGTCGGCGGGTACGAATGGATGTGCCGTAAGGGTGCGACTCAGGGAAGCGAGCGGGCGCTGCGCCACACCGCAGTCGATTCGTGTGTAGCCGGTAGGACGAGCGGCGCCTGCGAACGAGATGTTTTGCGCCCGCTCGTGACGGATGCGCTGCGCGTCGAATTCCACGGTCAGGCTCGAGCCTGCGAAGTCGAAGCGATCGCCCTCGCCGAGCGGCTGGCCGTCTTCTGCCGCAATGACATGACCGCCAAAGACAACGTCTTTGGTCGACTCCAACGGGCCGCTGGATGCGTACAGATAGCCGCAAATGCGCTGCGCGCTCGTCATGCGCACGAGATCGCGACGGTAGGCGGCCTTGCCGATCAGCTCGTTGCTGGCGGAAGGATTCAGAATCAGATCCGCGCCCGCCAGCGCGTGTCTGGCGCCGGGGGGCTCGACCGTCCACAGGTCTTCGCAGATCTCCACGGCGAAGGCGAGTCCGCCGACTTCGAACAGCTGATCGCGGCAGATGCGGAAGGTACCTAGTTTCGGATGCGCGATGACCTCGTCGACCTCTGCGCCGCTGACGAACCAGCGCAGCTCGTAGAACTCGCCGTAGTTTGGCTGCGTCGACTTCGGCACGACGCCGATGATCTGGCCGTTCGCGACAACGGCGGCCGCGTTCAACAGGCGACCGTCGGCCATGCGCCAGGGCAGGCCGACAACGGCGACGATGCCCTGCGTCGCCTTTGCGACGATTTCCAACGCCAGATCGATCTCGGTGAGCAGGCCTTGGCTGAGAAACAGGTCTTCACAGGTGTAGCCGGTCAGGCAGAGCTCGGGATACAGCGCGATCGCGACGCGCTCGCGTGCGAGTCGGCGCAGGTTGGCGGCGAGCACCCTGGCGTTTTCCTGCGGTTCGCCGAGCGCCAGCGCGGGCGCGACCGCCGCCGCACGCACATAGCCGAAGTCGTTTGCGTTCATGGCCTGTGGTCCGTTGGCGTCGCTGTCGCGCGACGCGTCAGTGTGGCGGAGAGTCGTCCGCGCTGAATGATGCTGCGATGTTCTCGGCCTTTTCCAGAATGCGGTCAATCAGCGCGATGGCGTCCGCGCTGAACTCGAAGCCGACGAAGGCCGTGGTGGATAGCTCCATAAATGGCGCGGCCAGGCCGACCTCGTCCTGGGCTTTCTGGATCGACGTGCGGATGCGACTGAAAAAGGCCTGCTGGGTCGCCTGTCCTTCTTCATCGAGCTGCTTGACGAGAGCCTCGAGGAGCGGGTCGAGTTGATTGCGCGCGTCGATAACGGGCTGTTGGCTGGGAGAAACGTTCATGCCGGCATTGTCGCGCGTTCGGCGCCAAACGACCACACTTCGGCACCGATCCCGCTGTAAGCTAGCACGATGGAGACAATTCGTCGCAAGGCGATGCGCGCGATTCTGTTCGACGACGCTCGCGCCGAGATTCTGCTGATTCACGCGCTGGTGCCGGATACCGGGGAGAAGCTCTGGTTCACGCCGGGTGGTGGCCTGGAGGACGGCGAGTCGCCTCTCGACTGCCTGCGGCGGGAACTCGCGGAGGAAGTCGGCTATCTAGGCCTCGATTCCCTGCCGCCGCGCGTCTGGGTGCGCAGCGAGAAATTCGTCTTTATGGGGCGCCACTATCACCAGGACGAAGACTACTTTTATGTCCCCGTGCGGCGCTTCGAGACCGTTGAGCGTCGCCTTGAGGCGCACGAGTCGGAGACCTTTTTGGGATTGCGCTGGTGGCCCCTGGCCGAGGTGCTGACCTCTAGCGAGACCTTCGTCCCGGGCGATCTCGGTAGGCTGCTCGCCGCGGTGCAGCGCGCGGCCAGCAGCGATACGCTGCCGAGCGAGCCGCTGCGGGTTGGTCGCTAGCGTCAGCCGGCGAACAGGAAGCCGAAGGCGATGCCAAGCCCTAGCCCGATGCCGACGCCGATCGAGGCGTTCGCAATAGCAAAGCCGATGACCCCGCCGCAGGCCGCGCCGGCGAGCGCGCCAATGATCAGGCGCGTCTGCGCGCGGTGCAGCGTCGCGTTGCGCCTGTCCTGCGAAGACCCTCTTGGCGGCATCTGCTGAAGCGATGTGTCGCTGCCCATAGCCATGTTTCGTCCCTCCTTGTGACTGCCATTGTTCTGCAAGTCGGAAGGCTTTCGGTGAGTCGATTGTAGAAACTATGTGAACAAGAAACCGATCAACCCAATCCACTCTGTAGCAATTTAGAGGCGTGGAATTGTAAAGGCAGCGTCGCGAGACAATTCCAGCGACTAAACGCGCGTTGAACGCGACCAGAACGATCTAGGGATACAGCGGGCGCAGAGCCTGCGCGTAGTGCCACAGCGCGAGCAACAGCGGCAGGCTCCAGACGAGGTTCCAAAACCAGACGAGTCGCGCAGCCCCGCCGCTGTCGCGATCGCGCAGCAGTCGCGAGCGCGGCAACAACGGCTGCAGGGCGATGAGGGCGACCAACACAGCCAACACCAGTTGCCACAGTTCGCGGAAACCGAACGGCACCTGTTGGATATAGCCCCACAGTCCGACCAGCGCGGCGGCGGTCGTGAGCGTACCCAGCAGTTCCTCTGCGAGCAGCGCGCGCGAGAAGCGCCGGCGTCGACCGCGCAGCAGCTCCCAGAGCTTTAGCGCGCTCGAGATGACGAAGGCTGCGAGTTGAAAACCGAAATAAGCGAGCCAGGCGTAGTGATAGAAGGCGGCCAATCTTTCGCCTTAGCGGTCGTCGATGCGATAGCCGGCAGCTCGCAGCGCTTCCAACGCGGCGTGCATGCGCTCGCTGCGAATCAGCACGTAATCCGTATTGAAGGTCGATTGGACGAATACCGATATGCCGGCCTGCGCGAGCACGCTGCCTAATCGCGCGATGACACCCGTTAGCGAAAAATCCAGCGTGCCCACGAAGCGCAGCGCGCGCCACGGTCCTTCCGAACGCAAGTCATCGGTCGCGACGTTCGTCGCGACTTGCTCGCCCGACCACTCGGCGGGACACAGCAGCGACAACTCGTCGCCGGTCCGCGCAAGCGCGAATAAGCTCGCCCGCTGTTGTGCGCGGTCGTCAGGCAGCGCGGTGACGGGCGTCGCCGGCGGCAGCCGATAGATCATGTACTCGCCCGGCAGCGTCGCGAGAGTTGACGTGTTTGCTGTCTCTGCCGTGGACATAGCGCTATGGCCTCGCTATCGCGGCGCGCTAGAACAGCCAGCCGTCGCCGTCTTCGTCGTCGCGCTCGTCCTTGTCATCATCCTCGCGCCAGGCTTGGCCGTGACCCTCGGGCTGCTGTATTTCGGCGGCGTCGTTTGTCGGGCCTAAGAAGCGTTCGACGCCCGTGATCAGGACCTCGCGCAGACGTTTGTACTCGGCGTCGTCGATAACCTTGCTTGCGCGGGCCTTGTCGAGATCCAACAGCTGTTGACCGATTGAGACGCTGCCCAAATGGACGTGGCGATGACTGTTCTCGTCGCCGCTGTTGAAGCAGCCGGTGAGCAGCGCGGCACTCGCCGCTAGCGCAACAAGCGCGAGGTGACGTGGCAGTCGTGTCTTCATAGCGTTGTCTCTGTTGGTTTTGGGTGTTATCCGTTTGCCGTCCGAATGACCCGGACAGGATCGGCGCGGAAATCGTTTGGTGTCACGCGGCCTCACGAGAGCACCGGGCGCGTGCGGACCGAGCGGCGGCCGCGCGCGCGATCCAGCAGGCTGCGCAGGGCCTGCGACTTGGCGTTCTGATAAGCGGTCTCGTCGCCGTCGTGCTCGCGCGCCAGGCGCTGTTTCAGAGTACCGAACGCGGCGGCCTCCGCCGGATGGCTGCGCAGAAGATCGCGCACCAACAGGCGACCGACGGCCTCTCGATCGCCGGGCTCGGTCACGATCAGGCTGACGGCGCAGCAGCTGGCGCGCGGTGCGCGATAGAACGCTCGCGCGCTATCCACCGCAATGCCTCTGAACACGCCGTAGCCGAGCGCCCGCAGTAGCGCGCTGCGGTTATCGAAGCCGGTCAGGTGGGGCGTGATAGCGAGGACGTCGATCACCGGTCGACTCGGCAGTCCCGCAACGCTGCTGCCGCCGACGTGATCGAGGGCCGTGCAGGCGCGGCCGAGGACGTCGCGCAGCTCCTGCGCCACACGCTCGAACTGTTGCGGCCAGCTGGGATCTGCGCGCAGCACAGCCGCGGCGCCGGCGCGAAAATCGAGGTCAGCGGGCATGGCGCGTCAGGTAGCGATCGAGCGCGTTGGCGAACGTTTGCACGTCCTTCTTGTCGAGCGGCGGCGGACCGCCCGTTTGGACGCCACTCGAGCGCAGCTCGTCGAGCATGTCGCGTCGGGACAGGTGGTCCTTGATGTTCTGTTCGGTGTACAGCGTGCCGCGCGGGTTGAGCGCGCCGCCGCCCCGACTCACGACCTGGTCGGCCAGCGGTACGTCCGCGGTGATAACCAGATCGCCGGTCGCCATGCGCTCGACGATGGTGTCGTCGGCCACATCGAAGCCGCCCGGCACGATCAGGCTGTCGATATGGCGCGATGGGGGTGTCTTCAGAAACTGGTTGGCGACCAGCGTCATGGGAATGGCGCGGCGGTCGGCAGCGCGGAACAAAACGTCCTTGATAGCCCGCGGGCAGGCATCCGCATCGACCCAGATGTGCATGGGCCGGCAGTCTAATGGATGCTCGGGCCTCTGTCTTGGCGGCGCGCCGGCGCGCGTCCGATCGGGACGATCGCCGGTTGTATCGTGTGGGGTTTAGGCCTCGGCGCGATGCGGGGGGCGTGTACCGGCCGCGTGGGCGTTGTTCAAATAGTCGCACAGCGAGCGCAGTTCGTAGCCGGCGTGCAGCTGGCGGACGCGCTGCAGCCGTTCGATCTCGGCAAAGCTGAACCAGCGGACTTCCCCCAGCTCGCTGTGATCGACGCGCAGCGACTCTGTCGGCATCGTGGCGGCGTAGACCGAGTGCCACCGGTGTTTGTACAGATAGTTGTCCACGAACGTCAGTTCGCCCAGCGTGACGCCGAGCTCTTCGAGCACCTCCCGGCGCGCGGTGTCTGCCGGATTCTCGCCCCATTCGATGTGCCCGCCGGGCAGTCCCCAGCGCGTGGGTTTGCGATAGCGATGGTGGTCCGCAAGCAGTATGCGGTCGTCGCGCAGCAGCAAAGCGCGCGCGGTCTTCGGCTTGCGCCAAACGGCCAAGGGGAACCTCCGGGCCTCGCGCCCTGTCATGGTCAACGATCGATATCGTAAACGTCATAGACGTATCGTGGTGTGAACCGGGCCGCGCTGATGGCGGAGAAGATGTGTACCAACCAGCCGAGCAGAATGATCCACAGCAGGGCGCTTGCCACGAAGTGGATGAACGCGGCCAGCAGCCGGCCCTGCAGCAGTTGGCCCAGGCCGGGGAACAAAAAGCTCGCGAGCGCCGCCAGCACGTTCGCCGTAGAGCCCTGTCCGAACGAGAGGCTGCTGACGGTGCGAACGCGGCGGGTGTAGCGGGTCATGTGGATTCCCTCGTTGAGCGTCTGGGCCCTGGAGTCTGGCGCTCGCGCCCGGTGGGACGCGCCGCGTTTGATTCGCAGGGGCTGTGTCATCGCGAGGCCCTGATCGACAAGGGCCCGTCTCGATGGTCATGGTCTAAGCGAGAATATGCAACTTCAGGGCCGTCGCGCGAGTCTAATAAAAACAATGACTTACGGCTTCGGCGCGAGTGTTGCCAGCGTGTTTTTGCTAACCTATGGCCGAATTCGCCAGGCGCGAGCGGGCCGCCGTCAAGACGCTGCAAGGGCTGCAGAGCGTCGGCCCCGCGCGCGCTGGCACCTGACACTGAGGGAGCGCGCGCAGCGAGACAACCATGACGACTGATGTGCCCATGGACGCCGATGAGGCGCTGAAGACCAAGCTGCTTGGCGAGACGGCGCTTGCGCCCTGGAGCGACCTGCAGCGGTTCTTTGCCCAGGGGGTGCTGCTCGGCGTCGCGGCCGAGCTGGATCTGATCGAGGTCGGGTTGGCGTTGGCGCGTGACGACGCCGAGCGCGTGCGCGACTGGCAGACCCGGCAGCTGCTGGGGCCGGTGACCGATGAGCAGGCGCGCCGCTGGCAGGACGGCGCCATTGATCTGTGGACGACCGTTATCCGACCCTGGGTCGTCGTGCAGGAACGGGCCGCGACGCGCCGCGAACCGCCGACTGATCGGGCTTAGGCTCGCCGGCCAGCGCGGGCGCCGACAGCGTGGCCGGTACGGCCTGCTTGTCCTGTCCTTCCTCTGGCTCGCGCTCGGTGAATCCGCCGCCGTAGGGCGCAAACATGGGATGCAGTTCCACGGGTGAGACGCGAACGACCTGCGCGGGCGCCGGCGCCACCAGTGCCTGATCGGTCGCGCCGGCTGCGTCGCCGTTGCTTGGTGCTGCGAAGACCAGCGCGCCCGCGACGAGCATGCCCGTCAGGGCAGCCAGGCACTGCAGCTGAGACGAGTAACGGCCGGCAGGCAGACGACGATCGTGCAGGCCGTGCCGGCACGCCGTTGCGCGCGCGAGGAATATTCGCTGCAGGCCGGTGTCCGTGCTTGGGTGCTGTGATGCTGATTCGTTCATGCCGATTGCCGTTGCCTGCGCGTGTCGTGGGTCGTTTGGACCCGTTGGCGCGAGCCCGGCCCGCGCGTTGTTTGCGCAAGATGATTCAACTACCGTGCCAGCTCGGCAGCGGCAGCTAAGTCACTGATTTATTAGGGTAACGCGCGAGGTGCCGCGTCACCCGACGGCAGCAGATGGCAGGGTGCTGGCGGTCTTCGCCAACAGTTGGTGGCGGCCTGCGGCCTCAGCCGCCGTGCGGCACCAGCCGGACCAGCATGTTCTGGTAGCCCTTCACGAACGACGACTTGGTGCGCTCCGGCTCTGTCACGACTTCCACCTTGTGGAAGCGCTCGATGAGTTCTTCCCAGAGGATGCGTAGCTGCATCTCGGCGAGGCGATTGCCCATGCAGCGGTGGATGCCGAAGCCGAAGCTGACGTGCTGCCGCGCATTCTTACGATCGATCAGGAACCGATCGGGGTCTTCGAAGGCGTCCGGATCGCGGTTGCCCGAGACGTACCACATGATCACCTTGTCGCCCTTCGCGATTTTTTGGCCGCGCAGTTCGACGTCGGTCGTCGCGGTCCGGCGCATGTGCGCGAGCGGTGTCTGCCAGCGAATGATCTCGCTGACCATGTTGGGTATCAGTTTGGGGTTGGCCCGCAGCTTGTCGTATTCGCCCGGGAACTGATTCAGGGCGTAGACGCCGCCGGTGATTGAGTTGCGGGTGGTGTCGTTGCCGCCAACGATCAAGAGCAGCAGATTACCCAGGTACTCCTCGGGCGGCATGTCTTTGGTCGCCGTGCCGTGGACCAGCATCGAGATGAAATCGTTCGACGGGGGCTGCTGCAGTCGTTCCTCCCACAGGCCGGTGAAGAACGCGAGGCACTGCATCATCTCGGCGCGCCATTCTTCCTCGGAGTCCACCAGACCGGCGGCCTCTCCGCCGGTTACCACGTCAGACCACCAGGTGAGCTTGCGGCGCTCTTCCCAAGGGAAATCGAACAGCGTCGCCAGCATCTGCGTCGTCAGTTCGATGCTGACGCGATCGACCCAGTCGAAGGGCTCGTCGATGGGCAGGCTGTCGAGAATGGCGATAACGCGCGTGCGAATCGTGGTTTCCAGGTTAGCCAGGTTCTGCGGCGCGACGGTGGGGCTAACGACCGCACGCTGTTGATCATGCTTCGGCGGATCCATGGCGATGAACATCGGCAGCGGGAACTCGTCGTCCCCTTCATCGATGACGATGCCGCCTTCAGAAGAAAACAGCTCGTGATTCCTGTCGACGAACTTGATGTCGTCGAAACGGCTGATGGACCAGTAGGGCCCAAACTGACTCTCCGCGCAGTAATGGACCGGCGCTTCCTCGCGGAGCCGGCGAAACACCTCCCAGTGTTGTTCGGCGGCAAACAGGTCGCCGTTGGCGACGTCGATCTGGGACAGCGGGACCGACCAGATATCAGCCTTGTCGTCACGCAGGGGTATGGGGTGGTTCATGCTGGGGGTCCGAGGCGGGGCATGTTGTTGATCCAACATTGTGTCCAGTCGTGGCACTCAGGGCAACGCGCCGGGGGGCGAACGGTGTCTTGACCCTGACGAAGTCGGACGATTGCGGTACCGAAGGCCGCGCTCCGCGGCACTTGCCGACCGGCTTTGCGCTACGAACGGGCGTTTAGCCCTCGTTTTCTACGCGGCCCCCAGCCAAACGCCATAAATGTGACTTGTGCACACAATCCGTGTGATCGCACGGCCTAGTCTCTGGATAGAGCCGGAAGCGATCACCCGCGAGGCGACGGGCATGGACCGCCGTATTCAATCGATGCAACTGAACCCGCTAAAGAACGCACTTTCCCTACTGGCGATCACGCTCGCCGCCGTGCTGCTAGGCAGCCTGCTGCTGCTGTCCAATGATCCCGGTCGTGGCGGCATGCAGGGCATCGATCAAAAGCTCGATTACCTCGTTGAACTCGATGCCCTGACGGGCGATGCGCTGTTGGTCGCCGACGAGGCGCGCATCGACGCGCAGCCAACGATCTCCGAACTCGCCGATCGCTTCGAACTGATCCTCGGCCAGCTTACGCGCGATCTTTCCAAGAGCAGAGAACTTGGTCCCGTGGGCTACTTTCGTGACCAGCTCGCAGGGCAATTCGTCGCGCTGACCCGCGGCGTCGTCGACGCGAGCAGCGATCCCCGTTTGCGGGTGGAAAAGCTCGCCACCGAAGGCATGCAGCTCACGCGCGCGATGCGCAGCATGGCCGTCGATCAGAGTCTGCTCGTGGCGTCGCTGGTTGGCCTCGACGTTGACGCGCGCGCACTCGCGACTGGACTGCGAAGCAGCGGTCGCGCGGAGAGCGCCGATGCAATTGTGCGCAATCAGCGCGCGCTGCTTGAGCGTCTGCGCGGCGCCGACGCGGAAGCCCTGCAGAGCGTGCCCGAACGGGTTGCCGCGCTGCGTGAACCGCAATTCGCCGTTGGCGCCGACGAACGCCGCGCCCTCGCCGGTCTTGCGGACGAGGCGGAGGCCGCGAGCACCGCACGGTTGGGTATGCTGCGCAGCGATGTCGCCGGCAAGCTCGCGGCGTTTTCCGCAGCACTCGAGGCTGTCGCGCCGGCCGTAGGCGCGGCGCACCTGCGCGATCTATATATGCTCAGCGACGCCCGGACGCTGCTGAACGTTTACACCGTGATGTTGCTGCTGACCCTTGGCTACTTCGGGGTCCGCCTTAGCCGCAGCTATCGAGAGCTCAATGCGTCCCACGATGAACTCGAAGAGCGGGTCCAGGAACGCACGCAGGAAGTCGAGCAGGCTTTGACCGACCTGCAGGAATCGCAGGTACAGCTCGTGCAGGCGGAGAAGATGTCTTCGCTCGGCCAGCTCGTCGCGGGCGTCATGCACGAGATCAATACGCCGCTGCTGTACGTCATGAACAACGCGTCCATGACGTCCGAAGCGGTGAGCGAACTCGACGAATTCATCGCCAGCACCCTGCCGATCGTTGCGGCCGGCAGCGATCTCGAGCGGCAGCGCGCGCTGCAGAACATGCTGTCGAAACGCGCCGATTTCGACCCGGAAATCATCGAGGAAAACGTCGAGGAGATCGCTCAGCTGGCGCGCGACAACGTCGACGGTCTGCAGCAAATCGCGGAACTCGTGCAGAGTCTCAAGGACTTCTCCCGCTTGGATCGCGCGGCCGAGGATCGCTTCAATGTGGTCGACGGTCTAGAGAAGACGCTCGTCATTACGCGCAATCTCTGGAAGTACGGCATCACGGTAGAAAAGCGCTTCGACGAGGTCCCTGACATCTATTGCTCGCCGTCGCGCCTCAACCAGGTCTTCATCAATTTGATCACGAACGCGGTGCAGGCCATGGGCGAAGGCGGCGAGCTCACGCTCTCGACCAGCTCGCGCGGCGACTGGGTCGAGGTCGTGATCGAAGACACGGGCTGCGGCATTGCGGAAGAAAATCTCTCTAAGATCATGGACCCGTTCTTTACGACCAAGCCTGTCGGCAAGGGCACCGGCCTCGGACTGTCAATCGTGCACAAGATTGTGCAAGAGCACGAAGGTCAGCTTTTGATCGACTCGCGAGTGGGCGTAGGCAGCCGGTTTACGCTGGGGCTGCCGGTGCGCAGAAGCGAGGCCAGCGGCGAAGATGACGCGACCGTCAGTCTCGCGGGCGCCGAGCCCGCCGCCGAAGCCGGAACGGCTGCGTCGACAGGCGCGCCGGACGTCGGGGAGGAGGTCGCGTGATGTACCCCGAGTCGACATCGAGGGGTGAAGAGTCGGTGCCCCCGAACCAGCAGTCGCGCGCCTGCGTGCTGTTCGTTGATGACGAGCGACGCGTGCTTACGTCGATGCGCGCGATGTTTCGCCGCGAATACGACGTCGTGCTGGCGAACTCTGCGATCGAGGCGCTGGAGGTGCTGCAGGAGCGGGCCGTGCATGTCGTGGTCAGCGATCAGCGCATGCCTTTCATGACAGGCGTGCAGCTGTTGACGCGCATTCGCGAAAAGCGGCCCGAGACGATGCGCATCCTGCTCACCGGGTATGCGGATCTCGATGCCATTGAAGCGTCGATTAATGAAAGCGAAGTTTTTCGCTATTTGATGAAACCCTGTCCGCCCGACGAATTGAAAACGGCCGTACAGCTCGCGGTCGAGGCGGCCCTGTGTGGTTCCGATCAGGAGCCGGACGCAGACTCCTCAGTCGAGCACTTAAAGGAAACGGCTGCAGCGGCTAGAGCGCCTCGGGACGCGATTGATGCCAGACGCGAGACGCCCAACGGTGCTGTGGTGCTGTTTGCGGCGCCGGGTTCGGAAGATCGCCCGCCGGCGGACCGCGATCACACCCCTGCGGCTAATGAAGAGCTGCTAGGCGACGCCGCCGACCGCCAAGCGGAAACGCAGCGGCCGGTCACACCGAGCGATGGCATGAGCGCGATTCCGGGCGTTGCCGACGCCCTGATGGCGGCGTACGAACTGCTCGCGAACGAGGCTGCGCCCGCGCAGGCTGACCAAGATTTGCAGCTCGATGTAGATTCGCACCACGAAGAAGATCCGCTTACCGAGCAAGCGTCGCAGGGACCAGACCAACCAACAACGGATGCCCGAGCGCTCGAGCGTGAGCTTGATGTGTTGCTCGACGACGATGCGGAAAGCGACGCGGATCAGGCTGCGCTTGCCGAACAGCGCGGCGACACGGTTGCCCACCCTGAGCTACCCGCCGACACGCGTGTCGACGTCGCCGCCCCGTCCGTCGAGGCTGCGCCCGTCGACGTATCGGCGCCGCCCACGGAGCTGCTGGTCCTCAGTCGCGACGCGCAGTTGGTGGACAGTATCCGGCTTGCCTGCGAAGGCGACCTGCCCGTTGTGCACGCGGAGGTTACCGAGCTTGCCGTGCAGCTGCTGGCGACCCGGCCGGTCGGGGTGCTCGTCACCGACATTGCAAACGACGAGACCGGTCTTGCGGAACTGACTGGCGCGCTCAAGCGCGAGGTACCCGAACTGGTCACGATCATCGTCAGCGAACGTTCCGACGCTACGACGATGATCAATCTGATCAATCACGGGCAGATATTCCGCTTTCTGCTCAAACCCCTGCAGGAGGTGCAGACCAAGATCTGGCTGCGCTCGGCGGTCTCGAGGTTCGAATCCCTGTGCGGCGATCGGCGGCGTGTGCTGCGCCATCGCGTCGAAGAGCGACCGCAGGAGACGCCGGCGCACCAGGGTCTTTTGGCAGGCCTGAAGGCCCGCGTCGCGCGGATCCGCGCAAGCCTGGGTGCGGCGATCGCGGGGCACCCGTTGAAGGACGCGCGCGACTTGATGGTGAACGAGGCCAGCTCGCACGACGCGGAGGCCGCCCTGCCTGCCGAGATCGATCGAGGTGATCAGCCGTGAGCGAATCCATGCGTATCGACCCCGAGCCCGCGCGCATCGACGCGGAAGTTACGGATGCGCGCGGCGAGGACGGGATCTCTCTGCTGCATCAGTTCGGAATGGCCAGCGTGCTGGTCATCGCCGGCGTTGTCCTGAGCGCCGCAATGCTGCTGCGGCCGGTTGAGGAGATACGGTTAGAGCTGCCGCCGCTGCCGGTTGCCACCTGGCTGAACGGTGACGGTCCGCGCAACGATAGTTGGTCGGAGCTCGGCGAGCGGGCGTTCGCGGCGGGCCGAGTGTCTGAGCCCGTCAGCGACAACGCCCTCTACTATTACCAGCAGGCGCTGCTGATCGAACCGGACAATGTGCCAGCGCGCGACGCCTTCAATGAGGTGATCGCATTCGTCGTCAACGAGGCCGAAACAGCCATCTTCGAAAGCGATTGGGGCGGTGCGCGGCGTGCGGCGCAGCACGTGCTGGCCGTCATGCCCGGTCATGGCGGCGCGCAGGGGATTCTGCGACGAGCGCAGCGCTTTGAGCGGATCGACGAGCTGACCCTGTTGGCGGTCAATCAGCTAGCGACCGAGCGGCTGACGGGTCCGGGGGAAGACAACGCGCTTGCTTCCTACCGCGAAATACAGCGTTTGGATCGCGACAACGCCGAGGCGCTCGTGGGCATCGAAACCGTCGCGCAGCGGCTGCTCGCGCAGGCGCAGAGCGCCACGCTTGCGGGCGATTTCGAAGCCGCGAACACACTGATGGATCGCGCTCGCGAGGCCGCGCCCGATCTGGTCGGCATCGAACAGGCCGAGGAAATGACGGGTCGCATCGCTGCGCTCAGCCAGGCCGAGGAAGCGGCGGCGAACGAGGCGGCGCTTGCCGCCGCCGAGCCGCCCGCCGCGGCGTCGCAGACGGCCGCTCGCGTCCCGGTGCTGGGCATTTCCGAGCTTGAGGTGTTGGAGCAACCGGCACCGCGGTACCCTCGTGGCGCTCAGCGCGGCCGCACGCTGGAAGGCTGGGTCGAACTCAATTTCCGCATCGCGCCGAGTGGCCGCGTATTCGATGCGATCGTCGTGCGTTCGAGCGACGGCGTGTTCGAGCAGTCCGCTCTGGATGCGATCGATCGCTGGCGCTTCGCACCCTATCTCGTCGACGGCACCGCGACCGAAGTGCGCAGCGGTCTGCGCTTCAGTTTCGAAGACACGCCTTAAGTCACACAGGCGGTTGCTGCGGTTCGCCGGCGATGCTGGCGCGCTAATCCGCGACTCTATCTATCTGTCTCACGCGTTCGCGCGGCTATTCGCGAATGCGTGTGCTGTCTTCAGGAAGGCGGCGGCGAAGGTACCGGCGTGAGCATCACCAGCAGCATGATGAACAGCCCCAGTATGAGCGGCAGGTTCTGGTTGACGCCGCCGCGACCGGCAAGAAATTCAAGCTGGCGGGCGGTCTGCCCCGGATCCAGTTCCTGCGCGCGCGCGACGTTTTGGCTCGCCCAGCTGTAGTAGAAGGCGTTCGCCTTTAGCGATGCGAAGACGGCGACCGGCAGGGACAGCAAGAGCTGCGTGACGGAGCCGCCGGACCAGCCGAGGCCGGTTGCCAGCAGCGACACGACGATCGACAGCGCGACGCAGATCGCGCCGAACAAATACTGGCGCCGCCACAAGCACCACAGCGGGCCGAGAAAAAACGCCGGCCAGTGCCAGGCGAGCGGCGCGTAGCCGCGCGACTCAGCCCGTCTGATGTAGCTCAGATAGTAGGCCTGTTTGCGCGGTCCGATCAGCGCGCGAAACAGCGCCTCGCGTTCCGGGGACGGCGCCTTATCGGGACCTGCGCCGGCGGGCTCCGCCGGCGGCTCGTTGGGAGGCTCTTGTTCAGACATGCGTTGATTCTGCCACGTCGATCACTCCTTGAGCCCCGTCGCGGCCGCTGACAGCGCCCACAGGTGCTCCTGCTGGCCGTGGCTGCGCGCCACGGCGGCGCAGGCTCGCGGAATCTGGTGCGGATCGAGATATTGGCCGTTGAGGTTGCTGGCGGCCGGATCGAGCGCCAGATACAGCGAAGTCGCGGCACCTCGCTGCGGGTCGCTGAGCACGCCCAGCCCCGCGCCCAGCGCGCTCAGCGTCCGCCACCACAGCGATTTTCGCGGCAGGATGCGGCTCGCGATCATGCCCGGATGCAGGCAGTTCGCGCGCAGGTTCGTGTGTTCGAAGCGCCGCGCCAGGGCGTTGCTGAACATGACGTTGGCGAGCTTCGAGCGCGCGTAGGCGCGCCACATGTTGTAGCCGCGCACGTGGCGCAGCTCCTCCAGCGGCAGCTCGGCGCGTCGGTGCACGCTGGAGGCGACGGTGACGACCTGGCTCACACGGTCGTCATGTATGAGCAGCGGCAAGAGGCGTCCGGTGAGCTGAAAGTGGCCCAGGTGATTGGTCGCGAAGGTGCGCTCGAAGCCGCTCTCGGCCATGTGCGGCCTGCGCAGCATGGTGCCGGCGTTGTTGATCAGCACGTCCAGCGCGTCGTAGCGGCTGTAGATGACGTCGGCGCAGGCGTCGACGCTGCGCCGGCTCGCGAGGTTGCACTCGACGATGTCGATCGACGCCTGCGGCAGCTCGCCGACCAGCGCGCGCTTCAGGTCCGCGCCCCGCCGCGTGTCGCGCACGGCCATGATCACGTGGGCGCCCCTGCGCAGCAGGCCGCGCGCCGTCGCCTCGCCGATGCCGCTCGTCGCTCCTGTCAGTACGACCACGCGGGAGGACATGCTCATGGCGTGGAGCTCTGCTTGCTTCGGTCCGCCGCCTGACGCCTGCGCCAGGCGACCACCAGCGTTAGCGCGGCGAGCACGGTGATGGCCGGATAGACGTAACCCGACATTAGCTCGGCGGTTCCGGGACGCGAATGCGCCGCGGCCAGCATGGTAACCGCGAACGCCAGCAGCACCGGATTGGGTAGCACCAGCCAGACGCCCAGCGCCGCGACCAGCGACAGCGCGAAGCTGTGCAACGAGTCGCTCGCGTAGGGCGAATAGGCTAGCGCGGCGGCCAGCAGCAGGCCGATCCCGGCCAGACGCCTGAGTAGCTGCGGGGTGTTCAGCGCGGTGCTCTCGCGGTCAGGACACGATGTCGAGCGCGCCGCCGTCGATGCGCACGTTCTGCGCGTGCAGCGCATCGGCCCTGGGACTCGCCAGGAAGCACACGAGATCGGCGACTTCCTCACGGCGACTAATGCGGCCGATGGGAATGTCGCGGGCGACGTGCGGCTCGATCTCTTCCCAGGTGTCGCCCCAGCCCCGCTCGCGCCCGCGCTTGAGATACATCGCCTCGACCTCGGGCGTCAGGATCATGCCGGGCGATACCAGATTAACGCGAATGCCCGTGCCGGCGACCTCCTTCGCGAGGCTGACCGTGAGCGTTGCGAGCGCGCCCTTCGCGGCATAGTAGTGCGGCATCACCGCGTTGGGCCGGGTAGAGCCGACGGTGCCAAGATTAATGATGCGCGCCCAGTTGCGCGCGCGCATTGCCGGTAGCAGTCCGCGAATCAGTCGCTGGGCCGACAGCACGTTGTGCTGATACGCGCGCAGCCAGGCCTCCGTGTCCGCGCTGTCCCAGTCGCCGCGATCGCCGGTGCCGTAGTTGTTCACCAGAATCTCGGGCGAGGCGTCCGCGATCGTTTCGAGGACGGCCGCCGCGCCTGCGTCTGTCGTTAGATCGCCGGCGACCGGACGACCGCCGGGAATGTCCCCCGCCGCGCTTTCCGCCTGCTCGGCGTCGAAGCCGTGCACCCAGACGGTCGCGCCCTCTGCTGCGAGATGGCGGGCGATGATGTTGCCGGTGCCGCGATGCGCGCCCGTGACCAGCGCGGTCTTGTTGCTGAGCTCGAGATCCATGGCCCTATACTACCGCGCCGCCGGCGCCAGGTGATGCGTTCGCCTGCTTCCGCGGCCGTGTTGTTGTTCTCGGAGCCGCGATTTCTTTTATGGCGCTCGCCACTTTTCTGCTCGTCGCTTTCGTCGGCGCTTTTTTTCAGACCATCACGGGTTTCGCGCTGGGCATGATCCTCATCGCGCTGGCGGCGGGGCTGCAGCTTGTGCCGATTCCCGTTCTCACCGCGACGGCGAGTCTGCTGTCGCTGGTCAATGTGGTGCTTGCGCTGCGCACGCGCTACGTCGATATCGACTGGCCCTTCTGGCGCTGGGTCACGCTTGGTCAGGTGCCCGCGATCGGTGTGGGTCTGGTGCTGATGATGCAGCTCAACGCGAACGCGCTGGCCTGGCTGCAGCTATTGTTGGGGGCGTTCGTGCTGGCGGGCAGCGCCGGCATGGTGCGACGGGACGCGACGTTGCCGCGCGAGAGTTCGCGCCCGGCGCGCCTGCTGGCCGGCATTGCCGGCGGCGTGTGCGGCGGTATGTTCTCGGCATCGGGCCCGGTCATGGGTTGGTTCTTCTATCGTCAGCCGCGATCGATCGAGGTGCTGCGGGCGACGCTGCTCGCCTGTTTTGCAGTCACGACGTCGGTGCGCACGCTGCTGGTTGGTGTGCGCGGCGAGCTCGGTGAGGAGGTGCTCACGCTCACGCTTGCCTGCGCGCCGGCCGTTGCGCTCGGCACCTGGCTCGGCGGTCGCTATGCGAAGGCGATCGACGCGCAACGACTGCGCCGCGGGGCGTTCGCGCTGCTTACTGCGATGGGTCTGTTCATCATCGGGCGCGCGCTGCTGGCGTTGTTTGGTTAACAGGTAGTCGCGGCCGATCGCGCCGCGGTCAGACGCTCAGCGGCGGCTCGTCGAGCGCGGCGAGCTGTTCGCGCAGGCTCAGCACGTGATCGGACCAGTAGCGGCCGCCGTCGAACCAGGGAAATGCCGGCGGGAACGCGGGGTCGTTCCAGCGGCGGCCGATCCAGGCGGCGTGGTGCATCATGCGCAGCGTGCGCAGCGACTCGATCAGGCCGAGTTCGATTGTGTCGAAGCGCGCGAAGGTCTCGTAGGCCTCGATGAGGGTGCGGAACTGGCGGCTACGCTCGTCGTGATCTCCCGACAGCAGCATCCACAGATCCTGAATCGCGGGGCCGCTGCGGGTATCGTCGAAATCCACGAAGTGCGGTACGTCGTCGCGCCACAGCACGTTGCCGAGGTGGCAGTCGCCGTGCAGTCGCAGGCTGCGATGTGGCGTGTCCATGCGCGTTTCGATCGCGGCCAGCAAATGTTCGCTCGTCGATTCGTACGCGGGCACCAGATCGCTCGGGATGAAGTCGCTCGCCAGCAGCCAGTCGCGCGAGGCCTGGCCCATCTCGCGCCAGTCGAGCGCGGTGCGGTGACTGAACGTGCGCGCGGAACCGCACGCGTGCAGGCGTCCCAGTGTGCGGCCCATGATCGCGAGGTTGTGCTCCGATTCGATCTCCGGCGGATGGCCGCCCTGGCGCGGGAACACCGCAAACAGAAATCCCTGGCCCTCGAACAGCGTCTCGCCGTCGCGCGCGAGCGGCGCCACAACGGACAGCTCGGCCTCGACCAGCTCGCGCGTGAAGTCGTGCTCCTCCTGAATCTGGGCGCGACTCCAGCGGCCGGGACGATAGAACTTGGCGACGACGAAGCTGCCGTCCTCGCAGCCGACCTGATAGACGCGGTTTTCGAAACTGTTGAGCGCCAGCAGGCTGCCGTTGGGTTCGAAGCCGACGCCTTCCAGCGCCGCGCAGATCGCGTCGGGTGTCAGGCCGTCGTAGGGCGTTGAGCTTGGGTCGGTGCTGGTGGCTGGGTCGGTCATGGCGCGAGTGTACCCGCCCGATCCGGCGACTGGCGATGAGCGCTGTGGTGCTGGCGAACGGCACGCCAGGACGCACGCGTTTATCCATTGCCCGGAAGGGCTCGCGTGCCTGTCCACAAATGCACGGACTCAGCGCCCGCCGCCCGCAGGGCCCGCGCGGCGGCGGCCGCGGTCGCCCCGGTCGTCAGCACGTCGTCGATCAGCGCGATCTGACCATCGATCGCGGCGCGCGCGACCGGAGCGAAGGCGTGCGCCATCGCGCGTCGCCTGGACCGGCGTCCGGCGCCGCGCTGCCCCGGCGTCGCGATCGCCCGGCGGATAGCCCGGACCTGCAGCGGCAGCCCCAGCCGCGCGCCCAGCGCGCGGGCCAGCAGCTCCGCCTGGTTGAAGCCGCGGCGCAGCTCGCGCCAGCGGTGCAACGGCACGGGGACCAGCAGATCCGGCAACGGCCGCGACTCGTAGGCGATCAGCACGGCGTCGCCCAGAAGTTCGGCGAGCACGTGGGCGCAAATCCGACCGCTCCTGCGCTTCTGCTGACCGGCGAGCCAGGCGGCCTCGCCGAGGTGGGCCAGAGGCGCGACCACCCGCTCGATGGCGCCGTTCGGCCACGGGCCCTGCCTTGGACCCTGCTTTGGGTCCGATTCAGGGCTCGAGGCGCAGTCGGTGTAGCGTGTGCGCGTGCGCGCGGGGCCGCCGGGACCATAGCCCTCGCCCTGGCCGCACGCGGGGCAGGCGCGGCGCTGCCAAGGCAGATCACGCTCACAAGCGCGGCACAGATCCCGGGGGCGGTCGGTCGCCAGGCGACACATGACGCAGCGCCCTCGAACATTGTTGAAAGCCCAATCGAGTGGATCCATAGCAAGATGTTGGCGCTTGCCGGCCCCGATCGGGCCCTGCCGGGCGAAGAACTGATCGCGGGCGAGCCTTTGTCTGCCATTCGCGACCAAGTTGCTGGACAGGGTCAGGGTTTTCGCGGACCCTCCGCGCTCGGCCGGGCGCCATCGCGCCTGAAGTGTAAAGCCAGCGAAGATTTCCTATGGTCAGTTTCACTCCCCCCCAGCGCGATATCGATTTCCTGCTGTTTGACGTCCTCGGATTGGACCAGGACTGGGCGGCGCTCGACGGCCTGGACGTCGATCGCGAGCTCGCCACCGCCATCGTCTCGGAGGGCGGCAAACTCGCGAGCGAGGTGCTGGCTCCGATCAATGGCAGCGGCGACGCCGAGGGCTGCAGCATCGCCGACGGCGTCGTCAGCGTGCCGGCCGGCTTCGATGCGGCCTTCAAGGCGCTGGCCGCCGGCGGCTGGCTGGGCCTCGCGGGCAACCCCGCGCACGACGGCCAGGGCATGCCGAAGGCGCTGTCCTGCGTGCTCGAGGAGATGTTCTACGGCTGCAACTCGAGCCTCTATCTCTATGGCACGTTGACCGTCGGCGCCGCCATCTGCATCGATGCCCACGGCTCCGCCGAACAGAAGGCGACCTATCTGCCGAAGCTCTACTCGGGCGAGTGGACCGGCGCCATGGCGCTGACCGAGTCCCACGCCGGCACCGACCTCGGCATCATGCGAACCACGGCCGAGCCGCAGGCCAACGGCACTTATTCGATCACCGGCACCAAGATCTTCATCACCAGCGGCGATCATCAGATGGCCGACAACATCGTGCACCTGGTGCTGGCGCGGCTGCCGGACGCGCCGGCGGGCTCCAAGGGCATCTCGCTGTTTATCGTGCCCAAGTACCTGCCGGGTGACGACGGCACGCCGGGCGAGCGCAACGGATTCGCGCCCAGCGCCATCGAACACAAGATGGGCATCCGCGGCAGCGCCACCTGCGTCATGAACTACGACGGCGCCACGGGCTTCCTGCTGGGTGCAGAGAACCAGGGCCTCGCGGGAATGTTCACGATGATGAACTACGAGCGGCTTTCGGTTGGCATCCAGGGCCTCGGGCTTTCAGAGCTCGCGTATCAAAACGCGGCCAGCTACGCGCGCGATCGGCTGCAGGGCCGTTCGCCGAGCGGCGTCGACAATCCCGATGGACCCGCGGACTCGCTGCTGGTGCACCCCGACGTCCGCCGCATGCTGCTGACGGTTCGCGCCTACAACGAAGCCGGGCGCGCGTTCGCCGTCTATGTGGGTCAACAGCTCGACCGGGCCAAGTACGGCGACGACGCCGTCGCGCGGGCACGCGTTGAGCTGCTGACGCCGATCGCGAAGGCGTACCTGTCGGATCGCGGCTTCGACTGCGCGGTGCTTGCCCAGCAGGTGTTCGGCGGCCATGGCTACATCGCCGAGTGGGGGATGGAGCAGATCGTGCGCGACGCGCGGATCAGCCAGATCTATGAAGGCGCGAACGGCGTGCAGGCGCTCGACCTGATTGGTCGCAAGGTGCTACGCGACGGCGGCCGCACGGCCATGGCGCTGATCGACGAGATGCGCGAGGCGGACGTGCCGGCGGAGCTGCAGGCGCAGCTACACGCGGCGCTGGATTCGCTGGTGCGAGCGACGGACTCTGTGCGCACTCGCGCCGGTGATGATCCCGCGCTGCCGGGTGCTGCCTCCAGCGACTATCTGGAGCTGTGGGGACTGACGCTGTACGCGTGGCTGTGGGGCCGCATGAGCGCCTGCGCGCCGGACGACGAATACGGCGCGGCGAAGCGCCAGGTCGCGGCCTATTTCTACGCGCGGCTGCTGCCGAAGTACGCGAGCCTGCTGGCGGGGATCGAGGCGCAGTCTGATGTGGTTATGGGGTTGGCTGCGGACGCGTTTTGATCTGCGCGGCCAGCGTTGGGGTCTGTGAGTTATGCTGATCTCTCACCTGGCCCTCTAAACCTCTTCCCAACTGTTACGGTCGGTACCTGACCTGACGGGCAATGTCAGATGTCCGGAAAGCGGACGCTCGCGCCGTTGAAGCCAGAAGGTCTCAGCTCGATCCAGAGCAGCCACTCGCTGATAGACTGCTCGGATGGAATTTGAGCGAGTACACATCTTCGGCGGCGCTGGATCTGGAAAAACTACTTTAGCGAAGCGCTATGCAAAACATCGTCGGCTAACGCATCACGAACTTGACGATGTTTACTACTCCAATGTCCCAAACCGTGTACGGCGAGAACCTACTGAACGAGAGGGCCTACTATCCGAAATAGTTGAGGCTGACGGATGGGTGCTGGACGGAATCTTCTGGCAGCCTTGGGTTAAACCAGCCCTAGAACGAGCTGACAAGGTCATCGTGCTTGCTGTTCCTGAGTCCACTCGCCATCTGCGTGTGATAAAACGCCACTTCAGTCTGCTAAGAGAAGCTTCACCGAGAGACTGGCCGACATTCTTTCCTACGCTATTCGAGCTGCTCAAACACAACCGGAGGTACACCACAGGTCCGTTTCAGGACACTTTAGCATTGGTGGCGGGCTTCGAGGCCAAGGTAACAGTATGCGAGACAAACGATGCGGCAACACTGGCCCTAGGCATACGCTGAAGGTCCGTTCATGGCCGATCGGAGCCAAGTCCCCACGGGTTTAGTTCTCGAATCGAACGGCGGCTTTAAGGAAAGCAGCCGCTCAGCAAGCTAGCTACCGACCGGCTCCAGCCGACCCAAAGCCGTCATGCGTTCGAAAGGCTCTATTTGTGGGTTTCTTGAGAAAAGATCAAAGAAAAGCCCGTTTAGAAACCTCGACCAGCGCTCTAATCGCGTTGCCTTTTTGCTTTGGGGTTGGATTATTCATCCAGTAACGCATCGCACCATCGACCATCCCATGCATCATATGTGCAATCAGATCGGTCTGATGATCTGCTAGCTTCCCTTCTTTAACGCCGCCTTCATACAGAGCCTGAATCCGAGTGACGATGATTTCCCCCGACCAGTAGTCTCGGTTAGCGGATAGCTCTTTGGTCATCGTGTAAACCGGCATGACATCACGTTTTCGCTCGGCAACCTTAAACAGCGCCCGAAACATTTTGTCAAACTTTGCATGATAGTCGGACTGCGATTCCCATGCTTTGGTCATTGCCTCGATAAACTCGTCTTCCAGCCTGCGGTGCAGGGCGGCGAGCAAAGTTGGCTTGTCGCCGAAGTGTTTGAATATGGTGCCGACCGCCACGTCAGCGCTCTTTGCGATTTCGTTGGTCGACGTACCTTCATAGCCGTTTTTCGCAAACAGTTTTTCGGCAGCGTCCAATATCGCAGACCGTCTGCGTTCTGGGTCGAAGCGCTTCTTTTTCGATTGAATCTCACTCATTCGACTAGGATGACGTTTGTGCACAGATTTCACAAACATTTGATGCGGCAAGTCAATAATGAGTGATACTCACTCAACATCGTCTCAACATGACTCGAATATCAACACTCCTAATAGCCGTTCTGCTCGCTTCGGCTTGTGCAACCAACCAAGAGGGGATCATCGTGAACAATACCGCCGAACCACCCGCGGAAACCCATGGCTCGAATAGAGACTTCAGCTATCAACTGCAAACCAACGCTTCGGCCGATGCGATCTGGGGCGTTTGGATGGACGTTGCGAACTGGAAAGACTGGGATCTCGGATTGAAGGATGCGCGGTCAGAACCCCTCGCACTGGGTATTCAGGGCACCGTAGTGCCGCGTTCTGGTCCCGAATCCAAGTTCAAGGTAACAGAGTTTAACGAGTCAACTTACACCTATGCTTTCGAAAACAACCTACCGGGAGGGAGGCTGACGGTTTGCCGTACAATTATCTCCACCTCCCCGACGATCATTGAGCACAGAGTTACATTTTCCGGCCTTACCGGTTGGCTGTTCGGTCGGATAATGGGGGGTGGCTTTAAGATGGCGTTGCCACCGACCATGCACAAGTTGGCGGAGATCGCTGAGGGTGGCGAGTAGATGCGCATAATCATCCCCGTCATCGTGGCCTTTCTACTGCCGGCTTCTGGCTGCGTGAGTGCGAACCAAACCCCGGCACCGAGAAACCCTGAACCTGTCTCTTTCGAAACCAAAAGCGGCATCAAGGTACACGTTGTTCAGACGGGATGGATATCCGTCAAAGAGCACTTCAGAGAGCTGTCGGGGCCAGCGATGCTTCGCGTGCCGAGCATAGTGCTGGATAGCGACTGGACGGAATGGATGCCTATTCAGTTCTACGTAATCGAGCATCCTGATGGTATTGCAGTATTCGATACCGGTGAAACAGCGAAAGTGCATGAACCGGGATACTTCAATTGCCGGCCTGGCAACGAATGGTTCTACCGCAATCAGTTGAAGTTTGCGGTTAACTCCGAAGACGAATTGGGGCCGCAGCTTAAGCTGCTCGGTCTTGATGCCAAGAACGTTAGGTGGGCCATTTTGTCGCACCTACATTCTGACCATATGGGTGGTATGTACCACCTGAAGAACGCTCAATTCTACATTTCCGCTAATGATTGGTTAGGGCACCAAGGTGACATGCGCTGCCAGATACCAATCTGGGTTGAACCGACGTTAGTTGACTATCGTCACGGTGAATTCGGTGCATTCGCTGAAAGCCAAACGATCGATGAGCAAGGCACCCTGCGCGTCGTCCCAACGCCGGGGCACACTGAAGGGCATCAGTCCCTGATCTCATTCGATCGAGACACCTACTACTTTTTTGCCGGCGACGTGGTGTTTGATCTGGAACGGTTGAACAACAGAAAAGCGGTCGCGGGGATCGCTGAGAACATCTCAGCAGCTAAGGCCAGCATTAAGAGGGTCACTACTCAGCTGGAAGAGTTCGACACAATTCTGGCTCCGGCGCATGATCGTGGTGTTCGGGAGAATCGTTTTTAGCCCACGATCTCGGCGAGGATGGCTGACAGACCTATAGTGTCGGAGTAGAAAGGCGAGTGTGACGTGTCCAACTCAATGGTGCGATTTGCGCGCTTCGCCAGTTTCTTCTGCAGTTTGGGTGGAATCGCTTTGTCCTGCTTGCATACGATGTAGGTCGATGGGGTGTTTTCCCAGGCGGCAACTTTTGGGCTTTGCTCAAAGACATTGCGATTGTGGAGCTGAAGATTGGCCTGAGCGTGCTGTACGCTGCGCGCGTCACAATCGCCGTACAAATGCTTCGCCGCTAACTCCGGGTTGAGTTGGAGTAGCGTTTTGTCGCCAGGTAGGACTGACATCGCCGGCGCAAGGGTTTTTGCGAAGGGGTTACGCACCAACGCTCGGAGAATTTGGCCATTTGCAGTTTCGTTGGTTTTGGGCATGAATGCCGCTAAGTAGACTAGGTGCTTCACCCTCTCGTGTGCACCCGCCTCGGTGATCACAACCCCGGAATAGGAGTGACCGACCAGCACGACGTCCCCTGGGCAGTCCTCGATCACCTCAATCGTCGCCTGTACATCTGCTGGTATGCCGCGTTTGTCCTTTCCATCAAGCGAAGCGGTGGTGACAGTTTTTGAATCTATGCCGATGTCGGCGAGTTTTGCGGCCAACGGTTCTAAGGCCCAAGGGCCATGCCAAGCGCCAGGGACAAGGACTAGTGTTGGAGGTGCGGTCAATGAAGTCCCCGAACTAGCATCGAGTGAGCGTTGCTCACTAGTTTTCCACAGTCTCATGGAGAAATCACGATGACTATTTGTCACCTGAAAAGGTGTTGACACCTCATGTTCAGGAAACAATCGACTACGATCGGTGGCCGCTTGTGGCCGATGTCAGCCATCTGGAGTTTGTAATAGGTACGCCTCTCAACGTCCGCTTTGAAGTCGAGTCCTAATCGAATCCGACTCTGGCTGTCAGATCGAATCTGTACTATCACACCTAAGCCATGCCTCGGCAGCGCCACGAGCTGCATAGACAACGCATATCAATGCGGTAGAAACAATTCATTGTACCGACGCGGAACCGCTCTCTAACCTGTGTCCCTGACGCTTGCGTCATGTATAGCTAGTGGGAGCAGAGCAATGACAGAAAGATTCACACAATTGGCCGTGGGGGCCGTCCTCGTCGCGTTGGCGGCGGGCGCCACCGCGACGCCGCCGGGGTTCCTCGGCATGGGCGGGGCCCCGATTCGCAACGGCGACGGGCAGCAGGCAAAAAAGGTGCAGGACTGGTGGCCCGAGGTGGTCGACGTATCTCGCCTGCGCGACAACGCGGCCACGGGCGGCGACGGTTTCGATTACCCGGCCGCCTTCGCTGCGCTGGATCTCGATGAGGTCAAGTCGGACATCACGGCCGTGCTGGTCGATTCTAAGGACTGGTGGCCCGCCGACTACGGCACCTACGCCGGTCTGTTCATCCGCCTCGCCTGGCACGCTGCCGGCACCTATCGCAGCGGCGATGGCCGCGGCGGCGCGGACGGGGGTCAGATCCGCTTCGAGCCGCTCAACAGCTGGCCCGACAACGGTAACCTCGACAAGGCGCGGCGCCTCTTGTGGCCGGTCAAGCAGAAGTACGGCAGCAGCCTGTCCTGGTCCGATCTGATTGTCCTTTCCGGCAACGTCGCGCTCGAGAGCGCGGGGTTCAAGACCTTTGGCTTCTCCGGCGGGCGCGTCGATGACATGGAGCCGGAGCTCGTCTACTGGGGGCCAGAGACCAAGTTCCTGGAGCAGGCGCGGTTCTCTGATGACGGCGAGCTGGAAGAGCCGCTGGGCGCTGTGCAGATGGGCCTGATCTACGTGAACCCGGAAGGCCCGGGCGGCGACCCGGACATCCTGGCATCGGCCAAGCGCATCCGCACGACCTTCGGCCGCATGGGCATGAATGACGAAGAGACGGCGGCGCTGATCGTCGGCGGGCACACGCTCGGCAAGGCGCACGGCGCCGCCAAGGCGTCGAAGTGCGTTGGCCCCGAGCCGGCGGCTACCGGCGTCGAGTCCCAGGGCTTTGGCTGGAAGAACAAGTGCGGCAGCGGCGTCGGTCCGGATGCGATCACCAGCGGCCTCGAAGGGGCGTGGACGGTGACGCCGGCGAAGTGGAGCAATAACTACGTCCAGAACCTGTACGCGTTCGAGTGGCAGCTCACCAAGAGCCCCAACGGCGCCAAGCAGTGGATTCCCAAGAACGAAAACGCGAAGTTTGTCCCGGACGCGTTCGATCCCACCAAGCGCCACGCGCCGGTCATGTTCACCACCGATCTGGCGCTGCGCTATGACGCCGCCTACGGTGCGGTGACGAAAAGGTGGTTGGACGAGCCGGGCACGATGGACGAGGCGTTCTCGCGCGCGTGGTTCAAGCTGACCCATCGCGACCTCGGACCGAAGTCGCGCTACGTGGGCTCCGAAGTGCCGGCCGAGGACATGGTGTGGCAGGACCCGCTGCCGGCGCCCGCGGGCAAGACCATCAACAGCCGCGACGTGACGAAACTCAAGAAGGCGATTCGGGCGAAGAACATCGATAGCTCGGATCTCGTGCGCGCCGCCTGGGCGTCTGCCGCGACCTTCCGCGATACCGACTATCGCGGCGGCGCGAACGGCGCGCGGGTACGCTTGGCACCACAGAATCAGTGGGCGGTGAACGACCCCGCAACGCTAGGCTCGGTGCTGACCGCGCTCGAAGACGTGCAGAGCGACTTCAACGCACGGTCGCGCTCGCGCAAGGTGTCCATGGCCGATCTGATCGTGCTCGCCGGCGGCGTCGGCATCGAGGACGCGGCAGAGCGCGCTGGCCACGACGTGACGGTGCCCTTCGTTGCCGGACGCGTCGATGCCAGTCAGGCGCAGACCAGCGTCGCCGGGATGGCCGTGCTGGAACCCGCGGCCGATGGGTTCCGCAACTACTACGGCAAGCGCGCGCGGCTCTCGCCCGCCGATATGCTGATCGATCGCGCCGATACGCTGACGCTGACGGTTGGCGAAACCGCGGTGCTGGTCGCCGGCATGCGGGCGCTCAACGCCAACGCCGACGGCAGCGCCCATGGCGTGCTGACGGACCGACCCGGTCAGCTCAGCAACGATTTCTTCGTGAATCTGCTGGATATGTCGACCGAGTGGCAGGCGTCCGGTGCGGACGACGGCGTTTTCGTCGGTACCAACCGCAAAGACGGCGCGAAGCGTTGGACGGCGACCGAGGTCGATTTGGTGTTCGGTTCCAACTCGGAGCTGCGCGCGGTCGCGGAGAGCTATGCGCTCAACGAGAGCGAAGGTCAGTTCGTCGCCGACTTTGTCGACGCCTGGTCGAAGGTGATGATGCTCGACCGATTCGAGCTGAACTAACGGGGTCCTGCGGCGCCGGCTCAGCCCGTAGCCAGCAGTGAATCGAGCTGGACGTCCGCGAGACGGGCGTCCAGCCGCTCGAACCAGGCCTGCATCAGGCGCCGCCCGCGGCCGTCGCCGACGTCGACCTGATTGGCACCCGCCATGTTGGCCACGATCGTCAATAGCGCACGGTCGTAGTCGCGCCTGAACGCTGCAAACGAATAATCGGCGATCGCCAGCGCATCGTAGTAGCGCGCCAGCAAATCGTCGGTATCGCGTCCGCTCGCATCCTGTCTGAGTGCACTCGACAGAAAATAAGCCACGTCGTACGCGGCGGGGCCGTGCCGCACGAGCTGCCAGTCGATAAACGCGCAGTGCTCGCCATCGAACACCACGTTGTCGAGGCGCAGGTCCCCGTGCAGCAGCGTGTTTGGTGCCTCGGCCATCAGCCTGTGCGACAGCTCGACGCCGTTGTCGCGCAGCCAAGCTAGCTTGGGCGCGAGGCCCGGGGGCGCGCTACGCGCGAACCGGTCGACGTGCTGCAGAAAGATTCCGTGGCGCAGGCGCGCGTCGATGCCGAGCGGCAGCAGCCAGAACTGCTCGTCGAGTGCTGCGCTGCCCGTATAGGCGCGGTGGAGCTTCGCGATGTCCTCTAGCACGATGCCGCAGCGTTCGGGAGACAGCCCCGCGAGCTGGTCGCCGGGTTGCATGCCTTCCAGAAACTCGATGCCGAGCAGATAGCGGCGCTTCTTTGCGCCGGCGATTGCCGCGCCGACGACGTTCACGGCCTTGCTCAGAAACAGCGGCCAGCGATCGATCTGTTCCAGAATCGCCTTTTGATTTTCCGATCCCTTGTCGCGGTCGAACGCGCTGAAGTACAGCCGCGGTACGCGCACGGGAACGTCGGCGCCGAACTCGCGAAAGAACATGATCTCGCGCTCATAGACGCCCAGCATCTCGCCCATGACGCGGTTGGCCTTTTTCGGCAGCTTGATGACCGCGCTCGCGGGCTGCTGGCCTGCCGGCGAGAACCGCGTGAGCAGCACGTCGCCCATGAAGCCCACGCCTTCGCCGAGGTTTTGGGTCTCAATATCTGTGATCGGGCGCGCGAGCGCGGTCGATAGCCATTCGGGCGTGAGTTCCTCCGGCGTTTCCGGCAGGAACTCGCGCCCCCTAGCCATTGGCCTCGTCGACGATGGATAGTAACTGCGTCAGCGCCTCGATCTCGTAGGTAGGCTGTGCGGTGATCGCCAGGCCGTGCGTCAGCGGCGTGGTCACGCCGTCCTCAATGATTCGTGCCGAGCGCATGCCGATCGCGTCCGCGCCGGCCACGTCGTGCTGCAAAGAATCGCCGACGAACAGGACCTCACTGGCCTCGAGCCCGGACTTCTCGAGAGCGAAGCGATAGATGCCCGCGTCTGGTTTGCAGGACCGTGCGGCTTCGGAACTCGTCCAGTCGTCCAGGCGAGCGTCCAGTCCGTGTCGCGCGACGATCGGATCGAGATAGTCGTCGTCGATGTTCGAAACGATGGACAGATACAGCCCGCGCTCGCGCAGGGCCGCTAGCGTCGCGTGGCAGTCGTCGCGGATTGGCATGTACTCCAGCAGCGCATCGATCTGTCGCCGGTGAAACTCCGCGAACAGCTCTGCGTCGAGCTCGTGGCCGAATCCCCGCAGGAAATTCTGCAGCGTCGCCTGAAAGAGATCGCGATGCAGAAAATAGGGCTGGGCGCCAAAGTGCTCGCCCGCCTCGCGGGTTGCGCTCGCCCAGCCGCGACCGATGTCCTCCGGCTGTGCTTCGATTCCCAGCGTCTTTAGCACGTGCAGTAGTCCGCCGCCGCCCAGCCTGCCCGCGTAGCGGAACAGCGTGCCGCCGAGATCGAAAAAGAGGCCCTTGATGCGCATGCGATCTGTCATGTTCTATCCGCTACGAGCTGGCGGCCGGGCACGGATGATCGGCGGCCTCGCTGTCGCACAGCTTGACCGAGCGAAAGTACAGGCTCCAGGCGGCCATGTCTTGGTTCGACAGCGGCGCCGCGTCGGTGGCGAGCGGCGCGGAGCGCCGCGTGCGTTCGATAACGTAGAAGTGCTCGCGTCCGGCGATGGCCTTGATGAGCTGAACGCGGCCGCGTCCCGTCTCGCGATCTTCCCGGCAGGTGTATAGCTGCACCGCGCTCGGGTAGCCATTCTCGAAGCCCGCATAGACGTTCTGGCTCTTGGCGAACGTACAGTTCCGTTCGTCGTTCGCGCCGAGTTCGCTGAGGAACTCGATCGGATCGGGCAGCGGCTGGAGCGCATTGGATTCGACCGTCAGGCGCTCTTCCCAGTCCGCCTCGGTGTGCCCGGCGGGCAGGTACTCGACCAGTCGGAAGTTGTCGTTGGCCTCTTCGCGCGTGCGCAGCCAGGCCGGGGGCGGGGTCAACAGCAGGGTCTCGCCAACGGCCACGGCCGCCACGTCAGCGCTCGGTGTGCCCTCGTCTCGCGCTGACGGCGAGCAGCCGGCGGCAACCAATAGGAGCGTGGCGCAGAATGCTGGTGCGGGACCTGACCTCATGCGGCGATCATCAGCGGATGGCGATCGGGTTGATCGCGATCTTTGGCGGGATCGGTCATTGCGGTCATGCGCGTCTCCCCGGTCGCGAAGCTCGGTGCGCGGGCCGTGCGCCCTTACGCGAGTCGGCAGTCTAGCAGCCCGTTCTGTCGGCGTGGCCGCTACGGATCGCCGGCCAGCGCGGCCGGCAGGTTGCCTAGTCCTTGCCGTCCAGGGCGGCCGGCAGCCTGGTATAGATGTCGTCGAAGCTGCCGTTCGACATGATCACGATGTGGCGCGGCTTGTCTTTCGGGGCGTCGACGAGCCGATCGATCAGCCCGTCGAGGCTGTCGTCCACGGTCGCAGGCACCACGCACGCGGCGGCGACTTCCAGCAGATCCCAGCGGATTTTGGGGCCACGGAACCAGCACACGCGGTCCGCCGGGGCGCAGCAGGTCTTGAGCTCGTCACGCAGCGCGCCCAGCGACATGGTGTGGGTGCGCGGTTCGATGACCGCGATGACCTCCTCGCTGCCGACCGACTTGCGCAGGCCCTGCAGCGTGGTCCGAATCGCGGTCGGGTGATGCGCGAAGTCATCGTAGACGCGGGTGCGGCCGATCTCGGCGATCTTTTCCATGCGCCGTTTGACGCCCTTGAACTCAGACAGCGCCGCGACCGCTACCTCGGGGGTGACGCCGGCGTGGCGGGCCGCCGCCGTGGCGGCCAGCGCGTTGCTGACGTTGTGGGCGCCGGTCAGCGGCCAGGTCACGGTGCCGTAGCCGGCGTCATTCAGGTAGACGTCGAAGCGGCTGCCGTCGGGTGCCGCGTCGCGCACGTTCCACGACTCGCCGGTTTCGGTGTCGATCCGGCCGCGCTTGGTCGCCTCGATCAGCTGCGGATTCAGGCGGCTGACGGGCGTCCAGCAGCCAGCACGCAGCACGCGATTGACGGCATCGTCCGCCTCCGGCGCGATGATCAGGCCGTTGCCGGGCACGCTGCGCAGCAGCAGGTGGAACTGGGATTCGATCGCGGCGAGATCGTCAAAGATGTCCGCGTGGTCGAACTCCAGATTGTTGATGACGAGTGTGCGCGGCCGGTAGTGCACGAACTTCGAGCGCCGGTCGAAATAGCTGGTGTCGTATTCGTCGGCTTCGATGACGAAGAAGGGCGCGTCGCCGAGTCGAGCGGAGCGCTCGAAGTTCTGCGGCGCGCCGCCGATCAGATAGCCGGGGGTCAGGCCCGCGTACTCCAGTATCCAGGCGATCATGCTCGCCGTGGTGGTCTTGCCGTGGGTTCCGGACACCGCGATGGTCCAGCGACCCGGCAGAATCTCGCGGCCCAGCCACTCGGCGCCGGACACGAACGGCAGGCCGCGTTCCAGCACCGCCTCGACGCCGGGATGGCCGCGCGGCAGACCTGCGTTGCCCATCACGACCAAGTCGGGTGCGGGCGTCAGGTGAGACGCATCGAAACC
The DNA here is from genome assembly GCA_039029135.1 of Pseudomonadota bacterium. Taxonomy (GTDB): domain Bacteria; phylum Pseudomonadota; class Gammaproteobacteria; order Pseudomonadales; family Azotimanducaceae; genus JALZVT01. The sequence continues at coordinate 27,069 of JBCCGT010000024.1, read as the reverse complement.
TTCGAACACCTCGATGCCCGCGGCCGCGAGCAGATCGCTCATCGGTGGATAGATGGCCTTGTCGCTGCCGGTGACGGTGAAGCCGGCCTCCTTGGCCAGGATCGCGAGGCTGCCCATCAGCGTGCCGCCGATGCCGAGGAAATACAGGTGTCGGCTCATGTGCTCCTCGACTCTTGTGACCTATGCCCCCACCGCGACGCGGCCGGCGATGACGCTCATGGTCAGTATGCCGATAGAGACCGCGAAGCCGAGGCCCAGCGGCACGTTCATCGCGTGGTGCAAGATCGCCGCGAAGATGGCGATCTGCCAGATGGTGATGAGCATGACCAACAGCTGCGGCGCGTCGTTGAGCGAGCCGGTGAAGGCGAGAATGGCGCCCAGCAGCAGGTAGATGACGATCTCCATGCCGATGTAGGCGCCCAGGGTCTGCAGCAGCCGCGCGCCGAGCGAGCGGGCGGCCAGCGCCATCCAGATAAGCAGCATCGCGACCACGGTGCTGACCAGATCCTCAGTCAGGATCGACAGATAGCTGCGTTCGCTGAAGGCCAGCAGGTTGGCGATGATCAGCACCAGCGCGAAGCGCACAATCAGCAGCAGCAGCACGAAAGCCGGGCTGGACGGCAGCCGCGCCGGGCTCTCGCGCATGAGACAGATATTCCAGAACAGTTGCACAAACGGCAGCATAATTCGCGCGAGCTTTCCTCCACGGCGTGCGCGAGAATTGTCGCATAGGATGCATCGGCAGGCTCATTCAGACGCCGCTGCTATGCTGAGAACTCGGAACGCAAAGCTCCGAATACAGAACTGGAACAAGGATTTTCGATGGCCGCCTCTCGGACGCAGAAGCCAGCCGGCAAGCCCACCCGCACGCGCACTCTCTCCCGCAAGAACCCGAAACCGCCGGCGCCCAACGCCTTCTATGCGCAGTCCGGTGGCGTGACCGCCGTCATCAACGCGACCGCGTGCGGCGTCATCGAAACGGCGCGCAAGCATCCGACGCGCATCGGCAAGGTCTACGCCGGGCGCAACGGCATCCTCGGCGCACTGCGCGAGGAACTCATCGACACCTCGCGCGAGTCGACGAGCGCCATCGCCGGTCTGCGCACCACGCCCAGCGGCGCCTTCGGCTCCTGCCGCTACAAGCTGCGCTCGCTGACGGATAACCGCCGCGAGTACGAGCGCCTGATCGAGGTCTTTCGGGCCCACGACATCGGGTATTTCTTTTACAACGGCGGCGGCGATTCCCAGGACACCGCCCACAAGGTCTCCCAGCTTGGCAGCCAGCTTGGCTATCCGATCACCTGCATCGGCATTCCCAAGACGGTCGATAACGACCTGCCGCACACGGACTGCTGCCCTGGCTTCGGCTCGGTCGCCAAGTACGTCGCGGTCGCTACACGCGAGGCGGCGCTCGACGTCGAGTCCATGGCGGAAACCTCGACCAAGGTGTTCATCCTGGAGGTCATGGGGCGGCACGCCGGCTGGATCGCCGCCGCGAGCTGCCTCGCGCAGGAGCAGCCCGGGGATGCGCCGCACATCGTGCTGCTGCCGGAGGTGGCGTTCGATAAAGAACGGTTCCTCGCGCGCGTCAAGGACACAGTCGACGGCAACGGCTACTGCGTGATCGTCGTCAGCGAGGGGGCAGCCTACGCCGACGGCACCTTCATCGCGGACGCGGGCGGCAAGGACGCCTTCGGCCACACCCAGCTCGGCGGCGTCGCCCCGACGATCGCCGCGATGGTGAAGCAGGCGCACGGCTACAAGTACCACTGGGCGGTCGCCGACTATCTTCAGCGCGCGGGACGCCACATCGCGAGCGGCACGGACGTGAAGCAGGCCTACGCGGTCGGCCAGGCCGCGGTGCGCTTCGCCCTGGCCGGCAGGAACGCGGTCATGCCGACCATCGTCCGCACCTCCGACAAGCCCTATCGCTGGAAGATCGGCGAGGTCGCGTTGAAGAAAGTGGCCAACGTCGAAAAGCCGATGCCAAAGAAGTTCATCACCCGGGACGGCTACGGCGTCACCGCCGCGGGACGCGCCTACCTCGCGCCGCTGATTCAGGGCGAGGACTATCCTGCCTATCGCGCCGGCATGCCGCGCTACGTGCGACTGAAAAACGTGCTGGCACCCAAGCGACTCGATCCGTTCGAGCTGGACCCGTAGATCGATGGCGGAGCGACTGACTCTCGACGATCTCGCGGCGCGCGTGCGCGCCCGCAACACGCCGGGGCTGGAACTGCTGGGCGTCGATCCGATCGTCTACGTCATCTATGCGATCGACGGCGCGGCGCGTGAACCGCTGGTCGACAAGCGCGGCAAGTCGCTGCAGTTTCGCAGTCGCGGTGCGGCGCTGGATGCGCTGCGCAAGTGCGGCGTCACGGCAGTCGATTTCGTGCATCGGTCGAGCTACGGCGAAATGGTTGGCCTCGACGACGCCAACGGTTCGAACGAGCTGCGCGAGCGGCTGATCATCCCCGCGGACTGACCCTTGGCCGCAGCCGCGCCTACGCCGCCGGCCGATCTCGCGGAGGTCGAGCGCGTGCTGCTGCGACTGCTGCCGGGCGGCGAGCTGCTGCGCATCCCGAAGCATCCGCGTCAGCGCGACATACTGCTGGCGCTGCTGGCGGACGGCCTGGAACGCAGGCGACCGTACGCCGAAGCCGAACTGAACGACTGGCTGCAAGAGCGCCTGGGTACCCTGAACGCGCGGGTCGACCACGTCACCGCGCGCCGTTATCTGATCGACTGCGACTACGTGAAGCGCGATCGCGCCGGACAGCGCTATTTCGTCAACTACCCCCGGCTCGAGCAGGCCGTGACGGCAGCCGCGCTGGCAGAGCGCTCGCGGCTGGTGAGTGATGCGATTGCCTGGCATCACGCGCGTGAGCGGCAGCGCGATCGGCGCCGCGCGGCGCACGGCGGCTCCCAGCAGGACGACCAGCGAGGCGCGCATGGCGATTAGCGTTTTTCAGCTCTTTAAGATCGGCATCGGCCCGTCCAGCTCGCACACGGTGGGCCCCATGAACGCGGCCCGGCTGTTCGTTACGGGTCTTCGGGAGAGCGGCGAGTTGCTGCGCGTTGGCCGCGTGAAGGCCGAGATGTACGGCTCGCTCGGCGCGACCGGCCGAGGCCACGGTACGCCGAAAGCCGTGCTGCTCGGTCTGATGGGCGAGCAACCGTACAGTGTCGATGTGGAAACGATGAACGAGCGGGTCGCCGCGATCCGATCTGCGGGCGAACTGGCGCTCTTGTCGGAGCGCCGCATAGCCTACGACGAGGCCAGCGATCTCGTGCTGCATCGCCGTGCGAAGCTGCCGTTTCACCCGAATGGCATGCGCTTCACCGCGCTGGATGCGCAGGGCGAGGCTATCTGCGAGCGCGTCTACTACTCGGTCGGCGGTGGATTGGTCGTCGACGAAGCCGCGGCCGAGACGGGCTACGTCGTCGAAGACACGCGTGAACTGCGCTATCCGTTCGACAGCGGCGCGGAGCTGCTCGCGCTGTGTGCCGGACACGACCTGCCGATCTCAGAGATCATGTGGGCCAACGAAGAGGCGTGGCGGCCGCGCGGTGAAACGGAATCGGGCCTGCGGGACATCTGGTCGGTGATGCAGGCGTGCGTCAGCGCCGGCATCACCAACGAAGGCGTGTTGCCCGGTGGTCTGAAGGTCGCAAGACGCGCGGCGGCCATGCACCACAAGCTGCTCAGCCGCCCGGAGGCCGCGCTCGCGGATCCGCTTACCGTCATCGACTGGGTGACGCTGTATGCGCTGGCAGTGAACGAGGAGAACGCCGCGGGCGGGCGCGTGGTCACCGCGCCCACCAACGGCGCCGCGGGGATCATTCCCGCCGTGCTGCACTACTACGCGCGCTTCGTCCCCGGCGCGGACGAGGCGGGCGTGATGCGCTTTCTGCTCACCGCGGCCGGAATCGGCACCCTGTATCAGAAGAACGCGTCGATCAGCGGCGCCGAGGTCGGCTGCCAGGGTGAGGTCGGGTCGGCGTGTTCGATGGCCGCGGGCGCATTAACGGAGGTGCTGGGTGGCACGCCCTCACAGGTAGAGAACGCGGCCGAGATCGCTATGGAACACAACCTGGGACTCACCTGCGATCCCATTGGCGGGCTGGTACAGGTGCCCTGCATCGAGCGCAACGCGATGGCGGCGGTCAAGGCTATAAGTGCTGCGCGGATGGCGCTGCGGGGCGACGGCTCGCACTTCGTATCGCTCGATAAGGTGATCAAGACCATGCGCGACACCGGGCGCGACATGCGCGACAAGTACAAAGAGACCGCGCGCGGCGGACTCGCCATCAACGTGCTCGAGGTGCCCGTCAGCATCGTCGAGTGCTGAGGGCCGTGTCCGCCTCAGGCGACGAACACGTCCGGCGTAAAAAAGCCGTGGAACTGGTGCGGCAGATGATGATCGAGCCGTGCCCGAAATACCTGCTCCTGGACGTTGTCGGCGCGAAACGCCTGTAGTTCGCTGCGGTGCGCGAAGCCGTCGTAGACCACTTCCAGAATGTAGCCATCGTCTTCCCGCGTCGCGCCCTGGGCCGGTACGAACAGCGGCTCTGAACCGTAGTGGCCGCGCGGCAGCTCGACGACGTCCGCCGCGCCGTCGAAGTCGACGCGCTGAAAGCCGTTGAAGAAGCTGTTGGCGCCGTTGTCGAAGGCGCAGGCCGTGAAGCACTGGCCGTGGCGCTTGCCGGTCCACGCCGTGTTGATGGTCGGGAACTCACTTTCGATGTCGCTCACGGTCTCGTGATGTATCCGCGAGCCGCGCATATCCAGTCGATAGCGTCGGTAGGCGCCGCCGTTGAAGCGCAGTTCGGGGTTGAACACGTCGAGCAGCGTCGCGTTGGCTTCGAAGTTGTCCGCGAACATGGCGTCGACGACGATCTCGTCGCCGTCCTCGAACGCGTTGGCAAAGTGGATGATCGCGCCCGGGTCCGTCTCGAAGCGCTTCACTTCCGTCAGCGTGTTCAGGTCGATGATGATCGCCTGCATCGGAATGCTGCCGTCGAAGCTGATCTGATCGGCGATCGTCTTCGCCCCAACCAGCATCGGCAGCATGTTGCCGAAAACGATGCTGCCTAGGAAAAACACGGCATAGTTTTCGGTGATCGCGAAGTCGTGGCAAAACGGGAAATTATCCAGCGCCACGCTGTTGCGTGTCTTCACCCGACCGTTGGGATCGATCCGATAGAGCTTCAGGCAGGGCCGCGGGCCGCGCCACGACATGCCGTCCATGCCGGCGCCGAAGTTGATGTAGTCACCGGAGTCTGGATGCACCTTGCCGTGGGCGCTGAACACGTCGCCGCGTCCCAGCGTGCCGTCGTAGTCGTCCTCGCCGAGTGTTTCGAGGTTCTCCGGCGTCAACGCGTACGGCCGGCCGCCCTCATTCAGCGCGAGCAGTTTGCCGCCGTGGTACATCGTGTTCGTGTTGGCGGGATTGGCGGGCATCTGAAACAGATTTTTCAGGAAGCCGCCGGGAATCTGCGTGCCGAAGCCGCGATAGCGGATCGACTCGCTGGCCGTCTCCTCGACGTATTTCGGTGTGCGTACGTAGCGATTGCGAAAGTGCAGTCGCGGTCGGTCGCCGCCGGTGAAGCTGAACGCGCTGAGCATGCCGTCGCCGTCGAACCAGTGACCGTACTTGCTGTCACCGATGCGTTGGCGCCCGGGCCCGTTGCGGTAGAAGGTGCCGACCAGATCCGCCGGCAGCTCGCCGTCTATGGGCTCGAGCCAGTAGTCGTGCTCGGCGTCCAGATTGTCCAGCGCGCCGTGGCAAGTTGGAATTTCGTTGCTGCCTGCGATGGTCGCCATGTGGTGTGCCTCTTTCTGCTGCGCATGCCGCTGCGATGCTGTCCTGGTGGCTGCCCGCGATTGCGTGTTCTCAGCCGGGCAGCATTTCGTTGAGCGTTGCGTCGCTCAGCGCGTGATTGTCCAGCCCCGCCTCGTAGCGTTTGCGCCAGCCGACGGCGATGGGGTTTTGCTCGTCGTTGCAGATCGGATGCAGGCGCGGGTGATAGCCGCGCTTCAGCACGGGCAGCGCGGACGCGGCGAGATCTTTAGCGAAGCTGAGAAAGAAGCCCCACGCCCTGAGCGCGCGCAGCGGTCGTCGCCAGTAGCCCTCGCGGTTGACCATGTGGGCGTAGGCGCTCAGCGTTTCGAACGCGATGTGCGTAAACGCGCTGATGACGTACCACTTGCGCGCCCACTCGTGCTCGCCGTACAGGGCCTGATAGACGTCGAAGGCGACGCTGCCGTGTTCGACCTCCTCGACCTGGTGCCACAGCCACAGCGAGCGCAGGTTCGGCTCGGCCTCGTCCATGTAGCGACGGTAGCGATCGAGGACGATGATGCCGCCAAGAAAGGTGAAGGTCTCGTAGCCCGCGACGAAGCCGACCTGGTGCATCAGGCTGCGTTTCTCGAGCCTCGCGTCGAAGCCGGCGCGAGCGCTGGCCTCCAGCTCCGGCACGCGTGGGTAGTCGCGCGCCATGGTGGCGTTCCACTGCACGAAGTTGAACGCGTGATGGGCTTCCTGGCCGATGATGCCGCGGACGTCGCGGCGTAGCTGCTCGTCGTTGAGCGTCGGCCGCACCTTGCGCAGGACGGCGACGAGAAAGCGTTCGAAGTAGGGCACGTGCAGGCCCAGCGCGTTCATGAACATCGAGAAGTCGGGCGCGCTGTGGCTCCAGATCGGCGATGCCTCGACCGGGTAGTCGAAGCGCATCTGCCGCACCGGAAAATCGTCCATCGGATGCGTCATGTGCCCTGGCCCCCCGTTGGCTCCTGCGCGTCGTCGTGCTGTTTTTCTTGCCGCTCAGTATAGCCCGCCCCGAGGCTGTTATTCTGCGTGCTCGGAATTGGCTACGGGGGTAGGTCGATGGGAGAGTCTGCTGGCGGCGCGAACCGCGAAGTCGCGCTCATTGTTGGTGGCGGTCCGGGTGTCAGCGCAAGCTGCGCGCGCCTGTTCGCGCGCGAAGGCATGGCGGTGGCCGTGGCGGCGCGCAATCCGGACAAGGACGTGCTGACGCAGTTAGCCGCAGAGCACGGCGTGCGCCTTTACACCTGTGATGCCGCCCAGCCCGATGCGGTTGAGGGTCTGTTCGAGGCGGTCACACGGGATCTGGGCGCGCCTCGGCTGGTGGTGCACAACATCGACGGACGCATGCCCGACATCTTTCGTAAGTCGATCGCGGACGCCGACCCGGCGCTCGCGCTACAGGTCCTGCAGAACTCCTCGTACAGCGCGTTTCTGGTCGGCCAGCAGGCCGCACGCGCCATGTTGGCGCGCGATACCGAGGGCGATGATCATCGCGGCACGGTCGTGTTTACCAACGCCTCGGCGTCGTTCAAGGGCTACGCGAACAGCGCCGCTTTCGCGATGGCGTGCCGCGCCAAGGCGGGACTTGTTGAGAGCATGGGACGCGAGCTGATGCCGCAGGGCATACACGTCGTCAACGTGCCCATCGACGCCGCCATCGGCTGGACGCGGGAAGATGGCACGCGCGCCCACTGGTTGGCCGGCGAGAGCACCGACGACAACATGGCCGACCCCGACCGGATCGCGGAGCTCTATCTATTCCTGCATCGACAGCACCGGTCTACCTGGACGTGCGAGGTAGTGCTGCGGCCCTGGGTGGAGAACTGGTAGCCATGCAGAAGCGAACCGACAACGCTGAGGTCTTCCCTCTGCTGTGGACCGATGACGTGGGCGCCTTGGCCGACTGGGCGGTGGCTACGCTGGGGCTAACGGAGTCCTGGCGGGCGGCCAGCGACGACGGCGTCGTCGAACACGCCGAACTGCTGTGGCAAGACGGTGCCGGCAGGATCTCGATCAACATCCGCAGCGACGGTGGCCGGGACGGCGGTCCGAGTGGGATCTCGCTGCGCGTCGATGACCGGGCGATCGTCGACGCCCTGCACGCTCGCGCCGAGGGGTCAGGCGCCCGTCTGTCCCAGCCGCTGGCAGAGACGGTCGTCGCGTACAGCTTCACGGTGCTCGACGCCGACGGCAACCAGTGGTGGGTCAACGCCGAGACCGGCATGCTGGACGGGCTGCGCGCAGGGGGCTGAGGCCGCACGACGCGCCCATTGGTCCGACGCCGCGCTCGCGGCGCGGCGCCTTGGAGAGCCTAGCGTAGCGCCTTGGAAAACAGCACCAACAGCCGCGCCCAGGCGCGTTCAGCCTGCTGCTCGTGATAGGCCGCAGAGTCCGGCACGCACCAGCCGTGCATTGCGCCCTCGTACACCTCGATCTCGGCATCCAGACTCGCGTCCGCGTACGCCGCGCGCAGCGCATCTTTGGCATCGGGCTGCTGCTTGTCGTCGTTGTCGGCGATGGCGTACAGGTAGCTCGCCTTGGTCGTGGGCACCAGCAGATGGGGACTGTCGGGACGGTCGGTCACGAGGCGTCCGCCGTGAAACGACGCGCCGGCGCCGATCCGGTCCGGCTGGGCGGCCGCGCTGCGCACGGTCATCGCGGCGCCCATGCAGTAGCCCATGGTGCCGATCTTGCGGCGCGGATCCGACTCCGGCTGGGCATCCAGAAAGGCGACGAACGCGCGGGCGTCGCGTTCGTTGGTCGCCGCGGTCAGCGAGCGGGCCAAGGGCATGACGCGCTCACGGGTGGCGGGATCGCGAAAGCTGGCGCCTTCTTCGACCACCGGTGATCGTGCCTGGCGATAGTAAGGGTTCACTACCAGCACGGCGTAACCATCGCCGGCCAGGCGTCGCGCCATCTGCCGGAAGGCCGGACGCAGGCCCAGGATGTCCGGCCAGATCAGCACGCCGGGGCAGCGCCCCCGCGTCGGTGCGACGAAAAAGGCGTCCGCCTCGCCGTCCGGTGTCGGCACCCGGACGTCGCGCTCGGTCAGGCGCTTCGCGTTTGCCGTCCCCGGCAGGGCCGCGCCCGCCGCTACCGTCAGGCTCGCCCCGGTAAAGCGGCGGCGGGAGAGGGTCGCCGCGTAGGCGTCGGCGTCGCGGGCGGTCTGCTCGTCACACATGGTCTTGTCCTTTGCTCGTTCGTTCTCGCTTTCACTCGTTCGCGCGCTTCGACGCATTCAGAACTGCAGGGTCCCTCGCTGTCGTGGGGATCGGTCGTGGGACCTGCGTCAGGTGTTCGCTGTGAACCGCCCCGCCCGGTGGCGAAAAACCGTGATCGGACTACGCTTTTTTGGTGCCCAGCAGAACGCGAATTTGGCGCTCGCGGGGGTGGCTGCCCGGCCGATCCTGTGCGCCCGGGACCCCAGTCGCGCAGGCTCACCATACCCGCTGGCCAGCCCGACACAACCGGCCGGCATCGAGGCGGCGGCGACGGGTCGACGTGAGCGGCGCGTCGGGGTGTCGGCTGTCCGTCGATTCTGGGGTTGGCGCGCGGTTGTGTGACCTGCGACTCAGTCAAAGGGCCGCGCGTCCAAGTAATGTGCGCATGTTGATCGCCGGGCCCGATGCACGGGCCGGCGCGATCTTGGCGGCTGGCACGCCAAACATACTAGAGCTCGATCCACGCGGGGACCGGCGTCCTGCAGCGGAGACAAGGTGCGGCCGCCGCCGCAGTTTTCCGGGATCGGACTACTATCAAGAGACCTTGAGAGGATGAGGCAGTATGAGCACGCAGAGCGCACAAACCACCGGTGATGACAACGACCAGACTCCACCGCTGGTGGATCAGGTTGCTCCCAAGCCGGTTGCCGCCGCGGCGCACGAACCGATCGATGGCGACAAGCAGGCGACGATCGACAGCATTCGCGATCTGCTGATGGGCGATGCGCTGCGCCGCACCGAAGCGGACATCAGCGACGTCGAGGCCAAGACCCAGGCGGAAATGGGCGCGCTGCGCTCCGAACTCGGCGACCGCATCGAACGCGTCGTGCGCGCACTGTCGACCGTCAATCAGTCCGTGCATTCGGAGCAGCAGGCGCGCGAATCCTCGCTCAAGGACATGGGCGATGAGATCAACGGCAAGATGGACGAGCGCCTCGCCTCGCTCGAGGACAAGATCTACAACGTCGTGGGCGACATGGAGCGCAAGATCCGCGACAAGCAGAAAGAAGACTTCGACAAGCTGACGGAACAGCTCGACGCCGCGAGCAGCAAGCTCGACGAGAGCGTGTCTTCGCTGACGAGCAAAATTGACAGCGAGCTGTCCACCTTCGGCGATCGCCTCAGCAAAGAACTGGACTCTCTGGGCACGCGCCTCGACGAGAGCACCAAGTCGCTCGACACGAAGATGGGCGAGAAGCTGGAGCGGCTCGAGTCCAAGGTCGGCGCCGATGTCGATGCGTTGCGCAGCCGGCTCAACGACACGGGCAACGACCTGCGGGATCAGCTGCGCAAGCAGGTCGACGAGCAGAAGTCCGCGATGGAGCGGGCCGAGGCGGCGACCCGTGCCGACATGCGCCGCGAGATGGAATCGCTCGACGGCAACAAGATGAACAAGACCGACCTCAGCACGCTGCTGCACGATCTCGCCGATCGCATGGGCGGCGAAGACGCTGCGAGCGATGCGGCAGCCAGCAATGCGGCTGACGCCGGGCAGGAAGCCAAGAAGTAGTCGCCCTAGAGTCGGGGCGCCGTCGCGCCGCGACCGCCCCTCACGACAGAGACGCCGCAGGCCCCAGGTCTGCGGCGTTTTGCGTTAAGCCGGGGAACAAACCGCGCGAGCAATCAGGAAAGCGACCAGGAAAAAGGTAGGGCGCCTGGGGGGGAGAGAGGGGAGAGGCTTACCCCAGGCGCCCAACGATCGAGACCGGAGGGCTCCGGATCGGTCGTTGGTCCCAGTGATGCAGATCACATGCCAAGGCGCAGTTCAGCGCGTGAAACGTCCGACGACCTCAGCGCTTCGCCGTCTGTCCTGCGTTTGCGGCGCGCGACCTGCGGTGACCTAGTCGCAAGCGCAGACAGTGCACCCTCGCGACTGCCCGCTTGCGATGCATCGGGCACGCAGGGCGACGCGGCGCTGCCCCGGTTTGGGGCGCTCGATCGGGCGCGGTCAGTTCAGCGCCTGCAGCCACGCGAGCGTGAGAACCCCGATTGCCCCAGCACCCGCCAGCCACTGGTAGCGCGGCTGCAGGTATCGCAACGGCAGCCGCGCGGCTAGCAAGCCCGTGATCAGGCCGGCCCCGCAGCCGAACACGTGGGCCAGGACATCTGTATTGGCGTCGCCGATGCCGGTGTACGCGACGAATGCCACTGCCGCGAACACGGGCGCGAAGCTGCGCCGCCAGTCAGGGTTGGCAAAGTAGCCGCGGCGCCAGACGACAGTCGCGAGGAGGCCCAGGGCTGCGAAGGTGGCGGTCGACGCGCCCAGGGATCGAAACGGCAGCGGCTGCACGTAGCCGTTCAGCACGTTGGCCGCTGCGGCAGCGAACAGGATCAACAGCCAGGCGACCCCGGAGCCCAGCTGCCGTCCGGCGAGCGTACCCCACAGGATCCCGAACAGCGTGTTACCGGCGATGTGGCCGATATCGGCGTGCAGCGTCAGCGCCGTGAAAGCGCGCCAGTATTCGCCGGCGCGGATGCCCGAGGCGGACATGATGCCGAGCTCGTGGAAAGCGTACAGGCTGACGGTTTCGAGCCAGGGCACACTCCAGATCGCGAGCAGGAAACCGAGCACGCCGAACAGACCGCTGTCGATCGCGGGGCTGTTTGGCGGGCGCCTGCGCACGGTGGCGCCCTCCTGCCAATATTCGGCGAGCTGCCGTGCGGCGAAGGCCGCCGCGCCGGTCGGCACCGTAATGAAGTACCGGTCGCCGTCGCTGCCGATCTCGTGGGGTACGCCGAGCGCTGTCAGTACGAAGGCGGCCTCAGCAAGCTGGGCGCGGCGCGGCGTTTCGAACACATCGATCCAAGACACGTCGTGCGTCGCGTCGTCGGTCTGGCGTTCGGCCTCCTGGTCGGCGCGGGCGTCGGTTGCGGCAGGGTCCAGCAGGCGTGGCCGTGGCGTGCGGCGATAGCCCGGGTCCTCGCTCAATCGAGCTGTACCCGCAGCGTGATCGTCAGGCTCGGCGGTGTCGCGGTCGCGTTCAAGCTGCCGCCGGGCGTGATGCGCAGATGGTTGATGCGCTGGGGCGAGACGTCCAGGCCGCTACCGGGATCGATCGTTGGGGTAAAGAATGTGCTGCCGCCATCGAATGAGAATGCCACATCGTCCGCGAGGTCGCCCGCGCTGACGTAGCTGTAGCTCAGGCCGCTGGGCGGGCTGCCCTGGGTGACGGTCAGCGGTTCCAGGCCCGGTAAAGTGAACAGCAGTCGCGTGTTGGGGGGCAGATCTTCGCGCAGTACCAGGCTGTCCGCATCGGTCGCGCCCGGGCCCAGGTTGGTGAGGACGATGGTGTACTCGACGACCGCGCCGGGTATGCCCTTTGGATTCGCGGCGCCGGTCGGGTCGCTGAGCACGGCGCTGGTTTTCGTGAGCACGATGTTCGGTTCGACCGTCACGCCGAAGGCCTCGGCGCGCGTGTGGCTGACGGTGTTCTCGGTGCCCTCTCTAGCGGTCACGCGCGCGGTCCAGAAGCCGGTCGCACCCGCGGCGGGCACCGTATAGGCGTGTTCGTGCGTTTTGCTGGCGGCGGTTGTCGCCACCTGGGCGCTCGGTTCGAGGGCCACGGTGGCCTGGGTTGTGCCGCCGGCGTCGAGAATTTCGAGATCCACGCCGCTGATGTCGAACGCGCCGAACGGGTCGCTCGTTAAGCTGCGGATGTACAGCGTCTCGCCCGGCGCGACGGCGCTCACCGGGCTGCCCCCGGGATAGGCGGCGTCGTAGAACTCGACGCTGTCGACGTTGATCACTGTCGTTGCCGGCAGGGTCACGCTGGTTGTGCCCAGGGCCCCGTCAAACGGATAGACGAAGATGGCCTGGCCGGTCGGTCCGGCGGCGGGTTCGTTGTCGATGCGCAGTTCCAGGGTGCTGCCTGCCGGGATGGTGACGGGCACCGCGCCCGTTGCGGTGCACGCCGCGTCGCTGCGCGGCACGCTAATCAGGAATTCCCGCGTGACGGTGTTTGATAAGCCGCTGGTACCGCTCGCGCTCAGCGTCGCATCCGTGCAGCCGTACAGGGTGCCGCCGTAGCTCACGCTAACGCGCACGTTGCGATTCGCCGTCGAGCCGTTGCGCTGCAGCAGCAGGCGCGCCGACAGCGCGGTGCCGTCGAGCGTGAGATCGGCGGCGAGCGCTGGCGTCAAGGTCCACACGCGGTCGTCGTCCTGGCGGCGGATGCGTGCCCGGTTGGCGGGCGCTGAATTGCTCGTGAGCGGCGTGCGGCTGAGATTCATGGGCAGCGTCGGCGCGTTCTGGTCATCGATGTTGCCTAGATACAGCGGCTTGTTGCCGCTCACCGGATCGTTGTTCGCGACGGTTAGATCGGCTGCGACTATGGCCGTCGCGGCCCCGGTTGCGGTGTCGGTTGCGGTCGCGGTGTTGGTGATCGTACTGCCGAGCGCGGCGGAGCCCAGCACGTCGGCGCGAAACACCACCGTCGTGGTGTTGCCGGGCGTGATGTCCAGATCGTTAATGGTCAGCGTTGTGCCGCTCGAGGCGTCCGTGCCGCCACCGGCGTCCACGACGACGAGATTAGTCAGCAGCGGATCCAGCGTGTCGGTCAGCGTGACCCGGGACTGCGTCGCGTTCGCGTCCGTCAGACTGACCGTCCAGGTGATGGTGTCGCCCGGCAGCAGCGTGCCGCCATTGCTGTCGGCACCGGCCTTGGTCGAAGTCGACAGGTCTGGGGTCAGAACGTCGACGTCGTCGGTTGCGCTGTTGTTCGCCGGTATCGGATCGAACATCGACGACGTGGCGGTCGCGACGTTCGTGAGCGTGCCGCGCGCGGCCAGCGGCACGCTCACGTCGATTGTCAGCGCGCCCGTGGTGGCGCCGTTCGCCAGCCCGCCGGTGTAGGTACAGGTGACGGTGGTGGTGCCGCTGCAGGACCAGTTGGCGTCGGCGCTGGCAAAGCCCGTCATCGCCAGCCCGCCCGGCAGCGGATCGGTCACGGTGATGGTGGCGGTGTGGTCCAACGGCCCCAGGTTCGCGAGTGCGAGTTCGAACGCGCCGCTGTGGCCGGGTGCGAAGCTGCCGGCGTGGGTTTTGCTCACAGCAATGTCCGTCGCCGGCGTGTTGGTTACCGAGATTACCTCGAGGCTCAGAAACACTCGATCCTGACCCGAGGCGTAGGTTGTCGATGCGCTGGTGTCGCCCGCGCTCAGCAGGCTGGAGATGTCGTAGACATCAAAGTCGACGCCCCATACGTCCGTGAGCCCGGCCTCGTTAAGGGTCGAGTTGTACTGGTTGTTCGCCGGGTTGAGTGCGTCTGTCAGCGCGGTTACGGGCGTTGTCTGACCGTCGAAAAACAGATTCTCCGCGACGCCGTTGCGCGTCGTCGAGTTGCCGGAGTCGCCCTCCCAGCTCAGCACGCCCAGGCGGCCGTCGATGCTGCCGGCGGGGATCACGAAGTTGGTCGGCGTCAGCGTAATCGACGAGCCCCAGAAGTTCTGAAAGCCTTCGAAGAAATTGATGGTGCGGAACGGCTCTGCAGGGCGCTGGTATACGGCCACCAGCGCCCACCCCGCGAGCACCCCCGACACGCCGCAATAGTCGGCGCCCGTGTCGACCGTCAGTCCGGACAGGGAATAAGTACCGTTGCCGCTGATCCGCGACGTCACGTCTTCCACGCCGGAGAAGTAGCTGCGCGTCGCGCTGACCGTTTCGGTGTACTGCGTGTCGGCGGTCACGCTGACGCCGTCGAAGGTGACGGTAAAGTCGGGCGTCAGGCCGGAACCCGCCCAGTACAGAAACGCGTTGGTGACGGTGGCATCCGCCGGTATGCCGCTTAGGGTCGCGCTGCTCGAGGTACCGACGGCGCAGGGGTCCACCGCGTCGGAGGCCGTGCGCAGGGTATTGCCGGTAACGACGAAGTCGACGTTGCCGACGAAGGTCCGCACGGGGCTCGAGCTCACCGGTGTCGCGCCGGCCTGGAGCGCGGCCGTCAGCAGCAGGGCGAGCGCCAAGCATTGCGTCCAGCGACGCCAGGCGAATCGGGTACCCGCGCGTTGAAGCGGAGTGGGCGGCAAGAGCGGGTCCTTCGGCTCGAGGTGCCCCCACTATATGGGGTGCGCGGCGGCGCCCGGGAGTAGACTTGCGGGTCTGAGATCAGGGTCAAATTTTGTGCCGAGCTGATCGGACAATTTTCGTAGTGCCCTCGCCCCACGCGACCCGCCGCTGTCCCCATACTCTCTATCCAGATTCGCTACCCAGAAGAGGCCTGCGCGATGAACCGCTGCAGATTCTCGGCGGCCTGGGGCGCGCTCGCGGCGACGCGCGCCAGCAGCTCGCCTGCCTCGGCGGACGGGGCGCCGCCGTCAGACGAGCTGAAGCCGTCGAGGCGTGCGTTCATCAGCCAGGCCTGCAGACCCTCGTCGGCGCTCCACACGAAGGTGTTGTGCATGTTGCCGAGCGCGGTGCGCAGGAAGTCCCCATCCGTGCTGGGGTGTGGGACCACTGTACAAAGCCGGTTGCGCTCCGTGTCGTCGTCGTAGGCGGCCTCGACGTGGGCGATAAAGGCGGCGCTGAACACCTGCTGGCAGGTGCGCACGGACTGCAGGGTGAGCTTGCCCGGCTCGAAGATGGGTACGACCGGGCGCCGTGCCAGGGCGTCGCCCGTGCAGTCGACGTGCAGCGTCTGGCGTGTGGTGGGGATCTCGCCCTCGGCGAGCGTGATGCGATCGGCCTCGATGCGCTGCACCCTGCCCAGACGGACGATGTTGTCGATGCTGCGCAGCGCGTCGAGTTCCTTGCGGGTGACCGTCGCGCAGCGGTACATGGTCGGTTTCACCTCGGGATCGAACCTCAGCAGTGCGCCGCAGGCATCTAGGCGCGCGAACAGATCGTCGAAATCGTCCGCCGCGGCCATGGCCTCCTGCTGGGCCGCCTGCCAGGCCAGGGTGCGGTCCACGAACATGCTGCCCGGCTGAATGTTGTGGCGATCTAGCAGCCAGGAATCGCGCGGCATGATCCAGCGGATCGCGTCGGGCGCCACGCGGTTGGCCAGCAGCCACAGGCAGGCGTCCATCGCGGTCTTGCCCCCGCCGACTACGACGTAGCCGTCTGCCGGGCGCTCGGCTCGCGGCAGCCCATTCGGCGGGATGATGCGCGCTTCTTCAGCCACCTCGTAGCGTGGCCCGATGACCGACGGCACCTGGACGTTCATGTAGGTCGCGTCGACCACGCGCGCCGCGACCGTGACCGACCAGTTGGCGTCGCTGACCCGTGAGCTGAAGCTCGGCTGTTGGGCTGGGTCCGAGGGCGCGCTGAACTCGCAGTTCGGAAAGTAGCGGACCCTGCCGCTGGGCAGGAACTTGCGTTGCATCAGATGATCGAAGTAAGTACACACTTCGGCGCCAGATGCCAGCTCGAATAGCCCCTCGTTCCAGCCCTGCGCATCGACCCGGTTTTCACCCAAAGGCTGCGAGTTCACCCCGTAAAACGCCGACGGCTGGTGCAGGCGAACATAGGGGTAGCTGTCGTTCCAATGGCCGCCGGGCTTGTCGTGGCGGTCGACGACGATGACGCTAGCGTCGGTCTCATCCAGCAGGGTATCGATAAAGGCCATGCCCATCGCCCCCGCGCCAACCACCAGATAGTCGGCCGTCAGTTGCTGCGTGGTCGCCATCTCTCATCCTCCGCGTTCGTTGTTGTTGTTCGTGGCCTGTCTGTGGCGTGTTCGTCGCGCGCCCCTGGCGGCGGCGGTCAGGCCGTTACCCGAGCACGCCATCATCGCGTAATTGCTGTATCTCGGCTGGGTCGTAGCCGAGCTCTGCCAGTATGTCCGTCGCGTGCTCGCCCATGCCTGGCGCGCGGCGCGGGCCAACGCGAGGCACGCTGGTGATCCTGACGGGGTGATCGATGAGCAGCGGCAGCTGCATCTGCGGATCCTCCGGCGGGGCGACGATCTCGTTCGCCAGCAGCTGTTCGTCCGTCGCGGCTTCCTCGATGACCGCAACACGGTTTACGGGCACGCCCAACTCGGCAAAGACGCGCAGCCAGTGATCGGAATCGGCTTGGGCCACGCGCGCCGCGATCGCGTCGCCGAACGCCGCCCGGTTTTCCCAGAGCGTCTCCGGGTCCCCAAAGCGGGGGTCGGTCAACAGGTCGGCCGCATCAAGTGCCGTCAGCAGCAGGTCGAGCAGCGCGTCGGTGCGCACCATGTTGAACTGCAGCCAGCGGCCATCGGCCGCGGCGTAGGGCCGCATCATGGCGGGGTAGACGCGCATGCGCTCACGGTAGGCCGCGGTGTCGCCGCCGGCGATCGCCCCCTGGGCGACGCCTGCCGCCGACCACAGGCCGTTCGCCAGCAGCGAGGTGTGGGCCATGCCGCCCTCGCCGGTGCGCTCGCGGTGCAACAGCGCCGTCATGATGCTGGCGAACAGCGCCACGGCCGTCGGGTGGTCGCCCATCCCCGGCAGGCCCTGGGTGGGCGTCGTGTCCGGTGCGCGCATCAGATCCATGAGGCCGCTGCGCGCCCAGTAGGCAAGCTGGTCGAACCCCTTGCGCTCACGCTCCGGGCCTGTCTCGCCGTAGGCGGTCAGCGACGCATAGATCAGCCGCTGATTCAGCGCCCGCACCGCCTCGAAGCTAACCCCCAGATGGTCGCGGACGGGGAACGGCAGATTAGTAATGAACACGTCCGCGCCCGCTATCAGGCGCCGCAGAACCGCTTGGCCGTCCGCATGGGTCAGATCCAGCGTCAGTCCGCGCTTGTTGCGACCGTCGAGCTGCCAGAACCAGTCCTCGCCGGTGTTCGGGCTCGTCGGCAGATGCGACAGCATCCGCAGCATGTCGCCCTCTCCCGGCGCCTCGATCTTGATCACGTCGGCCCCGTAGTCCGCGAGCATCATCGCCGCAGCCGGCGCGGCGATGACCGTCGCACAATCGATCACCCGAAGTCCCGATAGCAGGTAGTCGTTCACGCACTGTCCCTCCAACAGCGCCCACTTTAACGAGCAGACGCCCGCTTAGGAATGTGAAGCGCGCCCTATTCCGTGCAACCGGACTCCCCGGCTCGGCTCGCTCGGCGGGGCAGAGAAGGCAGGCCGCGCACCCGTTGCTAGGCTTGTGAACACAATCATCGGATCTGGTCGTTTTGGGATCGCGACGAATCAAACCGGCGGCGCTGTGGCTGCCGCTGCTCCTGTCGCTGGCGGGCGCGTTCGCGCCAGCTGCGATAGCGGAGTCGTCGCCGCCGGTGGTGATGGTCACCGAGGCGATCGACTGGCAGGAGGCGCGGCAGAGATTCACGGCCGGGCTCGGGCGCCGTGCCGAGCTGGGGGTTCGCAAGAACGTGCTGCCGCTGTGGTTGTTTGTGCCGCCCATAGAGCGTTCGGGCGCGGACCGGTTGCAACTGCGCAGCCCGAACGTCCGCCAGTATCGTGTGCTGGACGCGCAGACCGGGCGTGAACTGGACGTCGGCGGCAACGGCTACCCCGCGCGCGCGCGCAGGGTCTTTCATCCGCACTTCATCGTTCCGCTGGACCCGGCCGCCCGCTCGGGATCGCTGGTGTTTCTCGACATCAATCAGGACATGGCGCTCGATGTGGCGCTGGTCGACGCAGGCGGTGAGCGACAGGAATCGGCCCGCCGCTTCATTCTCGACGGGGTCTACTACGGCGCGCTGATACTCATGGTGCTGTTCTCGATCGGTAGTGCCCTGTTCGGTCGCGACGAACACTTCGGCAGACTCGCCGTTGCTTTGGTCACCTGGCTGGTCTGCATGCTGACGCTGCAGGGCTATGGCGGGCTATTGCTGTGGCCGGAAACGCCGTCGCTGAATACGACAGCCCTGTCGCCGCTCTTACTGGTCGTGACCGCAAGTTCGGGTTGGTTCGCCCTGCATTTTCTGGCGAGCGGCTTTCTGCCCAAGTCGATTGAGTTTGCTCTGCGTGGCGTGATTGCCATGGCCGGATTCCTGTTCGCCGCCAGCTGGGTCACTTCGATCGACATGCTGTCGCGTCAGGCGCTCGTCCTGCTCGGCATCCTGCTTGTCGCGGGCAGCGCCTGCTCCGCCTGGCGCGGCGATCGCGCGGCGATCTTCCTGATGGTGGCGGCGGGTCTGGTCGCGGTTCCCTTTGCCTTGAAAATGGTGATTCCCGATATCTATAGCAGCGCGACGATCTTCGGCATCCTCGCGCTGGTGTTCGTTATCTTTGCGGTCATGGACCGACACGGCGAGAAGATTCGGGCCGGGCGCATGGAGACCGACGCGGCGCGCGAAAAGAGCCGCTTCATCGCGAACATCAGTCATGAGATTCGCACGCCGCTTAACGGCATTATCGGATTCAGCGAGCTGGCGCTGAAGACCGATGTGACCGGCGAGCCGCGACGCTACATCGAGCAGATCTCGCGTTCGTCGAATCTGCTGTTAACGCTAGTTAACGATGTGCTCGATTTCTCGAAGCTAGAGGCGGGTGCGGTCGAGTTCGAGTCGCTGCCGACGAACGTCCGCACGATGCTGCGCGACGTTGCGAACAACGTATCGCGCACCGCGCAAACTAACGGCGTCGCGCTGCACATCGAGTGCTCGGATGAGGTGCCGGACTACATTCTGACGGACACCAGCCGCTGCACCCAGATCCTGCTGAACCTGGCGAGCAACGCCGTCAAATTTACCCGCGAGGGGCGCGTGACGCTGAGCGCTCGAGTCGTCGACGACGAGATTCACTTTCCAGTCGAGGATACGGGCATCGGTATCGACGGCGAGACGCAGGTAAAGCTGTTCGCACCGTTTACGCAAGCCGACACGACCACGACGAGGCGCTTCGGCGGCACCGGTCTCGGCCTTGCGATCAGCGTGCAGTTAGCGCGTCACATGGGCGGCGACATCGATTTAATCAGCGTTGTCGATCAGGGGAGCTGTTTCACGTTGCGGCTACCCTTTGCGGCGTCTCAGCCCCCGGTGGAAGTGCGGGCGGAGAAGTCGAGCGCCGCCGATCTCAAGGGCCTGAAGGTGTTGGTAGCAGAAGACAATCGGGTCAATCAGATGCTGGCGAAGAGCATTCTCGGCAAGCTTGGCATCGATGTTGAAATCGCGGAAAACGGCAAGCAGGCGCTGGATCGCGTGACCGCCGAACACTTCGACCTGGTTCTGATGGATATGCAGATGCCCGAAATGGATGGCCTCGAGGCCACTCGCCAGATTCGCGTGAGCGACTCCGATACGCCCATCGTTGCGATGACGGCCAACTCGTCTCCCGAGGACGTTAAGGCCTGCATGAACTCCGGCATGAACGACTTTCTGTCTAAGCCGGTGCGGCAGTCGCTGTTGATCGAGAAGATCGCCGCGGCGGTTCGGGAATGAGACGCGCGCCTCTTTTGCGCCCGGCGATCGCCGCGGTTTGAACTACGCTCCTTGGCATAGGGACAAAAAGGGCGCGGGGCCGCGCCGTTGTGCGGCCTGAAACTAAGGAGATCGCTCCTGGTGGCAGAATCGTCGACTGACTTGTTGGTGCGCAGACGCTGTGTCGATTTCGCCTATACGCATGGCACCGGTGCGGACATCAACAGCTTTTTCTGTGGCGCAGTGGTGCTTGCCGTATACGGTGCCGACGTGCCAGCCGCGATGCTCACCAGTTGGCTCGCCGCGCTGTTGGTCTGGATCTTCGTTGGTCAGGCCGTTGCGGCGCGTCACGACCCGGAGGCCGAGAAACCGCGTGGCCTGGCGACGCTGTATGTGCTGCTGGGCTGTGGCGGGCTGCTGTGGGGCGGCCTGCTCGGCTGGCTGGCGCTCAGTATTGGCATCGAGGCGCTTGGCGTGCTCGGTCTCATTGCGGCGATGCTGCTGACCTCAAACCTGTCGTCTTACGCCGCGGTGCTGCCGGTGTTCGTGGTCTATGCCACGCTGGTGCTTGCGCCCCTCGGCGTCGGTTTTCTGTTGCACGACGGTGAGCTTGCCTGGCTCGGTGCGGCGCTCCTGCCGGCGTGGCTTGCGTTTCTGTACCTCGCAGGTCGACGTTTTCAGAGTTTCTATCGCAGCGCGGCCCGGCAGGAAGTAGAGAACGCCGAGCTCGTCGAGAATCTCGATGTGACCAACTCGACGGTGGTGGAACTCAACGTCGTTCTGCAGGAGAAGATCGACGCACTCAACGAAGCGTCGACCGAATTGGTCAAAGAGAAGGAACACGTTGAGTCGCTGGTCGAAGAGCTGCGGCAGATGTCCCACACGGACGCGCTGACCGGGCTGAACAACCGGCGCTGCTTCGACGAGGTGCTCGAGCGCGAGTGGTCGCGGGCCGTCCGGCAGTCCGAGGAGATGGCCCTGCTGCTCGCCGACATCGACTTCTTCAAGCAGTTCAACGATCTCTACGGTCACCAGAAAGGCGATGAGTGCCTGGTGCGGGTTGCGCAGGTTGTTAAAGACATCGGCCGTCGCGCGACCGACTGCCCCGCGCGCTACGGCGGCGAAGAGTTCGCCATCATCCTGCCCAACACGGACGCGTACGCCGCGTTGGCGCTCGCGGAACGCGGGCGCAAGGCGCTCGAAGCATTGGCCCTGCCGCACTCCGGCGGCATCGGGGCCGCGGGCGGCGTCGGCTATGGCATCGTCACGATGAGCTACGGCGTTGCGAGCCTGCCGGCCACGGCCGATACCAGCGCAGAGGAACTCATCGGGCTGGCCGACGCGGCGCTGTATGAAGCCAAGAAGGCGGGCCGCAATCGCGTGATGCGGCACTCCGCGGCAGAGCGCGCGAAATACGGCTGACAATGCGGTCGGGTTCGATCGCTACCGCCCGCGGACGCCGATCGCGGCGCCTGCGCTAAGGCCTCCTGGCCGGCTGCGCTGCCTGCTCGAGAAAACGGAACTTGGGGCCCGTCACGAAGGCCTCCAGCTTTTCCAGCTCGCTGGCGACGGCGGCCTCCTCATCGGCACGCGTTGTCGAATCGTCATGCACGGCGCCTGTCCGATCCTGGAGGCGGGCCAGTCGCGCCTGGGTGTCCTTCAGACGTTCGCGTGAGCCGATGAGCTCCGGATCGACGCTCTCCCAGTTGATGTTCGACAGGATGGTGACGAGGTTGTCGGTGCGTTCGCTCAGGCGTACGAGCTCGTCCCGAGTTACGTGCAGCCCCGTCAGTTCCTGGAGTTTGCGTTCTTCCCAGTCGCCGCCAACGCCCAGGGTCTGCACCGCGTGGGCGACTACGCCGATACCCCAGCCCATCAGCGGCCAGAAGAACCACCAGGGTCCGCCGGTCATGGCGTTGATGCCGAATAGGAACAGATTCACCGCGACGTAGCTCGCCAGGTGGCCGTAGAAGCCCTTGAGTTCTTCGATACGTGCCCGCGCCTGCTCTTCGTTCATATCACTGTTGCTCCCTGGTTGCGCCGCGGACCGCTGAGGCCGGCGTAGACTTGATAACAGGTTTAGCAAAATCCGAGCCAGGGCAAAAGCCCCGTAAAAACAGCGAGTTATTCTGCCGGCACACAGCGAAGCTGGCGATGGGCGCCAATGTTGGGTGTGCCGGACCGGTTCCGGAACGCCCACCCGGCTGACCCCGCGCCGGTATTCCCGATACACTGGCGGGCTGGGAAGCCGGGTCGGGTATCGATTCGATCGCTTTGCACGACGAGCTTGCACGACAAACAGCGAGCGCCCGCCACAGACGAAACACATAGCGAGACACAGGTAGAGGACTCGGCATGAGCGAATTCGAAGACAAAGTCGTCATCATCACAGGCGCGGGCGGAGGCCTGGGTAAGGCGCACGCGCTCGAGTTCGCGCGCCGCGGCGCGAAGGTAGTCGTCAACGATCTGGGCGGCAGCGGCGATGGTCGGGGATCGAGCGACGCCGCGGACGTGGTGGTCGACGAGATTCGTGCCGCCGGGGGTACCGCGATCGCCAACAAGGCGTCGGTCTCGGACAAGGCGGGCGCGCAGTCCATCGTCGACGATGCGGTCAGCGAGTACGGCACGGTCGATATTCTCGTCAACAACGCCGGCATCCTGCGCGACAAGAGTTTCAAGAACATGGACATGGCGGACTGGGACATCGTCATGGACGTGCACCTGAACGGCACGGGCTATGTGACGCGCGCCGCCTGGCCGATCATGTACGAGAAAAACTACGGCCGGATTGTGTTTACCAGCTCGACGTCGGGCATCTTCGGCAACTTCGGTCAGGCGAACTACGGCGCCGCCAAGATGGGCATGGTCGGTCTCATGAACGTGCTCGCGATCGAAGGCTTCTCCAAGAACGTGCGCGTGAACACGCTGGCGCCGGCCGCCGAAACCCGGCTGATCGGCACCATACCGGGCCGCGACGTGAATCCTGACGATCCCGATCCAATGCGCCACCCGCAGCTCGTCACGCCTGCCGTACTGCTGATGTGTTCTGAAGACGCGCCCACCAATCGCACCATTCATGCGGGCAACGGACGTTTCCACAGCAGCGCGACCTTCGTCAACGCGCCGCTGCAGTTCGGCGCCGACGTTTCCTACGAGGATCTGCTCGACAAGAAGGACGAACTGCTGGACCTGTCGAGCGTTGAGGAAATGAACGGCCTGATTCGCGTCGCGCGCGCGCGCGAGGCGAAGAGCTAGGCCGCGAGATGCCGATGAGCGCGGCAGAACACCCGCTCATCGCACGCTACCGGGCGTTTAGTCCCGGCAGCGAAGCCCTGGCCGCGCGGGCTCGGCAGGTGTTCCCCGGCGGCGATACCCGCGCCAGCGCGCACTACGGGCCCTATCCGCTGGTGATGGCCGACGCCAGCGGCTGCCTCATGACGGACGTCGACGGCAATCAGATCGTCGACTTCATGCATAACTTCACATCGCTGATACACGGCCACGCGCAGCCCGACGTGGTTGCCGCCGTGCAGGCGCAGGTCGCCCGTGGCTCCGCGTACGCGGCCCCGAGCGAGGACCAGATAGCTTTGGCGGAGCTGATCTGTGCGCGCGTGCCGTCGGTCGAACAGCTACGCTTCACCAGCTCTGGCACCGAGGCCACGCTGATGGCCCTGCGCTGCGCGCGCGCGGCCACGGGCCGGCAAAAGATCATGAAGATGGAGGGCGGTTATCACGGCAGCTATGAGCTCGCCGAGGTCAGCCTCGTACCGTTTCCCGAGCAGCGCGGTCCGATCGAGGCGCCCGCGTCCACGCCGGTCGACGCCAGCTTTCCCGACAGCGTGCTGGGTGAGACCGTCGTGTGTCCTTACAACGCCCCGGAGGCTGCGACGCGTCTGATTGACGATCACGCGGACGAACTCGCGGCGGTGATCGTGGAGCCCGTGCTCGGTTCGATGGGCATGGTACCCGCGACGACCGAGTTTCTGCAGGCCCTGCGAACGGCGACCAGCCGCCACTCGATCGTGCTGATTTTCGATGAGGTCATTACCCTGCGGCTCGATTCGGGTGGCGCCCAGGCGATCCACGGCGTCACGCCGGATCTGACCTGCATGGGCAAGATTATCGGCGGCGGCCTGCCCGTAGGCGCGGTCGGTGGCGCCAGCGATCTGATGCAGCTTTTCTCTCCGGACCAGTCACGGCCCGTGATGCACGCCAGCACGTTCAGCGGTAACGCGCTGACGATGGCTGCGGGGCGGGCGGCGATGGAGAACTACACGGCGGATGAAGTGGCGCGCGTCAACGCACTGGGCGCCGCTCTGCGCGAGGGCATGAATCAGGTGTTCGCGCAGGCGGGCGTGCGCGGCGTGGCGCTCGGCCAGGGTTCGCTCACCAATCTGCATCTGCTCGGCGCCGCCGAGACGACCGACGGCGCGGGCGAGATCAGGGACTCGCGGGACGCATTTGCTGGCATGGCGGTGGCCGGACCCATCGCGCGGCTGCTGCATCTCGGCATGCTGCGTCGTGGGATACTCTCGGCGACGCGACTGATGTACTGCACGAGTACGGCGATGGACCGCGCCGCAGTAGACCACGCGCTCGACGCCCTGAACGAGACCCTGGCCGAGCTGCGGCCGGTGATGGAGGCCGAGCGCCCGGTGCTGCTGCTCTAGTCTTCCGGCGCGTCGCGCTCGGGCGCTGCGTGCGCTAGCAGCGTCATCTCACTCACAGGCCGATGCACAGGAGGCAACCATGACCGACATCGATCTTGCCGCCCGGATTCAGCGTCTCGAAGATATCGAGGCAATACGCGTACTGAAGGCGCGCTACTGCGAAGTCTGCGACGACGACCACAACCCTGACGATATCGTTACGCTGTTCGCCCCCGACGGCATTTGGGAAGGCGAGGGCATTGGTCGCGCCTGCGGCCACGACGAACTGCGCGAGCTGTTTACCGGCTTTGCCGCAGCCATCAGCTTTTCGCAGCACATGGTGCACAACCCGATCATCGAGGTGCACGGTGATCGCGCCACCGGTCGCTGGTATTTCTTCGGCACTTTCACGATGCGCGAGGGCGGCCAGGCACTGTGGCAGGCGTGTCGCTATCACGAGGACTACCGCCGCATCGACGGCGCCTGGAAGATTCAGCACCTGCGCGTGCGCCCGCCGCAGATGCGCGCGAAGTACGAAAAGCCCTGGCGCAACGGTACGCGCGGCTGAGCGAACTCAGCCCTGGTGTTGGTCGTGGCCGCGCCGGTAGCCGAAGAAACTCTGCGCCGGGTTGCGTGCGGCCAGCGGCCGCCCGTGCATCGGATGGTGCAGGCTGCGTACCTCGTGCTCGATTTCAAATAGCAGGCGATCGGTCTTGGGATCGACGATCGCTTGAAAGCGGTATTGGTCTTCGTCCGATTCTTCGGTGATCAACCCGGCCGAACGCAGTCGCCGGTGCGGTCCCGAGAAATTCGCAACATAGATCGCGAGGTGATGACCGTCGTACTTTGGCTGTCGTTTGTCTGATTCGATGAATCGAAGGGTCTGGTTGTAACCTGCGCAGACATCGGCCCGCGGCGCGCCGGACTGCGTCGTCCGTCGCGCTGGCGCCTTCAGTACGGTGCGATAGAACCGACAGATACCGTCGACCGTATCGGGCGGCACGTCGAGTTCGACGTAGGGCATCCCAAGGCTCATCCCGAAGCGCTCGGCCTCGTGACAGATCAGTCGATTGCCCCAGGGGCAGGTGACGTCGATGCGACCGTCCCCGCGGCGGAATTTCATCCGAGTGTCCTCGAAGTAGCGCTGCATTCGGGTCAGGCGCTTCTCCAGACCGTCCAGCGAAGGCACGACCAGGCCGATGCGGCCGCGCAGTCGCTGGGCCTTCGCGACGGGCAGGTGAAACTGCTGCCTGCCGACGTTGATCCACATGTTGGCCAGGCCAAAGTCCATGTACGGATCGCGAGTGAAGCCCAGCGCGGTGACATAGAAAAGGTGCGCAAGCTGCTGGTCCGGCACGGTCAGATTGACGTGTTCCAGCGCGATGATGTTGCCGACGTCGCGGGTGCGCCGATCGAAGTCGCGGTCATTGACTGCCATGGGCCGGGTCCCCGTCTAGGCGCTGTTGTCGTACCAGTAGCGTGCCTGGGCGATGAGTCGCCGCGGCGAGCGCCTGGGATCGGCGAACTGCCCGACGTCCGCCGCGATGATCCTCTCGCCACCGGGTTCCGAATAGAAGCGCTCGCGCAGATCCGCCTCGCTGTCAAACCCACACAGCGCGAAGCCATCGACCGTCGGTCCGCTCAGTGTGGCGACGACGCTAAGCTGGTGATAGCTGGACATGAAGCGATGCTGTTCTAGCGCGAGAGGGCCGTGCTTGTCGCGCCAGTGGGCGTCGCACTGCGCGTGACTGCGATCGCTTCTGTGACGCATCGGAAACAGGCCAACCCAGGGCGCGGCACCGGCCTTGATCGCACGGCGACAGACCACGTAGAGCCCCACGTCAGCGATGGCATCAAGGTCTTCGCGGGTATCGCAGGTCACGCTCGCGAGCGCTCGAAACGGCAGGTGCTCCCACCGTTCGCGCGGATCCTCGTAGATGACGCCGCCGAGCTCGCGGGTGAAGTCCGCCAGGCGCTGCGGCTCGTTGGAGGCGATGGCGAACTCGTTGTTGCTCTGAAAACTTCGCTGGCTCATGTTCAGCGCACCACTTTTTGTGCGCGCAACGATTCGATGCGCGCCTGTTCG